>NZ_PYMC01000040.1 GCF_003026475.1 Photobacterium lipolyticum
ATTGATCGGATGCCTTGAGCGCGCCATAACAAAAGTATCAAGGTGACGCGTTACACTCGGCATTTTTGGTTTGGAGTTTAGTGGGTTTGGTGAGTTCATCGTGGCGCACCTTATCCTAGGCGTTATGAATTAAGTAATTGGAGTAAATAGTGTCTGACACTAAAGAGTATTTGATTGAACTAGTGCAACAGTTGATGGACTGTTCTGGTTCTGAAGAAGAATTAGATGAAATTTTAGTCAAAGTAAAGTCGATGGTTGTAGATCCTTATATATCTGATTATATCTATTGGTCAGACCTTAGCGCAGAGGAAGTAGTGGAAAAAGCTTTATCTTACAAACCTATCTGCTTGTAATTCAAAGAGCTATTTGTTCGGTCCTCTGGTGCATTGGCTCAAAACTGCTGGTACAGAGTGGTTCTTTGTCCAGTGACTACTGGATTAGTAAGTTAGTTTCTGAGAGAGCAACTAATACTCGATCAAGTTTTACGGATATGGCTGGATAATTTGCACATAGATAAAGCTGCAAGCAGATAAAGCTGCAAGCAGTACATGTTGCTGATGGCATTTGCGTAAAAATTCATAACAAAGCAATCAAGGTGACCCGTTACACTCGGCGGTTTTGGTATGAAGTTCGGTGTGCTTTGTTAGTTCCGTGCGGGGCACCTTATTGCAGGCGTTAGGGCTCAGAAACAATCTAACTTTTGAGGATGATATAGAATGTATAATCTTTTAGTCTCAGGTGACGAAACCGCTTGGGAGTCTGGTGTGTACGAATTAGAACGAAGTCGAGTGGGTCAGTATACCGTTCAAGAACTGAAAAATAGGTACAGTGAGCTCAATCAAGAAGTTGTAAATGAGCTTTTAGGTTACCCCTGCTTGTTTGCGTATGAAGCATGTCATCATAAATTAGCAAGACTTGGCTGGATTACTAGAATCAAGTTAAAAAGTAATTCAGTAGTTATTCATTTCACTTTTGAACCAACTCTTCCCGCAATCGAAAGTGAGGATATCAACCGATTAAAACTCAATCTTGATATCGATAAATTTGAAATGAATCGAACTCATTGGGCAATTAAAGATGAGGATTTATTTGAAATATTAGTTCAACAAGATCTTGTTGAACAAGCGAGCCTAGATACTATTCATAATCGAAACTCTTCTAATACTGTAAACATGCATACAAGTAATAGCAACCAAATATTTATTGTACATGGTCATGATGAATTAGCTAAGGTTGAAATGGCTAGGTTTATATCACAGCTAGGACTTGAGCCGATCATACTGCATGAACAACCTAATGCTGGACGAACAATAATCGAGAAAATCGAATATTACTCAAACGTTGGATTTGGTGTTGTCCTATACACTCCTTGTGATAAAGGTGGCAAAGCAACTGATGAAGTGCTTCAGAACCGTGCAAGACAAAATGTTGTATTTGAGCATGGCTTTTTAATAGGGAAACTCAGCCGATCTCGTGTTTCTGCTTTTGTGAAAGGTAGTCTTGAAACTCCAAATGACATTAGTGGTGTTGTTTACACAAGTTTGGACAGCTATGGCGCATGGAAGAATGAGTTAGCGCAAGAGTTAAGATCATCGGGCTATAGTATTGATATGAATAATGTATTGTAATTCCGGAGCCCTAACAAGGCTATCAAGGTGATGCTATACACTCGGCGGTTTTGGTATGGAGTTCGGTGTTCTTTGTTGGCTCAGTGGGGGCACACCTTATAGCTGGCGTTAGGGCTCTAAAGCATAACTTCTGGCTTAATTATTTATGTTCTTACGTTTAGCTATCATGAAGTCATGCGCTTTATTTGTGATGGGTCGATGCTTAACTGCTAAAAAGTCATCGTTTCCAGCC
>NZ_PYMC01000041.1 GCF_003026475.1 Photobacterium lipolyticum
CTTCGGTTGAAACAGAAAATCAGTAAAAATCATTGAGCCGTATCGAAAGATACAACAAAACTTTAATTGAAGAGTTTGATCATGGCTCAGATTGAACGCTGGCGGCAGGCCTAACACATGCAAGTCGAGCGGTAACAGGAAGAAGCTTGCTTCTTTGCTGACGAGCGGCGGACGGGTGAGTAATGCCTGGGAATATGCCTTAGTGTGGGGGATAACTATTGGAAACGATAGCTAATACCGCATAACGTCTACGGACCAAAGAGGGGGACCTTCGGGCCTCTCGCGCTAAGATTAGCCCAGGTGGGATTAGCTAGTTGGTGGGGTAAAGGCTCACCAAGGCAACGATCCCTAGCTGGTCTGAGAGGATGATCAGCCACACTGGAACTGAGACACGGTCCAGACTCCTACGGGAGGCAGCAGTGGGGAATATTGCACAATGGGGGAAACCCTGATGCAGCCATGCCGCGTGTATGAAGAAGGCCTTCGGGTTGTAAAGTACTTTCAGTCGTGAGGAAGGGTGTGTAGTTAATAGCTGTACATCTTGACGTTAGCGACAGAAGAAGCACCGGCTAACTCCGTGCCAGCAGCCGCGGTAATACGGAGGGTGCGAGCGTTAATCGGAATTACTGGGCGTAAAGCGCATGCAGGCGGTTAGTTAAGCGAGATGTGAAAGCCCGGGGCTCAACCTCGGAACAGCATTTCGAACTGGCTAACTAGAGTCTTGTAGAGGGGGGTAGAATTTCAGGTGTAGCGGTGAAATGCGTAGAGATCTGAAGGAATACCGGTGGCGAAGGCGGCCCCCTGGACAAAGACTGACGCTCAGATGCGAAAGCGTGGGGAGCAAACAGGATTAGATACCCTGGTAGTCCACGCCGTAAACGATGTCTACTTGGAGGTTGTGGCCTTGAGCCGTGGCTTTCGGAGCTAACGCGTTAAGTAGACCGCCTGGGGAGTACGGTCGCAAGATTAAAACTCAAATGAATTGACGGGGGCCCGCACAAGCGGTGGAGCATGTGGTTTAATTCGATGCAACGCGAAGAACCTTACCTACTCTTGACATCCAGAGAAGCCAGCGGAGACGCAGGTGTGCCTTCGGGAGCTCTGAGACAGGTGCTGCATGGCTGTCGTCAGCTCGTGTTGTGAAATGTTGGGTTAAGTCCCGCAACGAGCGCAACCCTTATCCTTGTTTGCCAGCACGTAATGGTGGGAACTCCAGGGAGACTGCCGGTGATAAACCGGAGGAAGGTGGGGACGACGTCAAGTCATCATGGCCCTTACGAGTAGGGCTACACACGTGCTACAATGGCGTATACAGAGGGCTGCCAACCAGCGATGGTGAGCGAATCCCACAAAGTACGTCGTAGTCCGGATCGGAGTCTGCAACTCGACTCCGTGAAGTCGGAATCGCTAGTAATCGTGAATCAGAATGTCACGGTGAATACGTTCCCGGGCCTTGTACACACCGCCCGTCACACCATGGGAGTGGGCTGCACCAGAAGTAGATAGCTTAACCTTCGGGAGGGCGTTTACCACGGTGTGGTTCATGACTGGGGTGAAGTCGTAACAAGGTAGCCCTAGGGGAACCTGGGGCTGGATCACCTCCTTACCTAAAGACTGTTTGTTTTATGCAGTGTCCACACAGATTGCCTGGT
>NZ_PYMC01000042.1 GCF_003026475.1 Photobacterium lipolyticum
GACCATATATGGTCACCTCCCGGCTTGCAAGGCATCTGGTTCAATAAAAGGGACAGGTTGGCTTCCATATATCCGGCCTGTATATGAGATTATCATCTCTGGCCTTGATGAGACATTCGCGCATATTGTCCTTATCACTACAACGGCATTCTTTGCCATGGTCAAGTTCAGGTTTTCAATATGCCGGTCTTACCTGTTTTTCATCTTACCAATTGCCATCGCAATCTTTGGAGAGTGTCTTTTACACCCTCGATCTATGTTTATTTAACAGCAATATACTGCTCATTTCTTGCAATTATTACCCAGGCAACCCTGGTTAACTTATTTGCTAGTGCCACGACGGCTTTGTTAAAGCCTCTAGCTTCGACCAAGCGATTGATCCACAGACTCAATGGATCATTTTTTTCTGATGCTCGACAAACAACAGCTCTTGCCCCATGAACAACTTGAGATCTGACATAGCTATCACCTCGCTTTGAGATCCCAAGTAATCTATCTCTACCTCCAGTGCTGAATTGTTTAGGAACAAGTCCCAAAGCCGCAGATGCATCACGACCACGCTGGAACTGTTTTCCATCACCCATCCAGCTTTTAACAACTTTGCTTACAACAGGGCCAAAACCAGGGATTTTGATAAGGCGTTGGCAAACTTCATCATTTTTCGCATCAAGCTTCAATTGCTTGTCATACCACGACAACTCATCTTCCAATGCGACCAACTGATAATATTGCCTATTCACAAGTGCTCGCATTTTGTCTGTCAAATTATTATTAGCGTCTTCTAAAATACCTGGTAATGCACTTTGGAGTACCGTACTACCTTTATTTAAAATAAGCCCATATTCAGAAAGCAACCCTCGAACATGATTAATTAGGCGAGTACGTTCAGCTGATAAATGTCGGCGCATCTGCAAAAACGTTTGTTCATCTTGCTGTTTAATATTCTTTATCGGTACTGGCCGAATAGCTCCGTGTAGACAGGCTTCCGCAATTGCTAGGGCATCGTTGTAATCATTCTTCTGTCCTCGTAAATACCCTTTTACATGTTGGGCTGGCAGCAGTTGGACTGAATGGCCTAATTTCTGTATCTCACGGGCCCAGTAATGAGAAGTAGCACAAGCTTCCATGGCCACGGTACATTTGGTTTGCTGAGCTAAGTAGGCTAATAACTTTGTTCTAGTAAGCTTTTTCTTACTCTCTGCTTTACCATCTTTGTTTAAAATGAACAAATAGAAGCTGTTTTTTGCCAGATCAATACCAATTATCTTATGCTTAACCATGGTCTTATCCTTCTCGATTTCAGATAGTAGAAACAACACTATCTTGGCGCATTATGACGCCGTTTGGGAGAGGGAGGAGACCATCTCATCA
>NZ_PYMC01000043.1 GCF_003026475.1 Photobacterium lipolyticum
CAAAATTGCCCTAACAAAACGCACCATGGGACAGCTATTACTCGGCAGTTTTGGTTTGAATTGAGTTTTGTGATTACGGTATTTAAATTTTGGTTCATGGGTCTAGCTGCCCATGTGCTCAGCGTTAAATTACTAAAAGGAGGCAGCATGTCATTAGAAAAAACCAAGGAAATAAAAGTAGTTTCTACCAACGTACATGAGACTTGCTCGCATGGTTGTAGGCTACCCTACAATGGTGAAATGTTTGAGTCTAATGTAAATCACTACATTAAAGAACATGGCTATAAATTGCTTCATATCGGACAAGAAAGTTCTACAGATAGTGATGGTGATTCTTACCATTCAACCGTTGCGGTATTAGCTGTTAAATAAAGGGAATGTAACTATGGATAGTAAAGAACTGTGCGCTTCATTAACGAACTTATTAGTTCAAAATTTTGCAATGGAGTTTCACCTTAGGGATAACCCAATATTAAGTAGACACTTTTATTTTGAAAGTAAGGATTATGATTTTTATTTGCCATTTGCACTGACAATGGAAAGTTCAGTAGGTAGCGCGACTAAGAAAGTTAACCGTTGGTTAGAAAGGTATTCATCTGTATTTGAAGCAGGAACTGCATATTCTTTTGATGCTGATGGCAAGATCACGGTGAAATCGTAATTTAACAAAGCAATCAAGGTGATGCGTTACACTCGGCGTTTTTGGTATGGAGTGCGGTGCGCTTTGTCAATTCCGTGGGGCACACCTTATTGCAGGCGTTATGGCGCAGAGTAGCACAGGCAACGTGGCATTCATTTTATGGTCGGCGGGTCGTGCTTAGCCGCTACGAAGTCGATCTTCTCTGGCGATATACCTGAACGCTTGTTGTGTATCAAGAACTGCGAGATTGATTGGTTTTGTCCGCAGCACGAACGATTTTCGTTAATAGGTCGCGGTTTTTCTTGTTACCGTCTCGGGTCGAAGCTTAGCTACTAGAATGCAGGCTTGCTCAGGCGATATACCTGAACGCTTTTCTGTATAACGAACTGTGAGGTTGATTGGTTTTGTTCGTAACACGCTCGATTTTCGTCTTGTACTCGCTGTTATTACTCCTCGAAATTCCGATTCACGCTTTTAGAAAAGAGCAGTTCTTTCTCAAATAGCTTCATATTTTGTGATTTAACTCAGTAGGTTACGATTCAACCCCTGCATGGCTTGTTGATTTTTTGTATGATATTCAGCTTTCGAGCAGGATATCCTGTAGCGGTAGCGTGCGTGATAATTGATCGGATGCCTTGAGCGCGCCATAACAAAAGTATCAAGGTGACGCGTTACACTCG
>NZ_PYMC01000044.1 GCF_003026475.1 Photobacterium lipolyticum
GCACACTGCCATCTCGAACTCGTCTCTGGATGCTTTTGAGGATAAGGTCGTGGTCGAGCTTATCGAAGCATTTGGACAGGTCCATATCCACAACATGTCGCATTCCGTATTGCCGGATGAACATGGTGGCTTTGTTGATGGCATCGTGGCAACTCCGTCGAGGTCTGTACCCATAGCTGGATGGGTGGAACTGCTCTTCGAAGATTGGGGTTAGTAGGTCGTTCAAGGTTTGTTGGACAACTCTATCCCTCACGGTGGGGATACCCAGCAGCCGGACTCCACCATCGTCTTTTGGTATTTCTACCCGTCTGACTGGCTGAGGCCGATACTGCTTGGTTTGGAGTTCGAGGAGAAGTTGGGCAAGGTTATCACTCAGATTTGAGGCGAAGTCGCTCAGGCTCTGCCTATCTATTCCGGCCGCGCCTTTTACTTTCCACACCTTTTTAAATCCTTTGTATAGCCGCTCTTTACTTAGCAGGTGACCATACAGACTGTAACAGACTCTCACCTTTCCTCGTGGTTTGTGTGCTGTGTGGGGACAGTGTTCCCTTTTTTAGAGTTGGTTTATTTCGCTTTGGTGCTTAGCGTTCTAGCTCGCTGGCAATCTACTAAGGTGGGTCAAAGCTACTCCCGTGTACGGTTTCTCGCATCAGTGCCTTGTTCCCAAGGTGACCGAATTGGAATACCCCGATAGCTAACCGGCTTGTGTACCTCTGAAAAAAAAACATCTGTTCATCACAGACTTAAAGTATGCTTCCTCCCTTCGCAACACTAGCTGCTTTTGGCAGGCTAACGCTCCATCAGACACATTGCTGATGGTCAGCTCGGTTTTACCCTCCACACCATTACTGGGCTTCACAGGCCGAGCCTTATTCACTACTACGGATTCATCTGCCACCTCACACCACTGCCAGACTTGAGTCTCCTCTTGTGCTGTCAGCTCCTGTTTTACAGGATGTGGTGTCAGGCTTCCCCAGTTATTGCACTGGCTCCCTGTTAGAAATCCCACCCTCAAGCACGATATTGGTCTGACTAAGTATTGGGCTTCGCGCTATTTTGGACGCTTACCCACCAACACCGCCGAAACAGGTTACGGTTAGTTGTGTACCTCTAACTTCCTATGGCTTCCTTCAGACCCCACCGTTAGCCAGTGACGCCCTTGCCATTCGGATTGTCTTCCCCTTAGCCGGGGTGACTCCACTATCTTTCAAGTGAACGGGTTTGCCAGCTTTGCTGGGCAAACAAAAAA
>NZ_PYMC01000045.1 GCF_003026475.1 Photobacterium lipolyticum
TACTCGACACTTATTGGCAGCCTTTCAATGAACGAATGGCCGGAGAAACATGGCAATGCGCGATGCTGTTACGAACACAACCCAAATCAGCTCTGAATGCATAACGCCTACAATAAGGTGTGCCACGCTGAACTAACCAAGCACATTGAACTTCAAACCAAAAATGCCGAGTGTAATGCATCACCTTGATTGTTTTGTTAAGTTTTCTTGACTACGAACATGCTCCTCGACCAGATACTACCTTTGTCTTGGTATTTATCCGGATTCTTTCGATATTCATCTAGATACTCTTGCAATTTACTGGCTTTATCACGAGTTATCTCAAAGCGTTCAATTAGTTTTTCTATCCGCTCTACTTTAATTTTGTCTGAATTATTGCCTGTCCCGAATAAAAGTTCAGTTGCTGAAGCCACCTCAAACTCATTATTTCTACTATATAATGACATTGTCAGTAAGTCTTGAGAAAGTGTTCCGTGTAATACATGGAGGTTTTCCAACTTCAAAGCAATCAAACCATCATCTGTAAATTTCAACTTCTGAAAATCAACCTCTTCGCCAAAAACTTCAGCTTCCAGCATGCTATTTAACTTTTCTAAGTTATTTTCCATATGAATCTTAAGATTTAACAACTCAGCCTTTGCAAATTTAGCCATAGTGATCTTATTTTGCAGCTTTTCCTGCTTATTTCTTTTAGATGTAAATAAGTGGCTAACAAAATGACCAGTAACATAAGAAGCTAATCCAAAAGCTGCTATATAAACTTCATTTGTCATATACCTTCCTTAGAAAAGTGTTAACTAAACGTGGATTGCTCGGAAAACTTAACGCCTAGTATAAGGTGCGCCACGATGGACTCACCAAATCCACTGAATTTCATACCAAAAATGCCGAGTGTAATGCGTCACCTTGATACTCTTGTTATGCAACTCCATCCATTTACGCTGCCTTTGTTTGGCCAAATATCTGTCCAGGCATGATGTCTTCTAGCTGAAACAGCAACAAATCCTGACTTGAAGATCCCGGAAGACAATCCACAACTTTAAGCCAGCAGGACTTTCTCACATTCCTGATGCCAAACCAGATTGGCTGCCCTGCGATGAAGCTGAAAGCCAAAGGGATCGC
>NZ_PYMC01000046.1 GCF_003026475.1 Photobacterium lipolyticum
TAATTGATGGGGTTAGACTTCGGTCGAAGCTCTTGATCGAAGCCCCGGTAAACGGCGGCCGTAACTATAACGGTCCTAAGGTAGCGAAATTCCTTGTCGGGTAAGTTCCGACCTGCACGAATGGCGTAATGATGGCCACGCTGTCTCCACCCGAGACTCAGTGAAATTGAAATCGCAGTGAAGATGCTGTGTACCCGCGGCTAGACGGAAAGACCCCGTGAACCTTTACTACAGCTTGGCACTGAACATTGACCCTACATGTGTAGGATAGGTGGGAGACTATGAAATACGGGCGCCAGTTCGTATGGAGTCATCCTTGAAATACCACCCTTGTCGTGTTGATGTTCTAACGTCGGTCCCTAATCGGGATTGCGGACAGTGCCTGGTGGGTAGTTTGACTGGGGCGGTCTCCTCCCAAAGAGTAACGGAGGAGCACGAAGGTGGGCTAATCACGGTCGGACATCGTGAGGTTAGTGCAATGGCATAAGCCCGCTTGACTGCGAGAATGACAATTCGAGCAGGTGCGAAAGCAGGTCATAGTGATCCGGTGGTTCTGAATGGAAGGGCCATCGCTCAACGGATAAAAGGTACTCCGGGGATAACAGGCTGATACCGCCCAAGAGTTCATATCGACGGCGGTGTTTGGCACCTCGATGTCGGCTCATCACATCCTGGGGCTGAAGTCGGTCCCAAGGGTATGGCTGTTCGCCATTTAAAGTGGTACGCGAGCTGGGTTTAGAACGTCGTGAGACAGTTCGGTCCCTATCTGCCGTGGGCGTTGGATGATTGAAGGGGGCTGCTCCTAGTACGAGAGGACCGGAGTGGACGAACCTCTGGTGTTCGGGTTGTTACGCCAGTAGCATTGCCCGGTAGCTAAGTTCGGAATCGATAACCGCTGAAAGCATCTAAGCGGGAAGCGAGCCCTGAGATGAGTCATCCCTGATACTATAAGTATCCTAAAGGGTTGTTGGAGACTACGACGTAGATAGGCAGGGTGTGTAAGTGCTGCGAGGCATTGAGCTAACCTGTACTAATTGCCCGTGAGGCTTAACCATACAACACCCAAGGGGTTTTAACTGGACTCCATAAGCACTTGAATGGTGTTT
>NZ_PYMC01000047.1 GCF_003026475.1 Photobacterium lipolyticum
AAAAAGTGGCCATCATCGCCTGCGTAAGGAAGATGGTTGTCATCCTAAATTCGATGCTGAGAGATGGCGTTTTATGGGATGCGAAAACAGCTTAAATTAACTATTGACGCCATAGTCGTTTGTTATGGCAAACTAAAGGCGTTAGAAACACTAAATATCACCAAACCTAAAAAAGTCCAAGTATAGAACTGAGATAATTCGTTTTTTGGTGTTATTGAGAAGATTGGTTATTTATGTTTTCGCATTTTATTGATTTGGTTGCAATATATAATAAACCTATACCCACTAATAGAAACAAACCTCTATGTAGGCCAACCAACAATGGATCTGCGCCAAATGAAAGTAAAAAGGACAATAAACCGAAAAATCCTGACACCGTAAAAAATGCGCCCCATATAAACGTAAGTAACTGTAAAGGGCCTTTTTTTAGAACTAAGCACATCAAAATACCAAGCTTTATTAAAACCCCGAATGTAAAAAAGAACAAACCAATGTTGTTAAAAACAATTTCTGACGTAAACAAAGACCAAACATTATAACAATCTATGGAGAGAACAATTACAACCAATAATGATAATATAATTTGATGAAATTTAGATGTAAACGTAAAACTTGACATAAATCTGCCTTAATATTCTGCTGATGATATTGAAAGAATCACTTCAAGTCTTGCAGAGGGTTTGATCAACATGCAGAAAAAGCAAATCAACCACACACCCGTTATATCGCCCCAAAATACCATATTGGAAACCGCCGGATTCGAGCTATAGAAACTGAAACAAAACTCTGTTGTCTATATTATTTGCCATAACGCCTGCAATAAGGTGCCACACACTGAACCAACAAAGCACACCGAACTCCATACCAAAAATGCCGAGTGTAACTGGTCACCTTGATTGCCTTGTTATGTTTATGCTACACCCGGCATTGACCC
>NZ_PYMC01000048.1 GCF_003026475.1 Photobacterium lipolyticum
TCGAAAACCTTTCATTATTCATTGAGATTGTTTCATTACCTGTTGATACACAACCTGAAACAAACATCAATATAAGCGTTGCGATTAAACATTTAACTTTCATATTACTCCTTATAAACATAACGCCCTACATAAGGTGCACCAACACCAAACTCACCAAGTACACTGAGCTCCATACCAAAACCGCCGAGTGTAACGTGTCACCTTGATGTAATTGTTAGGTCTGGTCTACAAGTTGAGCCTGCTGAATTCTTTTCTTGGCTGCGTCAAGAGCTCCCTCTGGCCATACATCTACTTGGCTACCTTTCTTCATGTATTCATCCGTAAATACTTGACTAAACCATATTGCCTCATAGGTTCCATCTTGAGACTTAAACTGATCTCTATTTCTGTACCATAGATCCAGTATTGCGATATCGATAGTATCGGATAAATGAAGTGTTTCTTTCATTACTGAACGCCACTCTGAAGCCTTTGAACCAAAGACCTTCTGAAGGTTCATCGATTGAATTGATTGTGCTTTTTCTTCAGGTAAGTACCCTATAACATCTTGAATATATGCTTCAAAAATCAAGTAGATAGGATTTTCAGCATATCTAGGATGATTGTTCATGCTCCCCCCTCCTGCACTAACTCCAAATGACAGGAGTGCAACCAAAAATAAAGCTAGAATATTTTTCATATAAGACCTAACGCCTACAATAAGGTGTGCCAACACTGAAATATTAAAGCACACTAAACTCCATATCAAAAATGCCGAGTGTAATGCATCACCTTGATTGTTTTGTATGGATAATAAAACCAACTTCAGGGTAAAGTGAGACCCAGGCTTTAGCTGCAACTAAAGCTTTCTATACAGTAGTTCGATTGATTGCAGGCTCCTCTGATGAGAGACCGATAACAAACGTGA
>NZ_PYMC01000049.1 GCF_003026475.1 Photobacterium lipolyticum
AAATTGCCCTAACAAAACGCACCATGGGACAGCTATTACTCGGCAGTTTTGGTTTGAATTGAGTTTTGTGATTACGGTATTTAAATTTTGGTTCATGGGTCTAGCTGCCCATGTGCTCAGCGTTATGGCTCTCTCTTGCCTGTAGTCATCATGGTTTAAGCAATCAAAAGTGGTTATTGCATCAATACCTTTTCAGTGCAATGCCGTGAGAAGCGTTCCGCGATTATTGCGGTTTACAGCCTGGCGCAAACAAAGTTCATGGCCAATTTTGTAATGAAATCCCCTAAGTTCTCTAGCCGCAATTGGTCATCACACAATGATGGCTTTTACGCCGGTTGCGGTTATCCGCTTGGTGGTCACAAGTTTCTTATTTCTCTGTGGCATTGGGTTGCCAAAGTCCGAGTGCCGCAACAAAGAATTGGCATTTGGATGATGGTTGTTTTCTCGTTTACTAAGTCGCTTTCAGATTTATTGCCAATGAGGTTTCATTTCTGTTGCCACTACCTTTCATGATGAAGAGCAAGGCATCAGAATGCTGATAGTTAATCGAAAAACGCAAGTAAAACAGTAGCTTTGAGCCATAACAAAGCAATCAAGGTGATGCGTTACACTCGGCGGTTTTGGTATGGAGTTCGGTGTGTTTGGCTGGTTCAGCGTTGGCACATCTTATTGCGGGCGTTATGTTTTTTGTCAGTTATTTATAATCAAAAGGAATTCAGTTTTGTTAAGATTCACGCATGATAGTGGTCACTATTTTACTTTCGATGGCGCTGATATTTATTACGAAATCCTAGGTAATCCAAATGGTAAACCCCTTGTTCTATTACATGGTGGTTTAGGTTGCATGACTGATTTCAATAGTGTTATTGATAGTATTCCAGAAGACTATATGATCA
>NZ_PYMC01000005.1 GCF_003026475.1 Photobacterium lipolyticum
GAGCATGTAAGGACAGGGTATGTGTTCAGCGCAGAGCTGAACATGGGTATGCAGGAGCCGTATACGAGGTCCGTACGTACGGTTCTGTGAGAGGGCTGAGGCGGTAACGCCTCACCCTACTCGATGTCGGTACGGTTTAACGCATGCGGAAGACATCCGTCTTTTTATCATTTTGTACTTCCGCAAAGCTGCGAACAAATGGGCCCTGCTGGCGAATGCGAGGTGATAGCCCCTCAATCACTCGCTTGGCTTCTTCCTTCGATGCAAAGTCACCATAAATAACCGCGTACCAGTTTTGTCCGCGGCTGTGTTTCCAGTTGACCCAAATCGGATCCTGCCCCTGAATATCACGGATATAACCGCGAACATCTCGCTCCTCACTTAATGCAAGCACCTGAATGGTGAAACGACCAGGATCTAAATGCCCGTACGCTTCCTGCGTTGTCATTGCGCCGACGCACTGGCTTTCAGTATGTGTTGTTTCAGTCGTTGAACAACCGGAAAGAACAAGCAGTGCCAAAGCGGCGATCATCTTACGCATAAAGAGACTCCATAGAAGGTTTTCTACCCACCTGATAAAGGGGTGCTGAATGATCATGGCATTCTGCAGGCGGACATATAAGTGATTAAGCGGCAAGTTTAACAAGAAGATAAATTATTGATGCATAAAACTGAACAAGCCGTTTTTGTTTGATTCTTTTTACATCACCTTTGGGTTGGAAAATCACCGTTGTTTTCAATTTGCTTAAAGACTGTGCATTCATACAGAAAAAACACACACAAGAGGTGACTATTGTATCGGTTTGCCGTTAAGCTGTATGTATATACAGTATTTATGCGTGAGAGAAGCTATGGCTGTACTGCCTTTATTTATTGAATCGGTGAAATGCGGATTCCCGTCACCGGCTGATGGCCATCAGGAGCAATTAGAGCTGGAGGAATATTTGATCCGCAATCCGAATGCGACCTTTTTACTGCGAGCTTCCGGCGAGTCGATGGTTGGTATCGGCATTTATGACGGGGATTTGCTGGTGGTAGACAGAGCTGAATCTATTGTCCCCGGGCGAATTGTCGTTGTCCGGATCTATGATGAATTTACCTGCAAGCGCTTAATTCGGCATAATGGCGTCTGGTGGTTGAAAGCGGCAAATCCGGCTTTCAAACCGTATCCTATGCCTGAAGATTCTGAAATCTTCGGTGTTGTCACGCGTAACATCCATGATTTGTTAAAAGTGTAATGGCGTTACATCTTGAAGGCTATCAAAATCAGGTATGGGCGCTGGTGGATGCCAAGAGCTTTTATTGCAGCTGTGAACAACTTTTTGATCCGAAACTGGCCAATAAACCCATCGTCGTGTTGTCAAATAATGATGGTTGCTGTGTTGCTCTATCAGAGCAGGCGAAAGCCTTAGGCATTAAACGCGGCGCGCCATGGTTTAAAATTGAGCGGGAGGCACGGCGACTAGGCGTTCAGGTCAGAAGCTCCAATTACACCTTATACGCAGATATGAGCCGGCGCTTTATTGAAGAGCTGAACTGTTTCTCTCCCCATGTAGAGCAATATTCGATTGACGAAGCCTTTGTTCGTTTAGACGGATTTCAATTAGATACCCTTGAAGATTACGGTGACAAGATCCGAGAAACCATTATGCGTAATATTGGGTTACCTGTACGGGTTGGCATCGGATCAACGCCAACGCTGGCGAAACTGGGCAACCAGGCAGCGAAGCATTATGAAATGCGGGTTAAAGGGGTAATTCAGATTGATTCAGACTATAAACGGCGCTGGTTGCTGGAGCGTACGGATATTCAGGAGATCTGGGGAGTAGGGCCCCGTACCGCAACGCGATTACGTACCTCCGGGATCGGAAATGCCCTGCAACTGGCAGACAAGGATCCGGCAGACATGCGGCGTTTATGGAATGTCGGGCTAGCACGAACAGTACTGGAATTGCAGGGAATAGCCTGTATTGAGCCGGGGGATATCGACGAGGCCCGCAAGCAGATCCTGTCAAGTCGCAGTTTTGGCGCGGGTATTTCAAATTTTGATGAACTAAAGGCAGCACTCGCCTTTCATTGTCAGCGAGCCGGAGAAAAGCTGCGTAAGCAGGGAAGCCAGGCAAATCTGGTGGGGATCTTTTTACGTACCAATCGTTACAAAGATTTGCCACAGCATAACAGAAGCAGTGTGCTGCCGTTGGGCTGTCCGAGTCAGGATACCTATAAGTTTCTCGATCTGGCACTGGCTCAACTGGCTCAGTTGTATCGTCACGGTTATGAATACCAGAAAATAGGGGTGATGCTAGATGATCTGACAGCAGCGGAGAACAACAGCTTCCAGCTCGATATGTTTGATAACAGCGCGCTGGAGGAATCTAAGCGCCGCGATTTGATGGCAATTACCGATCAAATGAACGCAAAATATAAAAACGGCATTAAACCGGCCTCGGTGATTGGTTCCACCAACTGGCATATGCGCCAGGCCTTTCGCTCTAACCGCTGGACAACCCGGCTGGATGAATTACAAACCGCGAAGTGTTAGGCCCGCTTATCTTATAGCATTTGTTTATGACATAGTGGCAAATAGTATTTTTCATTATGGCCAAACCTTTTCAATAATAAAGACAGAGAATAAAAGCCAATGAATTCTCGCTAAACGCTGCATCTTGCGGTGGCTTGGGTATAAAGAGAATTGAAAGGGTATGATTTGATGGTTAAATGGATAGGCTTAGTGCTGGTTTTAGTGGTGTTGTCATTGACGACGTCAGGGGTGGTCAGTGCGTTACTCGATCTCTGTGCTTTTATGGTGCTATTAGTGGTTGTCGGAAAGAGAGCGATCAGCCAGCACGATAGGGAAAAAGTGATTAACAAGCCCGACGCTACACTGTAACAAAATAAGCGGTACTCTTTCACATGGTTATGTATGATTAGTTGAAGTTCCTAAACACGTCATCCCGGAATTGAGGAACGAGATATCCGGGATCCAGCTCTCGCCGTGTGCGCCTTAGATTCCGTATAAGCTCGTTCTTCACTTTACGGAATGACGAAGTTTTGTGACTGAACTGGTCAAAATTTCTGTGATTAAGTACTAGTAGCCACACTCGTTTTAAATTTCCTGCAAGTCAATAATACCAATCGGACGCATAGCCCCGATTGGTATATACCGAAATCACATCAAAATGCAGCGTTAACCAGTTTTGAATTGTTCCGTATTCGCTTATCTGAATAACCCGCTCAGCTGGATCTCATAAACCTGTCTGGATATAGGTCAGAGAGCCGATGCCAATTGCCAGCCAAAGCAAAATGCCAAGCAGCAGAGGCTTAAAACCGGACGTCCGAAGCTTTTGCACTGTGATGCCAGAACCAATCAGGAACAGGCACAAGACCAGGATCCGCTTGGCTGCCACAAAGATTTGGTCGTAAACACTCTGTAAAGAAGGAACATAGTGAGCAAAGAAAATCGCGAGGCAGTAAAACAGAATGAAATAAGGGATCCCAATCTTCTTGCTATCGCCCTTGAACAAGAGTGCACTGATAAAAGCGATTGGGATGATCCACAGTGCGCGAGCCAGTTTTAATGTCGTCGCCGTTCTGAGCGCCTCATCACCGTAAGCCCCCGCGGCACCGACAACCGAAGAGGTATCATGGATCGCAATGGCTGCCCAGGTACCAAAAGCGTGCTGGCTCATATCCAGCAGGTGCCCAATGGCAGGGAAAACAAATAACGCGACGGAGTTCAGCACAAAGACCGTGGCTAATGCTAACGAGGTTTGATCATCGCGGGCATTGATTGCAGGTGCAACGGCTGCAATCGCACTACCACCACAGATGGCCGTGCCGGATGCAATGAGGTGTCCTGTTTTTTGTTCAATGCGTAATATTTTGGTTAATAGCCAGCCAATGATCAGAGTGAAAAAAATAGAGCAAACAATCAGGCCCAAACCTTGTTTACTGGCTTCAATGGCCTGTTCAAGGTGGATACCAAATCCCAAGCCAATGATTGAATAAGAGAGGAGCTTTTTGGTGGCCGCTGCGATATTAAACCGCGCAGGCACCAGCCCTAAGCTGGCGAGAGAAAACCCGAGAATAAGTGCAACAGGAGAACTGATAATGGGCAGTAAACAAATGAGGGCCACAAAGAAGAAAGGCATGTCAGAAGTCTGAAATCGTTTAACAGCGTTGTTCAGAGGCATTAGGTTCAGCAAAAATGAGTCTAAAAGTGCGGTGAGTATACTCTGATGCGGCTATTTCGTTGATTTAAATATATTGATAGGAGGGTTAAGTAAAATTGAACGAAAGACTATTTCTTTACCCACTTGCCTGCTGTGTTTTGGTAATAGTGGCCCGGTAGGGTTTTTTCTACCGCTTTCTTATACGCCAATTGACCGACTTCCGTTATGCTTAAGTCGTGCGACATAGCAATTTCCTTATAGCGTTCTTGTCGTTGCGCGTTAACCTCAGCAACCAGCTTGTTGACTTCGTCAGGGGCATTAGACGTAACCACAGCAACGTATCCGTTGTTTGTTTCACCGACTAAACCTTGTGCTTTTGCTTGTTGCAGATCGAGTGCAAATGCCTGGGCACATATAAAAAAGGCACAAAATAGGATTAAAAAATGCTTCATGGCATTCTCCCTGCCGACTCAGAATACATCATCGTCACTGAACAACTCATCAATTTCCTTATCGACTTTTATTCTGATTTCATGTTCAATTTTGACATTCAAATTGACTTCAATCGGCTTATCAGAGGCCGTGACTTGAACGGTAGGCGTGCATCCGGCTAATCCAATAGTCGATAGCATTAACGTTAATGCAAGGAGTGTGAGTATGCATGAAAATTTTAGCTGTATGTCCATGTACTATGACCTTCTTAGCCATTTATATCAATTAAGCGCATAAATTGCTACTCATCTAAACCAAGCTGCTTTAAAAATAAACCTTCCAATTTGGGTGAATTGATCGCATTCATTGTTTTTATTAGTGCTGGTATGTCATCTTCGATGCTCAGGTTTAAATATACAGGCCGACCTTTTTGAAATTCAGGGTTATGGCCCTTAAAACGTGAACTCGCTTTTAACTTGCCTTCTTTAGAATAGTCTATATCAACAGCAAGTGAGTCGTAGTTATAATTTTTGAGAATCTTACTAACAACCAGGATGCTGTTTTCTCCGGCGGCTTCAACATTTTGATCGATGGCTGAACCTTCTAAGTAGCGTAACACCCCGCCAGGGTAGCGTGACCGTAACTGACCATTATGGATAACAGGTAACCCGCCTTGAATTGCCAAAGGAAGTGACCCATCTAAAATACCTGTTAATTCAACCCCTTCGTGACCAATATTTTCCATGATCTGCTTCAGAACGATACCATGTACAACAACGGGAATATTTTCGATGTCCGTCAGGCTGCGGCTAGAAACATGCTGGGCGCTTATATTGCCACCAAACACCTGGGCAAAAGCTCGATTCAACTGATAACGATTGTGCTGGGTATCAAACTCAAAAGCTGCCGTGATATTTTCGAAGAGGGTACCAAGATGGAGTAATCCGACATGAATACTGATCGGATACCTTGATTTAATACCCTGTGGAGTAAATAAAGATGTGACAGAAAGGTTCACGTCGGCAAATTGAAAACCTTCAAAATACCCAGATAGTCGTTCCGTAAATAATGCGAAATCCCCGGAAAGATTGCCGTTATCAAGCATTATATTAGCTTTCAGGCTAATCGAGCCTTTATATACGTCATAGTTTATTGGTAAGTGTGGAAGATAGTACTTTTTCAAAGATTGTTTACTTGAAAAATGAATGGCATTACGGTGTAACTTAATTTGAGTTTTTTGCTGTTTTAAATCTGATTCAATAGTAAATTGGAGCAGTCGAGCAATATTACTGTTCGTTAACTGCCCAGTGAGAATGGCGTTAACAGGGGTGAGGTCGATATTTCCCTGGCTGGAAAATGACGGAAGGTGTTGGTTATTTTGCTTGATACGCAGGGTGGTCAGGTAGTCTGATTTTATCCTCAGGTTGGTACCGAGTGGTTTTACCAGGGTAAACTTATTAAGATCCAGCTCTAGCTTTCCATTGTATTTTTGTACAGGTAGCTGGCTTTTACTCTTCAATGATTTTTTACCGGAAAGCGAAGTCTGCGGGTTATCGGAAATGATCTTTTCAGCATAGAAGTCAGCAGAAAAATGCGCCAGGCTATCTTGTGGCTGGTTGAGAATGTATTGGCCAGAGGGCTGTGATGAATGTTGTTGCAGCTTCAACGCATCAATAGCCAGATTAAGGTCGGTTGCCTGACCGGTATGGAGAGCGGGATGTCCTGAAAACAGTAAATTGGCTGCATTTATCTTTATGTTTTCAAGCAATAGCGTGTTTTCGGCTAAGGCCGTATTTGTCGATGTTTTAGCTGACCACTGCAATGCGATAGTAGAAGAAAAGGATACTTGATCGATTTGAATCGTCGTAGAAGGATACAGTTGCTCTGTCGAGCCATTAATATCTGCTGTTATGTGACAGCGTAATGATTGTTCTGTGCACATTAACTGGTTGATTAAAAAAGACAGTTGAGTGTTAGTCTCTTTGTTTTTAAGTGATAATTTCTCATTTGTATCTGTCAGAGTCAGCTGTAGCTGCTTATTTTGATAGCGGGCCGTTAAGTTAAGTTGCCCATCCGTTTCGATCTCAAGATCAGAGATAGCGTTCTGTTTTTGTTGTTTGCTCTTTCGCAACGGTTTGGTTTGCGGCTGAGCTGGGGGGGCATACTGGTTTAAATCAATCGAAATAGTGGAAGGAAGCTGAATGGCCAGTTGATAGCTGGCGCTAATGAGCTTGTTATCCACCAACTGGTTTTTTTCAGGGCCTTCAATTTGATGAGCCGTAATAATGATAGGTTCAGTTAATAAGGCACTGGGAAGACCATAGAGCTTGAGGCGATCAGTCAGCTCTCTGGTGTTGCGGAAGTTGGCTTTACACGTCAGTGTTTTTGGCAGCGGTTGGTGAAAACGTACCAATGCCTGACAGTCCAGCGCATTGCCTTTCGGGCCTGACATTACCACGGTAAAACGAGCTTCTTGTGCATTTAAATGTTTGATATGAAAATTTATATCGTAGGGATTCGGGCCTAATGCTTTTCCTTCTAATGTCAGTTTTGCCAGCTTCGTTGACTTTCCCTGTTGTTGGCTCGGTGTTTCTAACACTAACGTTGAATCAATGATTAATTCTCCATAGCTGAATTCTTTCAGCTTGAGTTTTTGAAAAGGCAATTGTGCCAGGTTAGCAATAATCTGGCCGAGATGAAGCCCTTGATGCTCTGTGTCAGGTTTTTCAATAAAAGCGGGCAACGATACAGGTTGATCCAATACGGCTTTGTCTGCCAGTAACTCGATGCTCTTAGTTGGCTGCTCGATATCCATTTGCAAAGAGATATTGGTGAGTTGTTGTTTGAAGCCGTTATTGACCGTTTTCCATTGCGGATTAAGCTGCTCTATGTATACCGACAAGGGGGTGGCGTCAGGCTGCCAGGCAATTGAAAAGTTTGCTTTACTAAAGTTGAGCGGATAATGGGATGATAATAGGTTCGGTAAAAATAAGGTTAAGTCACCTTGTTTGATGAAACCCGTTATCGTAAATACCGGTTTGGTAGCCAGTACCAGATCAACATTATTGATCACCTGCTTAACTTGCACTTGCTTGTCGTCACTGTGAAAAGCAGAAACTGCAATTTTCTTGGCATGGGCGCTGAAGATGTATGGAGCAGACCAGTCAGTAAAATTCAGGGCGGTATTGGTTAAATGGATATGCTGTAATCGGATCCCTTGCTTGTTGAGAAAGGACTCCACCAGCGGCGTCAGTTTTATCTCTGTGTTCTCTGCAAACAGTCGCCAGGATGACGGCGAGATGGCACTTTCAGCATCGACATAATGACCCAATGTAATATTGTGGAAAGTTAACGCCGTTTGGCTGATGGATACCGAAACTTCTTTAATGACCAGCCCCTGATGAAAACTTATTCCTGAGATTGCCTTTATCTCGATACCCTTTGTTGCCAGCCAGGGCGGAATAAAAATAGCAGGAATGAGTAAGACACAGAAAAAGAGCAGCATAGCATAGCGTATATACCGTTTTTTTCTCGGCTTTACGTTTTGATCCCGCAAAGAAGGCGGTGTTGCTGGTGGTTGTATCGGTTTTGGCTCGTTCATCAATCGTTCATATAACCTCGTAAGGCAGCGAAGCGATAAAACGTCAACTCATCAACTTCATCTGGTGATAAGGGCATTACGTAATCAAGGACATACCGTTATAAGGTGAACAGCCTGAAAGGCTCTTTTAAAGCATATACCTAAATCGTGATAACCAACAAAGTGGGAATATTTGTGGCTTCTATCAATCAGTAAGCCTTTGATACCAAGATAAGCGTGCTGAGCGAAGCCGGATTCATTACAGCCGATTTAATATGGCTAATGGAAAAGACTCACGACAAACATGGAGAGACAGATCAAATGTTTGCGGTGAGCGATTTCATTGGCTTTGAGGTGGGGGGAATATTTACGTCAAGATTAGCCTGCAAGTGCAGGTTCACACGGCTCGAACTTCAGTTGGGAAGGGCGTTGTATGTTACTGTCTATTTCGTATATGGCAGAGAGCAGCGCTTTTTTTACTAACACATTATCGTTATTTTCAAGTGCAACAAGGGCGCAGTTAAGCTCTTCTTGAATAAGGCCTATTTGTTGCGATGCTCGTTCGAGTTCAGACGGCATTTGAGAGGTGTGATGCTTGAGGGATGAAATAGTCTGCGACAGTGATTGAGATGTTTGTTTCATTTTGATTTGTCCTTAATGCTTGATTTTACAACTAATTCCACTTTTCCTGCAGTGGGTGAAGCCACTGTATATGAATTTTGTCAGACAAATATTAACTTGGATCAACTAACGGCATATTTACTCTTGAACATTAAAATGTACAGCAGACACTTGCTTGAGTCGTATTCAGCTAGATGATGGCTATATGGTTTATATAGCTAAAGTATGGCGAAAAATACCAATCGATAAGTTGATTGTTCATTGCGGTTAAGGCTAATTGATTGAAATTAAAGAAATTAAAAGTTGGTCTGTGTTTTGCTCATCTGTTATGCAAAAAAAAGCATGAGTTGTCGATAAAAGGAGTGACAATGACAAGGGCAAATTACACACTGACCGCCATTCTTCTGGCCGTAGCAGCTTTGTTAACAACAGTTGCTACGTATGCCATCTCGGCTACTAATGAAGAACGTATTATTACGGATGAAATTAAACTATCAGCAAGGATGTTAGCTGCTGATAACAGTAACTTTACGTTGAATGTGCCGGTTGGCCAGGTTGAGATTAAGGTAACTGACAGTGACGTTGTCACAATACTTGTTAAAATAGAAAATAAAGATGTGAGCTGGCCATTTTCTAAGGTCGATTTAGCTAGTGTTGGGCTAAGTAAATATATTGAGGAAAACCAGATAACCCTGGAGTTGACGGAAGATGATATTAAGCAAGAATGGCAACTGATTCTGCCACGTCAGCTCGCTGTCGCACTTAATATCGGTGTCGGTAATGCTGATATCCAATCACTCAGCCAGTCTCTCGATGCAAATGTTGGTGTGGGTTCTGTTTGGCTAAGTGTCGATAATATTGATTATAACCAAATGGAGATCTCTGTTGGTGTGGGTGAGATCCAGTTGCAAGGCTTTAATCATGGGCAAATATTGAAAGAACGGGTCGTGGTATCAGATCACGTATCGTATCAAGGGAAGGGAACCCATAACGTAATGGTTGAGATAGGCGTCGGTGATGTGAATATTAGCCAGGTAATACCGGGCTATTCAACCTTGTGAGTAAATTATCAGTCCGGTAAGAAAATTATCGGGGAAAACACTTCAATTAATGCAAGTCTATTCATTAATTTGACTATTTCGTTGTCTCAGATATCTCAGTTTATCCGAGATAATAGAGCTAAGGAAGTATGTAAGGAAAACAAAATTCATTCAGTTACACACCGAGTACAAATCAAGATGCAATGTACCGTAGAGCTTATTTGGCCACTACGCTTTTTCCGTCAGTTTCATTTGTCTTCGCATGTAATGGTATAACGCCATTAATATGGATGAATGAGCCTCCGGCTTTGCCGGAGGTCATTTAACTTTTTCCTTTAATTTAGAAAGGTCCCCATTTCTTCACACACTGTGGCAAATGCTGATACAAAATGATCAACTTCATCCTTGCTAATGATCAGCGGCGGTTGAATTCGGATCACGGTTGAACTGTTAGCGGTGACAAAAGTTAATATTTTGTGATCCATGCCCAGTTTGGTCACAAATTTCATGCAGAACATTTCAGACAATGTTTGCTCTATTCGAGCCATTGCAAGTTGCAGGTGTGATCGGACATCATCGGGTAAAAATTTGTAAGTGGTATGCCAGTCACCCGGTAATCTTGTGGCAAATTCTCGAGCACAGGCTTCGACGCCATTTTCAAAATCATGACTAATCTCAATACCTAGCATTAAGCCTTTACCTCGAATATCTATGATAAATGGATAGTTTTTTGTAACTTGAGTTAATTCTGCTTTGAAATATGCTCCCATCTCTAATGCATGTTTGGGTAAATCCTGCTCCAGGATGGCTTGTAAAGCGGATAAGGCGGCAACTGCCGCTAGGTTTCCGCCGCCAAATGTCGAGGTATGCAGCAAAAAACGATCAGATGTTCCATAGGCGCGATCCCAAACTTGGGCCGTACACAATGTTGCGCCAATAGGAATGAGTCCACCAGAAAGAGACTTAGATAGCATCATTACATCAGGCTCGATACCTTCCCATTCACAGGCAAACATTCGGCCTGTACGGCCTAAACCAGTTTGTATTTCATCGACCATCAGCAAGGTATTTGTTTCTTTGCACACGGCTTGTACTTGCTGCAAATATCCTTCAGGAGGAACATGTACACCACCTTCTCCTTGAATAATCTCAACAATAAGGGCACCGATATCTTGCTGTGTTAATACGGTTCTGAGGGCATCAATATCTGCAAATGGCACCTGAATGCAGTGGGGGAGCAATGGTTGGAAATGTTTTCGGTGTTTTTCCCTGCCGGTAATGGATAAAGCTCCCAACGTTTTACCGTGATAACTATTTTCCAGGTAGGCAATCGTGGGATTACCGGTGGCCGCATTGGCTATTTTAATTGCCGCTTCCACCGCTTCAGTACCTGAGTTGCTGAAGAAGACCCTCTGTAATTTCCCCGGCGCAAGATGAATTAATGCATCAGCTAGCTTGGCTGTTTGCTCTGGGATGGAAACATATTGAATAAAATTAGAGCCGTGATTTTCTAAGTATTGAGTTAAGGCTTTTCTAACGGCCAACGGGTTGTGTCCCAAATTCAGACAACCATAACCAGCGACCATATCGAGGTAGTGATCACCTTGCTCATTAATCAGCTGAGTACCTTGGCCTTTGATAAACACGTGATCGCAATGTTGCAACTTGAGAAAATCCACCATCATAGGGTTAATGTAATTGCTGTGACGACCTAGAGTATCTGCGTGAGAGGCCTTGCTGTTTATGACGCCGTTAATATAAGCAAGATCAGATTGATTACTGGTTTCGGCAGGAATGTCTTGATAGTAGCGACTGAGGTTAAGAACATGCTGCTTTTCTATACGTTCGCCATAAGAGGAAAAGGGGTACGCATAAAAACCATGTTTTTCAGCAATCTCTCCAATTTCCAGAACTTTATCTGGATCAAGATTACGGCCTATGGAAAATGTTTCTGCTCGGTTTTCCAGCGCCAGTATCATAGTCTCAGCAAGACAACCGTTAAGCTGCTGTTTGATGGCAATATTGAGCGATTCCCCTCCAAACGTGACAGCGCTAGATGCTGACAAGCACCCACCATCAATAATTATTATGTCTTTTCGTGTCGGGCGTTTGTCAGCGGCGACATCTCTTGGCAGGGCAATATCAATAAAAATAGATCCGGGCAGCAATTTATCTGGGTCTACAATTCCTCCTGACGAGGTTGCGCCGGCATAAATACGATTGCGTGAATAGCAAGTTTCAATATCAGCCGTTAATCGCACTTGTCCGTGATACTTTCTTGGTAGAAGTTCAAGCAGTTGCTGTTTTGGCGTGCTGGTGTTTCTATGGAGTAAGTCCAATCTAAAGCCTCGACTCAACAGAAGCTTGCTTAGCGACAAACAAATCGAACCTGGATAGCCAACAATACACACAGGTTCTTTGTTGGGAGTAATATTGAGCCACTGAAAAATTTGGTCAAGCGCTTTATAGCCGGCATAAGTGGTCAATGAATTACCGCTGGTTACGGGAACAGGTGAACTTTCAGCTGTTTGCAGTCCTCGCTTGCCAATGATGGAGGTAAATCCCCCCAGGCCTACTAATTGTGCGCCTTCTGCTGTTAACTCGATGATACCTCGGTTGATTCTCTGCTGTACTTCGCGCGCCGAACCCAGCATTTCTTTTGCTGTCAGCGGCATATAGCGGACTACACCTTCGCATTCAGCCCCGGTAGCTGAACGAATTCGTGCAAAATCCATAAATGATATAAGGTTCTTTTTGTCCCAGATCTTGCGATCATATCCATCATTTTGATCCGTTGAGGTTCGTTCGAACAGATCAAGCATTTTCACGTATCGCTTAAGGTCAGGAGATGTAGGGTGAGCAATAAATCCAAATTTCATTATTTAGTTTTCCGTCATTGTTTGATTGGGTTCATCAGCAGTGATGTACTGTCTGACGTCCAGAGGTAATTCGGGACTACGCTGCCAGCCTTTTGTAGTTGCTAAAGTAATGCCATCCCCTTCGTTGTTGTGGTTGACTACCACAGAGAAAAGATTAAGCCGGCGAGGTTCAGTAAGAGATTGCGCTATCTCCTCGGCATTGAAGTTCGTGATCGTCTTCGCTACAACCTTGAATTGGTTAATAGTCTCTTCCCACTCTTCCTGATGCAGGTTCATCAGGCGCATCTGCTTTGAAGTGCGGTTAAATAAAAGTCTTTCTTGATATGTGTTTATCAAAGATAACCCTCCGTTACAGAAATACATCACGGTAATGTTTTTATTCAACGTCTCGGGATGTGTGAGCAAATTATCAATAAAGGAAGGTAATATGTCGGGCACAATGTCTTTGGCTCCATCGCCAATAAAAGCGATCACATTACTCGGGCTGGTGTGTGCCAGGAAGATGCTGGATAGTAAAGCGTCACCCATCAACGCTCTGCCATACCAGCCGGAGAATCCGCGGCGGGTACGACTTAGGTTTATGATCGCAGAAATGCCACAACGGCCCACATCGTATATTCCTGTATAGTCATATCCCGCAGTCACAATAAGATCTTCGAGAACGTTATTTAGCTCTGAGAAAAAATAATTCGGTGACATGGGGTTCATAGGAAGTTTACTGACAATATCTGACTGGCTGTCGTAGTACGCCATCATCAGGGACAGCCGTTTTTTCCTGAGTTCATCATCGACTCGAAGGTTATCGCTGATGTAGTGAAGAAAGGTTTTGCAATCCATCATTAACGGCAGGTCGGTAAAAGGTGCCATATGGGCTGGGTTATGCGTCAGTTGTACAACGTTGAGCTTTCGCTTCAGCCGGCTTTCAGTAAACGGCGTACAAATTTGTGCAACACGACTCTTTATAAAAAACAGACACTGGCTTGCTTTAGGGTTAAGTTGGTTATTGGTATAGAGATAACTGTAGACTCGAGGGCTGAGACCATAGATAGATAATGTTCCCAGATAGTTAGCATTTAGTTTACCGTTAATATATTTCTGCGCTGAGCCGGGGTAAGCGAGAGAGTCTACCAGTGCAATGCCTGCACGTTCAGCGACGCTTTGAACTAAATCTACTTCTTCCTGATCTAATGCCCCTAGCTGCCACACCACTTTATCAGGCCCCTCATTTAGTAATGCCAAGGCCTTATCAAGTGCAACTTGAGTTGATTCAGTGACAGCTGATGTTTTTTCTGCGGGACCAAATTCTCGTCTATCACACACCATGTGGTTGAGGGGGCTTACCGCGTTCAATACTTTCTGAGTGACCAGTAAAATAACAGGACCATTCGCCTGGTGGTAATATTCAAAGGCTTGTTCAAGATCTTGTTCAATCTCTTCGACTTCGCTCATATAGACAAAAGGTATACCGCGGGCGGTTAGTACTTCCCGGGTATCTTCAGTCGAAGTAATCGTACTCTGAAAGGAATACCATTGATTAACACAACTCTCAGCAACGATTATAAACCCTTGTGCCGACGCTTCTTTAAGATTAGTCAATGTGCCTTTGAATTCGTCGACCATCGCACTGGTGACAATGATTAAGAATGGTTTTTGATATAATTGCCAATTAGCCAGCGCACCGCAGGCTAATGAATGCTCATTGGCCCCTCGAAGTACAGTGCCGCCGTAGCTTGGGGCCTCCCGGTCAACATAACCAATCAGATTCGAAACAATTGAACCGGTATAGTATAACCCCAGCCAATTCTGGTTTGCGTGTTTGGAAAGAAATTCTAAAAGTTGTTCGCCGAGGGTATTATGATGTTTCATGTCATCTCGTGGTTTAACTCGTCGATTGAGATAATTCATTTCGTAAAAATCCATCCAGAAATAAAGCAACTCAGTTTGTAACGCTGAAGTTGTTTCAGAGCGGACAACTTCACGATACTGTTGTGGTAAATGACGGACTTTGCGTCGAGTATTTTTAATAAAGGTGACAGTTGAAAAAAATGAGTGAAAAAATGGGATGTAAGCTTTACTCAAGGCTTGATAAAAGCCGAGCAACTGCTCATCAATAATTTCAATTGAATCCTCTTCCCTGCCTACAGAGGCATGATCATAATAAAGCATACCGACTTGAAAAGTTTCACCTTCATATAAAGCGTGGTTATTAATAACTTTTTCAGTTGCCTGGGCTACACTGTTAGCTTGGATAAGCTGAATATTCATTGTCCTTTTTTTACTGCGAAAATACTCAATAGCCTTAAACTTTGTTTCTTGATAAAGTTCAGCCGGAACTTGCTCTTGCCGTCGAAAAGAAAACTCAGCATCTAGTTCAACGAGGTCGAATACATGCTCTTTTATGTCATTAAGTACACCTAAAGTTGTATCAAAAAATAACTGGCTTTGAGTGATGACAACTATGCCCATAGTTATATTCACGTGATATCTCTCCGTATTGAATTTTTGATTTAAAAAGTATTGTTCGATAAGTAAATATATAGTTTGTACAGTTTATCCTGCGAGGTTCGGCGGGCGGAAACTCACAGCGGATTCACTTGTTGATGTTTTTAAGAATAATATCCTAAGAATGGTTTTAAACACGAAGAGGCTAACAAATTGAAAGGTAAAACTTCACAAATAAATCGTAACAGTTTGCGATAGCGTCGATTCTGTCGCAAAGTCGATCTGAAACTAATATCTATCAAACTAAATGGATGAGCAATAACGACATTAATTATATATAAGCGGGGGTATTGATATGTTCCTAATTAAAGCGCAAGATGTTGTTTTATTTATCAATATATAAAAGTAGGCTGTTGACCGCTTTAGGTTCGCTAATATAGATTGAATGCGACATATTTGACTGAAGCTAAATATTAAAATGGCACTCATTATATTTGTAATGGGAATAGCTTCTCATTGACTCGGTAGTATACGGGGTATACCGTGTCAGGAATGTTTAAGCTGGCATTGAAATACCTCTGGTACATACACGGCTGTCACCGATGGGTGTATTGGTATACAAAACCGAGTTATTTACCAGCAGAAGGCTTCAGGGTAGGAGAAGTTATGAATAAGTTGTTATCTTTTGAAGCATTACTCGTGCTGGATGCGATTGACCGTCGTGGTAGTTTCGCTGCTGCTTCTGAGGAGCTAGGCAGAGCTCCATCCTCATTGAGTTACCAGGTTCAAAAACTCGAACAAGATTTAGATCTGGTGATCTTTGACCGTTCAGGGCATCGCGCGGTATTTACCAAAGCTGGTCAACTGTTATTGGAACGCGGGCGTCTGCTTCTTTCTGCGGCTGATGACATGATTTCAGATGCCAGTGCGCTTGCCCATGGTTGGGAGTTGGATATCAACATCGCTTTTGATGGTCTGATTAGCCTGAAAGGGATGTTGCCGCTGGTGGATGAACTAGCTAAAGAAAGTAAAACACGAATTCGATTTACGGAAGAAATTCTGGCCGGGGGCTGGGAGGCGTTAGCTCGGGATCGAGCTGACATTTTAATTGCACCTGCGCCAAGTGTTGCGCCTCCGGAAGTGAAAATACTACCGCTGGGCAAGCTCGATACTATTTGGGTTGCGCACCCTGACCATCCCATTCATCAACATGATAACCCGTTAGACCCTGCTGTTCGCCTGCAATATCGCGGTATTGCCGTTGCTGATACAGCTCGAAACATGCCACCGTTATCACATAATATTTTAGATGAACAACCGTTACTTACTGTTAGCACCATGAATGATAAATTGATAGCTTTGAAAGAAGGAGTCGGCATTGGAACCTTATCACATTGTTATGCTTCCGATGCACTCGAAAAAGGTGAGCTGGTCGTGATTGGTGATGATCCTATTCATGAACTAGACATGGTTCTGGCCTGGAACCGTACCCGAATGGGCAAAGCAAAAATCTGGTGTATTAAACACATCGAGAATCTATGGAAAAAACAGCTGCAGTAAGAACTGTGGCAGTTGGGAATAATGGAAAAAACTAAGGCGCTCTGCCAGTAATGAGCGCCTGTTCTCTTTTTATTAGATTTACTCACCAGTATTGAGAGGAAGCAACATCTCAACAATGCCATCTTCCATCTGAATATCGATTTTAAAGCCAACTTTCTGCGCCAGCATAATCATCCCGTGGTTGGAAGGCATGGTCATTCCGGTTATACGAGCCATACCACGCTGCGTGCAGTACCGAATGATTTTCTCCATTAATATCCGGCCTAACCCGATACCCTTTAAGTCAGATCTGACTAAAATAGCAAACTCGGCTTCTTGGTTGTCGGGGTCGGATAATGCGCGAGTCACCCCTAAAATAACCTCTTCTTTTTCACCATTTACATTGGTTATTTCGCTGATGGCGACAAAGGCCATTTCACGGTCGTAATCAATTTGGGTCAAGTTTGCCATGGCTTCATGGTTAAATTCGCCCATATCAGAGAAGAAGCGTTTATACAGATCATCCACCGATACTGCAGAGATAAAAGCTTTATGCATCGGCTCATCTTCCGGAAGAATCGGGCGCAGCAAAATGGCTCGGCCATCTTTTAAAGTGAATTGCTCTTCATGTTCTTTGGGGTAGGGTCGAATAGCTAATCGAGCCTGTTTATCACCTTTAAAATGGTGAATCGTCATCGAGGCATCAATGACTGTCATATCATCGCCTGCAGCCAGTAGCGGGTGAATATCAAAATCAACAATTTCAGGGCAATCGATGATTAGTTGAGAAATTTTCACCAGCAACTGACACAGGGCGGGAATGTCGAGACGCTCAGGCAGATTGCGGTGTTTAACTTTCCCCGTTTTAATGGCATTAATAACCAGATAGCGCGCCAGTGCCATGTTTAATGGTGGAATAGCAACGGCTGCATCTTTGTGTATATCCCAGTCTGCGGCGTCATCACCAATCAGAATAACCGGCCCGAAGACCGGGTCGTTGTGAACTGAAATTCGCAGTTCCTGGGCACCGGCACGATTCGCCATTCGTTGTACCAGTAAACCGTCAATACGCGCACTCGGATAGTTCAGTGCTACTCGGTCTAAAATAGCCTGAGCGCCGTTAGCGACTTCTGAAGCATTACGTAAATGTAGCAACACACCGTGTATTTCCGACTTGTGGCGAATATCGGGCGAACGGAGTTTGACTGCAACCGGATAGCCAATTTGTTCAGCAATGTGGACGGCTTCTGAAGAATCAGAAGCTATCCAGGTTGGCAGCGTTTTAAAGCCGTAGCTTTCCAGTACAGGACGCACTTCATGTGTTTCCAAATGAGATATGCCCTGAGAAATCATATGATTCAATACATCATGAACATGGCGAGGGTTACTGGGGGTTTCACCAAATGAAACGGGTGTTTCCATCAGCTGCTTTTGGTTTTGCCGATAATCAACCAGGTGCATGAATGCAGAAATGGCACTTTCAGGTGTTCGATAAGCGGGAAAGCCCGCGGCGGTAAAAATATTGCGCGATATAATCGCTTCATTCTCGCCGGTCCAGTTACTCAAAATGTTAAAACGTTTAGTTCGGGGATGAGATTGAAGCACACTCACCAAGCATTTGGCGGTTTCGCTACCCGGGGCAATGGCTGACGGTGAGTGTATGATCAGTAGAGCATCAAAATCATCGCTATCGAGAAGGATCTCAATCGCTTTTACATAACGGGTAATATCGGCATCGCCGATAATATCGATAGGGTTCGCATGTGACCAGCATGCCGGCAATACACCAGAGAGTTTCGCCATCGTTTCAGGGCTCAACGCCGCTAATTTACCACCGCGGTCAGATAAGGCATCAACGGCCATAATCGCCGGGCCACCACCATTAGTAAGAATGGCTAATCGTTCCCCGCGCAGGGGAACGGAATGGGCTAATGTTTCAACGGCTGTAAACAACTCATGGGTATTGTTGACTCGTAGCATACCAGAGCGCCGAATGGCGGCGTCATACACAGCATCCAGCCCGACTTCACCTCCAGTGTGCAACTGTGCTGCTGCGCTACCAGCTCGAGTGCGGCCACTTTTCAGTACCAATATCCGGCGATTACGCGCAGCGGCTCGGGCCGCAGACATAAAGCGGCGGGCATCTTTGATTGAATCCACATAGAGCAAGATAGCATCCGTTTTGCTGTCGCGGCACAGGTAATCGAGAAGCTCTGCAAAGTTGATGTCGCAGGCATCACCGATTGAGAGAAACGTCGAGAAACCGATACTTTTGTTTTTCGCCCAATCCAGAATGGTGGTACACACTGCGGCTGACTGAGAAATAAAAGCAATATTGCCTTTATTTGCGGCAATAGGAGAGAAAGAGGCATTGAGGTTCAGCCACGGCAGAATTAGTCCTATACTGTTTGGGCCGACGATGCGCATACCATGTTTTGTGGCAACTTGGCACATGCAAGCTTCTTCTGTTTGCCCGTCACTGTTAATAGGCATATTCATACCCGCAGCCAGCACGATAGCAACTTTAACGCCTTTTTTACCAAGCTGATCGATAATATCGACATTTCGGTGAGCGTTGGTACAAACAATGGCTAAATCTGGAATTCGGGGCAGGCTGTCAATTGTAGGGTAGGCAAGTACGCCAGCAACGGCGTCATATTTTGGGGTGACAGGCATAATAGGACCGTGAAAGCTGCCTGACAGCAAATTACGGATCACTATATTTCCGGCGCGATTAGGGTTATCTGATGCGCCAATTACCGTAATGGATTTCGGCTTTAGGAGTTTATCCAATCCACCCATGTTTTCATCCCGAATAATTTTCTTTTATATTAGCTAAACCGCGGGAGAGTTTCCGGCTAAAGTGTGGGGGCTGTGATCAAACCCAAGCTCTTTTAAATAAGCGCTTGAGTTTGAGCGACTTGTTGCCTCTTTGTCGGTGTATTAGATCTGATAGCGGGTTTTGTCACCGATATCGTAATGAAGTGGCATGCGCCATTTAGAGAATGCTGCAACAGCTAATAATATGGCACCAGACATACTGAACACCATGCTGATTTGAGGTTGATTAAAGACCAGGCAAAACCAAAAGCCTGCAAGGGCTACGGGTGTCATTAACAGCGCCTTTAACTGAAAGCAAAAATATTCTTTAATCGCCAGTGCGCTAAAGGTAAATAAAGCAGCCCCTAATGCCAAAGGTTGCCATAGCCCGGTTAACAACCAAATCGCTGCGAATAGTCCGCTTCCCTGAATAAGCCAGCGAAAGCGTTTGTCATAAACATGAACGGTACTGGACGCGATTAATGCGGCAATAATCAGTGCAGATGTGGCAAACTCAGCTTCCCAGGCAACGATAGACATAGCTGCTGCCGAAAGGGTCAGCGCACAGCGATAAAGCAAAACGGTCAGTTTATCTAACCCGTCCAAATCGCTCTGAATGTGGGGATCGGCCATTGTTTACTCCAATATTGTCAAAAACACGGTATTGTACTGTCCATAATTTCGAAAGAGAATCGGATTCATGTGACATGTGGCTGATAGTTATTGATCTAACGTCACGTTAGGGTTGATTGGGACTCCATCCAGCGGCAAAATGAAAACAGAAATTGTTTTGGCAGAGTAATAATGAAAAAAATCGCCGTTTTAGTCGTCGTAACGGCATTAGCCGGTTGCGCATCAGATAATGAAACAACACAAATCATCAGTTCATCGTCGGAAGAGGTTTATACTACAGAGCAGATAACTGAGATAGCGCAAATGCGTGATGCCAAGGTTGAGAAAGAGTCTGTTGTCCTAAAAGAGGAAGTCGCTAAAGCTCCCGTCCAAAAGGTGGTTAGGGTTGATTCATCGAAAGAGCTGCAGTCAACAAAAGTGACGCCACCTCAAAAACAAGCAAAACCGACGCAAACCAAGCCGGATTATAAGTATTCAAGCATTGCAAATCACGGCTATACCATTCAAGTGCTAGCACTTAGTCATAATCAGAGTTTTTCAACCTATCTGAATAAGCTGCCTTCCAATCAACCGGTATGGATGAATAAGAAAAAGCTTGAAGGTCTGCCTTGGTATACCTTGTTATTTGGTCAGTATGAAACACGCGCAGAGGCGAAAAGAGCATTAAATGCCTTACCGCAAGATGTGAAAGCTTATGGTCCGTTTATTCGTAGCCTGGATGAAATTAAAGCGTCTTCTACTCCAAAATTAACAAAGTTAAACTAGGCATGAACAACCTAAGAAAAAGAGAGCTTATATGCGCTCTTTTTCTGATGGTGCTATTTAAGCAGGCTAACAATGATGACTGAATTAGAAAAAATGCGTTCTGGCGAGTTGTTCGATGGCGGCGATCCGGAAATAAGCGCGCTACGACAGCAAGCAGAACTCACTTTGCTGAAAATCCAATCCTCCGGCTCAGCTCAACACTCTGAACTCTTCAGGCAACTGTTCGGCTCTTTTGGTAAGGAGTCGGTTGTCCGTGTACCTTTCAGCTGTGAGTTTGGTCAAACTGTGCATATTGGTGATCATACCTTCATCAATGCTGGTGTGATCATGCTCGATGGTGCAGATATTCGTATCGGCAATAATGTACTGATTGGCCCTAGTGTACAGTTCTATACTCCGACCCATTCTTTGGATCACCATTCACGCAGAAAGTGGCAAACCTGGTGCAAGCCCATTACCGTTGAGGACGATGCCTGGATTGGAGGCAATGTTTCGATTTGTCAGGGTGTGACTATCGGAGCCCGTTCGGTAGTGGCAGCGGGTAGTGTGGTGACTAAAGATGTTCCGACAGGCGTAATGGTTGGGGGGGTACCTGCCAAAGTCATAAAAACGCTGGTAAGTGCTCAATAATTAGCCGCCTTAACCGCCATAAGACTTACTTTGGATATATTTAACTATTACCATTCATGAAAGGTGCAATAATTCTCTATTTTTTATTACTATGGAAGTCGATTTATAGCTTTGGCGTGTCTCTTTATAACCATATCAGCTTACGCCAAAGCAGTGATAACAATGATATTGGCTAACTCGAATAGCCGGCTATGTACTACAAAGGATGATCATGAGCTCGATCCATGTTTTATTACTGTGTGGCGGTGGTAGTGCCGAACACGAAGTCTCTCTCGTCTCGGCGAACTATATTGAAGAGCAACTCAAGTGTATTGAAGACATCACCTACACTCGTGTTGAGATGAAAGAAGATGGTTGGTTTGATACGAATAATACGCCTTGTCAGCTTAACCTGGATCGCTCTTTACAGGTCGGAGATGAAAAAATATCCGTTAACTATGTGATCCCTTGTGTTCACGGTTATCCTGGTGAAACAGGGGATTTGCAATCGTTCTTAGACATGGCGGGATTGCCTTATCTGGGGTGTGGCGCAGAGGCCAGTACCAATTGCTTCAATAAAATTACCACCAAGTTATGGTTTGATGCTCTGAACATTCCGAATACCCCCTACGTATTCTTAAGCGAGAACGATGAAGCCGCACATCAAATAGCGGACTCTGCGTTTGATGACTGGGGTAAGGTGTTTGTTAAAGCGGCTTGTCAGGGCTCATCTGTTGGTTGTTACAGTGTCACTAAAAAGGATGAATTAGCTGAAGCAGTCAACAAAGCCTTCACATATTCAAATCAGGTATTGATTGAAAAAGCAATTAAACCGCGTGAACTGGAAATTGCGGCTTATCAGTATGGTAATGAAATCGTGATCACCAAACCAGGTGAAGTGTCATGCCCGGATGATAAATTCTACAGCTACGAAGAAAAATACAGCGCAGACAGTCATTCCGTTACAACGGTTGAAGCGCAAAATTTGACTGACGAACAAGTCGAACAGATCCGAGGTTTTGCACGTAAGGCATTCATTCAAATGAAATTGAAAGACTTATCACGGATTGATTTTTTCCTAAGTGAAGGCGGTGAAATCTTTCTTAACGAAATCAATACCTTCCCGGGAATGACGCCGATATCCATGTTTCCTAAAATGCTGGAAAATCATGGTCATAAATTTTCAGCCTTCATTGAAAGCGCCATTAAATCAGCAGTGAAGTAACTCGTCGTCAGTTAGATAGCGTAGAATTTGCAGCGCTTGACTCTATCGCCAGTTAGTTTCTCTGATTTTGCAGAATGATGCTTTACTGGCGTTTTTAATGATACCTGTAATACTCGTTATAGATGTTCAGCAAGGAGCCCTATGCTAACGAAGAAGCAAAAACGTGAACATTTTAAATGTTTGCAAGCTCGTAATTACCGGGCAAGTCTTCAATTAGAAGGGTTCGATATTGAGCCAACAAAGCTCAAGTTTGAGAACGGAAAAAATGGCGTAACCCCAGAAACTTTGAGTGAAGCCGAACTAATTGCCAACTTAAAACAACGCTATGCGAGATAAGTACGGAGTAAGCCAAGACCCAGATTGCTACCCAGGTAGTTCCGTTTTGGTTAATAAATTATCGATCTTTGATGACGATGAACTTGCCCTTGCCGAGCGAGACTTTACCAAGGTGCGAGCTGAGCACTTTGAGCCTGAATTTGATCAATTCAACCTTCAATACCTGAAAAAAATTCACCATATCTTATTTCAAGATTTATATCGGTGGGCTGGTCAGATAAGGCAAGTCGATATCACCAAAGGCCGAACACGTTTCTGCCATGTCCATAACATTGAACGAGAAGCTGAACGTCTGTTTGCAGCACTTGCACGAGACAACTACCTTTGCGACCTTCCTTTTGATCGATTTATCAAACAAATAGCCCACTACTATTGCGAGCTGAATGTTATCCATCCGTTCAGAGAAGGCAATGGCCGTGTACAGCGTATCTTCTTTGAAATACTTGCCATTAACGCGGGGTACGAAATCTGTTGGGAAGGGATCAATCTTAAAGAATGGGTCGATGCCAACCAGGCAGGCTATTTTGGCGATTTAAGCCTATTAGAGAAGCTGTTTGAGCGTATTACCGTTCACATCGACGTCCATCATGGCTATCGTGAGCACTGGAATGACAGTCCAAGTTCAATATAGTGATATAAGACCTGCTGTAGTCATTGGGGATACTCATACCTTTAATGCTCCCAAGGTTTTTCTTTAACAAACTTTGCTATTTCCTTATCGCGTTTCTCCGTATTTCCTACATATTGTGCAGGCATTGCTGGGCTTTTCCAACGTCCCTGAGTTTGTATCTCACTAATGGATAAACCCGAATCAGCCAGATCTTTAACCGCACCCACCCGTGGTGACTGACCGGAGAAAATAACATTAGCAGGTAATCCCAGCTCTTCACTAGCGCGGCGGAACACGCGATAGATAGAAGAATGGTCTAACGGCTTATCACCAATATTACTGTGGCGATCGATACGTCGGAACACAAAACCTGAATCAATAATACTTACTACTAACCATCGTTGCAGGGCTTTCGACGCAACGTCGCTAAGAGAAATAATGCGATCGCCGATAATGATATTGATAAGCCCACTGCTCTCGACTTCCAGTTTATCTACCGTTAGATCTGCAAGTTCACTGCGTTTTAACATGGCCTCAAAAGCAACAGCCCAGATTGCGACATCGCGGATGTCTTTGACTTTAGGCGAAAAGTCAAGGAGCGCGATTAACTGCTGAAGATGGTCATCTCGGAAGCCTTTGGCATGGCGGTAATCATCGTGCTTCTCTAAACGTTGTTTACGCATGGCGAGCTTTACCTCAGTGTGCGAGCAAGGGTCGGGCAGAGCATGGCAACGATGCACCAGTCCTATGGTGACAATGTAACGTTTCAGGCTGGCAAGTTTGCGCGTCTTAGACATCATATCAATGAAATTATGCACAGTGTGAACAGAAGCTGGCAGGGCCGACGCCTTATTCGCCAGGCAATAGGCCACAAAGTTGTTCCAGTCATTTTTAAAGGCCACTAAGGTGTTTTTAGCGTAGTGGCGATGAGTTAAAGATTGCCATAATTCGATGCTGTCCATAACTTGTGAAAAAGCAGACTGGCTGCTTTTTCGTTGCTCATTGTTCTCAATAACAGGAATATTTTTAGCCATTTTCACACCACCTAATGCACTATAACTTTATTATTATAAACCACTAACCATATACAACCATCAAAAAAAATAAGTTAATAGCACAAAAACAAAATTTATCCGCTTTATAGCATGGAGAGATCTATACAGAACCAATCGTTAATGCTTCAATAATATTAATTGATAATTGCTTCAATATAAGAAAACAATCGTCATCAACACTGTAAGAGCTTAATTATGTTTACAAATAGTAACAGCAGCTTGGCTAGCTTTGGGAATCGTATAACGAAGGGACAGGTATGAAAAAGAGACTGTTCCACCGCAGTTACAACATTGAAAACACATCTGGTGAAGCCGATGGATGGAAAACAATCATCAATGGTAATACCATCTCTGGTCATTTGACGTTACTAAAGAAAAGCGTCGATTGGTGGTGTGATATGAAAACATTCTTGCCACCGGAAAGTTTTGCTCGTGCGGGATCTAGCCAAAACCAGCAAGCTGCATCGAACTTTGAAGACTACAAAGGCTTCAAACTCATGAATGACAGCGGCAAGCCAAATGAATGGTACGTTATTCTAAGAGGGCAACTTCTGAAAGGTTCCCCCGTCGCCATTAAAAGGCACCTTGATAAGGTGATCGAAAAGCTAAATAATAAATGAATCGTCTAAAACCGCATCTTGAGGTGGTTAGGTATACATACAAAATGCCCAATAGGGCATTTTGTTTAAGGTCTAAAAAAGAAGAAGAGGGGATTGATTAATCGTCTTCGTCTGCCTTTTCTACGTCAACTAAATAGCTACCTTCAAGCCAGTTACGACCTATCAGTAATTTATACTCCAACTTACCACGATCTCTCAGGTTGACCGAGACCCTCTTATGCTCACCATTCCAACCGAGATCCATTTTAACCGCATATCGACGTTCTACACCCTGAGCATTACGGATCTTACTTACTTTAATGATTCGTCCCTTGAACCTGGTTTTTTCACCATTTTCATTAATAGAAGTAAACTCAACTGTTTCGCCTAAGTGATCACGCATATCATCGCTATCACTATCTTCGCCAGTAACTTCAATATCAACAGCATGGAGAGATGTTGTGGCAGCGCCGGTATCTATGCGTGCTTTGTAGTCCATACCGAGCTCATGAACCTTGATCGTTTCAACCTGGCCAACAATGGATTTGTGATCTTGAATTTTAGTGCTTGCCGTGACAAAACTGGATGTGGCTGAAAGAAAAATCACCGCTGATAGTAGAATTTTATTCACATAGTCTCCGATAAGTTAGCTGTTCGTCTTAATATGAATAGTAGACAATAAATTCAAGAGATTGTTCACCATACAAGAACTCCCAAGAGATCTCACTTAATTAAGCTAAAATAATCTTAATTTATACCCAAGTAACCTCAAGATGCTCGTTTCCGCGAGAATTTTGAGGTTACTTGGGTATAAGATCTAACAAATCATAAATGTGTTCTAAACATTCATCAGATTGCTCAAAACGTACCGTGTGAAATCCTAAACTGCGTGCTGACTTAATGTTATCTTCGTTGTCATCAATGAAGAGGGATTCATCAGCTTGTAAGTTGTATCGCTCAAGTAGCAATTCGAATATTTCAGGTTCTGGTTTTACTATCAGTTCTTTACCGGATACCAGGCCACCTTTACACAGTGATAGAAAGCTATGGCGTTCGTTAAGGGTTTCAAAAAATGCACTGCTCATGTTGGTGAGATAGTAAATAGAGTAGTGGTGGTCTAATATTTGATAGAAAAGCGTTTGTGTGCAGCTGATTTTAACCAAACTATTCAGAATATGCTCAAAAAAGTCTTCCATCCTAGATTCAGGGAAACCTGTTCTGGCGGCAAATTTAGGGATGACCTCAGCCATCAACATTGTGCCCCGATCGAGAGATGACCAATCAGGGTGTTGAAGAACTTCATTCAGTAGCAGCTGTTGCTCGTACTTTGAATCCGTAAACGTTTGAACAATTTTGCTAGGATTCCATTGAAAAAGCACAGCTCCAAAATCAAAAATGACGTTACAGATCATAAGCGTTTCCGTTCAACTAGCTTTTATTGATAATATTCCTTAACTGGTAATGCGCAAGGTACATGAGTAATCTTAGTTACCAGACTCACAAATCATAAAAAATCACGAGATTGTTACAAGATGAATGATAACCGCCGCTTAGTATTTTCAACAGAAACTGGCCGAATCAAAGAAGAGAAAGCCGCACCACAACGTCAAACTGGTGATGGCATTGTTCGTATTCAGCGCCAAACCAAAGGCCGTAAAGGCAAAGGTGTTTGCATTGTCACAGGTCTGGATATGGAAGATGCCCAACTTAAACTTGTGGCTGCCGAGCTGAAAAAAGTCTGCGGTTGCGGCGGTTCCGTCAAAGATGGAACGATCGAAATCCAGGGCGATAAACGCGATGTCATCAAAGCAGCATTAGAAAAAAAAGGTCACACCGTAAAACTTGCGGGGGGATAATCACTTTAAAGCCTGAAGGTTCTTCAGGCTCTTTTCTTGGCATTAGTCTTAAACCAAAATCGCAGTACAAAAATAAACACAGACTTTGTAGAACCAGGCAAACTGACCATTTGCAGCAGGACTAAAAAGAAAGTGTTTATTACCTATTTTATGGTAAATCAAGAATACTGTTAAATAGGCAGCATTTCCTGAACCTAACAAAAAACCCAAAACGCTAACGTGTGAAGTTATCGTAGACCCATCACATAATTTTGGAAAGAGTATTGCGGAGAGTTAAGTGGTTGATTTTTGTCTCTTCATGAACTTAAAGCAAAACCCGACACATTTAACATAAGGTATATAATGCGAACTGAGGGTTGGGGTTTAACAATTGATGAGTCAGCCCGGGAACCTTTGCGGATAAGCTTATTAAATCCTTTGTAAACAGTTATTTAAAATAGTTTTTGGTGGTTTTTATCCGTTACGAAACCCGCTACGTTGGCAGCCAGATGAAAGCCTGAGTTATCCCGTGATTGCGCCATGGTGTCTTAAACCGTGTTGTTAATCGCTTTAACCAATAAACTCCGGGTGTATCCATCGAAAAGAACGTTAAAAAAACGATAAATTTTGCGAGGTATATCATACTGCATCAATCGTTTGTCCAATTGTTCTGGCGCAGTTTCGACTCGTTCCCGTGGCTATCTGCCGGATGATACCCGCTGGCAAGGCTTTCAGATTGATGAATATGATTGTGTGATTGTCACGCCCGAAGGCCGACGATTCAGCCTCAAGGAATTAGATTCGTGGGCGTTGCGGTTTGATGAGTATCATGCGTTAAAACGGATGTACGAGCTGGACTATGTGCCAGTGCGCTCTAATGTGGTGACGCCGTTGCCGTTTCGTGGTGGCCGCCGGGTCAAAGAAATACAAAGTGACGTGGTCACCAAAGCGAAAAGAAAGCCAAGCGACTTCCCTAGCCTTTATGAGGAAAGAATGGCTCCATTAAGAGCACAGTTTGGTAAACATCCATTTCACCTCCTTATTTCTTCTCTATTCGGAAGGTATCCCACAGGCCAATCAGCATGGCCGCTACTGCCAGCATTGCGCCGCCTACTTGAGCGCCATTTCACCCATTGCCACATTAACTGTAAGCAATCCTGCACACATAGCCTTTCGTTTTCATGCTTATTGCTCTCTGTGGTTACATAAACGTGGTAAAGAGGCATTAGCAAAGCAGGCGATTCGGTTTTAAGGCAAACAAAAAAAGCCCGTTAACCTATAGGTTTACGGGCTTTCTACTATTTGATTTGGTTCACAATAACTCAGTGGTAAACGGGCTCGGTAATAATTGCCCCACATATACATGTGACAGTTTCCCATTCTTCATCAACGAAAAAGTCTTCATCTTGGCCGCATTCTGGGCAAGGGCTAAATACGATTTTAGGCTCAAACACTCAATACTCCTTGGACAGACCCAAAACCATTTTTAGCAAATTATTCTTACGCTAAACGATCAAATCTTTCACTTAAGCCATACTATGGCTTCTAGTATTAAGAATCAATAACCTACAAGAATTGCCGTGAACAGATATTTTTCCGACTTAGAAATCCGCTGTCATGCGATGCCAGCATTTTCTTAATCCACACAACAATATCAGCTTTCAGGCTATGCTCGTACCGAGCGCAGAGAGAAAGCCCTTAGGATCACTATGAATTGATGCGCCTTTTCAGTCCTGCACTATTATAGATTGTAATGGTACGGTGAATTTAGCCATCTAGTTCGAACTCGACAATTGATATCAACTGAGGGTAGTTGAAATTGCACCGCAGGAGGACTAATGCCAGAATCTCAACATCCGCAAAAACAACCTATCCCAAATAATTGGATCATCAATGCATTGATCATTGTTGGATTGATGGTCACGCTTTATCTGTCGCTGACACAAAGGCCGGTTACAGAGCCTGCCTATGACATACCCTATAGCGAATTCAAGGAACTTTTGAATAACAGTGGGCTGGTGTCAGTCACATTAAAGGGCAATGAAGCGGAAGGTACTTTGCTGGAAGCCGCGAACATTGGTCCGCAGAAAGAGTTGAGCAGGTATTTCAAAACACGCATTCCCGATATTGGCGACGAAACTCTTTTACCCGCTATTGAAGCACAGCATGTTGAATTAAAAGTACTTCCTCCAGATACTGATGGGGTCTTGTGGCCAATACTGCTTAGTATGTTGCCATGGATACTAATTATTGCTTTCTGGTTCTGGATTCTTAATCGGGTACAGCGCAATATTTCAGGCGGGCTGGGCGGCAAAGGCGATTTGGGTAAATTTCTGCGCGGCTCAACTAAGGCTGCTGAAATTCCCGATATCACTTTTGATGATGTGGCAGGCCAGGATACAGCAAAACGGGAAGTCGCCGAACTAGTTGAATTCCTCAAACATCCCACTCAATATCGTCAGCTTGGCGCCGAAGTACCACGAGGAGTGTTGCTTATGGGGCCACCTGGCACAGGAAAAACTCTTATGGCCAGGGCTTTGGCCGGAGAAGCCGGTGTCAAATTCTATTCCATTTCAGGCTCTGAATTCATCGAGGTTTACGTGGGTGTTGGTGCCTCTCGAGTACGCCACCTGTTTGAGGAAGCCAAGGAAAACTCACCGGCGATTATCTTTATTGACGAGCTGGATAGTATTGGCCGTACCCGGGGAACGGGGCTCGGTGGCGGCCATGACGAGCGCGAACAAACACTTAACCAGATTCTCGCTGAAATGGATGGCTTTAGCGGCCACGAAGCCATCATTGTACTGGGTGCAACCAATCGACCAGATGTACTGGATCCGGCTATTTTACGTCCAGGCCGCTTCGATCGTCATGTGGTGCTGGAATTACCTGACCGCAATGATCGTATTGCCATTCTGAAGGTTCATACTCACAAAGTTCCTCTGGGTGACGACGTTGTTTTTGAGCAGATCTCATCCGGAACACCCGGTTTCTCAGGTGCCGATATTAAAAATCTGGTTAATGAAGCGGCTATGTTGGCTGCCCGTGGTAAGGCAACTAAAGTAAGCATGACTCATTTTGATGAAGCACGGGACAAGCTGATGCTGGGAACGGTACGCCGTCTGGCTATTCAGCCCGAAGAGCGACATCGTCTGGCAGTGCATGAATCCGGTCACGCGCTGGTTGCCTATTTTCTTCCCCATGCAGATCCTGTTTATAAAGTGAGCATCATTCCACGTGGCCGGGCGTTAGGTGTAACTCATCAATTGCCCGATCACGAGCGATACACGCTACCAGAAGATTATTTGAGAGGACGATTAGTTGTGATGCTGGGGGGACGAAGTGCCGAAAGGGAACTTTTAGGCTGCGTCAGTTCCGGAGCCGATGATGACATTGCCCAGGCTACGGCACTGGCTCGTGCCATGGTTTCGCGCTGGGGTATGTCGAAGGAAATTGGTCCAGTGGATCTCCGCAATAGTGAGGAGCATCCGTTTCTGGGCAAAGAAATAGCCCAGCCACGTCACTTTTCCGAAAATTCAGCGCAGTCAGTTGATAAGGCGGTAAAAGAACTTCTAGGCAATGCCGAAAAACAGGCTATGGATTTAATTGTAAGTCACAGAAAACAGCTAGATAAGCTGATTAATGAACTCGAGGAACATGAAACCCTGAACGGGGAACAGATTAAGCTTTGTCTTGGCACCAAAAAATGAAGCAAGCACACAAGTGACACTGTCACCTCGCGTGAGCTTAAACGCTTTCATCAAGCTAATCGAGTAACCAAGTCGACAGAGCTTCCCTCACCTTCTCGCAATATCCTAGCAACATTTGTGGCTTTTCTTTAAATGGATTTGTCGTATGTTTAACACGAACAAAAATCTGCGTACTTATATCAACATGAGTGATTACCTGGCCCTCGTCATTCTGGAAAATAAGATAGTGAGGTGTCGCAAAAATCAGATGTTCTGGGTAATAAAGGAAGGCATTGTCGGAATTATCCACCGTACACAGTAATGATTGCTCTTGTTCCGAGGCATAAGACAAAGGTATTGATAATTCGATAATTATTGCCATTAGTACACTATAGTTTATTAACCACATCATTTATTCCAATTTCACCGCTCAGTTGAAGTGATGCCAGTACTTTCACCCCTAGCATTAATCATATACCAAAGTTTTATTCCAATTTGATACACCTACATACTCAACATGTAGAATATACCCTTAGTGTATGTTAGTGTTTCTAAGTGTTGCAAATAAATATAAGAGAAGTACCTCCGTACAATTTGCTGTTAGGGGATCGATATGGATATCATTAAAAATGAAACACAAAGCTTCGATGCTGATGTAATTCAGTTGTACTTAAGAGAAATCGCACATAAGCCCCTTCTGACGAAAGAAGAAGAGATCTTGTATAGCCGCAAAAGCCTTACTGGTGATATGGCGGCTAAAAAGGTCATGATCGAGAGTAACTTACGCCTTGTCGTGAGTATTGCTAAGAAATACCGCGGTAGTGGGATGCAACTTAGTGATCTGATTGATGAAGGAAACATAGGGCTGATAACAGCTGTTGATAAATATGACCCTGAGAGGGGCTTTCGTTTTTCTACCTACGCCACATGGTGGATTAAGCAGACCATTGAACGCTCCATTCATAACCAAGCCCGTACTATTCGTTTACCTGTGCACGTTTCTAAAGAAATCAACACTATTTTCAGAACGCATAAGCGGCTGATGAAGAATACCAGTCATGACCCTAGTCATGAAGAAGTTGCTAAAGAGCTTGAACGTAGTGTCGACGATATTACTTCCGTACTTGCTTATGATGCGCCGGTGGTGTCTATTGATCAAACGATTGGTGATGACGCTAATTCTCATTCGATTTCAGTCTTCATTGCTGATGATTCTTCAACTGGCCCTGAAACGCATGTCGATCAACATGATGTTCGTAAGCTGGCTATGGCAATGCTAGAGAGCTTAAATCAACGAGATCGCGAGATTCTTTGCCGTCGATTTGGCTTACTGGGTTATGAAACCCAGACACTTCAACAAGTTGCCGATGAAGTTGGTCTAACTCGTGAACGTATTCGTCAACTACAGGTTAGTTCTTTGAAGAAACTTAAAAACACCCTGCATCGCGAGAATTACGACATAGCGACTTTGTTCGCCGAAACTGCGTAACTCAACAACTTGTGACGCTGTCACTTTACATGAGAGCACTAAATTAGTTAGTGCTCTGAACAACCTCCCCCCTTAAAATACCTCCTGAAATCGTATTTATATTGCTCTAAGCCTTGTTTTTATACTTGATCAAGATCTCACAGCAATGGCAACTGTTGAGGCTTCTTGCCAGTTATTCTGCGTTGGCTCGGCATATTAATTATCACGGTATATATTTCCTTGCCACAAAACATTCACGTCATGTATCAATGGCCCATACCTTGATGGAATGAGCTTACATAATGAAATATAAAGCAACAATGCTGGGACTCTTACTGATTTTGTTACTTAACCCGGCATTACCAATAGAAGCCAAGATCGATAAGAAGCAGAAATGTCTCGAGACGAAAGAAAAAATCATTAAAATCAATCGTAAAATGCGTCAAAAATACACAGTGAAACAAGGTGAAAAGTATAGACGCCAGTTAGAAAAACTTTATAAGCTAGAGTTTAAATACTGTTTTTGACCGATTTTTGAAAATATTATGGCAACTACATAAATAAAGGCTAATACTTATCGTTATCTTAACTACTTGATAGGTAGACCATTGAAGTACATTATCCCCGCTATTCTTGCACTACTTATCACTGGCTGCGCAAGTTACAGCGTCACTGAAACCGAAATCCAGGATTATCTTGACAGTCGCACAAGCTTTGAAAGAACGCTCGGCATAAAGGGGATTGCTCATGCCAATATCATTTTTAATGATATAAAGGTTGGTATTGGCCGTATTGCAGAAGACAGAGTGAGTTTAGATGCTAAAAGTCAAGCTGAGGTGATGATCACAGGTCAACCTCAGCAAAAGGTTGAGGTGGATATCAGTTTCAGCGCAATCCCCTACTACGATCAAGACGAAGGCGCTATTTTCCTAAACGATTTAAATGTTGAATCACTGAATGTAACACCTGACGACCTGGGTATTTTTGCCAATAAGCAATTAATATCGCCCATCGTTGGTATTGTGGGACAAATTCTATCAACAAGACCAGTTTACCGATTAAATGAAGGCGACTTAAAACAGTCATTGCTGAAAACAGCTAAACCTGAATTGGTTATTAAAAATCATGAGCTTGTGATTGATTTATAGTAAGCAGCTATTCTCAACGCCCAACACCTAGAATTAGGCAACAGCGCGAGATTTTGCACTCTACCGTACTAAGCAAAATGATATTTTATCTAGTGATTTATGCTGTTTTAATAGTTTCATTGTAATGTGAGTTAGTTTTGTAGTTTATACATAAAGTTATAGTGCGTTAGGTCGTGACTAGAAGCGTAATCTTAACCTAAAAGTAAAGCCGCTCCATTATCGAGCGGCTAGATAATTATAAAGAAGATACAACTAACTTATAGACAAACAAAAGAATAGCTAGCGACCAAACCGGGCATCGACCGTACTTAATTAACCCATACCCCACAACCACAGCTGCTACATCGGTCAGCGAACCAATAGATGTTGTAATCACCGGCTTTACAAATGCACTTGCCAACAAGCCGACCACACAGGCATTGACCAGTTTGATTGACACGGTTAAGCGAGAATGACTGAAGAGCGCTTTCCAGGCTGGTAAGAATGCAAACAGTAATAAGCTTCCTGGCATAAATACAGCTATGGTCGCGATAGTACTGCCCAAAATTGGTGCCGTTCCTAATGCTGCAGCACCTAAGTAACTGGCCATAGTAAACATAGGACCAGGAACTAACTGAGCCGATGCGTAGGCAGTGATGAATGTGTCTGGTTGAACCATTCCCTCAAGCATTGGTTCAAGCAGAGGTAATACCACATGCCCACCACCAAAAACAAAACTACCCGCCTGATAAAATACATTGAAAATTGTCGCTAACGGTGAGTCAGATGCTAGTAACGGCATACCCAGTAAAAAAAATGTAAATATCATCAAGACTAGAACATTTGGCCGAATTGATTCATTCACTTTCCCGCGATGGCTATAGTTATCCGATATAAATGACATTATAAAACCAACCAAAGCGGCCAGAAGAATGGGGAGAATCTGCCCGATTAAACCGGCACTCAAAAATATCCATATTGCCGTTAGCAATGCCACAGCAATGGTTAGCCTATCGGTGATGAGCTTCTTCGTCATACCCCACAAAGCATCGGCAACCACCACGACAGCGAGAAGTTTCGCTGCTTGAATGAATGTATTAACGTATTCGACATTATTGAACTTCTGATTCGCCACAGCAAAGAATGTCAGTAAAACAAACGATGGGAACGTAAATCCCACAAAAGCAGCCATCGCTCCCGCATAACCGGCTTTTTTATAGCCCACATACATACCTAGCTGGCTACTGGCCGGTCCAGGTAAAAACTGACATAAAGCAACCGCGTGAGTGAAATCTTCTTCTTTCAGCCACTTTAGCTTCTCAACAAACTCTTTCTGAAAATAGCCAATATGCGCGGCGGGACCGCCAAAACTATACAAACCTAAAACAAAGAAATGCCATAAAACGTTAAACATATTACCTCCTTTTGATTCGTATAGTACCCACCAATACCAGATTAATTAAATCGTTGCTTTCGATTCTATCTATTGTTTTTGATAATTCGAATAAAGATCAAGCATTGGATCCGAATATAATCCTGTTTAGGCGATATTTGTAATTATATTAGAAAAAAGCAACAGACATTGTGCATTCAAGTAAACAATGTTTGTAGTTGGTTGATTATTATCGAGTATTAAATTTTGCAGAGGTAGTGAGCACACACTATAAATAACTATTTCACCGAGAAATAACAAAATTACACTAATTCTAGTTGATCTTCAGTTGTGATAACACCATTTGCTCATTTATAAAATGAGCATTTGATTGCTAAAATTATTCCAGCGGAAAGTTACGAGTAATACTTATCTGCATTTATTTTGTTACGGTGTGACGGAGCAGGCATTTGGTATTATTAAATCTTACGTTTATCAGTGGTATACTCCCGTAATCAGTTCTAATGGTTCTCCACGATGCTAGAAAATCTTCAACAAATGGTTATCCTTGCAACGGTCGGGCATGAGCAAAATTTCACTCGTGCGGCAGAGCGGCTTGGTATCTCTAAATCTCAGGTCAGCAAACAAATTCGTTTTCTTGAAGAAAGATTAGGGTGTCAGTTAGTACAGCGCAGCACCCGGACGGTTGCGCTAACGGATATTGGTTTACAGTACTGTGAATATGGTCAGCAACTGCTAGATATTGTGAATGAAGCTGAAGCTATGGTGGCGGGCTATCGCAATGAAGTTAAAGGCGTACTTCGCGTTGGCATTGGTCAGTCGTTCGGCAATTCGAACATTACATCGGCCCTAGCCGAATTTCAAAAAGCCCATCCCGATTTAGAACTGGAAGTGAGCTTGTTTGATCACCGCCCTAACCTGTTGGAAGAAGGCTTCGATTGCTGGGTTGCGATTCATGAGCATCCACCTGAAGGTATGGTGGCTAGGAAACTCTCCAATTGTAAATTCGTTGTTGTCGCTTCCCCTGATTATTTGGCTGAACATAGCACCCCCAAAGTACCAGGTGATTTGCGCCATCATAACTGCATTACCTATCAAAGCCGTGAACGTAAATATATCAATTGGGAATTTACCCGTGATGGGGTTCACCAATCAATTCGCGCGCGTGGCAATTACCGCATAGACAATGCGCCCGCTGTATTGGAAGCAGCAAAAAGTGGTTTAGGTATTGCCTATCTTGCAACTTACCTGCTCACCGATGAATTTGAAACCAACAAGCTCGTTCAGCTGCTGCCAGAATGGAAAGCTGATGTTGAGCTTCCAATTTATGCGGTATACCCAAGACGGAAATATTTGGCACCGAAAGTAAGATGTTTCATCGATTTTATGTCTGAACGTATGTCTCAACCTCCTTATAGGAAAATAAACCCGATAACAGAAAACGGCTAAATTAGCGCACGTGGGTGGTATAACCACCCTTTCTTTGCTTCTTCTCACTAATTGCATTGTGTTTCCTGCTGAATGTTCTAAACCTAAATGAAAGGCTTATGTTCCTCAGGTTCTCAAATGACTGACTTTCGTAATGTAACTCCATCTTTAATTTTTTTTATTTTGCTATTCAGCCTGTTCGGTTGCAGTGGATCTTCCAGTGGATTAAATAGCGGTGACAGCGTAACTAACGACCCCACCTTTTCGGCGACTCCAGATGCAAAAATGTTATTGGTTAATCTACCTGAGCGACGTGAAGTAGTGTTTTTTGAAAAGGGCAGTTATGAATTAAGCATTGATAACCAGCGAGTACTAGATCCCATTGCGATACGCTTGAGGCAGCACCCTGATAGTCAGTTAATCGTGATTGGGCATAGTGATGATAATGGTTCTGACGAATACAATTTAACACTCTCTTTTGAGCGAGCTTTCAGCGTAGCAATATACATTTCATCTGTATTCGGTATTGAGGAAGAGCGGATACAACTTGTTGCTTTAGGTAACGATGAACCGCTAAGTATGGGAAATAGTGAACAGGCAAAACAGCAGAATCGGCGGGTTGAGGTTATTTCTCCTAAAGCCATTGTGAGAACGCTGAGTACAATTACAGGAGATGAACGGTATTAGAAGCCATTATGAACTAACGTTGTTGAAGATAGTTTGCTAGCTTAGGGCCGCGTTAAGGAAAAGATATTAAGGCGATAGCATAGAACTATCGCCTGATTTTATAGGCCAAGCCTATTGTTTTTTCAAAGCCGGGTATGCATACATATCTTTGAGAATGCCCGCTACGCCATCAGGCAGTGCAGAAAGCTTATCTTCAAACCTCGCTTTTTCTTCTTCAGTGACAGACTCGTCTTCGATACCAGCGGCAATGTAATTTGCAGGGAATAGCCGATAATTAGCTGTAATTTGGCGATCAATTTCTTCCGCCAGTTCTTCAGGCGTTTCAAATGACGATTTAATTACATCACCAAAGCTGACATGGATGTGGCGCTTCTGTCCCACAATTCCCTGAATAATGCTTTCAATATCTTCAAACTCACCTTTTTCATAAGAGCCTGATGTCTGTTTTTCATAGAGTTCATTCGCTTTCGCTACATCGCATGGATCATTCTCATAAGAAATTGCCACAGGAACGATGTTTAAACTGGCCATAAATTCAGGGAAAGGCTGTTTACGCTTGCGCCCTTCCATATTGAACATTTTTAAGATCGCCGGATCTGTTCTATCGTTACCGTCTTTAGCACGGCCTTCCTTCTGTGCAATCCAGATAGAATTCCCAGTTTCCAGCGAGTGCGATATGTAACTAGACAGCAAACCAATCGCTTTCATCATTTCACGCGGCCCTTTCGCCGAACGTTTTACAATGAAACTTTTATTCAAGCGCATCAGCTCTGTCACGCATGGTTTTTTAAGCAGGTTGTCACCTATCGCGATGCGAACCGTTTTGTATTTCTCATGAAATAGACACCAGTTGACCATAGCGGGATCCATCGCAATATCACGATGGTTTGAAACGAAAAGATACGCTTGATTCGGGTCCAACTGATCAAGCCCGGTAAATGTTACGCCGTCACATGAATGATCTATCGTTCCCTTCATATATTTGGAAACCTGATATTGAACATCTTCAACGGTTTTAACATTCGACCATTTCTTGATTAAGAAACGCTTGATTATCGGTGTCAGTAGCCATCCGAAAATGCCGGATAGCAGCGGAAAACGGTAATGTAAAATTGCCGTTATAAATTCTTTATCTTCAATGATACGTGAGATAGCGCCACTCACTTCATCATCGTTATAGGGACGAATTTCTTTATATATATCGTTATCTGTTTGCACAATTATGCTTCGTCTGTAGTAAAAACGGGGTCATTTTACTTAGAAATAGGAAATTACCCAATGACATGACGCAACAACAATAGTGGTTGGAGGTCCTACCAGGTCATTAAGTGTGATTTTTAGCCACTTTAGCGCATTTTGTCGATTTTTGTTAGCCTGTTTATTGTGAAAATCACTAATTTATCAGCCATTGGCTTGTCTGATATTGACGCTCCGAGTAAAACAGAACACTATGTGCGGGCTATTCTGCTAGAGAGTCATTATGAAACAGGCAATTGAATTTACTAAAAACGATCAAACTTACCTTTATGTTGGGCCTCGCCGTAAAAGCAACACATCTTATATGATTGTTGTGACAAAAGGATCAGCGTTAATTCGCTTAGGCAAACAAGAGTTCTTGATCACTCAAGGGACAGGTTTCTGGATCCCTTTCGATTGTCTGCATGCCTTGACCATACTTCCTGGAAGCCAGTTCTATAAAGTTGAGATCTCTACCCGTGTTACTGCTTCTGAAAAGAACGAAGATAAGTTCAGTTCACTGTGCAAAGAAGCTGGCTTTTTTAAAGTAACACCTTTGCTAAGCTCGGTATTAGTTGAGCTCGCCAATAGTCCAGAATCAAAGCAAAACTGGAAAGATCCTTATGGACGCTTGTTACGTGTAATAGGTGACCAAGCTATGCAGCTTAAGGTTAGCTCAAAATTTGCATCGCCACATTTAGCAAAAGATTATCATGATTCGCTATCAACTTTATTGGCGGGTAAAAAGGTTATTGATTCTGCAGCACAGACTGAACTGGCAAAACTGCTTGATGTAACGGTTCATGAGTTCGAAACCTGTATTATGTTACGTGAAGCATTAAAGTTATCTCGCTCAGGCCGAAAATTACCTCAAATTGCAGAACAACTGCATACATCCGTTGATACATTAAAAGCACTGGCCCAGCCTATTACGGGCGAATCGTTTTAACGGTAGTGTCTAACTGAGCGAAAGTTTAACTAAGCGGATAGGAAAATAGGCTGACAATATAAGCGACGTGAATACGTCGCTTTCTGATCAGCTAGGGGGTGTAATTACTGGAACGGTATTTCTATTTGCAACAAGACATTGTCATTTTCGTCTTCATGCCAGCGGTAATCAACGCGAAATCTTGGTGAATTGCCATCTTCGCCACCAATACCAAAGCTCATCTGCAGACCGTGATTTCGAATCCACTCCTGAGCATCTTGAATAGTATCGACCTCTTGCTGATCATATTTTTCCGGTAGCCAAGCACCTAAGCCATAAAAAGTTGAAGCCAATTTTTTAATAAGAAACGGGGAGTCACCGTCTCTTGTCCAGTCTTCCCAGAACTCGCTGCCAGATGCTTCTTTATCTTCGGTCCAACCTGAATTTTGTTCGGAACTGAATGCTGTATCATCAGCACTTGGTTGTTCGGGGTCGTCAGGTGGAGAAAATGAGCAAGATTTAAGATAAACCTGCACTTCATCGTCAGACATAGCAGACAATTGTTCAGAATCGTAGTAGTTACAGGGTAATGCAAATACTTCCCACGAAACAAGAACAAATGTTATAGCCAAGAATGTAAGTAGCTTTATCTTACAACGGTTCAAATTACGCCTTATACAAAAAGCCTTCAGCCTTCAGCCTTCAGCCTTATCAAAAAAATATCTCTCATCTGATAGTAAAAGTCTAGCTACTTTTGGTGTTGTTAAATGTGAAATAGGACGCTTTTTGACAATATTATCACGTATTACCGTACTTCGTACCGTTACTGTTTCAGGACACGCCAGAACTTGCCACTGTGCCAGTATCTGTTCTGAATTATAGAACTTATCAAAATTTAGAAAATTATCAGGGCCAATAACGAAGGTTAATTCAGTATCAGGCATTCGCTTCTGCAGCTCAGTTAATACCGCGTACGTCGTAATTGCCTCATCGCCAACAGCCATTTCTTCTTCAAGTCTTGAAAGTAGCAGGTTGGGTTGATTCAGGTCGTCAATGAAAGCCTCAACCAGTTCACAACGCGCATCGTAATCAAGCATCACCTTACCCCATGCATGGGTATAGCTAGGAAGCAGCAGTACCTGATCAAAATGGCTAAGTCGTTCCAAGACGGACTTATGTCCCAAACTTGGTGGGTTAAATGCACTTCCGAAAACGGCAGTAGAATGCGTCATCGCTTGAATGGCCTCTTTTTATACTATTTCCAAACAAATCTGACTTTGTTTGGTGGAAATCGCTTCAATCTAAATTTTATTCGCAGTTCGGCATTGATCCTGCCTTAGAGTTATCGCATGATTTTGCGAAAGGTTTAATGTAAAAAATCACTTTACCATATTAAAGCCACTTAACTGATTAAAAAATGGGCTAAGCCCACTTAAGGATTCATTACTATGGAACAGCTTATTCGCGCTGAAATGCGCGTATTGCCCGAAATTGACGTTGATTTTGAAATTCAACGCCGTATCAGCTTTATTCAACATAAATTGAAGCAATCCCGCTGCAAATCCCTTGTTCTTGGGATCAGCGGTGGCGTTGACTCCACGCTGTGTGGACGGTTGGCTCAGCTAGCTATTAACAGAATGAATGACGAAAGCAATTCTCAAGATTATCAATTTATCGCAGTACGCCTACCATACGGCGAGCAGCACGATGAAGATGAAGCCCAGTTAGCCCTTTCTTTCATTAAACCATCCCACTCTGTTACCGTTAATATCAAGGACGGTGTGGACGGTACGCACGCAAGTACTTTAGCTGCGCTTGAAGGAACTGAACTACTTCCTTCATGCCACGGCAAGATCGATTTTGTTAAGGGCAATGTAAAAGCACGTACCCGGATGATTGCCCAGTATGAAATTGCTGGCCTCGTCGGTGGTATGGTATTGGGAACCGATCATTCGGCTGAAAATATCACGGGATTCTATACCAAGTTTGGTGATGGCGCTTGTGATCTGGCGCCTTTGTTTGGACTTAACAAACGCCAAGTTCGCCAACTTGCTGCTGCACTTGGTGCACCTGATTTGCTGGTTAAAAAGGTACCGACAGCAGATCTGGAGGAGTTGGCACCACAGAAACCCGATGAACATGCACTTCTGGTCACTTACGATCAAATTGATGATTTCCTGGAAGGTAAACCTGTCGAGACCGAGGTTGCAGAACGTCTTGTGGAAATTTATCAGGCAACACAACACAAGCGTCAGCCTATCCCGACAGTTTACGATAACGAATAAAACGGTGTAAACTGACTTATGAAGGCTTGCTAATAGAAGCCTTCATTTTATCGCTTAACGTGAAATATGATTATCAATCAGGCTATCAAGCTCCCACCAAAGGGCTTCACATAACCCTTTTCGGTAGACCGCATTTTTAAACGAAGGATGCTCTTGCCGGTACATTTCATAATGCCGTTTTGAGGTACTCTTACTTGCCCGGACATTAGCTAACCGATCACAGGTTTTTACTATCAAGGCCAATCGGGCCGCTTCTTCACCGGTATCCAACATCGCTAAGCGCTGGTTAATATCCACCTTTCGCTTCGCTCTCTCTTCCAATTTACCGTCAGTCATGTATTGAACGGCATCAGCAACCAGAAAACCAAAATCAGCCGCAATTTCATCAACACTTGTTTCAGTATCTTCCATAACATCATGCAGTTGAGCAATAATCATTGCATCAATACCAAAAGGACTTGCAAGGCGAGAAACGGTTTCGAGATGAACATAATAAGGGAGGTTGCCATACATTTGACCAGTATGCTTAGCTCTGGCTAGTGTACGCGCTTTTATATAACGGTTATTCATCCTGCCCCCTAACTAAAAACACTACATCAAGCTGAGCAAAAAACCACCCAACAGATATTTTATTCCAGCGAGACTGAATATACTAAATTCATATGAAGTGTATGAGATTTAACGCACATTTTGTAAAAAAAACGGCTCCTTGAAAGGAGCCGATTGGGATTATTCTTCTTCGCTTGTTTGCTCAGCCTGTTTTTTCGCTGCTGCTTCGCGGATTTCGTTAGCTACAATCAGAATAGCTTCTCCACTACTCATGCCATTGGCCATAAACTCATGAATTCGGTCAGCGGCTTTTTGTTGTTCTTCGTGATTCAAAGTCGGCACATTATTAAACATAGCTATTGTTCTGCATCTCTAAAGGGTGATCATTTTAGGGCTAAACATGAAGCTTGTCACTCTTTGCTTGCCGTTAGCCACTTCCCGCCTTCCGCTATATAAGCTAAATCAAGTGTTAACCCGGGCGGCCATCAAGGCGTGGTTGTGTTAACACTGGGAAATACAGCACAGAGAAGATGGAAAACGCGATAACCCATAATGTCGCTGAGATCACATAGCCATTTATCGCCAAAGACGGCAGTAATAAAATCATGACCGTGCGTGCCAATGCCGAAAGAATTATTGCAATGAACGCGCAAACAACCCAGCGTCCCACCTGTAGTGGACGTCCGCTATGTCCTAAAGACACACGGGCAATCATCGCTAAGATCATGCCACCGATCCCGCCAACGGTGATAAAGTGTAACGCTACACTGTAACTTATGTCAGCACACATAAAGTGCAGACCTAGCATAAACATGCCAATAATCATAAAGATATAGGCTACATGCAGCGACCATAATAAAGGTATTTTAAATGTCAGAAAGCTACGCCAGCGCACAAAACGAATAAGATGGGTGAAGCCGGTTAATATGAACAATGTCGGAAGAGAAACCTGATTGATTGCCTGAGGTACGGGCAATAACACATTCAATACCAGCAACCAGCTCGGCAGCATTGCCAGCAATTCAATTGCTGTAATACGAGTAATTTGTTCCGTATTGGTACCACGCCAGGTAAAAAACGGAATAACTCGCCCGCCTACAACAAGGACAATAATGGAAATGACAGTGACGATTGTTAGCGTCGTTGAACGCAGATCATATTGCTCTGCACCAAAGGTCACACCCAAACTAATAAGGTGTAACTTAGCATTCAAGTAGGTTAATACCAGCAGTAAAGGCGCAAAAAATAAATTGTTCCACTGCTTTCGTTGCACGATTGGCTTTGCCAGGAAGTAAGCGGCTAATGGGATCCAAATCAGATCAATGATCATCCAAATCATATTCGGCGTACCCAGCAACAGACCGATACGAGCTGCAAGCCAGCACAGGAAGATAACTGCCAGCTTCCCTCCTCTTATACCAGGGTTACCGGTCCAGTTTTGCACTGCCGTCAGCAAAAAGCCGATGATGATGGCGCAGGTAAAACCAATCAGCATTTCGTGGCTATGCCACCAAATAGGATTACCATACATCAACAGAGAAAAATCGGCGGTACCAGACCAGAACAGAGCCCAGACAGTCATTGATATTGCAGAGAAAATACTCGCACCAAGAAAAAACGGACGAAAAGCTAATCGAAATAAGGGGATAATTCGCTGTTCTTTCTCGTTATCTAAAATTTGCATCATGGGTATACCTTGAACCACCTTTAAACATGCATAAATAATACACCTTAAAAGGTGTAATTAAAATGCAACTTTTTAAATAAAAGTCAAAATTGAACGAATAGCAGGGTCTAACCGGCGAATAAGGCTAAAAATCGGGGTAATCAACTGGCCGGGTAATACGCTGTATATCAAGAATCGAGACTTCGCCTTGCCAGCGACTATCGATTAACCCGACGCTTAACCAGTATCGACCAGCAGGGACTTCTATTTTCGGTAAAGTCGTTGGTAGCTTTCCATCCACTTGGTCGCTCCATAACGGCGTCCAGGTTGTATCATTGAGATCATATAAGTTAATGGATAATGCCGGTGATGGACATGCCGAGTTAGATAACTGACCTCGCTCAATACGCCAGTTTTTACTGTCTTTCCAACCAATGCGCTGTTTAAACGACGGTGCTGTTAAGATTATCCAGCTGATCCAGTCTTGCTCACCTTCCGCGTTGATCGCTAATTTATACAAACCAGCATTGACTGGTTTTTCTAATCGTCGGCCCTCAACTGAAAAATCTCCCCCTTCTTCTATCACAGGAGAACGTTCAATGATGGTTTCATCAGGCCATTTGGTTAATTTGATTGACGTAATTTTAGCCTGAGTCAAACCAATAATGGATACCTTGAGCGTAACCTGGTTCAGGTTCTGAATCACCTCGCGCTGAATGGAGAGTTTTGACAACCATTGCGGCAACACTTTTTGCTCAAGGCTATGGCCACAATCTTCTGATATAGCAAGCTCTAACAGATCGTTAAGATTAATGCGTTGTTCAGCATTCGGCGTCTGTTGCCAGGCCTGGATCATGGATTCAAAGCTGGCCGAAGTTTCACCTTCCAGTAAGCGTTGATGTGCCGTGGTGTACAGATCTTTACCTGTGAACCATGTAGCGTAAGCACCCGGCGCGAATAGCGCCGAGTGCAACAAGAGAAGCGTACAAGTAACGGAGATCTTGATCATTGGTTTCAAGATTTCATGCGGTAACCGACACCTCGCAGCGTTTCGATCTCAATACCTGCAAGCTTTTGACGTAACTGCAAAATATGAGTATCAACAGTACGAGTTGTTGGATAGTGATTGTAGCCCCAAACCTGATCCAAAAGTTCGTCACGGGTAAACACGCGGCCAGCATGCCTGGCGAGGAACAGAAGCAGTTCAAATTCAGTTCGCGTCAATGTAACAGTGTCACCCCCCTGTTGTACTTCGCGACTATCTAGGTTAATCGTTATATCACCAACTGCGATAATGTTCGCAGCCTGCGGCTCCTGTTCACCATTACGGAGGTGGACCCGAATTCGAGCGAGTAGCTCTTCTTCAGCAAACGGTTTGGTTAAATAATCTTTTGCACCTGAATCTAAGCCAATGACTTTGTCTGTGACAGACACCATCGCCGTTAATAAAATGACAGGCACATGCTTGATTTTCAGCCAAGCAGGCAAAAAATCCAATGAATCGCCTTCCGGTAACTGACGGTCAAGTACCACCAGATCCGCATTTTGCCATAAGCCTGCAACTTTAGTTGCACAATCGGCATAAAGGCATTCATAACCAGCTTGCTTTAAGCTCTCGAGTAAACCATCAGCAAGGTTGCGGTCATCTTCAACCAGTAGCAGGGTTTGATTCACACGGTATCTCCAAAATAAACGTTGTAGGCGGACCTTCTAATCTCAGTCGTCCACCCATTCTGTGGATCATCGATTCAACGATTGTAAGACCAAGCCCCAAGCCTTTTTCACTGACAAAGGGTTTCCTCAATCTAGCCCAGTCTTTGGGCCCCAGTAATCCTTTATCTTCCACTCTTACAATCAACTTTCCATCATTGAACAATGAGGTCAATGTCATTGGTGCAACACCATATTTCTGAGCATTAGACAATAAGTTGTCGATACAAGTGCCCAGCCAGTAAATGTTGACTTTTACTGCCCTGTCTTCAGGTAAGGCCAGTGTGACATCATAAGGTTCACTTAAATACTCGATCCACTCATTAAATGAATCTACTTGATGAACGCTTAACTCTTGTTGATTTGCCTGCAGGTAATCTTTGCTGGCTTCTGCAAGTTGACGTAAACGTCTTGAATCTTCAGTTAGACGCCTGAACTCATCATACAGTGACTCAGGTAAATCATCAAAATGACGGCGAAAGCCTTCTACCGTCATCGCTAAGCTTGCAATGGGTGTCCGAAGTTCGTGAGTCAGGATCTGCAATACAAGCATACGTTCCTGCATTGCTCTGCGACGGATCCGCCAACGGTAAGCTACCCATCCAATTAATAAGCCTACGTTAACAACCAATAGGCTTATTAACAAATAAAAGGTTAAATGCGACTTATCTTCTTCTTGCCAGCAGATATTCCCGCTTTTTACTAAACAAAAATCTGACTTGTTTAACCGCTTAAAATGGATATTGTACCGATTTAACACCAGTGACCATGTCGGTTGATCATACACATGGTATTGATTGCCGTTTCGGAACCATAACTCACCATTTGAAATAAAAGCTTCTGCGCCGGCAATAAAAACGGTTATTTCTTCACTGCTCATCCGTTGCAGTCGACCCAGCACCGTATTGGTTGGTGCAAGTGCACGTTCCTGAATATGCAAATACTCAATCAGAATGTCGACACGGTCTGGATGTTTTTCCAAATAGCGAGAGGCATAACTACCACCGCCGGGATGAATATAACCAGAACGGATAAACCAGCCTTTAGGTAACAGTGTATCGTTACAGAGCGCTCGGGTAAAAACCACTGGCTGTGTCACTAACGGGCTCACGGGCCACGGTCCCTTACACGTTAACGAATTCTGATAAAGGTGTTTTATTGATTTCAGAGGATAGTTAGCTGATTGTGGAAGCAGGCTAGATGGCAATAGCAGCGGTGTGGGATATAAACTTTGTAACTGACGAAAATCGTATGTCGCTAACGGATCACTCTTAAACAAGTCAGAGCGTACCGCACTTAAACGATCAGGCAAGCTTAGATCTGCAGCATAACAGGCCCCTGAAACAATGAGTAAAATTAACAGCGCATACTTTTTCATCCACTGAGTTTATCATTCAATCACTAAACAATGTCAGAAAATTGTCAGTCGTATAAAACGCTTACGCATCGATTGACTCAAATTCCGCGGAAGAATAACGCAGCTCATAAGCAATATTTTTGCTGTGCTATCACCAAATCCATTAATTATCTGAATGGTTTGATAATTAATGGATTTGGTATAACAGTACCAACTTCTTTTTTGCATCAGCTTACTACAAAAAAGAGGAGCCAGCTGGCTCCCCTTTCATTTCAACGAGTTATCAAAATTATTAAAGGTGCTCAATAATCTTCAAGCAACTCTCTTTGGCATCGCCAAATAACATTTGCGTATTTTCTTTGAAGAACAGTGGGTTCTGAACCCCTGCATAACCAGGATTCATTGAACGCTTGAACACGATAACGTGTTTAGCATTCCACACTTCTAATACTGGCATACCTGCGATTGGACTGGTTGGATCATCCATAGCCGCCGGGTTAACCGTATCATTCGCGCCGATGACCAATACAACATCTGTTTCGGAAAGATCATCGTTGATTTCATCCATTTCCAGAACAATGTCATACGGTACTTTTGCTTCGGCAAGCAATACGTTCATGTGACCAGGAAGACGGCCAGCTACCGGGTGAATACCAAAACGGACATTCACACCTTTCGCACGCAGTTTATCTGTAATTTCATGAACAGGGTACTGGGCCTGTGCAACCGCCATACCATACCCTGGGGTAATGATTACAGAGCGTGCATCTTTCAGCATTTCAGCCACTTCTTCGGCAGATGCTTCATGATGTTCACCTTGATCTTCATCAGAAGACGCTACAGCAACAGTACCAAAACCGCCGGCAATAACGCTAATAAATGAACGGTTCATCGCTTTACACATAATGTAAGACAGAATTGCACCAGAAGAACCAACCAATGCGCCTGTTACGATTAACAGATCATTTGCCAGCATGAAGCCTGCTGCCGCCGCTGCCCAACCAGAGTATGAGTTAAGCATAGACACAACCACTGGCATATCTGCGCCACCGATTGAAGCAACCAAATGGTAACCGAAAACAAATGCGATAAGAGTGACAATAATAAGTGCAGTAGTAGAACCTTCTACATTTACAAAGTACACCATCAGTAGCAATGAAACGACTACTGCAGCTAAGTTAAGCTTATGACGGTGAGGAAGCATCAGTGACTTAGAAGAGATAATGCCACGTAACTTACCGAAAGCCACAATCGAGCCGGTGAAAGTAACAGCACCGATGAATACACCCAGGAAGATTTCAACAAGGTGAATATTCAATAAAGCGCCAGTTAGTTCGCCATGATCAATGAAGGTGTTGAAACCAACCAGAACAGCTGCCAGACCCACGAAGCTATGCAAAATAGCAACCAGCTCTGGCATTTCGGTCATTTCAACTTTTTTCGCCAGATAGAGACCAATCGCGCCACCAATGATCATCGCAAGGATGATCCAGCCAGCACCTTGAGCATCAGGGCCAAATATCGTCGCCACAAGCGCGATTGCCATACCGGCCATGCCGTAATAGTTACCTGCACGTGCGGTTTCCTGCTTAGAAAGACCCGCAAGAGACATGATAAATAGCACCGCAGCAACAATGTATGCCGCCTGTACGATTCCTGCAGACATGTGTTACTCCTTATTTATCTTTACGGAACATTTCAAGCATCCGTTTAGTAACAAAAAAGCCACCAAATATGTTAATACTTGCAATTAGAACGGCGATAAATGCCAGGAAGGTAACGAAACCTATCCCCTGGCCAACCTGCAACAGTGCACCAACAATGATGATGCCCGAAATTGCGTTAGTCACTGACATTAATGGCGTATGAAGAGCGTGAGTAACATTCCAGACAACGTAATAACCCACCACACAAGCCAGTACGAAGACCGTAAAGTGTGCAAGGAATTCCGCAGGTGCGTAGCTCGCAATCCAACCAAATGCGGCAATACCCGCAGCCATTATTCCGTATTTTTTAACCGGAGAAGCAGGTTCTTCCTTAACTTCAACCACTGGTTTAACTTTCGCGGCAGCCGCTTGCGGTGCAGCAGAAACTTTTATTGGTGGCGCAGGCCAGGTAATTTCACCTTCTTTAATAACTGTCAGACCACGTAATACTTCATCGTCAAAGTCGATGTTGATGTTACCGTCTTTTTCTTTACATAGCAGTTTAAGAAGATTAACCAGGTTTGTACCATAGAGCTGAGATGATTGCGTCGGCAGGCGACCAACCATATCGGTATAACCAATCACTTTCACACCATTAGCGGTGGTGATAACTTTATTGGCTTCGGTATAGGCACAGTTACCGCCATTAGCTGCCGCAAGATCAACAATCACGCTACCCGACTTCATTGAGTCAACCATTTCTTTGGTGATCAATTTCGGAGCAGGACGACCCGGAATAAGTGCTGTCGTAATGATGATATCAACGTCTTTAGCCTGCTCTGCGTATAAACGCTCAGCCGCTTTGTTGAACTCATCAGACATCTCTTTTGCGTAACCATCACCTGTGCTGGTGTCTTCCTTAAAATCAACTTCAAGGAATTGTGCCCCCATACTTTCAACTTGCTCCTTAACTTCAGGACGCACATCGAAAGAACGAACAATAGCACCAAGGCTACCCGCAGCACCGATAGCAGCAAGACCAGCAACACCCGCACCTGCCACTAACACTTTCGCCGGTGGCACTTTACCCGCAGCGGTAATTTGACCCGTGAAGAAACGACCAAATTCATGAGCCGCTTCAACAACAGCACGATAACCCGCGATATTTGCCATAGAACTTAGTGCATCAAGCGCCTGAGCACGAGAAATACGCGGCACTGAGTCCATCGCCATTACATTGATTTTTTTGGTCGCTAGTTTTTCTAGTAACTCTTTGTTCTGAGCTGGCCAAATGAAGCTCGCAATACTTGCGCCTTCTTTGATCAGATCAAACTCATCAACGCCTGTTTCTTCGTTCATCTGAGGAGCATTTACTTTCAGAATAAGATCTGATTGCCATACTTCTTCAGTTGACACGACTGTCGCACCTGCGGCTTCAAAAGCCGCATTGTCGAAACTTGCGTGAATACCAGCGTTTTGCTCTACAGCAACGCTGAACCCCATTTTTAACAGCTGCTCGACCGTTTTCGGTGTTGCAGCAACTCGTGTTTCATTTACGAGTATCTCTTTAGGCACACCAATCTGCATTTTTATTCCCTGAACATTGGCATAGAAGTATTGGTTTTGTATCCAACCAGCAAAGCAATATCAAGTACTTTGTAAGAAAAACACAAAAAACCCTAACAAATCGCTGTAATTAACAACGAATGTTACCTTCTAACAGAAAGAAAAGAACGTTTTTAACACCTGGACAGAGGTCAAACCACGTTAAGAATTAACAATATACGCCTTAAACATTGCACAAATGCCATCTGAAACGCAGTAAATCACTACATAGTCCAAAAATTACACACTTCACATCAAATATGTATGTTTAAAACACCTCAAGAATAGATATTAAAGAACCGCTTAATATAAAGGGACATCAATTCTTGATGAAACTGCCCTATAGGGCAATGAAAGTCATGCTGTGTATTACAACTAACTATTTTAAAGCAAAATCACTAGCCGGGAAAAACGCTAACTAGTACGTTTATCACAGGTTGTCAAAATATTACGATCTGACTTCAGTTGCCAAACATCGTGTCACCATTTTGATCAATAAACATTTTTGCTTTGTTCAACATGAATGTTTCAGCATCCTGGCGAGAGCTCAACAGATCGGAGCGAACAAAAGTATGCGTCTTTACTTCGCCATCTATCTGCTTGCAAATACGTCCCGCAATACGAAATTGACCACCTTCTGCGATTGGCTCGGGATAGATCAGATAACCTTCGTATTCCACTGGTTCAACTTCAACTGTTTTCTTTTTTTTGTCTAAACCAAACAGTTTTGAGAAAAAGCCCACTTATTCAGTCTCCTTGAGGCTGCCATCACATTCATCAACATCATGCCATAGTCTTACAGAAAATAATTATACCAAGATTAAATTATGACAAAAAAATCCTATTTAAAAAACGACATTACGCAACAAGCACTTAACAAGCAGGATAAGAAATACTAGTACTCTTTCAAATTAATTATGAATGGTTGAAGCACCTAAACATGTCATCCCGGAATCGAGGAACGAGATATCCGGGATCCAGTTCTAGCCGTGTCCGCCTTAGATTCCATATACGTTCCTCACTTTTCGGAATGACGACGTTTGGTGGCTGAACTCGTCAAAATTTCTTTGATGAAGTACAAGGTCTGATTATCTTTCAACATTGCAATAATGTTGAAAGATAAACAGGACTTAATTGCAGATACAAAAAACGCCAGCAAATGCTGACGTCATATACCCGATTTTTTAATATGTACCGATTAACGATAAAGACCGATATCTTTTTGCAGATGTGGCGGTAAATCAGATACATTGTATTGGTTTGGTATTTTTGAACCACCAAATAAGATATCTACTACGTGTGCAATCAATCCTTTGATATTAACCGCATAGGCTCTCTTATCCATTGCGGTAGGCGTTGCGATGGTGTCGAAATTCATTACCTGTGCCATGATTGCCTCTCATATTTGGTTTCTTATTGAACTGAGCTAATAGTAGCCGCTTTTATCACACCTAAAAAATGACAAAATCTCCATGTCAACATTAGTTTTTATAATGTGTTAATGAAAATTTAAATAGCGCTTTCCACCCAGGAATAATGTTTCAGCGATTGCAATTAATTACTCACTTTTAGGCTTATTTTTTGCCTAAAGTTTCTGGGTTTGTATTTCACCCGACTTTGTAGTAACAATAAGGCAACATTTGAGGTAAGAAAATAATTATGCTCAGTTTTTTATCAAGACACTCATCGCTCCTATTGATGCTTTCCGCTATTTTTGGGTTTATATTTCCAACGATATCAGCGGTTGTTTTTCCATTCTTACCTTATATTCTCTTCTTTCTGATGTTGTTTACCCTACTGGGCATGAAGCAACATGAATTGATTAACCTTTTGGGTCAATTAAACATTTGGTTCTATGCCTGTTTCCACGCCATTGCTTTATCGGTTATCGCCTGTTCAATCTCAGGACTTCTCGGCGCATCGTCATCTATGCTGTTAGCGATCTCAGCGGTAACTGCCACCGGCTCTCTGTTTGCAACACCTGCTATAGCCCGTTCTGTCGGTTTAGATGCGCTTAAAGCGATGGCAATGACGATAGCTTCAACACTAATGATGCCTGCTGTTCTTTACATTAACTTTCTATTATTTCAAGACAGTAACTTCTCACTGGACATGCAAAGCTACATTCAGCGTTTAATGATCTTTATTCTCGGCCCAATGTGCCTCTCTGCGCTTTGCTATCGGCTTATCCCACATAATTTATTACACCGTACCCACGCAAAGCTTTCTCAGGTGACTATTGTGCTGGTGTTCACTTTTCCTTTTGGGCTGGTGGGTGAATTCAGGAAAATGTTTGATCGGTCATTCACTCATGGCCTTAGCTTTTTATTAATTGGTATTGCTCTCTGTATTCTGTTTTTTCTTGCCGCCTTTCTATTTTATCGCCGCCAGGGGCTAGACCCCGCTTTGCTAGCAGCCATTACTGCAGCTAATCGAAATGTACTTCTGACCTATACTGTTGCTGGCGCGTATTTGGGACCTGAATACATGGCATTAATGGGCGCGATTCAGCTACCCACTTACTCTTTACCGCTATTGGTTAAAGCGCTATCCAAGTACTGTTCTCCCCCCTCGACAAATGACATGCAAAACAAGAAAAACAGCTTACAAAATCATCAATAACCCTTTCAGTTCAAAGTTATTCGTCTATTGGGAGGCTTTTCCTTGCCTCATGGTGACGTTTTTTCTAACATGTTTGTGAATTCTCAGGGCGGGGCGCAATTCCCCACCGGCGGTAATTCAGCAAAGTTCGCTTAATGAACTAACTGAAAAGCCCGCGAGCGCTTATCAGCGTATACGTTGATAAGGTCAGCAGATCTGGTGTAATGCTCTCAATCGAGTATGAGTCCAGAGCCGACGGTTATAGTCCGGATGAAAGAGGATCAGTGGAGGCAAACCTTTGTCTCTTACTTATGTGTTCGTAACATTCTTTGCTCTTAATGGGTTTATCCCCGATAAATTTGTTAAGCCAATGAATGGTTAATCGTGCGTCTGTGACTATTTGCATCTGCTTTTACACCAGATTAATACGTAATGATTGACGCTACACAGTTAAAGTTATTCCGGCCAAAGCTGGGACGCTGCCTTTCTACTATGCCCTGATTCTGGTTAATTTTTTGATACGGAGTTATTACCATGAATCAGTCACTACTTTCCCCTTTTGGCACTGCTTTTGAGCGTGTTGAAGCTGGCCTTGCTGCTATCCGTCAAGGACGCGGTGTTTTAGTTGTTGATGATGAAGATCGTGAAAACGAAGGCGATATCATTTTTGCCGCAGAAACACTGACCCCGGCACAAATGGCGCTTATGATCCGCGAGTGTTCAGGCATAGTATGTTTATGTCTAACAGAAGAGCGTGTTGCACAACTTGAGCTGCCAATGATGGTTGAAAACAATACCAGTGCGAATCAGACTGGCTTTACCGTCACAATAGAAGCGGCAAAAGGTGTGACAACTGGCGTATCTGCCGCTGACCGTGTTACCACTATAAAGGCAGCCATTGCTGACAATGCATCACCTGCAGACTTGAGCCGTCCGGGCCACGTATTCCCATTGAAAGCGAATCCTGAAGGCGTTCTTGGCCGTCGCGGCCATACTGAAGCAACTATCGATTTGATGCGCTTGTCTGGCCTTAAGCCTTATGGTGTGCTTTGTGAGCTCACCAATATCGACGGTACTATGGCTCGCCTACCGGAAGTGATCGAGTTTGGTAAGAAATTCGATATGCCGGTGCTGACCATCGAAGATTTAGCCGCTTACCGCTTGGCGAAAGAAGTAAAAAAAACAGAAGAAGCCGTTATTGCTTAATCACTTTTAAAAAGATTATTTGAAACTGTTCTTTAAAATACTAAAGGCCGAGAAAATGCTCGGCTTTTATCTATCTCAGACTAGAGACTGTTTATCTTTCAACATTACTACAATGTTGAAAGATAAACAGGCCTTAGTCAACGCGACCTGAGCGGTTAATAAATTAGAGAATTTTTATACACCTGCTGCAGGGATCATATAAATAATGACGCCCCAAGCTGAAATCCAACCCGTTACCATGGCTACATCAAACCAATCACGACTCATGTCTCCTCCAAATGGTTTATATCCTTGCAAGAATAATTATCGACAATACTAGTGCATTCTTTAAGCTATTTTTTGATTTTTTTTATTTTAAATGAAAATAACAAAACCATGACGCTTAAAACAAATAAAGCGCCATTTATACGGCGCTTACACTTGAAAATTCAATTTATTGGCGGAATTAAATTCACTTTCCACGCAACGCAAGAACAATTTTAGTTCAGGCAACACCTTCCTGACATTCACACGGAATATAGGAAATTAATGATTCACTCGGTGCTGAAAGCGTACCCTTTGCACGGGCGTACTCTTCAAAGGCCTCTGCCATGGTGACATTTAATGCCTGTGGCTCTGATTCATAATTTAATAAGGCATGGTAGCCTTCTTTACCTGTCGCGGTATAACCAGAAGAGACCGATGAATAAATTTCGTCGTCTTCAACATCAATCCATTGACCATTTTTATTGATCTGCAAGCTTTCAATTCTCATCCCTATCTCTGCGCCGCACCGGTAGGTAAAGTTCAGATCAGAAATATAAGGAAAACTGCCGGTTCCCGTACCAGTCACGCCATTATCAATAGCGTTATTGATCGCCCCTTCCAATGCTTCTCTTACCCGCAGGCCCCTAACACGATACACCATGAGACCAATTGCAAAAGGCAGTAATTTTCCGGCAATGTCAGCAGAGGTCAAGGGGCCAGGATTTAGCGATGAACGAACACCACCAGCATTGTGAATACCAAAGTCAATATCAAAACCAAGCTGACGCCCTTGCCATACGAAGCTTTCGACCACCAAAGGGGCGATCTGACTGCAACCTTTGTGATCAGGTACACGTACATGTCGCAGCGGCGAGGTAACCTCGGCAATCTGTTGTGTCTGTCGCTTACGGACTTCAGGCCGGTACTCAGTGTTTAATATATTTTCAATGATCGGATCTTTCGGGCAAAAGCGAATATTCGACTGTTGGTTCAGGAAGCCTTTGACCACGTCATGGGTATCTGAATCCAGATGCTCGGTTCGAGAAGCATCAACGGTAAACTGTCGGCCAAGTAGAAGCTGATTGATACCAGAAGCCTTCGCAACAGTACCATCAGGATTAAAATCTAATTCAAGTTGACCTAAGGCTAACGCATTACACCCAGCCTGCACTACACAAGTATTGTTAACCATCCTTGCATACTCATCAGTGACGCCGTAACCCAAATTCGTAAAGTCACCTTGCATTGTATGGCTATGACCTCCAATTATCGCACCCAATCCGTCGATTTCAGCAGCCAATTTTAAGTCACGGTCATAACCTAAATGGCTGAGGGCTACAATTTTATTTATACCCTGCAGTTGTATAGCAGTAATTGTCTTTTGGGCCACATCGACGACATTTAAGAACTCAGTATCAGGATCCGGGTTTGCGATTCCGGCCATGTTTTCTATTGCAAGACCGAAGATTGCCACTGGCTCACCCGCTACATCTTTTACGATAAAACGTCCATGCCCGTTTTCTTTATCAAAAGCACAGATGTTTCTCTTATGACGCAACGGATTCGCTTTTGTCTGATCTTCTTGCGAAAGATCCCAGTTAGCCACCAGCATTGGGAAATCAGCAAGATCGAGAAAATCGGCAACGATCCCGTTACCCATATCTAACTCGTGATTACCCAATGCCATGGCCTCAACACCAATGGCATTCAAAAGCTTGGCATTAGCGATGCCTTTGTACAGAGAGAAATACAAGGTTCCCTGAAAGCAATCTCCGGCATGCAGGAACATGAATTCACGACCTTGCATGTTAGCTTGCTTTTTGACCTCTTTAACCGCCGTTGACACGCGAGAAAATCCACCACAACTGGCATAAACATCAGTTTCCGTTTCAAGCACGTCAGTAGGGAGTGACAATGAAATTGAAGAAGGCTCGAAGTGTGAGTGGGTGTCATTAATATGTGCAAAGGTTATATTTGCTGCGCGGTGTTGAGTCATAAACGATCGTTGCTCTCCATTTAAAGGCTGAATAAGAACAGTATTACGTAGGACGAGGGGAATATCACAAAGCCATTTGATTTCGCTCGCATCTATACTGCTGATATTTTGAAAATATCATAGAAAACGTGATGTAAAACGAATTATATCACACATAGTGGCAATCTCTGCTAGCAAACTGAAGACAATAGAGTTTCTCTTTATTTCGCTGGCTATATAGCTTTTCACTGAATCTTCTCAGTGACCGCGTCACGTCTATCTGCACTCAGTCATGCGCTATCTGTATGCTTGTGGGTATTATGGCGGGGATATTTATCAGGCAAAAATTCAAATATTATTTAACGAATTATCTTCGCAATAGCTGGAGCCTGTTATCGTGGGATAAAAAGGCAGCTTTCATCGCTACCTTTTTCACATTCAAATTTACTGGTAACGACCATGGCGCTGTAAGAATTCAATCTTATAACCATCGGGATCCTGAACGAAGAAGAACTTCGCCAATAACAGCCCTTCACGGAAAAATTCTTTGACATCAGCAGGTTCATAACCGAGTTCTGAGAGCTTTTGGTGTTCTGCTTCTAACTCATCGACAGCAACGGCAATATGACCATAGCCCGTACCGTGACTGTACGCTTCTTCTGTCCCTTCATTCCAGGTCAGCTCAAGCTCCATATCGTTTTCTTCATTACGCAGATAAACAAGACTGAAACCATCAAAATCTAACCGTTCTGCAATATCCAATTCAAGAGCATCTTTATAAAATTTTATTGATTTATCTAAGTCCACAACGCGGATCATAGTATGAATGATTTTTGCCACCCGACACCTCCTATCAATTTAAGAAATCTGATCTATCCCGAGTTCATAGCAGCTACGGACTATAACAACGCGCTTAATCTGCCTCAAGTATTAAGCAAAGAACCTTGCCGTTTTTCATAATGATCCAATAAGTTATCGCTAATCTGTGACCAAAACGGGCAAAAGCCACATGAAGGTGCTGTAATCTAATAATAAGAGGTGGATTATGCATTTAGAACGTATTGAGATTTCTGGATTCAGAGGAATAAAACGGTTATCCCTCACTTTTGATGAACTAACCGTCTTGATTGGTGAAAACGCCTGGGGTAAATCATCCTTACTGGATGCGCTGAGTATCGCCTTGCCACCTGATGCGCATTTTTATAATTTTAAATTTTCAGATTTTCATATTGACTATGCGCTCGGTCACCACAAAATGTCTCAGCTACAAATCATATTGCACTGGAATGAAGATTATAAAAGCGAACATAAAGCCCGGAGATATAAAAGTTTCACTCCTGTATGGGTAACACAAGACGGCCTGCAGCATCTCTATTATCAAATAAGCAGTGTCATCGACAATAATAAGATCGTTACCCAACGCCGTTTTCTCGGTAGTAACGGCAAAGTCATCGAATGCCCCGATGCAGACAAACTCGTAAAACAATTAATGGGCTTACACCCTATTGTACGTATTCGCGATGCTCGAAGGCTGCGTGACGACTCTCTCAATATCTCATCTACTTCATCCCATAACGGAAACGGGCCACCACGCAATGGACAATTACACAACGGACTATCAAAAAATGCCCGTATCGAAAAGCGATTAGATAATACTTGCCGCCGTTTGATGACCAACCCCGGGCACGTCAGCCCTGGCGAACTAAAGAGCAGTGTGAATGCTCTACGCACGTTGGTTGATCACTATTTTGCTTTCACTCCCCATAACCGAACGAGTCAATTCGACCGGACCCATTTCCCAAGCCGCAGTCAGCATGGAGAAAACCCCTTAGAGCAACTGACCGAGCCTCAGATGAGCAAACAAAGTCGCTTAATCTTGATGGGACTGCTGAATGCCTACATTCGAGCGCGTGGCCCGGTTGAACTCAAACGGATCTCGCGTCCGATAATGATCCTCGAAGATCCGGAAGGCCGGCTTCACCCCATCATATTGCACCAGGCATGGACATTTATCGCCAATATGCCGATGCAAAAAATACTGACGACGAATAGCCCCGATTTAGCCTCAGTCGTTCCCCTTCACACTATTAAGAAACTGATCCGCCAACCCGATAGAACCAAGGTCTGTTCTCTTGAATCAAAGGATTTGAGCCGTAATGAGGAACGGCGCGTCACCTTCCATCTTCGGTTACATCGTCCCAGTGCTCTGTTTGCCCGGGCATGGTTGTTAGTTGAAGGTGAAACGGAAGTCTGGTTATTCAATGAATTGGCACGGATTTGTGGCTATAATTTGGCCGCCGAAGGAGTACAAATCATTGAGTTTGCCCAAAGTGGCTTAAAGCCGCTGATTAAAGTGGCGCGACATTTAGGTATTGAATGGCATCTTATTTCAGATGGCGATACCGCGGGTAAAAAATACGCCCAAACAGTAAAAAACATGCTCGGAACAGAGGCAGAAAGGCATCGTTTAACGGTATTACCAGATCTAGACATAGAGCATTTCCTTTTCAATCACGGTTATGAGTCTTTATTCAGAGAACTTGCGAATGTGTCAGAAGAAAACCCTATGCCGCCAAAAAAAATCATACGAAAAGCACTGAAACGCTACGCAAAGCCAGATCTTGCTTTAGCCATCGTTGAATATTCTGATGAGTCAGATATAGAACAAATACCTCTTCTTATTCGCTGGGTATTAAAGCGAGTAGTCGCGATGTCTCGCGGGATAGGTTAAGGCCTAGTAAAAGCGACCAATATGGTCGCTTTTATATAAATGGAGCATCGCTATTATTGTTTTTTCCAGCGATGTTCACGCCACTCTACTTGCTGTTCTTTGGTCAGAAAAGTCCAGGCAATCATTCTGCTGCTTTTCTGTCCTTGCGCCATTTCAATCGTACGCACATCAACGGCATTGGCGTATTTCAGTGCCTTATAAATAGCCGATAAATTGTCTTTCTTAGACACTAATGTTGAGTACCAGAAACAGCTCTCTGGCGTTTCCCCACTCTGCTTAATCATACGCTTAACAAACGCAATTTCGCCTCCCGGGCACCACAATTCGGCTTTCTGTCCGCCAAAGTTCAGTAGTGGTTTGCCTTTGTTACGGCTCTCTGATGCAATGGCATTTAATACTTTTTTGCCGCCTTTTTTACTGGCATTGGCACTCAGGTTACGTTGCTTGCGCTCCGAACCGGCCATCGCTTCTTCTAAAGAGCCATGGAAGGGAGGATTACAGATAGTGAAATCAAACATGTCATCGGCATTGATCATACCTGTAAAAATATTATCCGGAGACTTCTGCAATCGGCATTTTATGTTTCCAGCCAAGCTGCGGTTTGACTCAACCATAAATTTTGCTGACTTAATAGAGATTGGATCTATATCGGAACCAACAAATCGCCAACCATAAACACGGTGTCCGATGATCGGGTACACACAGTTTGCGCCAACACCAATATCTAGGCCGGTGATCCCTTTTCCTCTCGGGATCTCTCCCCCATTAGAATCAGCCAGTAAATCTGCAATATGGTGAATATAATCTGCGCGCCCGGGGATCGGCGGGCATAAGTAGCCCGGTGGAATATCCCAGTTATCAACTTGGTAGAAATGGCGCAATAAGGCTTTATTGAGCATTTTCACGGCATCGGGATTGGCAAAATCAATCGACAAATCGCCAAACGGGTTCTTCGCAACAAATGGGGCAAGTTCTGAACAGGTCGCAATTAACGCGCCAAAATCGTAGCGCTGACGATGCGGGTTACGCGGGTGTAATCCTTTCTTCTGCGTTTGTCTATTTTTCTTTTGAGTCATTCTACATTACCAATCAAGCTTGCCAGGATATCTACACCCCGTAAATGGGGCGCATTGTACCTTTAGATACCTATCGGGACAATTATCCTGGCAACTGATTAATTACCGCAAAAAAAGCACCACCGCCAATATGGCGGTGGTGCTTAAGACATTATTAATGGCTTTGGTATTACTCTTCCTTCTTCTCTGATAATCGATCAGAAGCTTTCTCAAACAGTTCAGTAGCTTTGTCGACGAGATCTATCGGCATAGGGAAAACAATGGTGGTAGTTCTATCATTAGATATTTCATTTAAAGTCTGCATATACCTCAATTGAACCGCATTCGGTGCTTTATTCAGCACTGCCGCCGCTTCACCTAATTTAGCCGATGCCTCAAGCTCACCCATCGCGTGAATAACCTTCGCTCGACGAGAACGCTCAGCCTCTGCCTGCTTGGCCAGTGCTCGAACCATACTTTCATCAAGATCTACATGCTTGATTTCAACATTGGCAATTTTAATTCCCCAATTGTCAGTACGTTGATCCAATATCGCTTGCAAATCTTTATTCAGCGTTTCTCGCTCTGCTAACAACTCATCAAGCTCATGCTGACCCAATACTGAACGCAACGTAGTTTGTGATAACTGACTGGTCGCTTCGTTGTAATTTTCTACATTATTAATCGCCATTTTCGGGTCGACCACACGGTAATACACCACGGCGTTGACACGTACCGATACGTTATCACGGGTGATCAAATCCTGAGTCGGCACATCCAAAACAATGGTACGCAAATCAACCCGCACCATTTGTTGAATAATCGGTACAATGATAATCAAACCAGGACCTTTAATCTGATAGAAGCGTCCGAGAAAAAATACCACTGCACGTTCATACTCACGTAAAACTTTAAACATGCTCATGATTAGCACAACCACCAGCACCACAATCGTCGTAAGAGAATACGTAATCATACCGCTATTCCTTCTTATTATTTTCTACATTGCTATTGCTTCTTTCTACATCCAGCCACAAGCCAGATATATTCTTAACAATAACCTGCTGACCGGCTTGCAATGAACTTGAACACCGCGCCTGCCAAACTTCCCCCTCAACCAATACTCGTCCTTCACCAGGAAAACCACTCAGTACCTGGGCACTATGCCCCAACATCACTTGTGTTCCCGTTGTAACCGGTTTTCGCCGTGTTTTTAGTAACAGAGTAAGGATCACGAAGGTAAACATCGCCGATACAACCGTCAGACCAACAATGAGTGGCAATGCAATCTGATAACCGGGGGTTTCGGTATCCATCAGCATAATGGAGCCTAATACAAACGCTACCACTCCCCCTAGTCCGAGGATGCCAAAACTGGGGCTGAACGCTTCTGCGATCATCAACGCAATACCGAGCAGCAATAATCCTAAACCGGCATAGCTGACTGGTAACATCTGTAGAGAATACATGGCCAATAACAGGCAAATACCGCCTAATACGCCAGGTAGCCCTATACCTGGGTTATAGAACTCCAGTAGCAGACCATATATTCCAATAAGCATTAGAATATAAGCCACATTCGGATTGGTGATCACTGATAGCAACTTGAACCGCCAATCTTGTACACGTTCGACATAAACGACATTGGATAACTCAATTTTCTTATCCAGGCCATTAACGATCACCGTTCGCCCATTTGATTTGGCAATTAACTGTTCTATATTTGCCGCAAGAAAATCAATCACATTTTCAGTTAATGCACTCTCAGAATCTAAGCTGGCGGCCTCTCTTACCGCCTTGGCAGCCCATACATCGTTACGTCCATGTAGTTTTGCCAGGCTTTGAATATAAGCCGCGGCGTCATTTATGACCTTTTTTTCCATGGCAGTTTTTGCTTTGACACGCTCATCGCCGGTATCTGGTTGCTGTGAAGCTTTGCTCTCATCAGCGCCAGAAGCGGTGGGCTCTTCTTTGTCTTGGTCTTTATTTTTATCCTTGCTTTCTTTTGGTAAAAATGGATTATCAGATTCGTCGGGATCTTTATTTCCGCCGGGCGCCGTTAATGACACTGGAGTTGCTGCGCCCAGATTTGTGCCCGGCGCCATTGATGCGATGTGACTTGCCAGCAGAATATAGGTTCCGGCACTCGCGGCACGGGCTCCTGCAGGCCCAACCCATGTTGCAACAGGGATCGAAGAAGTCGTGATACCACGAATTATTTCGCGCATAGACGTATCAAGACCGCCGGGAGTATCAACTTTAAGAATGATGAATGATGCTTTCTCTGTCTCGGCCTGTTCAATCTCGCGAGTAACAAAATCACTGGTTGCAGGTCCAATACCGCCATTAATATCGATGATCCAAACATCATCAGCAAAGACCGGAGCCGTCATTAATAATGTAACCATAACGACACAGAGTGAAAAAAGTTTCATACTGCTTCCCCCACCTCAAAAATAATGAATACAGCGTATTAAACAACTGATTATTGATTTCAGCTTGTTAGTAGTAATTGCTATAAGCATAGCTCACCATTGAATAATAATGATATTTTTAGTGGCCGTTAAAGATAGCCCCTTATGGGGAGTTGCTGAATCGAGCTTTATTGAAAAAGCAAAAAATTTCCAAATTCAGGTAAATTCGGCAACGACAAATCGATTTCTCCCCTGCCCTTTGGCTTTATAAAGAACTTTATCAACGATTTCGTACATGTTTTCTGCCGTTTCCAGCCCGGTTGGAATCCATGTAACCATGCCCTGGCTGACGGTTACAATGTGCGATGTGTTTGAATACAAGTGTGGTATTTCGAGTTTCTGGATGCAATTTTTCAGTCTTTCACATTCTTTAACGGCACGGGTTTTATCGCAGTTACTAATCAGAACCACAAACTCTTCACCACCATAACGGGCAGCCAGCTCCCCAGCACGACTGTAGTTTGCCTTTAATTCTGCCGATACCATCTGCAAACACCTGTCACCTTCCAGATGGCCATAGTGATCGTTATAAGCCTTAAAGTGATCTACATCGATCATGATAATGGTCATCGAGAAATTATTACGTCCATGCCAAGAAATATATTCCGCGAGTGTTTCGTCTAGATAACGTCGATTGGCCAGCTTAGTCAGGCCGTCTTCATTAACCAGCTGTGACAATAATTCATTGGCTTGTTCCAGTTTTACCGTTGCCACTTTCAATTTATGCCGCATACTGGAAATACGTTGCATGGCTTTGAGTTTAGAAGCGAGCACTATCTTATTAACGGGTTTAACCAAATAGTCATCACCCCCCATATCTATCGCTTTTGCGATCATTTCAGGTTCATCATGACCGCTAAGAAAAATAATCGGTATCCATTCAGGATACTTAATACGAATTTGTTCAGCGACTTCAGTGCCGCTCATAACTGGCATGCTTATATCGAGTAGCAACAGATCAGGATCAAACAGTGGATACTTTTCAATCGCTTCACGCCCTGAGCCAACGGCCTCAACGATATGCCCTAACCTTTGTAATCTCATAGCAAGTTGCATACGTTCTAAATGAACGTCGTCAACAAGTAAGATACGCATCGCTTCCATGTAAGCATCCTATTGATGTAAATACACTTGCATTGTTTATAATATATAGCACACCTGTTGCGTAAAAAAAGACTGATATGTTGATTCAGCATCACGGACTGACCAATGTGACCCAGATTACAAATCGATAAAATTCAGATTTCACCAGACCTCTGACATGATATGTTGACATTTGTCTTTAGAACTATAGGATTCCCATCCTTAATCATTAATGCTGTAGGAAATGGCTATGTCTGAGAACGAAAAAATAGACGAGCAACTCGTAGAAGATATGAAAGTTTCGCTTGAAGAATGCTCACCAGAGCTTCGTCAGGTTGTTGCTTTTGAAAAAGTTCCAGAGGAACTTCTGGACATGCTGATTAGTGTTTATAACGTTTCCGAAACCTCTTCTCGTGAAGCATGGGATGCCATGCCTGCAAGCGCGCAAAATGTTTTAGATAACTTCGAACAGTTTCACGCCCTCGTTGCACTTAGCCAAAGCTATTCAGGTGTTGATTTTCTTGGCGAACTTCAAGATACAGAACTTCCGGACCATCTGAGTGCAGATGAACAGGAAGAATATAAAGCCGTTCTTCTTGATAAGGTGCTGCACAACTGCGTAAAAGATCTGTGTAAGCAACTTAAGCAAGCACGCCGTAATCCTCCGATGAAGCGTGAATTCCAGGAAATTTTCAAAAAATAATCCTGTCTATAAAGGGAAGCATCGCCTTCCCTTTTTTATCGTAAGCGCCGCCGTGACTCTCTTTTAACATCTGATTGTTTATTAATCAAAACACGAGACAATCGCTGAATAGCGTATTTCGTCTGTACAATTATCTCGTTCTAAATTTATGCTGCTGATTTTTCACTTCTGTTTTAAATAAATAGACAAATTTAACTATTCGTCAATTCAGATTTGCTTTATCGTGCTGCCTGATATAATTATGCGTCTTCAATTGTTAGAGGTATTAATGACAAGTACTGAGCAGATTAAGTTTCGAACAGACGTTTGCTACATACCCAGTCTATGCATTCTTAAATCATCTGAGTCAACCCAAAAACTCAACCAATCAGAACAGTACATTCTGACATACCTGCTTGATAAGCATCATCGTCCCGTAACTAAAGATGAATTGCTAACGGCCGGATGGCCTGGTCGTAATGTAACTGAGGCCTCTCTTTTTCAGGTACTACGTGCTTTACGCGTAAAATTACAGGAAGAGGAAAAAGGTGATGTTATTGAAACCGTGCCCCGGATTGGCTATCGGATCCATGATTTTGTTCGAGAAAAAATCAGCTTACAGGAAGATGCCGCACCGGTCTTAATATCTCACTATAACGTTTCTAAACAAACCATATTATTGACAGTCATCGGCCTGACTCTGGCTGCTGGTTTAGCCGCCTGGTTCAGCCTGAAAAATAATGCAGAACCAAAAATCTATATTGTCAAAAATAAGATCGTTGAAGCTAATTCCCTGACATTGATCGGGCACACTCATGAAGCAATAGAGGATCTCAACACCAAAATTATAAATCTCTATCAAGGCCATAAAGAGCAACTTAAACAAGCGTCTCTTATCAAGAGAAAGATAGTCGCCTATAAAGGTCATTCCTTTTATTCTGTGGCTTGGTGTCAGACAGATGAGAAACAACAATGTATCGCCAATACAGATTTTTCGTACAATATTCAATTCAGTGATTGGAGTGAATTTACAAATATTGCAGCTCAAAGTATAAATACTTACCGTGAAAATCCGATCATTCAGACCGAATTGGTTCGTAAGCCTACTGCACAGGTTTATAAGAACTACCTGGACGATTCAGGCATTGAATCTAAGATCGTACATTATTACATTTCAAGAGACGATAACGATAATTTAAGCTACTCATTGATGTCTTTTATCAAAGAGAAAAATGACGATTATCATCATGCTTTATCTGTTAGGGTCGCAACACTCTCGCAGTATAATGAACCGACCTCTTTTCTGGCCTCGGCTGTTATAGAGCCCAAAATGTTCAACTGGGCTTATCAGCCAAACAAAGAAATTGTCGCAGATAAATCCATGGCTCTGATAAATGAACAGCAAATGGAAGATGATTTTATAAACAATCGTACTCTATTTAGTCACCTAGTCTACCATCAGGATTATCTGGATCTCATTCTTCATGAAAATCGTGGCTTGTACTGGCTACACTACACCCAAACATCAACCGATTTATTTAAGCCCGCGATAAGCCAGAAAGATACCCGCAACAATTAAAGTACCGGGGATCAATATACTCCACATAATCCCGGTCCAAACCAGTGCCCACAGCGTTCCACCTGCAATAACAAAGGCCACAGCGGTTTTCGCTGCATCTTTCCAGTGACCGCTCATTATTATGTCAGTCAAACCTGTCACAGCAAGTAGTATCAATAAGCCCGGCCACCACCAGCCAGTCAAGTACAACAGACCAAAACCAATGAGAAAAATGCCAGAAGAGGCGCCATCACGACCCGATGATCTTAATCCAAACATATTCGAACTCTCACGCTATTCATTTGATTTACCGTAGTTAGTATTACTGTAGATTACATTATCCTTGGGAAGCAAACATTAACATCTATTCAAGGTAGATTCGGTTTTCTTGTTTAACATGCCGCCCTCACCACGGTACTGCAATCGACGTAAAAACAGATAGAAATTTTTCTGCATTTTACGAACCGGTAACTGTTAAAATAACGCCCATTATAAAAGCAATGAAATGAGTAAAGTCATGCAAGGAACACTCAGTAAACTAAAGTCAACATTAGGCGACGTTGTTGAATACCAATTACCCGTTGGTGATCACCTTTTGCCGCTTAATCCTTTAATCGGAAAAAAGCTTACGCTGACCCATACCGGCAGCATTTTTTGCGATGCGTGTGGTAAGAAAACCAAGAAGAGCTATTCTCAAGGTCACTGCTTTCCATGTATGAAGAAGCTGGCGCGCTGTGACATGTGCATCATGAAGCCAGAAACCTGTCACTATGCGAAAGGGACTTGCCGTGAGCCTGAATGGGGCGTTGCTAACTGCATGGTGCCACATTATGTCTACCTTTCTAACACATCAGGCTTAAAGGTCGGTATTACCCGCCATACACAGCTTCCGACTCGGTGGATTGATCAGGGGGCCACTCAGGCACTGGCTATATTGAAGGTCAAAACGCGACAAATCTCAGGTTTAGTCGAAATCGCATTAGCTGAAATGGTGGCGGATAAAACCAATTGGCGCGCCATGCTAAAGGGGAACAATCAGCCTATCGATTTAAAGGAAGAAGCATCACGTTTATTACCTGAAATCGAAGCGCGAATCAGTGAGCTAGTCGATTTATACGGTGAAGACGCCATTGAAAGACTGGATGAGGAAGTCGTAGATATTCGCTATCCGGTTACCGAGTATCCATCCAAAATAAGCTCTCATAACTTTGATAAAGAACCAATTGTGGAAGGAACGCTGTTAGGTATCAAGGGCCAGTATCTGTTCTTTGACACGGGTGTGATTAACATTCGCAAGTTCACCAGCTATGAGGTAACGGTTGAGGTCTAAAATTCACTTAACCTTTAATGCAAATCAAAGGTTCGAGCTTTGCTACCATTCGTGAAAGTCCCGCCTGATCAGCTGATTTCACCACGTCGTTAACATCTTTGTAGGCATTGGGGGCTTCTTCGGCCACACCACGCCGGGATGGGCTGCGGATCAAAACACCCTGATCCGCCAGTTGCTGTATAATATTGCTGCCGCGCCATAGTTTGGTTGCTTGATGGCGACTCATACAACGTCCAGCACCATGACAGGCTGAACCATAAGCTAATTGCATGCTTTCGCTTGTGCCGGCCAGAATATAGGACGCCGTTCCCATGGTGCCACCGATCAGCACCGGTTGGCCGGCTTCACGAAGAGTAGCAGGCAGAGCAGGATGGCCTGGACCAAAAGCGCGAGTTGCGCCTTTTCGATGCACGAAAAGGTTTTTTCTTTTACCATTAACTTCATGCTGCTCAAGTTTGCAGGTGTTATGCGAAACGTCGTAAAGCAGATCAAGATGAATATCCGGAAAGATGTGTTTTACTGCCTGACGTGTTAAATGGGTGATTATTTCCCGGTTGGCCAGAGCACAATTAATCGCCCCTCGCATGGCACCTAAGTAACGTTGACCGATTTTTGAATTAATAGGAGCACAGGCCAGCTCACGATCGGGCAGAGTAATGCCATAGTCTTTTGCACTAACAACCATGCTTTTAAGAAATTCCGTACCTATCTGATGGCCAAGGCCGCGTGATCCGCAGTGAATACTTATTTTTATGTCATTCAATTCAATGCCGAATCTTTTAGCTATATTCTGATCATAGATTTCGACCACTTTTTGAACTTCCAGATAGTGATTGCCCGAACCTAATGTACCCATTTCATTTTTTTGTCGCTCCTTGGCATGATTGGATATTTGATCCGGATCTGCGCCCTGCATACAGCCGTATTCTTCTATGCGTTCCAGATCCGCCTGATCACCAAGGCCTCTTTCTACCGCCCAGCGCGCACCACCATTAAGCATGGCGTTCATTTCTTTTTTATTAAGATGAAAAACCCCAGTACTGCCTAAGCCGGCAGGTATGGTTTTGAATAGAACATCTGCCAGTTCTTTTTGTTTTGACATGACTTGTTGCACGGTTAAGCCAGTGTGTAATGTACGTACACCACAGGAAATATCAAAGCCGACACCGCCGGCTGAAATAACACCGCCCTGTTCTGGATCAAACGCGGCAACACCGCCGATTGGAAAACCATAGCCCCAATGGGCATCGGGCATGGCATAGGAAGCATTGACTATACCGGGTAATCTGGCGACATTGGTGATTTGCTCATAAACTTTTTCATCCATGTCTAGGATCAGATCTTTACTGGCAAAGATGATTCCCGGCACATGCATGCCATTTACGGGGTCAATGCGCCACTGGTAATCTGATATGCGATGTAATTTGTTTATGTCCATCACTGTCACCCTGCTGGTTTTGTTTAAACATCAATAACACATTGCGCTATCCATAGCTCTTGTGACTTGTGCACTACCAACTCGGTATAAGTTGCGCCTTTAATTTCAACCGCTGGTTGATGCCGTTTTATATTTATCGGCTCGCCCCGCGCTGTGGCTTTGAGATGTCCGTTATGTATGTAAACTTCAAACTGACTAAATAACATTTTGTGCGTGGACATTTTGAAGATCAGGGCATTTAACCAGTCGGCGAGTAATAATTCCTGATCCGCATCCTCACAAGTAATAGTCACTTCATCTCTGGGTTTGATAAGTGATAAATCAGTGATGATAGCGCTCATGGCCAGTGCTGCCTGCTCGAACGCACTGGCCAGTGTGTCTCCTGTACCGCGCACACCAATATCAGCTTCATGTTCGAAATGTTCCCAACGTGCAGCACTCATAAACGCACCCGGTATTTTATTAACTTTATAATGACATCATAGACAGGATCTTAAGAGGTACCACTTATTTTAGAGAGAAAAATTTGCACAACGCTTAGTATTAGGAGTTTTCAAGCGCAGGTTTGTTAGAATATTTAAGCCTGACAGACTAAACTGTCAAATCGGGTATGAGTAATGACATCGAATCCAGTTAACATTTAAGCCCTCTGTCATAAACTATCACCTGACGCAAACAAGGCGGTTTATTACCGTCTTGTTTGCTCTAACTTAATAAGAGATTATTACTTCACTTTGGGCTGTATATATTTACGTTTACCATCAAATACTGCAACGTCACGGATAAAGTTCTCACCAAGCACAATGCCCGTACCGTTTTTCAGTACAAATTCAGTTAGCTCGTTCAGCTCACCCAATTTAATACGAAGTTTTACGACAGCTTGGCGCTCACCGCCGTTATTCTTAATCCAACGTTCTACAGGCATCTCAAGCGATTTACCACTTGCCGTAAACTTAACCCAATCTTTGCTGTCACGTTCAAACTCCTGAACATCTGAAACGCCGATTGTCGAAAGCTTGCTTTCTGTATCGATTTTCACTTTCACATGTTTTTTTACCGATACTAACCAGACCCACTCTTCGGCGCCTAGGATCAATTTACCATCACTCGTCTTGGTCACAACGGGTTTTGGCTTTGGTTTAACCTCAGGTTGAGGTTCCTGCTTCACTTCAGGCTTTAGCTCAGGTTTCGATTCAGTCTTTACTTCCGGTACGGTTGTCACTTGAACCGTCGGCTCAACAGGCTTGATTTCGACTTCCTGACCAACATCGGGTTTTGTTTCCGGCTCTTCAGTGCCTTGTTGCTGTGCACAACCAAATAGCAGTAATGCACAAAAACCAACAGTAATTCTTTTCATTCTGACGCACCTTTGAGGCATCTGCATTTAACATATTATGATTAACAATAATATGTTGTTAAATCATTAGCCAGAAAGAATTATCCTTGCTTATACGCAATGTTAAACTGATCAAGTTTAGTCACTAACCAGGATTCATCATACCAGCCCATATTACGACTGTGCTTAGCATCATCCCATAAGCTGAGGAACCAGCGCCTAGTCTCAAAGCCATCTGTGAGTGGCGTTTTTTCTTGATAGCGTTCAGCTAACTTAAGATCTTCCCTGACATCAAACAAATGAAAAATATCAAACTCTCTGTGCTTGTAGCCAACATCACAAGGATCCAATATTGCCGCGACTTTAAATGTTTTCGGATCAAACAGGACATTGGCAATATGGCAGTCATCGTGTACTAATGAAGATGATGTATTGATAGGCGATAAAATTTCTACTCTTTTCTCCCATAACTGGCTGTAAGCCGATTTCAACTGACTTGAAAATGGTGACTCGCAACTCAATACATAACGCAGAACGGGGTACATCCACGCATCAAAGGCGTTGATTAAACACGGGTCAAAATGCTCACGATCAATTTCAAATCCTTTTTCACTCTGACAATCATGTAAAGCAATCAAGATGTCGGTGTAGTGCTCTCTGAATATCTCCAGCGCTTTGGGATCACTTGGCAGTTCATAGGCTGATACACCATCGAGCCACTCCATCACCAGATAATCGTGGCCTTCTTCTCGACCAAACAAATAGACTTCAGGTACCGGACAATCTAACGCTTTTTTTAATCGCTTCAATCCTTCAATTTCTTTACTGATTCTTCCGTATTCACGGGAAAACTTAACGACAAATTTACCTTTGGGAGAAACAAGAAATACAATCCAGCCATAAAATGTTTCTTGAATATTACACAGTTCAGGTTGCTGACTAAACATCGCTTTATAAGTCTTTTCGGCGATTAACTTGAGCTGAGGTTTATTCATAACATTCCTTTTGTTCTTTAACACTGACAATACATTATTATTTGCAATTCCCATATATTCCACAAAAGAATACACACCTGAGATATCAATATATTTGGCTCCATCCATAAGCTAAAGACTGCAATAGAATGCATTTTAAAGCCAGCCATTTGGGTCAAAAAGGTGAATTATGGGCCTGCGCTCTCACAATAATGACTTAAATGGTTACAGACAGTATCTATACGATTATTTCACATGAAGCACGTGAATTACATTTAATATTCGACGCACATCTCTTGTATGCTTTTGCCGTCATTACCGAAGAAAGCGCGTTGCTTATGGAGAATACTTATATTCCAATCAACGCACATGTAACTGGCAAGAAAATAATGAACACAATGATAATAGCGATGAATGCCAGATCCAGAATCATGTAAAACAACAAAAAAACAAGGCGCTCTTACTACACCTTGTTATTCTATACCCAAGTTAGTACGAGTGCTTGACAGCAATTCCAATCTCTTGCGACAGATCTGTCAGTTGCGCTTCATTATCTAAACGAACAGACCAGTTAATACCACTGCCCGTTGCTGTCACAACATTAGCACCACCAATTAGCGTGACTTCATCAACCTGAGCTTGCAAAGTCGCTCGTGAAACCCCGTCTAAACGTACAACCAATTCATGTTGATTGGCGATAATTCTGCCTTCTGAAAATGTGATTACCATAACTATGAGTCTATCTTTTTATGTTTCATTACTGCCATTGTGATACGGCTGGTACAGACTAATCGATCGCGTTCATCAGTAATTTCAATCTGCCAGACTTGAGTGGTCGCTCCCAGATGTATGGGCGTTGTTCTTCCTTTCACAATGCCGCTACGCATTGGTCGTATATGGTTGGCATTAATGTCCAGGCCAACGCAATACTTGTTTTCATTAACACACAGATTACCCGCGAGCGAACCCAGTGTTTCAGCTAATACTACCGAGGCACCACCGTGAAGCATGCCTAAAGGCTGATGAGTACGAGCCTCAACGGGCATCGTTGCTGTTAAGCTATCATCATCAAACGCACAATATTCAATACCTAAATGCTCTACCAAAGTATTTTTAGACGTTAAATTTAAGCTATCGAGTGTGAACGGTTTCTTCCAAATTGCCATAGTTTCACCTAAACCTCTGTTAACGGGTATAGCATAACAGAGCAATCACTTTTTCATCTAGCTTTCCAATCGCTGAGCGCCTCAATGAATAGCACCCACCCACCTTGAACTTATCGGGACACCGGTATCGACAATGGCTAAATACAGAATTTTACACTAGCATATTGCTCTACTCGCAGGTCATAATGGTTAACAATATTACCTATAATGGAATGGAAGGAGTCATTCTTATGAAACCTATTCGCCCTCTACTTTTAACTGGCCTGATCACTGCCGTCCTCTCAATTTCGGCATGCTCAAGTTCTCCGACTGGCCGGCAGCAAGTACTGTTATTTTCGACCAACGATATGTCACAGTTGGGCGCGCAATCTTTTGAAGAACTAAAAAAACAAGAAAAGATTAATACCGACGTCAAAACAAACCAGTATGTACAATGTGTAACCAACGCAATAACCGCTCGTCTGGATCCGCAATCGGGCTTCGGGCAATGGGAAGTCGTGGTATTTGACAGTGAGCAAGTCAACGCATTTGCCTTGCCCGGTGGAAAAATCGGTGTCTATACCGGTCTGCTTGAGGTTGCTAAGAACCAGGATCAGCTCGCCACCGTTATCGGTCATGAAATCGGCCATGTTATCGCGCAGCACAGTAACGAGCGTTTATCTCGCAGCCAGATAGCCGACATCGGCCTGCAGATCTCAAGCATGGCGATCAGCGGTACTGAATATCATAGTGCCGCGATGGCCGCTCTCGGTTTAGGCGTTCAGTACGGTGTCTTAATGCCCTATGGACGGGCACAAGAATCAGAATCTGACATCATTGGGTTGCGCTTGATGGCCGAGGCGGGGTTCGACCCAAACCAGAGTGTTGAACTATGGAAAAATATGGCTAAGGCATCGGGCGGACAACCACCTGAACTACTGTCCACCCACCCATCACATTCAACACGTATTGATGATTTGGAAAAAGAAATTAGCCGTTTGCCAGCCTATAACCCACCTCGACAGAACTGTCGTTTATAGTTTGTAGATCGTTAATAAAAAAGCGCCCGCGGGCGCTTTTTTTGATGGCATTATTCACTGAAAGAACAATTATTCACCCTGTACTTCAAACCCAGGTGTAAACACTTCTACGCGACGGTTTTGTGCACGACCAGCTTCAGTATCGTTATTCGCGACAGGCTGAGTTTCACCCTTACCTTCGGCTTTAAATCGGCTCTGATCGATACCGAAATGAGATGCAAGATAACCGGCAACAACTTCTGCACGATCTTCAGACAGTTTCTGATTGTACTCTTCTGAGCCCCGGCTATCCGTATGACCGATAACAAAAAGCTCAGTCTCAGGGAAATTCTCCAGGCGTTTTGCAATTGGCTCTAATTTATCGATATCTACCTGTGACAATGAATTGCTGTCAAAACCAAATGGCAGAGCCACCGTTATGGGATCCACTTTAACCACTGCTGGTACCGGTGCGGGCTCTGGTACCGGTTCCGGCTCTGGCTCAACAACAGCTACAGGTGCAGGTGCCCCCCAGTGATAAACAAGGCTCAGGCCATAGAAATGAATATCAGCGGTGCCGGGCTTGCTGTCGCCAACCTGATTATAATATTGATATTCTAAACGGGTAGACAGGGTATCAGTGTAAAAATACTCCACACCCACGCCGACTGTCGCGGCAATGCCATCGTCATCAGCTTTAATCGCCTCGATGCTGTTATCTGCGTTATAAACATACCCCCCCGCTTTGGCATACAAATCATATGAGTCAGTCAACGCCCAGGTGAACTTACCTAACAAATCAATGCCCTGCACGTCAAAATCACCACCTGCTGGCTTGTAGTCAGCTTTCCCTAAATAGGTGTAACCACCTTCAAGTGCGAACCACGGCGTGATGTTATACCCCAGGAAGGCACCACCGCCCCAATCATCCTGGTCGAAATCACCTGATGAACCTTTCAATGCGTCATCAAAATTATTGAAATGTGTGCCACCAATACGCGCACCTACATACCAAGGGTTATCCGTTACGGCGTGAGCAACACCTGAAACAAGTAATGCGAGTGGAAGTATGTAATGTACTTTAGACATAGATTTATCCTTTTTATTATTTGCCACTGCTATTTTTTTATCCTTACCACTAGGTGTGTAGAACCCATCTTGCATTTTTACAAAATTATTTTTTTATTTTTCACACCCGCGTCAAGTTATTGACACGATACAACAAAATATTCACCAGATCCATGTTGAATATCGTTCAATTGCATTCATCGTTCTCTTTCCAGTCGAGCAAACTGCCTGTAAAAACCGGAAGCAAAAGCATAAAACGCAAAAAAGCCCATACGATGATGGACTTTTTTATGGGTTGTCTTAAGCGGATACCAGAGGCTAAGGCAAACGACCTTCTGCCAATGCCTCGGCTGTCGCGTCTTCAACCGCCATGAACAGATAATCTACCTGTCCTTTGGGTGATGTCATCGGATTCAGGGTGACGTTCTGGTACATGAAAGGGGCTGGTTGGGTAATCGGGCGAACATTACGGCACTTAAATAAGTAAGGACGCTGGCGCCAGATCAAAAAACTTCTGCATCCCAGTTCAAACACCGGTCGCGCCTTCGCCTTAAACCAGTCTTGGGGGATTTCCGGAAAGACTTCAAAAACGGTCTTGCCCATCACTTCATGCGCTTGCTTGCCACTGTGATGGATCATGAAACCATTCCAGACATGGATGTTAAAATCACGGTCTAACACGACCAATCCCACATCCACATGCTGAACCATATCGACCATCCAGTGAAATTGCTCAAATTCAGCAGGTAAAGAAAACATGGTTTAGTCCTCATCCATTAAGTAAGACAGCTTGTTATCTAACAGCGGCAGCGATTCATCAACAAACATCAGCAGTAAATCACACTTAATCTGTGTTCCTTCAATGCCATAACTGACTTCAAACGTCATGGTCCTGCGCCAGTTTCCGGATGTATGCTCAATCAGGGACTCTATAGGAAGGTGTTTGCCTAATAACACTGGATGACTTTGGAAAAACTTCACCTCCGCCTGCTCACCTAACCCTTTTAAAAATGAGCCCACCAGAATATTACTCACATCCATCAATAATTCTAATTCTACGTCACACTCACTTTCGACCGGATATTTCATCAGTGACGTCAAATCATTAACACTGGAATCACTTAGCAAGACCAGAGCTTCACCGGCGATCCCTTCACCGCTGAACCCCTGGCAGATCCCCGACATCGTACTATTGCTCGCCAGATGGCGCATGGTCATATGAAGCTCGCTCACTTCAAATACATTGACATTCGGCAAAGGCAAATTTACAAAAACATTAAAATGACGTGCCAGTGAATCAGCTGCACGGCCAATAGCAACGTTAGCAACTTCCAGATAGACATCACGACGGCGTAGTGCCGGAGTTGTCACTCGCTGGATAACCGTGTCGAGTGACAACTCAGGGGATGGTAATAAATCCTTAATCAGCGTTTTAAGGTAGCTTTTGTCTACCGGTTTTTTTAGAAATGCCACAGCACCAAGCTCTTTTACTCGTGCTTGCGCCTGTGGCTGAATATCACCAGAAACAACAATGACCTTAATTGACAGGCCATGCTCTTTTATCGCCTGCAAGGTCTGATAACCATCCATCTCTGGCATGGTTAAATCGAGAAACATCAATGAAAAAGTCTGTTGTTTTAGCAGTTCAAGGGCTTCTAATCCATTAACAGCAAATGTGACATCAGCGTTGAGTGATGTGGGTAATGCTCTCGCCATCTGCTTTCTGGCCAATGCCGAATCATCACAAATTAAAATTGGAATTGTCATTGTCATACTTGCTCCTTGCGCTTCAAATCATTCAGGAGCGCTAACGCTACTATCTCAGTTGCATAATTATTGCATTGCTCAATAAGAGGATAATAACAGTTGAGTCAAAGTCGGTCTTGCTCCTGCCACATTTTATTTGCAATAACTTCTCTTTTTTTATTCCCGAGGGGACTATATACAGGTATACCCACAAAACTATTTCAAACATCGTCCATGCAAAGTAGAATGCAGACCTTAATATTAAGAAGTTTGATCTATAGATATTTGCCAGCACAATATGAATGTAAATGGTTCCAATATATCACCCGAAATCTCGGATCTTCATGTAGGTATCGTCGGCGGCGGTGTTGCAGGTTCAACGGTGGCACTGCGGTTATCAGAACTCGGTATCAACGTCACCCTGTTTGAAGAGGGACCAAGCCTAGTCAATGGCCCTCCGATTTGTCATTTGCACGCTGGTGGAAACCTCTATCGTGAAATCTCAGATGAACAATGTCTCACTCTTCTTCATCAATCTATCGAAACTCTTCGTGTTTACCCGCATACTGCAAATGTTCGCCCCACTGTCATCGCCGTTCCTGTACGTGATCCCGGAGCTCCCGAACAACTGCTCGAACGACTGGAATTGTTGCAAAACGGCTATAAAGAATTAATTTCCCTTGATAAGCGAAATGCAGTTTTAGGTAAGCCTGACGATTACTTCAAGCTGTATCAACAAGATGAACTGGTTAAATTAGCTACTCAGACGACACCCGCGAATCCACAATCCCTTGATGACTGGATGATCCCTGTTGCTAAAAACCTGAATCTGGATGAATTCAAATACCCTGTCGTTATTGTACAAGAATACGGACTCAGTATTTTCAGGATTGCCGCTACCGCTTCTTTAGCGTTACAGCAACTCCCTTCTTGCACGGTGAAAACCGATACGAAAGTCACGAAAATTCAGACTAGTTGTTCTAAAAAAGGCTGGATTGTTTCTCATCAAAGTTATGATGACTCAATCAATGATCATGTCACTAAAGAAACAACCGTCGACTATCTGGTTAACGCTTGTGGTTACAGAACCGGTACGCTTGATGACTTAGCTACCTTCAATCGTCACCGTATGGTCGAATTCAAAGCCGCTTATGTCACGCACTGGCCTGCGTGTGAAGGCGTCTGGCCAGAAGTCATTTTCCATGGTGAGCGAGGTACCCCCAATGGTATGGCGCAATTAACCCCCTACCCTGATGGCTTTTTCCAGCTACACGGTATGACGGAAGATATTACCCTCTTTAAACAAGGTTTGGTGAGTTCAACTCCCGGAAGTGCTCAGCCACAGTTGGAAAGAAGTTTTATCCGTAAACTCACTACCGGATGGAAAACGGATGAAGTTGAGTCTCGGACTCAACGAGCCATCAAGCATATGGCACAATTTGTTCCGAGCTTTGGTGAAGCACAAGTCGGTGGATATCCGCTTTTCGGTGCCCAACAAATACCTGGGATAGATCCGTCATTACGCGCTGCCAATGTCTCTTTTTCCGGTGAACGTTATGCACGATCTGAAATCGTAAAAGCATCATCCGCTTTGTCTGTGGCAGATTCCATTGTAAAGCAGCTTTACGATGAACAACTTATCAGCTCTGCGCAGCTTGATTGGGATTCCTCTTTAGAAGAACGCTTCCCGGTTACTCACTCTCTCGGCTTTGATAAGGTTATTTCAAAGGCTGAACAATTAGCCAATATACGTGGCTATCCGGCAGCTCTCGCACGTCCAACCAATATTGAAAGTTAATTAAGACTGAAATCAGATAAATAAAAAGAGCTGAGTCCTATTTATATAGTGCCCAGCTCTTTTATCTCGAACAAACAAGCATCTTGAGGTCACTTGGGTATATTACGAATAAAATACAGCTAACCAAATGGTTTCTTTATCCGGTGAAGTCCAGGTAACCTGATGGCGCTGATTGGCAGCGATATTAATATAATCACCTTCGTTGAGGTGAACGACTTTCATTCCATCTTCAAACAATAATTTTGCTTCCCCTTTCACCACCAGCACCCACTCATTCTCTTCTTGATCATACCAATGGTCACACGGTGTGGAATGCCCTTTGGAAATGATCCTCTCAATTCTGACTGAGTCTGTTTTAACCAGATCCTGAAATATCTCTTCCGGTAACGTAGCCGGGATTTGACTAAATAAATTGCCCATGATTATCCATCATCTCTGTCAGCTTACAAAAAAGGCGAGGTCTAACCTCGCCTCGTTATCGGCTCGTTTGACTAAAAACTACTTAGGCAGCTCAATCTCAATTTTCCGATTCAGTGCATCCAGCTCTTTATTCAGCGCACTGAGCTCTGCTTCTTTACTTTCAACAAGATCGAGTTTGGCTTCATATTTATCGCAATCCGCCTGTGAAACCCAATTCCAGCTTTTCCCGGATTTGAATTCATCACATACCTTCTTAAATTCTTTGACTACAGATTTCGCTTTCTTAACTCCGCTTTCAGCGTTAACAATTTGCTTTTGCAGCTCCAACTGTTGTTGATACAATTCTTTAGAATTAGTTAATACCGCCTTCTGTTTTTCGGTCGTGGTTTTCAATTCAACCACTTTGGTATCTAACTTTTTCGTCGTAACTGAAAGTTGCTTCTGTTTCCGCTTCAGATTAACAATTTGAGCTTCGTAAGCTGCTCTCTGTTGGTCAAACTCCGCCGCTTTCTGTTCTAACTGTGCAGCCAGTTGCTCCAGTTCTAGCGTTTTCTGGGTTTCTAATTCTTCGTAGCGGCTCTGCAACGCATTTTTATCTTCAATTAACTGCGCATTTTCTTGTGTTAACAGATCATGATCTTCTTGACTCGGCCCCTGGTCACGATTCCAGAAAGCTGACGCAAGCACCAAGCCCAGCACTAAACCCACAAACAACGACGCTTTCCATGACGCTGTAATGTTCATTGATTTCGCTTTTTTTAACATGCCTACACCTTATTGATAAGTTATGACCAGCCCCTGAAACATAACAACACTCGTTGAAATGACCATAAGGATGTTATGTGAATAATATCAGCAAGATAGCTCTTCTGTGTCAGGTTTATATCAATATTAAAGTAAAACACGATAAAACAAGCTCATTCTGCTAATCATTTCTGTTTGAAAGTACCGTTGTAAAAACGTTGTATGTCTTAATATATCCAATGTCTAAGACATCTGTTTCACCGATAACCAGCTACAGTCTTTAAATACCATCAAGCAACAACGAACATATAGGTATCAGCATGATCACCGAGCTGTTATTTCTGACTGTATCTGCATTCTCAATACCCTTGCTTGAGAATTCCAGCCATCTACAAATCGATCACAATTGCCATCTTGCAATCAACGAAGAAAGACACCAAAAAGACATAGTGCTACTCTTTTCATCGAGCCCGAAAGCTGAATTAAAAGTGCAGATTTACCACCGCATTCCAATTCCGGTCCCTTCCTCAGGAATGTTGGAACAGCTCTCGTTCAACCCTGATACATCTTACGATAATGCACAATTTTCGGTATCTCATGAACTGTATAAAGAGCTAAAACCGGATATCAACATCTATTCAACAACCATCGATACAACGGCATTGGCAACCCAACGCTTTTCCGATCATTTCAGGCTCGGCGGGTATAAAACATTATTGAAAGTTGAGGGCATAGCCCCCTCCCTTGCATTTATTGCCGATCGAAATCAGGCAGAAGCATTCTATAAATGCGCAAATCAACCGTTCTAGTCAGTGCGAAAATATCAAGCTGAATAAACATCAAGACAATCAATAACTGAGCTGATAATGTGAAACGTCTTATGGAATTTTGGGCAGAAAAGGAATTGATATTATGCCAGTCTCTGAATGGATGACTTTTGTCGTTGCTATTACTGTGCTGACGATTACCCCCGGATTAGACACGGTGTTGGTGATCAGAAATACCAGCCGAGGCGGCTGGAAAGATGGCGTGACCAGTAGCTTTGGTATTTGCAGCGGTTTGTTTGTACACGCAACCCTGTCAGCGGTGGGAATTTCTTTTATTCTCGTTCAGTCAGCATGGCTGTTTCAGACCATTAAGCTTGCAGGAGCCGCTTACCTGATTTATTTAGGTTTTTGTAGCCTGAAAAGTGGTTTTCGCTCAGGAGCGCTGGGGATCATTGGGAACGAGCAGATCTCATCGAATCAGTTCAACCTGCGACGTTCGTTCGCGGAAGGCTTTTTGTCCAATGTATTGAATCCGAAAACAGCTATCTTTTACTTGGCGTTTTTACCTCAGTTTATTAATCCGGAAGGTTCAGCAATATCGCAGGCGTTCATTCTGGCTGGGATTCATTTCTTGCTGGCTATGGTGTGGCAGTCTTCTTTATCGCTGTTAATTGAAAGAGCAAAGAACTGGCTAGCTAAACCGAAAACCAATCAATGGCTGCAGTCGTTAACGGGCTTTGTCATGGTCGCGCTTGGCTTGCAATTGCTGCTGAGCAAAAATATCCGCCTTTGATTGGGCTTTACTCACAGCATTACTCAATAAAAAGAACACTTCCGTGTTCTTTTTTTTTGTCTGTCTTTCTGCCGATTGACCTAGCGTGACGATAGATTCAGCGTCAGATCCCCGGGCTTGATCCAACCCGCTTTCCGCATTATTTCTGCAATACCGAAAGTCAATAAAGCGGGTAAGACTATGTGCATCAGAAAAATCACCAGATAAATTTCACTGCCAGTTTTACCCGCCGCTTCCATTGCAATGAAGGCCTGAATTTGCCCCACCAGACCTGATGTTCCCATTCCCGCTCCAAGTGGCGTATTTTCCAGAGAAAAAACAAGCGTCGCAACCGGGCCTAAAATTGCCGATGTAATAATAGGGGGAAACCAAATCTTATGGTTCTTGATGATATTTGGCATCTGCAGCATTGACGTACCCAGCCCCTGAGCAAACACACCTGCCCAACGGTTTTCACGGAAACTCATTACCGCAAAACCCACCATCTGAGCACAACAACCCACAGTGGCAGCACCTGCCGCCAACCCATTCAGACTTAGCATAATGGCAATCGCCGCACTGCTGATAGGCAGGGTTAATGCCATTCCCATCAGAACGGCCACCAGCATTCCCATGATAAAAGGTTGTAGCTGAGTCGCGTACATAATGACATTACCGAGTGCCGTCATTAAGGCACCAACCTGTGGCCCGACTAAGCTTCCTACCGCGACCCCGACAATCACCGTTACAGCCGGTGTAACCAGAATATCTACTTTGGTTTCATTGGCGACCAGTTTGCCACATTCAGTCGCGGCAATTGTCGCAATAAATGCGCCAACAGGCCCCCCCATCGCAGCCCCTGCCGCACCCGCTGTCGTCGCGGAAAATAACACCAGAGGCGGCGCTTTTAACGCATAAGCAACAGCGACACCAATAGCCGGCCCCGTCATCTGTTTCGCGATAGGCCATAGCGTATCTGAAAACAGCGGGATCCCCAGCTTCAGCCCCAGCGTATTTAAGATAGAACCAATAAGTAATGAAGAGAATAAACCTAATGCCATGAAGCTCATGGCATGCACAAAGTAGGTTTTAACCGAAAAGTCGATACCTTTTCGGTCTAAGAAAGCGAAAAATCTGTCGTGTGTAAGTTGCATTATTCTAACCTGTTATACTGCATTCAATACTGCAGATAGCTGCTGCATTTCATCCCTGATAATGTCTCTGTTTGATCATGGTTACAAACAGGCTGCAGATTCTAGCGCAATCACGGAGAATGAAAAACCCTCTATTAATAATCACCTTAATAACGCAGTATCAACTCACTTTCTTCACCAGTACCGTATTATCTTCTGCCAACTGTTTTTCCAGTTTACGCGCGACAAACTCCGGACTGTTGGTATGGCGTGCCAGCAAGCGGTAAACCACGGGGATCACCAGCAAGGTGAAAAAAGTGGCGACCAGTATTCCGGTTAACACCACAATACCAATAACTATTCGGGTTTCGGCCCCGGCACCGGTTGCTAAGATAAGCGGAACGGCACCTGCCGCTGTAGTAATAGCCGTCATGAGTATCGGCCTTAATCGTGCTGCTGAAGCATCAATAATCGCCTGCTCGAACACGACGCCCTGATCGCGAAGTTGATTGGCGAACTCAACAATTAAAATACCGTTTTTAGCCGCCAGCCCGACAAGCATGATGATACCGATCTGAGAGTAAATATTGAGGCTTTGATCGGTAAAATACAGCCCCAGCAAGGCACCAAACGTTGCCAGTGGTACGGTAAGCATAATAACCAGAGGGTGAATGTAACTCTCAAACTGGGCAGCCAGCACCAGGAACACAACCACAAGGGCCAGGGTAAAGACGAAGAGGACAGAATGGCTTGAATCCTGATGGTCTTGGGACGGACCTTTGTAATTAACCACCGCATCTGCCGGAAGATGTTTTCTCACCAACTCATTTAAGTAATCCAGCCCCTGGCCCAGGGTATAATTATCAGCAAGATTCGCCTCAATGGTAATGGCCCGAACCCGGTTATAACGGTTTAACTGAGGCGCATCCGCGAACTCTTCTACCGTCACGAGGCTTGAAAGTGGAATAAGCGTATTGGTCCGGTCAGAGCGGACATAGAGATTACTGAGATCGGCTGCGGTATTTTGTCTCTCTCGCTGCCCCTCGATAACAACATCATACTCCTCGCCACGCTGTTCAAACGTTGTCACCAATCGCGAGCCCAGCATTGATTCTAACGTTTGCCCGATATCCCGAATGGAGACACCTAAATCGCCGGCCCGGTTTCTATCGATAACAACACGGAGTTGGGGTTTGGTTTCCTTGTAGTCGTGATCGATGCCTTCTAATCCCGGCTGATTAACAGCTTCATCAACAATAATATCCCGCCACCGGGCAAGCTCTTCATAACTCCCGCCTCCAATCACAAATTGTACCGGTTTACCCACCCCGCGCCCGAAAGGCTGACGCATAACCGGGAAGGCCCTGACACCAGCCAGATCAGACAACTTTCGTTGGATATCGCTGATAATCGCGAACGCACTCCTTCGCTTTGCCCAGTCTTCCAGCACGACTATCGCGAAGCCGCCCGAGAAATCTTCAATCCGCCCCCAGCCTCGCGGGGCCCGGATCAATAAACGCTGCACCTCACCGGCTTCCACCAATGGCATCAGCCTGTACTCCACTTCGTTGATGTACGGCTGCATAAACTCATAGCTCGCCCCCTGAGGGCCATTGATGATAATAAACATCGCCCCCCGATCTTCTCTCGGGGCAAACTCAGAAGGTATTCTGCTTGCGAGCAAGCCGCTGCCAATCAGCGCCACAACCAAAATAGCCAAGACCAGGTACGGTCTTTTCAGCCAGTTATCCAGCGACGAACGATAAAATTGGGTGACGTACGCTAAAATTCCGCCAATTTTTTGTACCAGCCAGGGCTCGTACTCAACCGGCCTCATTACTTTTGAGCCCATCATGGGACTCAAGGTCAGTGCCACCAAAGAGGATAATATAACCGCGGTACTGATAGTGATGGAGAATTCCCGGAACAATTTACCTAAATCACCCTCAAGAAAACCTATCGGCAAGAACACTGAAACCAGTACTATCGTGGTTGCAACAATGGCAAAACCGACCTGACGCGCCCCGAGAAAAGCAGCTTTCAACGGTGGCTCACCCAGCTCTATTCGCCGCTGAATGTTCTCCAGCATAACAATCGCGTCATCAACCACGATACCAATCGCCAGGATCAGAGCCAGCAAGGTCAATAAGTTGATGGTATAACCCAAGGCGTAGAGCACAATAAAGGTCCCGATCAGCGAGACAGGAACGGTCAGTGCCGGGATAAGCATGGCGCGAACGCTGCCAAGGAACAGGTAGATCACAATAACAACCAGCAGCATCGCAATAAAGAGCGTTTTAAATACTTCATCAATCGAGGCCTGAATAAAAACCGAGGAATCGTAGGATCCTGTGATCTTCATCCCTTCGGGCAAGGTAGGATTTAATTTATCCACCAGCGCATTGACGGCGCGGGCAACCGCCAGCGTATTTGCGGTCGACTGGCGATTGATCCCCAAGCCAATCATATCCTGGGTGTTACCACGAAACGAAATCCGCTCCTCTTCAGCCGCCAGTTCCACTCTGCCCACATCGCCCAAACGGATAAGGTAACCATCAGAACCGGCACTGATCACGAGCTGGGAAAAATCCTCGGGATCGATAAAGCTGCGTTGGGTACGGATTGAAAACTGGCGATTCTCTGATTCAAGGGAGCCCGCAGGCAGCTCCACATTATCGGCCCGCAAGGCATCTTCTATATCAGTTACCGTTAACCCCCTTGCGGCGAGTTTTTGTCTGTCGACCCAGATCCTTAATGCATAGGTTTTCCCCCCGCCGATACGGATGTTGGCAACACCATCAATAACCGAAAAACGGTCAACCAGATAACGGCTGGCATAGTCGGTTAGTTCCAGCGTATCCATCCGATCCGACACCAGATTCAGCCACATGATCACTTCTGAGCTGCCTGCCGCCTTTTGTACTTCCGGCGGCTCGGCTTCATCGGGTAAATTATTTAAGATCCCGGAAATCCGATCACGGACATCATTGGCTGCGGCATCAATATCCCGACCGATGCCAAATTCCAGAGTAACGGATGAGCGGCCATCCCGGCTTTGCGAGCTGATATTGCGGATCCCTTCCAGGCCGGAAATCCCGTCTTCAACCAATTGGGTAATACGGCTTTCAACAATCGCCGCTGACGCACCACGATAATTAGTGGACACGGTCACAATAGGCGGATCAATATTCGGATATTCACGCAGTGGCAGCTTGTCATAGGCGATCAAGCCAAAGGCTATCAGCAGCAGGCTGATCACAGAGCCAAAAACAGGACGTTTAACAGAGAGATCCGTCAGCAGCATCAACTCGCCTCCTGATAGCTAAAGCGCTCATTCGGTCGAGTTTCGACCTTTTGCCCCGGACGTACTTTCTGTGTTCCCCGAGTAATGATCAGTTCCCCTTCGACGACACCGCTCAGAATTTCAGCTTCTCCCCGGGTACGAAACCCGACTTCAACTTTGCGCTGCTCCACCACATTGTTGTTAACCACAAAAAGAAAACTGTCTCGCTGCCGCGGCACTATGGCTTCTTCGGGCACAACCAATCCGTTACGCTGCTCGACAATAAGCCTTAATGTCATCAGCATGCCCGGGCGCAATTTCAGCTGAGGATTTTCAATCTCAGCACGAACGACTATCGCCCGGGTTTGCGGGTTCACCCTGCTATCAATAGCGGTAACAATTCCGACAAATGGCTGCTGCGGGAAGGCGGCGGCTTCTCCTTCGATACTGGATCCCAGCTTCAACTCACCGACAAACTGCTCCGGAATAGTGAAATCGAGCTTTACTTTCTCCAGCGCATCTAGCGTCGTAACGACAATCCCGGGGGTGAGCAAGGCACCCGGGCTGATCCGACGGAAGCCGAGCAAACCGGAAAAGGGCGCCTGAATAAATCTTGCATCCAGCTCAGCCTGATTCTGGGCCAGAATGGCCCGGGCAACGTCAATGCTGGTTAACAGTTTATCCAGCTCCGAACTCGCAATCGTATTGCGTTTTACCAATCCTTCAATGCGCTTATATTCCCGTTGCTGCTCCTTGAGGTTGGCTCTTGCGGCGCGAACTTTGGCTTTTTGTTCTCCTGAACGTAAGGTCACCAGCAAATCACCGGCTTTAACTTGTTGCCCGTCTGAAAAATGAACCTGCTCAACCTTTTCTGTCACCTTGACTGACACCACCACAGACTCACGGGCCTTAACGGTTCCCAATGCCTCCACTTCCCTGCGCACATTTTGCAACACCACCGTACTGACAATGACACTGGGAGTACTGCTGCGCCTCACCTGAGCACCCTCATCACGGCCCTGCTCTTTGTACCAGACTCCGGTGGCCAAACCTGCCAGCAAAACGATGCCTGTGATCAAGGTTATTTTCATTATCCTGCCTTAGTCGTGGTTACAGTGCGGTCAGTGCCAATTAATTTTTAAGTATAGTTCTGCCGTATTTCACTGAAATATTACTGATACCACTGAAGTTTAGGACAATAAGAAGAGTGCTCTATCGCAATAACGAATCTGGTTCCTACTGACAATTCACCTAGCAGATATAGATCTCAGATTTTGCCAAATCACGTTCAAAGTAAAAAAGTATTGTTAGACGTGCCCCGCAAGCATGATGACGAGATCAACGCCATCGTTTACCTTCGCCGCTTAAGCGTCGTAGCGTAGATAATATTTTTGCGGAGAAATCCTTTGAAATTATCTCAGATCTCCATCGCTATCACGCTAATCCTCTATCCAATCAACCAATCACTGGCTGCATCGCCATTAGTAATGCAAGCACAGAATTTTGACCCAACTAAATTTGAGCCGGAGAAAACAGAAAATACCGCAGAGAGTCATAATGAAATCACCGATTTCCTGATCAGTGAAAAGCTCGATGGCATTCGTGCCTACTGGACAGGGAAAACGCTACTGACTCGAACAGGTAATGCAATCGCCGCACCAGTATGGTTTACCGCACCTCTGCCTGACATACCGTTAGATGGCGAGCTATGGGTTGGGCGAGGCAAGTTTCAGCAAGTCGCACAAACGGTATTGGATCAGTTTCCAGATGACAGAGCCTGGCGATCCATTCGCTATATGATCTTTGATTTGCCCGAAAGTAAAGCCAAGTTTGAGCACCGATATCAACACTTAACCCATCAAATCAACACTATTGAGCCCAAACACATTCAAGTCATTGAACAACGCCGTATAGCAAGTTTTACCCATCTGGAAGACTGGCTACAACACGTTGACGATAAGAAGGGTGAAGGGTTAATGCTTCATCACCGCGGTAATTTTTATCAGGCAGGACGTTCCGATCAACTATTGAAACTGAAAAGGTACCAGGACGCTGAAGCCGTCGTTATCGGCTACGAAGAGGGGAACGGTAAATTCAAAGGAATAATGGGATCGATGTGGGTCTTAACATCAGATAAAATCAAATTCAAAATTGGTACCGGATTTAACCAATACGATCGTGAAAATCCGCCGGAATTGGGCACAACCGTAACCTATCGATACAACGGTTACACTGACAGTGGGATCCCCCGCTTTGCTCGCTTTATCAGAACCAGAACAAATCCGGATATCTGACAACCCGCATTATTAGCGACCTTGAAATAGCATCGACGCCCTAAATATGGTGTCGATGCTCTCGCCACCTCGAAAAATACGCCGTCATAATCTGGCTAAAAAACACATATAATCAGTATTATTCTTCAAACATACGGCAGAAATCTTTTCAAAAGCCACATTTTCGTCTGTATTCGACGCCATATTGATTGCTTAATTATTACCGCAGGCAGAATCTAACAATTTAGTTACACTTAAATCATCGGGTTATACCAAGACTTATCGCTGGACACTGTGGCGCATGCGTGAAATGAAGTATCGCGTTATCCATTTTCAGAACAGCACTTCAGTACATTGATTCATCTGGAGATCATCACAACAGCAATAAAAGATAGTGAAGTACTCGGCCACATAGCTCTCGGTATTACCTCTCAGCGTTTACATGATTTGCCGCCTCCCTCGATTGGAGACGGCAACAGAAGGAGCTTGAGATGAATGTTCAGGCCTTACCCATGCATCGATTCATTGATCATCATGGCAGCCCTGTCGGCCAACTTCCCGCATGGGCCGATCAGTCAACATTGAAAGGGTTTTACTGCGACATGGTATTAGCCCGGGTTTACGATAATAAAGCGATCGCACTGCAACGTACCGGTAAGTTAGGTACCTATCCTTCACACCTTGGGGCAGAGGCCATTGGTATTGCCGTCGGGCGGGCGCTAAAAACGGATGATGTTTTTATCCCCTACTATCGAGATATGCCTGCCATGTGGGCCCGCGGTATTGCAATGGAAAAGAATCTGCAATACTGGGGCGGCGACGAAAGAGGCAGTGATTTCTTTTTTGACGACAGGCACTGCCGCGACTTACCTTTTTGCGTACCGATTGCGACCCAGTGCACTCATGCCGTAGGGGTAGCTTCTGCGTTGAAAATTACGGGCGGCCATCACGCGGCCCTGGTAACCTGCGGAGATGGCGCAACCTCGAAAGGTGACTTTCTCGAATCCATCAATTGCGCCGGCAGCTGGAATATTCCGTTAGTCTTTGTGGTCAATAACAATCAATGGGCGATTTCTGTGCCTCGCCGTTTGCAATGCGCTGCTGAATTTCTGTCTGATAAAGCAAAAGGTGCGGGTATTCCCGGTATCACCGTCGATGGTAATGATGTGATCGCGATGTACGATGCCATCGTATCCAGCTTGGATCGCGCCAGAAAAGGCAAAGGCGCGACATTAATTGAAGCCGTCAGTTACCGGCTCAGCGACCATACCACAGCCGATGATGCCAGCCGCTATCGCAGTGACGATGAACTTCGTCAAGCATGGGAATTCGAACCGATTCAGCGCCTGAAAACATACCTGACACACCAAAACTACTGGTCAGAACAAGAAGAAGAACAATGGCATGAGCACTGCCATGAAATGGTTGAACAAAGCGTCGAGCACTATCTCAATACGCCGGTACAGGCACCTGAAACGGCCTTCGATTATCTCTACGAATCTTCCGATAGTGAACTCAATGATCAGCGCGAAGCATTAATCAATAAAGCAATCCGGATGCAAGGAGCCGACCATGGCTGAGATCACTCTACTCGAAGCAGTAAACCGTGCCTTACACCATGAAATGGCCAATGACCCGAAGGTGGTTGTTTTAGGGGAAGACGTCGGTGATAACGGCGGGGTTTTCCGCGCCACCGTCGGGCTCAAAGATAAGTTTGGCTGTAAGCGCGTTATTGATTCACCGTTAGCGGAAGCACTGATTGGTGGTGTAACCGTAGGAATGGCAACCCAAGGATTGCGTCCGGTTGCCGAGTTTCAATTCCAGGGCTTTGTCTTTCCGGCCATGGAGCACTTAGCCTGCCATGCAGCCCGTATGCGTAACCGAACCCGAGGTCGGCTTACCTGCCCCGCCGTTTTTCGTGCTCCATTTGGCGGGGGTATCCATGCTCCGGAACACCACTCTGAAAGCGTTGAAGCCCTGTTTGCCCATATTCCCGGCTTGAAAGTTGTTATCCCGTCCTCCCCACAAAGGGCCTACGGTTTATTGCTTGCCTCCATTCGCAGCAATGATCCGGTGATGTTCTTTGAACCCAAGCGGATTTACCGCACCGTGAAATCCGATGTTGTTGACAATGGTGAAACCTTACCGCTCGATACCTGCTTTACCCTACGTAAAGGCCGAGATCTGACTCTGGTCACTTGGGGTGCTTGTGTGATTGAATCGCTGCAAGCCGCCACAACGCTGGCGGAACAAGGTATTGAAGTGGAAGTGATCGATCTTGCCAGCATCAAACCCATTGATATGAAAACCATTATTACGTCATTAGAAAAAACCGGTCGCCTGCTTGTCGTACATGAAGCCTGTAAGACCTGCGGTGTCGGGGCGGAGATCGTTGCCCGTACCGCTGAACATGCCATGTACCTGTTAAAAGCGCCACCGAAACGCATCACGGGTCCGGATACTGTGATGCCATATTACCGTAATGAAGACTTTTTTATGATACAGGAAAGTGACATTGTTCTTGCAGCCCGCGAGCTGGTGGAGAAGTGGAAATGAAGTCATTTACATTACCCGACCTCGGTGAGGGGTTAGCCGAATCTGAAATTGTCGAATGGCACGTTAACATCGGCGATAACGTTAAGGTTGATCAGGTCATACTCACTGTTGAAACGGCGAAAGCCACCGTCGAAGTACCTTCCCCTTACTGCGGAAAAGTCGTCGCACGTTATGGTAACGAAGGGGATGTCATCAGCATTGGTAGTTTATTACTGGAATTTGAAGAACAGAGAGAAACCGAAAAACCGCAAGAGAAACAAGCGGATGCCGCCACCGTTGTCGGCAATGTCTCGCAACAGGAACATCATGTAAATGTAGATGAATTTTGGATAGGTAGCGATCAAGCGGACAAGCCAGAACATATGATCACCGCCATGCCTTCTACCCGTTTGTTGGCCCGGCAACTTGGCGTCGATCTTAACGGTATTCAAGGCAGCGGCCCCGACGGATTAATTCTTGATACTGATGTTTATAACCAGTGTGACAAGCCGCAACCAGAGAAAGGTGTACTACAAGAGGCAGAAGTATTAAAAGGGGCACGCCGGACCATGGTGACCACCATGACGGAATCTCATCACAATGTCGCTGCCGTCACCATTACCGAAGAAGCGATATTGGCTGAATGGCCTGACGACGAAGACATTTCAATCCGCTTAATACAAGCCATTGTCGATGCCTGCCAACAAGAGCCGGCGCTTAATGCCTGGTTTGATGCAGAGACCATGACTCGCTGTGTTCACAATACGGTCAATATTGGTATTGCCGTTGATAGCAAACATGGGCTTTATGTCCCGGTATTGCGTCATGCTCATGAGTTTAGCCCGAACGGTATTCGCCAGTGGCTGGATAAAACCGTAGCCGGTATTCAAAAGCGAAAAATTAGGCGGGAGCAACTACAACACGCGACGATCACGCTTTCTAACTTTGGCGCTATTGCAGGGATCTACGCAACACCTGTCGTTTCTCCGCCACAAGTCGCGATTGTTGGTGCCGGCCGGATCATCGAGAAAATAATCATGAGGGATTGTCAGCCGGTAGCTGTAAAGGCCCTGCCGTTATCCGTAACCTTCGATCACAGGGTCTGTACCGGCGGCGAGGCTGCACGGTTTATTCGCGCCCTCGTCCTTCATTTGCAGCAAGCGACGGCTTGATTATAGGTAACCGCACAATAAGCGGCTGATTGGGCCGCTTGTTGCGATCTTCAAAATTATACTGAGCGTTTCGTTATCCTCGATCTGACACTCTGCGGCATACGATATGCAATCGGTCAGTCATAGGAACAACTTCTGGCAGTCACAGACAAGGAATTGGAGAAAAATAATTTAGAGTCGGTAGTCTAAATGAAACTAAAAGCATTAGTTTATTATTTCAAATCCAACGTTAATGCATTACAAAGAACAACATGGATTAAATGAATATACAAAAAAAGTGAGATTCATACCCAGCGGTTTTCTACTTAGGCTGGAATAAACGTATGCCGATTATAGGAACCCTAATGGATATCCACTTACGACCAGTAGCAGATGTTCCCATTCGAAACATGCCAAAACCAAAAGAGTATCTTACACCATTTTGAGATACGTTAGCTCACACACCTCCAGGATATCTAAAATAAAAATCATTCACTGACGTATAACGAAAATGTCCTTCGATTCGAAGTAGTTCGAACGGTTTAGCTTCGGCTATTCGAATTGATCGAGTGAAAGCTACCAATCAATCTAAACCAAGATCTCGTTTCATGTGATCGCTAAGCTCACACGTACTTCGTACATTGATTTTACTTTTTTGGTGGCGAGTTCTCATCTCATCACCAAATAATGTAACAAACACTTTTGTATAAAACTGGATAATATTATTTATCAAGCTAGACAAATTTCCGCGTTGAAAGGGATATTTTTTCGAACTTTGCTTTTCTGTCTTCATAGTTTAATATCTCTACATTGGTTAGGTTATAGTTTAAATGTGATACATATAGCTAAATATTTATTGAGTCTTTTAGTGGGATCGAGCCATAATTAATAAAAACGAAATCATCAACAAGTAAACTCATCGAGTTTAAACGTCTCAACCATCCTCCTAAAACATACGTCTTTATACTTTTGTTACTTTCAAAATCAATTCAAATTGATTTTGATTTTCTGTTATATCGGTTTGATTCAATATCATCAATTTTTTATTAAGGTAATAATCTACCATTATTTCATTGCAACTTTTAAATATCACTTTCATCCTCCGACGAAAGCTAGTTATACTAAGTGGGGATTTAAAAGACAACGTGACTTAGAGTTGCATATAGGTAACAATCATGGAATTGATGAACAATGAGCTAATCTGCTTTGCGGCAATTTGTAAGCACCTCTCCTTGACGAGGGCTTCAAAGGAGCTTGGAAAATCGAAGGCTCAAGTCAGCCGTCAACTGGCGGCCTTAGAGAAACAGCTTGGGGTTACGCTCGTTCACAGAACAACAAGAAAACTCGTTCTGACTGATCATGGCGAAAGCATCAAACAACTTGCCATCGAAGCTTTAGAAAATTTACAAGAGTTGAATTACAGAGCAAAATCACTTAGTGACTGTATTAGTGGAAAATTTAAAATAACAATGCCTAACTCGATCGCTTCTTCTATTTTTGGTGATATTCTTAAAGGCCTTCAAGAACGGTATCCTGCCGTTAACTTTGAAATATCATCGAGTAACAATGTTGAGAATTTATTAGAAAGCAATGTAGATATAGCGATTAGACTTAATAACGTTGTTGATGACACATTGATTGCACATAAAGTTGGCAATTATAACGATATTTTAATATCTAAAATCGACAACACTAAAAATAATACGTTACTCATCTATAAAAACCATTCGAGTAAAGAGTCGATAAAGAAGAATTACAGTGATGTCATTGAAGTTGATAATACGTCCATTCTAATGAACTTTGTTGCTAGAGGAGTCGGCGTTGGTGTCATTCCAAATTACCTCATGAAAGGTAGCCACATAAACAACATCCATATTACACAAATTTTCGATACGGAAAGATCGATGTATATCGCCTACCCTTACCAAAATCCACTCCCGAGAAAGTTGGCCGAAATATCAGCTTTTATTAGAGTAGAACTGGATAGTGTTTTGAGTAAGCCATCCTTTTAGTTAGGATGATCTTTCGGGTGAAAATTTTATCATTTCGTTAGTTACGACGAGGCTATACAATAGAAATTTGTAACTAGAGCGTTCTTGATCTAATGGGGGGGTGGTGTGCCACTTCGATACGCTAATCCAAGGTGCAATGATGTCATACACTTCGTTTTCCATAAATCACTCCAATAAAAACCAATCGTACAAGGAAGACCATTCCCCCAGTATGTAACTCCATGCTTCGCGTAATACGTTCACTCTTTCGCAACCAGACATTTCTAATTTGGATAAAGCAGAACATTTTAACTTGACCATATATGGGTAAGCGGGTATTTCCACCTAGCTATTGAGCGGACGTATTGCTATAGGGTAAGAGATCACTGATATCAATGGTGTCATCTGGAACACGGATACCCGCCGCCTGAAAGCAGTAGTTCAGTTGAGCAGGAAGGCATATCAAGCCAAACCACTCAAGCGTATCTATATCCCCAAAAAGAATGGCAAACTTAGACCTCTTGGTATCCCATGCATGATAGACAGAGCACAGCAAGCGCTCCACCTTCTTGCACTAGAGCCAGTGTCAGAAACACTTGCCGACCCTAACAGCTATGGATTTAGATCAAACCGCAGCACTGCTGACGCAGTCGTTCAGTGCTTCAAATGTTTGGCTCTAAAGAAATCAGCCCAATGGGTACTCGAGGGAGATATCAAAGCCTGTTTCGACAAGATCGGTCATCAGTGGCTTCTTGATAACATCGCTGTAGACAAGCGTATGTTGGAACAATGGTTAAAGTCTGGCTTTATGGACAAAGGGCTGTTTTATCGCACCGACGAGGGTACACCACAAGGCGGGATCATATCTCCCACCTTGATGCTAATGACTCTTGCAGGTCTTGAGCAGCACATAAAGTCCACTGCGTTCAAACTGGGTGCTAGAGCCAACTTTATTGGGTACGCTGACGATTTCGTCGTCACTTGCGCTTCAAAGGAAGTGCTGGAGAACGATATCAAACCGTTGATTGCTGACTTCTTAGCGGAACGAGGCTTAACACTATCCGAAGAGAAAACGCACATCACTCACATCACCGATGGCTTTGACTTCTTGGGTTTTAACCATAGGAAGTACAAAGGAAAATCACTCATTAAGCCGAGCAAATCCAATACGTTGATGTTCTTAAGTAATCTGCGTGAACTCATCAAAAAGCACGTAACTCTTCCTGTAAATGATCTTATCAAACTGATAAATCCGAAACTCAGGGGATGGGCGAATTACTATCGACACTGCGTCGCGAAACAGGTATTCGGATATGTAGGCCACAAACTATTTCATGCGTTATGGCACTGGGCTAAAAGGCGTCATCCAACAAAATCTAAAACTTGGATCGCCCTTAAATACTTCATCAATCGAAAAGGCCAATGGCAATTTCACGGTTGGCAGAAGATCATGGATATGGATTGCCAGTTCAATCTCTTCCAAATCGCCAAAGTACCAATAGAAAGGCATGTGAAAATCCTAAGTGTGGCAACACCATTCGACCCTCAATACCAAGAATACTTGGCGAAGAGAAAGTCCAAAAGGTTAGCTCGCAACTCTTGGAACGATCCTGCTCTGACTGCTTTATAAGTTGCTGGGTATCAAACGATGCCTTAGTGGAGGCTTGAGCCTAGTGCAGTGAAAGTTGCACGCTGGGTTCTTAGGGAGACGGCACTTGGTAACAAGTGTCGTCCACCCGACATAAACGTGTCAGTGACGTTGCTAAATTAGCAACCCATGAATTAATTCTGGTATAGCAAAGTCATTTAACACACTGTCCAGTTTTGATGGTACAGTTCACCCTTTAATGGGGTTGAACATGTGAACATGTTGGTCACAACATCGATTCCAACCTTTCGAAGCGGGTGGGTTTCTATCAAGGTTGCCCATGCTTCATTTAAATTGAAAACGTGTTTGATGCTGTGGGAGCGGAAGGGCGACAGCATTCCGGTTATGTGGATGCGTACAATTTGGCGCGTTTAGCGAAGACTATGTTCATTGCTGAGCCAGAGCAAACTCAAGAATAGACAATTATTGCGACACGGACTTTATGGCTTTACTATTGAGTCCGTGTTCTTGTACTTACGTTGTTGTGTAGTAGTTTAAAGAAAAATTCCTTTCAGTCAGATATTCACTTGGTGTCGCCTGAGTATAATATTTAAAGTCTTTAATAAAATGCGGTTGATCATAGTAACCATGATCGAATGCAACTGTTATATATTGGTTTGAATGAGCCGCTAACAGCGTTTTTAGTGCCGATTGAAATCGTGCGGTTCGCTCAAAGTACTTTGCATCTACTCCCGTAAATATTTTGAATTTTCGTTGAAATGTTCTCTCACTACATTTTAACTGGGTTTTGACTTCATTAATGCTGTCATTGTGATACTGGTAGTAAATCTTATCGATGGCCCATTGTAGTGCTGAGTCTTGATTTTTGATCTTAACCATTTGTTGTAGTAGCCATTGTTCTAGCAAGGTAACCTTCGCAATATCGCTTTTCGATTCAACAAGCTGTGTTAGCAAATTAGAGGGTAATAAGTGACTTGTCGGGGAAATTTGATCTGATAGTTCAGTTAAAGGCAATCCAAATAGGGTGAAAAATCCAGCTGAGCGAAAACGTATTGAGAGTGTTTTTGTTATACCCGTTGGTTGAATCTGAATAAGTGATTTACGTGGGCAGATCACGATACAGTCATTAGAACGGAGTCGTGATTGTTGATTCGTTTGTATTATTAACGCATCCCCGAAGTTGAACAGCATTTCAACCCCGGTACCGGGCAACATATCAGGGAGCGCGAAGGTATGATTTTGCTCCCAAAGCCAAAAGTGTGCGATATATGGGCTCAACTGATGGGCAGGTTTAATTTGTCGTGTATACATGATTGCTATGTTTCCTACCACCTCTGGCGATCATAATGTCGGTTTTAGAGGTGGTGCTGTTGCTGTTTTATATGGGGATCAGAATAACTCATCACCGCTGGAGAAGTCTAAACAAGGATGTTTATCAAAGCGTACAACACCCACATGTAATCGCTCATTGGCTGCCTTTACTACATCTGCGACCCCTTGATGACCAAATCCACCACAGAGTTCAACCGCTTTAATACCTTCTTCGACTAATGAGTCAATTAGCTTACAAGCTTGCTTATAATTTGAAACGGCAATGGTTTTTACGTGTACTTCTTCGGTACGTACCCAAGAATAATCACAAGAGGGATCAGCTGCGGGTGCTACGAAAATAAAAGCGGCTTTAAAGATAGTCGACATAATTGAGCTTCCTGTTTAATGTTGGAAGCGATAGTACAACTGGGTGACTTTTGTATATTGTATAAATCCGTCATCTTGCGATAATAAAGCTGCACAAACGGTCTTCCTTCAATCAAGTGGTGAATCAGTATTCAACTTTGATGGTCACCTGAGAACGATCGTTTTGGATTACTTTTGGGAGTTTCCGAGCGAGTATCTAATCAATAATTGCGCTATCGCCACATTAGCTTAAATATCACAAATCGACATTAACAGCCTGTGAATGAGCAAACACACTAACAAAGAAAGGGCGGATAGGCGACACCCGTTACCGAGTGCCGCCCTCCTAAGAACCCAGCGTGCAACTTTCACTGCACTGGGCTCAAGCCTCCACTAAGGCGTACTATGTTACCCACCTGCCGCTAAGGCAGATTTTGCAATGCACATTTGAAGCTTCAATACTTACTACCAACGATATTCTTGTTAAAGAATGGCGATTGATAGCGGTAAGGAGAGGCACTAACTTCAAGTGAAGTCATCATTTGCGTTTCTCCTTTAATAAAGTTCCTCAAATCATCTTGCAACGGGAGACCAGCTGGAAGTGGGCTCACTTTCGTGCCAGACACAGGTCTGTATCTGCATCATTACAATGCAGCCTTTGCTTTTTCCAACCTCCTCTACCTGCATCACTATAGGCCACAGAGGCTTTCCCATAGGGAGCGATACAGGCTTACCATGTTCCGTATGTCACGCAATGTCAGGGTAGACGCCTGCTATAGTGCGGGGAGCATAGCGATCACGAAAGGGTAATCGGGTAACTCCTTTCCTTCTCCCGTGCCTTTTGGCCACAGCGTATAAACCACTTCCGCTGCTTCCACAGTAACGCACCTTGCACAGATTCACTTGTGTTCGTCATACTGACTACCTAGCACTCACCCGACTTATGTGGTTGTCAGGAGAATCAACCTCTCACGATTTAGATCCCGATTGGTCTGTGACCAATCTTCGTTACATTGTCAGAGCCGCTACTTTATTCAGGCTCCTAGGTTCATCTGGTGATACAGATGGTTCACTCGTTGAGCGGTGAACAGCGCTTCATACGACTTCACGTCGCACGGGCAAATGTAAGTTAGAGCAACCGGTCTGATCTGGTTAAGCTATGTCGCGCTAAATGACAGATTGCCTAATCCACATTATCGATTGGATTTACAGAACTCAAATACTTACAACGCCTCAATCAGTTCCGGTACGACTTCAAACAGGTCTCCCACCAGACCATAATCTGCAATTTGGAAAATCGGGGCATCAGGATCGCTATTAATCGCGACGATAACTTTAGAGTCTTTCATCCCGGCTAAATGCTGAATAGCGCCGGAGATCCCCACTGCGATATAAAGATCAGGTGCGACAATTTTACCGGTTTGACCTACTTGCAGATCATTTGATACAAACCCGGCATCGACTGCGGCACGCGAGGCGCCAATTGCCCCTCCAAGCTTGTCTGCCAGCTTTTCAATTAATGCGAAGCTCTCTTTATCACCGACACCACGGCCACCTGAAATAACCACCCGAGCCGCCGATAATTCAGGTCGTACCGTTTCGGCTATTTGCTGCCCTGCAAACTCTGAGATTTCAGTAGGGATCACCCTATCCAGCTCGGTGATCGACGCGGGCTCGCCTCCGGCCGCAGCAACATCAAACGCAGCACTACGAATCGTCAGGACTTTGATCGGATCTGTCGACTTCACCTTTGCCAACGCATTGCCGGCATAAATGGGCCTAATCACAATATCTTCCGATTCAATACCAATCACATCTGACAATTGGCCGACATCCAGCATTGCTGCGACACGTGGCATCAGGTTTTTGCCAAACGTCGTAGCGGCAGCCAAAATATGTGAATAATCACCGCCAATATCGGCCGCTAACACGGATAAATTTTCAGCCAACGGGTGTTGATAAACCTCATCATCTGCCAGCATGACGTTATCAACGCCATTAAGCGTGCTGGCTTCTCGGGCAACTGACTGACACTGAAAGCCTGCCACCAGCATCGTTATCTCACCGCCTATCGATTTGGCGGCACTGACCGTTTTCAATGTCTCGGCAGCAAGAGACTGGTTATCATGTTCGGCCACGATTAATGTCGAGAGGGTTGAGTTTCTCATCAGATCACCTTGGCTTCATTTTTTAATTTATCGACTAGCTCTGATACCGACGCAACCATCACGCCGGGATTACGTACCGGTGGTGAGGTGATTTCAAGCACTTCCTGATGCAGAACAATCTCCACACCTAACTCACCCGGTGTTTTGACATCCATCGGCTTGCGTTTGGCTTTCATGATATTGGGCAGCGAGGCATATCTCGGCTCGTTCAAACGCAAATCAGTACTGATAATGGCAGGCAAGATCAATTTAACGCTTTCAAGCCCGCCATCGATTTCACGAGTGACTGAAACCGCATTGCCTTCCATCACCACTTTAGATGCAAATGTGCCCTGCGGACGTTGCGTGATAGCCGCAAGCATTTGAGCTACCTGATTATTGTCGGTGTCGATGGACTGCTTTCCGAGCAATACTAAGCCGGGTTGCTCAATCGCCATAACCGATCGAAGTAATTTGGCAACAGTGAGAGGTTCAAGGCAGGAATCAGTATCGGTAGGTGCAGTATCAATAGAGGTGGTATTAATATGAATCGCACGATCAGCCCCCAATGCTAAAGCGGTTCGCAATTGCTCCTGACAGGCAATACCACCCGCGGAAACGACAATCACTTCATCAGCATGGCCGGCTTCTTTCAGTCTTATAGCCTCTTCAACGGCTATCTCACAAAATGGGTTCATTGTCATTTTGACATGGTTTGTTTCAACACCAGAACCATCGCTTTTGATTCTTATTTTCACATAAGGATCAATCACACGCTTTATCGCAACTAATACTTTCACAACGCTTTCCTTTTTTATTGGGCGCTTTTCGCGTAAGCCTTAATGCCTTGAAGTGTGCGGAGGTTTATATCCTTTGAGCCTAGTTTAATTTACGTTTACGTCAACTGGACTATATTTAGCACTATGTCCTTCATGTAGGATCTGGTTTACAGCATGGATAGAGAATGTATGGAATTCGATGTTGTCGTTGTGGGCGCAGGGCCCGCAGGACTGGCAACGGCCTGTCGGCTGGCTCAGCTAGCTAAACAACATCAGCTAGACTTCACTATCTGTGTGGTTGAAAAAGGCGCAGAAGTCGGGGCTCATATTCTCTCCGGTGCCATTTTCGAAACCAGAGCGTTAGACGAACTCTTTCCTGACTGGGAAGGTCTCGCGGCCCCGCTCGATACTCCGGTAACAGACGATCAGTTTTGCTATTTAGCCAACAGGTTCAATCATTTTAATGTTCTCCACGCCCTACTGCCCAATACCCTGAAGAACGCGGGTAATTACGTGATCAGCCTTGCGAACCTGTGCCGCTGGCTGACACAACAAGCTGAGCGGCTGGGTGTAGAAATATACCCCGGCTTTGCCGCATCGCGCCTCCGTTACAATGAGAATGGAGCGGTAACAGGCATTGTCACATCAGACATGGGGTTAGATAAACAACGGCAACAGAAAGCAAGCTTTGAAGCGGGTATCGAATTAAAAGCCAAATACACGGTATTTGCCGAAGGCTCCCGCGGGCATCTCGGCAAACAGCTCATAGCCACGTTCCAGCTCGATCAAGGCAAGCAACCACAGCATTATGCCTTGGGCTTAAAAGAGTTGTGGGAAATACCGCCAGAACGTCATCAGCCCGGCCTGGTGATCCACGGCATCGGCTGGCCGTTAAATCAAACGGGTACCACTGGCGGCAGCTTCCTCTATCATTTAGAGCATAACCAAGTTGCCGTGGGATTAATCGTCGACCTCAATTACGCCAACCCTTATCTGAGCCCTTTCGATGAATTCCAGCGTCTGAAGCACCACCCTAAATTCAGCACCTACCTCAAGGGCGGCCAACGCATTGCTTACGGAGCAAGGGCGATTTCAAAAGGCGGGTTATCCTCTTTACCTAAGCAGCAATTCGCCGGTGGATTACTGATTGGCTGTGATGCCGGAACCTTAAACTTCGCCAAAATTAAAGGCAGCCACACGGCCATGAAATCGGGCATGTTGGCAGCTGAAGCTATTTTTGACGAATTACAGCAAGGGAACAGCCAAACCGAACCGGACTATCAACGTCGGTTTAACGATTCTTGGTTATATCAGGAGCTCAATGAATCCCGCAACTTCGGCGCTCAAATTCATCTGTTTGGTGAGCTTGTCGGTGGGGCACTGGCGACACTGGAACATAATCTTCTTCATCATCGGATGCCATGGACGTTCAAAGACAAACAGGCCGATCACCGGTGTCTTAAACCTATCGATCAGTACAAGCCGCTAATTTATCCTAACCCCGATGGCATCTTAAGTTTTGATAAACCCTCATCGGTTTATTTATCGGCGACACACCATGAAGAGGACCAACCCTGCCACTTGCTGTTAGCCGATGAGCAGCTCCCAGTCAGGAACCATCTTTCACTCTATGACGAACCCAGCCAGCGCTATTGTCCTGCGGGTGTCTATGAGATAGTCACCAAAAATGGTCACCCCAGACTGCAGATCAATGCGGCAAACTGCATACATTGCAAAGCCTGTGATATCAAAGATCCCTCTCAGAATATTACCTGGGTTTGCCCTGAAGGCGGCGGCGGGCCAAATTATCCGAATATGTGATGGCGGATTCTATTTACACTCAGCATCAATCCAGCTGAGATAACCGTTAGATCCGTTGGTGATCGGAAGTTGTACAATTTCCGGGGTTTCATAGTCATGATTGGCAATAATATCTGCTTCCACCTCAGGATAAAGTCGCTTATTAGTTTTGATCAGTACCAGTTTCTCCCGATCACAACAGCTCTCATCTTTCCAGTGGTAGTAACTGAGTACCTCCTGCACCTGAATACACGCCGCCAGACGTTTTTCGAGCAGTGAATCGATGATCTTTTTTCCGGTCGACTCATCAGTAAACGTTGTCATCACCATACAATAGTTATGTTCAAACATTTCATTGCCCCGCACTTATCCGTTTCCTGTTAAGTATAGGTTTGGCTATCTAACAATAGAAAGGGAGCAATTCCGCTCCCTTCATTTTACTTCCTGCAAACAGGACCTCGGGACTAGCCCGGAGTAACAATCACACCTAACGGTTCCAGCAATTGTTCCTGCTGCCAGTCACATATCGTGACACCTTTTAAGTTTACGCGCCGGGGATCTAGCCCCGTCAGGTCGACGTGGCATAAATTACACTCTTCAATCACAAACTGCCCCCAGATATCTGCCGAAAACTCACACCGAGTAAGATCTGACCCTTTGAGCGAAGCACCCATCAAGTTAGTTCCATTCCAGCGGTTTTCGAACAGGTCGCATTTTTCTAAACGTTGATTCTCAAGATTGGCATAAGACAGATTGCAACCGGTGATATAAGCAGAACAAAAATACGTATTCTGCGTGATGTAATTGGCGAAATTTGCCAGGGTGAAATTCGCACCTTTAAGGTTGCAGGTTCTGAATTCGATACCAAAACATTGCGCGCCTTTAAAATCAGCCATGCTCAAATCGCAGTCTTTGAAACTGGCATCTTTTAACTTAGCGTATTCAAACTGGCAGCCTTCAAGCTCGCCACGTTCAATAAACTGGCAGTCGATAAATTCAGCCTCGGTAAGATCTGCCCGGGTGAAGTTACAACAAAAAAATTTGCATTGCTTAAAAACGGAATACTGCAGGTTTTTGTTCGAAAAATCCTGGCCTGAATATGTTTGATTTGTAATCATCATTTACTGCTTTTTGCTGCCTAACTTAGGGGCAGATTACCGCTAAAACCTGATAAAAATCCAGCAATAAATACCATAAAAACAGAATTAAACTAACACCTTATAATCACCCATTAAAAGGCACCAAATCAGCCCGCAGCTGCGAAAACAAAATAAATCGAGACAGCCAGGCAGCCTAATAACTTGCTGCTGCCTAAGGATGCTTTTACGCGCATATATGACGCTTGAGCGAAATAGCCTCAAACAGACCCTTTGTGGTAGACATAGACAAGCCTGTTATTTCCCCGGGGGCCGTCGCTACATCCGCATTCCTCCATCAATTTCCAGTACTCGACCCGTAAAATAATCACTCTCAATAATGAATTTCACCGCATGGGCGATTTCGCTAGCTTCACCGATTCGTCCAACCGGCACCATTTTTTTCAATCGTTCCATGGCTTCGGGTTTTAACTGTTCCGCCATTGCCGTTCGCACAATGCCAGGGGCGACAACCGCAGCCCGAATACCATATTTACTAAGTTCTTTTGCCCAACAAACCGCCATGGTTGCCACTGCCGCTTTTGATGCGGAATAGTTGGTCTGGCCAATATTACCGGCTCGTGCAACGCTGGAAATATTGATAATCACACCTTTTCGCGCGGTAAGAATCATTTTTGCTGCCGCTTCTCGACCGCACAAAAAAGTCCCTGTGACATTCACATTCATGACGGTATTAAATTGCTCCAGCGACATCTTTCTCATCTCGCCATCTTTGACTTTCACCAATAAACCGTCACGAAGTACACCGGCGTTATTGATCAATCCGTCCAGCTGGCCGAAATCCTCAACAATCTGGTTGAAGGTTTGCTCAACGTCCAGCTCACTAGTAATATCTGTTTTGTAAGTCACGGCTTTGGTGCTGAGCATATGACATTGCTGTTGAGTTTTACGCAATCCCTCTTCATTGACATCAATCAACGCCAATTCTGCACCCGCCTGTGCAAGAGTTACGGCCATCATTTGACCTAACCCCTGCCCCGCTCCCGTTATGGCAATCACGCTCTGTTTGATATCCATTGCCCCTCCAACTTATGTTATTTAGCTTGGTGGCGATAAAACTGAAACAAACTTGAGAAATCCAACTCTTCGTTTCCGTTCGCATTGTGGAAGGCATAGAGGTTTCTGGCTAAGGTGCCCATTGGAATCGCGGACTGGCTTTGAATAGCGGCTTCCATTCCTAATCCCAGATCTTTAAGCATCAATTTACCCATAAAGCCAGGGTGGTACTCTTTGCTGGCTGGCACTTTTTCCATCACACCCGGGCAAGGGTTATAGATTTCTAGCGCCCAATTACGCCCCGAGCTTTGCAGCATAATGTCTGATAACACTTTGGGATCGAGGCCGTTATCTATTCCGAGACTTAATGCCTCACAAGTGCCCGACATTAAAATGCCAAGCATCAGGTTGTTACAGAGTTTTGCCATCTGCCCGTCACCGGCTTTACCCGCATGAAAGATATGTTTACCGACATACTGCAATACTGCTTGCGCTTTATGAAAATTCGGTTCGGTCCCGCCGACGATAAATGTCAGCGTTGCGGCTTCAGCGCCGGCAACACCGCCAGAGACTGGCGCATCGACAAATTCCAGCCCTTTATTCGCCGCTTCATTTGCAATCAGGCGTGCCGAGTCGGGATCTATCGTTGAGGAATCAATCAGAAAGGTGTCTTTACTGACAAGATTGAGCAAGCCCACGCCACCGTGATGATCGCCGAGATAAACGGCGCGTACATGCACTCCGGCCGGCAACATACTAATGACAGTATCAGCGCCTTTCACCGCTTCTTCTAAGGAGGCCGCAACCATCGCCCCAAAGGGCTCCATTTTCTTTGCCGCCTTTGTGTTTATATCAAACACTTGAACGTTAAAACCTGCAGAAATCAGATTTTTTGCCATCGGACTGCCCATATTTCCCAGTCCAATAAATGCAATGGTACTCATGAAACGCCTCCCCAGTTTGAGGTTAAGTGATACTTATGTATCAAGATAAGCTAGTGGATGTTCTGCATCAGACCACAAGGGTGTAAATAAGGTATCAATCACAGACGGCTCTACCTCTTCGACAGTTTTGAACTTCCAGTTCGGCTCTCCACATTTATCAATCAGCCGAGCCCGGACACCCTCTTCAAATTCACCGAGTAATCCACAGCGAACGGATATTGTTAGTTCAAGTTTGAAGCATTCAGCCAGTGACAGCTTTTGATATTGAGTTAACTGTCTGAAACAGATGTGAGCCGTAATAGGGCTGCCTGAAGCTAATGTCGCTTTAGCGGTTTCCAACCAGCGCCCCATCCCATCAATCGCTGCGATCTGCTGACAAATCACATTAAGATCAACGCCACTGCATGCCGCCTGAATTTGTGCTAAGTAAGGAATAAGCTGACTGGACGGATGCTGACGAACGGCTGATTTACCTAAATTATCAAGTAACTCCGTCACCAGTGCGTGATTGTCTTCAACACCACGCCAAGGATTTGTCTGTAATTGCTGCAACACAGCTTGTTTTTGTTCTGACAATAACAAATGATCGGCAAGCTTTAGATCTAACGCGTCACTGGCGTTGATTTGTGCGCCGGTTAAGGCAAGGAACAAGCCAATTCCGGTCGGCAACTGATTCAAGAACCAGGTTCCGCCCACATCGGGATACAGGCCAATACTAATTTCAGGCATCGCAAGACGAGAGTTGGGTGTTGTCACCCTGTGACTGGCGCCAATATATAAGCCGATTCCCCCCCCCATAATAATGCCTTCGCCCCAGACGATGAGGGGTTTGCGATAGCGGTGGATCAAGTAATCGCAGCCATATTCCACGGTGAAATACTCGGTAAGAAATTCCTGCGCTATGCCGGATTCTTTTCCACTTTTATTGACTTTATTTAACGAATTATTCTGCATCGCATGATACATGGCGCGTACATCGCCACCAGCACAAAAGGCCTTTTCTCCCACACCGGCAAGGAACACACAAACAATGTCATCATCGGCCTGCCATTGCTCTAGTTTTTCTTTCAGTTGCTTTAGCATATCCAGAGTGAGTGCATTGAGCGAAGCCGTATTATCGAGCTCTGCCACGCCAATTCTATGGCCACTGCTGCAATCCAATTCTGTAAAACTGACCTTTCCTGTCATACCGCCTCCAACCTCTTAATATGCGATCTTTTTCAATTCGAACTCTTTTGAGTCTAATTGAAATGTATGACAATGTTCTGGGATCTCAATAACTTTCTTGAATGCTAGTACTCTTTCACCTGAATAATGAATCGTTGAAGCTCCTAAACATGTCATCCCGAAATTGAGGAACGAGATATCCGGGATCCAGCTCTAACCGCGTGCTCCTTAGATTCCGTATAAGTTCGTTCCTCTCTTTACGGAATGACGAAACTGGGTTACTGAACTCGTCAAAACTTCGGTGCTGTACTAATAAATATCTCTACCGATTTTTCCAGTTTGGCGGACGTTTTTGCAAAAAGGCCAGTACCCCTTCGGTTTGATCCTCGGTATCGAACAGGCGGACAAACAATTCCCGTTCTTTCATCAGGCCATGTTGCAACGGTGCGCTGCGGCAATTTTGAATTAATGCTTTGCAGGCAGTAACCGACGACGGGGATTGATTTGCCACCGATTCAGCCAGCTTAACCGCGGCTTCCAGACTTTTACCTTGTTCCACAACCTCTTCGACTAATCGAATGTTACGCGCTTGTTCGGCTGTGACTCGCTCGCCACACAAAATAATACGTTTTGCCCAGCCTTCACCTACCAGCCAGGCCAGATTTTGCGTTCCGCCCGCACAGGGTAACAAGCCAACTTTTGCCTCTGGTAATGCCATTACGGCTTGCTGTTCAGCAATGCGAATGTCGCATGCGAGTGCCACTTCTAATCCCCCGCCCATGGCATAACCATTAATGGCTGCGATTGATACCCCCCGAAATGCCGATAAGGTTTCAAATGCTTCGCCAAAACAACGTGCCATGTCGCCCGCTATCGCTTTATCGCCGTCAGCAAACAACTTAAGATCAGCGCCTGCCGAAAAAAACTTGTCACCCTGGCCGGTGATCACCAAGGCATACACCTTTTTTAAATCATTCAAAGAGAGTATCGCTGTTTTTAGCGCATTCAGGCTGTCTGCCGTCCAGGTATTTGCCGGCGGGTTATTCATGGTGATCACCGCCACATGGTTATTCACTTCAACCTCTATCGCGGTCTGAACCAAGCCTTCATTTTCTGACATGAGCTTTCTCCATGTAATACCAGATTACAACAACTCGCACCCTTCGCGAAGCAGCCGACGGGCAATGATCAGGCGCATAATTTCATTGGTACCTTCAAGGATTTGATGCACCCGGACATCACGAAAATAGCGTTCAATGGGATATTCCTTGATATAGCCATAGCCCCCATACAGTTGCAGCGCCTGATCACAGACAGTGAATCCAACATCGGTCGCAAAGCGTTTAGCCATCGCGCAATAAGCTGTCGCTTCCGGATCCTGACGATCTAGCTTACTGGCGGCATACCTTACCAATTGTCTTGCTGCAACCAATTCGGTTGCCATATCCGCGATTTTAAATTGCAGCCCCTGAAACTGAGCCAGTCTTTCGCCAAATTGTTTTCGCTCAGTCATGTATTGCTTTGCCTGGTTTAAGGCTTGCTGCGCAGTACCGACAGAGCAGGTCGCAATGTTAATTCGTCCGCCATCAAGCCCCTTCATCGCAAACTTGAAGCCTTCTCCTTCTTGCCCTAACCGGTTTCGGGCGGGTATCACCACATTGTCAAATGTAATCGCCCGGGTCGGCTGACTGTTCCAGCCCAGTTTGGGCTCTTTCCGTCCATAGTGGATCCCTTTGGCATCAGCAGGCACGATAAAAGCAGAAATGCCTTTAGCATTGGCATTTTCAGGCCTAACATCATCCGTTCTTGCCATCACCACCAGCACGTCCGTTTCACCCGCACCGGAAATGAACGTTTTCGCGCCATCAAGAATGTATTGTTCGCCGTTACGCTTTGCCGAGGTCGTCAGCGATGCGGCGTCTGAACCTGCTTCAGGCTCAGTTAAGCAATACGAAGCCAGCCAGTCACCGGTGATCAATTGCGGACAATACTCCGCACAGGCCTCGTCAGTGGCAAAGCTGGCAATCATCCAGGTCACCATGTTATGGATGGTCATAAACGCGGTGGTTGACGTGCAGCCCATCGCGAGTTGCTCAAAGACAATTGAGGCATCTAACCTGCTAAGGGCTAACCCACCTTGGATCGCCGGGGTATAAAGGCTGAGAAAACCCAGCTCACCCGCTTCTTTCAGTACCTCCTTAGGGAAGATCTGTTTCTCGTCCCATTCAGCGGCCATCGGACTAAGCCGTTCAATTGCAAACTGGCGCGCTGTTTGGGCAAAGGCGCGTTGATCTTGATTCAGCTCAAAGTCCATAACTGCCTCCAATACCTAACCCACTTAACTACTTCAACTGAATAGTCAGATTCGGCCCGGTCGAAATATCATCATCAAACCAGCGCGCGGTAACGGTTTTGGTTTCGGTATAAAAGCGTACAGCCTGCTTTCCGTAAGCATGTAAATCACCGTGAAAACTGCCTTTCCAACCCGTGAACGAGAAGAAAGGAAGAGGTACAGGAATAGGGACGTTAATGCCTACCTGGCCGACCTCAATTTCATGCTGATATTTTCTGGCCACCGCACCGCTGGCCGTAAAAATGGATGTTCCATTACCATACGGATTGGCATTGACCAAAGCGATGGCCTCTTCAAGACTGTCGACTTCCAGACAGATCAATACCGGGCCAAAGATTTCCTGCTGATAAACCGACATTTCCGTTGTGACACCACTAAACAGCGTCGGTCCCACCCAGTTACCTTTCGGATATCCCTCGACGCCACATTGGCTGCCATCAAGTTCACATACTGCCCCTTGATCTTTGCCTTGTTGGATAAGATGTAGCACTCGGTCTTTCGCTAACGGGCTGATCAAAGGGCCGAATCCGGCAGAAGCATCATTCCACACACCCGGTTTTACTTTTGCCATCACCTTTTTCAAATCAGCGATCCAGCTTTTATCCCGGCCCACAAACACCGCGACAGAAATTGCCATACAACGCTGTCCGGCCGCACCGACCGATGATCCCACCAAATTATTGATCACTTGTTCTCTGTTCGCATCGGGCATGATCACCATATGATTTTTGGCACCGGCGAAGGCCTGAACCCGTTTCAGGTTATGGGTGCCAGTTTGATAAATATAGCGGGCAACCGGCACCGAGCCGACGAATGACACGGTGCGGGTATCAGGATGAGAGAGTAAATAATCGACCTGCTCTTTCTTGCCATGGACTATCTGCAGGACGCCTTTGGGAACTCCCGCTTGTTCAAATAATTCAGCCAGCCGTACCGAAGTTAATGGCGCTTGCTCGGAAGGCTTCAACACAAAGGTATTACCGCAGGCAATCGCTATCGGAAACACCCATAACGGGATCATGGCCGGAAAGTTGAACGGCGTGATACCGCAGCAAACACCCAAGGGCTGAGTGACTGAATAGGTATCAAGGCTCTCGGCTACATTTTCAACCATTTCCCCCATCATCTGGCTGGCTATATTGGCGGCCTGCTCTACCACTTCAATACCACGCCAAACATCCCCTTTCGCATCGGCAAAAATCTTACCTGTCTCCTGAGACACTAAAGTGGCCAGCTCATCATGATGTTCTTTTAGTAGCTGTTGATACCTGAGCATGAGCCTAGCCCGCTCAGACACTGCAACTTCTTTCCATTGCAAAAATGCTTGCGAGGCACTTGCAACGGCCTCCGTCACTTCCGCTTCTGTCGCGCAAGGCAGGTTAGCGATAATTTCATTGCTGGCCGGATTGGTGACGTGAATCCACTGCTTTGATACAGATTGGCGAAACTCGCCGTTAATAAAGAGAGGAACAGACTGAATCATGGTCATTTCCTTACATTGTTACACTGTTACGGAATTTCTATACCGATGGCTGTTGCTTCTCCACCACCAATACACAGCGATGCAACACCTCGCAATGGCTTGTTGACAGTAGATAATGACTGTAATTGCTTCAGCGCATAGATCAGGCTAACCAGTATTCTGGCCCCACTGGCTCCGATAGGATGACCTAGCGCACATGCGCCCCCCTTGATGTTGACTTTACTGACCGCTAAACCCAGCTTCTGCACCGCTATTTGGGCGACGACCGCAAAGGCTTCATTAATTTCCCAAAGATCGACTTCATCAATCGACCAATCGAGCGACGACAATAACTGCCTGATGGCAAAAGCGGGGGCAAGGGTAAATTCCGAGGGCTTTCGGGCATGAGAAGAATGCCCTTTGATGATCGCGAGCGGAACTAATCCCAGTTCTTTGGCCATATCAGCATCCATGAGAACTAATGCTGCTGCGCCATCAGAAATAGCACTGGAATTAGCCGCCGTCACGGTGCCATGTTTTGCGAAAGCCGGCTTTAATGTCGGTATTTTATCGGTGCTGATTTGTCCGGGGTGCTCATCATGCTCGATGCTCACGTCGTGATGTTTGGTAGAAACAGGCACTGGAACAATTTCATCAGCAAAAAGATGGTGTTTTTGCGCATCTCGTGCACGTTGAACCGACATCATTGCCCACTCATCCATTTGCAAACGTGTGAAACCCAGCTTATCTGCTATTTGCTGGGCATAGACGCCCATCAGTTCGCCCTCATACGCATCTTCCAGGCCATCTAAGAACATATGATCGTATGTTGTTCGATGCCCTAACCGCATTCCGCTACGTGCTTCTTTCAGTAAATAGGGAGCATTGGTCATGCTTTCCATACCACCAGCAATCGCCGCCTGAATACCTCCGGCCTTAATCAGATCATATGCCAGCATCACCGATTTCATACCGGAGCCACACACTTTATTGATGGTGGTACAGCCTGTCGAATAGGGTAAACCGGCATTGATTGCAGCCTGACGTGCCGGTGCCTGGCCACACCCGGCAGGCAGTACACATCCCATAAAAACTTCATCGATAGACTCAGGAGAGAGCGATATCTCATCCAGCACGCTCCTGATGGCATGCTGTCCGAGTTGCGGTGCTGACAGGGTTTTAAACTGCCCCTGAAAACTGCCGAGCGGGGTTCTCTTCGCCGATATAATCCAGATTGTTCTTTCCATCACTACGCCCTCTGACGACAGCAATCAAACAATATTTTGAGCCATTAATCCAAACTGCGATTTCTTGACCTTTTCGTAAGCATAGCACTAACATTTACGTAAACGTTAAGAAACAAACCAGCAATACCACCCGGTATGGTTCTGACCCAGATCGGCGCAATAACGTATCAGAGCCTTTCCAATCGCCATGCAGATCAGAGGGCATCATAAGGTGGAGACTTGCAAAATAAGCGAGCTGGCAAAAGAGTTCGATATCACTACCCGAAGCATCCGTTTTTATGAGGATATGGGTCTGCTGCACCCAGCCCGGCATGGCAATATCCGAGTTTATCAGCGTCGAGATAAAATCAGGCTCAAGCTGATCCTGCGGGGTAAGCGATTAGGCTTCTCATTAGCTGAAATTCGAGAACTGTTCGAGCTGTACGATACCAATCAAAGCAATACTCAGCTGAACCAGATGCTGACCATTATTGACGACAAGCAAATGACCCTACAACGCCAATTAGACGATATTAATATCGTGATGAGCGAACTCAGTGCAGCCCGTGAGCGCTGTCAGCAGGCATTGGATAGATCAAAGCCGCGATAGTGCAAAGATCCCTTAGACATCAACACCGCATCACAACTTGGGACAACCAGGAGATGTTATGAAAATTGCTTATACCCCACTTAATTTTGGCCTCGGTGAAACGATTGATATGCTTCGCGAGCAAGTGAATGCTTTTGCGGCCCATACTATTGTTCCAATGGCAGCCAAGATCGACCGGGACAATCAATTCCCGAACCATTTATGGCCTATGCTCGGTGAGATGGGTTTATTGGGTGTTACCGTCAGCGAAGAGTATGGCGGTGCCGACATGGGGTATTTGACACATGTGGTTGTAATGGAAGAGATAAGCCGAGCCTCAGCCTCTGTCGGGTTAAGTTATGCCGCCCATTCCAACTTGTGTGTAAACCAAATTTACCGCCATGGTACTGCAGAGCAATGTACCAAGTACCTGCCAGGTCTGATTGATGGCAATCAAATTGGCGCGCTGGCAATGAGCGAAGCTAATGCAGGATCCGACATCACCGCTATGCAACTGAAGGCACAGCTAGTCGGTAACCGCTACATTCTGAACGGCACTAAAATGTGGATCACCAACGGCCCGGATGCCCATACTTTGGTGGTTTACGCCAAAACTGATCCCGAGGCCGAATCCCACGGCATTACGGCTTTCATTATCGAGCGCGACTTCAAAGGTTTCAGCCATGCACAAAAACTCGACAAGCTGGGAATGCGCGGTTCAAACACCTGCGAGCTGGTATTCAAGAACTGCGAAGTACCCAAAGAGAATGTTCTTGGCGAAGTCGATCATGGCGTGAAAATTTTAATGAGCGGCCTTGATTACGAGCGCGTCGTGCTAGCTGCCGGTCCTCTTGGCATTATGCAAGCCTGCTTAGACTTAGTCGTGCCTTATATCCATGACCGTAAACAGTTTGGCCGTTCTATTGGTGAATTTCAGCTGGTTCAGGCCAAAGTCGCTGACATGTATACCCGCATGAATGCCGCCCGATCTTATGTGTATGCCGTTGCCGCTGCCTGTGACCGGGGTGAAACAACCCGCAAAGATGCCGCCGGTGTGATCCTCTATAGCGCCGAACAGGCCACCCGACTCGCGCTGGATACCATTCAGTTACTGGGGGGCAATGGCTATATCAATGAGTTTCCGGCAGGACGATTACTACGGGATGCCAAGCTTTACGAAATAGGCGCAGGGACTTCTGAGATCAGACGGATGCTGATTGGCCGTGAACTGTTTAAAGAATCGTAATAATAACGGTTCAAGATAACACTACTTTCCAAAAGGACGAGTATGGCAATTATTCAAAGTAAGGTTCAGCCACAAGATCCTCTGTTTGTCGCCAATCATCAGGCAATGACCGCGCTGGTCGATAACTTACGGTCTAATCTCCATGTCATTATGCAAGGAGGCGGCGAAGCGGCTCTCGCTCGTCAAAGAGAAAAAGGTAAATTACCGGTGCGAGAGAGAATTGATAAATTACTCGATGCCGGTTCGCCGTTTTTGGAACTCAGTCAGTTTGCCGCCTGGAATGTTTACGACGTGCCGGTCCCTTGTGCCGGTGTGGTCGCGGGTATCGGTCAGGTTGAAGGCATTGAATGTATGATTATCGCCAACGATCCATCGGTCAAAGGTGGCTCCTATTATCCTTTAACGGTGAAAAAACACCTTCGCGCACAGGAAATCGCCGAGCGATGCCATCTTCCCACGGTCTATTTAGTGGATTCCGGAGGTGCGAACTTGCCTCATCAAGCCGAAGTCTTTCCCGATCGGGACCATTTCGGGCGCATTTTCTATAATCAGGCTCGGATGTCAGCCAAGGGCATTCCGCAAATCGCCGTTGTGCTTGGCCTCTGCACCGCAGGTGGCGCTTATGTTCCGGCAATGGCTGATGTGTCGATCATCGTAAAAGAGCAAGGAACGATTTTCCTGGCGGGCCCGCCGCTGGTAAAGGCCGCGACCGGTGAGATTGTGACTGCCGAAGCATTGGGTGGCGCCGATGTGCACTGTAAAACATCGGGCGTGGCAGATTACTATGCCGAAAACGAACACCATGCTCTCGCCCTTACCCGGCAGGCTATTGCCAGCACCAATACGCCAAAGCTTAAGCCACCGGAAAAAACAATTGTTCCGCCGCAGTATGCTGCCGATGAACTCTACGGCATTGTCGGAACAAACCTGCGCCAGCCTTTTGATATCCGGGAAGTGATTGCCCGTATTGTCGATGATTCCGACTTGGATGAATTCAAAGCCTTATACGGTAGCACGCTGATCTGCGGATTTGCTCATTTGCACGGTCACCCTATCGGCATCGTTGCGAACAACGGCATTCTGTTTTCTGAATCCGCCCTGAAAGGCGCGCACTTTATTGAGCTGTGTAGCAAGCGAAAGATCCCGCTGCTTTTTCTCCAGAACATTACCGGCTTCATGGTCGGGAAAAAATACGAATCTGAGGGTATCGCTAAACACGGTGCGAAAATGGTGATGGCTGTCGCCTGTGCTGATGTACCTAAATTCACCGTAATTGTCGGAGGCTCATATGGCGCGGGCAACTACGGTATGTGCGGCCGGGCCTATAACCCCACAATGATGTGGATGTGGCCGAATGCCCGGATCTCTGTAATGGGCGGTGAACAAGCCGCCGGCGTTATGGCGCAAGTTACCCGCGATGTAAAAGCCCGTAACGGGGAAACATGGAGTGACGATGAAGAGTTCGCTTTTAAACAGCCGATTATCGCACTCTATGACGCCCAGGGGCATCCCTACTTTGCCAGTGCCCGACTGTGGGATGACGGTATTATCGACCCCAAGCACACCAGAGATGTGGTTGGACTCGCGCTGGCAGCGGCATTGCGGGATCCGATCCCAGAGAGCCAGTTTGGTATTTTCCGCATGTAAACGGGAGGAGGTGTGATGAAAGAGCAAGAAACCGCCGATCAGGCCCAAGAAGTATTATGCGCCGTCGATGAAAAGGGTATTGCAACCCTGACATTAAACCGGACCAGCAAACATAATGCTTTTGATGATGTTGTCATTCAGGCCCTACTCGATCATCTGGACAGATTAAAAAATGATCCCACCGTTTACGTCCTGGTATTACGCGCTATTGGTAAACACTTTTCAACGGGGGCCGATCTGAACTGGATGAGATCAATGGCCAAAAAAAGTGTCGAAGAAAACCGCCAAGACGCCAAGCAACTTGCACAACTAATGCATGTGTTAGATACCTTTCCTCACCCGACCATTGCACTGGTGCACGGCAGTGCATTTGGTGGCGCTTTAGGGCTAATTTGCGGTTGCGATATTGCCATCGCCAGCTCTGACGCACTGTTTTGTCTCAGTGAGGTTAAGCTAGGGTTAATTCCGGCCACCATTAGCCCCTATGTCTGCCGGGCGATGGGGGTCAGACAGGCCCGGCGCTATATGCTGACGGCGGAGCATTTTGACGCAGCAACGGCGCGGCAATTGAATATCATTCATATTGTCACAGATACGCTCAACGGTGCGTTAGAAAAACAACTCACCCGCTTAACCCAAATGATTCTTACCAATAGCCCCAATGCAATGACAAGAGCCAAACAGTTATGCCATGTCTGTGAACATAAAGCGATAGACTCTGAACTAAGAACACTGACCAGCGATTTGATCGCGGAGATCCGCAGATCTGAACAAGGACAAGAAGGGGTGAATGCTTTCTTTGAAAAGCGACCACCCGCATGGAGTGGCAAAGATGAGTAAGCCATCGGATCCGACAGTGATCAATCGTGCTCAGCCACCACAGTCTGTTAATGCAGCAGAGACGGTGAAACTCAATGTGATTAGAAAAATTAACCGTCTTCTGATTGCTAACCGAGGCGAAATTGCCTGTCGAATTATCGCCACCGCCCGACGTTTACATATCGAAACAGTTGCGGTGTATTCCGATGCCGATCGCAATGCCAAGCATGTTTCCATGGCAGATCAGGCGATGTGTATTGGGCCATCAGCAGCCCGTGGATCATACCTGAACATAAATGCATTATTGGTTGCAGCAAACGCCGCCCATGTTGATGCCATTCATCCCGGCTACGGTTTTTTATCAGAAAACGCGGGATTTGCCGCGGCTTGTCACAAACAAGGGTTCCTCTTTATTGGCCCATCCGCCGAATCAATCAATACCATGGGCTCAAAATCAGACGCCAAAAATATCATGGAAAAAGCCAACGTTCCGCTGATCCCCGGTTATCACGGCGATAGCAACCAGCCGGATATATTACTGCAGCAAGCAGAGAAAATCGGTTATCCCGTATTATTAAAAGCGGCATTGGGTGGTGGTGGCAAAGGCATGCGCATTGTTAATGTCGGCGCTGAAATGCTTGAAGCGATAGCCAGCGCCAAGCGTGAAGCGATGGCGGCCTTTGGGGATAATCATCTTTTGGTTGAAAAATACCTGATCAATCCAAGGCATATTGAAGTTCAAATTTTTGCCGATCAGCATGGAAACACAGTTTACCTATTAGATCGCGACTGCTCTATTCAACGTCGCCACCAAAAAATCGTTGAAGAAGCCCCGGCTCCGGGATTGAGTGAATCACTCCGGCGACAAATGGGGGAAGCTGCGGTTAATGCCGCCCGGGCCATTAACTATACCGGGGCCGGAACCATCGAATTCCTGCTTGAACAGTCAAAAAGCGATCCATCGGGGAGCAATCACGGCAGTCAGTTCTACTTTATGGAAATGAATACCCGCTTGCAGGTCGAGCACCCCGTGACGGAACTCATTACCGGGCAAGATTTAGTCGAGTGGCAAATCAGGGTTGCAGAAGGTCACCCGCTTCCCCTTCGCCAGCACCAGATAGTACCGAAAGGAAATGCGATAGAAGTCCGAGTCTATGCCGAAGATCCGGATAACGGCTTCCTCCCCGAGGCCGGCACCATCACGTACCTGCGTGAACCCGAGCCAAATAGACATCTTCGGATTGATTCTGGCATTCAGCATGGTGACACTGTCACTAGTTATTATGACCCAATGCTTGCAAAAGTTATCTCCTGGGGAGAAAACCGAACCGCTGCGATTTATCACCTTAAGCAGGCCTTAGCACAATACCGGCTGATCGGCTTGAAATCCAATATCCAGTATCTCCACCAATTAGTGAGCCACCCCGCCTTTGCACGTGAAGAGATCAGTACAGCCTTTATTGAACAACATCAGAATGCTCTGCTCGCCCAACAGCCTTCAATGATTGAACTAACAACCATTCAACCTGATACTGCGCCCGCTGTTTTGATAGCGAAATCTTTGTTGTTTTCTGCTGTTTACTTATTGCACCCGCAACAAAAAATTCCGCCCGGTTCACCTCAACATTGCTCGCTTCAAACCTATCGTCAGGTTCAATCACCATGGGCAATAGCGGGATGGCGCATGAATCAACCTGCCTCACAAACCGTCTGCTTGCAAGACCGTGATGGGCATCTCTTTGAACTGACGTTTGAGCTTAGCGAACAACCGAAAAAGCTAAGCTCAGAATTCAAATTAGTCGCTATAAAGACAAACAACCAGCAACACCGAGTCAGTCCGCTCACCATTACGCACATTCCGCGAAGAAATACACATTCACCGAATCAAATAGTGGTTGAGCTTTGCCAGCGCATTGATGCCATCCGACAACAAGAGAAATTCACTGCAATCCAAACTAACAACCAGATCGATATTTTCTATCAGGCAAGCCATGACATTTACTGCTCTGTTGTGAACGGTTACATCGCAAAGGAACATAAGGATAAAAAAGAGCCACTCACACAAGCACCAATGAATGGGGTCATATCCGCCATCTACTGTAAGGCCGGAGAGAAAGTTAATAAAGATCAGCCGCTTCTCATCATTGAAGCGATGAAGATGGAATATACTGTCAAAGCGCCGTACGACGGCGTTATTGAATCGGTCCGCTTCACCACCGGTGATCAAGTCGAGCATGGTCAGCAGCTGCTCAATATTGAGCGAACGGTAAACACACAATGAGCTTATTACCTGAACATGTCACCCTAGTGGAAGTTGGCGCCAGAGACGGCCTGCAGAATGAACGCCGCGTCAGCGCTGCCGATAAAGTCATGCTTATTAATCAATTGTCAGAAACCGGGCTAACCCATATCGAAACTGGTTCATTTGTCTCTGCCAAATGGGTACCGCAGATGGCCGATTCTAATCAGGTCTTACAGCAAATCGCCAGAAAGCCAAATATTGTATATTCTGCCCTGACACCAAACATTCAAGGATTCGAGCAGGCGCTGGAAGCAGGTGCCAATCAAGTCGCTATATTTACCTCTTCCTCTGAAGGCTTTTGCCATAAAAACATCCATTGCTCAATAGCAGAAAGCCTGGAACGATTTGCGCCGCTGATGGAGCTGGCCCGAGGTAATGGGATCGCGGTTCGTGGTTATTTATCTTGTGTTGTCGATTGCCCTTATGACGGTCCAACGCCCCCCGAAAAGGTTGCTGCTGTCGCAAAAGCACTGATTGAAATGGGATGCTATGAAATCTCGCTCGGTGACACCATCGGTACAGGTACCCCACTTCGTATCGCCAGAATGTTGGAAGCAGTAAACCACCACATTCCCGTACATCAGTTAGCGGTACACTTTCATGATACCTGGGGACAGGCATTAGCCAATATTTATCAGGCATTAAGCATGGGGGTAAATGTTATCGACACCAGTGTTGCAGGTATAGGTGGCTGTCCCTATGCCAGCGGAGCCAGTGGAAATGTCGCCACAGAAGACGTGATATATCTTTGTGAAGGTTTAGGAATAAAAACAGGTGTAGCTCTTAATAAAATTGCACAAGCAGGATGGCAGATTTGTAACAAATTGAATAAGCTGCCCGCATCAAAAGTATCACTCGCTTTGCTTGCACGAAACCAATATAGAAAAAACACCAATAAAAAAGGCGATAACTTCCCGCTCGATCAGTCGCTACCACCAAAAAGCTGAGTAACCTAATTTTTTACCAAGATATGATCTGCATATTAAGAAGATCGTAGAAAACGCTGATCTGCTTCTAGTTCATTTACCGCACGCCAGAGATCCAGCTCTCTTACTCTTTGTTTATTCAAGCCATGCCTGATCCCCTCTACCGTGAGTTCATCTAACGGACCTATATATTGCTCCGTATGATTTGAGAATATCGTCCTGAATTCTTCTTTTGTGGGCAATCTATTATTATCTTCTTCCAAGTTTTCAAAAATATCATTAACAGTCAATGAGATATCACTTTTGATGCCATCAAGATCTGAACTGACCATCTTGTCCTCACTGATAATTTAACAACGCAAAAAGCTATGCATTGATGTACAGGTTTATATTAATTCTAATTGTAGTTGAATTTTTATGTTATGATTATCATTAATTCAAATAACATATAAGCATCTATATAACAAAGGGAAATAATATACACGTTACAAGTTAGAGAAAAAATGAACATAAAAAACTCTAATTTATATATTATATTTAGTTCAAAAGATTGATATCGCTCTCCTTTTGGCGATAAATTGCCTTCCTTTCAGACCGTCAGCCTATATGCTTCTATACTTAAGCTAGTATGATAATGAAATATATAGACTTTTGCTTGAGACTATTGGATGGGAACTAAATTGCATTCGTATATTAGAAAGGCTCCTTTAAGGTATCGTTTTAAACGAGTATCATTCTTGTCTTTAACATTCCCCGCTTGTCTTTTCTATTCTGGCTTAGCTCATTCTAATACCATTTTTGAGCCCAATATTACTTTCTTGTCTAGTTCACTTGCTATTGAACAAAATGAAAACCAAGGCGATAGTATCTTACTCAGCTGGCTAGATGAATCACAATACACTGTATCTGATACGATCAATGAATATAGCACTTCAGTCGACCATTTCATTGGAAAGAAAGAAGATGAAAAGCCTTTAATGAACCGCAGTTACTTACGGATTCGATTTAGACCAAGATACACACACAGAGAGTATTTTGACTTTGATTCAAATGTTTACCTTAAACTAGATCTACCTCACACTAAAAAAAACTGGAAACTAATTCTTGAAACTGATCCTGATGATTATGACAGTCTCGAAAACAAGCAACGTGACATATCGGAAAGTAGCGATAGTGGAATTAGTGGTGCTATCGGTGGTGTTAGTTTACAAGACAAACAACTGGGGCAATGGAAAGCCGACTACGGTATCGGCTTAAAGATAAAACTGCCACTGGATCCCTTTGCTAAAGCTAATCTACGGCGTATAGATACATTAAGCGAAAATTGGACCAGCCGAATTAACCAAGAAGTATTCTATTATCACTCGAAAGGTCCAGGATTACTAACTTCTCTTGGCTTTTATTATGCTGTCAACAAAGAACACTCAAAAATAATCACATCCAGTACCAGCGCGCAGTTTCTTGATTCCGATAACAATTGGGAGTTAGTTCAGCAAGTTGAATATTATCACCGTGTGAATGAAAATAATTCAATTGAATATTCGGCAGGTGCCAGCACTGATACCGGAGATGACGAAGAAAGTACAAACTATTGGTTATCCACCGCATGGAAACAGCGTCTATATAAAGACTGGCTTTATTTAAGAATAAGCCCTGACATCAACTTCCAAAGTGAGTTTGATTATAAAGCAAATCCTGGGATTATGATGGAGCTGGAGCTTTTCTTCTCCATTAACGGCGATATAGACCGACTACATAAATACATCCCAAAACCAGAAACTATCGAGTAAGAGTATTAGACACTGAGATAAGCTATTTTCACATAGCAATCATTAAAAATTAATCTAGCGCAATACTCACCCCAATCGTAAATGTATATGCTGATAGATCATCTAAACCAATTAAAGTACTTGCTTCTGCGTAGGCATGCCAGTCATTATTAAATGCTCCCGAAATACCAAGATGCATACGACCATATAGTTGGTCATCAGATTTTATTATTATTGGCAATATTGTGCCAGAATTATCCGCTTGCAGCTGACTGATGATTTTTTCTGAATTGGCATCAAAATCATAATGTACATAACTTCTCAGGTATGGTTGAAAAACCCCCAAACTTGTGCGAAATGGATAAAAGAAGCTTGCCCCCGCAATAAACACGGTCGATTCCAATTCATTGATATCATCCACTTTTGATATCAGGTAATTAGAATTACCTTTTGAAGGCCGTTCAGCATACCTGTCAGTATCAGAGACAGTATGTTGAATCGAACTTTCAAGCGCAAAATTCCAATTGTTATCATGGATCAGATAACCCGAGCCCAGAGAAAAAACCCATATATCTGAATCAACATCATCAACATTAGTGATAACACTATCACTGTAAAGACTGATTTTACGTTCAATATCGGTATCAACTAAAGCGTAGCTTGCCGTAAAATCAAGATACCAGTTATCATGAAAATAACTAAAATATCCGGAGGCAACTAAGCCATCAATTTCACTTTCTGCATTCTCTTCACCGGAGTCGAACAAAGGTAAACCTAGCGCTAAACCAAAGAGATAATGATCATAAAGAAGATAATCGCCTCCAAGCGTAATCGATGTACCCTCGCTTTTATAATCTTTTTCAACGCTGGATGCGTTATTTCCAGAAGTAGTTGTATCCTGTTCAACCCGAACATAAGCACCGAACCTTGAGTAGCTCTCTTCAGCTAAATAGCCATTTTGGTACAATGTCAGTTCTGAAGATTGAGGGAAAGATGCTTGCGGTTGTACGTTGTTCTTTGCCGCCTGCCTGAGACTACTTGCACGTGCAGTTAACTCAGCAGTATTTAGATTATTTTGCTGTAGCAGCGAATTATTATTTAATCCCGAGGCGCGTCTCTGAAGTTTGTTTTGAGTAAATTTATCACCTCGAAAATCAGAGCTTAATTCTTTCAAGTTTGAGATTGCGACAGCATAAACTTCCTGCGTCATGCTTGTTAATTCGGCCATACCATTAGCGTTACTAACTCTCTCTGCAGAACTCGCCGCCATAGGGAAAAAAGCAGTCGTTATCACAATCGTTGGCGTTAACCCAAAGATAAAAAAAATGTTCTTATGCATATTCCCCCCAATAATCAGTGACACTTTCACGCTGTATATTTTTATGTAGTGCACAGCATGTGTTCATCGCTTTTAATCATAGAAAAGGAGAAAATTATCCGGTGTCGCAAAAGTAATTATATCCACAAAAAAATCAGATCACTTTAAAACGCACAGATAAATCTATTATTAACAATAGATTATGATGACACCCCTGTTCAAAATAAAACGTTTTCCTACTGGACAAATTTGCCTATAATTGCTAGTTAAAATCATGCACATTAACAGGCCAGTTAGCACTCTCGTTTTCATGAGAATCAATATACCCAAGTGCTCTCAAGATGCAGGATTCAGAGTGGGCTCGGCGAGTTCAATTCAAGAAAAAAGAGCACAGGAACGGTTGTCTATTTCAAGCTAATTTGACGCAGAAGTAGGCACGCAGACTCACTCCAAAAGGGCGAAAATATCGAGGTTACAGGGATATAAAACAGTCATTTTCTGCAAATAGCCGTCATTGTCGTCGGGAGTATACGTGGGAGATATGGCATTTTGCCCTAAGACACAAACATCCTGATAATGTTATACTTACGAAATGGAAAATCTAGATTTCAATCACTCTAAAATCAATTTTTGAGCAATCGATACATGCCGAATAACAGTGTTACAACAAATACAGTAAAATTAGGTAAGGGTTTCATATTTTACTGTTCAAAAAAACAGCTGTTGAATGGTCGGCATTGTATAGAATTAAACCATGCCGAGAGAGAAATCTTATGCTATTTAATTCAACATTCACCTCGGGTTGTATCTAAAAAAGAGCTTATAAATATTGGTTGGAACCAAAAGGAAATTTCAAGCACATCTCTATTTCAGACTATTCGCACATTACGAATAAAACTTAAGGAAGAAGAAAAAGGGCAAGTCATTGAAACAGTCCCTCGTCTCGGTTATATGATAAAGGTGACGGCTATAGAGCCAGTTAACCTACATAATGAAAACATCATTATAACCAATAAATCTAAAAACAAGTTCAATTATACACACCTGACCGTTGTCATATTGACATTTTTTATAATCAGTGCCTTCCTATACACCTTCGTCAACAAAGAAACATCATACTATCATAAAATAAGCTATGATCATGACAATAACACCTTTATTTATCTGACACAAAACGAAGATGACTTGGATTTTTTACAATCATATAGTAAAACATATATCACACCAACTGAAATGGATAACAAGTTATTTTTTATTGCTAAGATAGATAAATATTACTCTGTTGCCTTTTGTGATAAAAATCAACAAGGTACTTGTATCCCTTCCAGTTCACGCGCAGTTACTTTTGACCAATTTGAACTGGAATTATTCTGGCCTATATTGTCTTCGCATACGAATTATATTCAGACGATTTCATTATTCAATGATGAAAATATAAGTAGCACAACGGCAAAAACATACAATCTATATATTGAAGGCGGTAAGCTCTCTCCCAATCTCGTACAATCATCTTTGCAAAAAATCAGTAATCTAAAGTGGTCTTTCAGTAGTGTAAGTTACAAAGTAAATAACGAAAAAACAGAATTCATTCCTGTTTATTTTAAGGGTGGAGAATTTACTTTATTTAAAACAGATACAGCACCTTTTATTGCCGAAATATCAACAAAACCGAAGTATTTCAATTGGGTTATATCAGAAAACGAATTAGAACGAAGTGGTATAAGTAAACCCGGTAAAATACAAAATAATTTTAATTCCACTTTTGAAAAACAAAAAAAACACACAAGCTACATTGTTTTCCGTCAACAAGAACTTATTTTATGGTTTTCAAAAGATCTCGGTTTCTATTGGTTTAACAAAGATAAAATCGAAAACTCTAACTTCTCTGAACTGAGTAATTTTGAAAAATGTAAAGATATTATAGGATTAAACCCACAGCCTAACTGTGAAAATAATTAATCTCGGAATTGGCCTACTTCTCAGTTCTACCCCATCAAATGTAAGAGAAAGATCACTATCCGGTAGGGCTGCCAGTTGGTGAGTTCTCTTGTAATTATGCGAAAGGCCACTACAAAGTGGCCTTACTATAGATGTTGCTGCTCGATTGGTGAAGACCTATACCAGTTGGCATATTTCTTCCTGTAATAGCCGCCTTACTGCAATCTGAATTTACTAACAACAGATTTCAATTGACTGTTTGCAGCTGCAAGATTGATGGTTTCATTTGCAGTAGCTTCTCCATTTGCTGATAACTCCCCCACAATTTCACGAATAGCAGCCATATTACGGGTAATTTCATCCGCAACTGTACTCTGCTGTTCGGCTGCGGTAGCTATCTGCGTATTTAAGTCATTAATATGCGTCACAGATTGAGCAATCGTATCGAGATCATTCGCCACCAAAGACGTATTTTCCACCGTTCTCTCGCATGTTGATTTAGTGATACCCATTGCAGAAATTGCTGTATTTGAACCAGTGCGTAACTTATTTAGCGTCTGTTCAATCTCAGCTGTGCTGGTTTGCGTCCTGGCAGCAAGCGCCCTGACTTCATCGGCGACAACGGCAAAACCGCGACCTTGTTCTCCGGCTCGGGCAGCTTCGATGGCAGCATTTAGCGCAAGCAAGTTTGTTTGGTCTGCAATTTCACCGATTACTTGCAGTACGTTGGTGATATCTAAGGTGTCTTTTCCAATTTCTACAATGCTGGTAGACGTATTTTCAACTTCTTCGACGAGTTGAGATACCGTATTGGTAGCACCGGTTACAGCATTCTTCGAGTCAGTAACTTGCGCGTTTGTATTATGAGTGAACTGGGACGCTTCAGATGCATTACTTGCCACATCATTTGCAGTGGCACTCATTTCCTCAATAGCGGCAACAATCTGTGTAGTTTCCGTTGTGTGTGCTGTCAGCACTTGGTTGTTCGCATCTGTTTGGTTTTTAAGTTGGTCGACGCTGCTAGCGATATGTTCAGAAGACTGCGAGACTTCCAGCATCAATGATTGCAAGTTTGCAATAAAGGCATTAATCCCTCCTGAAATTTGCCCCAGGTCATCATCGCTGGTAACCGGCAGCCGTCGAGTGAGATCGCCGTTGCCTTTTGATAGATCGAGCACGACTTCTTTGAGTGTGAGTATTGGACGATACAAAACATTTAATATTGCTACGACAAGGATAATCGCAATGGAAAGCATTACCAATGAAGATATAATCGCATCAGCCAGCGCCTCATCCACGGCTGCATAAGCAATAGATTTATTAACACCAATAACTAGGTACCATTTTTTTCCATTTACTAATGTTATGGATTTAGTAAACGATAACTGATCTGTTCCATTCAGTGAATAAGTTAAATAGCTCTCGTCTTGAGATAACATCGCTTTCTGCACTTTTGCCATTCCAATATCGGCAAGTCGAGTCCCTACCGCTAGTGAAGATGAACTTGAAGCTAACGTTTTTCCCGTCTCATCTACAATAGCTGTAACCGCACCCGGGAAATCTACGCCTTTAACAGTATCGGCAAGGATAGACAGTTCAATGTCTCCCAAAAGTACACCATTTCCAAATTTTTTAACAATAGAAACAACAGGGAGACCTGTAGTTGCATCATTATAGACATCGGTTAAATCTAAGCCGTTTGCCGCCTTTCCTTTTTGATACCAAGGACGAGTGCGGGGGTCATACTCATCAGGGTCATCAACGCCATCATTCGAGTATGAACGGCCATCATCAAAGCCGTACAGCACCGTCGTTAGATCGCTGGCATCTTTAGCGTATTTGGCTGTTTCGACATAGCGTTCACTCGGCTGACCAGCTTTATAGTGGTCAACCAGCGAGTCGATTGCACGAGTTTTGCTCTTAAACCAGGCTTCAATTTTATTAGCTTCATACCTGACTGTGGATATTGATTGGGCATTTATGTTCTGAATCGTATGATCTCTTAGATCGGCATAAGAAAGCCAGTTAGCTGCCAACAAGCACACGCTAACTAACACTATTACCGAGGTTATTATAGTATTTTTGAATCCTAGAGATTTCATTTCTTACTTGACCTATATCAGGATGAATTAGGGTAAAACCACAGGTATTATCAGACCTGTAGCCTTAAGGGGCAGTGAATAAAGTCGCAGATATTATGCGAACTCTAATGGGAGAGGTAGGTATATTTGTAAGGAGCTTTAAATTTGTGATGTTGTATCCAATTTCGAGATCTGGGTATTTGGGTTTGAAATGTCACCTGGAAGAAAGTGATACTCGAAGTGGCACCATATAAGCTAATGATAAACCTCAAATGATAGGAATTTTCCTGTTCTCAATGTGGTCAAAGCTACCAAGCCAGTCCTGATATGATTATTTTATCCTGCATTTTTAGTGTGTTAACTCTATTTTTTAATTGTACTCAAAAAAAACACAACGCGGGGGGGCTTAGGATAAGCTACATGCAACATTCTCGTACATGTAGATCATTCGCATCAACCATGTACCAGCATATCAGGCCACGAGCACACTTTGAAAAAGCTGTAACAAACACCTGACACGCAATCATTCGGCGTATTTCTTAGCTGACCAGCACCGACATCAAAGCGAAGCGACCGCATTTATATTCACTTCGAGTTCTAAGTACGCATTGTTAAAGCACTTTTACCCTGGATAGAGTTGGCTACGCCAACATCGTTTAGCAAATAGAGTATTTAGCCGTGATGAAACGATTGCTGATATTGCCTGAAGCGAGGGGAATGGATGAAGCCTGGATCAAATAGAATATGATTTGCAATGGTAAATCTGGGGCACGGTAACAATCAGATTGCCCCATAAAATTATCAGAAATAAATAAGCAATTGATTTTTAGATACAGTTTATGTCCGGTATAACACCTTGATAATGTGATAGCCAAACTTAGTTTTAACCGGGCCGATTGGTTCAAGTACTTTTCCGGAAAACACCGCTTTATCAAAAGCAGGAACCATTGCCCCTTTACGAAATTCACCTAAATCACCACCACGGTTCTTAGATGGACATGTGGAGTATTTTTTCGCAAGAGTTTGAAACTTAGCGCCTTTCTTCAACTGTTGAAGAATGTCGTCTGCTTGTTCTTTATGCTTCACTAAAATATGAAGCGCTGCTGCTGTTGAAGCCATAATTTACAACCCAATGTAACTTATCCGAATTCAGCGAGAAAGTGTGCGATAAATCACGTAAAGTAGCAAGCGTAAACATCAGCACGAATTCATTCTTGGTTCAGATAGACTACGAGGTATGGAATTAATAGGTGCCGTGGAAAGGTGCTGCCGGCACCAAGGCGTTAAAAGCAATGAACAAGGGACTTGTTTCTCACATTTCGTATCTGAAATCATGAAACATTAATAAGATACATTATCAGGATATAGGCTCAATTAGACCTTGGTGTAATCTTGCAGCCGTCGTACTTACAGAGGAATTCTTTTTTATAGCCAAAGTTTACATGCTAACAGTTAGACTTTAGTGTAAAATCCAGCCCCCAGAATTATAACGCACGATATCGAGACGACATGCAATTACTCGAAGCCAAATTACACAAAATCGACCGTCACAACTACCGCAGCTACTCTAGTATGCGTGGCGAATACAACTTCGTTGACTTCGACTTTTATATCGACACTATTCAAGCAGACCCATACGCACCTGCTTCTCGTGTTCGTGCTCGTCGTAAATGGGCGCTAACAGATTTAGCTTGGTTGAAAGATCAATCTCAGGATTACCAACGTGGCGCACGTGATTTCATTGCACGTCAATTTGCCGATCTTTCCCAGCAAGAAAACGCAATTCAAATTGATCGTCCTGGTCAGGTTATTCTTGATCGCACTGCTGTTGTCTTTGATGAAGAAGGTATCGAGCTACGCTTTCGCGTTAACCTACCTGCAGACAATCGTAAGATCATTGCTAAAAAGGCAATGAACCTGCTGACGTTTACTATGCCTAAAGTCATTCGTCGCTCTACGATTGCACGTGAACTACCGATTGAAGAAATGAAGCGTCACTGTGAAGCGGTTGAAGATCAGGTGGCCCTGCGCAGCCAGCTAAAAGAAAACAACTTACTTGCCTTTGTTGCCGATGGCAGCGTATTACCTCGCCTTGCCGGTAATGTTGACTTACCAATGGCTGACGCTATTGCGTTCGTTAGCCCTGATGCTCTGGCTCTGGAGCTTGAAGCGCCACATAAAGGTAAAATACGCGGAATGGGTATCCCTGAAGGGATCACCATGATTGTTGGCGGCGGCTTCCACGGTAAATCAACCCTGTTGAATGCGATTGAAAACTCGGTATATGACCATATACCGGGCGATGGTCGTGAATACATTGTTACCAATGATACGGCAACTAAAATCCGTGCTGAAGATGGCCGTTGTGTGCATAATGTTGACTTGTCACCGTACATCAGCAATCTGCCAATGGGTAAAGATACAAACTCATTTAGCACACAAGATGCGTCTGGTTCTACGTCTCAGGCTTCATGGCTTCAGGAATCACTGGAAGCCGGCGCTCAGGCTCTGCTTATTGATGAAGATACATCAGCATCTAACTTTATGATCCGTGACGAGCGCATGCAGGCGCTGATTGCGAAAAATGATGAGCCCATTACGCCATTGGTCGATCGCATTTCACTTCTTCGAGATCAACTGAATATTTCTGTATTACTGGTGATGGGTGGTTCTGGTGATTATCTGGACGTCGCAGATACTGTTATCCAAATGCACAACTATCAAGCCATTGATGTTACAGAAAAAGCAAAAGAAGTGATTGCAACACACCCGACTCGTCGTACTCACGAAGGCACTGAAACACTGTCATTACCTCGTACACGCCAGGTAAACCGCAGTACGCTAAAGGCCATGCTGGAAGACGGAAAATTCCGTATTCAGGTAAAAGACAAGACATCGTTACGTTTTGGACGTGAGCTAATTGACCTACAGGCATTAGAACAAATTGCTGATTCAAGCCAGCTATATGCTGTTGGTTGGTTGTGGTTCCAGCTTGCTCAAGGTAAAGGTTGGGAAAAGACCCCATCAAAAGCATTTGAACAGATGCTGCATGATGACTGGTTCCGTTCAATGCCACACTACGGCGACTTAGCGAAACCTCGTGCAATTGAAGTCATGGCTGTGCTGAGCCGAATGCGTAAAGCTGACTTTAAGTAAGCGAAAGGCTTACCTCTATTCAAAACAAAAGCAACTTTCCCAAACGCTGAGTTCTATAAAAAAGCCCGTAACATTCGTTACGGGCTTTTTCGTTAAGTTTGTGATGATTCTGGTAACACTTTATTTCTTGGTAAATACCATAAACATTGTTGATAGCGGAGGTAAATTCAAACGGATTGAATGATCTAATCCGTGACTTGCTACTTCCTCTGTTACAACAACATGCTTAACCGGCGCATTACTACCCCAGTATTTACCATCATCAGTATTTAGCATGAGCTCGTACTCGCCCTCAGTTGGCACACCTAATGTGTAACCTTCGCGAGGTACTGGCGTGAAGTTAGAAATAACTAATACTTTGTCGCCATTCAGTGCCATACGTTCATGCGCTAATACACTTGTTTCAGCATCATCTTGAACGCGCCATTCGAAACCTTCCGGCGAACAATCTTGCTCGTGGAGGGCTGGAGTTGCAGTGTATAGCTTGTTCAGATCGCTCACTAACGCCTTCATACCGCTATGGCGAGGGTACTGTAGCCAGTGCCACTCTAATTGACCGTCATGTGCCCACTCTGCGCTTTGCGCAATTTCGGCTCCCATGAAGTTCAGTTTCTTGCCTGGTTGGCCATACATATAGCCCATGTAGGCACGCAGGTTAGCGGTTTTCTGCCACTCATCACCCGGCATCTTGTCCAGTAATGAACCTTTGCCGTAAACCACTTCATCATGCGACAAAGACAGTATGTAATTCTCACTGAAAGCATAAATCAATGGGAAGGTAATCGTGTTGTGGTGGTATTTACGGTGCACGGGCTCTTCTTGAATATAAGAAAGGCTGTCGTGCATCCATCCCATATTCCATTTAAACCCAAAGCCCAACCCCCCCATATCAGTCGGACGCGATACGCCAGAAAAAGCGGTAGATTCTTCAGCAATCGTCATCGCGTTCGGATAATGAGAATAGACTTCTTCGTTCATCCAGCGCAACAGGCTAATGGCATCGTAGTTCTCGTTGCCTCCATCATGGTTAGGGATCCACTGATCGTGCTCACGTGAATAGTCGAGGTACAGCATAGATGCGACAGCATCAACACGCAGACCATCGATATGATAATGCTCAAACCAGAACAGTGCATTCGATACTAAGAAACGACGAACATGTTCACGGCCATAGTCATAGATGTAGCTCTTCCAGTCCTGATGCCAGCCACGGCGCGGATCAGGGTCGTTAAACAGTGCCGTGCCATCAAAATTTGCAAGGCCGTGATCATCTGAAGGGAAGTGAGCTGGAACCCAATCAAGTACAACACCGATACCAGCCTGGTGGCATTGATCGACGAAATATTTGAAATCATCAGGCGTCCCGAATCGGCTCGTTGGAGAGAACAAACCAATTGGTTGATAGCCCCATGACCCATAGAACGGATGCTCAGAAACGGGCATCAATTCAAGGTGGGTATACCCCATCTCAGACAGGTACGGAATCAGCTCTTCCGCAAGCTCACGATATGTTAAGAAGTCGCCATTGTCTTTCTTGCGCCAAGATCCAGCGTGAAGTTCGTAAAAAGACAATGCTTCTTGATGTTTGGCAGTGACCGGACGCGTTTGCCAAGCATTATCTTGCCATTGGTAACGCGACTGGTCGTAGACGATAGAAGTAAAAGACGGGTACTGTTCAGAAGAATAACCCCATGGATCGGCTTTATGAGGCAACCCTTTTCCTTCACGATCTTTTAATTCAAATTTGTACTGGGTACCTTCTTCCATTCCTGGAATAAACAGCCCCCAAAGACCGTCATCCAGACGCTGCATCGGGTGACGGCGACCATCCCAGGCATTAAAATGCCCGATCACACTCACAGCTGAAGCATTCGGAGCGAAAGTCAGAAAACGAACGCCAGAAACCAGCTTATTACCTTTATTTAAAGTGATCAGTTGTGCACCCATTTCGCTATGCATTTGCGAAGGGGTCGTTAAGGCATCACCAGAAGGTAAAAACGTGTGGAATTGGTACGGATCGTTAATGGTTTGCTCGCCACTAGGCCAACCGATATGTAGCTTATAAACTGCCGTGGTAAAGTCTTGCTCGCCCTCTAAAACGAAGCCACTTTCGGCCTCTCTTGACAGAGAGAACAACTCACCATTTTCGGTTTCAGCCTTAACAGAAACAGCACCCGGCATCCACACACGAAGTGCGATACCGTTTGACTGATACTGAGGGCCCAAGAACGAAAATGGGTCTGAAAACGCAGCTCTTTCGAGCTGCATATATTCCTTATCACTGCGTGTCACTGTCATGGTGTCCAACGCACTACTCCTGATTAGTTTTTCTGACTGGCGTTTGCTCGTGTTTCTGTTAAACGGCGAGTTAAGTCAATGATGTCCTGCCGTGTAAATAAATCATCTAGGGTGGTAGAAAGCTTACGGCGCCAGTTCGGATACTCATCAACCGTGCCGGGAATATTGACCGGCTTATCCATTTCCAACCAGTCTTCCAATTGCAGACTCAGCAATGCGCTTGAACTTGCAGCCAAATGCAGCTGCAAGCCTTCACTCAGGTTGCGATCCATTGGTACATATCTCGCATCGTGCCCTACCCCTTCAGGAAGATAACCATGCCAGTTCAAACTATCAAGGATTCTTTGCTTACTTTCGGCACGACTGTCAAATAATCCAGACAATTGCTCTTTGTCTGGGTAAAGGCCTAATTCTTCGCCCATTTTCAGATCATCACAGTGCCAGAAACCACGTAAGGTTGGCATATCGTGTGTACACAGTGCCGCCATTGATTGAGCCGGATAATGGCCCGGAGATAGGTAACCACCATCTTCCGCTGTTTCAAAGAAGAACACCTTGTAGGAATGAACGCCTGCCGTTGATAGTTTTTCAACAATCTCATCAGGTACAGTACCCAAATCTTCACCGATCACAGTGCAATGATGACGGTGACTTTCCAACGCAAGTATTGCCATCAGGTCTTCAACTGGGTAGTACATGTATGCGCCGCTCTTCGCAGATTCACCTTTAGGAATCCACCAAAGACGTAAAAGACCTAATACATGATCAATACGCAGTGCGCCACAGTTACGCATGTTTGCACGCAATAACTGAATGTATGGTTCGTACGCTGTTTCTTTCAGTACCTGTGGGTTTAATGGTGGTAAACCCCAGTTTTGGCCTAATGGACCAAGAACATCTGGCGGAGCACCAACACTTACGTCCTGGCATAGTGCACCGTGATCAGCCCACGTTTCGGCGCCTGAATCACACACACCAACAGCAAGGTCACGGTACAGACCCATTACCATGCCTTTTTCTTCAGCAAGATCATTCACTTCTGCCAACTGCGTATCAGCTAACCACTGCAGGTACATATACAGTTGAACTTGCTTGAAATTGTTCTTTATAAAGGCTTTAACGGCTGCGTTATCAAAGTGGCGGTATTCTTCAGGGAATGCTGGCCAGCCCCAAATATTGTCATCGCCTTTTTTCAATTTAGCATGTAAGGCATCAAATGCGGCCTGATGAAGCAGGCTATCGCCACCCTCTTCAACAAATTGCAGGAAATTCTCAGCACGAGCTGTTTTTTTGTCCAGATGACGTTCAGTAAATGTCTCAAACAATAATGGCAGAACGGCCATTTTCAGGCATGACACTTCACTATAATTCACCCAGTTAGTATTACGAGCGTCAACCAGGCGCTGCTGGAATTCTGAACTGCCAACTAGTTGTTGTGCAGGATCGCATTGTGCAAACTCAGGAACCGAGCTGACATCAATGTACATAAGGTTTAGCCAACGGCGTGAAGACGGGCTATATGGACTTGCACCCTCAGGGTTTGCAGGGAATAGTGAGTGAATTGGGTTAAGGCCCACAAAATCACCACCACGTGCAGCAATGTCGGCAACCAGTTGTTTCAGATCACCAAAATCGCCGATACCCCAGTTATGGTTAGTACGAACAGAGTACAGCTGAACACTGGTGCCCCAAAGCTTCTTGTCATCCAACAACGCGGGTTGCTTATAACAAGATTCAGGTGTCACAATCAGTGTCATTTCAAACGGAGATTTACGACGTTTACGGAAGACTTCAAGCTTGTGATAACCCATTTCCAGATCATCAGGCAAAGCAAAAACAAGCGGACCGCCACTTTCACGATCATCTGAAATTAATTGCGATTGCAACCAACCTTCCATTACTTCGCCTTGTTCGGTGTGCAGACGCCAGCTGAAGTCACTCATACGGGCACTGACACCAAGGTGTAAAGTAATGTGCATTGGTTGTTCACCTCGACGAATAACCTGCACAGGTGCAAGTACGTCAGGGCGGTTCTTTTTACGGGCAGATTCTAACAGCGCATCATCATTTTTAGTATCGTAGCCAAGCGCTGCTAATAAACGCAGAATCGTCTCATCTTCAACCTTAGCTTCATCGCCCCAAGCACTGACATAGCTGTCTGCAATCCCAACCATTTCAGCAACTTGTTTTAATACATTGTCTTCTTTCATCGTTCTCTCCGATAGCGGCCTTGCGGCCGCTACGATGTTAGTTTTTGCTGATATCTATAAAAAATATTAATAACCAGCTATGTGTTAACTCAATTAGATTGCTAACTAGCAAAAAGAGTTAACAAACAAGTGGTATTAACGCGCTACGCTCACTTTTTTGAAACTGGTTTTAAGTTCCAGATATTGTTTGCATAATCACGGATACTGCGGTCTGAACTAAATTTGCTCATCAAAGCAGTGTTAAGAATTGCCTTACGCGCCCAGTTTTCCTGGTCACGGTATTCAGCATCAATTTTCTCGTGAGTCTTCGCATAATCTGCAAAGTCTGCTAATACCAGGTACGGATCCCCACCTTCCAGCAAGTTATGACGAATTGCCGCCAGCTGGCCAGGCTTACCTGGGGTGAACTCATCAGTTTCCAACAGATCCAGTGATGCACGCAGTAAACTATCAGCATGATAGTAACGGTAAGGGTCGTACCCTTCTTCCAGTAGTTTTTGTACTTCATCAACGAGTAGTCCGAAGATGAAGATATTCTCATCACCCACTTCTTCACGCATCTCAACGTTTGCACCATCCATCGTACCGATAGTTAAGGCACCATTTAGGGCAAACTTCATGTTACCTGTACCTGATGCTTCTTTACCTGCAGTAGAAATCTGCTCAGAAACATCAGCTGCCGGGAACAGGATTTCTGCAAGACTTACGCGATAATCAGGGATAAATACAACCTTCAGCTTGCCACCAAGACGAGGATCATTATTCACCTTCTCAGCAACTTTATTAATTGCGAAGATGATATCTTTAGCAAGTGCATAGCCAGGTGCTGCTTTTGCGCCAAAGAAGAATACGCGCGGGTGCATATCAAATGTCGGCTCATTGATCAGACGGTGATACAGCGACAGAATATGAACCAGATTCAGGTGCTGACGCTTGTATTCGTGCAGACGCTTGATTTGGATATCAAAGATGGCATCAGTATCTAACTCGATACCCATATTCTCTTCAACCCAGTTAGCCAAGCGCTGTTTGTTTTCTTTCTTCACTGCCATGTAACGCTTCTGGAAAGCTTTATCGTCAGCGAATTTTTCCAGCCCGGCGATTTTTTCCAGCTTTTTCGGCCAGTCATCACCCACTTTTTCGCTAATCAACGCAGACAGGCCAGGGTTACAGTATTTCACCCAGCGACGCGGGGTAACACCATTGGTTACATTATGGAGACGCCCTGGGAATAACTCATGAAATTCAGGGAACAGATCACGCTTAACCAGCTCCGAGTGAAGGGCTGCTACACCATTGACGGCATAAGTGCTCACTACGCAAAGGTTAGCCATGCGTACCATGCGTTGAGGGCCTTCTTCAATGATTGAAAGCTTGCGCTTGATTTCATTGTTACCAGGCCATTTCTTTTCAACCAGGCTCATAAAGCGATGGTTAATTTCGAAGATGATTTCCATGTGGCGTGGAAGCATCTCTGAAATAAGCGCTTCGCTCCACGTTTCAAGTGCTTCTGGAAGCAAGGTGTGGTTAGTATAAGCAAAGGTCTTAGAACAAATTGCCCATGCCGCATCCCAATCAAGATTCTGCTCATCAAGAAGAATGCGCATTAGCTCGGGAATTGCGATAGTTGGGTGGGTATCATTTAGCTGAATAGCTTCAAGCTTCGCAAAATCTTCAATCTTGTGACCTGCCGCGAAATGACGACGTAGAATATCTGCTACTGAACACGCACAGTGGAAGTACTGTTGCATCAGGCGTAGTGCTTTACCCTGATCATGATTATCATTCGGATAAAGAACTTTCGTCACGTTACCCGCTTCTAACTGACCGTACTGGGCACCTACGTAATCACCATCGTTAAAACGAGCCAGGTTGAACGGTGCAGGTGAACGACACTCCCACAAACGTAGTGGGTAAACGCTCTTATTATCATAACCAATCAGAGGAAGGTCCCAGGCAACACCTTCAACGTTCAACGCAGGTACCCAACGACGGCAGTTCTCACCATCTTCATTGATATATGATTCAACACGACCATATAGACCAACCGTCTGATTCAATTCTGGACGAAGAACTTCCCAAGGGTAACCTTCAATGCCACGCCATGCATCCGGTGCTTCCACCTGGCGTCCATTTTCAAAAGACTGACGGAATAGACCGTACTCATAGTGTAGGCCGTAACCTACGGCTGGATATTCTTGAGCGGCTAATGAATCCATGAAACAAGCAGCCAGACGACCTAAACCGCCATTACCTAAAGCAGGATCTCGCTCTTCTTCTAGCAGGTCGGATAAGTTCAGACCAAGTTCTTCTACCGCACCGCTCACATCTTCATAGAGACCCATGCTGATTAGGTTGTTACCTGTAAGGCGGCCGATTAAGAATTCAAGTGAAAGGTAGTTAACACTACGTGCATTGCTTTCAGCTACAAACTTCTCTGTCTCAAGCAAGCTGCCAGTACTGATTTCTGCCAATGCACGGCCAACGGCAAGATACCAGCTACGTGTGTCTGCTGTTTCAACCGTTTGTGCGTAAGTAGTAACTAAGTGTTTTTGTACTGCCGCTTTAAAAGCCGCTTTATCAAATTGTTGTGTCTGACCACGTGTAGTCATGGTTCTTTCTCTCTCTAGGATTATTCCAACTGGTGTCTATGCTGCCTGTATTTGCCTTTAAAAACATCCTCCCGCCCCTTGGAGGATGAGGGATGAGTCAGAGGGGCGTAGGTAATGAAACTCCGCGTTTTTTGTGACATTGCCCGTAGTTTCAGGGCGGAGAAAAAAGTTCAGACCGCCATAGGTACAACATACCTCACACTTTTACATGTAAAACTTATGTGCAACTACGGATTCATTTCTTATTTCCCGCAGCTGTATATGTGAGCCAGCTCATAATTTTGGGGGTGAGATACGATAGATATACCTTTTCATCGACATAGAAAGGTAAAGTTAGGGACAAGGTCAAATGATGTGAAGCCAATTTCGTCCATCATTTTATTTCTTCGCGGCATACCCGTCATGAAGGTGACCTATTCCTGGTACAAGATTTACCAGAAATCAAATTGGATTTTGAAACCTTACAAAAGATAACAAGACTATGTGGATACCATCGAAACTGACTAAACCAGCACGCCTTCATAATGCGATTCTTCGCCCGCGTTTGCTGGAAAGCCTCGACCAAGCACCTTTTTATCGTCTTGTACTGTTTCGTTCTCCTGCCGGTTACGGAAAAACCACGATGGCTGCTCAGTGGCTGAACGAGCATCCTCATACTGGTTGGTTCAATATCGACGAGAGCGATAACGATACCTTCAGGTTTGCAAATTACTTCCTGCAATCCATCAACAAGGCTACGAACAGCGCGTGCTTAAAAACCCAGGCAATGGCAGAACGTCGCCAATTTGCCTGTCTGGCAACCCTGTTCAGTGAACTATTTGGTGAACTAACAGATTATCACGAGCAAACCTACTTAGTTCTTGATGATTATCATGTCATCACCAACGACGACATCCATGAAGGCATGCGCTTCTTCCTTAAGCACATGCCCGACAACCTGACCCTAGTTGTAACCAGCCGAACACAGCCCCCTCTCGGCACCGCGAATCTTCGTGTTCGTGATCTTCTCATCGAGGTTGATAACCAGTTACTGGCTTTCGATCAGGAAGAGACCGAACGTTTTTTCCATAAGCGCATTGCAGAAGATGTCGAAAGTACCGTTCTTAATTCGTTGCGAGAGCAAGTAGAAGGCTGGCCATCAGCATTACAGTTAATTGCACTTCACGCCCAGCAAACGCCAAATAACCTGGCAGAATCTGCTCTATCAATGGCCAATTTCAACCGAGGCCATTTATGGGATTACCTTGCAGAAGAAGTATTCGATCAACTAGATCATGAAATACAACAATTTTTACTACAGTGTTCTGTACTCGATATGTTCAATGCAGAACTCGTGACTGATCTAACCGGCCGTAGTGATTCTTTAGCCTTGCTGGAATCACTCAACCGTTTTGGTCTGTTCCTCAATACCCTGGAAGGTGCTGATAACTGGTACCGTTTCCATAACCTTTTTGCCGAATTCTTGCGTCACCAGCGTTACTCGCAGATACCTCAACAGCGTTCAGAATTGCACACTTGTGCTGCCAAAGCCTGGTTGAAGCAAAACCGCCCACAACAAGCATTAGTTCATGCCTTAAAAAGTGAAAATGAAGATCTAACCATAGAGATTCTCACCAATCATGGCTGGGATATGTTCCACCATGGCGAATTAAAGCTACTGGAAGATTCCATTGCTTCTTTAAGTAAAGACAAGTTATTCAGCGCACCTCGCCTGACGTTATTACGTGCGTGGCTCGCACAAAGTCAGCATCGTTACAACGACGTGGGCGAACTAATTGCAGAATCTGAAGCCGAAATGCACCAGCGTGATCTGGTATTAGATGATGCGCTTCAGGGTGAGTTCAATGCGCTTCGCGCTCAGGTAGCGATCAACCAAAGTAAGCCCGAAGATGCCTTGGTTTTATCAGAACAAGCCTTGGGGCAATTACCATCGACGACTTACCGAAGCCGTATTGTTGCCACCTCTGTCGTGGGAGAAGTGCATCACTGTTTGGGCAATTTGAGCCGTGCGTTACCTATGATGCAGCAAACTGAGAAAATGGCACGTCAGTACCATGTTTATCATCAGGCGCTGTGGGCGCTGCTGCAGCAAAGCGAAATTCTGGTTGCTCAAGGTTATGTACAGTCTGCCTTCGAATTACTCGATCAGGCGTATAAACTGGTAAAAGAGCAGCACTTGCAACAAGTGCCTCTGCATGAGTTTCTTCTCCGCTTGCGTGCACAAATTCTATGGTGCTGGAACCGGTTGGATGAGGCTGAAGAATGTGCACATAAAAGCTTAGAAGTACTTGCGCCATTCGATGAAACAAAATCATTACATGCCTACTCAATGCTGGCAAAAATTGCGGTAACCCGCGGCGAATTAGACAAAGCGGCTCGTTATTTAGATCTCTGTAACAGTTTGATGAAGCGCTCCGTTTATCACATTGACTGGAAAGCCAATGCCGATTTCGCTAACTTGCTTTTCTGGCAGGCCAAGGGCGAAACCGACAACATCGCTGACTGGCTGAAACAAGCCGAGCGTCCAGAGGGAGCCTGTAACCACTTCCAGCAACTTCAATGGCGTAACATTGCCCGTGCCAGCCTGACAGTAAATAATCTTGAGCAAGCACAAGAAGTGTTAGCCATGCTTAAGGAAGGTTGTGAAGAGCATCACCTCGTCACCGATAGGAACCGAAACCTTGTACTGGAAGCTGTTCTCAGTAAAATGCAGGGACAGCGAGAAAAAGCCCTTAACCACTTGAAAGAAGCGTTAATTCTGACTAACAGTACGGGCATGATCGGAAATTTCTTGTGTGATGCAAATGAAATCTGCGATTTGCTTCAGGAACTGGTTGATACGAAACAACTGAGTGAGCTGGAACTACATCGTGCACAACAATTATTGCGCGAGATGACCAGTAAAGAACGTACACGCTCAGTACATTTCGATGAGAATTTTGTTGAAAAACTGCTGAACTTGCCAAATATTCCGGAATTGATCAGAACCAGTCCGCTGACACAACGAGAATGGCAGGTACTGGGGCTGATTTATGCCGGTTACAGTAACGAGCAAATTGCATCGGAGTTAGATGTGGCTTCCACCACGATCAAAACTCATATCCGTAATTTGTACCAGAAACTGAATATTGCAAATCGGCAACAAGCAATAGAAACTGCAGAAAACTTATTGAAACTAATGGGCTTTTGATGGCATGACTAATTGAATAACTACACAAGGATAACAGGTTAAGGATAACCTATGATCGAATGGAGTCGAGGTCGCATCTGGTATCAGGACATGCCGCTCAAGGTGAGTGGCATACCTGTTGGCGGTCGTATGACTATTATTCGGTTATATAACAATCAATTACTGATTCATTCGCCTATTGAGCTAACGACTCAGCTTCAGCTTGAGTTAACCAAGCTCGGTCAGGTACAAGCCATTGTGACACCAAATATGAGCCACCACTTATTTCTGTCTGAGTGGTGGCTTGCCTACCCTGAAGCCTATTTTTTTGCTCCTCCAGGATTACAAAACAAACGAACAGATCTGGTATTTGATGATGCGCTCAGCGCACATACACCTGAACTTTGGCGTCATCAGTTATTACAAACATTGGTACGCGGCAGCGACAAAATGGAAGAAGTTGTCTTTTGCGATCCTAAATCTAACACCCTGATCGTCGGTGATACATTAGCGTGGATGGTTGACAGTCATAATATGCTCACAATTGGCCTGGCATTGCTTAACGGCTGCTACCAAAAGCCTGCCATGCCTTATTACTGGCGGCTGTCTTTCACTGACAAAACCCGTCTTCGTCAATCACTGCAAGAAATTTTGACCTGGCCTTTTGACCGGATTATTCTGGCCCATGGCAGAGTAATACCTGAAGGTGGAAAAGAAATATTCTACAACGCTTTTGACTGGGCATTGCAAGGTGACATAAACGCGCCTTAGTCTCAATATCATGAAATAGCATCACCATACAGCACACCACTTGCAAACTTACCTATCACCTAAGTACCAACCATAACCTCATTTGTATGATGTAAGTCAAAATAATCATCTGAATGAAGCGTATATTTGATCTTAAAGAAAAACCAAATTGACAATTCATCACCTCATGACATGAAATCGCATAGCAATTTCAACTATTTTAAGTAACGACGCATTAATGGGAATAGTGCGCTATCTCATGCCAATGATATAAGGAGTAATATAAATTGAGTGCTGCCAAGATTTATTTTCGTGACCTTCTAGGGCTAACTCTTATCATCTTCTCTGTGTTAACGATACTAGGCGTAATTTTTGATTTTCTGGCACTAATTACTAATATCAATCATGAAGGTGCTTTAGCCACAACCTATCTTTACGAATCAATTCCGCTACTGCTCTGTGTATTCCCTTCGTTCATTTTAGGCAAAGTTATCAACCGCCCAGCCTGGGTTAGCGAAACAGAACAATATCATCTGCAAGCAGCCAAGAAACAGTAACGTAGCATTGGTGCCTGGATAACTCTGAATCCTGCATGTTGAAATTACGTGGGTTATAGTAGAGGCCAGTGCAGTTACACTCTGGTACTGCACTGGCAATGGTCAATCAAATAGTAAGACTACAGATGTGCTCGGGGAAAAGTCAGTTCTCAATAAAATTAATTTCTTGGCGCGGCAAATACCTGAGTCCAGTAAATGCCATATTGCGTGCTTGAGTTAGTCACAAATGATGCGCCCATCTGAGTGAAGTTAGCACTCATGATATTTTTACAGTGGCCAGGGCTGTTTAACCAACCCGTCATTACAGCGTTAACATCTTTCTGACCTGCAGCAATATTTTCACCAACTGCACGCCAGCTATAACCTTGATTTGTTACACGGTCACTTACACTCAGCCCATCTTGACCGGTATGACTAAAGAAGTTGTAGTTAGCCATGTTGCTAGAGTGCACAAACGCAGCTTGCTCAAGATCAGCATCCCAAGTCAACGGTCCTACTGCTGGCATAAAGGTTCCGCCACAGTCATAACCGGCAGCCCGTGCTGCGTTAACCGCTGTCAACATTTCTTGCTCAAAACCGGTAATTGGTGCTGGAGCTGGTGATGAATCCCCATTACCAGAATTGACCGGGTCTTGAATACTGCCACTACCCTCATCTGGGGTTGATGGGGTTCCATTAAAATCACCGGAATTTGAAATGCCGCTTCCTGAATTAGAGACACTGTTCTGTACACTGTCTGAGCCACCACCTGAACCACACCCTGAAATCAAGAACAGAGAAACAAATATTAATGAGAATAAACGCATGGGTACTTCCAATATGATTGTACTTATCTATTTAATATCAATCAATATTTTGAACAGTAAAATACCATTCAAAAATATTTTTATGATCTGAAATTAACCCTTAATGGAGTTTTTTACCGCTGATATAAAAGCACGGTTAATATACTCGTAATTGATTTCATATTTCAACCGCCAGCAGTCAGAAAACAGATAAATTGACAAAAGTCTGACACAGACTTAAATAATTAAGACTAGCACATCCATATAAATATAATTTTATTGACCTTATGCATTAAGAGATTAATATCACATTCTTTTGTAAAACCATGAATAATAATGAAAATCATTAAAAATATTTATCTAAGCAACAAGACATATTCAACATACAGTATTAAGACACCATGATTTTTTTACAAAAAGCAAATGCAGTCGAGATGCAAACAATAACAAGCACATTTATTAGTCTATATTTAGGACCAACTTACAAGTAAACCTCTCGTTATTTTGCAAGTATATAATATTCATATATACCCAAACGATTTGAGATGCGAACTTGAGTCGTTTGAGTTTATCTTTTTAGGGGCTAGACTAAATCGTCTTTAGTCACACTCACGCCTTTGATTTGCGCGTAGACCTCATCACCAACCTTCAAGTTCAACTCATCAGCAGCCCAAAGTGTAATATTCGCCCATAAATGCATTTCACCGACTCGCAACCTAACTTCTACCTTTTGCTCTTCCTGATCATGTAGGATCTTATCGATTCGTGCCGATAAGATATTACGAATGCTGGTTTGCTGTGGTTTGGATTTCGTTAACGATATGTCATTGGAATGAATACGCACCCTTATCCACTCACCCCTTTGATGTGGCAATCGGCTCACCCACAAATAAGCATTATGGCTAAGCATAACTTGGGTTAATGCATATTGCGGATGATTAACGTTAACCCGGGCACTAATTAGTGAGCTTTGTTCTTTCGACGGCAGCCAGGGACGCATTTCAGGTGAACCCCATACACTATTAACGTGTCCAGACACCACCACTTTGCCTTGATTAATCATGACCATATGATCGGCCAGACGCAATATCTCATCCAAACTATGGGTGACATAAAGGATCGGAATATTCACTTCTTTCGCCAGTTTTTCCAGATAAGGCATCAGTTCCTGCTTGCGCGGCTGATCCAGCGAAGCTAAGGGCTCATCCATCAGCAGCATATCTGGTTTTGTCAGTAGCGCCCGACCAATCGCAACACGTTGCCTTTCACCACCAGACAAGGATGAAGGATAGCGCTTTAATAGATGTTCAATTCCCAATAACGCCACAACATCATCGAAATGCTGCTGGTCTTTATGCCGGCAACCATAGTTAAGATTCCCAATCACGGTGTAATGAGGAAATAAACGAGCATCCTGAAAAACATAGCCAATTCGGCGCTGTTCGGGCGGTAAATATATCCTTTTCTCGCTGTCGTATAATACTCGCTCTCCAAGTGCAATGTATCCTTCGTCAGGCTGACTCAAACCACTCAATACGTTAATAAGAGATGTTTTACCTGCCCCGGAACGACCAAATACCGAGGTGATCCCCTTCATCGGCAAATCGAGAGCAAGATCCATCAACAGATCACCAAGCTGCTGCTTTATGTTAATTTTCAGAATATTATCTACTGTTAACATACCGTTTATTGTTAACATTATGCCTCCAAACGCTTACGGGCAATTCGCGTTAGCCATTCAGAGACCATCAGCGACATCAACGCTATCACTATCGCTATCACACAAAGCCGTGCAGCTTCATTCTCTGCTCCCGGCGTTTCGATAAAAGAAAACATCGCGAGGGGTATTGTTTGCGTTTCTCCAGGGATATTCGACACAAAAGTAATGGTCGCGCCAAACTCGCCCAGTGCGCGGGCAAAGGCCAGAATCGTACCCGTGAGGATACCAGGAAGTGTTAATGGCAGTGTTATAGTGAAAAATACCTTCAATGGCCCTGCACCCAGTGTCTGCGCCGCTTGCTCTAATTTACGATCAACACCTTCCAGCGCCAAACGAATCGACCGCACCATTAACGGGAATGAAACAAGAGCTACCGCCAGTGCAGCCCCACGCCAGCTAAAGCTGAACGTCAGCCCAAACCATTCATATAGCCACTTCCCCACAAAACCCTGGCGTCCCATTGCGAGCAGCAACAAATAGCCAATAACAACCGGCGGCAACACTAGGGGAAGGTGAACTAAACCATCAAGAAATGACTTACCAACAAACTGACATCGAGCCAACAACCAAGCGCATAAAATGCCAACTGGCAGGCTAAAAATCACGGCCACACTCGCGATCTTCAGACTAAGCAGCAGCGCCTGTAACTCATAATCGGTTAACACTATTGGTGTACCCCAAAACCGTATTTTGTAAAGACAGCTAGCGCTTGCTCTGATTGTAAGAACTGATAGAAGTCCTTAACCTCTGGGCGTGACATTGCATTGACAATTGCAATAGGATATTCAATCGGTTGATGACTGCTAGCAGGTATCTCTGCAACCTGCTTCACCTGTTTAGAAATTAAAGCATCCGTTTTATAGACCATACCAAGCATCGCTTCACCTCTTTCCACCAGAACTAATGCTGAACGAACATTATTCGCCCTTGCTAACAGCGGCTCAGCTTGTTGCCACAACCCTAATGTTTGTAATGATTCTTTGGCATAACGTCCGGCAGGAACATGCGCCGGATCACCGACTGCTAAACGTGTACCTTGAAGTGCCTGACTAAGATCCCAGCTGGCAGACACTTCAATCTTGTCATCGGAATAAGACTTCGGCGCAACCAATACCAGTGAGTTCGTTAACAGTGATTGGCGTGTTTCAGGTTCTATCATTTGCTGCTGGGACACATAATCCATCCATTTATTGTTCGCAGAGAGATAGATATCGGCCGGTGCACCTTGTGCAATTTGTCTTGCCAGGGTTGAAGAAGAAGCAAAAGACAACGTCGCGTCAATCCCTGCTTTTTCTTTATACAACCCAGCCAATTCAGTGATTGCATTGGTCAGCGAAGCCGCCGCAAACACAGTCACTTTTTCACTAGCATAAGTTGGTGCTACCGATATCACCAGACAGACTGCTGAAACGACACACGAGACAAACTTTTTACCCGATCCCATCACTTTATCCTTACCATCAAAATATCGATATATAGTAAGGTATATATCGGGTAATGAAAATGATTAACGAATACAAAATCTGGTGGGAAAGAAGGCAATGAACCGGAAATCGACGCAGAAAACCGGAAGGACCTCTAGACATCCGAACCATATCTCAACGATTATTAGCATTAATAATCAATGCCTTATATTTGTAACAATTGAGAATATCTACATAGTGCGAAAATTAGCTTTTTACTTTTGGCTTAAAAGAATGAGTATGGAAAATTTTCCAAGTATGTGAGGTTGACCAACAGTTACTTGGTAACCTGAAAGGTACTTCCGGAGAAAACACTCAAGAGCCAGAACATTCGTTACTGGCAACTCTTTCACTGCAGAAATTGTAAAAACATTATTAGCCTGGCATGGCTATCTCGGTTTGGGACATCAATGAGCTAGAGTCGATGCTCTAGCTCGTCAAGCTATGATTAGAAAAAACAAGTCAAAATACCAGAAACAAAACGCAAGACCTGATCCCATTTTTTACTCGTCTGATGGAAAACAGTCTCTTCGTGGCATTCATTTTCAAAAACATGAACTGGTATATCACTAATTAATTGCCCTTTAGACCAACTCATTGAATTGAGTAACTCTTCTGTCACATCCTGCGGAACTTCAAAATAATAGCTATAAACCATATCTCCACTAGAACCTTCATCAGCCAGATATTCTATATCTAAGCTTTCAAAGGGGCTTGTTGCAAATAATTAGATAGGACAAATCTAGCCAGTGATTTACTGACAATTACTGGTAAATCACCTCAATATTGAACAGACGATTCATAAAGGCGGATCTCTCCCGCACAAGGGTTTTCCGTTCATCATAACGTAACCAGAAATCAAACTGGCCTTGGCTCAACATCCGTAATGAGTCGAATCCCTGGATGGTTGACCAGGCTCGCTTTCGTATTTTGAAACCACCAGTGGCAACAACGAGCTTCTTGATGGGGGCGTGATCGAACTCAATACCATTATTGAGGTACTTCACTTGCCGCCGCTCGATATCAGCTCGCAGTCGCCCCTCCTTCTTCAAGCGGGCAATCGCATTGGCATACGAAGAATGCTTGTCGGTGTTTAAGGTCTTAGGCTGATTGTCTAAGCCGTAATGTCTCAGGCAGCACCTAAGGAACTGATAAGCAGCTGCTTTATTACGTTTGTGGGAAAAATAGAAATCCAGCGTCTCGGCCTGCTTTTTGATGGCACGGTAAAGGTAGTGCCACTTCCCCTTCACTTTGACGTTGGTTTCATCAAGCTGCCACGATGAGTCAGTCCGGATGAATTGATGGCGACGTAACTTCTTGCGTAAAGCCGGGGCATACTCAATGAACCAACGATAAATAGTCGAACGATTAACCGAAATGCCTCGCTCTGCCAGCATGTCGCTGAGTTTTGCGTAACTCATTGGTGTCAAACCATACCAACGAAGGCACCAAAGAATGGTTTCAGGGGCAAAGTGTTTCCATTTGAATTCGGGGTTGGTCATTGAGTCGCTAGATTAGATGGGAAAAGAAGGAATTCTGAGCCAAGACTGAATTTTTTGCAACAAGCCCCTTTAGTGCTGCAACAAAGCCCTGGCTTTACCAAAGGTTATTTAACGATGCCCTTTAGAAGTAATAACGAATACCCAGTTTATAGCTATTTGTTGATATTTTGTCACTGTCGAGGGCTTTTATGGAATAATCTAAAGCATCAAATTGACGTTCATAGGCAAGACCAAGAGAAAATGAATCGGATAAAAAGTATTCGGCACCGACTTCAAAATTAAAATGTACCGTAGAATTTTTTTCATTCTCGTCTAATTTGTCTCCACCAGAGGTTGAATTTCCGTTAATGTCAACTTCTGTCATTGTGTATGCAATACTTGGCTTAGCGTAGAAACCAAAACCACTGTTAGTCAGATAACGCATTTTGGTTCCAACAGATAAGGTATTTACATAGGCATCAACCATAAGATATTCATAATAAAATAACCCGGAGCTTTTTTCATAATCGATGACTTCAATAGCTTGGCGACTTAAGCCGACTTCAAGAGCAATCCAAGGGGTATATTGGTAACCAGCTAGCAAGCTAAGACCGCCCCCTTCATTTTCAACAGGAATGCCTCCAATATCCTCAATTCCTTCAACCCAGCCATTTGTATCAGCTTCAGTATTCATTAAATCTAAACCTATATACCAATTGCCGTTGGCCTGAGCTAAGGGTGAAATAAGTAAAGCTGCTGTTGCAAGTGCAATGGAATGTTTCATTTAATACTCTTCTTTTATATGGTTATGTGTAACTTGATGTCAACTTATTGCATTAAAAGTCATTGTACAGCGTTTTCTATCGATGGTGAATGGGATTGTTCGCGTAATAGCCTTTTTTGGGCTCTGTCGCAAACCGGAGTGGTGGGTTATGATCGCCGGTCATCAACATTCATCACTTCCAACCTTATGACCATCAAATTCACAGGCGGTCATTTTCCTTCCGAGATAATACTGCAGTCCGTTCGTTACTATCTTTCCTACAAACTGAGCTACCGTGAAATTGAAGAGATATTGGCAGAGCGTAGCATCAATGTTGACCACTCAACATTGAACCGGTGGGTACTCAAATATGCACCATTGCTGGAGCTTCGAGCACGTAGAAGAAAGAAGTCTGTGGCTTCTTCGTGGCGAATGGATGAGACCTATATCAACGTCAAAGGTCAGTGGAAATATTACTACCGAGCCGTTGATAAATATGGTGATGTCATTGATTTCTACTGCGTGATAAGCGGGATGAAAAAGCCGCGAGAGCCTTTTTCCAAAAGGCCATCAGCCAACATGGATTTCCTGAAAATGTGGTAATTGATGGAAGCCATTCTAACGCATTAGCACTGCACAACATCAACGTTGAGCTTTAGCATAGTGGGCACATGCTGAGCCTTATTGAAGTCCTTTCAATCAAGTATCTGAACAATATCGTCGAGCAAAGCCACCGCAGAGTGAAAGGTAAAATGAATCAATGTTTAGGATGGAAATCAGACGACGGAGCAAAGGCCACACTCGCTGGCGCGGAGCTGTGGTCGATGATTAAATACGGACAGCTCGACAACCCTGAAGGCTTATCTGTTTGGGATGAATTTTACGCGCTTGCAGCCTAATTGTATCTGAAAATCAGTGCGCGTGTAGTTAGACTAGACTTTGCGACACAACCAACCTATGCGACTTACCCCCGGCATAGCTGGGGGGTTATCATTGTTTTATTAACTTACACCTGACCCAATCCTTACAGCACCCCTGCTATCAACCAAAACGGAGCAAACCACACTGATGAGATGGACGCTGCATGGCTGATGCTAGCCGTTGAGAATCAGGAATCTCCCTTATCGAACAATTTGTTTTTGGCTGAGGTAACTCCGTTGCTAATGGACATCCACGCATGTTCGAAACCATCCTTCACATCACCCCATGCGCTATCAGTTGTACTCTGCAACTCCTCAAATTTCTGTGTTGCTTCGTCCCGCTTCTTTTTAAGCGTTGCAAGATTATTTTGGTATTCGTCCTTCATATCTGAACCAGCGGTTTTGACTTTATCCTCCAGCTCATCGATGTCCTTATTCCATTGATCAAGCTTTAGTTTCATTTGATCCACATAACGTTGACGTTCACTCATTTGAAATCTCCTTGAGTCTGTCGTTAATCACCGTAGAACAACATTTTAACCAACGGTGGATTGAATAAAGCTTAGTATAAAAGGTGTACACTTACATAATGGGTTTTAGTGTAATGAATCATCCCACTCCATAGCGTACATCAGGCTCTGATTATGGCGAAAATCAAATCCGTCATTGATTGATGAGGGGGGATTTCCTCAGTTATCAATTTTGTGATAAACTCTTTAATTAATTAGCAGCGGCAAGACAAGCGCTCGCACATTAACCAACATCACAACTTGGTAACGTGCTGTACAAAACAGTTAAAGCCCAGATCGATGAGGCATATAAAAATGACAGTAACCTCACTCAGTTTGAAATGTTAGATCAAGAACATGGACGAACAGAGCCCATATTACGTTCCAAACACCAGCAGCGCTTAGCCACGACTTAAAGGAAAAATGGCCGTTAGTCAAAACGCTAGTAGCGGTAGAGCGCCACCGTAAAGACAAAAAAGCAATGTCATTTTGATTAAACGAGCTAATCTAACTATGGCTCTCGTAACGCCATTGAGTAGGGGCGTCCATTACATCACAATGTGCCTTAGATTTGTCTGTTCTATTTGAGATTATATTCCATTAAAAACGAGTAATTATTCTCGTATCCTTTCTCCTTATGGGCTTGTTCGAATATGCAGTTATAATAATGCTGGAATTTAGCCTTTATAAAAATATTTATAGGACTGCTCATGCCACTTTTCACAATCAGTCTTTTTTACCAATTGGAAACTATTTGATTATTTAAAAGTATGATTTGGTTATAGATATCCCTATAATTACAGATGCACGCCCCCATATAATCAATGCCAGCTTTATGAAATAAACAATATTTAACTAACCATTTTATTCCATTTTTTGTTATAAAATAAATTTATTAGATAGATTGTGTTTGTGTATTAGTAATCACGCAAGCTAATACACTGTTATAAACATGTAAATATTTATTGCACTTTAAATCAGGAGTGATTGTGAAAAATACGAAACATTTATCAGAAAAAACAGGTCAAACTGTTTATGTTATTATCAGTTTAGGTATCTACCAGAAACTTACTCATAATGAGTAATTATAGTATTTGGGTGAATATCAAAAAGTAATGTACGCCCATTGAATCTGCTAACTAATTACACAATGCTTATTGATTTCAGGTAATTAATCACTGACCATCAATAGATCAGGCAAGCTGACTACTAAAAATGCAATCTATCTCTTTGGTGAACTTAGTGAATTTTGGCGCTAGTGATGAAGGAAAAGATTAGTGTTCAGGTATTAGAAAAATTGGGCAAATTTGTCTTTAAGGGTTGTGAATGAGCTTTTTTCTAAAACATAAAGGGGCAATAGCGTGCTGGAGAATTCTAACCGAGCGGCCAACTTCGGACACTGAGGTGCGAACGCTTTATACGGGAGTTCACCGGTGGAATTGACCTCTGTGCCTATTTGATCCTTTCTCCTCGCGATAATTATCATTACCGTTGCACCAAAACTCCGGCCCCAATTTACACTGAGGCTCCAATCTCACCGCCCACAAATTTTTGCGCTAACGTCCTAATTCAGCTGCTAATATTAAAGCGGAGTGTTGTTTAATGACTAATATACATTGATGAAATTGGCTGACTCTCTGTTACTTTGATGCTAGGCAATTGATTGAAAAAATAGCCAGTAGAGTTAATTGATGTTGTTTTTTACAATAAAAATAATAACTTACCATTAATGGTAATGCTGCCTTAACCTGAAGGTGCACAATATGATTAGCAAAGCATACAAGTATTACATTAAATCAGCTCAAACAAGAGACGCACGGACCTTTGATGTCATTATCATTGGCTCAGGAACCGGAGGCATGAGTGCAGCCTCCTTTTTAGCTCAAGCCGGAAAACGCGTACTTCTGCTTGAACAACATAACGTACTCGGGGGCTTTACTCATACGTTTGAGCGCACTGGATATGTATGGGACGTTGGTTTGCACTACGTAGGTCAAGTTCACATTGAGGGAACCGTCTTAAACAAGGTCTTTCGCTATATTTCGAAAGACAAACTCAAATGGGCCCCCCTTGATGACATTTATGACAGAGCGGTCTTTGGCAACGAAGAATACGAATTTCCAAGAGGAAGAGAAAATCTTAAGGCCAAGCTTAAGGAATATTTTCCAAACGAAAAGGATAAGATCTCAATCGATAAATACTTCTCTTTACTCGATGAAACCAAAAATCTTGGTAGCGGTTATTATATTGAAAAAATCTTGCCCCCATTTTTATCAAACATCTTTGGTAATTTCCTACGTCGCAGCACACTTAAATTCTCCGACAAGACCACATTAGAAGTATTAAGGGGGATTACTGACAATTCCAAACTGATTGGCGTTCTCACTGTTCGATATGGAGATTTCGGTTTAGAACCGTCAAAGAGTAGTTTTTACATGCATGCACTGCTTGTTAATCACTATATGGAAGGGGCGGCTTATCCTGTTGGTGGGGCATCGAAACTTGCCGAGTGTATCGTTCCGATTATTGAAGAGTCGGGAGGTGTGGCCTTAACGCAGGCCGAAGTGCGCGAAATTATAGTTGAAAACAATAGAGCCATTGGCGTTAGTATGAAAGATGGAGAAGCGTTCTACGCCAAGACTATTGTCAGTGCCACTGGTATTGTAAGTACCTATTCACGTTTACTGGCAAAAGGAGTGAGTAAGCGCCATGAGCTAGATAAGCTAATTGGCGAGCTAGAACCTGCAACGTCTCATGCCGGACTATATGTTGGCATTAAAGAGTCTTCCACAAAGCTAAAATTGCAAAAATGCAATTACTGGATTTTTCCTCAGCAGTATGATCATGACAGAGGGCGAGCAGAGTACAAGGATTTTAACTCCACAATACCGGTTTCTTTTGTCTCATTCCCTTGGGCAAAAGACCCTTTAGCTGAAAAAACACATCCCGGCAGAAGTACCGCAGAAGTTGTGATTTTGGTTCCCTATGACTGGTTTAAAAAGTGGGAAAATACAAATTGGCAGAAACGTGGTGAAGAATATAAAGCGCTCAAAGAAGAATTAGCCCGGCAAATGTTCGAGCAGTTGTATCGTGTTGCTCCGCAACTGAAAGGGAAAATAGATTATTATGAAGTATCTACGCCACTCAGTACTCGTCATTTTTCCCTCCATGCACAAGGTGAGATTTATGGCATTGCACATTCTCCCCAACGCTTTCGGCAAAAATTTCTACGCGTTCATACGCCGGTAACAAATCTATTTCTTTCTGGGCAAGATGTCATGACTGCGAGTATCGCTGGTGGCACCATGGCAGGGCTGCTGTGCGCGTCGACAATTTTAAAGAAGCATCTACTATGGACAGTAAACAAAACAATAAAATAGACCTAAATCAGCGTATTGCCATTCTAGGCGCTGGTGCAGCAGGGCTCAGTGCCGCTGAAGCTCTGAAACTAAAAGGCTATAAGCACGTAACTATATTTGAACGCACTGATCATGCAGGTGGAAAATGCCTGAGTGTCGAAATTGACTCAAAAACCTATGAACTTGGTGCGGGCATTTTGACGAAAAATAATACAGTACCTCTTCGGTTGGCTAAAAAATATAAGGTTCCAATAGAACAGGCAGATTTTGGGCATAGTATTTTCGTTAACAAAAATGGCATACAAATCCCTAAACAGCCACTGGTGCTAAAGTTCAAAGTTCTATGGCAGCTGGTTTTCCGCTATAGGCGCATCCTCAAAAAATACAAAGAGCTGGAATCACCGGGCTTTCACTATCTTGACCCATCTGTCACCTTGCCATTTGGTCAATTTGCCAAAAAAAATAACATTACCGATTTAGCCAATGTCTTCAGTTTATTTCTCACAGGATTTGGCTATTGCTATTCTGATCATGTGCCAACGGCTTATGTTTTGAAGTACGCCAACTGGAAAACTATTGTTGCTTACTTCAAAAACCAAGTTTATATCTTTCCTAAAGGTATCCAGGGACTGTGGACGCGTGTTGCGAGGGAGCATGATATTCGATTTAAGGCTGTGATCACTAGAATTAACCGAACAGAAACCATAACGATTGACACTGAGACTGGGACAGAAGAATTCGATAGGCTTATTGTGACGACGCCTTTGGACGAGACTTCGTTATTTATGAATTTGAGTCATCAAGAGCAGGCGCTGTTTAAAAAAATTATGTATCTGGATTATCAAACAATTCTTTGTACGGTTAAAAATTTCGTTGAAACGACCGGCTACGTACCAGATAATTTTATTAAAGAGCGAGCGGGACATCCCGTGTTCTGGTATTACCGACAAGTCGGACAACCGATCTATTCTTTTTATGTTTTAACAGATAAAAGCTTCAGCGAAAGAAAAGTCACAAATAATCTAAGAAATTTTGTACGGCAAATGGGAGGGAAGATTGAATCGGTTCATCAATTCATTCACTGGAAATACTTTCCTCATGTCGGATCAGAAGAGATGAACGGCGGTTTTTATGCCAAACTCGATAAGATGCAAGGAAGACAGCATACATACTACGCTGGCGAGATACTCAATTTTAGCTGCGTGGGATTCACTTGCGAATATGCTGAATATATCGTAAAACGGTATTTTTAATTATGACTGTATGGTAGTTCCAGCTTTATAAAGCCAACCGATTGAGGCAAACTAAACTGGTTAGTCGTTTTCAAACAGCCTGCGAACTTTGTTAACCATAACCTCCTGAAAAACCCAACTTTTTTACTCCGCTTGGTAGTTAAATAAAGTACGACAAAGTTCCTTGGTGCTCACACAGTGATGTGTACTAACTCACACTGGATCTGACAGTTCAGTCTTTCAGGCTCAACATAATTTGACGAACCTACACTAGTAAACTCCCAATACCGAGCAAAACTGCCACATAACAAGTCAGCAACAGCTATAGTCTTATTATCTGATGATATGCGACTGGTAGCAATATGTTTAACTAAAAGATATTTTGAAACAGTGGATAGCGTAAAGTCAGGTCAGCATTGACACCTCATTGTGGCGCATAACCTACTCAACCTTCCACTCCGTGAATGAATAGCGAGAGTACATACATATGAACCGCCTTCTATTGCGTATTGGCTTCCTCAGTCTTATAACACTTGTTGTGATTACACTCTTTGTGCTTCGCTTTATCGTTTTAAAGGATGTAGACAGCAAAAACAACGCAGTGCTAAACGTCGAACCCTATTCTGTGTCTGCTGAGATCCGGAACTTTCATCAACAAGTTTTCGTTGCCGACTTGCATGCAGACTCGCTTCTCTGGGGAAGAGACATTAGGATAAGAAACAGATTTGGCCATATTGATATACCCCGCTTGATTGAGGGCGGTTTAGATCTTCAGGTGTTTGGGGTTGTTACTCAGGTTCCCAAGGTTCGCAATTACAACTCTACCAACAATGAGTCGGATACATTGCCACTTCTGTTTATCAGCTCATGGCGTTCACCGGTTACCTGGTTTAGCCCGAAGCAGCGAGCTTTAGCCCAGGCAGCTGAACTTGAAGCGCTGGCAAAACAATCGGAACTGACTCTGGTGCTGAAGCAACAAGATCTGACTGCGGATGGTGTAAAAGGTCTGCTTTCACTGGAAGGTATGCACGCACTGCAGGGCGGCAGCGATGCCCTGAAAGAGTTTTATCTAGCCGGATACAGAATGATGGGGTTAACTCATTTTTTCGATAACCAAATTGCCGGCTCAGCCCATGGTGTGAACAAAGGAGGCCTGACAGAATTGGGCCGTGCTCTGATACCACAGATGGAGTCTCTTGGTATTACCATAGATCTGGCTCATGCATCCCCCGCCGCATTCAGAGAAACACTCGAACTGGCAACAAAGCCGATTGTTGTATCCCACGGGGGTGTGCAGGGTACCTGTCCGGGAAACCGTAATCTCACCGATGAGCAAATTGGTGCCGTTGCCAAGAACGCTGACGTTATTGGTATAGGTTACTGGAAAAGCGCGGTTTGTGATCCCAGCGTAAAAGGGGTTGTTAAGGCAATCTTCTATACCATCAAGGTAGCAGGGATTGATCACGTGGGGCTTGGTTCCGATTTTGATGGTAATGTCACAACGCCATTTGATACAACCGGCGTCCCCATGCTTACCGAGGCGCTACTTGCTCAAGGGCTATCACGCGAGGACGTCAGTAAAGTGTTGGGTGGCAACGTTTTTAGGGTTCTGAAATCAAACCTTCCCGAATAGACGGCTTATCGCCTCAGCACTTTATTCCTGAGGCGACAATATGCATACCATCATAAAATAAAAGGAAAAAGGCGGTAAAATAATTCGTCAGGAGCGCCATACCTGTAAATTTCTGCGCAGTTTTTATGTGGGAGAGGATTCCAAGCAAAATAATATTCAAGCTGAATTTCACAATGGTTTACTGAAAATTCAAGTTCCATAACATCTAATCGGCATTGCGGTGCTCAGAGCCAAAATATACTCCTACTAAATGGGAATATGCGATAACGATCATAAAAAGAATACCAATATACTTTTAAAATTAGTCAGCCAATTTTGGTGGTCTTAATAAGGAATGGCATTAATGCCTCAATCGGCTATTGGAAAGCAGTGGTACAAATTTGATTTCCATACTCATACCCCAGCCTCTATTGATTACCGTGATCAAGAAATTCCTAATGCAGTGGAGTGGCTAAAAGCTGTAATGCAAGCCGAAATAGACTGTGTGGCCGTCACTGACCACAACTCAGGCTGTTGGATTAACAAACTGAAAGATACATATATCAACCTGGATAAGTCAGAACAATGGTACCGTCCGCTACATATTTTTCCAGGATGTGAAATCACTGTATCAACCGGAGCCAGTCGTATCCACTTACTGGCACTTTTTGATCCAAGCGTAGCTTCTAATCACATCACAGTCCTGCTTGGCGCGTGCGGCATTTCCGATGATTTTGGCGATCCCGAGGGAACAACGACTACCGAGTCAATTGAAACCGTTATCGCAAAAGTCAAACAGGCAGGTGGACTTGCAATCCCAGCTCATATCGACGGATCAAAAGGTCTGCTAGAAAATGTTCGAAACGTTAACCCAGATATACAGAAATCACTCAATCTAATTGATGCTGCGCAGTTCCTTAATACTACTCATCTCGATACCGTCCATCCTGAACTGAAAAAAGCGGCTTCTCACATCGCGGTAGTTCGTGGTTCTGATGCTCATTCCATAATAGATTTTGGAAGTAGTTTTACTTGGGTAAAAATGGACATCCCATCCCTAACCGCTCTTGAATTCGCACTTAAAGACAACAAGTTCTGTATTCTGAATCAGGAAGAGAATCCGAATATCACGCCTAAATCGAATTAACCATCGATAAATATACCTTAGTTACCTCAAGATGCAGAGTTCTGGCTGGCGAGATTAATTTATTTACTGAGTATGGACGGCCTTTAAAGAGCACGATGAACGTGCTCTTTTTTATCGCTACCATGATGTTGAGAGATTTTCTCTCTTATGGCAAATTATTCAGGTCTTTAAGGGCTGACAGTATTCCATTTATACCGGTATAGGTCGAAGTGATTAAGCCTGGAATCAGTGGGAAAGTTGGATTTGTTAGCGTTGGTATGGTTGAAAGAATACCAGAAAGTGCCCCCAAGCCAATATTTCCACAGCTCAGCAGGCCACCTGATATAGCTTTATTCATTATTGTAAGTACCGTCTGTCTCCGGTTGCGTTCGTCAGGAGTCAGCTTATTTTCATCCGGAGTTGTACCCGGTTCATCGATACTAATTTTTAAATATGATTCTAACTTCTTCTCATTAAGACTATCTTTATTAATATCTAGTAGCATTTCCATCAAATCTGTTGATTCCGCAAATTCTACAAGCTCTTTGATCTCATCTTTTGTAAGAATTTGCGCATCAATTTCCGGAATGGAGTAACCTTCGAGAACTTTCGTAATATTTTTTGATTGCTCAAGTAGAATTGTGGCAATTTCTGACTCCTTTACAATGACAGCCAACTCTAGGCATCCTTTAAATGCATCGAGAGTTGTTTTTATGTCAGATGGAGTAAGATCAGAATCGTCTTCTTTTTTGCTAGCGCCTAGCTTTATTTTCTTACTTAGCTCAATTAACTGAGCATAGTTAATTTTCATAAAAATGTCGGGATGATGTTCAAGTCTGTATTCTAGCTCCCATAATGCCTGTTTGGTTTCACTCATGTTGTTTTTCTCCGGCATGTCGTTGATAAACTATTACTATTAAAACTAGCACGCCCATTAGACTTGGCAAGAAATGGTTGGGTTTGTTTCCGCCGCTAAGAAATTACACCTATACCCAGGTTACCTCTGGATGCAGAGTTCAGAGTAATGCCAGTCCGTTCAAGAAAAATGTGCGGAGGTATGACTTATCCTTTCGAGTGCATTTGACACAAAAGTGGGCTGGCGGGATCACTCCGGAAGGGCGAGTTTTCCTGGAACTAATGTTGCGTTGCTGATTTTTGATGTAGAGCGCTATATCTGCAAATCAGCACCTGAAAATTATCATTGAAACGAGCATCCTGCGTTAACTTGGGTATATATGGTTAATTCAATAGCGGGAATCATTGCACCTTAACACCATAATCTATTGTTTTATATAACCTTTTAGTTGAAAATCTAAAATTCCGGTTTATTGCTCTTAATTTTTACCGGCCTTCTGTGTATTTGATTCTAAGTGATTGGTTCTATTAAAGTCATTTTCCAGACTATTGTTCCCTTACTCATCGATTACTAGAAGAATTGCAATCTGTTCCTATAATGAATGTTGATACGGATAATATATTTATTACATCGATGCTCTTCATAAGAAATCAAATAATTTTGGTATCTCTTATTCATATAAAAATGGCAGGACATAACGATGAAGCAAACGATAAAATTTTCTTTCGTAATTTCGACCCTAGCATTAATTCTCTCCGGCTGTGATAAGAGCAACGTTCAGGACAAAGAACTAATCAAATCACTCGAAGCAAAAATCCAAACGCTTGAACTGCAAATGAAGGAATCAAAACTGCCCGCTGCAACGACTTCTAATCCAGATACGATCAAACCATTACAAGACAAAATTGCCAGCCTCGAAAAGCAACTGGCGGATACAAATGCCGGTACTAATGACCCAAAAACGTTAGAAAAAGTCCAAAAACTAGGCTACGTTCAATGCGGGGTCAGCAATGGGCTACCGGGATTCTCTAACCCGAACGCAAAAGGCGAATGGGAAGGATTGGATGTAGAGTTTTGTCAGGCGGTTGCAGCTGCAACCATTGGTGATAAAACAAAAGTAAAGTATATCCCGCTAACAACAGAAGAACGCTTTACTGCTCTTCAATTAGGAGAAGTTGACGTGTTAGCTCGTAATACCACTTGGACAATGCATCGCGATACCGCTTTAGGAGTCCGTTTTACTGGTGTGAATTACTACGATGGCCAGGGTTTCATGATTAAAAAAAACCTGGGTGTATACAGTGCGACAGAGCTTGATAGCGCAACAATTTGCGTCCAATCAGGTACCACGACAGAACTTAACCTCGCCGATTATTTCCGTTTTCGTGAAATGAAATATACACCAGTCATCTATGATACGGAGGCTCAAGCCATTGAAGGCTTCGATGCAGGCCGTTGTGATGTGCTGACAACCGATCAGTCAGCCCTCTATGTGTTTCGCCAGAGCTTGCAAGATCCTTCCGGTGCCGTTGTCTTACCTGAAATTATCTCTAAAGAGCCGTTAGGCCCTGTCGTCCGCCAAGGCGATGATCAGTGGTTCAACATTGTCAGATGGACGCTCTATACCATGCTGGCGGCGGAAGAGCTAGGTGTATCATCAATCAGTGTTGATGATATGAAAAACTCTAATGATCCGAATATTCGTCACCTCATTGGTTTAGACGGGCCGAAAGGCAAAGGATTGGGATTAAGTGACGACTGGGGTTACCGTATTATCAAACAGGTAGGTAACTACAGTGAGAGTTTCGAGCGTACTGTCGGAACAAACTCCCCATTTGAAATGAAACGCGGAGTAAATGCGCTATGGCAAGATGGCGGAATTCAGTACGCTCCGCCTATCCGTTAATTCACCGACCAAGCAAGAGGGGGGACTGCCCTCCTCTTCAACTTCCCTACTTTAAACAACACCTAGCCTTGTGGCTATTAATCAGTAAAAACCTTCATTTATCATTCAACCATTGATCTGCAATTCAGTTTTAATCAGATGCAAAATTGCAAGATCATGCCCTACTACAAAGGGTAAATTCCACACATTTACCAGCTTAGCTACCGGTGACAGTGCTTGAGCTTCCAGGTTTTTTAACAGTTGATCGGCTCCATCTAAGGGAAAACCGTCCATAGTACAAACATCTAACTCTTCAGCCCATCCTATCAAGGCCGCCTTTTCGTCACTCGCTTCCACTTGTGACATATACGTCGCAGCATCATACTCCAAAATCAGGGTATAGACAGACATTGGAAATATCTCAATATGATGGCCAGCAAAACCGTATCATTACAGGAATTGCTGACACATGCTTTAATCATCTTTAACCATCGACTGGGTATACCAGCAGGTTAATTTATCAGGTGAACCAACCAGGCTAACTACAATTTCACCATAGAGTTTCCACCCTTGCCCAAGAAGAAGGTTTATTTTATTTTCAAATTCAAACTCATGTTTATCGCAGACAATTTTGTATTTCATAAGTTATCTCCAACTAGCATCACACATTAAAACGAATGAACAAGCTCTATCATTATGACCGGGCCACCGTAACCTGTACGCTAAGTCGATGTTTATATGATAAGAATCAAACGACCAGCATATTAAATAATAGTCATAAATAAGCAGGTTATGCTGTAAAAATAATTACCATTTTTATTCTTTTAATTTCAGTTGGTTATTATGCTTTTTGATAATTCGTGAATTAAAACAAGATGGCACTATCAACAAATAGTGCCATCTTTGGAATAAAACTAACGCTGTATAAGACAGTGAATCATTTAAAACCTAATCTTCATGACGTTAGTATTTCAATTATGTATTGCTCGTTAACCGTTGCTGACCTTATTCAACCTGGGATCCTTTGACTCGGGAATGAGTTCAATCGATGATTGAAACTCCCTGTCCTTACGGTTTATCCGCAGGGCTAACATACAGGGGGTAAGGATCAGCGTGAGTAACGTTGCAAATGCGAGCCCCCCTGCCACGGCCGACGCCAACTGAACCCAGAATTTAGAGATGGGGGCACCGAATTCGATATTTCGATTAAAGAGATCGAGGTTCATCTCCAGTACCATCGGCATCAAACCTAAAATCGTAGTCACCGTCGTCATGAGTACCGGACGTAGGCGCTGTGCTCCCGTTCTTAGGATCGCTTCCATCGGCGTAACCCCTTCCTTGCACAGTACATTAAAGGTATCAATAAGAACGATATTATTATTGACCACAATACCAGCCAAAGATATTACTCCCAGGCCCCCCATAACGACACCAAAGGCTTGTTGGGTAAGCAGTAAACCCAGGAAAACCCCGACGGTTGAAAAGATCACCGCACTGAGGATCAAGAATGCCTGATAAAATGAATTGAACTGGGTGATCAAAATCAGTGCCATTACAGCCAGTGCCACCGCAAAAGCCTTGATCAAGAATTCCTCAGATTCTTTTTGATCTTCGTTTTCGCCTCTCAGTTTCAAATTGACCCTGAGATCTAGTCCTAATGTCGGCATTTTGGCCATCAGATCGGGCAACACCTCATTCAGATTATAACCGGGTATCAAATCCGCTTCTAAAGTGATTACTTGTCGGCCATCCACCTTATTGATAACGCCCTGCTTGTTAGCCGCCTTAAGTTCGGTAAAATTGCTGATAGGTACCTGCCCCGTCGACGTTTTCAATCTAAGCTGATGCAAGCTATCTACATGACGGTATTCCTCAGGAAAACGAACCTTAATATCAATCTCATCATCGATATCATCGGGACGATAACTGCCTATTCTTAACCCAGTGGTCACAAACTGTACATTGGCCCCCACCAGCGTAGCATCGGCACCAAAACGCGCGGCTTTTTCCCTATCGACCTTGATCTGCCACTCAATACCCGGTTTATCTCCATTATCCGTTATATTGGTAAAGGCTGAGTTCTGCTCTAGTTCAGCTCTCACCTTCTCCAACGTCGGTTGTAATAGTTCTGGAAAGCGTGAGCTGATCTCCAGCTGCAGCGCTTTTCCCGATGGTGGGCCATTATCATCTTTACGAACCTCAAGCTCGATACCGGCCAAATGCTCAGTTCGCTCAAACACTTCCGCAGTGATTTCGTCGATATTGCGCCGCTCTTGCCAGTCTGTCAGATTACCTCGGATATAACCAACTTCATCCTCCCCCCCGGTCTTGCCGTATAGGGTTTCTATCTCTTCCATATCCAACAACTGGCTCTCGACCTCCTTCATCACGGCATCTTTTTCGAAAATAGAGAGATCACCCTGCGATCTCACCGTTATATTGAAAGCACCAGTATCTGTCTCCGGAAAAAACTCTACCCCTTTACCAAACATGCCATAAGCCATAAAGACGACGACGGAAAACAGCAAAGCTGCGCTCAGGCTCAGCCAAGGCCTGTACACTGCCACTTCAAGGGTTCTCACATAAAAGCCAGTAAACCCCTTTAGCTTTGCCATATCTCCTTGATCTGCCTCGATTAACTGAGCCTTCCCGGCTGATGAAATCAATCTTGGCTTGCCAAAAAGCGTGCCGAGTGTGGGAACGAAAATCAAGGCCATGATCAAAGAGGCGCTGAGGGTAAAGATTAGGGTAAGCGGTAAATACTTCATAAACTCGCCCATCAAACCGGGCCAGAATAACAAAGGAGCAAACGCTGCTAATGTGGTTGCCGTGGATGCCATGATAGGCCATGCCATGCGGTTGGCGGCGTTTTTATAAGCCACTTTTCTGTGTATTCCCTCGCTCATCTCTCGATCGGCAAATTCAGTCACAACAATAGCACCATCAACTAGCATACCGACGGCCATGATCAATCCAAACAGCACGATCATATTCATGGTCATTCCAAAGGCTGACAACACCAGAATACCGGTTAAAAAAGAGCCAGGTATTGAAATACCCACCAAAGCTGCACTGCGCACCCCCAGAATAGCAATGATCACGATCACCACCAGCAATACCGCCGAAGCCACATTGTTCTGTAGATCAGCCAGCATATCTTTAACATATTCCGAAGTATCTCCTGTGAAGTCCACCTGCACGTTTTCAGGCCAAAGTTCAGACTCTTTCGTGACGATTTCGCGCACTTTGTTCACCGTTTCAATCGCATTTTGTCCCGCACGCTTTTTTACCTCTAAGGTGATAGCCGGATTACCGTTTAACCGAGCAAACGAATTGGGATCAGTAAATACACGGCGTATCTGAGCGATATCGCCAAAAGTTATCACTCGGTCATCATCGACCTTAATCGGCAGTGAAAGTACATCGGCAATATTTTCGAAAACAGAAGGCACCTTGATTGGAAAACGTCCTCGACCATTATCCATGGTTCCGGCGGCAACCAAGCGGTTGTTGCGTGACAATAAGTTGTAGATATGTTCCTGATCGAGGCTGTAGCTTTGCATCAAAAGGGGATCGACCAAGATCTCTACCATTTCATCGCGGTCTCCGCCAATCTCAACTTCCAGCACCTCTTTTAAGGTTTCCAGCTTATCTTGTAAATCGCGAGCCAACATGATCAGCGCCCGCTCAGGCGCAGATCCAGACAACACCACCGTCACGACCGGCGCCCAGCCAGCCATGGTTATCTCATGAACTGTGGGATCGTCGGTACCATCTGGAAGCTGACTCTTAGCTAATTCAACCTTTTCACGAACATCGGTTAATGCTTGTTTCTGGTCTATATCCAGCTGAAATTCTAGAAAAACTGACGCGTGGCCCTCGACGGCCGAGCCCTTCATCTCTTTTAGCCCCTCCAGCCCCTGCAGCTCTTGCTCCATAGGACGCAGCAGCATCCTCTCCGCATCTTCAGGCGAAATACCACTATGTTCGATAGAAACATACACGTAAGGTATCGGGATATCGGGATCAGATTCTTTCGGGATCACGTTATAACTAACCGCACCAGCAGTTAGCAAAAGCAGCAATAATACAACAATCGTACGGCCCCGACTTAGGGCGGCGTCAATGGCACTTAGCATGATTTAATTCTCCACCTTAGTGGTTTCGACATGATCGCCTGCCTTTACAAAACCTTGCCCGAGAATAATGACCTCAACGCTCTCATCAAAACCACCTAACCAGGCCCCGTCTTTCTCAGTTTTCACTAAGTCAACCGGGTGAAAACTGACCACGCCATTTTCCACCGTTTTAATACCAATATTGCCAGCCTCATCCAATGCCATTAATGAGGGAGAAACCTTAATAGCTCGAGTTTTTTCTAATGGCAAACTGAGTTCGGCACTGACGCCTGCCCAGAGTTCAAAATCTGGGTTTGGAATGCTGACTTCAATTTTGAAGGTATTGGTTTCTACATTTGAGACCCGTGAGATATAGCGCAGTTCGCCCTCAACCTGCTGGCCGTTCAGCAGGCGAACTACGGCCTTTTGACCCAACTTGATGGCGTAGATATCTTTTTCGGTAACATCGGCCCGTACGATCAAAGGATCGATATCAGCAATTTGGGCAATCACGGTTCCTACAGAAACAAAATCACCTTCTTCGATATAGCGTTCGTTGAGTATTCCCGATTGCGGTGCTCGAATCTCTGTTTTATATAGCATGAGTTTAAGTTTAGCTAAATCGGCACGCGCTTGTGTTAGTGATGCTTCAGTCTCTGCCAACCGGGCTTTACCTTGAAATCCCTTAGCGCTCAATTTTTTGGCACCATCAAATTCTATTTCTCTCTGTTTGAGCCGGGCTTGAGCATAATCAAGTTGCTGAGGAAGATCGTTTTTATCAATACGAGCGATCAAGTCGCCTTTTTTTACAACACTACCACGCGGTGCCAACACCTCAATGATCTGTCCGAGCACTTCAGCCGCCACCGTGGTTTTACGATCGGGCTCAGTTCGGCCGTAGAGGGTTACGCTGCGGGTAACCAATTCTGCCTTAACCTCTTTCGTTCTTACGCGAGGAAGTACCTCATTTAACTCTTTGCTAGTAGCAGTATGAACATCTTCGCTCTGAGATAATTGTCCGGATACCATCCAAACTGAAATCAGCAGTGTCAGTGTTATAGCAATTAAATATGGCTTAGCTTTCAGTTTTTCAGACAATTGACGAAAAACAGACATGTACAACTCCTTTTGCCGATATTGACGATTCGCGATCACCGTTGGCGTCTTTAAAAATTCGGAATCCATCAAACTCTGGTAAAAAAATAAAGATAAGACCTAAAGGTTAAGCACCGCCCGCCAGTTTCATATCTATATGTTAAAACTTATTGCTCATACTGACCGAGATTGAGCCGTCCTTCTCAGTGTAGCGCTGACAATATAAAGATTAAGAACATGAATATTTTCATATATTTGTGTCTCTGGTCATTTTTAATGACACAGGCTGAATAATCACCATGAAAATCTTTTTTTGGTCAAATATTAGACACACATCTCATCTTCGAAAAATATAGCTCCAAACCACTAAAGTGTTTGAAAGGGAGCGCTATTTCTCCACATTTAATTTGAATTGAGTTTCCAGACGACCCCCTGAATTTCGCATCATGAGGTGGTTTTTTGGGGTAAATATGAATATAAACGTACAAAACAAAGGTACCGAGCAAATGAATTAGAAAGGCAGAAAATTGATGATCTCCCTCTCACAATAACTCATAGTGTTAGCTACCTGACCACCTGTGATTGCTCTTACTTTGTTGAATGTGCCAGATCAGGTTCACCACAATGGCACAGAATTTCCTCTCTGGCCTGATCCCTCAGAGCGAGGGCAGCATTCCAGTCGGTTCCTTGCGGTGTCAGTGGTTTTCCAATCGTCACGCTGATATCTCCCCGTCTGGGAAACAGAGACTTACCACGTAATTTTGAACGTGTACCACAAAGGGTGATTGGCACGACAGGCAGACCACCATCTACCGCCGCAATAAACGCCCCCAGATGAAACTCGTGCAGGCCGGGCATTCGGTATAAAGTTCCTTCGGGAAAAAAGAACAGCGACCGGCAATTCCTGGCATTGGAAGATATCCGCCGGGCATCGGTCACACCTTTTTGCATGTCAAAGCGTTCTACAAATTCGGTATCCAGCCTGGTCAGGAAAATACGGGCGAAAGGATTTTTCAATAGTTCAGCCTTGGCGACAAAACTACATTTAGCCGGGGCTACCAGCGCCATTATCATTCCATCAAGGTAGCTGGAATGATTTGCAACTAAGATGCAGGGGCTGGTATCGGCCGGCAGGTTTTCCTGTCCCTTAAATGTTACCCTCGTTCCCGTAAACCAAATCAGTAAACGAACGCCAAGTCGGGTAACCGACCAGCACCAGCGTTTATTTGGGACCGCCGCAACGAGGCACCAGACAGATGGCGCAAGGACGGCCATGACCAGCCACATGTAAGCTGCATAGCTAAAATCTGAAACTATTCGCCAATAACGCCTCAGCTGGGGCGTTACTCCTGCCATAATCAAACGGATCGTCTGCCACCATACGGTACGTTGGCGGACATCCAGTTTGTCTTGCTCATAGAGATCTTTACATGCTGCGCGGCGAATTTTCCCGCTGGATGTTTTAGGGACGGTATGAGGTGGTGCGATCACCACTTCATCTGGAGGACTGCCCAGCAGATCCAGAGAAAGATCTTTTACTTCCTGCTGAAGCCGCTGCTGCTGCGCTTTGTCGGTTTCATGTGTTTCTGCCAATACAATCAACCGTTCAGTACCAGACAGACTATCATGACTGGCAAATACCGCGACGCAGCCTTTTCGGATCCCGGGAATATTACAAACGGCTTCTTCCAGCTCATGGGGATAAATGTTTCGACCCGCACGGATAATAATATCTTTGCTCCGTCCGGTGATAAACAGCTCGCCACCGACCAGGTAGGCGCGGTCACCGGTATCCAACCATTCACCATGAAACAACTGTTGCGTCTTCGCCGGATCCCGATAATACCCCTGGGTAGCAGAAGGCCCTTTAAACTCCAGATCTCCTTCTTCCCGCTCCGGTAGCTCTCGGCCAAATTCGTCAACAATACGGATCTGGTGTCCCGGCAGCGGCTGACCTAAGCCCACGACCTGTATAACATTAGCCTCATCGGCTGCTGCCGGTATCGCCCGGCCAAAACGCTCCATTGGTTCACGTCTGATACGATCAATCAGGGGAAGACGCACGCTAGTCGGGAAAGTCAAACCAACCGAGCATTCTGCCAATCCATAAACCGGTGACATGGTTTCAGGGCGAAAGCCATACTTTTCAAATCGCTCAGTAAAACGACGTATCGTACTGGGACTGACTGGTTCGGCGCCATTCCATGACAAGCGCCAGCTGCTGAGATCTAACCCCTCAAGCTCGTCATCGTTGATTTTGTTGATGCATAACTCATAGGCAAAATTGGGGGCCGGTGACAAGGTGCCGCGATGGTGATGTATCGCCCACAGCCAGCGCTGAGGTTTTGACAAAAACAGCAAGGGCGACATGATCACCAAGGGCATGGCATGATAAAGGCTGCCGAACCAGGTACCGATCAACCCCATATCGTGGTATACCGGTAGCCAACTGACGAAAACATCGCTCGAATCAGCCTGCACCACTTTGCCCATAGCCCGGACATTAGCAAGCAGGTTGGCATGCGTCAGAGCTACGCCTTTGGGGTTTCCGGTACTGCCCGAAGTATACTGTAAAAAAGCGATATCCGTGCTCTGAGCCTCCCCCGTCGAGAGCGGTCCTGGCCGTTGCCTTAACTCGTCAACCGTGACCACGGCTTGAATAGATGGTACCTGTAGCCGGAGCAATTGCGAAAGCGGCTTGGCTTCCGGGACAGTGATCAAGATACGCACCTGAGAATTTTGCAGAATACGGGCATGGCGCATTAAGTGATCTTCAATCTGTGAAGGCCGTGCCGGGGGGTAGATAGGAACCGGAATGGCTCTGGCAAATAGTCCCCCGAAGAAACTGTAAAAATAGTCATTGCTGGTTGGCAGCATAATGGCAACACACTGACCCGGTTCAACATCGAGTTTCACCAGCCCGGATGCAATCCGCAGTGCTTCATCCCGCAATGCCCGATAACTGATTTCGGTGAGCTGATCGGCATTCTGATAAACATAAAGATGCGGACGGTCCGGATGCGCCTTCACATGCCAGTCAAGAACTTGTTGGAGTGTTTCCATTTGTTCAGGCGCAGAATCAACGGCCCCAAGCTTAATCTGACGAATTATTTGTTCGGAGACTAAAGCGGTGTCCTGACTTTCAGCTTGCAGCAATTCCCGCAATAAATCCCGTGGTGTTTCTATCACGGCCAGCGTTTCATCTGGCAGGTTGACCTTAAACTGCAGCTCGATACGTTGGATCAACTCGGCACGTGCAAGGCTGTCAAACCCCAGATCACGATCAAAATCACAATCGAGCTGAATCGGCTCAGAAAGTTCCTGCCCTTGCCGCAGTTCGTTAACTAAATCTTTAATGACATTCAGTACTGATTGCGCTGTTTGCTCCGGCTCTCGACCTAGCGGACTTTCAGAATCGACCTGCATAGCACGTATCCTTACAGCTGTGGCTGACTGTTATGACAAGTATGTTCAAAGTGTAGCCAAATTCAGCAGCTTGTATGGTTTTCGATCCTCATGAATGAACAAATTCGTATTGCTCCTGATATAACCATTGCAGGCATGCTCAAACAAGAGACGTAATTCGCCAGAAAAAAATATCACTGAGACCCACTAGCATAAATAATTGCGAATTTTATCAACTAATTGCATCAAATATCTTTCCTATACAGACCGGGAATTCATCATTGCTGACGACATAGCCTGCGCTGCGCCTTGACTTAAGGATCTTGAGGTTACCCAACTATGCGCTTCACGCTGCTATTCTTATAAGAAATACAGTGATCTCCCAATCACTGTATAAAAAGGAAATAATCTGCGCATGAAGAAGTTATTCCTAGTTGTGTTATTTACTCTGATGCTAGTTGGATGTGCTGATTCAATCAGTTTCAGCCAAGCCGAGTCAGTGGAACCCGTTGGCTTTTTCTACGGCTTATGGCACGGGCTGATCATCATCTTCGCGTGGCTTGGATCCCTGTTTTGTGACGATATCGCCATCTATGCCATTTATAACAATGGCGGTTGGTATGACTTTGGATATGTCCTTGGTGTTGGCGGTTTCAGTCTCAGTGCTGGTATTTTTCATGACAATTAACTGCGAGGAAGATCCTATGGAAAATCAAGATGATATGGGCGCTACAGCGTTGCTAGTCGCAGCATTGTTGCTGGCTGGTATCGCAACCACAATCGTCGCCGCCCCACTTGCTGCAGCAGTAATTACAGGAAGCTCAACGAAGACATAATATGAATTTATTCCCGCCCATTTGAGGAGTGGGCATGAGGTAAATAATTGTCAACGGAGGTGTTAGGATATATGCCTAAACGTTTTATATCTTACTTTTGAATGTAATTTAGAACGTTTATTAAACAAGTAGTTAGTCGGGGGGCCATAAGGCTGAGACCACTTCGGTGGGACCCGTTGAACCTGATCCAGTTAACACTGGCGTAGGGAATATACCAACAAAGAAAAACCACTAAATATCATGCACTTAACAAAAGTGAGTTTCCCGTAAGTTATTGATATTCACTCCTTGACACTCTCACTATTGCCCCCATATTGCCCCCGTTAAAGGAGGCATTATCATCACTCAATTCATTCTCTTCACTACCCTTCTACCGTTGTCTTTAATTCACTTAATCGCTCAATACCCCCACTTGCAACTGACTGTGTGATACGCACAAAGACGCTCGCTAACGGGAATTTTCGAGAGCCACTACGCTCAAGTTAACCATCTACAAATGCAAAAATGATGATAGTTAATATACTATCACCATTCGTTTTCTTTGTGGGTTTATCTCAGTTTTGGACATAAGTTAGTTAGAGTTTATGATCTAACTTGAACGTCTCGGATAAGGAAAAGTATCTCAAACCACGAAATTTCTGCCTGTACCACTGGCTGTTTGATACACGTTAAGATGCTCGCTTCCGGGAAGAAGCTAGCGTGTAGGGACTTTTCTGGTAAGTCAAATGGTCTCATGAACGATGAACGCTTTTGACGGAAAGCTTAAACAGAAGGGCTATGACCAGTTTTTGGTCATAGCCCTTCTGTAAATCCGAATTTGATTTACTTATTGAGTCTGCGACTGTCCAAATAAAAGCTTTTCGTCAGAGCCGTCAAGCTTTAATAAGTACGGCTTTATGGTGATATCGCCGTTTTCCATAGCACTTTTAAACAACGCTTCGTTCTCAAGCCATATGCTCTTGTTTTTAGACCAAAATACGGAAGGCATATAGAGGTAGGCATTGTCTAACTGCATGTTTTTGAAAACATTGGTTCTCCAGTTGTCTTCACTATATGAATGCGACGAGTTCCAAACTAAATACCCCTTGGCTTTTGGGATACCCAACAAATCCAACTCACCTTCAATATAAGAAGAAAAATTGCCTAAATTGCTAATGATACAGTTAGGTTTACCGTGGAATGAAGTTGGAGTTGGCTGCTTTTCAGCAAGGCTTTTACATTCAGGGGTATCCGTACGGTAAATATGGATTAATTTATCCTGTGGAGAACCAAATAGGAAGTAATCAACTGGCCCCTCAAATGAGACTGGATTCATGCCCAATTTCGTCATCGATGCTTTTATAGCTTTTGTCATTTTTTCATTCGTTGCATCTACCGCTTGCGAAATTGATTCATCAGGCATTAGCGGAATAATACGAAAAGTATTCACCTGTCGATTTGAGATGCTTAATTTATTGTCTGGGGCTATAGCAAAACCATTTAGAAAGCCATTAAGCAACCCGCCTTGCATCAAGCCTAGCAGCGCATTACCAGCAACAACTGTATTTTGACTAGCTGCAAGGTTTTCATCATATTGCAAAGATAGTCGATCAAGATTATCCGCACGTTTTGGCTCGATCCTCGTCGCGAGATACAGCAGGTTCATCGCCTTGCTCTTGTCTAGCAAAATGACGTCCTCTGCGGATTTGTTTTGTGAAGTGAGTTTTTCAGGGATTGGTGTGCCTTTTGGTGCCGCACAACCTGTAAGGGACAGCGCACCGACAATCGCCAGAATGAGTTTGATTTTAGACATATCCATATCCTTAAATTTTTTCGTTAACTTGTTGGTATGCAATAAGTTTATCACGAGTGTGGGGGGGGTAGAATATAAACGATTCAGCCTGTGAATCTGTAGGCTCTCAGTCATGTTGTTCGTAATAACAACGAACAGTGAACTTCATCAGAGGGGCGTGATCATGGCGCTTTTTTTGTGTGGTACGATTTGACCTGAGTTTCCGGCAAAAGCGTGTTGACTCAGAATTCACAGAAAATTTTTTCTGAGACAGAGCTTTGACCGTTACACTATCACGCTAGTTCTGTACCGATTTAACGTGACAGGCATAATGACTACCGCATTTTGAGGGGACAAGTGACATTTCTATTCTGGGGAGTTATGTGACATTTTAAACTTGCGCTGGCAAATGAATAAATGTTTGCCACTGATAGACCTTGTGCTGTATCACGATCAGAAAAAGAGATTAGAAATGTATAGCAAACCAACATTAACAGCCTGTGAATGAGTTTAAGATCTAAATGAGAATGGGCACACAGCGAGTTAGATCTTTTGCTTTAATTCGAAGCTTTCCGATAAGCAGAAATATGACAAGGTTCTCATTAGAGGGATGAGTAACGTGAAATAGCCAACTGTTTACTGAAATAAGCTAATCTAAAATTCATTTTTCAACAAAACCAAAAGAAAGCCGCTCGCTTTAGTGCGAGCGGCATTAGTCACAAGGTTGACATTAGGTATAGGTACTCGTTCTAACTCTTAATTTGGCACTAGAACGAGGCTTTTATCCAGACACTTTTGCCCCTAAGTGTCAACCAATAACGGTTACGACTATTTTCTTAGTGTCTCAGTTCATCCTCTACGGATGAGCTGTCACCACCATCGTAACGCCAACCCCAAGTAATAACTGAACCATCATTCTTAAGTGCAGCAAAAGCCTTGTCTGTACAAAAGATTTCTTTGACATTAGTTAGATTGTCCTGCACGTACTTGGCATCACCATCACTCCCCCAAGAAACAACTGTCCCATCGGTCTTTAAAGCTGCAAAAGAACCCACATTACTAACGATCTTTTTAACATTAACAAGCTCACTCTGAACAAGTGAGCTGTCACCTCCATATCCGTTATGACCCCAGCTAACGACTGTCCCATCGTTTTTTAAGGCAGCGAAAGCAGCCGATGTACTAAATATTTCTTTTATGTCAGTGAGATCATCTTGAATGAGTGTAGTAACACCACCAAAATCTTCCTGTCCCCAAGTAACGACAGTTCCATCGTTCTTCAAAGCCGCATAAGCCGCCCAATTACTAGTGATGTCTTTTACAGTAATCAAGTAACTTTTCACGGATGAGCTATCAGCCCCGGCTCCATTTCCCCAAGTTACGACGGTACCATCATTTCTCAAAGCGGCAAAAGTAGTTTCTGTGCTAAAAACTTCCCTCACATCAATAAGTTCATTCTTTACCGATGAGCTATTACTACCAGAAAGCGGGTATCCCCACGTAACAACTGTGCCATCATTCTTCAAGGCAGCAAAAGCTTCATTTGAACCAGTTATTCTTTTTACATTCACCAGTTCATCTTTTGCAGATGAGCTATCACCACCACCGAACTCCCAGCCCCAAGTAACGACAGTTCCATTAGCCCTCAGAGCTGCAAAGGCCGCATTATTACTGAAGATACTTTTGACATCAGCAAGCTCACTTTCTACTGATGAGCTATCTCCTCCATTTGAAGAGTCCCCCCAAGTAATGACTGAGCCATTAGATTTTAACGCCGCAAAGGCCTTTTCTGAACTATAGATTTCTTTTACATCCACAAGTTCATTTTGGACGGATGAGCTGTCACCGCCATAGATGGAGCTACCCCAAGTAATGACAGTGCCATCTTCCTTCAGAGCTGCAAATGCTTCACGCGAACTATGAATTTTTATTATGTCCACAAGTTCATTTTGGACGGATGAGCTGTCACCGCCATAGTTGGAGCTACCCCAAGTAACTACAGAACCATCACTTTTTAAAGCGGCAAAAGATGTACTGGTGCTGGAAATACTTACAGTTGGAATAAGGGTATCGCCTTGAGGTTCTTGTACATCAGGTAGATCGATTATCACAAAAAGCTCTTGACCTACAATATCTTTAGCAAAAAGGTATAGTTTATTGGTGATACTATCTTCCGAGGCTGCTTTTAGCGGAGTTCCTTTGACTACAACATAATCATCAACAATTTCAGCTGTCATCCCATTATCAATGCTCATGCTAGTATCAGCACGAAGTATAAGCGTATCGTTTTCAGGGTCAGAAAATAGACCGTCAAGAGGTAAAGTCTGTTCGAAATGAGTACCTTTTACAAGCTGCCACTGAGCCTCGACTGTTGCCTGCAAAGCTCTACTTACAGTATCTGAAACTACTGGTGGTTTATTGTCTATATCATCCGAACTACGTGCTACTTTCAGCTCGAATGATGCGATAGCCTGCCCCATTTTATCGCCTGTAGAACTAACATCTTCTGCATAGATCTTAAATTCTTCTCCTCCAAGTTTATTAATAACATCACCCGTGAGCGAGAGTGTATTCGTGTCAGGATACAATTTAAGAAGTAACCCATTTTCTAGCTGGTGAACTTGTGGAGATTTATTGTCGCCATCATGATTGCCTTCAACAATGGATAGCTTGACACTAGATTGATCAGTTCTGTCGCCATCATGGAACAGAGGTACAAACATATCCTGACCGTCTTTACCACGTACCTCTATGTTTTGTAGTGAATATGTCAAGCTAATATCAGTTGAATCTGTTGTTAGACCGGCATTATCAAGTTGATCTTGTAGAAATCTATACGCATCTTCATTTACTTTTATTAGGACGTTTTCTTTTGGTATCGTGTCGGTATTGCCATCTACCACTGGTCTGTAATCTGGATCAGTGAGTTTGTCTGTACCAGCAATACTTTTAACTACCTTCACCGCTTCAGCAATGATCTCTGTAATATCATCTTTATATGTTGGTGTTGCTACTTTCGTTTCAGCTAGAATTTGAGCGATCTTGTGGAGTTCTATATTGGCATCACCACCCGAAACAAAGTCTTTATAAAGCATCTCTTTAGAAGTTAAGCCAAGTTGAGTTTTAACCGTTTTTTCTGCAAGAAGCAGCATTTCGTCATCATTCACATCAGTAACATTAATAATGATCAAATCAGTGATGGGTGAAATGACTGTGGATTTTGCAGGAGCGAAAAATATGACTTCATGGGCTACAGGTTGAGAAGGTCGATCCATATCAATAGTGTATACACCCGCATATTTTGTCGGATCTAGTTTAGCAAGCTGTATGGAGGCTGCTCCATCTGGGGTAAGAGTTTGAACCCCAAGTACGCCAGAAAAATCTGATGAAATTTCAACTTTACCAAACTCATCAGTAAGACCAAGAAACTCTGAGGATTGCCACTTTCCATCATTGTTTTTGTCATTAAAAATGACAGCATTTTTGAAATAACCATCCATGGCTGTAATGATAATATTATTTGACTTAGATGAGGGTAGAGGTGAGGTTTTATTTAAGTTTGAATCACCATTACATCCTGCCAGAATGAGCGCAACCGAAGCTGCAATAATGCCAACCTTTTTCATTGTTAGTTATATCCTTTTTTATATTTTTAGAACAACTTCTTTCTTTATTAGACAATCGTTAATAAACGGCTGTCCGATCATAAATATCAAACCAAAAATCTGCATGTTGATGTTGTCCAGATCTATGTCGTAGAAATTGACTAAATGAAAATTACTATCATGCACCTTTATGGATAAACCTCTTCTTCAGGCTGCCAATTGAAACTTGCATCAGGGTTGCGAGGTTAAGAGGCTGAATTAAAAATAAAAATGCATCTTCCAGCCTCAGATGGTGTTTTGTATGGAATTCTAGCTGCACATGCCATTAAAGTCATACATTATGTGATGCGAGTTTGACACAGATCACTGTGCCTTTAGAGGTGGGTGAACAGATTGGAGTATTTGATCATACTTTTCTTCTCTGAGTTGTGAGAATAGCCCTCTACTTTTCAAAATACCGCTCACAGATACCAAACTCTGGTATGAGAAAATGCATGTTAAAAGCCAAGATACTATTATTCAGTAAAATTGGTTACTAAATATTGGGGACGATTGCGTAATAAAAATTGACACTTCGTGTTTCGTGTGTATTGGATAAGTAGAGCGACAGCCCTAACAATCTTTGGGTACTTTCGAACTGACATGTATGCGCGTTTTTTCTGAAAACAAGCGTCAAAGGTCAACTTTAAAAATCACATCAGAAATTGCGCCACGCTTGCTATTGGGAGGAAGTGAGCAACATCCTCGTTACCCATCCGATAACGACATCGTGAGATTTGTTCATAAAATAAGCATGAATAAATCTATGGCAAACCATTATTAACAGAATACGAATGAACAAATGCTCTAAATAGCATTGGGGCAAAAGCCAGTTTGTATGGTGAGCGACATTCCCATTGCTATCCAGAGTTGATATGTTGCTAGAAACTGACGATTGCGCTCGCGATTAGGAGTCTCAGAGCGTAGGTGTGTCACATGAAGTTGAATCTAGTATCTCGAACGTCAGGTCGAATGTGAGTCAGTACAATTTAATTTACCTGTTGCTCGTAGCGCTGGTTAAACATATCGATCACTTTCTTTATTTGTCGTTCCACACTCTTAAGTCGTAAATCTTTTTCTGCCGGTGTTGTGCTGTTTTGGTAGATCGCATCCCGGCGTTTACGAAGTGTTTTTAACTGCTTTTCAGTGCCGTTTAGCAAAGGTAACAAGCCAAGCTCACTTTGATGATTGTGGTAGAGTTTATTTCTATCCGCGACCAGAAGGCGATATTGCGATCCTCAACATCGTTACCCATCAATGCCGAACCAATCTCTGGTGCTTTATCAATACCAAAGCGTAATGCCCCACCGCCTAAGTAGTTAACAACGTACTTCATCACGTCCGGGTTAATATCGATTCCACCAGAACGGTAAGCGCTGCCTCCTGTTTTTTCATTGAGCCATTGCGCGAACTTCTTGTATTGCTCCGCTGTTCCCCTGCGGCCAAGCTCACTATCTGGTCGAGGTGTGCCGAATGGTAAGTTCTCTCTGTAAACCTGGCCACCCATGAAATTCTCATTCAACCCGACTTCAGCAAATGGCTTTAAGATTGTCGGCAGGGCATTTTTTAGAATAAAGCCTGATGCTGTATCAGACTCTTGCATTCCGATCGGAGAGAAAGAGCCAAGTGCCGCGGTTACAATGTCACCCGCCCCGCTTGCCGTGGTTTTACTGCCAGAGACGACCGCTTCCATTGAGGTGCCGATCACGCTGAAGAGGTTATAACCATATGGCATGGGGATCTTCCAGTAGCTACCATCTTGCTCACCACCCAAGAAGGATTTCATGATGACAAAATTGCGCTCTTTCACGTAATTTGGCACTTTGTCGTACCAATTCACACCATCATCATCCTCACCTGCCCGATTCATAGCCGCAAAAGCAAAACTACCAATAATGGCACCAAGTGCTATCTTCTGGCCATTATTGAGGTTCTGCCATTTCAACTTGCCGTCACCATTAAGGCCGTACATGGTTCGGGCAAAGTTAGCAGATCCCTGAATAGATGCGTTGGCAAACATACATGGCGTTTAATGTGGTTCCCATTTCTCCGCGCCGGTTAAAGTTCACCGTCATATTCTTAGCCAGGCTTGCAGCTTTCCTGCGGGAAATCCCTGCTTTACGCGCATTGACGTAAGCAGACTACCTAACAGCATTCTCAATTGCCATGTTCGCGTTTTCAATCGCACCGGTTACCGCATCAAAACTCTTATACAGCTTGCCTTTCACGGATCCATTGGCCATTTCAGTCATGCGCTCTAGCTCTTTGGCTTGCGCGTCAATATCCTTCATGTCAAACCAGCCGGTCTTAGCGCCTTCAGCCATAAATTCTTCATAGTGCTGCTGCCACTGTGCTGCTTTTCCTTCCAGCTTCTTACCGCGCAGTGAGGCGTAAACTGCACGCATGGATGTTGGAATATCCTTCATCACCTGCTCAACGATCTTCCCGCCTTTGATCTTGCCGTCTTTGCGAGTTTGTTCTGCAGAAAGGTTTAACACAGCGGTTTGAATATCCCGGGCAAAGTTACCGACAACAAATTCAGGATTGTATGAGGTATTTACCGCTGACAAGAACCGGTTCACCGTCGCCAGGGTTCGGATCAGAATATTGCTGGTATCGGGCCCGATGTTTTTCATTGCCTTCATCAAGCGTTCATCGTGCAGGCGAATCGCCCCCGCTCATCTGCCGTCACACTGCGAACAGCATGCATACGTGTTAATAGTTCAATCGCCTTGCTCATTGCCGTTCCCCCAATTGCTCCAACAGATAGTCTGTGATCAGCGTTTTCGCTTCTTCTGCACTATTGCAGAACACACTCAGATAGCCCTGATTGTTCAGTTTCTCGCTCCATTCATATTGGTTGTCTTTAATTGCTGACTTGTATTCCGCCGGCGCTTTCATTTCTATCCGCAATCCATGATAACCACTGGCCGCAATATCTAAAATGAGATCGGGATAACCAGGCGAACCACCGAGCTCAATAAAGTCTTTAGACGCTTTCGGGCCACGCTTGCCTTCATTGGCTACATGGGTCAGGTAGTCACCGACAATAAGGCCGTTGATTTCAGTCTTATTAGCCCAAAGTACAACTGCCTTTTGCTCTGCCGATTCCGGCTCGCGCTTTTGCTTTTTGACCTTGCCATCCCTACCTGTTAGCAGCTTTGCTGACGAGCCGATCTGCTTTTGAAACTCGTACTGATTAAACAAACTTGGCCCCCTTCACTGTTATCAACTCCATATCAACCAGACGCTCTAAGGTTTCGCAGAGTGCTTCATACATGTAGCGTTCTTTCTCGCCCGGCTGCCAGTCGTAAAGCACGCGGCCGTCTATCCGGTCATGGCAATCTGAGCAAGCAAAACAGGCTATGTGATCACTTCCTTTGCGGGATAAACCGTGTCGTGAGCTCGGCAAATGCGCCAGCACCACCGTTTCGGGATTGAAGTTGCAGACACCCATGATCTGCACTGAGCATTGCTGACCTTTTGCTGCCTGGGTGAGTTTCTTACTTCGAAGTGCCAGTGTCTTAATTGCCATCACCAATACCCCATCAACCGATTAACGGCCTGCTCTGCTTCGGCTTGGTTTTCAAAATAACCAAATAGAATGTGGTTCCAGATAACGTTGAAGGAGGCCTTATAAAGTTCATCGAACTCAGCCTGATCCATCTTGGCAAAGCGGATGCTTTTAGCTTCTTTTCGAGTCGTACCGTTCGGCAACTCAACAATGGTATAAAACCCGGCTTCAGCCACTACCCACTTTCTGTATGCCTCAAATGATTTTTCAACCTCAAGGTTTGCTCGCTGCGCAGAAACGTTATCAAGATACCCGGAGGCCAGATCTTACAGAGTTTGAAGTTCCCCGCCATATTGCGCCAGCATCCGGCAAAATCGCTGCAACAGACTGCGCTCACTTGGTGATACCGTACCGCCCTGCGTTTTAACTAAGGCAAGCTGAGGCATTACGCAGCTCGCGCTTTGAGAATACCTAAATCAATAAACCGCTTAGTTAGCCAAAGCTCCCCTTTACCTGTGATCAGGGTGGTTTGACCGATACGCGCTTCATCATTGGTTTCGTAGGTAGACTGCTTAACGGTGAAATAGCCGCGATCAATGTATTCTTGGAAAGGAAGGTTGTGACGTTCGCCACCCGCCATCAAAATGCGGTGTTCTCGGAGAATGGAAAATATCTTCTTAGGGCCAAGGCCAACTGTTTTCGCAAAGTTACCGATCAATGCGCCTTTATCTGCACCGGCGATACGATCGGCAAAATCAACTTTTGGTGCGGCTTCGATGAGCTTTTATTTGCAGCCGCAAGTTTAGCTTGATTGCTATCAATAACCCTTTGAGCAACTTGGAGTGCTTTGGCCAATATTAGCTCAGGATCATCGTTTTCCTGGTTCGCAATATACCCGCCATTTTGACGAATACTTGGAAGCACCACTTCACAAACCCAATCCTGGAACTCTACCGCAGCCGGTAACTGCGAGCGCATTACTAGACGGTAAACATCGCTTTCGGGGATGACCTGCCACTCCCTTATAATATCATTGTGATGAGTAACCACTTTCACACAAAGTCTTGTAGTTACTGGAACCCGCCATTTTAGAGTGCTTGAGTATTGACGTTTTATCGACATATCTACAGTGGGCAGAAACAGCCTCATCGGGTCTAACATAGCCAAGGACATCAGCCACATCCTTTGCCACAAACATTGGCTTTCTATCTACAACCAGGGTACGGACGTTATTACCGTTGAAGTCGAATACAGCTAAATCATTCATGGTCGTTACCTTTGTTATGAATTGGTCGTTTTTCTCATGTGGGATGGTTAGTCCCTGCATTCATTGTCCTCTCAATCACTTACGCCGTCAAAACAGCCCATAACCCTTAACAAAACGACTGATAATTTCAGAAATGCAGACATTTCAGTTATGAATGACCGCTTTATTAGGCATAAGTCAAATTTTGTATGATATTTATTGATATCATACCGCCTTCAATATGAATGCTTCGGATTTTGGGCCGATACCCAAGGGCGGTAGCTTGCTTTTTGCAGCAGTAAGAATCACTGGTTGGGTGCTAGAGGACCATTGGCCTTTGGTGATGTTGCAGGGATATACGAACTCAATTCGTATATCTCATTCGTATATCTGGTGATACAAGGCAGATATACGAATGAGATCGTTGAATAAAATGTTATAAGCTTTAAGTATTCAACAACTTACCGCACTTGATTCTTTGAGTTACAGCTAGGTAGTATTGTTCTTCAAGTTTTGAACTTCATTAGGTATGTAAATGATTGATAAGAAGGTTCGCTGGGGTATTGCTGGGTTAGGTAAAATCGCGCATCGTTTTGTAAAGGATTTGACACAGCATGTTGAAAATGGAGAGCTATACGCTGTCGCAGCAAGAGACCAGTTGCGAGCTGATATGTTTGTTAATGAATACCGCTGTCAAAGAAGTTATGGTTCATATCAGGCACTAGCACAAGACCCAAACGTTGATGTTGTCTACATTGCAACAATTCATCCTTTTCACAAAAGTATGGTTGAACTATTTTTAAAACACGGAAAACACGTCTTGGTTGAAAAGCCTGCTTTTACCAACATAGAAGACTGGGATGAAATGTCCTCGCTTGCCGAAGAAAAGGGATTACTTTTAGTCGAAGCAATGAAATCAGTAGCCTTTCCAGCTTATCAAGCATTGCGACAGTTTATTCAAGTTAACAATGTGCAAATCGACTCGGTTGAAGCTGCCTTTGGTAATTGGCATGAGTTTGATACCAAACAGCAAATATTTAATCCTGATTTATGTGGTGGAGCAACTTTAGATGTTGGTGTGTACGCTTTATGGTTGTACGTTGATTTATGTCAACTCACGAAAAGCACTGTATTAAAACCCTCTGTAAAACATAGCAAAGACAACGCTACATCTGAAGTAGACGAAAATGTCGAATTAATTTTTGATGGAGAGATCAACGGTAGAGTTTGTGCCTCTATCACTCGTAATCTAAAGCGCGAAGCTATAATTAAGGGGCCAGAGGTTGAAATCATTATCCATGAAAAGTGGTGGAATCCAAAAAACATCGACATTATCTATCAGGGTAAGAAACAGAAAATTGCCACACCCGTGAGAGGTGGGGGATTTGAATACGAGATTGAGCATATCTCTTCATTAATTCTTAATGAGAAATATCAATCTGATGTCATGCCTGCCGAGACTAGCCGAAAAGTCATTTCAATTATGGAAGCTAGTTTAGTGGAAAATGGCTTTCAGCATTTAGTTCGTTCAATCGGGTGAGGTAAGACAAACTCCCCCGTAAGTTGAGTCGTGTCGGCGCTTATAATCGGGTAGCCGAGGGTCTTTAACCCTCAGCCCCCACAACACCCTGCATGCGGATCCGCACAGGGCGTTTCACTTAGAATGGTGAAGCCTAATCCATCCATCACGCAGTTCAACCAATCCCTGAGATCTTAGGTAGGCATTCGATAATGCTTGCTGTATTCCCGGAGTTTTCGAGCTACGCCATGGGCCTTTACTGGTAATGCCACACGCAACGGCTGATTGAATCCGAACGCCGCGATTCAACAGACTTTTTACTTTAGTGCGTGGCTTTCGCCACTGTCGCCAATAAGCCATTCTGACTCTGCGCCGGATCCAATGATCAAGCTCGACACAGAGTTGATAGCAGTTGGCTATACCAAAGTAATTAATCCAGCCACGTAGATATTGGCTGATTTTGAAGAGTTGATATTTCATCGAAACTCCCCAATTGCGGTTTGTCAGTCGCCTAACTTGCTGCTTAAACTTCAGCAGTGTTTTGGGATGCCATTGAATACGGTTTGCCCGGAATGTGAATCCCAAGAATTTGCTTTCAATGCTTCTGACAACGTGGCTTTTGGTTGTGTTCACCGTTAGTTTCAGGCGGCTTTGTAGATAGTGACTGATACTTAGGAGCACGCGTTGGCCTGCACGCTGACTTTTCACCAGAATGGTGAAATCATCGGCATATCTGGCAAATTTATGTCCTCGTTTCTCAAGTTCTTTGTCGAGCGGGTCGAGCATGATGTTCGCCAAAAGTGGTGACAATGGGCCTCCTTGAGGGACGCCTTCTCGACTCTCCATATAAAGCTGATTATCGATAACCCCAGCTCGCAAGTATCGACTAATTAATTTAAGTAGACGTTTATCTTTCACTTTATAGCTAAGGTAAGTCATCAATAGGTCGTGGTTCACTCGGTCGAAGAATTTCGACAGATCAACATCGACTGCGTAATGACGTCCTTGCTTAATAATACGTTGAACCTGCCTGACGGCTTGTTGCCCATTTCGACCCGGGCGAAAACCGAAACTATTGTTCGAGAAATCGGGGTCAAAGATGGGCGTCAGTACCTGAGCTATGGCTTGTTGGATCACCCGGTCAATAACGGTTGGGATACCCAGTTGGCGTTTACCGCCATCAGGTTTATCTATCTCAACACGCCTGACGGGTAAGGGCTGATACTGTTCTGCTCGCAGATCGGTTTCAACTTTGTCCCATTGGCCGGATTTAACCCAGTCGGGGAACTCGTTGATAGTCATGTTATCGACTCCAGCGGCCCCTTTGTTGGCTCGAACACGTTTCCATGCGGCTTGTAAATTATCTCGCTGCAAGATTTGTTCGAATAGATTTTGGTTAAAGGCTGGCTTCATGTCAGCATGCTGAATCACGTCACTACCGGTCGGTATTCGTGTGTTCAAATGTGGCAAGACTCCTCCTTTTTCTAACTGTTCAGGCCTTCACCGTGTCCCAACCATTACGATGGGCATTTGGCTACTATGCCGTCTGCTGACTTCTGCTTAATCACTTAACGAGTTACCTCGTAAAGCGCTATCGTTGTTCATCGGTTTCGCTCGCGTAAGTTGATGACGCTTACACGCCAGGTCTATTGAACCAGCGACCACGCTGGGTAGGTTAACGATCGCATGTTAAGCAGATCTCCCCAGATAAGGACATGGACTTTCACTGCGCAACTGCATCATTTACGGTGGTCATTAAATCACTTGGCTTCGTTGTCTTGTGCCAACTCGCCTTTGACCTACGCCTCATATGATGTTCTTGTTCATCAGCTCGCAGTTTTGCTAGCGGCTTCCTTCAGACCGTTCCTCGCGGAAAAGCCCTTGCCATTCGCTAGTAGTTAACATCTAATAATCAATAGGTTATTAGGCGGTGATTTTCCTACAGAGGACTTTCACCTCATTAGTTCATGCCCATGCTGGGCGTACACAAGAAATTTAAGAGTGATTCACAACGCTTGGCGAACTCAGCTCAAGTCTAGTTTTGTGTTTACGGTGTAAGGGTTTAGGTTAGGTGTAAGCGTTGTTCACACCTTAATTGGACGTTAAAAGCTAAGGAGAAAATTGTGACAGCAAGGGATGTCGTGCTTTCCTTTTGGAAGACAATGGAAACAAATGATTTTGAAAAGGCAAGTTTGTGGTTATCTGAGGATGTTGAAAATTATTCACCTCAATCTTCAGAGTTAATCACAGGACGTAAAAATTTCTCAGCGGTTAATACTCATTACCCCGCTGATGGTAAATGGAAATTACTATCAATTCAATTGTTAGTGATGGAAATCAGGTTGTAACTGATGTGAGTATTACTGACGGTTCATTGAAAGCTAAAGCAATTACTTTTCATACCATTGAAAATGGTTTGATTTCGAAACAAACGGAATATTGGCCCGATGATTATCCTGCTCCAGATTGGCGAAAACCATGGGTTACAATTCAAATGCGCAGTTAACAACAATCAAGGTGACCCTTTACACTCGGCGGTTTTGGTTTCAAGTTGGTGCGCTTGGTGAGTTAATCGTGGGGCACACATTATTGCAGGCGTTATACCTTTTCTAGCTTTCTTCATCAAATTTTGGATTTATATTAATATGAACGATCAAGAAAAAAGTGAATATGAATATGTTGGTTTTTGGGCACGGGTTGGTGCTACATTGATAGATACAATTATCTTTATGGTAATAGTTGGCCCTTTTATGTATATGTTTTATGGAGATACATATCTGTACTCTGATGATTTTATACTAGGTTTTGCTGATGTAATGCTTAATCATATACTTCCTATTGTAGCAGTAATGCTTTTCTGGATTTATAAATCAGCAACACCAGGAAAAATGGCAATTAAAGCCATTATTGTTGACGCAAACACTGGAAAGCGTCCAACAACAAAGCAGTACCTTATTCGATATTTCGGATATATAGTTTCAACAGTTCCACTTGGCTTAGGGTTGATGTGGGTCGGTTGGGATAGTAAGAAACAAGGCTGGCACGATAAACTTTCAAAAACAGTTGTTATTCGCCCACAAAACCGCGGTGTTGAAAGCGTTAAATTTGATGTATAGGCATACAAAACAATCAAGGTGATTACACTCGGCATTTTTGGTTTGGAGTTTTGGTATGCTTGACTGGTTCAGTGTTGGCACACCTTATTGCGGGCGTTAAACGAATTATAAGTCTAGAGGTTAAATGAAAAATACAGATGCGGAACCATCATATGAAACATTGGAAATAGGTACACCGTCAGATTATACATCTGACGTTTACCGTGTTTATTTCGAAGTTCGTGAACATGAAGGAATGGTTAAAAAAATCATTTCTGACTTTCTTGGTGCTGAAAGGGCGGAAAAAATAGGAACTCTAACTCATGGGTACGAAGTGGAATTACCCATTCAGTGTATACCCGAAATAGTCAGGTTGTTAACAAATGAAAATATAGCGATATATCAAGTGATACGCTATGCCAAAACAAATAGCACCTGGGTATAATCGTTTAACAATGCCATCAAGGTTATGCATTACACTCGGCATTTTTGGTATAGCGTTTGGCGCGTTTGGTTAGTTTGCCGTGGCGCAACTTATGTTCGGTGTTATGTGCTATCAAAAATTAATTTAAATCTACGGAAAATATAATAATGAAAAAATTGACTCTTTTCTTGTCATTGGTTATTTCAACAAGCGTCTATGCAAATACCATCATCAGCACTGATCAAATGGTTTCTATTGAAATCGACGGTGACGGTGACTTGGTGATTAAAAGTGATGAACTGAAAAAGCCAGATACAACAACAAATGAGTACTTTGCTAACTTGGGAATGCGAACTTTCCCAATGGTGTGTGATGATTTAAAGCATGAGGGATTGGGTGCTAAGTTAGATGAAGAAATTGACAATGAATACTTAGTTCCTATGTCGGACCATTGTATTACTGATAACACTAAGTCTGTATTAATAAAAATTAATGGCATCGAAAGAACCTTTAAGCTGTAGTATACGAAAAGTTAAATACGCACATAAAACAATCAAGGTAATGCTTTACACTCGGCATTTTTGATATGGCGTTTGGTGCGCTTTGCTGGTTCAGCATGGCGCACCTTATTGTGGGCGTTTTGTTACTTACCCTTCACTACGACTCAGGCGACGAATAATGTCCTCATGTTGTGGATATTTTGCCATTAATGTTTCTTGGTTAAACAGCTCAAAATCATCAAAGGTAAACCCAGGTGACACCATGCACCCCACTAAAGAGAATCCAGGTAGATTCATTGCTGAACCAAAAATACATCCTTTAGGCACCAGAAATTGCGGTCGTTCACCAGCAGCAAGATTGAGACCCAGTTGCGCCGTAGTCAATTCACCTTGTTCAGAGATCATATAGATAGTTAGCGATTCACCCGCATGGAAGTACCACATTTCGTCGGCGGTTAAACGGTGGAAATGTGAAACTTCACCAGTTCGAAGCAGAAAATAGATGCTGCTCCATAGTGAACGAGTCTGGTCGAAATTGCTCTTTGAGCTAAAAGAGGAACGATAGTATCCACCTTCAATATGCTGTTCCAGTTCTAAGAGTTGAATGAATTCATCGGCTGTTTGCATAAGTAAAACCTATCCTCATAATTATGTGATCATTCGACAAGAGTTAAAGTGCTTGCTAGTGAGACCGTGAATTGTAGCCATATCTGGATATGTCACAGTTCACTAACAAAACAGAAAAGCCCATAAACTCGCTCTTCGGAAGCTTGTCAGCAGCTCGATTGCTGCGTTGAATCTATTCGATATAGAAGAACTATGACATCATAAATTTTCATTGGACTCAACCTGCCGACGTTCATCGATCAAGTTAGGGTCTCACTCGTGGAAATGCCATATAAAGCCATCAAGGTGACGCTTTACACTCGGCAATTTTGGTTTGAATTGATTAACCCAATCAAATCCCTTTATCCTGTAAAAAAAATATGAATACACTGCTCACTTACATCAAGGCAATCCATAAAAAACAAACTTCTGTATCAATCATTAACAAACATACTAAGACAAGTAGTTACATCGATGATGAGATAGAAGTCAACGAAAAGGAAACAACTTATTATTTCGACAATGGGGTTGTGATTCGGTATAAAACTGAGCGCGATAATGTACCTTCAGAGCTATTGTGCGAAGAGTGTTGGATAAGTTATGAAGTGGTTGATCTCGGTCAACAGATGATCACACCATTGCGGAAAATATTTCATAACACCTGTCAAGAAACCTTCTGGCTGAAGATGCAGGTACATGCTTTACAGTGAAACTCTGCGACGGCCCTTCCGCCGTCGCTATCACCTATCCCCTCCCCTACGCAGCGTAATCAAACGCCCGCCCTTTCACTACGCACTCACCGTATAACCGCTTAAGCCAAATCTCAGCCTCACGTTCAGTCGGCGCCAGTTGATGCCGACTCCACACGCATGGATACACAGCCATAAAATCCAGCACGTTCTGCACATGCTTTTCGGGAATGCCAAACTCTGTCCAGCGCTTAACCGTACATCCTCTAACATCGCAGTATTCACCGAGTAAACGTATTGCTGTTTCACTCATCCCCTTACAGCGACGTTCATACATCACGATGTGGCGAAGTACCGCTTTAGCGGCATCAGCAGCCAGCTCCAGGCGCATTTTTGCGTATTCGTTATCTGTAAATTCCATGGTCGTTACCTTATTTTCGTTTAGAAATGATTTTTTCAATCGGTGCTTGGTAGGCACATTTGTTTTGTTTCATCGCATCAATGCGAGCTTGCATTGCTGCAGGCACATTCGCGTTAAGCCCCAACTGCTCTGCTATAGTCGGAATTTTTAATGCTGGTCGCGGAAGCTGCTTAACATGCGGAGTGACTTTACCGCCCTCTTCAACGTGTTTTTCCCACAAACTAAGCTCACGCCTAATCCGCAGTTTCAGATCGCTTGGCCCAAGGTTCTTCTGGTAAAAATCATCCTTCACCGTCTGCATGATCCAAAGGCTCACATCGTGGTTCCACTTGTGGTTTTTCAGCAGATCGGGATCTCGCCTAACCATCCAGTACTGCTCTAACTCTTTGTAAACTTCATCAACACTCGGCAGGCCTGTCGATACCTGTTCTTTGCACATTTCCAACCAGTCAAACGGCGCAGGATACGGATAAAACTTGCGCCCTGGCGCTACCGATATTGCCGCCTGTAACTGCTGCTCGCTCACTTCATTTTTCGCCAGCAGTAATGTAATTTCAGCTAAGAAATGACCTTGAATATCTTCTGTTTTGAAGCGATTTAGCCACGACGGCCAGTGAACGACGTACATCGTGCTAATTTGATTGTTCACCGTCATTGCCAACGTATGACTGTAATCGCTGATTGGTTTCTGACTGGACACGCAGAGCGAGTCAAGACTGTCTTGCCAGCCAGAGCGGCTACCGTTTGTGGCGTTCCCTTTGGTCGTTCCTCGAATCGCCTGTTTTGCAGCGATTAAATATCCATTGAATTTTTCAGTGCCGAATAACGTGCTTGGTCGTAAGAACTGAGCCATTTTCGGATCGTTAAGCCATTCGCAGGCCTTGTAGTCGATCACGAGTTTCAGAACTTTCACGCTTGCCCCATCAGAGAGGCGGCCTGAAATATTTTTAGTGCTTGCCTTGGCGTCGGGTTTAAACCTGCTTCCAACAACAGAATTCAAATGATCAATCACTTGCTTGATGTAGACAAAAACACCTTCATTGGTGCCAGCTTTATCTGCAACCGAATCAACAATGACGCGATCTGGCTCGGTGAAACGGATTTTGAGTTGATAAATGGGGATTTTGATTCTAAATCAGGTGTTCGCCGAAAAGTTTGGCTATGTAGATGTTTTCGCCCTTCGGGCCGGTATCTCAAAGGGGATTTAAGAGAGTCTATTTTGAGATACAAAAAAACCCGACATAAGCCGGGCTAGTTTGGGCAGCGGTAACGACCAAGAAACGACTGCCAAGCGGTGACGACCAAGTACACCGCCAAAGGTAACAACCATGACGACGAGCAAGTACGTCACGGAAGCGCTGAGTGGGGAGCGACCCCACACCAACATTAAGGATACTACAATGAAAAAGTCATTCGCTCAAGTAGATAGCAACAACCACGCTGCGCTTAGCGCCTTCCTGCACTATGGAAAGCAACGCATTCGTACCAACCGCGAATGGTGCGGCCTGACCATTAGCGACTTTGTTTCTTCCTATATCGAAATGCATAACGGCAACCTTGTCGATGCGGTGGTGAAATTCACCCTCACCGCAGACTGCGAAACACCAAACACCCTTTTAAAGCTGATGGGTTTCCAAGAGTTCGCCAAAGATGCTCTTGATGAATGGCTAGACGAAAACGCCGACACCATCGTGAAGCATTTCGAGAAAGAAGTTAAAGAGCACGAAATGGAATTAGCTGTTGCCGCAGCTGGCTTTTAACTCTCCCTTACAAAGGTAATGACCAATGACCAATCAAAGTACCGCGATTTCAAACTTTGAATCGCAATTTCCAGCCGTCGCGCAGCGGGGCATTGATGAAGCTACATGGCACGCACTGCAAGACTCGGTTTATCCAGGTGCGAAATCCGACTCAATCCTAATGGCTATTGATTACTGCAAGGCGCGTGGTTTAGATATTTTGCTGAAACCCGTTCATTTAGTGGGTATGAGCGTTAAAAACGCCCAAACCAATAAGAACGATTGGCGTGATGTCGTCATGCCGGGCATAGGCTTGTATCGCATTCAGGCTGATCGTTCTGGCACTTATGCTGGTTCCGATGAGCCAGAGTTCGGCCCGACAATCCAAGATCAGCTACCTAACGAAACGGCTATAGCGAAAAGGCAATTCAAGACAAAATTACCAAAGGTGTGTTTTCGGAAGGACGGATATTTGTAAAAGCACCAGATGGCCGCCGTTTAATCAATACGCAGGAGTATGATCGATGGGTCGAGAGTTCAATGGTATAGTGCTACCTGCGGGTATAGAGGTTCACCGAGGCAAGGTACGAGTAACGTTTACCTACAACAAAAAGCGTTATCGCAAGTCGCTGGGATTATTACCGACCAAAACCAATTTTAAATTTTCTGCTGGGAAACTGGCAGGTATCCGGTATCGCAGAGTTTACCAACTGCGTCATACCTACGCATCATAGAGTCTAACCGCGCATGGAAATGTTGCATATATTGCTAATCAATTAGGGCATAAAGATTACACCATGCTAGTTCGTGTTTATGGTCGATGGATGCCATCAGAGTCACAAAAAGAGAGCGAGCGCATCTGGAATGAGCTTGAAGCTATGGGACATAATAATGAAAAATTGCCCCCATTTTGCCCCCAAGCAAAAAAAAGATGATAGGATATTGTTTTAAACGGTTTACTTCACACTTGTATGTGTGTTAAGAATCCGAATATTAAACAAGTAGTTAGTCGGGGAGCCATAAGGCTGAGACCACTTCGGTGGGACCCGTTGAACCTGATCCAGTTAACACTGGCGTAGGGAACTAACAGTAGTGTCCTCGATACGGCCATAGTTTTTTGGTCTAGTCTTCACGGCACCTGTTACCCCTGCACAACATTTTTAGGGGGTAGTCATGACAGCAATTTCAAAAACACCAATTACACTGACCATCGCAGGTTCTGACAGCGGTGGCGGAGCAGGTATCCAGGCCGATATCAAGGCTATTTCTGCAACTGGCGGTTATGCCTGCTCAGTGATCACTGCACTGACAGCCCAGAACACCCAAGGTGTATCTGGCATCTTTTCTATTTCCCCAGAATTTGTTGAACAACAACTTGATGCGGTATTTACCGACTTAGATGTTAAAGCCGTGAAAATCGGTATGCTAAGTGATACCACGATCATTCGCGCTGTTGCCAACAAACTGCGCCAGTATCAGCCTCCGCATTTGGTTGTCGATCCTGTTATGGTGGCCACCAGCGGTGATTTACTCTTACAGCAAGATGCCATTTCAACCCTAAAAGAAGAACTGATCCCCCTCGCCGATGTGATCACCCCTAACCTGCCTGAAGCCGCAGCCCTGCTTAGCTGCGAGTGTCCCGCCGCTGAAAGTGACATGGAAGCCATGATTGAGGCACTCCGTCATCTGGGTGCTAAATCTGTGTTGTTAAAAGGCGGGCATCTGGAACAAGAAGAAAATAGTACCGATCTTCTGATTGTGGCCGATGATGTGCATCGGTTGAGTACTAAGCGCATTGCCACCCGGAATACACATGGCACAGGTTGTACCCTGTCTGCGGCAATCGCTTCTTATCTTGCTCAGGGCTATCCATTGCTCGACGCGGTAACCCATGGCAAAAATTATATATCAAAAGCGATCCTTCACGCTGATGAGCTGGAAATTGGTTCCGGTCATGGCCCTGTGCACCATTTCTTCGCAGGTCATTTCACTCCTGATGCCGGACTAAAAAATTACTCAGCGTAAGGCCAGTATTAATTTTTAAACGTCGCTCTGTTGGAGGTGGCTTTCTGGCAACAAGGCTAAAATGCAGTTAAGGCTGAATGCTAATCGGCATAAGAAGCCATAAAAAATTCAATGCTTAGTCGGTCTTGTGTCATCATTAACCCTAAGCATCTAAAATCCACTCCATTTCTTGACTATTCGCTCTGCCATTGCATAAGTTTTAATCTAGCCGAACATCAGATAAAGGGAACAACATGAAGATTTACGAACTGGCTGCCGCTCCGAGTGCTCGTCGGGTAAGTATTTTTCTTGCTGAAAAAGGAATTGAGGTCGAACGGGTTAACGTTGATATTCGTGGCGGAGAAAACCTCTTTGATGAATTCCAAGCCAAAAGCATAAATGGCCGCATTCCGGTCTTAGAATTAAATGACGGCTCGACGATCTGCGAATCCATTGCCATTTGTCGTTATTTCGATGAAATGTATCCATCAGCCCCCTCTCTTTTCGGTGATACCCCGCTTGAACGTGCTAACGTAGAAATGTGGCAACGTGTCGTCGAGTTTCAAGGGCTGTACACGGCCATGCAGGCATTTCGCAACATTAGCGGCATCTATAAAGACAGAGAGAATTGCGTCGAAAGCTGGGGCCATGAATCACGCCAGCGCGTGGTTGAATTCCTTCCGACACTCGATAAACAGTTAGCTAACTCGGCTTATATCGCAGGAGACAAATTTTCTGTTGCCGACATCACGGCTTTTGTGATGTGCGGATTTATCAATAATCTCGACATCACAATTGATGAAATGTTTCCTCATATTCAAGATTGGTACGAGCGCGTTTCGCAACGACCATCTGTACAAGCATAAAAAGACTTATCCTGATTGATATAATGTGCTCAAAAAGACAGACACCGCATACAAAACAGAATTGTTTTGTATGCGGTGTCTGTAATTGCGATACGATTTAAACAAGGCAGAACTAGCGATGCCACCATTCAGGGATAATGGTGCAATCCCCGTTATTTGAACTTAACCAGGCTTGTTCACCTTCGATCGTCAGTTGAAGCTGCATAGAACGTTCAATCAATGCTTCAAGCTCGGCCAGGGTTTCATCCTTGATGTAGACGACAGAAATATTATCAAACTGATTAATTTTAATCTTGTTTTGCTGCCACCAGATTGGTGCCGCACGATCGCCATAAGCGAAGATAATAACCTGCTTAGATCTATTGGATGCTTTACGGATACGTTTTTCATCCGGCAAGCCAAGATCAATCCATAATTCAATTTCATCACTCAGATTCTTACACCAAAGATCAGGTTCGTCAGCAGCACTTACGCCTTTTGTGAAAGTAAGGTTTTCATCAGCATTTAAGCCCCACGCTAAAAGGCGCAGCATCATACGCTGCAGAGTTTCTGAAGGATGACAGGCAATAGTGTGGGTCATATCTACATAGACATGACGATCCAAATCAGCAATATTGATATGGGCTTTGTAAATCGTGGCTTTTTGCGCCATAAGAGTAACACCTAACCGGTATATAAATAAGTGTAGTAAGGAGAAGAATATACTGCAATTTTTATTGTTTTTTCAATGTGATAACGCGTTGATTGATTTCAATCATCTCTTTCGTCAGTTGCTGACATTCAAGAGTCAGTTGTGATAATGGCATTTGGCTAAATTTCGATTGAAAATGGTTTTGAGAATCAGCAAGTACCGCTTTCCATTCCATCGCATCGATGGCAGAAAGCTCTTCTGTCAGAAGTCTCTTTCCTTCATCAATATAATCTTTGGCAACAGTGCCGTATTCAGTAAAAGCTTGTTTCAGCTGTGTACTCACATCATTATCTAAACGATCACAGCCCTGAATAATTGATTCTTTCAATTGAAAAGTTGTATAGATCCCTACCAACTTTTCTCTCAACACATCTCTCGTTTCACGCGAGGTGTCTGATGTACCTACCTCTGATCCCATTACAGTTAAAGATAAGCAACATAAAGAAAAAATAAACAGTCGAAGCTTAATAATCACAATATCAAACCAATCCATAGCAGATACACGATGATACGTTATTATGCCAGCCCGAACAATTACCAGCTCAACCCCAATTTATTCTTGCTGTTTATATCGTCTCTAGCAGCAAATCATTAGCCACAATCGCCTCTTTTCTGGCCTTAGACAGACGCTTGATCCGGTATTCCAGTTGCATCGCTTTGCGTTTATCCCCGACAGCTTCAAACCAGACTAAAGTAAGAGGACCTTTCCCCTTTAAGTACTTGGCCCCTTTTTTACTGCCCTGATGTTCGGTAAAGCGACGCTGTACGTCAGTCGTTACACCACAATATAAACTATTCGATGCCGTTCGAATGAGGTAAACAGACCACAATACCGGCTGAGACTCAGCGGGATCATCAATCATTGTTTGTACCGTTGTAGACTGTAAACGTCGTCATTCCGTAAAGTGAGGCACGAACTTATACTGAATCTAAGGAGCACACAGTTAAAGCAGAATCCCGGATATCTCGTACCTCGATTCCGGGATGACATGTTTAGGTGTTTCAACTATTCATAATTTATGTGAAAGAGTACTAGAACCTAAATTATGATGTAAGCGATTCAAGCATCTCTTTCAGTTCGGTGATTTCCAATTTCATCGCCGATACCTCTTCTTCTAGCTGAGTCAGACGTTCAGCCGTCGCAGATGACGCTGCGACCGGTGACGCTTGCGTCGATAACGCTTCAAGATCTATCTCACCACAGAACAAATGCATATAACGGCAATCGCGCTTACCCGCTTCACGAGGCAGTTTAACGATATATGGACCTTTGGGATGTGAAGCCAGGCCGTCAAGTACAGCCTCTGTTTCTTTAACATCACTAAAACTGCATAAGCGGTTGGTGCGAGTACGGATTTCTCCAGCACTTTGCGGCCCGCGCAGTAACATAACGCAAATCGCTGCTCGTTCTTGTTCGGTAAATTGTAATGAACCAAATTCAGTATTGCAGAATCTGTGCTGGAACTTGGCGACACGACTACCAAAACTTGAAACATCATTGATAATACGTTTCTCTTTTAACTGCTCAACAGTATCAAGTACCGTAGCATCATCCAATGCCAATACCGGGTCACGGTTACTTTTCTGATTACAGGCTGTTGTCAGCGCATTTAATGTCAATGGGTATTGATCTGGAGTGGTAACTTCTTTTTCAAGCAAACAACCGATCACACGAGCTTCATTCTGTGAAAAGTTAAAATCCATGATCTTCCCTCACCCTTAATTCAATCTAATAGTATGTCTTAAGGCAGATTAGCACGAGAAGCGACAACAACAAGTACTAACAAAACTGACTGCTTGAAATTCAGTCAAATTTAATATCGAATTGAAGTGGTTGTATCATTAGAGGCAAATGATAAAGGCGCTTCTCAGCGCCTTTTCAATAAACGACCCAGTTGTGACGGATGATAAGACCAGCAGTGGTCAAATACCGACATTAATGCAGGGTTACCATAACGGGATAAATTCACCGCGTGGAATCGGTTTTTCTGCTCTTTAAGCTTACTGATACGCTTGAGCATCTCTGTCGGCTGTGAAGGGGCAATAAAATCTGATAGTACAACCAAATCGGCGTTTTTATATTTCCCGCTGCTCATCAAATCAATCGACTGATCCAGCACCGGGCCCAAATCGGTTCCGCCGTGGAAAGAATAAGATAAGAAGTTCAGTACTTCAGTTAAGCCATCCTGTTTGGTCAGCTCATATGTGATTTGCTGGGTCGAAAACATAATCACGTAACAGTCGCGATCTTCGGCTAAAGCAATCTGCATCAAGCCATAAGCCAGTGCTTTCGCACATTGTTCAGGGAAACCAGACATAGAGCCTGACGCATCAACACAAACAATAAACGGACCTTTGTCTTGCTCTACGTGTTTGGTCTGGCGCTTATACGCTTTCACTTTGCGGAGCTTTCGCTGTGCGCCCTGTACCCGGTAATTCATCAGGCGTTTATCAACGAGATGCTTATAGAAGACAACTTCCAGCTCAGGATACGCAAGAAACATTGCTTCATTGGGCAACAATTTCGACAAATCATCACTTTCATGGATCCCGACAATATCATCAGTGACACTGTCACTGCGCTCTTCGACCATACGCAAATCTTCTGACTTCACCCGCTCTTTACTCGGGTCATCAATTTCGTTCGCCATACGGCCCAGTTTTTCGGCAATTTCCTTCAATCCATTATTTTTTTTCAAAAAACTGGCGATGGATTTCATGGTGCCGACATCTGTTCGGGTCAGCTTTGCTCTAGCCATATCCCATAATCGGCCGGCTTTTTTTTCATCCCCCGCATCAGTGACTTCTTCCATCTGCTGCATGGTTTCAATGCGCTGATACAAATCTGCCAACAGCTTCTCTTTATGCTGTTCCAGCTCCGTCAACTGCGCTTCTTGCAATGCCTGTGATAAATGTTGATACCACAAATTACAAAAATAACTTTGAAACATTGGATTGTGTTTCTGGTGCTCTCTGTCAACCAGACTTTTCGCCTTAAAGTAAAACGCAGAATGCCCTTCCAGCTTTTTTACGATATTGTCAGCCTGATCAAAGAAATAATCCGGCTCCCAATTTCGGGCCTCTTGGTAGAGATCCATTTCCTGTTGGAAATGCTCTTCCACACTGGTCCTGGTCATACGATGCTTTACCTGATCACGCCATTTCATGATTTGGTTTTTCATCGCTGTTTTAACACCAGAGTTTGCTTCAGCCGCCATTAGCAACTGGGGGCGTATCATCATCTCATGTACAGCATTATCGATGATCCCTGATTCGGAGAGCATTAATGCTAGGTTAAGGCCTTCAGATACTGGCATAGACTGCTCCCTTACTTATTCGAAATACTCAGATAAATGCGAAATACGTAAGGCACTTTTATCAATCAGCCGTTTAAGCTCAGATACGGAATCAGCCGCATCGGTAATGCTCTGTTCGATAAGTACCGGCAGATTTTTATCAATAAAATTATGTGGCAGCGCACCACGGAAACTGCTGCGAGATACCTTAATACTATGATCTGCATCGAGTGTTTTGCTTGAAGCTTTATCAACGTCTTGTTGCCATTGCTGCTGCTGGGCCGCAGTAATGCCTTTCGTACCGGCAAGACCTACCAGCACAGAGCGGTTTGCAATATCTTTAATCACAAGCCGCTGCTGGGCATCAATTTCAAACTGCAGACGGCACAGGTGGGTATTTTTATTTACAAAGCCATACACATCACACTGACCGGTTTTAATCTTCTTCTCAAACTCATCACCATCGACATATACCCAACGGCTGTCTCCTTTTTCCTTTTCAGAAACAGATGTGTTCTGCTGCAGCATAACCAGCTTAATCATTCGCGGGTTATGATTTACGTTGTAACGCTTAGCGGTGCTGAAGTCATATTTGAACCATTCTTTACGCATCATGGTTTCACGACTGAAAGTCATACACAGCTGCGCGGCAATATCATCATGAACCTCATCGATAATGTTCTGCGCTTCTGTTGCATTGGCTTTAGAAATACTCTGATCAAAAGCCTTTTCAATAGCAAATTCCTGAGACAGAGACCGTACGACATGGCGTGATTCCGGACTGTGCCACAGGCAATCTTGTAGTAATAACAAATCAAGCGGATTAATCGCGTCACGACCATTAAAAAAAGCGCTGGCTTTCAATAAACGAACCGATTTTTTCCAGCGGCGATCAGAGATATAAAGCTCGCTATCTTCAGACGGCATATCTGTGCCAGCTTCAGCACGTTGTTCGATCATTGATTTAAGCTGAAAAATCTTTTCAAAGATCGCTTCTGACAGCGTTACCTCGTCAATATGCGCCTGCCACTGTTCATATTCTTCATCTTTGATGGTTAAGGCCGGATCCATGTCCTTTGCCGCTGAGCTTTCACCCATCAACATCGCTTTGAAATTCTGTTTCTCTTGAATTCGATTCACAAAGACGCGGACTAACATTCGGTCGTATAAGGCATCCAGACCGCTATCTTCTTCCGGCAGTTCATTCGATGCCGTAATAAGTAAACGCATAGGGACAGGAAGTACATCCTGGCCATTTTTAAAGGTACGTTCGTTAACAACAGTCAGTAAGGTATTGAGGATAGCTGGGCCCGCCTTCCAGATTTCATCGAGGAAAACAACTTGTGCCGTCGGCAGGTAACCTTCGATCAGGCGAACATATTTGCCATTATCTTTCAATTCCTGGATCGACAAAGGGCCAAACACTTCTTCAGGTGTTGAAAAGCGGGTCATCAGATAATCGAAAAATTTACTGTTATCAAAAGCCTGGATCAAACGCTTAGCAATCAAACTTTTAGCAATACCTGGAGGGCCTAAAAGAAACACACTTTCACCTGCCAGTGCGGCAAGCAAGCAAAGCTTGATGGTTTCTTCGCGTTCATAAACGCCATTAGATAACGCTTTAATCAGTTTTTGGATCCTTTCAGAAATTAGCGCTTTATTCGGTTGCGTTGATCTAGCCATTGTCAGCATAATTTCCGACCTCTCTAATTGTTATGTCTATGTGCAGTAGCACAACAATTCCTAATCATTACTTAGAATAGACATAAAACACACATTGTTACAATATTGTTAACTGAAACGTTTTGTTACAACCCTTATATATCAGAGAGATCGACAAACAACTATCCGTCAAACATTGATTGCAAAAATGAGATCTATCAAAAGAGGTTAATGATAGAAACATAAATCTAGAAAATAAATTTTACTTACGTTAAATCAATGAATTAACTTCAATTCAATTGTTGAATTAAATTGGCAGTATATTTTTTGAATTTATTTAAGTTTAAAGCGAAATTTCATTTTTTTGATAAGATGCTCAAAACATGAACACGTCCCACTCTTGAATTTGCTAACAGCATTCCATTTTGTCAAATCCAAAAAGAGCCATGGAGTCGAATTCGACCCATTTAATTTTCGCTTTTAGCGTTATAAAGGATCTCAACGTGTTTTTCTCACATGAATTTTTAAACCTCTTGTACATATTCATGCCCTTTGACAACATGCTACTAAGTAACTTATTGATTGATTTTTTTATAAGGGAGATCATGAACAATATTTCTCAACTCCCAATGCGATTAACCATCTTTGCTTGTACCGGTATATTGCTTTTTGCCTTCGTCGCATCGAGTGAAAGCTTTGAAATTGTTATTTCAATTCTTACGCTGAGCCTCATTGCCATGTTGTTAGGTGAAGATTTCGGCGAAGAGATGAAGTTATGGCTTTTGCTCGCGTTAGGAAGCTATGGTCTCGGCGTCATTGCCGACTTATTAGATGAAATTCCCGAATTAGACAATCACTGGCTTCTGAATAAAACTGATGATGCTTTTATGCAGATCGGTGTTTTTCTAATGTGTTTCTGCTTTATTAAAATGCTGCATCAGCGCCGGACCCTAATCGACGATCTTAACACTCAGATCGCTAAGGCGCGAACATTAGGAAGGGAATTAAGCCGTCAGGCGTTACACGATGACCTGACAGGATTGCAAAACCGCCGGGCGCTGTTTCGCCAATTCGACAAAATGGCAATTAATCTGCAGCACGGTATTCTAGCCTATATTGACCTTGATAATTTTAAACAGGTTAATGATAGCTATGGCCATAAGCACGGTGACGAACTGCTTGTCACAATAGCCAGGCAATTGATCAGAACAGCACCAAAAGGCAGCCAGATCTTTCGCATTGGCGGCGATGAGTTTGTAGTCTTAATGCCATCAGAAGATCAATCGTTTTACCATGAATGGATCGATAAACTCTACGAAACCACAACCGATACCAGAGCGTCGTTTAACATCGATATCAGTATCGGCCTCGCTCCCTACTATCCCGGTAATTTGAGTGATCCCGACATCATTCTGGCAAGAGCGGACAGGGCTATGTACAAAGAAAAAATCACGAGAAATCAACAGTCGCGCTCCGACAATTCATACAAATAAGTTCACACTAGGCCAGCCAATACCTGTCTGACTCAATATCTGGCCTTATTGACATCATTGACCCATCATATTACAAGCCAGATTATCTCCTTCACATAACTGTCATATCTTCGTAATAAGATGTGCTGCAAATTCACTATAAATGGAGAAAGTCAATGTTGTTCAGGGCAACGACCCTTTGGGCATTGTGTGCCAGCTTTGCATTTAATGTACAGGCTGATACGGTGACGGTGACAGGTTCTACATCTGTCAGTCATGTCGTTGAAGTACTGGCTGAAGCCTACTCTCAAGCACACAATGAAACCTTTATCGCTGTTCAGGGGATAGGATCATCAGCTGGAATTGCGGCCGTAAAACAAGATGCAGCGGAACTTGGTATGAGCTCCCGATCTTTAAAACCCGCTGAAATGAGTCCTGATGTTAAGGTGGTCACCATCGCTCATGATGGCATTGCCTTAGTGGTTAATAAGCAAAATCCCGTTATTAATCTGACCAAGGAGCAAGTGTCTAAAATTTATCACGGTGAAATCACCAACTGGAAAGACGTTGGTGGCGCAGATAAAAAAATGGCCGTCGTTAGCCGTGATAACGCATCTGGCTCACGCTTCTCTTTTGAAGACTTTATGGGGCTTACACAGCAAATTAAAGGCCAGACCGTCTCTGACATCAATCCGCAGATATTAGTAGTCAATACTAATGGCATGGTGAAAAGCTTAGTCTCCCGGAATGTCCATGCTATTGGATATGTCTCATTGGGCTCCGTTGATGATTCGGTTAAAGCCCTATCATTTGAAGGCGTTAAACCGAACATAGACAATCTGGATTCAGGTGAATACCAAATTTCACGTCCATTCCTGATGATCTATAAAGAGAAGAACTTAAGCGATAATGCGAAAGGCTTTTTAAACTATATAAGCTCAGATGAAGGGCAAACCATTATCGAGCAGCGAGGCTATCTCAAAGTCAGGTGATCAGATAAAAAGCCGGCAGATATTACCTATCGGGATAATACCTGTCGGCCTTCTCGTCCCTAACGACAAACAGGATACTTTAATGATGCACCCCACTCTGCCCAAGAGCCATCATAAACCGTCAGTAATTTTCGCCCTGTCAGTTCGGCACCTAATGCCAGCACACAAGCTGTGACGCCAGAGCCACAGCTGAAAATTAAGCGTTGTTCGGGATCTGCAACCGCGTTAAACCTCGATTCCAAGAGTTCTCTGTCTAGAAAGAATCCGTCTTTAATCAACTGACTAAAAGGCAAACTCTTGGCATTTGGCATATGGCCACCTCTTACACCAGCTCTTGGTTCAGGCTCTGTTCCATAAAAACGCGCAGCCGAACGTGCATCAAAAACAACCGTATCTGGATCATCAAGTAACAATTTCAGATTATCGGCATCAATGACCCATTGCGGTAACAAAGAAGCTTCATACTGAGAAGCCACTGGTTTATCAACCTCGCCACTTTCAGTTGCGTGCTGCTCTGCCAGCCATGCCGGTAATCCCCCGTCAAGCACTGCGACATTGTTATGCCCCATCGCTTTAAACATCCACCACACTCGTGGAGCTGAGAACAGGCCGTGGCTGTCATATATCACAATCGCATTCTGATTACTGATGCCCAGTTTAGAAACTTCTTGGGCAAACAGCTCTGGAGAAGGCAGCATATGCGGCAAGTCTGCATTTGGGTCTTTAACCCTGGTATCAAAGTCAAAAAACCTCGCACCACGAATACGGCAATTACGCCATTCTTGTTCCGGATTTCTTTCTGAACCTGGCATATACCAACTGGCATCAAGCAGAACCAGATTTGAATCATCTAAATGTTCAGCCAACCACTTCGTCGTGACTAATGATGAGGATATTGTCGACATACCGTATTCCTTTAACAATTTGTATGCTGATAATATACCCAAGTAACAATTTATATCACCGGCCTGATAATAATATTGGCTATTTAATAATTGTATTCACTATTATGAATAGACAATTAGATAAATACCTAACCAATTAGCAACATCAATCAGCTTTTCATCCTGTCTGTTGTCGCCGAGGATTGTAAATGAAACAAATTTATCTGGGTATCCTTACCATATCCTCGCTGTTTTCACCTGCCGTTATGGCGTACAACTCTGGTAGCCTCTCCTTTGCTATTGATAACGACGGTATTGTCACTACCGATCAGAACTACACCAACGGCCTTTTTCTTGAGTTTAATTCGGCGGCTAGCAATATGATCGAATCAGACGCACCATCGCCTATTCGTCAAATTGCCCGTTTATTACCGTTAGATTCAGCCATATCGCAAGGCTGGAATCTCCAAATTGGCCAACAAATTTGGACACCGGAGGATATTGAAGCAACCGAGCCGGTACCCGATGAACATCCTTACGCCGGATTGTTATTTTTCGCAACCGGTATCTATCAATACTCCCCGGCCCGGGTCGATAAATATAGTTTCATGCTAGGTACTGTCGGCCCCAATGCTTTGGCTGAAGAAGGGCAACGCTTCATCCACGCCATTATCGGTTCTGACGAGCCCATGGGATGGGATTTTCAAATTAGAAATCAGGTAGTTTTTAACATAGGCTATCAAGGTCACCACCTGCTTAATCGAGAGCAGGCCGGGTTAATGGAGCAATATGATGTCAGTGGCGTGGGCCGCATCAATATCGGTAACTATCAGAGTGAAGCAGCTTTGGGTGCCGTAGGGCGATGGGGAAGTAATTTAATTGCTAACTTTGGTAGCGTAGGTTTTACCCCGGGTAAGTTCTTCGATGTCAGCGTGCTTTCGACCAGCGCATCAGGTTATCATCTATTTACGGGTATTGAAGGTCGTTATCGCTTTAATGATATAACCGTTGAAGGGGATCGTCCCGATGAAGTACCAGATACTCACATTGAGCATTTACAAGCGACCGCTGTCGCAGGTTTTGTCTATTACCAACCTAAATGGGGCTTGAGCCTGAGTCTTGCAACAGGCACTCGCGAGTTTAAGGAAGACAAACACTCCACCCACTCCAATGGCTCTTTTGAGATCTTCTGGCGACTCTAGATAAAGATGCAATTCAGCTTAGATCTAACTGTTGCCAGTTCTTTTATTGGCAAATAAAATCTTTGATTAATGCCGTATCACGCAATACTACTACCCTTTACCCCGGGTTCTGGTACTCCGGATCTTGGCATTCTGCTCCAAGAAAGTAATGATATTACCTGCCACGTCTTTACCTGATGCCGTTTCAATACCTTCAAGACCGGGTGACGAATTCACTTCCATAACAACAGGTCCGTGCATAGCCCTGAGAAGATCAACACCCGCCAGGTTCAGTCCCATTGTTCGTGCAGCCCGTACCGCCGTAGACCTCTCCTCTGGCGTGATCCTGACAAGGCTGGCAGTGCCTCCTTGGTGAAGGTTGGAACGAAACTCCCCTTCCTTAGCTTGCCGTTTCATGGCGGCGACGACTTTGTCACCAATCACCAGGCAGCGAATATCAGCCCCACCAGCTTCCTTGATGTATTCCTGTACCATTATATTGGCATGCAACCCGAGAAAAGCCTCGATCACACTTTCTGCTGCCGACCGGGTTTCGGCAAGAACTACCCCGATCCCCTGAGTACCCTCCAGTAGCTTGATGACCAAAGGCGCTCCTCCTACCATATCAATAAGATCTGGGATATCACTGGGTTTATTCGCAAACCCGGTGATCGGCAAGCCTATGTTTTTACGAGCAAGTAACTGCAATGAACGCAGTTTGTCCCGTGAACGCGATATCGCCACGGACTCATTGATTGAATAGATCCCCATTGTTTCAAATTGACGCAATACTGCCGTCCCATAAAAAGTCACTGATGCACCGATCCGAGGAATGACCGCGTCAAATCCTTCCAGAGCTTGCCCGTCAAAATGAATTGAGGATGCACGGGAATTAATATTCATATAACATTTCAAAACATCAATTACATGCATTTCATGACCACGCTCCTGGCCAGCCTCAACCAACCGCTTGGTCGAATAAAGCTTTTTATTACGGGACAGAATGGCAATTTTCATGAGGGTTCCCTTTCTTTTTATAATCAGCAATTTGTGAACATATAACTCTAAGCTTCGACCAAAATTGCCCACAATTCAAATCCAATCTTTAACCCAACTCAAAATCAAAGACATTTATCTACATTTACAGAAACCATCACAATTACCGCATCGCCTTAATCATAAGCTATGCTGTTTAAGAACATCACCTTGGATTAGAAGGACTTATTCTCAAATGACTCTCATTGGTAAGCTAAAACGCCGATCTATAACCATCGCCGGAGTTACCGTTAATCCTGGGCGACGTCAGAAAGTCTATCTGGATGTAGCAAAACTCTACACTCACACCAGCCTCGAGCTGGTTATTGAGGTGATCCATGGCAGACGCGATGGCCCGGTATTGCTGGTATCAGCAGCCATCCATGGTGATGAACTCAATGGTGTTGAAATATGCCGCCAATTACTGAAGCACCATTCCTTAGATCGAATCAGGGGAACTCTCGTGGTGGTTCCTGTTGTTAACATCTTCGGTTTTATTCACCGCTCACGGTACCTTCCCGATCGTCGAGATCTAAATCGCTGTTTTCCCGGTACCCCTACGGGCTCGGTCGGCGGAAGGGCGGCCTATCTATTTCGGACTGAAATCATGAACCATTGCACCCATGCAATTGATTTACACACAGGGGCCGTTCACCGAAGTAACCTGCCGCAAATAAGGGCCAACCTGGACAATCAAGTAGCCGAATTGATGGCGCTCAATTTCGGTGCCCCGGTCGTTATCGATTCCAAGGTTCGTGACGGCTCTTTACGTGAATGTGCCGATAAAGAAGGAATACCCATTATTCTTTATGAAGCCGGCGAAGCACTCCGGTTTGATATGCATTCCATCAAAGCGGGTGTTCGAGGCGTCATGAATGTTATGCGATGTCTGGACATGCTGCCCAAAACCTCTCACAGCAAAAAAAAATCAAGCCCGGTTATTGCTCGTGCGTCATATTGGATACGAGCAGATCATGACGGTACCTGCCTGTTTATCGCGCGCCTCGGCCAACGAGTCAAAAAAGGCGATGTTCTGGCATTAATCTCATCGCCTTTCAGTCAGAACGATAGCGAGGTTATCAGCAAAACGAATGGCATTATTATTGGCAGAAACAATATTCCTTTGGTTAATGAAGGGGATGCACTCTTCCATATTGCCAAATTCGATACTATCGTTAAGGCTGAACAAAGTGTTGAATCCTTCATTTCTCAAATACAAGATGATCCTTTACTCGATCAGCCCACTGATGCGATCAATGAACCATATGGTGATAATTAGCCATCCGGGAGCGTTGGCTCCCACCGAAATTCTGCATCTTGAGGTAGCCTGGGTATATCACCATATAAAATCACTAAGGTATGTAAAAAACGTCTCGTACCAATGTAATTCATAATTTGCGATTGGCTTATAAAGCGCAATCAATCTGGCTTAACAAGCAGAATATCGCAGGGCATCGCTTGCACGACAGCTTCCGTCGTACTTCCAAGCCAGAAATTTGACATTGAGCTACGGCAGAACCCTCCCATAACCAGGATGTCGCAACGGGCTTTTCTGGCAACATCGGGGAGATGTTGTTCAGGATTTCCCGGGATCAAGGCGAGGGAAACGCCATCTAGTTTATTCTTGGCGCGAAATTCCCTGAGGGCATCAGAGTGGATAGCCATAATTTGCTTTGCGTACTTAACCAGATAAGGGGTGATATGGCAGCAATGCACAATCTTATAGCTGGTGGTGAATCTTACTGACAATACATCGGCGATACGGACAATACTTTGATCCATGGTTGCTGGACGATCGTGCCGGTGCAGGGGATCCACTGCCGCCAGTAACACCGGCTTGGTTTTCCACCTCTGATCACGCATTAATAATATAGAAACGGGCAATTTTGCCAACTTACTGAAAATTGGATGCCGCTCCGCAGGTTTAGAATAGTCAAGCAATAACCAATTTGACCCGCTTACATTCAAAACGTCTGTCAGCCTGCGCTCCCATGACGGTTCCAGGAGACATTCAACACTCACGGTAACGTCCAATTCCTCTTCTTCGATAAGTGTTAATAATTGGTCATAGGTGGATGAAATGTAGGACTCAGTATCCTGCTGCAGATGCTCTCGCAATTTGCTTTTAAATCCCAATACGTCAAGGTAAGAGCGATCCAGGGTGCGTGTATAAGCATCTATCAGTATTGTCAGGCCGCATTGACTTACGGCAGCCATGCGAAGTGCATTTAACAATACCGCATGGTTCGGGGGGCTACGCAAACTACCGAACAAGCACAGTGCATTCATTTTAACCTCCAACTAAAAGAAGCCAGTCACCGCATCAGTTTCTGGTGAGCAACACCTACTTTCGATCGACAAACAATCCGTAGCTACAACCTTATCCTCTCAGTCAAGCGAAATCGGCCATCAAAGGTACGCTGGTTTAAGTATAAGTTACTGTAGGGGCCATAATAACTCCGTGCTGTCTCATTTATGTATCTTGTCTTTCGATTAATCTTTAAAAAGGAGTCTATTTACTAATGTTGGCTCACATAACGGCTTTTTTATTCAAGATAGCTAATCTCATCAGCTATTATTTCTATTGTATTAATGCTTCAAAACGGATGTGCTTGGGCAGCAATATAAGGAATTAAAAAATGATAATAAGCTGCTACTTGGGCCTGACCTATTTGCGTCAATCACATATCAACTCATATAATTTTCCTGCAAATAGCTTTTCTGAAAATAGTTTTCCTGCAAAATTCTTCATCTTTCTGATCCTGGTTACCGCTATTAGCTTTATCTCGCCAGTCCATAGCGCTGAAGAAGTCCGCACCCAAGTCCTCAATCTTCCTCTCAAGAGTACAGATCAGGCACGTCAACTGTTAGACTCGGCCAAACAGGAATTAACCAACCTTCCAGAAGCCCCCCAAGCTAGTGAACTGGAACTGCAATCAAAAATAACCTGGCAGCGCCGCATTGCTCTGCTGGAAGAATATATAGCCCAGGCCGATTCACTCCTTCTTATCGAGCAAAAAGAAACGGACCTTGCAGACCAAGTTAAGCAGGTTAACAACCAGCTAATGAAGATTGCAGCACTTCCTCCTATACAATCTTCAATAGAAGCCAGTCAAACTGATAGTGCCTTTCTGGAAAGTCAACTTAATGAAGCGCGTAACCGCAAGAACAGCCTGCTGGCAAGACAAGCGCAGCAACAGCAACTAGAGGCAGATATGCCGGCACTACTGCAAGCGGCACAACGTCGTTACCACGAGGCCGAACAGCGCGAAGCTATGCTGTTTAAGACAATATCAAAACCGCAGGCTGAGGCAGATCGTCTGCTGGCGGAAAAGCAGATTGAAAACGTCCAGCTCAACAGGCTCATTGCCCGACAAACGGCACAATTACATGAACAACAACTCCAGTGGTACCGACAAAGCGAACCGCTTCTGCAATTAGAACTTGAACTAGCCGAGTTGCAAATCAACCGGCTGGAACAACAACTGGCGTTCTATCAACAATCATTACAGCAACAGCTCACCAAACAAGCTCAGCAAGCTGAACAGACACTCATAAAGAAAGAACAAAGTGCTAAACAGGCGGTTAATCCCGACGAGCGTTTTATTGCGACTTGGGAAGCTCATATAGCCCGCTCCCAGAAAAACACTCGTGAACTGCAGGCGCTGCTGATCAGCCTTGATAAAGAGGTAACCGAGCAAGAAAAGGGATTAAATGCAGAAAAAAATGAACTACTTGCAATCAAAAACCTCATTTCCAGCTCAGTAACATATGGCCTTGCGGACCGAATCAAGCTAACCCTTCAACAGATACGACAGCGTCGCACTGCCCTGGTACGAACATTGCGCAACGACAGTTTCACAACACTACACCAATATCGCGAACGTCGATTCGTCCTAGAAGAGAATTTACTCAGGCTGACAGATGACTTTGAACAGCAACGCGGTGATATTGCCAGCAAGTTTAGTGAGTCAGAGCGACAATATTTCTTCGCTACCAGCCAAGGATTGTTATCCACGTACAGAAATACCTTACGTGACGAAAAAGTCGCCCTCACGGAAGTGATCAACCAAGGACAAAAAATTCAATTGGTAACAGAGCAACGACTGGAAAACCTTAACGAATTTGAACGCTTCATTCGCAGCACTTCGTTCTGGATACGTGATACCCAGCCTTTAGGATGGCAAACTCTAGCAACACTTCCCACCGAAATACTGAAAGATGCATCCTGGCTCGCTAAACTGGCTTCGCCCGAGATCAGGTCTCGACTGGTCGATACAAGCAAAACGCCACTCCACCTGCTCTATACATTAGTATTATTTCTGGTCCTGCCCGTCGGCTTGTACCGCACACGATTATATATCCGCGGCCTCAGCCGTCGCATTGACGATCGCGTGCTGGCCGAAGGTAAGCTGCTGCATTTGGCTGCGCTGGTTGTTACCACCGGCCTGCTCAGTGCAGCACTGCTGCCTGCCTATTTTTATGTCGTTGCCCGTCTGGTAGACTCTGCCCAGCTGCCTGCCGGTATAGGCAGTGTCGGCAGACAGATCTTCGATCATCTTGCACTATTTTTCTTCTTCTGGTTCTTAAGCCGTTCATTCTTTTCCCGTCGTAGTATCTCAGAGGTTCAATTCGACTTCCCTCATTCCGCCTCCAACGCGCTATATTCTGCGCTAAAATGGTTTTTGTTCGGCTATCTGATATGGCTGCTGCCGTGGCATATTTTACGGCAGCCTCCGTTCGAGAATGAAGCCCTGCCGCGTCTCTTTTATACCCTTTTTCTGATCACCTCAGCCATTAGTGTGTATCGACTGACACGCCCAAGTTCAGCCTTTGTTCAGCATGCGCTTGACACGCTGAACTTTGATCCCATATCCCGTAATTGGAAAGTATTCTCAGGATTTCTGATCACCCTTGCCTGTTCGGTGATATTGCTTGACGTTGCAGGTTATCACTACGCCTCACTATCCATTACCATTAGCCTTGCTGGCACCCTTGCAGTACTGGCTCTTTTACCACCTCTCTACCGCCTTTTTCGAGGCAGAGTACACGCATTCATTATACGTAGCGAAATATCCGCAGCAGAACCGCCTGGCGATTTGGCCTCCCGGCCAGAGATGAAAAGTAAATTTTTAAAAGTGTTGCGCCTGCTATTTATCGCCCTGGCAGTCATCCTGTTGCTCAATCTCTGGGGCATTGACGACCAGACACTACGAATCTTCGATGACATGCGGCTCTACAAAGTGCGGATTACTGGTGCAGAGCCCGAATTTGTTACCCTTGGGGATTTCCTGAGATGCATCCTGTTCCTTGTTGTAACTGTCTGGATTCTTCGGGTTTTACCGGGGCTCTATAATATGTGGGTATTCCCGCATTGGAATGTTGATGCCGGAATAAAATATGCCATCTTAACCATTTCTCGTTATAGCATTTTTTTGGTGGGTTTCTTCTTTGCACTGGCGGAGCTGCACCTTGATCTTGGCCGGCTTAGCTGGCTGATGGCAGCCATCGGCGTCGGGCTCGGGTTCGGCCTGCAAGAAATTGTTTCAAATTTTGTCAGCGGCATCATCCTTTTGGTCGAGCGGCCGGTAAAACCCGGCGATACGGTTACCATAGGTAATCTTTCCGGCACGGTGAGTCGCATTAACATCCGCGCCACCACTATCGTAAACTTCGACCGCCAGGAAGTCATGGTTCCCAACCGGAGTCTGATCACCAATGATGTTATTAACTGGACCCGGAGCGACACTGTCAACCGGGTAGTTATTTCTATCGGTGTCGCCTATGGCAGCGACGTCGACCGCGTCAGCGAGGTACTGATGAAAATCGCCACCGACCAGCCGGAAATACTGACCACCCCAGCCCCTACCGTCATCTTCATGCGACACGGAGAAAGCTCTCTAGATCTGGATTTACGTGTGTTTGTTCCTTCTCCGGACGATATTATGCCAATACGTGATCGACTCAACCGTCTTATTAACAAAACATTTAGTATCGAAGGCATCGAAATCCCCTTCCCCCAGCGTGATCTGCATATTCGCTCCGGCGGTCTCGGTGTATTCATGAAAGAAAACTAAAACCACTTTTTTTTCTTAAAAATCCATATCTGAATCGTGACGATAGCAACAAGAAGCGCGCAGAAAATCCCAAAAGACCAGGGATTTTCTGCTCCCGGAATACCGCCGACATTAATACCCAGCAACCCGGTAAAAAAACCCAACGGAAGAAACACCGCAGCGACCAGTGACAACACATACATCCGACTATTCATTTGCTCAGTCAGGCGGTTGGCCAACTCCTCATGAGCCACCGCTGCACGGTCACGCACCGAGTCGAGATCCTCAAGATAACGAATAAGGTGATCGGTCACCTCCCGTATCTTTTGCTGATCATCATTACTAATCAAAGATCCCCTGAGCGCTTGCATCTGCGCCATCGCCTCACGCTGGGGGGCTAAATAGCGCCGCAGAGCAATTACCATCCGCCTCAGCGACGTAATTTGACTGCGCAGACCGTCACTATCGGTACTCAATATCTGATCTTCAATCGCCGCGACCTGGTCTTCCGTATCGTCAATTGTCGCCCCCATTCGGGTTATTAATCTATCGGATAAAATAACCAAGAATTCGCCAATGTTTTGGGGGCCATCCCCTGCTTCCAGCCGAGCAATCACATCGCCGACAGAAAGTAATTTGCGCCTTCGGGTACTGATGATTCGCTGACCATCGCTCCAAATCCTGATCCCGACCATATCTTCCGGATCCGAGCCGGGGCTGTGATTAACGCCCCGCAGGGCGATCAACAACCCGCCAGCCAGTTGAGTGGTTCGAGGACGGCTTTCCTCTGTTAACAAAGCGTCAATCACAAGGCTGTCCAAACCGCTTTCATGCTCTAACCAATCTCTGGCCTGCTCACTGGTATAATTTAAATGAAGCCAGGCAATGCCTTGTTCAGGCGCCCATTGATCAATATCCGGCCAATCAATAACCCGGCCACTGCCTTGACCATCCAGAATACACCCATAGATCAGACCTTCCTTGCTATTAGCCATGCTGCTACTCCTTCGGTTACAAGACACTGGATTGCCGTTTTATTTTTGCGTAATCATTATTGATGAAGCTGAAAAGATCTTGATGCTGCTATTTGTCATTACTTTTATATTTCAATTAACGCATTACCTTGATTAATTACTGGATATCTTTTCGAAGGTAGTATCTGGTGTGCCCATCGTGATAATCATCTATCTCACCGAATATAGAGTAACCATGTTTAATATAAAAGCCTTTAGCCTGAAAACTAAAAGTATCGACTAATGCGTATTTACAACCACGTTTGATACCTTCATTTTCAGCTGCTTGTAAAAGCTGAGAACCAACACCACATCCTCTCATCTTATCTGATACCCAGAGCAAATTTATCTCAAGATACCCCCATGCCGTTTTACCAATTAGACCAGCAAGCAATTCACCATTATCAGCCCGTGCGTATACGCCTAACTCACGAAAGTCAGGATTCATGAACTTTTCATTATATTCAATGAGATGTGATTTGATCATAATTAAATCGTCAGGCGATATCTTATCTGTAATTTCTATCACGATACTCTCCGTAGCAACCTAATAATGTAATCAACGATATGAATTCATCATGTTCGTAGGGAGTTAATACTTTTCATTACCGCATTTCCCGATATCAATTTATTCTATTTTAGTGTTCTACCTTGGCCCAGTTTGAGATATCTCTTTTTAAGGTAGTGCATCAGGCTGAAATAAGTCAGTAAAGTCGATAAAAAAACATAATTCTCATACAAAAAAGCTCGGTGTAATTACCGAGCCCAATGTGTCAAATATTACGCTTATATGTTCTAACTCATTACGTCAACCACTTGATAACGAGGCGGCTCTCTCCGCACTTACGCCTTATTGGTTCCCGTTCAAACCAAAGCACACTTACTGTTTGAATTTGTTCTATTTTCGTCTTTATTCAGATAACGGGCACAATACAAAATCATGAAGTCCTCACGGATCAACTGCTCAAGCTCTGATGCTCGGGACGTTGGGCAAAACAACATGACATGAACCAGTTGTTCGCCAGTGGCGGTGTTCGTTATATGGATATGCGGCTCAGCTCCTGGTAAGTCGACGCCGGCATGCCTTTCAATTACATAGTTATAGCGCTTAGCGACATCAATAAAGTCTTCAGTGTGATCATCAATTTTTGCCAGCATGATCGGCAGTAATGGATAAAGGTTGACGGTTTCCCGAATAGTAATAAAGAAATTGTGATAGACGTAGCGTTTCATAAAGCTAAGGTTCTTCACAGGAACACTGAAAAATACACTATTGGGAATAGTCGCCGTTTTACCGGTGTAATGATACTGGCCATGATGTAAGTCAATCTCTTGAATCATGGTCGCCATCAGGTTGTGCTCGATAACTTCACCACATAATGAACCCACTTCAATCCAATCACCGATCCGGAATGAACGCGAACTGGCGCGTTGTATCGAGCCCGTGAAACACAGAATGATCTCTTTTGATGCGACAACAACAGCAACGGCAATTGCAGTCAGTGACAACGCAAACTCACTGATCTCGGATTGCCATAAGACAAATAGAGTCAGCAACACCAAAGAAAATGCACCGTTTTTGGTCCGTGAAATCCATTTACGCTGCTCTCCGCTTAGAAAATTGTTGTCACCTCGAATTTGAGTGATCGTCAACCGCCTGAGGAGCAGAACAAATGCAATACTCAGAACACTGAGCAGGAGTTTGTGTGCAAGCAAGTAAGCGATTAATAGTTCAATTTTTTCCAATGCAATGTCCAACATAAATACAGTATTAGTAAATCATAAGTGAAGTGGTGAAGTCGCTGAATAACTCAGCGGCATATTTTACTTAACAAAAAAGCAGCGGTGCCTGCTGCTTTTTTGTTGTGCGAATGACCGAACATTCGCTGAAATGTGACCAATATAAAGCTTGTCTATTGATGCTGCAAATGTCGAGAACCTTTATTGGTCGCATGCTTCTCAATATACTCGATAATCATACCCGCAATATCTTTTCCTGTTGCGGCCTCTATACCTTCTAAGCCTGGTGAAGAGTTGACTTCCATCACCAACGGGCCGCGTTTCGAACGTAAAAGATCCACTCCGGCAACTTTCAGGTTCATCGCTTTTGCTGCAGCCACAGCGGTTTTTCGCTCTTCTGGGGTGATACGAATAAGTGAAGCGCTGCCGCCTCGATGTAAGTTGGAGCGGAACTCACCATCTGCAGCCTGACGCTTCATAGAGGCAATCACTTTATCGCCAATCACAAAACAGCGAATGTCCGCGCCGCCAGCTTCTTCAATATATTCTTGTACCATGATATTTGCCTTTAATCCCATAAAGGCCTCAATCACACTTTCTGCCGCTTTTTTGGTTTCCGCAAGAACAACACCAATACCTTGAGTGCCTTCCAGTAACTTAATAACAAGAGGTGTACCGCCTACCATTTTGATCAAATCGGCCACATCATCAGGCTTGCTAGCAAAGCCTGTAATCGGCATCCCTACACCTTTACGACTGAGAAGTTGAAGTGAACGCAGTTTATCTCGCGAACGAGTAATCGCAATGGATTGATTAATCGAAAACACATCCATCATCTCAAACTGGCGCAATACGGAGCAACCATAAAAAGTGATGTCAGCGCCGATGCGAGGAATTATAGCGTCAAATCCGGTTAAATCATTACCTTCAAAATGAATTGACGGTTGTACCGAATTAATATTCATATAACAGCGCAGCGCGTTGATGATAACCGCTTGGTGGCCGCGTTGTTCACAGGCTTCTCGCAGGCGTCGGGTTGAATATAAGTCTTTGTTTTGAGAAAGAATGCCAATTTTCATTACGTTACTCGCGATAGATAAATTTAATAATTATCAAAAAAAGGAGGAAGATTGGCGTTCTTCGACTCCTGACTAAATGGCTGATAACTATGATGCCAAATGAGTAAAAAATCGAGAAATTATAAGATGAATTATTTTTTTTGTTACGATGAAAACTTTTAATTTGCACTAACAATAAATCAATTGTTTAATCCGCTCGCTTAGTATACACCTTATTAGGAATGCCATCGCTCATATTGGCCCAGCGAGCTACCCGTCTACGTCCTTTCTTACGTTACTCACCTATGTGTTTCGTCAGAAGGCTTTCCAAATTTAAGTATTGCCAAGTTGTCGACAGCTTTTTCGAAACGTGAGCCTAATATACAAATAGTCTCGGTTTTATACAGAATGACGGAGTTGAATTCCCTGTCAACGCCATGGCCTATATGAATGGTTGCTGTGCATTTGCAGCAACAGTCGTAATTATTTATCTAGAGAGATATATACAATGAGTGATTGGTCTATTCATGATGCGCGTGAAATGTATAACACGCCCTACTGGAGCCAAGGTTACTTCGATATTGACGAGCAGGGATCTGTTGTCGCTTGTCCTGATAGAAATGACCCTACCAATGCTATTGATTTATCGAAATTAGCCGATGAGTTAATTGCCGCAGGTGCGTCATTGCCAGTGTTGGTTCGATTTCCCGATATTCTGCATAACCGCGTGGACAGCCTTTGCAGCGTCTTTAATCAGGCTATCGAATCGTATAACTATCAAGGCAGCTACCTTGCGGTGTATCCCATTAAAGTAAGCCAGCAAGAAGCCGTCGTCAGTGAAATTCTAAAGAGCCAATATGCCAAACAACAGCGTCAACTTGGTTTAGAAGCTGGCAGTAAGCCCGAGTTAATGGCGGTACTGGCTATGGCGCAAGAGGCAAGTTCTGTCATCGTCTGTAATGGCTATAAAGATCGTGAATACATTCGCCTTGCACTTATTGGAGAAAAACTCGGACATGAAGTCTACATCGTGCTTGAGAAGCTGTCTGAACTAAAAGTCGTTCTAGAAGAAGCAGAGCAACTGGGTGTCTCTCCACGTCTGGGTTTACGGGCGCGTTTAGCGTCTCAAGGCAAAGGGAAATGGCAGGCCAGTGGTGGCGAGAAGTCTAAATTCGGCTTATCTGCATCACAAGTGTTGACCGTGATGAATGCACTGCGTGAGCGCGACATGCTGGATTGCCTGCAGCTATTGCACTTCCATTTAGGCTCTCAGATCGCCAATATTAAAGACGTACGAAGTGGCGTAGGTGAAGCCGGCAGGGTTTACGCTGAGCTGCAGCAACTAGGTGCCAGCATTACCACCGTCGATGTCGGTGGTGGCTTAGCGATAGATTATGAAGGTACACGTAGCCAAAGCTGTTGTTCAATGAATTACAGCCTGGAAGAATACGCCAATAATGTTGTATATACCCTGGGTGATATTTGTGCTGAGTATGATATTCCAATGCCCCGCATTATTTCAGAATCAGGTCGTAACCTAACAGCCCACCACGCGGTATTAATTACCGATGTAGTCGGCGTTGAAAGCTATAAAGCAGAAGATATCTCAGCTCCTGCAGAGGATGCTCCACAGATCCTACATAACATGTGGCGTTCATGGCGAGAGTTATCAGAACATACTGCTCACCGTTCTTTGGTTGAAATATTCCATGATAACCAAAGTGATCTATCCGAGGTACATACTTCGTTTAGCATGGGTTTGTTGAGTTTTGTTGACCGCGCATGGGCTGAGCAAGTCAGCTTACGCCTTTGCTATGAACTGGAAAAATTGTTGTCAGCGAAAAACCGTGCGCACCGTCCTTTATTGGATGAATTGCACGAACGTTTGGCAGATAAGTTCTTCGTTAACTTCTCGCTATTCCAGTCATTACCGGATGCTTGGGGTATCGATCAGATTTTCCCTGTGTTGCCATTATCAAAGCTTGATATGGAACCAGAAAATCGTGCGGTTATCTTAGATATTACCTGTGATTCAGATGGTGCTATCGAACAGTATGTTGAAGGTCAAGGCATTGAAAGTACGCTGCCTGTACCAAAATGGGATAATGATAACCCATACCGAATTGGCTTCTTCTTAGTCGGCGCTTACCAAGAAATTCTTGGGGCTATGCATAACTTATTCGGTGATACCGACACTGCTATCGTACGTTGCGATGGAGATGGACATTACAAGATTGAAAATATTGACCGTGGTGACTCTGTCGGGGATGTATTGCGTTATGTACACCTTGATTCAGAGAAATTCCTCCGCCAATACGAGCAGATGGTAAAGGAAAATCTACCTGAAGCTGAACATCGCGACATTCTGGCTGAATTAGCAGAAGGGCTACACGGATATACCTACTTGGAAGATATTTGTTATAACAAGTAAGTTATTCTGAAAATATAGGTTCAGCGGTAGTTAAAGGGAGCATCATGATAATGATTGCTCTCCTTTTTTATCCATCAACCAATCAATATCTAACTAATTTGTCTGTAAGCGGCTCGTTCATCGCCACTTATAATTATGGAGCGAGATATGGCAACTTTAGCAACTCATGCCGATTACTCTTTATATTCCAATGCATTTGGATTTTTACGTCAACCGCTTAACTTCATGCCGCAACAATCAGATGCGGATGTGATCATTACAGGCGTTCCTTTCGACCTTGCCACCACAGGTCGCTCAGGCAGCCGTATGGGCCCAGGTGCTATTCGCCAGGCATCGATCAATTTAGCATGGGAAGGAAAACGCTGGCCGTGGACATTCAACCTGACTAAAACAGTGAAGATTGAAGATTGCGGAGATCTGGTTTTCGATTGCGGCGATCCTGCGCAAATGAGTGAGCGGTTAGAAGCACATGCCAATAGCTTACTTCAACAAGGTAAAACATTACTGACCTTTGGCGGCGATCACTTCGTTACATTGCCATTGTTACGCGCACATGCGAAAAAACACGGTCAAATGGCCATGATCCACTTTGATGCCCATACAGATACTTACGATATGGGAAGCAAATATGACCATGGCACCATGTTCTATCATGCACCCAATGAAGGGTTAATCGATCCTAAGCACTCGGTTCAAATCGGTATCCGTACCGAGCACAGCGATACATTAGGTTTCAATGTGATTGATGCCGCGAGCGCCAATGACCAAACTGTTGAAGCGATTGTTGGGCAGATCAAAGACATTATAGGAAAGCGTCCGGTGTACCTTACCTTTGATATCGATTGCCTGGATCCGGCTTATGCTCCGGGTACCGGAACCCCGGTATGCGGCGGCTTAAGTTCAGACAAGGTACTGAAGATCATTCGTGGTTTAGTGGGTATTAACTTAATTGGCATGGATGTGGTAGAGGTCGCCCCAGCCTATGATCATGCTGAAATTACGGCATTAGCCGGAGCAACCATTGCCACTGACTTGCTACACCTCTGGGCGAGCTGTCAGAAGAATTAACACCAAAAGAGGCCCTCTCTTTTGTTAACAAACCCTCCGCATCAAAGCGGAGGGCTGAGAGATAAGAAGTACGGCTTTCCTGTTACTCACATTTATATCTATTCATCCAATTCCGGATTCGGCTCGCCATTTATCTCTGTAACCTTTTTCCGACGACGCTGCACACGACGAGAAATATGAACATGAACGCCTTTGCGCAAGGCCAGCATACTGTTTTCAAGTTTATCCACGCCGAGTAACACGGTTAATATCAGTACCGTAAGAATAAGGGCTGTTTGTCCGTATCCCAAACCAATCGTGACACCCAGAGCGGCAAGCAGCCATATCACCGCCGCCGATGTCACACCGTGGATCTGTCCATCCCGTGTCATCATGACACCTGCGCCCAAAAAACCGATGCCAGTGATCACTTGTGCCATCACTCGTGCATGATCACCTCGGTTATCAGACAAGCTTACGCCTAATGCAATAAAACAATATGTGCCTATCGTTATCAGCGTTGCTGTGCGAAGACCAACCGGCTTACCTCGCAGTTGACGCTCTATACCTAGTACTGATCCGCATAAAATACATGTGATTATATCCTGCCAATTGAATGGTGTTATCTCGAACATCGTCGAACCTTTTGTAGTGAATCACTTTCAATCACAATGACAAAAACAGTCTTATTACAACGTTTTCATCCTTTTAAATGTGAATAATTATCCAGAACAGTGCTCACCACTTTTGCCGCAATTTTTGCTGTTTGGTGACCACTGTCAAACTCTGGATTTAATTCAGCGACATCCAATAGCCTCACTTTGCCGCTGCTTACAATCTGATTAAGTGCAAATTCCACAATAGACCAGTCAGCACCTTGTATCCGAGATAAATTGACGCCAGAAGCCACTGCGGCAGAAAAAACCGAAAGATCAAAACTGATATGAACATAATCCACACCACTCAAAAATAGGTCGATTTTTTTCTGAAGACTTTTTTTCTTACGCATCGTCATATCTTTATCCAGCAGCCAGTGACAACCTAATTGCTCTGCATATTCAAATGTAGCTTGCGAGTTAGTGCGCTCGCATATTCCCAGCCCTAAATAATGAAACGGACGATGATTTTGCGTACAAAAACTAGCGACAGAATGAAACACTGAACCGACTCTAGGTGACAGAGTTGGACGTAATTCAAAATTCGCATCAAAATTAATAATCCCCACTCGCGCCTTCGGCTCTTTATATACCGAACATTCATCAACCTGACTCACTAGATTCTCAGGCTGATTTACATGATCGGAAAGTGCCTGATAACTCGAAATAGATATTTCGTGCCCCCCTCCGAGAACGACAGGGAAATGACCTTTTGCCAAAAAACCCGACACTTTTTTATACTGCACAGCCTGTAGTTCATTAAACTCAAGGCCATCAAGATCATCAATAATTCCAGCATCATACAAGGGTAAAGACGGTGAACACTTATGATGTATTGCCAACATCCGGCAAATGCTTTCAGGTCCGTCACTATCGCCCAGCCGGCCACGATAGCGCCCAAGACTCAGATCTGAAGCGACACCAAACAATACCGCCCCTACTCGAGATTGCTCAGTATAAGGGCGAAAAGTAGTTATCGTATGGTAGTTCTCATGGGAAAACACATGATTAAACCACTGGTTAAATTGTTTAAAAATCATCTCGCTTCCTAACCTTGCTGGTCTATCGCATCACCACTCTGGAGGCAATGCTCGGGCTGCTTGTAATACGTTAAAAATAATGCTGTTTTTTTTGTGAATAATTCGTTCTTCAGGAACCATAACACTAATAGCACCCACTACTTTTTTATTCAGAAAGACCGGGGCGCTGACACTTGATACCCCAGGATCAAACTCTGAAGTACTCAACGCATAACCGTCTTGCTTTATTTGTTGAAGTTCTACTAGCCACTTAGCTATTTCAGCCTCTTCCATGACACCAAAATGCGCTAACGTAGCAACTAATCGTTTTTCACTAAATTGCGCTAACAATACTTTCGACGAGGCCCCCAATATAAGTGGCTGACTTTGCCCCTGCTGATAACTACAACGCAGAGCGTAAGGACTCTCGACCATTTCCACACATAAGGCACTAAACCCGACAGGAACCATATAGGCCGACATTTCCCCGGTTTGGTTCTGTAAGCGTTTTAGTACCGGTCGCACACCTTCCGATAAAGGCGAAAAAGAACGAAAATTACTGAGTAATTGCAGTGCAGCAGGACCAATAATATAGCGTTTGTGGCCATGCTGTTCTTCAATCAGATTCCACTCCCTAAGTGTTGTTATATACCGATATACAGAGCTAATCGGCGTGCTGGTTTGATCACTGATCATCTGCGCTGATAACGGCTCAGATGCTGAAGATATTGTCATTAAAATCTGTAGTAATCGTTGATTCGGACTCAAGGTGTTTTTGTTCACAATCATTCTCTGCTGTATTTTTTAATCTTCCTTAAATAATAATACAACCAATATTCTCACCATGTGAGAATTAATGTGTTATTGGAGGGTGAAAACCCCAATAATTGAGAATCACCATGAACTCACAACAATAAAATATGATCAATTCAGAGCGGTAAAACAGGCCTTGTTGCCACACGAGAACATCCGTATTTTTTGATGATACGAAAAAATCATGACAGTTGTGCTTATATACCCAAGTAACCTCAAGATGCTCGTTTCAGGGAGAATTATTATTGATAGGAATAATGTACTGGTACTTCATCACAGATGTTTTGACGAGCCCAGTCACCAAACTTCGTCATTCAGTAAAGTGAGGCACGAACTGATACGGAATCTAAGGATCACACGGTTAGGAGCTTCAACGATTCATTGTTTATGGTTATGTGAAAGAGTACGAGAAGACGAGTGAGGTTAAATAAAAAAGAGATTCAGATAAAATCTGAATCCCCAAACAATTTACAGCAATAACAGTGTCCCTAGCCCCAAAAACACCACAAATCCGGTAATATCCGTTACTGTAGTCAGGATAACCGAACCGGATAAAGCCGGGTCAATTTTAAATTTTTCTAGAACAACAGGGACAAAGATACCAGCAAGTGCCGCGCTGATAATATTGGCGACTATCGCGAGACCGATAACCAGTCCCAGCATTATGCTACTGAACCAGTAACCGGTGATTATTCCAATCACCAATGCCCACAGCACGCCATTAAGTGCACCAACTTTAACCTCTTTGGTGAGTAACGGTTTTAAGTTTGCACGGGAAATCTGCCCAAGAGCCAACCCCCTCACAATCAGGGTCAGTGTCTGACTGCCTGCAACCCCCCCCATTGATGCGACAATGGGCATCAGAACCGCCAGCGCAACCACTTGTTGCAATGTGGCTTCAAACAGGCCAATAAACCAAGACGCAAGAAAAGCGGTCAGAAGATTAACACCGAGCCAGATAGCCCGATTCTTGGTACTTTTCCGAACTGTAGAGAAAAGATCTTCATTTTCATCAAGACCAGCGGTAGCCATTATTTGCGATTCAGCCCGTTCAGATTGCAGTCTGTATGCTAACCCCATATCTAAACGGCCAATGAGCAACCCACCATCGGTAATAACAGGAAGCGCTGATTCTTCGCTCTGTGCGACTTTGTCCGCTGCGATGTAGATATCATCTTTGGCATTCAGCGTCGGAAAATCCTCTTCTACCAGTTCAGAAACTCGTAACAAAGGATCAGCACCGAACAACTTATTAAACCGAACGGCACCTTGCCAGTTACCTCGGTTGTCAACAAGAAATACGACGTTACCGTAGGCAGGGATTGACCGCCTCAGCAGTCGAGTCATCACTTTGATCTTGGTTTTCGCCGGTACAACAAGTGGCTGGTGATCACACCAGTGGCCCACTTCATCATCTTCAAACTGTTGTGCTATCGAATAACGTTGCTTCTGCTCTTCATCCATACGCGCCAGCACATCTTCGATCAAGTGATCCGGCAAGACGTCCTGGAGCTCCAACAATGTATCGGCTTCAATGCCAGTAAACATCGCGAGCAGGTGCTGCTCATCAAGGGTACCAATAATCGCTTCGCTGGCGTCTGAACGCATTTCAACCAGAACTGCAACCTTGATGCTATCAGAAATCTGACTCCAGGTTTCAAGACGTGCTGTAAGGGGCAATGATTCCAGCAGCAGCGCAAGTTCCACCGGAGAGTTGTCCTGCTCAAACTGTTCAATAACGATCTGTTGGCTATCCGAGTCAGGGCTTTGGTCCATCAGCTCATTCACCGCATTATGGATATCATTTTCTTGCATGGAATTACCTTTTAGAGAGCGAAGTTAACTTATAAGCCCAGCACAGTTGTTAATTGAAGAACAAGCAATCTCTTTTGCGATGTCTGATGTCACCATCGTACTAACTTGCAAAAAAGTGAAACCAGCCATTCTCATGCCTGGTTCCTGCTCAAAAAAGTACGCTGGCTATTTGAATTTGCTCTATTTTCATCTTTTGTTTGATGATGGTCAATTATTCCTTAAGCACTGCGTTCAGTTATCATTACCAACCCATTTATACAGATTAGCTAGCCGTTGCCATTAAGAATGGCTGAAGGGAATGGCTTACTCGTGCGGGTTAAAAATCGATATCGTCATCTGCACCGATATCATCATCCTCTTCGTGCATACCTTTCTGTACGCGTTGTGAAGCACATAAGGTATAGCGTCGTACTTTCTGACTGATTTGAGTTGAATATTTGATCCAGCATCGACCAAAATCAGACATGACGGCCTGTTGTCCATTGATCTCGGCTAAGAATTGGTGCTCAGACTCTTCACCTGGCGCAAATATACCATCTTGTAATGCTTGCATCGTACGGCCATAGTTTTCTAAAAGGGCGGCTTCATTGATGGTGAAAATACCTGATCGATTAAAGCCGTGAGGGAAATGTTTATCGTCGTAAAATTTTCCGGAATTTCTCATTACAGTATTTCTCCTGATGGGATTTTTCGCTGATATTCTTTCAGAATTGACAGCTTGTAAATCAAACAATTTCCGTTATCACGATAAAATAATTTTATTGAATATTATGGGCGCGCCAACACCTGCAACGTATATGAGCAAGCATCTTGAGGTTACTTGGGTATATAGAATTAGCTTTAAGTTCTATAATTTTCCTCGCAGAATCGCCTCAGCCTCGGCACCTTTCTTTTCAAAAAGACTTCGCACATGGAGATCACGCTGCGGAAAGGGTATTTCGATGCCGTACTGCTGCAAAGATGTTTCGATTTCCCACATATAGGCGGCTGTAACACCCGCAGGTCGTTTGACGGCGGCCTGACTGACCCAAACCACTAACTCAAAGTCCAAGCTGCTGTCTCCGAACCCCACCAGCCAGACTTGAGGCTCGTGCTTCTTAGACCGTCTGAGGGTCTCAGGCACTCGATCCGCAGCTTCAAGCACCGCTTTTTTCACTTGATTTTTATCTGAACCGTAAGCGACACCAAAGGGGATCCGCATCCGCCTTGTTGCATCACGCAAGGTCCAGTTGGTAACTTTGGCACCGACCAATTCGGAATTTGGGACAATAATATCGACGTTATCATTGGTATTGATAAGCGTGCTGCGGACATTGATTTCCATGACGATGCCCAGCACACCGGAATCCAGCTCGACAAAGTCCCCCACCTTCAATGAGCGCTCAAAAAGCAAAATCAGTCCCGATACAAAATTGTTGACGATAGATTGCAGACCAAAGCCTATCCCCACGCTGAGCGCACCCGCCACCAGCGCCAAATTACTAAAGTCCAGACCGATGGATGACAACGCAATCATCATACCCACCAATAAAATCACATAATGGCCAAGCCGCCCTATCGTATAAAGTGCAGAGCTCTCATCTTCGTTACGCTCGGCAATTTTAGCCAGCATTCGACGCAGCAGGCTTGAGAAGAACAGAGCAATGGTTACTATCAATACCACCCGGAGCAGTCCGAGTATTGTTACAGGTGTATCGCCTATTTTAAACAGGCTGCCAGTCAAGAAGCCGGAAGCACTCATCCAACCGGATTCGACCATTTCATTCACGGTAATCCACCAGTGTTTCAACACGCCTTCTTGTTTCGCCAGTTGCAAGCGGCACATCTCCGTTAACACGACCAAGTTAAGGCGTAAATCATTAAGCTCTTGTAGCTTTAGCAATGATTCCCGGGATAGTTGATTGCGATTTTCGTGGAGTGCCTTGAGTTCTGCGGTGGCGAGTGGCTGATTCAGGAGCTGAGTTTGTGAGCGACCTTGCTCACGAAGGCTTTTAGCCTGCCATCCAGCCAGCTGGCCCGAGGTTTCTTTAACCAGCGTTTTCCAGACTTCAAATTGATCATGCAGTTCATCAGAATTGATCTCGCCGTTAGACAACAAGGCCGTCAACGCAATGATACCTTGCGTGGCTGTGACGTGCAGCCTTGCTATGGCTTCCTCTACGGAAGCATAAATGACGCGTTGTTCTTGTAGTCTGTTTTTTGCGGCAGCTTCCGGCGTTTCAGCAATCGCTCCTAATGCCTTGGAGCGAGTGCTGTTTAAGAAATTGCTGGCCTTAATCAGCGTTTGCTCCTGGTTCGATAGTTCCTTTTTCAGTACGGGGATTTCATCCCCTGTGGCCACTAACCGTTGTTCGGCGAACTTTTTCTCGTTGTATAGGGTCTCAAGCTCCCGCTGAAGACTAATGAGCACGTCACGATTGCGAGACAGACGCTGCCTAGCGAGCTCAAGAGCCGAACGCATCGCCATGATCTCCATGCCCTGGATCATTTTGTTCGGCTCTGTCGCAGTAACGCTGATATAGGAGGCCATTTCAGTATCATACTGGTTAGTCGCAGCTTCAACGGCTGTACTCAAATGGTCGATGTCCGCCCTCTCATCCACGACTTCTTTTTTTTTGTCGCGATAGCGACTCTCTAGTTCAAGCCATGCCTGAATGGAGTAAGCTTGCTTGAAAGCAGGAATGACCGGCGGCTCAAAAGGTTTTTGGCCGCGAATTTTTGCTAGAGCCTGCAGGTTAGCAATGATTTGGTCACGAAGTTCCCTGCCTGAATCTAGGGCTTCAGGGGGCAAGCTTGCTAACAGCGCATTCAGTCGCTTTTCTAACACTTGTACCCGTTGATCAAGACTAGCAGGTTCGTCATCAAAGAAGTGCCACCAGTCAGTTTCAAGCGCACTGGCTTCCGGAACCACCAGCACACCGGCTTCGTTGTTTGGTTTATTGCTGATATTCAACAAGTCATTTTGTTCGTCCTGTGCAGACAGGTTCCCACAGAAAATAAAGACCACGCAAAGCAGCCTGTGACACCATGTTGTTCTCATCACCAATTCCCCAAATCAAGCTATATACGCTTTTATCCCGCAGCGGTGTTATAAATCCTCATCATCCCCTGACTCACTGTCGACCTCGTTTTTTTGAAATTGCAGTCCCAATAGATAAGATTTCACCGGATCAACTAAAAAACGGTTATTGAGTACATTACGCCCCAACAACATTCGAAAGCGCATGCATTCACGATCGGTCAGAGTAACTTCCGCTTCAATTTGTTCTTCTCCGACTGATATTGTAGTCACAATGACATAACGCTGTTCAGTATGTCCCCCCGAATCGGTGACGTTGCGTTGATCGGCCAATCGAGCATGACACTCAACCGCTGTTTCAACGTCGTTTTGATAAGGATGAATATTGAACAGCACCCAAGCTTCACCCTCTTTTTGATAAGGTTCAATACGAAATGCGTGCAATGCACACGTTTTTGCCCCGGTATCAACCTTAGCTTTAACTGCAATACCCAAAGCGGGTAAATCAACCCATTCCCGCCAGCCAAGCACAACTTTATTTTTTCTCATTTTATTCCGCCTCTGCTGCAACAAGGATCTTTTCTTGCACTTGAGGTTTTTTATCTTTTTGTGCTTTAAGTTTTTCAACTTCAGCGTACCAGAATGTCATAAAATCTTCGGTTATTCGCTGCTCAATATTGACCGCCTCTTTAGTTGGGCAAAACACAGTGACCGTTAACATATTTTTCCCTAAATTAGTGCTCGTAATCCGGACGCTGGCCTCGCTCCCACTAAGATTTACCCCCAATCGTTTATCAATCAGCACACTGTATCGATGCGCAACATCTTGAAATGGCATGCAGCACTCCTTTGCTCTTTCCAAGATAAAATCTCTCGCATCGAAAAAATTGACCGGATCTGCATCACGAACAATGACAAAGGAATGAGCAACATAGCGGCGCATAAAATTTAAGTTTTGAATCGTGTTGGAAATAAATTGATTGTTAGGAATAATCAATGTTCTCCCTGTATACCCATAAGTCATTGTTTCCAAGTCAATTTCAAGTAGTATCGTACTGAACCAGTCACTTCGAACAACCTCGCCATTGTTAGTACCAACCCGTATCCAGTCACCAACAACAAAAGTACGGTTACTTGCTTGATATAATGAACCAAGAAAGCACTGAATAAATTCCCGTGTTGCAACAACAAGTGCGACAGCGAAGGCTGCAATAGACAGCGCCATAAAACGAAGTTCAGATAACCAAATAATTATCAGACCAATGGCTATTAAAAGGTTCGTCGCATTTTTTATACTATTTATCCATCGACGCGGAAGCTCATCTTCACCGGAAGGTCGCTGACTAAGATGGCGTACAATCAACCAACGAGCGCTCCACACAATTGCAACCAATACCATGGAGGCAATTAATTTATTTTCACTGATAAAATCATTCATTAACTCTATACTCCTGAGCCAGACAACATTATTTTTCTATATATACCCATTCTTTAAGCCAGGTAGTCAATTGATAAATAAAGTATTTCATTCATATTGATTATCCCATTTCAGCCATCGCTTGCCCATGTTGATCCAAATAGGGCTTACCAGCAACGATAGGGAGATCACGCATAATGCCAGTTGATAACCATATTCATTGATAAGTCCCGACTGCATTCCTACAGCAGACAGCACAAAACTAAATTCGCCGATCTGTGACAACAACACGCCAGCATATAAGCTGTCACGCCAGTTAAAACTGGCGACTTTAAGAATAAATGCGTTAATAAACGTATTCGTCAACAGCGCCATAACGACCAGTACACCGACCTGAAGCCAGTTTGCAAGCAAAAAACCAAGGTCAAGTAACATGCCAATAGAGACGAAAAATAGGGCAATAAAAAGTACCCTGAACGATTCCAGGGTATGATGGACCCATTGTGTTTCTTTGGCGGCATTTATCAACATCCCGGCAATAAAAGCGCCTAATGCCGTGGATAAATCAAACCATGCAGTAATCAGTGCTAAGCCGAAGCAAATACTCAATGAGGTAAACAACTGCAATTCACGATCATCTTTCAACCAACGTGAAAGAGGTAGATGGATCTGCTTACGAACGATAATATAGGCAAAAAGTAATCCTGCGGCGATAGCACCCGCCCCTTGTTTTACCAAATGATTTCCGTCAACCTCTCCCGCGCCTAATAAACCCAATATAATTAACATCGGGATAATCGCCAGATCCTGGGCTAACAATACGCCTAATACACCTTGACCGACTTTGGAATTGAGTATACCGCTATCCTGTAATAGCTTAATCACGACAGCGGTACTGCTCAGGCTAATGACAAATCCTATCAGGATTATCCGAGGCATCGGCCATGCAAACCAGAGGCCCAGCAACCAGACACAGGCAACGCTCAAACCCACCTGTAACAGCGTACCGAAAATGGCCAGCTTCCAATTAGCAATCAACTTACTGGCGTCCGTCTCCATGCCAACAAAAAACAACAGCAATACCACCCCCATCGCGCCGAGACGATTGATCACCTCAACATCAGTGATCAGTGCCAGTCCCCATGGCCCTACAAATACACCAGCAATAAGATAGGCGATAACATGAGGCTGATGTAATAACCTAAGTAACAAACCGGTCAACAGGATTAATAACAGAGCGCCCACGACCTGCGGCATTGCTGGATCCATATGCATAACAATAATTCCTTATTCACTCTATAAAGACACGGCTCTAAATAAGCGGGAGCATATTGACGAAAACACAGATTCAAGACAGGGGTTAAAAACAGGGATGTCGTGATCTGGAAAGGTTTCATCTCTTACCACGATAGCTGAAATTATAAAAAACATCCTAGTAAACGCGACCATCAACCACGACAACGTTCAGAATTCGGAAAGATAATCAGAGCAGTGGCGGCTATTATTGACAGGAACCTTACCTTTTCCGAGGAGATCCGGTGTGGATGTCTCATTGAGTTTGCTGGCTGTTATCCTTTTGTTGATCACAAACGGTTTTTTCGTCGCGGCAGAGTTCGCGCTGGTTAAGGCGCGATCGTTCCGCCTTGAGACGCTCGCCGACGAAGGAAGCTCGGCCGCAAAACTGACCCTAAACATTCAAGGAAACCTGGAAGCCTATCTGGCCGCTTGCCAGCTTGGGATCACCATGGCTTCGCTGGGACTTGGCTGGGTTGGTGAGCCCGCCGTAGCCCATTTGCTGGAACCGCTGTTTTTGACTCTTGGTTTATCAGGGGAGCTGCTCCATACGGTTTCCTTTCTGATTGGTTTTTTGATCTTTTCTTCCCTGCATATCGTGCTTGGGGAACAAGTACCTAAAACCCTTGCGATTCGCAGCGCCGAGCCGGTTTCACTTTGGATCGCCTATCCGCTCCATTATTCGTATCTCTTGGTATGGCCGCTAAATTGGCTGCTTAACGCCTCCACCAGTGCGATCTTGCGGCTGTTTGGTTCAGAACAAGCCACCCATGCGGATGTGTTAAGTGGCGATGAGTTGAAAAACCAGGTGGCCAAGTCACAAGAGCATGGCGAGATTGAACATGGTAAGGCCAGAATGTTGAGTAATCTGTTCGAATTCGACCAGCGCTTGGTAGGCCGGGTGATGATCCCCAAAGGAGCGGTAAAAGCCCTGTATATCAATAATGATCCGACAGAGAACCTGAATACCATCCGCGATGCAGCACACTCCCGCTACCCGCTTCTTGATGGTGAGTACAAAGATAGTATCGTCGGCATTTTGCTCACCAAAGATCTGTATCATGCGTTGCTGGACGGCGACAGCGCGCCTTGGGAGGAGCTGGAACGATTTTGTCGTCCGCCATTGATCGTGCCTCAGTCTCAGAAAATTTCCGATCTTTTCGAGACGATGCGCACCGAACACGCACACATGGCCTTTGTCGTTGATGAATACGGCGAGTTCGAAGGCTTGGTCACCATGGAGGATCTGCTCGAGGAGATTGTGGGCGAAATCGAGGATGAAACCGATACGGATGAGTCGATCGTGGTGCTCCAGACTCTGGGGGATAATTGCTGGGAGGCAGACGGACTGATCTCCCTGAGCGATCTGGAGCGCCTCATCGGTATTACAGTACCAGCGGATGTCGATGCCAACAGCCTCTCAGGGCTTTTTATGTACCGTCTGAAGCGCATGCCAGAACCGGGCGATGAACTGACTGAGGGTGAATTCACATTAAAGGTTGAGAGCCTGAAGGAGCGGCATGTCGGACAGGTTCTGATCCAACGCCTTCAGGACGAGGCGCCTCCTGCCGACAACCATTAAAAAAGGGGCTGCGTTCACCTTCAGCCCTTCGGTGATATCAATAGAAATTGTACGTGATTCCAACCGATATCATATCGACATAGGTGTCATCGAGTTCATATCGTTCAAATTCCCCGCGAAGTGACACTTGAGCTAGCGTGAATGCAACGCCAGCACCAAATGTCAGGTCCGTTCCATCATCACTGACAAAGAGACCGTCATTATCTATTGATTTAGCATTCCATGATTGAAACCCCACTTTAGCTAAGATCTCGAAATTATGACTTACGGGGATAATCCCCAAGACAGAAACACCAAAGCTCTTAGCTCCAGCATTCATTTTCAGATCGTCGCTGGGGTATTTGATCTTGACCCCGCCTAGGTCGGCGTAGAAACCCTCGATAGCAGTGTACTTATTGAATTGGTAACCTCCGAATACTTTATAACCAGTGTCGGAATCATCTATTATTCCACCGTCATCAGCTATCGATGCCTTATCTTCTGATGAGTATTCAAATTGAGTTACACCAATGACTCCACCGACATATGCACCGCTCATGTTTTTCGCACTTACCAACGCAGGAGACAGGGCGACAATGACATTTAATCCAATTATAATTTTTTTCATTTATAAATTATCCATGAATATTAAACACACCGCAGTGCAATCTGGCACATTAAAGGCAAACGTTATTTTGAGGCTCTTATGGTGGCCAAACCATCAAAATCATCGGCATGCCAACCAAAACAATCATTATTTCTAGCGGCAAGCCCATACGCCAATAATCGCCAAACTTGTAACCGCCAGGCCCCATCACTAAGGTATTCGATTGATGGCCGATCGGTGTTAAAAAGGCGCAAGACGCACCGACAGCAACAGCCATCAAAAAAGGGTCTGCACTCACATTCAGCCCGGCAGCGATATCAATAGAAATCGGGGCCATAATGATGGCTGTTGCCGCATTATTAATAATATCCGAGAGGAACATTGTCACAATCAGGGTCAGCCCCAGAGTCAAAAACAATGGATATGTGGCTGTCAGGCTGAGAACTTGTTCGGCCAGCATCTTAGTCAGCCCCGTCGTCTCCAAAGCTTCGCCTATCGGGATCATCGCCATCAAGAGGACAATAACCGACCAGTCGATGGGAAGGTAGAGTTGCTGTACGGGTAAAATATTCAAAAGCAGATAAGCCAGAATAGCCAATATAAAAGCAATGGATAGTGGTAATACCTCTGCAACACCAAGCGCAATGGCGGCCACAAAAATACCCAGAGCCAATCCGATGCGCCGCGGTAACCCTAAGCTCAGGCTTCTCTCTGCCAACGGTAGCATTCCCATCTCTGGTAGTTGTGTTTCCAGGCTGTCACCCGCTCCCTGTAACAGCAAGATATCACCAACACGGAAGGTTTGACGGCATAATCGACGTCTGATCTGTTTCCCCCGTCGCGCCAAACCCACCAATGCCAGAGAATTCCCACTCAAACGCCTTAGATAATTTACATCTCGCCCCTCAAGAACAGAGCCTGACTGAACTACTCCTTCAGCCAATGCCAAATCACCGCTGGTTAACTTCATGAATTCACCATCTGCGCTGGTCATAAGCTCCAGATCACAGCTATTTAAAAAGGCTTGAATATCACCAGGATCAGCCTGAAGTATCAGAATATCGCCGGCCTTCAGCTGATATCTATACGGCAGATTTATCGTCCTTCCATACTCACGGGACAACCCAATCACCTCAACATGGTTGTTGTCCAGTTCTTCCAGCTCTTCGACACCAATCCCGATCAACTTGGAATCGGTAGGAACAATCACTTCTGTCAGATAATCATCAATTGAAAATAGCTGTTCAGTCGGGCTCTTTTCCATACGAGCTTTTGGAATCAACCGCCAGCCGAAAAAGGAAACGAAGAACACGCCGAAGGCTGCTACGGTGACACCCACGCCGCTAAAGTCAAAAAAGTTAAACGGGATTCCGGCAGTCTGGCTGCGCAGAGAAGCAATAATGATATTAGGTGGAGTGCCTATTGATGTCATCATCCCGCCAAGGATGCTGCCGAATGCCAAAGGCATTAATAGCATTGCAGGGGATCGTTTATGTTTACGGGCAGTTGCGAGAGCAACTGGCAGCATCAAAGCTAAGGCTCCTACATTATTCATAAAAGCCGAAGCCACCGCGACGATGGAGGTCAATAAGAGCACATGCAGCAGCGGGTTATGAATATAATCCAAAATGAGGTGCGTGATCATATCGACAACACCCGAGCGCTTTAGTGCGTCACTGATCACAAGTACCGCAGCCACTGTTACCACGGCCGGATGTCCGGCTCCCATGAATGCCTCGTTGGCTGGGATCAAACCGGTAAGCACACATATTGCCAATGTGATAATTGCAACAATATCATGCCGAATACGTCCCCATATAAACAGCAGCAAAGCCATCAGCACGATGAAGGTGATCTGATACTGCTCAGTCGTCATGCGCAGATCCTTTTCGCAAAGCTATGGGAAAAATGCCCCTAAAATGGCACTGGTTGCATAAGAGTCAGTCTCTCGAATTAAATCTTAGTCGTCGCGCCGGACCTATGCCATCGTTAAAACGATTCTGGTTATTTTATTTGAGGGGGGAATAATGAAATCAGCAACAATTTGAGTTGCGGGTAACAAATATCAATTCAGTAGATGCAATATACCCAAGTTACTTTGACGAGGAAATCAGAGTGGGCTTAATTCATCGTTTCTACCGATAGAAAAAGCCTGATTTTCAGGCTTTTTCTTTTTCAAAGTCTAAATCGAAACCAAATCTCTTTAAGCGACCAGCTGAACAAGTGTTGACAAGCTATCTTCGGCGAAAGTATTATTCGTTGCCATTCGAGAAACATCTTCCTGGCTGTATTTATCACTATCATAAACCACGACAATACTGGTATCACCTGACTGCAAAAAGTGCGTTTCACCGTATTCAGTATAACGCGTTGCCCCGATACTGATTAATGCCTGCTCAGGGTAATTCGCGTTTGCTAAATGCTCAGCAATGTTCTCTGTCGGGCCAACATCTTGCTGATGGTTCATACGGTCAACAATCCAGTTGAGCAATTTCTCATGGAAGTAGCTATAGCCGACCACAGGGCTGTCTTCGCCGTAACGAGAAACTTTATCACCACGTTTATGAAAACTAGCTATGCGATAGCGGTCAAGCATGCCACCTTGTGATAGCCCGTCAATATCAATCATCGTAGCCGCGACACCTTTGCTATTCGCACCCCAGTTCTTTTTCTCACTGATTTTCTTGGCATTCGGTTTGCGAATCGAACAGTCATTATAAGCGGCAAATCGAGTCGGCTTGAGACCAACAACACGATTGTCCTGATATTCAATCTCGCATAACAGGGCAACTTCAGGCTCTATTTGTAAGTTGTCGGCATCATTCGGTGGAATAATGGTATCGCTAGAGAGCGGATAAATGGATAAGAACCCGGCACTCTCTGAAGGCACATAGAATGGAAAAATGGCTTTCGGCTGAATTTGTTCTTTGACTTCAACAGTCAGAAAATCACTAGCCTCACCAGCCTGTTCTAAATGGCCGGCAAAGTTACCCGCCACGCCAAAACCAATCACACGTTTAAAAGTCATAATCGCCTATTTATATTGAGGGTGCATTCGAAACGGACTCTATTCTACCGAGGTAGTCCATCCGTTGCGAGACTCGCCATGCTTAAGTTTGTGCCCTTTCAAGATAATCTATCTTTGTTCGATCTTGTAAAAACACGAAAGATTGATAGATTTCACATTATCCTAGACGGCATTCACAGAAGTTATATTCCAAATAGACATAATGGTTACAGTTCTATATGGTCTCATTAAAACACCGTGCATTTGGTATTAGGACAATGAATAAAAAAAATGCTTTAACCACGATATTAATAGCCATGACGCTGTCACCAGCCATCGCGCAGGAAACTGAACAATCACTGGCGACTCCGCAGGCTAAAATTCTCAATGGTGATAACGCATCTGCCTATGCGAATGACCTGCTCCCCTGGCAGGCATCTATTCTCATGAAAAGCAGTGATGTTTCCGGTTGTGGTGCCGTGGTTATTTCCAATTACTGGATTGTTACAGCCGCGCATTGTATTGACCCATCAATCTCTAACACCCTCATTGCAGGTACCAGCTATATACCGCAGGGCAATGCAAAAACTATTGACAGCAAGTACATATTTAACATCATCGAGACGGAGAAATACCGGCATCCGCTTTATAATGGACATAATGTCTTGAGCGAACTTGACAACGATGTTGCAGTAATGAAAGTCGACCGCCCACTTTACACTGTTGCAAAGCCGATAAAAATCGCCACCCCTGCCGAACAGGCTCTTGCTGATGATGAATTTGCCACTACCTGGGTATATGGCGCTTATTCTAAACCAACACTGATTGCATCAGGCTGGGGCGATACCACCGAGACCTATTTGCCGCCAAATGAATTACAAGTTGTAAAGCTTGCCGGTATACCCGATTCACAATGTGCGACATCGTATACCTCTGCAGGCGATCAATATTTTGTCTGTGCTGATTCAAATACTCCTTCGGTTAAGAAAGATGCGTGTTCCGGTGATTCAGGCGGTCCGTTAATCTGGCAAAATCCGACCCATAAATCAGATTCAGACAAAGGCTTACGTGTTGTCGGGGTAACCAGTAATGGCCCTGATTGTTATTGGAAAAACTCAGGCGTTTCGGATGCACAATTTAATGGCTTATATACACAATTATCAACTTATCTAAGCTGGATAGAGTCGACAACGGGCGTTGATTTGACGAGCCAGGCAGCTGCCTCTTTCAGCCAGGATCCGTTCGAATTGATTAACGATGAACCAAAGAAAACGACGGTTGCCAGTACTGAAAATAACTCAGAGACTGAAATTAATCCGAATACCGGAAGCAGTAGCGGTGGATCAGTTCCACTACTTGGCCTGATCTCTCTTGCTGCTGTCGGCCTGATGCGTCGCAGAAAATAACGCTATACCCAAGTGCTCTTGGCATTAAACCTATTGAAAAAGGGTTCCCATTGGGAACCCTTTTTATTTGACAGTTTAGCTAGTTTACTCGTCAGCTAATTCCACCAGCCTGGTTGAGCCACCATGGATTTTTTCACGGCGGCGCTGAATAACAGCAAAGAAGCCCGGAATTAGGAAGGTACCGGCAAGTAACACAAATAACAGACCGCCCGTCAGTGATATACCCAGCGAGTTCTGACTGATATGTCCGGCCCCCGACGCAAATATCAGTGGCAAAATACCCAGAATAAATGACCAGGACGTCATATTAACCGCACGGAAACGCAATTTACCACCGCGCACCGCCGCCTGATCAATATCCAGCTCCTTTTCTTCCCGTTCAATCTTGGAAAATTCCACGATCAAAATCGCATTCTTCGCCGCCAGCGCGATCAGCAGGACCAAGCCGATCTGGGCGTACAGATCCAACGGTGTCCCTGTCATACTCAGTGCTAAGAATGAGCCTAGCGTAGCCACAGGCACTACCAGAATAATTGCCAGCGGAATGCTCCAGCTCTCATACTGTGCCACCATGAACAGATAGATGAAGATCAATGCCAGAGCAAAAGCATAAATTGCCTGATTACCAGCCTTTACTTCCTGATATGCCATCCCCGTCCACTCATACTGATAACCCTGCGGTAGGACTTCAGCCGCGACACGTTCCATCGCCGCAATCGCATCGCCGCTGGAATAGCCCGGTGCGGGACTGCCCTGAATCACCGCAGCACGGTACATGTTGTAACGCCATGCAACATCCGGCTCGAACACTTGCTCAATGGTTGCCAACGTACTTAGCGGGATCATCTCACCAGAAGATGAACGCACATGGAATCGCTCCAGCGATTGCAGATCGCTACGATACTGACTGTCTGCCTGAAGCGTTACCCGGAAGTTCTTGCCATACAGGGTAAAGTCATTCACATAGATAGACCCCAGATTGCCTTGCAAGGTCTGGAACACTTCAGTCAGGGGAATACCCAGCTGCTTCGCTTTAATCCGGTCAACATCGACATAGAAATGCGGAACATTGGCTCGGAACGTAGTAAATGTGTATTGGATCTCTGGCTGAGCATTGGCTTTCTGAATCAACTCTCCCATGACATTGGCCAAATCAGTACGGCTTCGCCCGAGGGTATCTTCCAATACAAATTCAAATCCCGATGCTGCTCCCATCCCCGGAACGGCTGGCGGGCCCATCGCAAAGACTACCGCTTCCGGCAATTCCATCGCGGCACGGGCATTAATACGGCGAGTGATCGCGAATGAAGAGTGATCACCAGCAAGCTCGCTACGTTCATCCCACGTTTTCAGTTTGATGAACATAGATGCCCCGTTTGATGCAGCCGCACCCGTCAGGAATGCATAACCGTTGGCAACCGTGATCCCTTCAACCCCAGGTTCCTGCTCAATGATATTCTGAAGTTTAATCGCCGTTTCTTCAGTACGTGACAGCGATGCCGCATCCGGCAACTGGACATTAACCAGTAAAATGCCTTTATCTTCCTGTGGCACAAATGCCGTGGACGTTGTCTTCGCCAATAAGGTGACAGCCAGAACAGCAATCACAAAGATGCTGCCTAACAATGCAACTTTCCGAACCAAGAAGCCCGCTATAACCCCGTATTTAAGCGTAACGGTATCCAGGCCTTTGTTGAATTTCTGGAACCAGCGAGCAGTATTATTTCCGTTTTGTTTTAATACCAGAGAACACAGCGCCGGAGACAGGGTCAGCGCATTGATCGAGGAGATAACAACTGAAATACAGATAGTCAAAGCAAACTGGCGATACATGATCCCTGTGATACCAGGCAACATAGCGACAGGCAGGAATACCGCCAGCAGTACCATCGTTGAGGTGATGATCGGGCCCGTGACCTCTTTCATCGCAATCAGGGTGGCCTGCCGCGGCGTCAGGCTCGGATCGCGACTCATATTGGTATCTACATTTTCGATAACCAGAATGGCATCATCCACCACAATACCTATGGCCAGGATCAAACCAAACAGCGTCACCGTATTGATCGTAAAACCGGCTGCAAGCATGACGGCAAAGGTACCAATGAGCGACACCGGAATAGCAACAACAGGGATCAGGGTCGAGCGTACGCTACCTAAGAACAGGTACGTCACGGCAATAACCAGAATAACCGCTTCAATCAGCGTTTTAACCACCCCTTTGATCGACTCAGCGACGAACAGGGTTGTATCGTAACTGGTTTCATAAGCCATACCATCAGGCATATTGTGACTGAGCTTCTCTAGCAGCTCCATCACCGCCTGGCCACTTTCTAACGCATTGGCATCAGATTGTAACGATAAAGCCACAATGGAAGCCGGATTGCCTCGGAAAGTACCGTATCCTTCGTAGGATTTCTTACCCAACTCTACCCGTGCGATATCTTTCAGGTAAACAACAGAACCATCCGGACTAGCGCGCAGCACAACTTTTTCGAACTCCTCAGCGGATTCGAGGCGACCTTTGGTCACCAGGTTAAACTGGACTTCCTGAACGTTGTTATAAGGAGGCGCACCCACTTTACCTGTCGCAACCTGCACATTCTGCTCGGCGAGAGCGGCATTGACATCAGATGTTGTCAGTCCCAGATTCGCCATTTTTTCCGGATCAAGCCAAACACGCATTGCGTATTCACCGCCACCAATAACGTTAACTTCACTGATGCCCTGTACACGCGCCAACTGATCTTTAACGTTAAGGTTGATGTAGTTAATCAGGAACTTATCATCGTACTTACCATCCGGTGAATAGAAGTTTAAGACCATCAGCAAGTCAGGCGAACGTTTCTTCACCGTCACGCCCACCATACGAACTTCAGCCGGTAGCTTCGATTCAATCTGAGCAACACGGTTTTGCACATTCACCTGTGCCATGTCAGGATCTGTACCGATATCAAACGTAACGTTCAGGTTATAAGAGCCATCATTAGCACTTTTTGAGGACATATAAATCATGTTCTCAACGCCATTAACAGAGGCTTCAATCGGATCGGCAATGGCCTCTTCGACAACCTCGGCACTCGCACCTGAGTAATAAGCCGTTACACTCACCGACGGCGGACTGATTTTAGGGTATTCAGCCACTGGCAAATTCAGTACGGCAATCAGACCTGCCAGGGTCAAGATTATAGAGATCACCAGCGCAAATTTAGGACGCTGGATAAAAAAGCGACTCAGCATATTCTTTCCTTATGCATCCGTATTTTCAAGACGAACAGCCATACCATTGCGCACACGTTGCAGACCTTTAGTCAGCACTACCTCTTCGGCGGCTACGCCTTGACGGATAATCACGCCCCGCTCGGTCTGAGGGCCAAGTACCACATTGCGGCGCTCGGCAACATTACCCTCAGTAAGGATCATCACAAAGTCACCTTCCAAGTCGCTTTGTACCGCGCGACGTGGAATAACCGTCATTTTCACTGGCTGTTTTTCACGTAACAACACTTGCACATGCTGGCCCGGCAGCAATGCTTGAGATGGATTTGCAAAGCTTGCGCGCATGGCGATTGTCCCGGTATTCAAATCGATGCGATTACCAATAAAATCGACTTCGCCGAGAAGCGGATACTCTTTACCATCATTTAATGTCAGAACAACTTCTACATCGCCGTTGCCACGACCGCTGCCATCAAGAGTATCAATACCAAGATCTAAGCGCTCACGTTCGCTGAGGTTGAACACCGTATGGATCGGATCAAGATTCACTAAAGTCGTCAGCACACCAGATGAAGGGGAAACCAGATCACCAATACTGGCTTTACTGTCACTGATCCGGCCACTGAACGGAGCAACAACACGGGTATATGACAGATCAATTTCAGCGGCATATAACTGGGCTTTAGCCGATTTGAGCTGTGCTTCAGCACCTAGCTTATCCGCGGTCAGCTTATCGAATTCCGACTGGCTAATGCTGCCTTTCGGCAATAGATTCAGACCTCGATTAAAATCTAATTCAGCATTTTTTAAACTGGCTTCAGCCTGAGAGATTGCAGCCTGAGCACTGGCAACTCTTGCTTCGTAGGCAGCAGGTTCGATTTGAAATAACAGCTGCCCCTTTTCTACCATCTGGCCTTCAGTAAAGAATCGTTCCTTCAAATAGCCCGAAACCTGTGCCGTGATTGCCGCATCTTCAATGGCGTTAGTCCGTCCGACATATTGCTTACCTTGCTGGTAATCAATGATACTCACAGGCTCTGCCGCAACCAGCGGACTTACTGGTGCTTGTCGTCCTTTTTGATGATCACCACACCCCATAAGTAAACTCGAACTTACCAGTGCCGCGATAACAAGTTTTCTCTTCATTTTGCTGACCATAGTTATAATTAAAACAATAAAATGCTGATGCACGAATTCAAATCTCAACGACAAACAGCTAAGAATCAAACAATGAATATCAATAATTTTCTTATCAGATTACGTTAACAATCAGCCTTTAATGAAAGCTGAACGATTTCCGATAAAACCGTGATTTTTACAGTTTTATGTTTCAAAATATTTCAAAGCCCGTAATACATAAAAATAAATAACTAACTAGTGATAAGACCAATAGATATAAGATATTATTGGCATTAAAAGATACCGAGGAAGTATTAATATAATGGAATTTTTCCCTATTTTTTTAAACTTAAAGAATAGAAAAGTGCTTGTCGTCGGCGGCGGTGACGTTGCATGCAGAAAAGTTGATCTCTTACTTCGAGCCAACGCTGATATCACAGTCATTTCACCTCAGTTACATCCCCACTTATCACGCTTAGCAGCTGACCAGCAGCTGACCTACATTAAACAAAAATACGATGAATCTTGCGTTATAGGGTTCCACCAGATCTGGGCAACGACCAATGATCCCAAACTGAACCATCAGGTTTTTTCTGATGCCGAAGCCGAAGGCATCTGGACCAATGTTGTCGACGATCCACACCATTGCCATTTCATTACGCCGTCAATGATTGATCGGACCCCGATTCAAGTCGCGATTTCCAGTGGTGGCGCCTCACCCGTTCTGGTTCGTTTTATCAGAGAAAAACTTGAAACCCTGCTACCACAAAACCTGAGTTTGCTGGCTGAGTTTTCGGGCAAACAAAGAGAGCGCATCAAACAACATTTCAAAACGGTGGATGAGAGAAGAAAATTCTGGGAGCGTTTTTTCCGCCTGCCAGCAGTTGAACAAGCCAATAATACCGTCAGCTTAGAGCTGGCATTCACGTTATTACTGTCAGAGCCTGAAACACAAACCAATCACCTTTACCTGATAGAAACAGGTCTCGACCCGGAAATGCTGACGCTAAAAGCACTACGTTTAATGCAGCAATCTGACTTTGTACTGTATCCGGAAGGAAGCAATGATATTTTCGTTGATCTATGCCGCCGTGATGCTGACCGTGAGCCGTACACACCAGAGGCACTTCAAGATAAGGTTCGTGCTTTATTAAATGAAGGACTGCGCGTTTGTGTGCTGGCCCCTAAAGCCAGCCACCCTGAGACGCTAATCTCATTAGCCCAAGAAATCAAAGGACTGTATATTCCTTGTCTCTGACAATTATACCCAAACTACCCCAAGATGCGAGATTCAGAGCTTTCTCTGGGAACTCAATTCGAATGAAATGTGTGTAGGAATGGCATTCCCTTTCAAACACATTTTATGAAGAAGTGATTTCCCAGAGGAGCTCCCAAAGGGCGAGTTTCATGGGCTTTTATTCTGTGTTAGCCATTATCTAAATAGAACCACTATTCACTCTAATGGCTGCCTTGCCTAAAAGCCCATGAATTCTCGCTGAACTCTGCATCTTGGGGTAGCTTGGGTATACATCAAAGACAAAAAAAACCGCACATATCATGACGATATGTGCGGCAAACATTCCACTCAGGGATATCAAGGAGGGGGATAATTTTTCGTATTACTCAGCTTCAGCTGCAGCCAATTTTGAATTAGGTTGGTTGAGTTTCTGATGTAACCATAGGCCAGATGCCTTCATGGTATAACCAAACAGTGCTCCAACAATCAACGACGGAATGACAAGTTGCCAGTCACCGTTCGCAGCAAACGTTGCGCATGAACCGATAAAGGTACCCGGAATATAATTCAACCATGTTTTCTTTGCCTGAACACACATGAAAAACGATACGAGAGCAGTGACGACATAACCTAAAATTTCAACACTGAACAGGCTCGACAGATGAATAATGACCATTGCCCAAAAGACACCGCTCATATTTGTCACAATGCTCAGGCCAAGGCCTCTGATACCATCTTTTGGGGAAGCAAAGTAAGTTGTGCAACCCAGAAATCCTGCCCAGCTCAATAAACCCAGGGAAACAGCCACCCATCCCCAAATACCAGAAAGAATACCTGTGGTTAATGAAATTGCTACCAGTACCGTCATGTTGTGATCTCGTAAATATATAAAAGCACTTGAATTCATAAACAGTGTAATCAGCTACAAAATAAACAAAAGAGACGGAGATCACATTACACGAAATCAAGTTACATATGATTTCTTAAAATAATGATCAAGCTCACACAAAGTAGCTACTTTTCAACATGTTTGCACTCTGCTTATTTTTTATCATCAAGCATTCTGTATTTGCATCAACCCAGTGTTGACATATAGAAACAGTTAATTCGTATAATTCCGTCTAAGTGATCTATCAAGGAGAGGATACTTATCACTGTGATCTGTATTTACACTTTTCAAATTGCGGTAATCTCAAGCTATGGTAAGTTAAGTTTTTTCTTATCTATATCCCCAATTTATAAACTTCGGAGCAACCCATGGGCCCTTTAATGCTCGATGTCTCAGGCTGTGAACTTAATGCTGAAGAACGTGAAATTATCCAGCATCCTACCGTTGGAGGGATCATCTTGTTCGCACGCAATTATCACGATCGTGCTCAATTGCGTGCTCTGTCAAAAGATATTCGCCAAACAGCCAAACGCCCTCTTCTTATTGCCGTTGATCAGGAGGGCGGCCGTGTTCAACGCTTTCGTAATGAATTCACTCACCTTCCACCGGCAAAAGCTTTTGCCGAGCAGGACAATGGGATTGAGTTGGCAAAAAAAGGAGGGTGGTTAATGGCAGCAGAACTGCTTGCTATGGATATTGACCTCAGCTTCGCCCCTGTTTTGGATTTAGGCTTTGACTGTAAGGCCATTGGTGATCGCGCATTCTCCGACGATCCGAAACAGATAATAAAGTATGCCAGCCAGTTTATTCAGGGCATGAGACAGGCGGGAATGGCAGCGACAGGCAAACACTTCCCAGGACACGGAGGTGTCATTGCTGATTCTCATCTAGAGACCCCTGTCGATCCACGTGAGACAATAAAACAACACGATATGACTGTATTTCAGCATCTCATCGAACAAAACCTTCTCGATGGCATGATGCCAGCCCATGTGGTCTTCGAGGCTTTTGATGACAAACCCGCAAGCGGTTCAGACTATTGGCTGAAAGATGTTTTACGTGGGGATCTCGGCTTTACCGGAGTCATTTTTTCTGACGATTTAAATATGAAAGGTGCCGATGTCCTGGGCAGTTACAGTGAAAGAGCCATTGCAGCACAACGTGCTGGTTGCGACATGGTAATGCTGTGTAACAACCGTGACGGTGCTATTGAGGCCTTAGATGGATTACCCCAAACTCAGGTACAGCTTCTCGATACGCTGTTGAAAAAGCCAACTGGGGAATACCGCGATCTGATCAAGACCAGAATGTGGCAAGAAACTGAGAACGAAATCAGCCGATTAACTCAGGCATGGCGCGAAAAGCACGCTTAATCGTCGTAACTGAAATTATTAACCAACGGTTTTAGCAAAGCTTTAAAAAAGGTGAACCCAAATGAAATGCGTTCACCTTTTTTATATATACCCAAACCACTTCAATATACTGTGTTCAGCGAGAATTCAGAGGCTTTTAGGCAAGGCTGCCATATGAGCAAATAGTGGTTCTATTTGGAATATGGCTAACGCAGTATAAAAACCTCTGAAACTCGCCTCTTGGACCTCCTCTGGAAAATCACTTCCGCGCAAAATGTGTTTGAAAGGGGATGCCATTCCTACACACATTTCGCTTGAATTGAATTCCCAGAGGAAGCTCTGAATCATGCATCTTGAAGTAGTTTGGGTATACTAATCAATGCAGACGATTTGACTTTCCATATGATGGTTGTCATTTTTATGTGACACCATCGTTTTACTAAAATAGGCAAAATCTCTGAAAGTCATCGGTCGGCCAAAATAAAACCCTTGCTGCAAGTTAACTCCTTGTTCGGCTAAATACTGAGATTGTTCTTCTGTTTCAACGCCTTCCGCGATCATTTCCATCCTGGCTTCTTTACCAAAAGCGATTATCGAATCAAGCAAAGACAGTTTGATATCCGACGTACCGATGTTTTCGACGAACATTTTATCAATTTTCAGGCTACGGATATTAAGTTGCTGAATATAGCTAAAGCCCCCATATCCTGTGCCGGCATCATCCAACTTAACATCAACGCCCTTAAGTCGCAGATGCTCAATAACATCTGATGCAATAGCCAAATTATTAAAGCGTTTACGCTCGGTCACTTCAAAGGCGATTTGAGTCGGTCCCAGCTCTGAATTCCGCAATAAATCAAGCGACTTTTCAATAACTTCAAGACTCTCTAACTGATCAGGCACTACGTTAATGCTAATAATTTGCTTAGTTACGTGCCAGTTTAACTTACCGATCTCGTTAATGGCTTTTTCCATTAATTGTTCGGTGATCGGAAGGATTTGACCGCTTTTTTCAACATATGGAATAAATTCCATCGGGGAAATCATATCCTGTCCGGGACGCTTCCACCGAGCGAGCATCTCACAGCCATACAGTGAATTTGTGGCAACATTCACGATCGGTTGATAATAAGGAACAAACTCTCGCTTTGCTATCCCTTGTTCTACCAAAGAATGCAGTGACATTTTTTTTCTTATCGCGGTGCGATAAAGAAAGATAAACAGTACGCCCAGCGCACCACCGAACAGAAACAAAGGTAGCCAAAGTTTATCTTTATACCTATCAAGTAACTCTGTTTTAACAAACGTATTCAGCTGGAGTCCGTTAACAAATTCTGAACTGAACAATGGGCCTTTTGACAGCAAAGAGGCATCACCACGCCAGAAAGAGACGGTGGGATTATCTATCGATGACATCGAGCTCAGGATGCAATCATCACAATATTTATTGCGAAGGGTATCAGAAACCAAAGGCTCCATATGCACCAGCATCGTCCCTCGTTCATCCTTCCATTCAGTAACCAATATATTTTGTTCAGTACGGGATTCTGATGTCACCCATAGCGAAACATTTGCACTTAAATTTTTGATTAATGGCGCCAGACGAGTCTCTGTACCAGCGCCTTTAAAGCTGGTGCATTGTTTGCCATCTCGCGTTTGTAGGGTAATGCGCCGAATAATGTAATCATTATAAGCGACATGCTGCATTTGATACTCATCCAGAGCGCCACAATCAAATTGAAACTTTTCCGATAACTTACTCAGAACAGTTTGGAGTTCAGAAATATTCATTGAATAGGTCTGAAGTAACTCTTTAGAATCTGTACGAATAACGTAGGAAAGCTGTAGCCTGGAAAAGTACCCTGCCGATAATGAAAAAAGAAATGCTAACCCAATCACAAATGCGAGTGCATAAAGCTCAGCTTTAAAATGGGCTATCTTTGTGAACGCGCTCATTTTTCCCTGCCAACAGTTATTATAAAAACATATAAGCAGTGAGAATCACTAAACCTCATTTCTTTCATATCCGCTTGTAAATTATCCATACCCAACTAATCAATATAGCGACTGATATCCATATTTGCCTTAACCTTATTCATTAGCCATGGCATTAACAAGCAGTCATTTCAATATGTTAGCGATATAGATCACGCCTTCGAATAAAAAATAATTGAAGCGAAAAAAGTTACCATAATGGTATGCATGATGACTGTACCGCATTGGCAAACCAATGCACTAAGACACTCAGTCAGTGATAAAGAAGATCACAAACAAAAAAGTAATGTGATTAAGAATTAACCACATTTGATATGACAATCCTAAACCGCCCGATAGCGCTTCAGGATCTAAAATGCGTCTCGTGAATGATCTACATCCTTCGTACACTTTTTCTCTTTGACTATGATGTAAACGACACCAATAATAAAGGCCAGAACTAAAATCGTTTTCATAATTTAACCTTATAGGATCTCGGTTATAAGTGACTGACTTCATGTACAGCTCATGGTCAGCCTAAGCGCTAAGTTATGGTCTAAAAAATGTCTCTCACTAAAAACAATTTTTAGACTTGAAAATAAGATACCTTACTTGGCTTAAGATTGCACAAATGAGTTATCAGATTGTGATATAAAATCCCCTCTCCTGCTGAGTCTCATCGTACTGGACATATTTTCAATAAAAGAGTCCTTTAAAATCATCTTTTTATACTGCACATTAATTTTAGCAGAGATTGACATTAATTTACTGCAGCTAACTCAATTAACTAGTACATCGAGTAGGGTGAGGCGTTACCGCCTCAGCCCTCTCACAGAACCGTACGTACGGACCTCGTATACGGCTCCTGCATACCCATGTTCAGCTCTGCGCTGAACACATACCCTGTCCTTACATGCTC
>NZ_PYMC01000050.1 GCF_003026475.1 Photobacterium lipolyticum
CGTATGAAGCTGATCAACGGCGAGAACGGCGCTTGGGGCTGTACTTTCGTCGGTTACTGTTCTGAAGTTTGTCCGAAGAGCGTTGATCCGGCAGCAGCGGTTAACCAGGGTAAAGTTGAATCTTCTAAAGATTTTGTTATTGCCATGATTAAGCCTCAGGAGGCATAAGGATGAGCAACCGTAAACCTTACGTTCGCGAAATGACACGCACCTGGTGGAAAGATCACCCTTTCTACCGCTTCTATATGGTTCGTGAAGCAACAGTTTTACCACTGATCTTCTTCACGATCTGCCTGACCTTCGGTCTGGGTAGCCTGGTGAAAGGTCCTGAAGCGTGGGCTGGCTGGTTAGATTTTATGTCTAACCCAGTCGTTGTGATTTTGAACATTCTTGCGCTTCTGGGCAGCTTGTTCCACGCACAAACATTCTTCAGCATGATGCCTCAAGTAGTGCCGATTAAAATCAAAGGCAAAGCACTTGATAAAAAAATTGTTGTACTGGCGCAGTGGGCTGCAGTGGCTGCTATCTCACTCTTCGTTCTAGTGCTAGTTTAAGGAGAACCACGTGGTAAATCTAAATCCTAAACGTTCTGACGAGCCGGTATGGTGGGGTCTGTTTGGTGCTGGTGGTACTTGGTTCGCAATGCTAACACCGGTAACTGTACTTGTTCTGGGTATCATGGTGCCGCTAGGCATGATTGATGCTGAAGCGATGAGCTACGAGCGTGTAACAGGCTTCGTCACCAGCATTATCGGCGCACTATTTACTATCGCTACGCTGGCACTACCAATGTGGCATGCCATGCACCGCCTGCACCACGGTATGCATGACCTGAAATTCCACACCGGTGTGGCAGGTAAAATCGCGTGTTACGCGACGGCATTCCT
>NZ_PYMC01000051.1 GCF_003026475.1 Photobacterium lipolyticum
GGGTCAATGCCGGGTGTAGCATAAACATAACAAGGCAATCAAGGTGACCAGTTACACTCGGCATTTTTGGTATGGAGTTCGGTGTGCTTTGTTGGTTCAGTGTGTGGCACCTTATTGCAGGCGTTATATTTTTAAATTTTCACACAAGGAGTAACTATGAAAAAAATTTGTTTTTGTTTAGCGCTAGTAGTGTCTACAACAGTTTTAGCAGATGAGGAAAATTCAATCGTAAATATGGCAAAGGAAAATGGGGTAAAGACTTGCGTACCACAGCTAAAAATTGCCGCTGATTTTATAATTGATGAAAAGGCTCACTCTAGTCACGCATACTGGAACAAGAAAGATGCAGATAATCGAATGTACTCAAGTTTGACATCTAAAGGGTATAGCGATGGGGACTCTCATGTAACAGTTGCTGTAGCTCAGACTTCATCAGGAAAGTGCGATACATTTTATGTTGAGACATATGCACTACCTAAAGCTTGCATGATGGCTCGTGAAGAAACTTTTAAAGGGTTCAAATACAAAGGAACAATGAATGGTAAAACGTTGTTGCTTGAGAATGAGTCTGGTGCTGTAAATCTATACCTTACCCCGCAAGGGGAATCAATATGCCTTGTTTCTAAGAGAGAAGCGCTGTATCAATAAAAATATAACAATGCCATCAAGGTGATGCCTTACACTCGGCATTTTTAGTGTGGAGTCAGGTGCGCTTTGCTGATTCAGTGGGGCACACCTTATGGCGGGCGTTATGGCGCAGAGTAGCACAGGCAATGTGGCTTCATTTTATGGTCGGCGGGTCGTGCTTAGCCGCTACGAAGTCGATCTTCTCTGGCGATATACCTGAACGCTTGTTGTGTATCACGAACTGC
>NZ_PYMC01000052.1 GCF_003026475.1 Photobacterium lipolyticum
GGAACTTATCAAGCAGTTCCTGAAAAGCGGAGTCATGGTCGGTGGGCAATGGCAAGAGACCGAAACAGGGAGTCCGCAGGGCGGCGTGATCAGTCCGCTGATAGCGAACATCTACCTGGATGCGTTCGATCAGGAGATGAGAAAACGCAACCACCGGATAGTCCGCTATGCTGATGACATCCTGATCTTCTGTCGAAGCAGAGCCGGCGCAGAGAATGCGCTCAGGCAAGCAACGAAGATACTGGAGCAAGAGCTGAAGCTGACCGTGAACCAAACCAAATCGCACATCGCACACAGCGATGGCGGGGTGAAGTTCCTTGGGGTTGAAATCGGGAGTCAATACACCCGCATTCAGGTCAAGAAACTGGCAGGGTTCAAGGGCAAGCTCAAGCAGATGACCAAGCGGAATGGCGGAAAGCCATTATGCACAGTCATCAAGCAATTGAACCCAATACTTAGAGGGTTCAGTCAGTACTTTCGAATAGCCAATGCCAGCAGGGAACTCAAGAAAATAGCCGCATGGCTAAGACGCAGACTGCGGAGTATACAGCTGAGATTATGGAAGAAGCCAAGACGGCTGCATCGGAGGCTGAGGCAGATAGGCTATAAGTCACCATTCAAGCTGATAAGTATGACCAGCTGGCGAAACGCAGCGAGTCCACTGGCAAGCTACGCGATGCCAAACAAATGGTTCGACGAACTTGGTCTGGTGAATCTTGAGCATGTAAGGACAGGGTATGTGTTCAGCGCAGAGCTGAACATGGGTATGCAGGAGCCGTATACGAGGTCCGTACGTACGGTTCTGTGAGAGGG
>NZ_PYMC01000054.1 GCF_003026475.1 Photobacterium lipolyticum
ATTAACAACTCAAAGTCCGGTTGTGGATTCGATTCGTTGTAGTATGCAACTGAATCAGGGAACATTTCATTCCAGTCGCCTGATGTGACTCCCCCCAAGCACTCAATGGAAGGATCATTTTCTTCCAGACGCCACTGTGATCCCAACGTAATAAGTTGTTCCACATTTGAACTTACTGAGGCAGCCAAACGATAACTTACAATACCACCATCGCTAAAACCAAATAGAGAAAATGAACTGATTTTCAGATGGTTTAGTACTGCCACAACATCACTTTGATATTGCGCATAACTTAATTCTTTATTACCAATCGTCGATTTACCATGCCCTCTAAGATCGATACCAATGATCATATAGTCTTCTGGAATACTATCAATAACACTATTGAAATCAGTCATGCAACCTAAACCACCATGTAATAGAACAAGGGGTTTACCATTTGGATTACCTAGGATTTCGTAATAAATATCAGCACCATCGAAAGTAAAATAGTGACCACTATCATGCGTAAATCTTAACAAAACTGAATTCCTTTTGATTGTAAATAACTGACAAAAAACATAACGCCTACAATAAGGTGTGCCATCACTGAACTAGCCAAGCACATTGAACTTCAAACCAAAACTGCCGAGTGTAACGGGTCACCTTGATTGCTTTGTATGGATAATAAAACCAACTTCAGGGTAAAGTGAGACCCAGGCTTTAGCTGCAACTAAAGCTTTCTATACAGTAGTTCGATTGATTGCAGGCTCCTCTGATGAGAGACCGATAACAAACGTGAA
>NZ_PYMC01000055.1 GCF_003026475.1 Photobacterium lipolyticum
TCGCGAAGAGTTGGGTAAATCGGGCTTTGCCCATTTCTTTGAACACATGATGTTCCAGGGCTCCGAGCATGTGGGCGATCAGGAACACTTCCGTTTGATCACCGAAGCGGGCGGTACCCTGAACGGCACGACTAACCGTGACCGTACCAACTACTTTGAAACCGTACCGGCCAATCAGCTGGAAAAAATGCTGTGGCTGGAAGCGGATCGCATGGGCTTCTTGCTTGGCGCTGTGTCCCAGAAGAAGTTTGAAATTCAGCGTTCCACCGTGAAAAACGAGCGCGCTCAGCGTTATGAAAACCGTCCGTACGGCTTGATGTATGAGCGCATGGGCGAAGCCCTGTTCCCGCGTACTCACCCGTATTCCTGGCAGCCGATTGGTTATGTGGAAGACTTGGATCGTGTTGATGTAAACGATCTGAAAGCCTTCTTCCTGCGCTGGTATGGCCCGAACAATGCCACTCTGACTATCGGTGGTGACATCGATAAAGCCCAGACGCTGGCGTGGGTTGAGAAATACTTTGGTTCGATTCCGCGTGGCCCGGAAGTGGACAAAGCCGCGAAGCAACCGGTGACGCTCGATCATAATT
>NZ_PYMC01000056.1 GCF_003026475.1 Photobacterium lipolyticum
TTCGAATCCTGCACGACCCACCATTCCTTCCACAAGGAATTAAAACTCAGTGGGCGATTAGCTCAGTTGGGAGAGCACCTCCCTTACAAGGAGGGGGTCACTGGTTCGAGCCCGGTATCGCCCACCACTTTTCCTTTATGCTGTGTTATAGCATTTTTCGTTTAGCGAACTAAACGTCTAAATACTATGCCTTGCCTAAAGAAAAAGCCTTTCTTCGGAAAGAATCCATCTCGATGGGGCTATAGCTCAGCTGGGAGAGCGCTTCGCTGGCAGCGAAGAGGTCTGCGGTTCGATCCCGCATAGCTCCACCACTCTCTAAATGTTTTCTGCACAAAAGCAGATTCAATAGCGAAATACTGCTGTTGGATCGATTTTGTGTCGCTGAAAGTCTTTAGAAAGTGGATCTTTTCTCTTTGGAGAAAATGAAATACATGCTCTTTAACAATCTGGAAAGCTGACTAGTAAATTGAATCTTTGGATTCAATTACAAATGTATTTTTGCTTCTTTATTTAGAATCAGAAATACGAGTTCTCAAAACAAACACATTAAAGTGTCTTGTGTAGAGTCCGGCGAAAACAAATCCTCTCTTGCTCTTGCAAAAGAACAAGCAGAGAAACCTTGGTTGTTGCCATACGAAACCTCTTGGGGTTGTATGGTTAAGTGACTAAGCGTACA
>NZ_PYMC01000057.1 GCF_003026475.1 Photobacterium lipolyticum
AAAGAATTATTTATGTGAACGAAACTTATGAGTGGAAATCTTCATAACAACTTACTCGGTAAATCGGTACAGCGAAGGTTTTCTAAAACATAATGTTGCATATAAATAGGTCTGACTTACAGGCCGAAACGAATAGTAACACACGAAGATAAAATATGTAGTTTTATTTTGCTTTTTATAGCTGATGGGGATGTAAATCCTGTTTTTACTCGTGTATCCGAAATGTTATACCCAAGTGACCTCAAGATGCTTGTTCAGCGAGGATTTATTGGCTTCTAGGCAAGACTGTGAAAAGACAAAGGAAAAGCTGATATTCTCGGACATACTGAGTATTAGCCAAATAACAGGCAAAAAAAATGCCGGCAGTGCCGACATTTTTATACTGTTTACATAGACTCTAAAATTACAGAGTAACTACGTTTGCAGCTTGAGGACCTTTCTGGCCTTGTTCTACGTCAAAAGAAACCTTTTGACCTTCTGCAAGAGTTTTGAAGCCTTCAGAAGCGATTGCACGGAAGTGTACGAATACGTCTGCGCCGCCGTTGTCTTGAGTGATGAAACCGAAACCTTTCTCTTCGTTAAACCACTTAACGATACCAGTTGTCT
>NZ_PYMC01000058.1 GCF_003026475.1 Photobacterium lipolyticum
CATAACAAACGACTATGGCGTCAATAGTTAATTTAAGCTGTTTTCGCATCCCATAAAACGCCATCTCTCAGCATCGAATTTAGGATGACAACCATCTTCCTTACGCAGGCGATGATGGCCACTTTTTTTGGTTTTCCTTCAGCTAGAAGCCGTTGATAGGTCGTCTTAAAAACAGGGTTACATTGCATAGCAGACATCATTGCCATGTAGAGAACGGTTCTGACCTGGGCCCGACCGCCTTGTATTTTTCTGTGTCCTTTATAGCGTCCGCTTTCCCTGTTCATAGGGGCGACGCCGACGAGTGCTGCAGCTTGTTTGTTGGTGATATAACCGAGCTCAGGAAGGTTGCTAATGATAGATGCGGAGGCAATTTTTCCGATACCGGGCATGCTTTGTAGTATTTCATTTTTGGCCTGATATTCAGGGCAACTTTCAATTAATACGACGATTTTCTTTTCGGTTTTTTTGATCTGATTTTTGAACGCCGTCAGGATTGGTTTGATGGTCATAGCCAGGTGTTTAGGTAGTATTTGGAGGCGATTCTTTTCCATGGTTTGCATTGATAGAAGCTGATTTCTTCGGATGACCAAATCCGCCA
>NZ_PYMC01000059.1 GCF_003026475.1 Photobacterium lipolyticum
GTCATAGCCAGGTGTTTAGGTAGTATTTGGAGGCGATTCTTTTCCATGGTTTGCATTGATAGAAGCTGATTTCTTCGGATGACCAAATCCGCCATAAGCCGCATGGATTCAGGCTTCAGCTGAGTTAGTGCTGGTTTTATAGCCTCGGCATAGTGGGCGATAAGCCTTGCATCGAGTTTATCCGTTTTAGCGCGTTGACCGATGGCACCGGCAAAGCGTTTTACATGAACAGGGTTTGCAATCACATAAGGGATGTTGGCGTCGGCACAGGCAATAATGAAGGGCATTTCCAGCCTGCCAGTGGCTTCAATCACGACCCTTTGTGGTGAGTATTTTTTAATGGTTTTGATGGCATCTTTAATCCCTTTCTCATCGTTAGAAACGGAGAAGAAAATATCGAGCGGCCGGATGTAAATATCGAGTTGAGACTTTCCTGTATCGACGCCGATATTAATATTTTGAATTGTTGAAGTATCCATAATAAGCTAACTCTGCATTGCGTAATGCGGGTTCGAGACCCAGTAGACTATTCGAGTGTTGTGCTTGGAGTCCTATACAGTGTTCACGTTTGTTATCGGTCTCT
>NZ_PYMC01000006.1 GCF_003026475.1 Photobacterium lipolyticum
TTTACCACGGTGTGGTTCATGACTGGGGTGAAGTCGTAACAAGGTAGCCCTAGGGGAACCTGGGGCTGGATCACCTCCTTACCTAAAGACTGTTTGTTTTATGCAGTGTCCACACAGATTGCCTGGTCGAAATGTAGAAGAGTATCGAGTAGAGAGATTCTAGTAACTAGAACATCACTACTCACACCAATGTGCCCAACACATTGGCAGGTAACAGGACTAGAAACTCGTTTCTAGGCTCTTGCACCTAAAACCTTAGTCCCGTTCGTCTAGAGGCCTAGGACACCGCCCTTTCACGGCGGTAACAGGGGTTCGACTCCCCTACGGGACGCCACTTTCTTTTATTAGGTTAAGTGGTAAAAAGAGAAATTAAATTGGGGCTATAGCTCAGCTGGGAGAGCGCTTCGCTGGCAGCGAAGAGGTCTGCGGTTCGATCCCGCATAGCTCCACCAATTTCATACTGCTCTTCGTAATAAATAAATCCAAATTGAATCAGTTTTTAAACATATTTCTTTATAAAGAAGAAATAAGTGTGTTTAAAAAGTGGTTCTTTTTTTGTTTATAGCACTCTGTAAAATTAATAGATCAGGTTTATCCACACACAAACCAGGCATTAGCCGGTGCGGTAATATAGGCTTCCTTGTGCCACTCAAGCGGTTCTGAAATCGGCGCTGTTCGGAGATCTCCCCTTAGTTTGGTGGTGACTAGCACTTTAACCTTGTCGTTACTGACGCTGTCTACTGTTCCACGGTAGGTATATCCAAGGGCTGGCCCTTCAAGTTGTTCAAAAAGACAAACGACCTGACCGATACTGGTATAGATAAACTGGCTTTCTTCTGTCCATAATTCGTTCACGACAGGCTCTTTGGGCATTTGATATAACTGACCGTCAACCGTGTTGATTGAAATGATTTTGCGATATTGGTAATACGGTTGGTAACCTAGCACCAGTGCTGCGTTATACCATTTCCCAGCCGAGGCATAGGTATTCTCAATAACCTTTAAGGTTACAAACGGTCCGTCGGGACAGAGCTCAGCCCACAATTCAGTACTGGAAATGCGCGCGTAAAAAAGGGGGCGTTCTTCTGCACTATTGACGCTGGAAACACACCATGTACCATTTTCCTGATGAATTAACTGACCTTTGTTATTATCACAAACATTTTTTGCAAGTAATTGATACTCAAGTATATCTTGCTTTGCTTCTACTGGGTTCCTAGCGCAGTAACGATAACTGAAAGCGAAAGCTCGCTTCGGATAAAAATCGCTTTTATCAACAATAGTGCCGTTGCTACGAATATTGTTCATCGCAATAAAATTTTTTGTTGAAGAGAGGAGGCTATATTTGGCGGGCTTAAAGATATTGGGTATTGAGCTGCAACCTGCGATGAGAAGTATGGATAATACCATTAATGAAGATCGATAAGGTACGTGTTCTCGCATACGTTGCTCCCTCAACCTGAGCTAAACTAAATATTAATTAGTATAAGAGGCTTATCATACTTTGTTGTAGAAAGAAGTTTTGCAGTTATACCTTTTGCAGACGATAATTTTTATTATTAAGGTTGTTAATATGGGAGTAGAAGCAATGGTGAGTTACCGGACTCGCAATAATATTCGCTATCTTCTACTCGTATTGTGTTTTCTGGTAGCAACAACTGTACTAGCGATGATGTTCTATTTTGTCTGGTCAGAGCAATCAACGATACTGGACAAAGCCTATCGCAGGGCAGAATTTGTTGCAGAAATGGTGGCTAAACAGACCGAAAAATCTTTTGAAAAAGTATTTGAAAGCCTGGAAGGTATAAATAAACTGATTGAGCTTAAACCCGCACAAGCTCATGAAATCTTCTTTGAGTACAAGCAACGGCTTCCGGAGTTGGCGGAGTTATTTTTAATTGATACCGATGGAAACGTTGTATCTTCTTCCTCAGATCGTTCATTTCCCAACGTATTAAATCATGATTATATTCAGATCCACCTACATGGGAGCTATATTCCATATTTCATTAGTGGGCCTGCTGTTTCTGACTTTGATCCCGATATTCATTTTATTGCTCTGAGTCGACGGACAGGAACAGCAGACAATCCTTTAAGCAATATATTGGTGGCTTATATTGATATCGAAAAGCTCTACGAACATCTGTTTACGTTTGAGTTACCAGGCTTCAATGAAATTTTGTTGTTGTCTGCTAACGGAAAACTGGCTGTGGGATACCCTGCCAAGATGGTCGAGGCATTAAGTAAAGAGGATCAAGGAAAAGCACTGTGGAACGAGGGGGAGCCTAAAGGGCTGTTAGAAATTACCCTGCCATCGACATCGAATGTCATGATGACGGCCTATAAGAAAATTCCTCATCTCAATTTACTGGCTGTTGCCGGAATTGAAAAAGAGGCGCTGTTAGGAACTTGGTTCAGAAAATTTGATTATGTTTTATTAGTAGCGGTTAGTTGGATAGGTTTGGTTTTATTTCTTACTATCTTGTTATTTAAGACGCAGAAAGAACTGGCTCAGCTGGCAATGTTAGACCCTCTAACGAAATTACCTAATCGCCTTTATTTTTCAGAAGCGTCAGGAATGTTACTTGCCAAGGCCAAACGTGATAAAAGTCCGCTTTCAATGGTTATGCTGGATATTGATTATTTCAAAAAGATCAACGATACCTTTGGTCATAGTGAAGGAGATAATGTCATTTGCGCATTGGCTGCAATGATGCGGAAAATTTGTAGAAAAAGTGACTTACTGGCACGAGTCGGCGGGGAAGAATTCTGTATTCTGATGCCTGACACAGACAGTACCGGGGCAAAAACAGTAGCAGAACGATTACGAAAAAATGTTGCTGAGCAGGTGTTTTGTCATTCAGATACTGATTTTCAGGTTACGATCAGTCTCGGCATCGCAGAATATGGTTCTGTTTCATCAAACATGCAAGTGTTATTTGCCGATAGTGATGTTGCGATGTATTACTCAAAGCATCATGGTCGAAATCAGACGTCGATATACTCTCCTGGGTTAAAAAAATCTGCCATTGAAATACAGACAGAGGCGTAGATTTATCATCTGGTAAGTGACATAACTAAAGCGCCAATAGAGCGCTTTAGCTGTTTACCTGAGAGGTAATAGACATAAAAAATTAGTGGATTAATCCCAGTTCTTTTGCTTCCTCGATAGTTAACCCGCTTTCACGGATATCCCGTAGCATTTCAATACGTCTTCTCGCTTCAGCCTGCTGCTTTTTGTTGCCTGCAATGCTTGAAGCGGCTTCATCTTTGTAATCCCACTTAGAAGAAACATCAGCAATTTCTGTGTGGTCCATAGAGTTGATAGACACAATTACCTCCTATAGAAACCCTGCGTCGAGATCCACTTATCTTTACCAAATGAAAATCTAAGAGTTAAGCGGATAAGTGTCAGTTTGTGAGCCAATCCTAAATTATGAAACTATCACTAAATTAAGCTGTGACAGAGGCATCTTTAGGCGTATCTTGGTTTATTCCAGCCCAGCTAAAAACAGCGTGTTGAGATCAATTTTTCACAGGTCTTACCGTTGATGCTCACACCCGCACCAATGCCTCGTTTGTTTGTTCATTTATCTTTCTTTTAATTGTTGTGTGTTATGAGTTTAAGTTGTTGTCATTGTTTGCTTTTTAAACCATTGGCATTAAATGTGTGTGATTTGTTTAAACTGTGAACGGTTGGTATTTCAGGGCTTTACAGCCACCTCATTGCTCTGTATTATTCGCCGCATTGGAGAGATGGCTGAGTGGTTGAAAGCACCGGTCTTGAAAACCGGCATACGTTTATAGCGTATCTAGGGTTCAAATCCCTATCTCTCCGCCAAATTCCGAAGCCCCAGCAGAAATGCTGGGGCTTTTTCGTATTTGCTGAAACACAATCTATTTCTATTGCATGAAACTCTTTGGCAATTTTGCGAAAGACTCGTCATTATTATTTTTACGCCAACCCAGTCTGAATTCTGTGGCTAAGCTTATCTGATCCCGATAACCCCCTTGGTCTCAGGCCGTCTGGTTGAAGTCGCAGTCGAACCTAATGAAATTGTCGAACCGGGTAGTGTGGTGGTTAAAATCGATCCGGCTGATTATGAACTGGCGGAGCAAGAAGCCAACCAAGGGCTGGTAAAAGCGGGGAAGAATGTCGGCGTACAAACGGCATCGGTTTCATCGGCACAGGCGAAACTGACGAATGCACTAGCGAATCAGGCGCATGTCAAAACCCAAGCGATCCGTATTTTGGCTATGGCGAAAAAAGGCATAGTACTGCAAGCAGAAGCAGATAAAACCCGCGCATCTTTAACGAATGCAAAAGCCCAAGTGGAAAATGCCGAAGCCGGTTTGCAGCAAGCCAGAAAACAGCTGGGTTCGACGGGCAATGAAAATAGTGAAGTGAAATCGGCTTTGCTCAAATTACAGAAAGCCCAAATGGACCTGGAGCGGACGGTGATACGTGCCCCAGCCCTTGGCGGGGTGACAAACTTCCGGCTAGATGAAGGATTTTATGCCCATGCAGGGCAGCCATTACTGACATTTGTTTCTGGCGAAGATGACTGGATTGATGCTTACTTCAGAAAAAACAGCATCGGCAATATGAAGGTTGGTGATCGGGGCGAGATCGCTCTAGATTACGCCCCTGGGAGGGTATTCAAAGGTAAGGTGGCCAGTATGGATTGGGGCTGGTTACTGTATGTGCACTGGCATTTGGTATAGGCTGGGGCTTATCGTTTATAACGCCGCTGTTTCTGACTAAATTTTTGGTAGATCATAAAAAAACACAGCTCATACCATCTATGAACTGATATTGGCCATGGTATTAACCGTGTTGATTGTTTTGAGTGTCAGTATGGGGGGGACTCACTATCCGTTAATACTCTTGTTGCTAGTCGGTTTACTGATGTTCATTGCGTACTATCTGTTTATGGATCCGCAATGGAACTTCTTCGCCACCATATTGATGGTCGCGGTTATGTTATTGCCATATATGGGGATTATCGCTTCAGGCTTGGCCGTTTATATCGCTGTCGGGTTAGTTGTGTCTGGTGTGGTGGCGGTTGGGCTATTTGCTCTGCTACATTTACTGTTACCGGATCTTGAACCCGTTTCGAATAGACAACCAATAGAGATATTATCACCGGAACAGTGGGCGCATGAGGCGATGCAAGCATTGGTTATTGCTTTCCCGGTGATCATTTTTGTCTATTACCTTCAGATTACCGGTGCGCTGTTAATTATGGTGATTATCGGCATTTTATCGCTTCAGACAACGGGACAGAAAAGTGTCAAGACTAGCATGTTCTTGCTGTTGACCAATGGCTTAGGGGGATTGCTGGCGATTCTTTTTTATGAATGTCTGGTGATGGTTCCGACCTTTACATTCCTGCTGGCATTAATTGCTTTGATTGGGTGTGTGATTAGCACAAAAATATACCGGCAGCCAGAAAAAGCGCCGATTTCGGCCGGGGTAATGTCTGCTCTGCTTGTCGTGCTTGGTTCTGGTGTCACCTCTGACAGTAAACTTATTGAGGTCAGCTTTTATATTCGGATCGGACAAATTTTGCTGGCCAGTGCGTATATGGTGTTTGTCTCGTACCTGTTGGAATCATGGAAGAAAGAGAGTGATTAGGACCATGTAACTTCGTAGTTGATATGATTTCTTTACATTTACTTCAATCTAATGGCATTGAAATGCTAACCAGGTTACTGAAGGTCTGAGTGTGTTTTTTTTGGGACGGAAATGACAGTTATTGATATAAATGATGATGATATGGCAAATAAAGGATAATCTACTATTAGATTACTGCTGTTGTTATTGAACAGTTGGGTGAAATAATATGGTCTTAATTAGTGAAATCGTTGATAAAGTGTGAGTGGCTAGAATGATTAAAGCAACTTTGGGGCATAAATCGGTTAGAGCTGTTGTGGGCCTTGTGGTATTGCTAATGAGTTTTATGACAGAATCAAAAGTGGTTGGCACGAATCAAAATCAAGAAATATCAGTAGAAAATAAAATGCTTATCGGGCGCGCCTGCTTGTATGACGGAAAAGAATATTCTTCAGGTGCGGTGATAGTTATTAAGAGTATTGCTCTTAAGTGCCTACCGGAGAACAGTTTTGAAACAAATGGAAAACTTCATTGGAAGGAAATAAATAAGCTGGAGAAATAAGGAGAATAATTGTCTGAATAAAAAGACAATATTATCTTCGTTCTAAATGACGTCAAAAAAATGCAGTGTTTGTATATTCTGTTATACCGTTAATGAAACAACAAAATATACAAACACTGCATAGATCGCCCAACAAGAGGGGATGTGACAGTTTAACGGATTACTCGGCCCGAATTTGGTGCTAGTTTACCAGTACCACCTTCATGGTGAGGAGTAACGACACCCATTTCAGTCATGAGCAATTCTTTCATGGCAGCAGCTTCACGCGGGTTGCTTGGTTTCCAGCTTGAAATCACTTTAGCTTTATTATCGTTTCTCATCGAAATTGTCCCTTTTATCAATGACATTAAACAGTAGTCATGTGCTTCATGGTTCATATTGTGTGTCTATTCTCATATAAACCGTAGGAATTTACCAGAACAAAATGCGCATTAAGCATAAAAATTTGATCCGTATACCAGTCAAAAATGACGGGTGATGCAACTGAGTTGCACAGTCAATGACTTAGAGCATAAAGCGCATTAGAGCCAACCTAAATAGGCTGTTATTAACTATAGTCGCTTTAGACAAAAAAAGCCGATCCTTTTTAGGAATCGGCTTTTTGTAAAATCGAGAATTAATAATTAATTACTTAGCTAGAGATCGGCTCTTAAGCTCGAAAATCAGCTTTTCAGCACTGCATTCAAACTGAATGCGTGCAGTCAGCTCCTGGCTGGTCTCAGATAATTCAGTTACTTCGTGTGTGAAGTTGGCATTAACTTCTTTAGCCAGTGCGAGGTAGTTGTTCAGCTCCGCTTCCAAGGCACTTTTACCATTGGCAAAAACGTTGACTTCAGCAACGTCGTCACCTTCTTTGATGATAAAGCCCATCTCTGCAGAAACACCGCAAGCTTCGCAGGTTTGAAATTCTTGTTCTTCGTTTGTCATGACTTTAATCCTCACTGACTTTATGAGCTTAGGTTTTATGAGCTCATTCTAAAACGTTGTGACGAGGATCGCTATTCATTAATGATGAAAAGTAAGGTCAGGATGTTGATAGCAACGCAGCATATCACCAGTGGTGATCAAATTGCCTGCGAGCTATCAACCTGATCGAATTGCTTTCAAGGTGCGAGAGTGTGGCCTGGTTGATATTAATTAATTGCATACACCTTAGAAACCAGTGCCAAGGTACTTCTGAACGGATAAGCTTCTAGTTGGGCGAATCCACTCATCTGCCGCGCCTTTACTTTGGTATTCAATGGTGACGTCATGCCGTTTAAGAAGCGTGTGATCGCCTCGGGGGAAGGCACTGAACCACAAGCTGCAATAAATGGATCGCACCATGCTTTTATAACGTTGTCAGAAATTTCCGGTAACGCACTGGCTGGTGGCAGAGTCGTGATCTGGCCACGGCATACCGAGCAGTGGCCGCACTGTTCGGGAGCATTGAAATCTGCAAAATACCTGGCGAGATCATGGCTCAGGCATTGTTCATTCTCGAAGAAGCTGATCATCTTCCCGATACGCTCAATTTCGCTGTTTTCCTTTTGCTTAAATAAGTTATGGAGCTTGACGGCTTCTTCTTGGGCATCAAACTGATGGTCCAACACGCGGTACACATCAGTCATCTGCTTACTTTCAAGGGTGATCCAGCCCTTTTCGCTGAAATAATCGATCGCAGCGACGACCCGTTTACGATCGGCCTGGTAGCCATTCCACAGAGCGTCGAAATCTACCGTGTACCAGGTACGTGCCTTCTGTGAACAAGCGAAAATGGCCTCAACAAACTGTCGCCGTTCCCCTTGGAATTGGTCAAGGATCGATTGTTGATCCTGATTTAGCTTGAAGCGGTAGTCAGCAAAATAGGTATATTGAGGCTCAATGATCTTGCGAATTTCTAAATATACCAATAAGGTTTTTAACGGCAGTAAACGCACGTTACTGTCTTTTGACAGGCGTGGCAGCATAACTTCCCATTGTGTTTGCAGGCCTGCGCTGTCCAGCGCCTTAATTTCATTTAATATATATTCAATCGCATCGCAATCAGGCGTATCGCCGTAAATGAAGTTTTCCAGTACATTCAAACCGGCCTTATTGGCAAGAACCGTGCATTGTGATGGCTGGCCATCTCGTCCGGCGCGGCCAATTTCCTGACTATAGTTTTCAATCGATTTTGGCAGATCAAAGTGAATAACCTGGCGTATATCCGCTTTATCAATACCCATACCAAAAGCAATGGTGGCAACAATGCAATTAATATTACCCGCCATAAAATCATGCTGGATCTTCTGTCTGGCTTCAGTCTCCATACCCGCATGATAAGCCTGTGCCCGGTAACCTCGCTGACTTATCTGGGCTGCTACTGTTTCTGCCGTCTGCTGCAAAGTGACATAAATAATGGTGGGCTGTTCGCCATTCTGGCCTAGCAAGTTACACAGTGCCGGCAGTTTATTATCATTTTCTGCGGCGACAACATTAAGATCGAGATTTGAGCGATAGAAGCCGGTGATTATGATGTCTTGCTCATCAATCGCGAACTTGGTGCCCATATCTTTAATAACCGCGGGTGTCGCGGTTGCAGTAAGCAGTAAGACCTGGGGAATATTCAGAGCTTTACGATATTCAGGCAGTTTTAAGTAATCGGGACGGAAGTTATGTCCCCATTCTGAAATACAGTGTGCTTCATCGACCACCAGTAATGAGATTGGGACTTGCGAAATAAAGTGTCGGAAGCGTTCGTTCTTCAAACGCTCAACAGAAATCATTAAGACCTTTATTTCACCATTTCTGATGGCTTGCATCACTTGCTGTGTCTCTTCCCAGCTTTGGCTGGAATCGATGGAAGCGGCAGCAATATTCTTATTGTGCAGGAAATCAAGCTGATCTTTCATTAATGCAAGCAGTGGAGAGATCACCAGGGTCAAATGGGGCAGCTGTACTGCCGGTAGTTGATAGCACAAAGATTTCCCCGATCCGGTGGGGAAAATAGCGGCAGCCGACTGGCCATTTAAAATCCGGGTGATCACCTCTTCTTGGCCGGTACGTAAAGTATCGAAACCAAAGTAATTCTTAAGTGTTTGTTGATACATGGGTCAGCTGGCTCGCATTAAGTATGAATGGCAATGATAACGAACTGCTTGGTAGAACGTAAGTGATGAGACGGAGATCAAGGGAGTTTAGATATAACATCAAGAAGATGCGTAATTAAAAAAATAAAAGTTGCAGTTGTCAATAGCGAAGTTAAAAGCTGCGATGTTGATATGAGTGGATAAACAAAGTTCAGACAATAACAATATTATTGGTGTTCTGTGATTTAAATGTACGCTTAAGATGGAATATTAATATGAGATATCAACATGTTAACATTATTTTCTGCCCGAACCTGATGTTAGAGAATTACGAGCGAAAGCTTAATGAATCTTCTTATCTAAAGAATATTCAGTAAAAACAGTTGATGGGTCGTTATTGTCGCATTTATTAATTCACGCCTTAAAAAAATAAGCTTCACTTCTAAGTTGACAGATTAAACTGATTTTATATGTAAGGTCACCACTGATAATAACCACGAAAAATTTAAGTCATGAATACTGTTAGTCATAAGAATAATTAAAGGAAATCTATGTTGTGGTTTAATAATCTGGCATTTCGCTGGAAGTTTGCTGTTCCAATTGGTCTTGTTGTTGCTGTCTTTATTGCTCTGTTAAGTATGGCGCTTGTAGTATTTAATGATCTTACCCGTACTGGTTCGTTACAGGATGATGAGGTTCGACCTGTTTTAGAACAGCTAGAGGAAGGTTACCGGGATGTCTATCAGGTGATTACGGCTGGACAGGGTGTGATCTTAGCGGGTGATAGTAATCAGGAGCTGGTGAAGTATAACCAAAAGGAGTTTTATTCAGAAAGCACTAAAACGTTATCACGCTTTCAATCGGCACAGCGGCTGATTGAAATAGGCTTCATTGATGCGTCTAACCATTCTTTAGTTGAGCGCTTGCAAAACACTTATAGTCAGTGGCTAAGTCACTACCGTTATATAGTTGAAAATCCAGAAGGCGCAAGTGAATATTACCGCGAGAACCAAGTACTGATTCAGCAAGAATTTTCAGCGATGCGTGAGATATATCTTGATCTTCGTGCACAGATAGAAACGGCCGACGCAGAGTTGAAGTTGATTATTGATAATGAAATTAGCCTTGCAACATTGGTATTAGAGGTTGGGTTTGTGGTTGCACTTTTAATTTCTACCATCATTACATGGGGTGTGTCGGGTTTAGTGTTAGCTCCGCTGAAGCGATTGTCTTTAGCTATGCACGATATAGCTTCAGGTGAAGGAGACCTGACCCAGCGAGTAGTTGTTGAAAGTAAAGATGAAATTGGCCAGTTAGCGATTGCCTTTAATGAATTTGTATCGAAAATTCATTCGACAATCAGCGAAGTGGCCGTAACGATGACATCGGTTCGCGAAGAAACGCAGCAGATCCAACGAGAGACTCAAGGTGTCGTTCTTAATGCATCTGAGCAGCAAGAAGAGAGTGCTCTGGTCGCGACAGCAGTGCATGAAATGAGTGTCACTAGTGATAACGTCAGTTCTCATGCTAATGAAGCTGCAGGAGCGAGTCAGTCAGCCAGTGACGAGTCAGAATCTGCAAAACAGATCCTCGGCAAGACTGTTATGTCGATTCATCAACTGGCTGATGAAATTGAAACTTCGAGTGCCGTGATAAGTAATTTGGAGCGAGATGTGGGTAATATTGCATCTATTCTGGATGTCATTCGTGGTATTGCCGATCAAACCAACTTGCTTGCACTTAATGCGGCGATTGAAGCGGCACGCGCCGGTGAACAAGGCCGTGGTTTTGCAGTAGTCGCCGATGAAGTTCGCTCACTGGCCAGTAAGACTCAAGACAGTACCGGTGAGATCCAGGTAATGATTGAGAGCTTGCAGCAAGGTGCGCATAATGCCGTTAAAGCGATGGAATTAAGCAGAGAAAGCGGGACACATACCGTTGAGCAGGCCAATAGTGCCAACGAATCACTAGATGCCATCAGCCAGTCGATCAATGTTATTAATGAGATGAACCTGCAAATCGCTACAGCGGCAACGCAGCAGAATCAGGTAAGTGAAGACATTAATCAAAATGTGCGGAAAATTTCGGATAAGAGTCAGGACGTCGTGAGTAAGGTGCAAGCATCTGAACAAGCCTTTGAAATATTGGCAGATCAGTGCGAGCAGCTAGATCGGCTCATCGGTCAGTTCAAAGTCTAGCTAGACAGTTGAATAACCGAATAAGCCAGAGTATTCATTGCTCTGGCTTTTTTCCGTCTAGCTTCAACCTGGAGCGAAATGACGATATGCCTTCTCTTGCCCCTTTGATTGGTTTTCAATGGTATTTTCTTGATTTTCCATCTGTTTTCATGATTTTCAATGATTTAAAAAGTTACCGTAGTTAAGTCGTTGAAAAAGTTGAACTAATGTTTTGGCATAACCTTTGCTGTATATCGGGTTGCTTACAAGTAAGTTTTATCCCATTTATATATTGAAAAGGAAATGAGTTATGCCAACTCCTGCTTATATGCGTATTGAAGGTGAGAAACAAGGTTTAATCACGGCAGGTACGTTCACGGAAGATTCAGTAGGTAATATTTTCCAGGAAGGTCACGAAGACGAAGTACTGGTTGAAGCATTTGAACATCAGGTTGTGCTACCCCGCGATCCGCAATCTGGACAGCCAACAGGCCAACGTGTTCACAAACCGGTAAAGATCACCAAAGTTTTCGATAAGTGTTCGCCGCTAATTTATAACTCACTAACCTCAGGTGAGCGTCTGCCGACAGTACAAATTAAATGGTATCGCACCTCGGCAACGGGCTCGCAAGAGCACTATTTCACAACAACGTTGACCGATGCCATTGTGGTTGATGTCACCGCCAAAATGCCGAACTGCCAGGATCCGGGCCAGGCCCACTTTACTCATCTCGAAGATGTCTTCATGACTTACCGAAAAATTGACTGGACCCATGAAGTGTCGGGTACATCGGGTGGTGATGACTGGCGTACAGCAATGAAGGCATAAGCCTGAGATCTGTTTCCAAGGGGGAAGCATTCCCCCTTCATTTTGAGTGAGTTTCAGAACATAAATACCCCCAAACCACCTCATGATCCTTGAGGTGGTTTAGGTATATCCGGTTATTGCATATTTCCTTGATATTAAATTCAGGGAGGGCGGTAGCGTTCTCTTTTTCTGATCAGGAAAACGTTATGGTAAGGGATGCCAATCAGGCAAAGTTTGAGTTAGAAGTTGCGACAATTGATGTACCGTTAAAAGTGTATGCTTTTAATGGCGTCGAAGGGATCAGCCAGCCGTTTGCTTTTTCGGTGACTTTTGTCTGCGACGAGCCGAATCTTGTGTTGGAAGATTGGCTCCAGTTACCCGTTCGCTTAACCATGCATCATGATAATGAGCTGATGCCGCGTTTTATTTGCGGCATGGTGTTTGGAATGGAAAAACTCACTCATACCGACAGACATTGTCAGTATCAGTTAACCGTTACCCCGCGAGTGCAACTACTGGCGCACCGAACCACCTTCCGTATTTTCCAGAACCTTTCAGTGCCCGATATTATTACCGCTATTTTCACCGATGCCGGCATACTTAGCCATGAGTATGAGGTGCGGCTTTCCGGTAGCTTTACCGCTCGTGAATACAGCGTTCAGTATGGTGAAAGCGATATGGCCTTTATTTCACGTTTGATGAGCGAAGCCGGCCTGCATTATCATTTTGAGCACAGTGATACCGGACATGTCATCGTCATTGCCGATGGGCAGGACGGTTTTCTTGAACTTCCGCCGCTCGCATATTCTCCCCATAGCGGAATGGCCAAAATTCAGGATGTGATCAGTGAATTTACCGTGCGCGATCAGACTCGGCGCGGAAAAGCTTCGCTGCGTGATTTTACCTTTGAACGGCCTGATTTTAAGCCCCAAGCCTCGGTAGCAACGAATATTGCCAACGAGCAAGCGCTGGAAGGGTATTGCTACCCCGGTCAATTTTCCACACAGGCCGAGGGTACAGGCATTGCAACACGTACCCTTGAACAGGGCAGAATAGATAAACGCCAAGTTAGCGGAGTCAGTGATTACTGTCAGCTTACCAGCGGTTATTACCAGCCGTTACAAGCTCACCCTAATGACGCATGGAACGAACCGTGGTTGCTGACAGAGGTTAAACACCGGGGCATTCAGCCTCAGGTGCTGGAAGAGCATGCCGATGGCATTGCCTCCTACCATGCTGAATTTATTGCCACCCCGTGGGAAGCCGCGTACCGCATGCAGCCCATAGCGAAACCGCTGATCCATAATATCGACACGGCTATCGTCACCGGCCCCGATGGTGAAGAAATCTATTGTGATGAATATGGCCGGGTAAAAGTGCAGTTTCACTGGGACAGACAAGGACAGGCCAATGAAACAACCAGTTGCTGGTTGCGTGTCGCCCAAGGCTGGGCCGGTAATGGTTACGGCCAGTTTGTACTGCCGCGTATCGGCCATGAAGTGATCGTCAGCTTTATTCATGGCGATCCCGATAAACCCATCATCACCGGTGCGTTATATAACACTAAAAACCAAGTGCCTTACGCCCTGACCGAGCATAAAACCCGCAGCACCTTTAAAACATCGTCCAGTGTCGGGGGGCAGAACTTCAATGAATGGCGCTTTGACGACAAAATAAATAACGAACAAATCTATCTTCATGCCGCCAAAGATCTCGATACCACCATACAAAACATCCGTACCCAGGAAATACTGAATGCCGATCACCTTACTGTCCATGATTGCCGCTATCAGGAAATCAAAGTTGATGATCACAGCACGGTAAACGGCAATCAGTTCGAAAAGGTCGGCGGAGATAACCACCACGAGACTGCAGGTACGCTGCATACCAAAATTGGCAGCAAACACCTTACCGAAGCGGGCAGTGAAATCCACATCAAAGTGGGCAATAAAGCAGTGATTGAAGCCGGCTCCGAAATCACCCTGAAAGGCGGCGGCAGTTTCGTGAAAATCGACCCATCCGGCATCAAGCTCGTCGGCCCGGGCATCAAGCTGAATTCTGGCGGCAGCGCGGGAAGGGGGAGTGGCTACGGAGGCCAGCCGCCACAATTGCCGAGAGTGATTGGTCAGGCTGCCGCACTGGCTGCATCAACCGCGATGCAGGCACAAACAGCGACAACGTCTATGTCGCTGGCTGCATTTGGGAATATGGCGAAAAGGGCCGTATTTATTCAGGAAGAGTGTGATTGTAGCGGTGAAGATACATGCCCAATACACAAAAAGAAGACCTAGTCATGCAAATCGAAGGTATTAAGCGGTTAAGCACTGTTCCTGTCTATCAGCCAACTATTTGTACTTACCTGATTGTAGAAACTTGCCAAATTGATGATTTTCTACGCCGCTTTTATGAGGGAAGCTCAGGCAACTGTCTGTGGGATTATCTCTTTGGGCCAGAGGTTGATGACGAAGTGAAAAAATCCGGGCCAGTATTGATAGAACTGCAAAGCCATGAGCAGGATTGGACTTATGCAGTCAAGCTATTAGAGCAGTATCCGGCGGGCTGCTTGTTAACCTCAACAGCTGATTTTGAATCTGTACAGAAATGGGGTATGGCACGCGTTCAAATCTACTCACCCAGCAATGCCCGTTCAGTCTGTCGATTTTATGATCCGCGTAATTTAGCCTATTGCTTAGGGGCTCAGGAACAAATACAGCGTCGTCATTTTTGGCATCAGGCCGAACAACTCTATTGGTACGATCAACAACAGTGGTGGACGTCAGAATTAACGGCGTCTTCCGAGCCATTAATCAAAGAGTATCGCCTCTCTCAATCAGAATTAGCAACGATAACGGTATACAAAGAACAGCAGATGGCAAATCAATTATCCGATCACTATCGTAATGTAATACCGAAAGACAATATTCTGATTTCTGAACTGGTTCACTCCCAGTTGCCAATCGCCAAACGCTATGGCGCAAGCAACATGAATGAATTTGATCCCTGGCTTCGTATCGCCATTGTCTATGGTGGGGATTTTTATCGTGAGCGTAAACTGCAGCCAATATTTGAAAACTCACATTATCCCATAAAGAAAAAACTGGCATTGAGCGATGAAATACTCGCAGCATTGGAAGCAGGAGATCACCATGGAATATAAATTAATCCCATATTTGGTTGAAAAGGGTGATACCGTTTCAGGGCTGACCAGAAAACATAACATCAGTCAAAAAGTATTTTTAGACCATAACCCTCATGTTACTGATCCCGGTCGAATACATGCTGGGAAAATAATGATCATTCCAGTTCCTATTCAATCAGCAAAAGCCGACTCGGTATTTGCGTCGACGGGTGAAGCCAGTAAGAAAACTGAATTCACATCGATACCGAGTGTGGATACTATTGAGCCAGAGCTTGCATCAGAATGGAATATTGATGCCGGGCTTGATGAATTACCCCTTACGCCTCCGGCATTGCCATTAGAAACAGATGAGTTACTGAATGGGGCAGAAGCGGGGTTGCCGCCAGCCTTAGAAACGCCCTATTCGTTAGAATCCATGGGGGCGGCACAGTGCCGAACGCAGGAAGAGCAAGAACAGCAAAAGTTTATCTTCGTCGAGCAAACCGGTGTTGGGATTGATGATGGCATTAATCAATTTGCATTGTTTGCCAGTGGGCAGGAAGTCGAGCAATTGCAAAGTTGCCAGCAACCCCAGGGGCGCTTTGGGCCAATCGTTGAGACAACAACGTATATTGATGATCATGCTTTAAAAGATGGCTATCAGCTGATCCACAAAATTGGCGATATTCATGCAGTACTGCTTGATAATAAAGAAGTGCGTAACTCTGTACTGAAAGAGGCGACCAAAGAGTTCCAACACAATGTCATGCTCGGTATTGTGCCTTTATTGACAACCGATCATGATGAAAGAGCGGTTGCACCTTGCCGCAACGGCTATCTGTATATTTTCCTCAATGGGCGACTCTATAGAGAGTTAAAAGTGACGGCAGAGCCGGATAAAACACCGATTTTTACCGATAGTGACGCGGCAAGCTACCGTCTGATGGACACAGTGCCAGATAAACGAGAGTACGCGGGGGCAGCGCAACAACACATCCAGATCCCGCTTTATTTAAATAACCGAATCGCAAACGTTGAAATGGCGTTCTCCCAATTCCCATGGCCTTGGAAGCACGTACAAACGCTGGAGAAAAGCGATTATTTGCGAAAGGAGCGTTGCGAGCAATGGTCGAAAATTTCGCGGGCTGTCGATCAGATTCCGGCATTAATTCGCACGAAATCGGGTATTGCGAATTATAAAACCAGGCGGTTTGTTGAAGAATGGGGCTTTGTAACCAAGCATCTGGCCATTGATGAGCTGCCAGAAATGAGAACTCGCGACGCGGAAATGGAAACCTTGCTGGGCTCATCTCGTATTTATTTGGAAGATATTTCAGGCCAGCAATGGCGTAACGTTGTTACTGGGCTACAGCAAGAGCGTCAATACCACGACAGTGATGTTAATACACAGCTTTCAGCGCCAAGCGATCTCATCAATTTTAAAGATGATAAATATCCCCATGAAACGGTATTTTGCCCCAGTTTACGGGGAAATTTATTACAGCAATGGATGCACCCGAGAAGAGCAAAGCCATTGCCGTTGAATAACTCGCCAGATGTGCCTGAATTTTCATTTGAAGACTACCAGCTTCCAGAACCACCTACAGCCTGCAGTGATTGTTTCTCACCGCTAAGAGGCAAAAATCTGGTGGGAATTGTATTAAAAGATCAGCGGTTTGTTGCCGATAAATTGCTCAACCAGGTCAATGCCAATATTCAGCTGCTTCAGTTACTGTCAGAAAGTGTGAAGTATCACAATTATGGCGCTGCCGCAGAGCTGATCCACTTTAATTGTTTTAGCAAACAAACCCCGAATGGTAATGTCAACCCGCTCTACTTAGACAGCTTCTGGGATGCAAGACTGGTTCAGTCTACCGGCAGCCTGTTTTGCCGGATAGTAAAGCGTGAAGAACGGGCGCAGGCACGAAGAGAACTCTATAAATTAATTGGCTTATACGCAGATTTGCTATGGGATCGCAATAGTGCCCACCTGGCCGCAACGGACATGGACGCGATTCTGTTTCAAACTGCCGATAAAGCGTGGCCCTATATCAACTTTATCGAGACGCTTGAAACCATACTGGTTGATTTAGACCGGGTCGATCCCCGTTTGGTCGAGGGAGAGCCAGATCATGACATGCCAAGACTGAATCGATTTAATTATTCGCGATTGGCCGATCCGAAAAAAATTATGATGGGGGCAATTAAACGTATTTTTGAAACGGCCTCCCATCCTTACGCTTGTTTGGCCTATCAAAAAGAGAATTGCCAGGGCGATGCAAGAAAATGGGCCGAGTATTACGAGGTCAATTACGAGCAGTTACAACAAGCCGTCGCCAATACCTATCAGGAAAAATCTAAATTAGTCATTTTTGATCAGGAGCTAATAGGCGTCGCCTCTAAAGTGATTGATGAAGAAAACCAGATGACGGGCTCTGATATATCGGGCGTTGTAAGGCGAGGGGTCAACGGCCTAGAAGTAATATCCATTCAGGTATTGCCTTCGCTTTATGGGGTATTGGCAAAGATAACGAATATTCAAGGCGAGGCAATGACGATTAAGTTTGCCTCTGAATTGGCCCATTTACCATCAGCCCTGTCAGGCGGTGCTATTCCGTTTAAGGTGCAAGCGACGAATGGAAAAACGCTGTGGTTAATGGCTTCAGATGTTCGACAACTACCAGCTCATGTATATGACGGTATAAAGGGGCAGTCGGTATCAAGTATCGAAAATCAATTTGGTGGAAAATTTAACAATACCAGAAATGCTGATTATTCCTATGAGATTAAGGGCAGGCAGGTAAATCAAACATCAGCTCGTATTGTTGGAGGTGCATACCGAGGAATATGGGGTGGGTTGTGGTTGTTGGAGCTGAATAATTTTTGTATATCATTTAAAACATCGGTAGATAAACCGAATGCAAAAAATATTATTGGGTTATTTAGTGCAAGTTTTGATATGTTTCTAATGAGTTTTTATTTCTCAAACTTAACTAACAATCAGAGTTTGCAAGGGCTTAATGAACGGCTCGAATTAGACTTTAATCGGTCACCAGAGAAACTAAAAAGGATGTCAGGCTGGCGTAATTGGCGAGGAGGTTTGGCAAGTGTTGCTGGTGGGGTGACATCACTTTTACTTTTTTGGGATGCGAAAGTTCTGTTTGACCAGGGGTACAATAACGCAGCATGGAATAAACTGGGCGAGGCCGGGGCAATGGCGACCGTGGCAACAGCCTCTGGTATTGCATATTTAGCGAAGCCCGTTGTCGACAGAGTGTGTATTCGTTTATTAGGTCAGGCGGCAATTTCAGCCAATACAATAAACTTAACTATCACAGTCGGATCTTTGTTTGTATCATGGTGGTTTGCCTCGCGGGCAGCGAACCATAGTGACGATTCGTTTTCACTGGCAATAAAATATGGCCTGTTCGGTGTAGAGCACAACGATCTGGATGAGAGGATTCGTCGGTTAGAAGAAAAGGTTGAGAAAGGGAAATTCGAAGATAACGAATCCATTCTGCCCAGGCTTAAAGAGGTAAAATCAACCACAGAAAGCCAAAGTGGGATGAATTACTACAGCCAGCTAGTTAACTGTTTGTTTATGGGTGATGCGAATATTATTTCACCCTCAGAAGCTTATCGTATCAGTGGTGATTTCAAAAAACATAATTGTCAGCTCATTATTAAAACCTTTAACCCGGTATTACGCTTTGATAAAGGAAATTCACAGCCGCAAAAATTCACTATCAGATTAGGTGAAGAAGTGACAATCCCGGGTTATCCTCAAACGCCTGTAATACAACCGATTCGAACCATACTGGAAGTAAAGCCAAAACTGGTTAAGCAAGATCCTGCAAACCCTGCAATCCAATATTATGGTTTCATTATTCCTCCGAGTTATTGGCAACATACCGCAGAATCTAGTCATATGATGAAACTAATCTATGTTAGAGGCGACACCAATCTTCTTAAAAAAACATCAATTTCCCCTGAAGTGAATAAGCTTAATATCAAGTTCACGTTGGCGGCAAGAAACATTGAATTTAGTGATGAAGTTTGGCACCCCAATGAAAAGGCCTATGTGGGTATAACGAAAACCAGAGAGTTTAAGTATGTACAACCGTGTTTGTCGGTAACACTCAACAACAGCAGTAAAAGGGTTAGTCATGCAGTGTAATCATTATCAACCCACCGCCTACACCAAACAGAAATGCCCGCTGGTATCACAACCTATTGATATGGGCGTGTTAGAGCATGTAATGATTGATTCGCAGTTAGCATGGTATAGCCAATATAATTACTTAAACCCAAGACAAAAACAGTTCTCTGCAGGATGGCTGAAAAGATATCGAGTTCAAAAAAAGGACTTTCCTGACTATTGGTTCTTATCACATCAGGTATTTAAAACAGGCTGGGATGAAGATAAAAGCCAACAATCAGATAAAATGTTTACGGAAATGTTTATTGGGTGCTTTAGCTTCCCCTTGGCTTGGCTTTGGATTGGTAGTGCTTGGATCGGTTTTCTAGCTTCAATCATTGGGGGAGATGCTTTTTGGGAGTTTTTTTTCTACCCACCAATAGTTTGCGGAATATTTACCTGGTTAAATATTCGAGTTAAAGAGAGTAATCTCAGATATTACAAACGAGATAAATGGAACGGACAGGGGTTCTTCCGTGAAACCGGTAAAGTGGTTACTCAATTTGGTGAATTTGATTTTACTGATTTTGATCCCGTTATTGAGCGAAATATGATGGCCAATGGCACCTGTAATTTTAACCTGGAAATGCGCTATCGCTACCGTGAACAATATAAGTTCAGTCTCCCAATTTATGGTGCCGGCAGCAATATTCGTGATGCCCATGCTGCGTGGGATATGCTGTTGCGCTTTATGGATATCGAAGAGCCATTGCCTGATATTCCCGAGTTAGAGCCGTTCCGTCATTTAGACCCCACCACAGTGGAATATGACCAAACAGGCAAGCGCGGCCGCCCTGATAATTACTGGCATGATTTATATGCAGCCAATGATGAATCGACCTTCTGGGACTACCTTCATGATATGGAAGGTAGAAAAAAGAATAATCCACTGATTCAGATGGAAAGTGACTTTTGCGCCATGATCCGTGGCAACAAAGAACCCGTGCCCCCGTATATCCCTGAACACATTTATGAACAACGCAAACGCGAGTTCTATGAAATGCAAGCAGCCTATGAAGCGGAGCAGCAACAAGCAGAATAAGCAGAATAAGCAGAATAAGCAGAATAAGCAGAATAAGCAGAATAAGCTTAATATCAAGTTCACGTTGGCGGAAAGATACATTGAATTTAGTGATGAGGTTTGGCAACCCAATGAAAAAGCCTATGTAGGCATAACGACAACCAGAGAATTTAAGTATGTTCAGCCGAGTCTATCGATAACACTAAACAACAGTAGAAGGGTTAGCAATGCAGTGTAATCAATATCAACCCACGGCGTACACCAAACAGAAATGCCCGCTGGTATCACAACCGATTAATATGGGTGTGCTAGAGCATGTAATGATTGATTCGCAGTTAGCATGGTATAGCCAGTACAATTACTTAAACCCGAGACAAAAACAGTTCTCTGCAGGATGGCTGAAAAAATATCGAGTTCAAAAAAAGGACTTTCCTGACTATTGGTTCTTATCACATCAGGTATTTAAAACAGGCTGGGATGAAGATAAAAGCCAACAATCAGATAAAATGTTTACGGAAATGTTTGTTGGTTGCTTTAGCTTCCCCTTGGCTTGGCTTGGCTTGGCTTGGCTTGGCTTGGCTTGGCTTTGGGTTGGTTGCTCGTGGGCTACTTTTTTACTGGTATTAATACTTGGTGATAATAATTGGGAGTTTTTTATTTATCCTCCAGTAGTGTGTGGATTATTTACTTGGTTAAACATTCGACTTAAGAATAGTAATTTAAAGTATTACAAACGTGATAAATGGAACGGACAGGGGTTCTTCCGTGAAACAGGTAAAGTTATCACCCAATTTGGCGGATTTTATTTTACTGATTTCGATCCCGTTATTGAGCGAGATATGATGGCTAATGGCACCTGTAATTTTAACCTGAAAATGCGCTATCGCTACCGTGAACAATATAAGTTCAGCATCTCAATTTACGGTGCAGGTGCCAATATTCGTGATGCCCATGCTGCGTGGGATATGCTGTTGCGCTTTATGGATATCGAAGAGCCATTGCCCGATATTCCCGAGTTAGAGCCGTTTCGTCATTTAGACCCCACCACAGTCGAATATGACAAAGCAGGCAAGCGCGGCCGCCCTGATAATTACTGGCACGATTTGTATGCCGCCAATGATGAGTCGACCTTCTGGAATTACCTTCATGATATGGAAGGGCGGAAAAAGAATAACCCACTGATTCAGATGGAAAGTGACTTTTGTGCCATGATCCGTGGCAACAAAGAACCTGTGCCCCCGTATATACCTGAACACATTTATGAACAACGCAAACGCGAGTTCTATGAAATGCAAGCCGCCTATGAAGCGGAGCAGCAACAAGCCGAAAAAGCAGAATAAGCAGAATAAGCAGAATAAGCAGAATAAGCTTAATATCAAGTTCACGTTGGCGGCAAGATACATTGAATTTAGTGATGAAGTTTGGCACCCCAATGAAAAGGCCTATGTGGGTATAACGAAAATCAGAGAGTTTAAGTATGTTCAGCCGTGTTTGTCGGTAACACTCAACAACAGCAAGGGGGTTAGCCATGCAGTGTAATCAATATCAACCCACGGCGTACACCAAACAGAAATGCCCGCTGGTATCACAACCGATTAATATGGGCGTGCTAGAGCATGTAATGATTGATTCGCAGTTAGGATGGTATAGCCAATACAATTATTTAAACCCGTGGCAAAAGCAGTTCTCTGCAGGATGGCTGAAAAGATATCGAGTTCAAAAAAAGGATTTTCCTGCCTATTGGCCATTTTCACATAAAGTTTTTAAATCTGGCTGGGAGGAAGATAAAACCCAGCCGAAAAGACGAATATTTTTGGAACTATTTGTCGGTTGCTTTAGCTTCCCCTTGGCTTGGCTTGGCTTGGCTTGGCTTGGCTTGGCTTGGCTTGGCTTGGCTTGGCTTGGCTTGGCTTGGCTTGGCTGTGGGTTGGTACTGCTTGGATAACCTCTATAATCACATTGATAATGTCAGGTCAGTTTTGGGGTTGGTCTTTTATTATTCCTCCAATCGTTTGTGCAATATGTACTTGGTTCAATATTCGACTTAAGAACAGTAACTTAAAATACTATAAAGGTTATAAATGGAAGGGGCAGGGGTTTTTTCGTGAAACCGGTAAAGTTATCACCCAGTTCGGTGAATTTGATTTTACAGATTTTGACCCGGTTATAGAGCGAGATATGATGGCCAACGGCACCTGTAATTTTAACCTGGAAATGCGCTATCGCTACCGTGAACAATATAAGTTCAGTCTCCCAATTTATGGTGCAGGCGCCAATATTCGTGATGCCCATGCCGCGTGGGATATGCTGTTGCGCTTTATGGATATCGAAGAACCATTGCCCGATATTCCAGAATTAGAGCCGTTCCGTCATTTAGACCCCACCACAGTCGAATATGACAAAGCAGGCAAGCGCGGCCGCCCTGATAATTACTGGCACGATTTGTATGCCGCCAATGATGAGTCGACCTTCTGGAATTACCTTCATGATATGGAAGGACGGAAAAAGAATAATCCACTGATTCAGATGGATAATGAGTTTTACGACATGATTATTGGACATAAAGAGCCGGTTCCCCCCTATATCCCTGAACACATTTATGAACAACGCAAACGCGAGTTCTATGAAATGCAAGCCGCCTATGAAGCCGAGCAGCAACAAGCCGAAAAAGCAGAATAATCATCAGTTCACAGATTGATTAATAATGACGATAAACAAAAAGGATTTACCTATGCCTAAAGCAGCACTGCTGGGTGACATCGGCACCCAGCATGATGGTTTTCATCCATCCCCGATCATTTCAGCCAGTTCAGATGTCTTCATTGATGGCCGCCCTGTTGCCCGCCAAGGCGATGCATTAATGCCGCATATTAAACCCAAGAATCCGCCGCACCCGCGCAGCATCGCTTCTGGTGTGGGCTCGGTGTTGGTGAATGGTAAGCCCATTGCCGTCGGCGGCTCTAAAATCAGTTGCGGCGGTAAAGTGCAAGCGGGCAGTTCGGTGAAAGCGGGTTAGTTGCAAGATAAACAGCCCCTAGCATCACGGCTAAAAAAAGAAAAACTTATTTTTGCGTTGCTGGGTTAATTCATCTTTTAGCACTTTTAAGGTTGATAGTAATTCGGTGAAATTTACGTGGCGTTGGTTGGGGTCAGGCTGCATACCTGAAATAAGAATGGCTTGTAACGGCACATATTTTAAGTTCTTGTCGATAACCATCGGTGTTTCATTCGCGTTATGGCGAATATTAAAAATCAATTTATACAGTAAAACACACAGCGAGTATTGATCGCTTTTAATTGTTGGCGCTGTTCCCGCTAAAACCTCTGGCGCAGCGTAATCCCCGCTCCATGCATGGACTTTTGAAAAATCGATAGCACATCGGTTGTTCTTTTCGTTCACACTTCGACTAATACTGAAATCGAACAGTGTCAGATGACCATTTTTATCGATCATAATATTTTCGGGTTTTATATCACCATGAATGACACCTTTTTTATGGCAATGGAGAACGGCTAATATCAATGATGATGCGAGTACAAAACGCTCTTTTTCTTTGGTAATACCAAAAGGTGATGCGAGTAGCATCGATAATGGTTCGCCTTCCATTTTTGGCATCACGATAAATGCATGATGGCTTTGCTGGCAAATATCGATCTGGTTAATGGGTAAGATATTGGCGTGTTGCAGCTTTTGGACCTGAGTAAACTCATTGACCAGCAGTAGTCCGGCATCGGTATATTCTTGCGCTTCTCGGGTTAGCATTTTGATCGCGAAATGGCTCTGATTAACCCCTAAACTCAGTAGCAGTAAATCACTTGCCTGATAGACAACGCCCATTCCTCCCACGCCTAAAATCTTATTTAAGCGATAACGCTCATTTAATACCTCATCTTGCTCGGGTAAACATGCTGACTGTTTTTTATCGGTTGGTGATAACGACAAGCTGGATTGTTCTGTCATGGGGTAACCTTGATCATAATGGCAGATAAATTGTCACTCGCTTCCGTTTGCAGCGCTTTTGTTTTCAGTTTTTCAGAACCCTTTATGGGGCTGTCAGACGACATCGAGGCCTGAATGGTTTTGGCTGTTAAGGCGTTATGAAGCCCATCCGTTGTGAGTAAGAAAGTATCATCGTTCTGAACAGCCAGAATGCAGTGTTCGATATTCAATTTACTTCCCATTCCAATAGCCCGGGTTAACACCGAACGACCATTTAGGCGCTGGCTATGATCTCTGGATACTTGATATAACCGGTTTCGCCGATAAAGGTAACAACGGGAATCGCCTGCCCACAAACAGGCGATATGTCCTTGGAAGGCGATAAGCAAACAGACAGTACTGCCAATTACTGCACTTTGAGACAGGGTTTTCTCCTGACTGAGATGATGATTGACGCGATAAAGCGCGTCTTTAATCATTGCTACTCGTTCTTCTAGTGAACCAGAAAAGATCTGATGCTGAATCGCCTCAATCACCATTCTGCTTGCTATCTCGCCATATTCATACCCGCCCATTCCATCAGCGATGACCCAGATATTTTCTGGGCCAAGCGACAGTACCGCATCTTCATTTTTGGCTCTGACTTTACCCACATGAGTAAAATGTGCAGAATGAAAATGTGCGCCCATAATTACGATAGCCTTTTAGAAAGTGTAAAGTTTTTTAGCAGCTTACGGTCAAATGGGGTTGGGGTGCGATCACTGTAAATAAGGTATTGAGCGTTCATCCCCTTGTTTTGCAGATCGATCTTGAGGACATCTTGCCCCTGATATTTGTTGACCTTGAAGCCGTCAAGGATCCGGAAAAATGCCCAGGGCCCAGTTGCTTGCTTACTCACGACATTTGCACCACTTAAATCTTTAAGCACAAAGTTGACGAATTGGCGTTGTTCGCTGATTGGCCAGCTCAGCGACTTCTTCTGAATCGGACCGTGGCGATATAACACTGTTTGATCGCCATAGTTAAATTCGGCCTGCAAAGCGGTTGCGTCCAGCTCAAATGGTGCGATTTTAAACCCGATTTTAGGCTGGGTTTTATTGCGGCCATAGAAGGTATGTTGAATTTGCAAGCCTTGTGAGTACTGGTACATGAACTGTGTGGAAAGGCCAAGATCACGTCCATTTAAGGCGCTGAGCGATAATGACCCACCGCGGTTTTGTACAAACGGTGCTAATGTTGAACGATAGAACTTGTCCAGTACTCCGTCTTTCTGGAAGAAGGCATTGAAATCTGCAATATTGACATCGCGGTTGCTGGTGGTGAATGGGTAACGACCTTTCAATGTTAAGGTATACGGCACAATGACATGATCGTTATAGAGCATCTGTACGTGTTTCTGCGCTTCAGTTAATATAATATTCCACGCGTTATCGGCCACCTGGTTCCACCATGACGATAGGGGCAGAGGCAAGTTACGTGCAGTCTTCCGTACTTTATCGATTTCGGTTATTTTGCCTTGCATCCGTTTTCGTGCCGCATCGAAAGAAGATTGAGGCGTATTCAGGGAATGCTTAATGATTGATAAACTGCTGTTAAGATCGTTGATTGTGACCAGTGCATCTTGCAGGGGAATACTGGCCTCGATACCATCAGGAATAAGCGTATTTAACTTATCAAACTGATGAGAAACACTGCGCCTTGCGGTCCAGGTTTTATTGTCAGCTTTAGGTAGGGCTCCCGCTGCCAGTTTAGCCAATCGTTTGGCTTTGTAGTTGGTAACGTGTTTAGACCCTTCTTCTAACCCGGCTTTCGTTCCATCCTTGGCCAATTGGCTTTCATCAACAAAGGTAGTGTTTTCTTTAATGAGTGCCAGCACTTTAACCACGGGCTGACCGGCTGCGGTGACACTTGTGGTCTGTGAGACCGCCTGATCGAGAGTCGATACCGGGATCACTTTCAGTTGATCAACAGCGTCCTGCCAGTAACGAAGGTAGTCTCGGAAATATAAATTTTCGACATCGGCATAGATTTCACGAATTTCTAATGCGCTCAGATCGGATGATGTTCCGACTACCCAGTTTTCATTGATCAGGCTTTTTACTTGCTCTAACCCTTTGCTTAAAAAGACACGTTGGTACCCTTGCTGGCTATATAAACCGGGAATGACGACATCGACATTGGTGAATAAAATCTGATTTGGGCCTAAGTAGTCACTGAATCTAATATTGGAAAGTTCCTGGTTGCTCGCTTCTTCTTTAATTTGTTGGTAAACCAGCTCCGGAGTACTTGCCTGGCGTAATAGCTTACGGGTTTTGGCAACCAAATTCTGATTCAGCGTTACAGGCTTAAAGCCGGCATTGAGCAAACGATTAAAGTGCCCCTGTAGCTCATTTTGTTCAGTCGCGGATCCACTGTAGCGATATGACCAGTTAACGGCTATCCACTCGCTCATAAACGCTTTATCCATATGCTCCTGCATATTCATCATCAGGTAGGCGCGAAGCGATTTGGTCAGGAATTCACGATTTTGCTGGTTGCTCGAGATCTGATTCTCTAATTCACTGGTGATACGAGGTAACAGAAGTTCTTGTAATTGCTGGTAGTAAACCGCTTCAGCAACGGAGGCAATTTTTGTTCCTTGATTTAATCCGGAATGTTTTTCGAGGTATTGGAGCTGATCCGGATTATAAATTTGAGTTGAATGGTAAAGCGTATTTAGTGCCGGAAGAAGTTCAATTTCATCGGCAAGGGGAGAAATATGGAGTAACTGATCCTGGTATTGGTTTTTCAGGGTTAGCATTGTTTGCTGTTTCTGGTGGTTACCCAAAAATCCGTTAACCCAGACGCTACCCAGTCCGATGATAATTAAAGCTGATGCGATATATACGGAGCGGTTAATCCACTTAATCTTTTGTTCATATTTTTCATCTAACGTGGCCAGTTCACTGTTCGGAAAGATAACATCATCTAATAAACGGCGAATAAAAAATCCCCGTTGATGGCGGCTAGTTGGCAGTACGCGTTGGCTCATGCTCAGGTTTTGGCCAATGACAGCAGTAGATTCGGTAATATCCGTTGTGGGTTCTGGAACTGATGTGAGGTAGAGGCCGCGCAGGTGCGTCGGACTGTGGTAGCGTGTTTCAGAAAAGGACAATTCGCAGAACAGGGCTAGCCGTTCAACAATGGAACTGAGTTGACGGGGAAACTGGAGTAAATCAGAACGGCGTGCTAAGTCACGCTCAGCATGGAATAGCGGAAGAAGCTGGGCGTTGAAGCGACGCAGTAGCTCTTCAAATTCAAATTTTACTTTTTCGGCCTGTTCGCCTTCGCCCTGGTTAAAGGTGACGCCAACCACCTGATCCATATCTTCGCGGTTAAGGTGGGCAAAAAACGCATCAAAGCCTGTAACCAAATCCGTTTTGGTTAATACCAGGTAGACCGGGATATCAGAATTTAGGTGGTGACGGATTTCTTGCAACCGCTCGCGCACATAACGGGCATGCTGCTCAATTTCATTTTCATCCGGGTTTTGTAATGTCTGAATATCAATAGTGAGCAGCAGGCCATTCAGTGGTCTGCGACGACGTTTAGTTCGGAGCGTGTTGAGAAATTTGACCCAAACCGGCCCTTCGATGTTGGTTTCTGGTTGATCGAAATACCGCCCGCCAGCGTCAACCAATACTGCATGGTTGGCAAAATACCATTCGCAATGTTGGCTGCGTTGAATATCACGGGTGAACTTTCCGCTGGCTTGGTTAAGCGGGAAATCAAGCCCGGAGCATTCAAGTAATGTGGTCTTGCCACTGTTTTGCGGGCCGATAACCATATACCAGGGAAGCTGATACTTAACACGATCGTTGAGCCGACCGTATAGACCTGCCCGTTTGATGGTGGCAACGGCCTCATTGAGCCTATCGGTTAACGCATCGACCGTTTCACGGATTAAGGATTGCTGAGCAGCCTGAGCCTCTATTTCAGCACGATCTTGAGCAGCCTGGGCCTGACGCTTTTTGATCTGGTGATGAATGCTGATGCATGCAGCCCAAACGATCAAAAGCACAAAGCAGGCAACCATTTTATGGCTGGTACCGGACAATATGGCGTTACCGGCGATGGCAACTTGGTCGCCCCATAGTACAAGTAATACGCACAAGGTAATGGTCAGGAATAGGCTCCAGCACCAAACTTGCTTAAAGGTGTTCCATATTTTTTTAAATACAGCTTTCATGGTTTTTAACTTCCCTGTTCACTGATCTGTACGTAGTTGTCGATAACAAGTGCCGATTGCTGATCAAGTACGTAGTAAAAGCCGCTATACAGGGCGGCGAGACTAAGTATGACCAAGCAGCCAATACCCAGCAGTGACGTTCTTCGTGTCAGTTTATGACGTTGAAGGCTCTTTGGTTCCCAGTTTGGGGATAGGGTGCTCGGGTTGTCCCCGCGCAACATGCGGATTTGCCGATACAAACTGTCGCGAATCGCCTCTAATTCTGTAAGACCACGCGCAAGTACGCGATACTTCCCTTCAAAACCAAGGCTCAGGCAAAGGTACATTAGCTCAAGCAAATGGAGGTATTTTGCGGGGTTGCGTGTCAGACGTTCCAGCAGTAGGAAAAACTTCTCACCGCCATAGGTTTCATTATGGAAGGTACTGAGCATGGAATGCTGCGACCAGCCACTGTCATTTCCCCATGGGGTGGTCACCACAGTTTCATCAATGAAGGTACAAAGCACGTAGCGGGAAATAGCAAGTTGGCTATTGTCAATGCCAAGGTTAGTGGCCTGAAATTCGAATGCTTTAATTTCACCGACCAGCCGGCTTTGCAACAGTTCGATATCAAGGTGCATTTCCCGTTTTAATTCGGAGGGTAAGATCAGCAGCGATGTCGCAGCATCAATGAGTGGATTGATCCCGACAACACTTTGCTCCTCGGGTTTAACGCGGGTGGCATACACCATGCGTTCTTGCAGATGCTCGAAATGCGGGGTGTTATCGTTTGATGTTAATGAGGGGGATGACTCGTAAGGTGCATGGTTAATCAGCACCGTTCTATCTACTGCATTTGCAGATTTTGCAGGGATAAGTGAAGTATTCATATTAACTGTTCCTTATTGCCCAGAATTGAAGTGAAAGATCACTGTATTCGCCGGCGATATGAAAAGCGAAACCGCCGGACTGAGCAAGCTGGGCGCGATCGGTGGAGTTGAGATCCAACGCGAAGTAACAGTAGTCCCCATGGTAAGGCACCTGGCGGGGAGCGACAGATAACGCGCGACAGCGAATGCCGGGTAACTGAAGATTGACAAGGTTACGGATTTTTTCGACAGGCCCTACTTTGAGCTTAGGTGGCAGTTGTTTACGCAATGTTTCCGGGTCGATATTGGTACGGGCAGCCAATATGAAAGAGGCTTCCATCAGGAGGTCTTTTTCATTAACGGGAGCAACCAGTACGCCATGTTTACGAGTCTGTAATTCAATTTCAATCGCATTTTGTTTCAATGTCTGGGTAAGTTGATGTCGCAGTGCTCGCATGAGCTCGCGGAAACAGGATGCCTGATCATGGTGTTGATACTGCAAGCTGAGATCCGTGCGTCTGGTTTTCGGGGCATAGGTCGATAACTCCCCATGAAGTGAAGCTAAGTGAAGAAAGAGTTCTTCCGGATGATATGCCCCGCTGTGGTACAGATAGTGTAGGATCGGCTCATATTTATTTAACAGTTGGAGCAGAAGAAAATCACCGATCTCAGAGGTCGCATGACCCGATTGGATGATGCGTTCAGCCAGCATGTTGGCGCGATGAGTCACCAGGTTCAGTGCTTCGCGCAAGATTTTCTGAATCATATCTGAGTGGCGCCCATTGATATAACTCGGTTCAAAGTAGCTCTCAAACTCAACCACCCCTTCAGGGGTGACTTGCTTGATTTTACACAGCTTCAATTTCACCCAATGGTTATCAATGGCGCTTTCATCAAGGATCTGAAAATCGTGCTGGCCACAGGTCAGGCTTTGAATGTTCTGCGTATGCGCATTGTTATCTGCAATCGTGACATCAAAAGCGGTGAAGCGCGTTGATATATGGTTATCATCTTCTCGGCGACTTTCGGGCGTATTAAGCGTTGTCACGGGGAGTGACAGATACAGTGTCGCGCCATTTGCTTCTTGCGTTGCTTGCCAGATCAGTGGTTTTGATTGGTGGTTAATATCGAATAAAGTTCCATCAGGAAGTACGCCTTTAGCCTCATTAATCAATACCTTACCAACAGATAAATGGTGTAGGTCTATACTGAGGGAATAAAATCCCCAGTTAAAACGATTCTGATTCTGTGAACGAACCTGCAGCTGATGATGCATATAGCGTTCATGTTGCTGGAAATGCTGTGGTCGTAGCAGCATCCCTTCTTGCCAAATGACCTTATCCATATCTAAGAACCTTCGCCTTGCGGTTGTAAACTGTTAGATTGGCTATGTTTATTACGAAGTGAGACGCGCTTGATCCGCAAGATGCCGGAGTCAGTAATACCGAGTTCAACTTTTTGCAGTTCTTCTTTTTCCAGCGTTTGCAAAAAGCGCCATTCGGCATCATTGATTTGCTGATAGGCGCCAATAATCCCAATAAATCGGCTATTTTCATTGAGATTTAGCTTTATGTTATGTTTTTCGCCTGGGCGTAAAATAAGCTCTTCTTCAGCAATGAAATCAGGCCCTAAGGTTTTTTTTGTATTTTCGTAAAGGGCAAAAAACGTTGCGTTTTCGAATCCTGTCGCTGCTTTCAGTTCAACTATTTTTACCACCATTGGTGATGGCCGCCCGGTTTGGTCCGGATTGAGATCTGACGTGGCGATGAGCGTGAGATCAACAAGTGTGGGATCTGGCGTGCTGCTGCAGGCAAAAAGCAGGCTGCAAAAGAGTAGTGGTATTAATCTTTTCATTGTTATCCTCATGCGCGTAAGGCTGTATTTAGCAGTTGTAAATGTGTTTCATAGTGTTTAGCAAAATCTTGCTCTAGCAAGGCATTACGCCATTCTGCATCATTCTGGATTTTTTCATGTAATTGCGAGTAAGCACGCCAGTATTTGGCGTCTGCACGGCCAAAGCTGGCTTTAACACCTTCCTGGATGAAACGGTAGGTCAGTGTTTGTGGCGACAGCTTTTCGATAAGCTCTTGCACCATATGTTGGCTGGCATCGTTGATGGCGAGCTGGTGGGCTTGAATATCATTGCAGCCCTGAGTAATGGCTTCTGGCCCAGTAAGAAAGCCCCTTTTTTTCGCCAGTAGTATATTGAGAGCCTCTGAGGCATCATGGCTGAACTTGAGCGGATTATTGCCTTGTCCCTGTATTGTTGTCGCTTTGCCGCGCAGACTGTTTTTCATTTCCGCCCGGGTACGTAGCAATTGCTGCAGGCCGCCAACGGACTGACGTAAAAGTACGCCAATATCATGTGCGAGCTGTTGCTGATCGGTGTGCTGGGGAAAGTTGACACCCAGCCCTTTGCTTAACGCGCTGAGAATGACGGAATCTGGGTACTGCTGTGTGGTGGTTGCGTTGTTTCTGGCCTGTGATGCTGATGACTGCTGATTAAACGGTTCTGCCTCAATATCGTTATTTATATTAACGTCATTCCTCTCATTAACCGGGTCATTGTTATTAACCCCCTTGCTTTCATGCATGGTGAAGTCGCCATTAATCGTAAAGTCTTCTGGAATTTCGTCTAATCCTGCTTCATGGCGAACAGAGTGATCGAGTACGGGGGATGGAATATGCTCTTTAAGCAAACTGTCATCACTTTCTTTCTCTTCGGTTTGCGAAGCTGCCATTATTTGCAGATTCTGCAGGTCTTGATCACTTTCCAGTAATTCGTCAACCGGTTCATCGTCAAGAAAGCTGTCATCTGGGATCAGGGCGCGGAGTGTTTCTTTGTCTGCAGCATATTGTTCTGGATCTTGTACCAGAGTGACCTGCATCAGGTAATTGCCTATCTTGAAACTGTCGCCATGGTGGATGGGATGCGCTTCGCCTTTATTTAGCGGTGCGTCCTCCCCATCAAGAAAGGTGCCGTTGGTACTGTTATCTGTGATGAAGTACGAATCATCATCAAAGGAAATCGTTGCGTGGATATTGGATATCTGACGCTTGGTATCGGGCAGGAACCATTCTGCGTATTCACCTCTGCCGATGGTGCCCCCTGCTTTTTTAAAGGTAAATGATGTCGTTAAATTGGCTGGGTAGTCATCAGCACTAATTATATTGAAGATAAGATCCATGCTTATTTCCCTTCCTCTGCGATTATCTCTGCTTGTGGTGCTGGCTCTTTATCCCCTAATGAACGGTAACCATCGGTGTTGCTACAGGCCGTTAATACAAATAGGGCCAACAGGGCGGTATACAGGTATTTCATACTCGGTCTCTCCAGTCTTTTGCTAGCAGATTGAATTTACGCATGCGATAGTCGAGCGAACCTTTCGAGAGTTTTAATGCTTGTGCGACTGCACGAAGGTTGCCATGATATTTGCTTAGAAAGTGGGTCAGGAGCTGGCGTTCAAAGTCATCAACCTGAGCCGTAAAACTATTGCCTTCTTTAATGGGCTGTGAGGCAGTTCGGTGTGATTCGTCTTCACAAGACGCCGGCAAGTTTTGCAGGTCATAGGCAAAAAGCTCCGGTGTGATGGCGCCTGAGTTTTGCGAAATGATTAAAGCGCGATCGACAAGGTTTTTAAGTTCCCGTACGTTGCCGGGAAAACTGTAGCTGAGCAGGATACATTCTGCTTCTTCTGTGAGTATTGCTGGTGGTGTTTGGTGCTCTTCGGCATAGGCGTGAATAAAATAGTTCGCCAGCAAAACCGCATCTCGATTACGGGCTTTTAAGTTGGGTAGGGCGATCGGAAATTGTGCTAAGCGATAATAAAGATCGTGACGGAACTTACCTTCATTGATCAGTTTGTCTAGGTGTTGATGCGTGGCTGCGATAATACGAATATCAATGGGGTACGATTGGGTCGAACCAAGAGGCCGTACTTGCTTGTCTTCCAGCACGCGCAGTAGCTTGGCTTGTAGCTGCAGTGGCATGTCACCAATCTCATCGAGAAAAACAGTCCCTTTATCAGCAGCGCGAAGTAATCCCGGATAATCCTTATTGGCACCGGTAAATGCCCCTTTGTGGTAACCAAACAGCTCGCTTTCTAGCAGATGTTCAGGGATGCTGGCACAGTTTTGGATACAGAATGCCTGTGTCCGACGGCTACCGCTTTGCTGGATCGCTTTGGCAACCAGTTCTTTGCCGGTACCCGTCTCGCCTGTTACCAATATATTACGGTTAATGTGAAGTGCCTGAGAGATCTTAAGACGCACTTGTTTCACGGCGTCACTCTCACCCACGATGCCATAGTCGCTTGGGATTGGCGGAGACTGCTGTTGAATTTTGAAGTGTGCAGACGCGGCTTTGCTCAGTGCTCGCATTTGTAAGATTTTACTTAAAGCGACTTCATTAAGACGTTGAACCGTCGGTATGTCGCTGTTAGCCATTTCTTCTACTTGGTAGATAGCAAGGACACCGATGACCGAACTATTTTCATCTTGGGTATGTAATGGCAGCAGAAGGATGCTGCCTTCTTTGAGGGTGTAACGCTCTGAGGGAGAAAAGAGAATATGCCGTAATGTTCCATTACACTGGCTATACCGCATTTGGATACGTTTTCTCTCTGTGAGACAGAGGGTTAGTGCATTATCAGCATCATAGTCAGTGTCTGAAAGCGTCGGGGGGTTAGTCTCTATGTCTACACCGTCGGGGTTTGCTTTGGCTGTTTTAATCAGCTCGGTACCTTCAGGTTTAAGCAGAAAGCATTGAACCGATACCGCTTTGCTTACCTGTATCACTGAATTCAGCCAATAGGTCAGAAGACCGGTATGGCTGGTTTGTTGCTTCAGCATGTCGAGTGCTGAAGCAAGGGATTGTGAGTGAGCTTGAGCGTGAGCGGTGCTCATTCTGCCTCCTTGAACTCGCAACAAAAATGGCCGTTTTCATCCTGGCCCAGATGAATACTTAGCAATGGTGTATTGTTTGACATTGCGGCAATAATTTGGACCGACAGGATCGGTTTCAGCTGTCCGTTGATCAGGGCATCAATATTTCTGGCACCCGTTTCGGTTAGGGTGCAGCTGGCTGCGATGTGGGAAAGCACCTCATCATCGAAGGTAAAGGCGATATTTTGCCTCGCTAACTGTTCGCCAAGTTGGTTCATGCGAATTTCAGCTAATTGCGCTAAGGTGTCTTGCTCCAGTGGGTAAAAGGGCACAATATTCATTCGTGCCACGAGGGCTGGTTTAAAATAATGGTTGAGTGTCGGACGGATCGCCGTTTTCAGGGTTTGGCTGTCTGGTCGCTGCTCTTCACAGAGCTGGGTGATGACGTCAGAGGCAAGATTTGAGGTCATGATGATCAGTGTCTGGCGAAAATTAATCTCACGTCCTTCACCATCATTGACGATACCTTTATCAAAAATCTGATAGAACAGGTTCATGACTTCCGGATCGGCTTTTTCCACTTCGTCGAGCAAAATAACTGAATACGGACGCTGACGTACAGCTTCGGTTAATACCCCACCTTCGCCATAACCGACATAACCCGGAGGAGAGCCAATCAGACGGGAAACGGTATGTTTTTCCTGAAATTCGGACATGTTGATAGTCGTCAGGAACTGCTCGCCGCCGTACATTAAGTTGGCAATGGCCTGAGCAGTCTGAGTTTTTCCGATGCCACTGGGGCCGACAAAGAGAAATACGCCAGTCGGGGCGTTAGGATTATTCAGTCCGGCAGCGGTTGCTTGTACTGCTTGTTCGAGGGCGATAACTGCATCGTCCTGCCCTTTGATTTGATCTTTCAGCTGTTGCCGGATATTCAGTACTTGCTCGTTTCTTGCCTTCATTAAGGTGCCGAGCGGAATACCTGTCCAGTGTGCGATGACTTCACCAATTAACGCCGGACAGACTTCGTAATTGACTAAGTCTGCTTGTGCTTTTAGTTCGGCAAGCTCGCTTGCTAACCGTGTCTGGTGTTCAATTTTTGCCTGTTTATCTTCATCACTGACTGTATTGATGGACGAACGGATATCAAGCAGTGCTTGCGCAAGCTCGGTTTGCTGGTGCCAAAGCATTTCCAGCGCATCGTATTCGATTTGGCTGGTGGTTAGTAGCTCTTGAAGCGCTTCTATTTGCGTCGGATCTTTTTCGAGTCCGGCTTCCTGATCGCGCAGGTGAGACTGCAATTCACGTTCGGTGATGGCGATCTGGTGCAGGTGTTTTTCTAATGGCTCAGGCTTTGAACGCAAGTTGATTTTAACCCGAGCACAAGCGGTATCGAGCAAATCAATCGCTTTATCAGGTAGTTGGCGCCCAGTCAGGTAGCGTGCCGATAATTCCGCTGCAGCGCTGATGGCATCGTCACGAATGTATACGCCATGGGCTTCTTCATAGCGGCCGGCTAAGCCTCGTAATATGGTGGTTGCCTGCTCAACATCCGGTTCATCGACTTTAATAGGCTGGAAGCGACGGGCTAATGCCGGATCTTTTTCAATGTATTTTTTGTACTCCGACCAGGTTGTGGCGCCAATCGTGCGTAATTCGCCACGGGCAAGTGCGGGTTTTAACAGGTTTGCGGCATCGTTTCCGCCAGCCTGACCACCGGCACCAATGAGGGTGTGGGCTTCATCAATAAAGAGAATAATAGGAGTCGGATTTTGTTGTACTGCGTTGATCACCGCATTTAAGCGACGCTCAAATTCTCCCTTTATACTGGCACCTGCTTGTAATAAACCAAGATCAAGTGAGAGTAGGGTGACATCTGCGAGAATATCCGGTACTTCGCCCGCGGCTATTTTTAATGCCAGCCCTTCAACCAGAGCGGTTTTACCGACACCGGCTTCACCGACGATCATAGGGTTGTTTTTTCGGCGGCGAGCTAGAATGTCAATCATTTGCCGGATCTCCTGATCACGACATAACACCGGGTCGATACGATGGTCTCTGGCAAGTTGAGTATAATTGGTGGTGTAGGCTTCCAGCGTCTCGTCGCCGTCAACCTGCCGAGATTGCTGTTGATGTGCTGTTTCAATTAACCCCAGCAGTTGGTTTTCCAGCTTGTCCGCTGGGATCTGGTTTAACACTTCAAAATACGGGGCATGTCCGTATCGTACCGGGTTTGTCAGCAGCGCGAGCAGTAAGCAGCCAGAGAGGATTTCTTGCTGTTTGAGCTGTAAGGTGGCAAACAGGTATGCCTCTTGTAACCATGCAATTAATGCTGGTGACAATACCGGGTGCAGGGTCTCATTGGTTGAGATTTTACGGCCATGTTGCAAGGTTTTAACCAACCCATTGGTGCATAGTTCAAACTGTTGGCAAGCGTTATTCCAAAAGCTTTTCGGATTATTTAGGAGTGCTAGAATGACATCTTCACACAGCACTTCTTGCCCACCGCGTGATACACATAGCTGAGCCGCTTGCTCCAATGCCTGATGCGATTCTTTATCCAAGGCTTTGATCAATTGTTGTAGCTCTACGTTTAACATAGCGTGTTTCCTGAAAGGGTAATATTGCTCTCATTAGGTTTGGAACCTAGCCAACTCGTCCATCCGAGACGACATTCATTGTCGGTTTGAATTTTGAGTGGCCGAGGTTCGCCCTGTTGAAGGTGAAGCTGAATATCGAAGTCCATCGGGTCTTTTACCGCGAAGCGAACGAGCTGATGTAAGGTGAGCCAATCTGGCTCTCCTTCAAGAAAACGATGGAACTGCACCCAAGTGAGCTCTCGGATATGGATCCGGAATTTGTTGGCGCGATCACGGATGGTTTCCCCTAACACGGTTGTTTGGCCTAAGGTATTATTGACTGTGCCAAGTTGATTTTTCTGGCTCGGGTGGATCGCGCAGTAGCGTAATGTGCACTGCTCGATATCAATTTGTGGTAACTGAAAATAGTAACGAAGTGTGGCTTCGATAGCGGCGGCTGAACGCACCCGTTGATTGAGCAGCCCGAGATAAGGCAGTAACCTGACCCAGTCAATATTGTCATTGGTTCGTAATGTTTCATCCTTCAGGCCGAGCAGTGAGAAGGTGTAGTGTGAGAAGGGATCAGATGCGCCGCTTCGAAATGATGCGTTATACCGATATTTCTTCCAGATTGTATGGAGCAAGCGGTGAATACGATGATGGAAAATATCCAGAAAGTTCTGAATCGCTTTGGACTCGTTATTAGAGACGTAATCACTGTAATAGCTGGGTAATGGCGAAGAAGCGCCAAACAATGCGAGCAAATTCAAGGTAACCGTGGTCCGGTATTGCCCGTATTTGTCGGTATAAGCCTCAACGCGCTCTATATCACTGGCAGCAAAAGCCTGTGAGGGGTTGGCGATGAATTGAATGCGTTCATAAGCCTGATCCTTATCGAGTTCCGGGTGCTGCTCCGTTAGCCAGCTACAGATTTTATCAATCGCCTGAATGACGTTGAAACGTCTGATATCACGGTCAAACTCAATCAGATCACGGGTTGTTGACCGACTCGCACTGGCCATGAGTAGTCTCCTCCTTCGGTACTGTGGACTGAAAGCATGTTGAATGCGTTGATGCTGGCGTAAAGCGAAAAAAACTCGTTAAGCACGGCAGTGAACAGGTAGAGCTCTCCCTCACAGAGAAAATGTTTGGTATCGAGCGTTAAGTGAGTATGGGTACCCCGGACAGGTAGCCCTTTAAGTAAGAGATCGACAGGGTCTGTCGTGAGATTTTTAATGCCATCAAGCAGGTGGCGGGTTCGTTTGGCTTTTGTATCATCCTGATTTCCGGGGAAGTCATAGGCTTTAAGGATTTTTTTTAGTGCTTCGGGTTTAGTCAGAGAGACATAGTTCAGCGACATATTGGAAATTAATGACCACAATCCATCTTTTTCAAATGGCGGCGCATATAAAGGCGTGGGCATGGTAATGTTCTTAAATGTTGTAAATTCAGGCGATGAGTCGGTCATTTCGCAAATGCTGCCCAGAGGCAGTAATTGGGGGTGTTGACCATTGCAGGCAGTGACCGAGACTGAAACGGTGATTGCGCGATATGTGGTGGTTTGTAGGTTGAACGACAAATAGGTATCAATCTGGCGAGTCACAATGTTAGGTGATTGTTTGATGCTGTAATAACTGCCTTTACCATTTTGCGCATCGTGCTCGAATGATTCAAAGTTATGAAAGGTAATTCGACCTTGCTGCCCTGGCTGCCATCCCGTTACGCTGTTGATTCCAATTACAATGCCGCTGGCTTTATGGTCAGTTACCGGGGTTAATTTATAAAGTGTTTTACGGTGGTCAAGCAAGAGAGGTGACGTATCGGTATCAAAGATATTAATAATCGGGGTACAAAATAAAGTCGCTTCAGCGCGATCCGGATAAAACTGGCTAAGTGGCAGTTGATCAAAATGAAAAGAAAACTCGACCCATGTACATTCACCAGCGAGTTCTGCTGTCCATAGTGGCAATGACGTCAGGTCGATATACTGAAACTTTTCCGGATAACAGAAAAACTCTTGAATATGGCGATATCCCATAAAAGTATTCAGCGGATAATCAATAAGCCCTTCGTCGCTGGCAAAGCCAACCGGTTTTATTGATGTTGCCGGTAGCCTTGTTTGAGTGATGACTTCTGATTCGGCGTCTAAAAGGCGGTAGTCAATGTGTTTGCAGTGGTTTAGCAGCGCAAGGATCAGATTCAGGCAGGTTGCTTTGTCACCTTGGAAATGAAACCGTAATTGATTGAGATTGATAGCATCAATTTTTGCACCATTTTCAAGCATTAAACGGATCGTATAGATCCCTCCATCTCCTGTTGAGTTATATTGTGTAGATGCAATCGAGAGTGGATATATTTCAGTTTCGAAACAGGTTTTGAACTGGCAACTCACGCCCTCGACGGTTTCGCTTCGAACGGAGATGCCCCGCGGGATCAGTTGTTTCTGATTCAGTTCAGCTTTTGGAGTAAAGGCAAGTGTACTGATCGCCGGAGTAGGGCGAACATAGTTTGGCCAGAGTAAACGCATAAGCGAATGGGTAAGCTCTGGCAGTTCATCATCAAGGCGCTGGCGCAGACGTCCGGTTAGAAAGGCAAAACCTTCAAATAAGCGTTCAACATCAGGATCTTGCCCCTGCTGGCTAAGGTAAGGTGCCAGTGCCGGGTTTTCATCAGCAAACTCTTTGCCAAGTTCACGGAGGGCTGCCAGTTCACTAAGGTAGTAATGGTTGAAGTTCATGAACATTCAACCCGGTGACGGTCATGATTGTTCAAGTGTGTCGAAAAGGAAATGCAGTCTGTTCTGCCATTGATCATCACATTACCTTCAATGTTAAAGGTAAGGTTAAGCGGATTATTGACATCGCCAAGGTACTTAACCGAGGCTTCGTGCAGGCGAGGTTCAAATTGATGAATAACACGTTCGATTTCACGTCGTATATGCTGAATCGCGTCAAAAGGGCTCATATGCTGGCTATTGAGATCAGGCAGTCCGAGTTGAGGCACGGTCATCGCTGAGCCCTGACGGGTTCCGATTAATTGTGATATGTGCTGTTTAATCGACAGGCAAAGTGCATCGATATCCGATAAGTGACGGGTACGTTCTGCATCGCCTGACAGGCGATCAAAAAGTCTGTTTCGCATATTCATTTCACCTGACGGAGCCTCGCCAAAACGGCTGACGAGGCAAGTACATTAAGGTTTAGCTACAAGTAACGTTATGGATAAATATTGCCGTCTGAATCGAGTTTTCCGACCAGCGATAGCGTAAAATCAGCGCCCATATATTTAAAATGAGGGCGAACCGCTAAGCTCACGCGATACCAACCGGGATCTGAAGCAACATCTTCGACACGGATGCTGGCTGCACGCAGAGGCCGACGACTACGAACTTCTGCTGGTGGGTTTTCTTGGTCAGCGACATATTGGCGTATCCAAGTGTTCAACTCAGATTGCAAATCAGTACGTTCTTTCCAACTACCAATTTGTTCGCGCTGCAGTACCTTTATGTAATGGGCGAGGCGGCTGATGATGAATAAATATGGTAACTGAGTCCCCAGTTTGTAGTTCAGTTCGGCGCGTTTACCTTCATCGGTATTGCTGAATACTTTTGGTTTTTGCACTGAGTTTGCAGAGAAAAATGCAGCATTGTCTGAACCTTTACGCATGGTAAGAGCAATAAAACCTTCTGCAGCTAACTCATATTCACGGCGATCAGATATGAGCACTTCTGTTGGAATTTTGGTTTCAATATCGCCCATGCTTTCAAAATGATGCAGCGGCAAGTCATCGACCGCACCACCAGATTGCGGACCAATAATGTTCGGACACCAACGATAGTTGGCAAAACTGGCGGTAAGCCGTGATGCCATTGCAAAGGCAGTGTTACCCCATAAATAATGTTCGTGTGTTTGTGATACATCTTCTTGGTAGTTGAAAGCTTTTATCGGATTTTCTTCTGGATCGTAAGGTTGCCTCAATAGAAATCGCGGTAACGTTAAACCAACGAAACGAGAATCTTCTTGCTCACGGAAGCCTTGCCATTTTGTGAACATCGGACTTTCGAAATGCGCACTGAGATCTTTTAGATCTGGCAGGCCTTCGAATGATTCCATACCAAAAAACTGTGGTCCGGCAGCAGAAATAAATGGCGCATGTGACATTGCTGCGATGGAGGCAATATTCTGCATTGTTTTAATGTCTGGTGCGGAGGGGCTGAAGTGATAGTTACCGATAATCGCGCCGACGGGCTCACCACCAAACTGACCGTATTCAGCCGTATAGATGTGCTTATACAAACCGGATTTTGTGATTTCTGGCGCATCTTCAAAATCTTCAAGCAGATCATTTTTAGAAATATTAATGATCTCGATTTTATTGTTTTCACGGAAATCGGTACGATCAACAAGCATTTTCAAGCCACGCCATGCCGATTCGAGTTGCTGGAATGCCTCATGGTGTAGGATTTCATCAACCTGGTGGCTTAAACGTTGATCGAGCTCGGTGATCATTTTATCAATTAACGCTTTGTTCACTCCACCTTCTTGATTATTGGGTTTGAGTAGCTCTTGTATAAATGCGCTCAGTCCCCGTTTTGCGATGCCGTATGTTTCATCATGCGGATTGATGTTGGTTTTTGCGACAATTTGATCAAGTAAGCCGTTTGATGTTTCAGTTTGGACTTCTGGTGCGACTGCTGCTTCTGCCATGCTTTGTTACTCCTTGTTCTCTGAAAGGCCAAGTTCATTCAGTAGTTTTTGGCGTGCAGTCTCATCAACTAACGCTTGCTCTATTGCTTTGCGGAAGGAGGGGACGTTACCAAGCGGACCTTTAAGCGAAACCAGTGCTTCACGTAAATTCATGAGTCCTTTCAGTTCAGGAACTTGTTCAACGATGCTTGCTGGATCGAAATCTTTCATGTTTTTGACTTTAAGTGAAACAGGGATATCGGCATTACTGTCTTCACCGTCCTGAAGCGCATTGCTAACATTAAAGTTAAGACTAAGCTCTTGTTTTTCTAGAACATCATTGAAGTTACTTTTATCAATACTAATGGGTTGACGATCCTCCAACTTTCGATCATCACTACGTTGGGTAAAGTCACCTAAAACCATGACCTTAAGAGGTAGTTCAACATCTTCAGTTGCCCCATTACTTGCTGGTTTGAATGTAACGTTGACACGTTCCTTGGGGGCGACAGAGGCTTCTTTCGACATGATATCTCCTTGATAATTAAATGTTTAAAATTCGAATTGGATTAAGACTGCAAAGCCTCTCACTAATAACTTGTATCTGCTCCGGATCCTGTTCCTTGCTTGGTCGTTGCTGCAAACTGCTTAGCCAAAGCGCAAGTAATCGTTCCTGCAGTACTGGCTCCCAAGTTGCCAGATGTGACGACGTAAAACGGGTATCGAGTGAATGTAAAATTGAGCATGCAAGATCAAACTGGCGTGAATACATAAATAATTGAGCTTGAGAGAGTTGCCAGAAGAATTGTTCACGTTGTGAATATGCCTGCTGATAACCTTGAACAAGTGGTGCTACAGCACCGCTGATCCCCAGTTTTTTTAGCGATGATTTAGCTTGTTCCAGAGCGAGATCCCATGGCTTCTCCGTGCCGTCAATAAGAAGGTGTTCAGCCGGTATCTTGCTTGCGTCACCCGGTTTAGTTACCTGTTGTGAAAGCCAGTCTTGTGTCTCACTACTCGCAAATGGGACTCCATCATCAAATGTCAATTTGATTAAATTCGGGTTTTGTTGAACAAATGCAGCGACTTCACGGCACACTACTTCAGCACCATCGGAGTTCCCCAGTGCTTCTAAGCTTTGCCATGCCAGGTAGTGGCCATCCAACCAGAATGGCGCTTTAGTTAAGCTGATCTCTAATTCTGTCAGTAATTCGCTGTATTTTTGTCCGTTAAACAGGTTGTCGTAGTGTTGTGTTTTACTTAAAGGAACTGGCTTTAAAGGTGTGGCACCGTCGATATTTCCTTTTGGGGCTTGTAAAATATTCAACCAGGTCAAGGTGCGATTTAATTTGTATGCTCTTGAATCACCAATTTTTTTTGTTAGCCAAAAGTGAGATATTTTGCGAGAAATTTCCTGTATTTGTCGCAGTGCTTTATTGGCATCCTCGTTGCTGGATATTTCGCAATCTTGAGATTGCCGCGGCCCCAGAGTTGAACCTGCATTTATGGTTTGTGTTACATTTTTTGTTTCTTCACTCTTGGTTTCTTGCGTATCAACGGCAATGCGCTTAAGTGCCGTTTTTGCCTTTTTGATTAATGGTAATAGGTTTGGAACCTCATTTTGATATAAGAGCTCGATCATTTCATCGGTGTGACTAAACACGTCGATTGCAAACTCCAGGTCTGGTTTTGAAGCTTTTCCGAGGTGTTTACCGAACTCAGTGTCAATAAATGTTATGTAGTTAGTGACAACACCTATTTGCGTCCTTTTTCTCGAAGGGTAGGCAAGTTCTCCAAATGCTGAAAAAAAGGCACCAAGAACCTTTACACCTGAAATTAATCCTTTCAAGCTGGCATTGATTTTATACTCTGACCTTAGATGCCAGTTTAATAGTCGGTAATCTTTTGTCTCTGATTGTAATAAAATAGATGTTTGATTTTTTACCTTTTCCCAGTCGATTGAAGAATCTGAATATAAGCTGTTGTCTTTATTGACCTCGTTCTCAATATTCTCGAAACGTTCATCATATTTGAGCTCTGTGCCAACCTTGTCGCCATCTGTTAAGGGCGATAAAATGATATTAGTGAATTCCATGAGTGAGTCTAAATTATAATTAAAAGTTATGTTTATTCTTTAATCTTTTTAGTGTGTGCAATGCTATTGCATATAGCAGGGCTCTGTAAAGACAATTTGCTCAAACCTTAATTTTGATATTTTTCTTTATTTACAGTAGCTTATGTTTGTTGCGGTTTGGTTTTGTTTCATGATTAATATATAAAGGTAAAGATAATTAATAAGTTTGGAGTTATATCACAGCAATTGATGTTGAATGAAAGTGTAGGGTGAGTCTAATAATCTTATGATTTTAGTGAAAGTGATAGTTAGATAATTAATATATTTTAATTAATATATTTTAATTGATGAGTTTGTGTTTATTTTCATCTTGGCTTTCTTATTGTAATTATAATTGGCACTGGCTATTGAAGAGAGGTGATTATTATCCGGCAAACAGACGCTGACAGTAATAAGCCTCGATGCAAACAAGCGCGTTGGTAGGCCGAATTACAGCGACTTACCGACTTTTCCGATTATTTCCGAGCCAGCAATCTATGGTTCTGACTGCCAAAGAGCGTCTCCAAGAGTGGAAATTTAAAACGGATAGACTAGTGTTATTGATACATTATCGCTTAATAACGATGAGCTTTTGGAGAAAAATCATGACAGCAGGAGTGTATTGTAATCGTCAGGTGGTTATAACCGGTCCCGATACAACAATTAGCGAAGTTGCCAAACTTATGCGTGAATATCATGTCGGTAATTTGATTGTTGCAGAGAAACAGGGGGATAAAAATGTCCCCTTAGGTATCATTACCGATAGGGATTTGGTACTTCTTGTGCTTGCGCCACAAATTTCGGTTGACTCTGTTAGCGTTAAAGATGTCATGAGTAGCCCCCTTGTGACGGTCAAAGAAGAGCTTGGCTTATTTGACACTCTGGATGTAATGCATAAGCATGGCATGCGTCGATTGCCTGTCGTGAACGAACGGGGAGGACTTGAAGGCATTATCACTGCGGATGATGTGCTGGGGGTACTGGCAGAAGCGACAAATAGTCTGATGAAGCTCACCAATAATGAGATAAAGCACGAGCAGGAGACTCGTTCCTGATTTTTCTTCAACTATCTGTTCTGACCAGCAAGCTGAATTTGCGGTGAAGCCTAGTAGTATCAGGATTCACGATTGACTATCAGTAGGGGGTAGCATCAGGTTTGTGTGGCCAAGGAGAAATGATGAAAAGTCTATTCAGCACCCGGTTTTGAGACAAGAACGGATTCACAAGGCAACCGCAAGTCATCTACCTGCCGTACTGTAGGCAAGAATAAGTATTGTGATTGATGACTGCTAATGTCAAACATGAGCACTGTCTCCATGGTCAAATGTCGACTGGATATAATGAATGTCTAGTGAAGAAGTCTGCTCTTATTGGAGGTTTTAGTTGATTTAGTCGGAAGGGATTAGGGATAATTTAGATATTTGCTTTGTTTAATACCGTGGATAATAAAGCCACCTGTCGGTGGCTTTTTAGTCGAGCGGGCATAGCTGAGGGTTTAGGAAATTACTCCTCCCACTGGATCAGTTTGTCTTTCGGCCAGTTGGCACCCAGATCGTGGTATTTTTTCTCTAAGATATGACGTTTGATCTTAAGGGTTGGGGTGAGTATGCCATTCTCGACACTCCATGGTTCTTTCACCATCAGTACTCCTTTGATCTTCGCATGGGATTCCAGTTCACTATTAATGGTTTCGATCACTCTGTGAACCTTGTGTTCATAACGGGCTGGGTCAAAGTGAGGGAACTCATGTGGGATCGCCAATAAGATTGGGGAAGGTAGACCAGAGCCTATCACACACATTGTTTCAATGTTGCTCAGTTCGAATAAGCGTTTTTCAATGGGTACAGGGGCGACAAACTTACCTTTCGCCGTCTTGAAGTTGTCATTTATACGACCTTGAATGGTGAGGTAGCCGTCTTCGTCAAGGGAACCAATATCACCGGTATGCAACCAGCCATCTTCATCGAAGATTTCCTTGGTCGCTTCTTCATTTTTGTAATAGCCAGAAAACAGGCCGAGACTGCGAACAAGGATCTCGTCATTAGAGGCGATTTTGATCTCGACCCCAGGACCGGCATTGCCGACTGTGCCAACTTTGTCACTGCGGAATGGGTGGTTTATGGTGCTGTAAGCAAAATTCTCGGTCAGTCCCCAGGCTTCGGTGATATTCAGGCCGATGCTTTCATACCAGCGTAATAGGGCTGACGATACAGGAGCCGAGCCGCACCCGAGCATACGTGCTTTATCCAAGCCTAAACCTTTAGCGAGCTTGCGCTTGATAACGCCGGCAATGAACGGGATCTTAAGCAGAATATTCAGTCTGGCTTGAGGTAGCTTATCTAAGATACGCTGCTGGAACAGGGTCCACAGTCGAGGAACTGAGATAAAGAGGGTGGGTCGGTACATTTTGACATCTTCGATAAAGGTATCGAGCGATTCAGGGAAGGCAACCTGAATCCCCGCCATTACTGATGTACCTAGGACATAAACGCGTTCAGTAATATGGGCTAAAGGCAGGTAAGAAAATAGTCGCTCCCTATCTTGCATGCCGATATGGTCAACCAGGCGTTGTGTCGTCCAGGCAAATGAACCGTAAGTAAGCATCGCCCCTTTAGGCAAGCCAGATGTACCTGACGTATAAACAATGGACATCAGCTCATCTTGAGCATGTTTTGGACGCTCTTCACTTGGAGGGGTTTCAGAGACGAGCGTATTAAACTTGTGGGTACACTCCGGGGTTCCGGGATAGGAGAAAGCAATCGTTGGCAGGCCGGGATATTTAGCCAAGACGGACTCAACCGCTTTCGTGTCGTCGAGTTTACCTATAATGAGTACTTTAGATCCACTATGCGTGGTGCAGTGTTCGATCGTATCAGGGCCTGCTGTTGGAAAGATGGGAACACTGATATAACTACCCAGCATTAGTGCAAAGTCTGTAATAAACCATTCAGCACAGTTTTTTGACATTAATGCTACTCGATCGCCGGGTTGGATACCCATGCTGCGTAGAGCGCTAACAAGGCGAAGTGCTTTATCGGCTACGTCGGCATAAGTGAAATCAACGAATTTCCTATCAATAATTTGTCGCAGATAGACTTCATTCGGACGTTCTTTGGCCCATTTTAAAATCATCTCATGAGGTAAGGGTTGAGCCATAAGTGTTTCTCTTAAGCGTTCCGTGGGCAGAGGTAAAGTCATATTAGTCCCATCCTTGTGGTGTTATTATGCTGTTAAAGTAAAGGCTCTAAGAGCTAGCTCGTCAAGTTTGAATTTTGACCATATTTCCTGCGATTAGCTGAAAAACACCTCGATCGTGTTGATGGTGTATTGCTACCTGTCTGATATGTAAAGATAAATCTAAACGATTGAATTGTTTTTTGTTTCTAATGACGAGCTTTAGAAATAATTGCATATGTTATTACTTTGTTATATATGGGTTGGGGTGGATGTGCTGCTGGTTTGTTATGATGTTCGTGTTATGGCCATTTAGTTCGTCTATCTCATTAATGATTCTGGGATACAATCGCACTTTTAGCGAAAGAAATGTCGTTTTTTATATTTGATGTTTCTTTTGTATTTTATTCAGCCATAACTTCTGGAAAAGGTGATAATAAACGAGTTAACGGAATCGCATTTTGTGATATTAGTTAGACCAGACTGACAATAAAACCGTTACATTAACTGTTCGAGCTATTCGCTTGAAAGTGACATTTTTTGATAAAAAAAATTAAAGACTAGAGTCAACTAATTATGCCAAAGCGTAGTAAAGAAGATACAGAGAAAACGATTCAGACGATCATGGACGCGGTCGTCGATCAGATACTAACGTTGGGTTATGACAAAATGTCATACACCACGTTAAGTAACCAGACAGGGATTTCACGTACCGGTATCAGCCACCATTTCCCGAAAAAACAAGATTTCTCTAATGCGATAGATGGACGTTTTTTCTCTCTGTTTGTTGAGAAGTTAGAACTTGAACAAGGCCTTGATTCATTTGTAACCAGTTGGATTGAAGCCCTGAAAGATGAAAAATTCTGTGCCATATTACGCTTGTTGTTCCATCATATTGTGATAGCAGAAACGTCCCATGAATTTGCATCGCGTGGTATTGACCGCCTGTACAGGCTCTGCCAGGAGCGTTTCGGTGAAGACAGCGTAAAAGAGCTCGAGTGGTTGTTCGGTAAATCGTTAATAAGCCTTGCTTGTTAAGTTAGCAAAAGAACCATATGAAAACGGCCAGCATGATTGCAGGCCGTTTTCCCAAAGCCTTGCGCTTTGAATTTTCTGCCACAGATTGTTGCTTGATTGACTCGAATAATTTCCTGCCGCCAGGGTGATCATTTTTTTTTAGAAATGTCTTTTCCCTCACTCTCCTTTCTAAATGCTTGTAAGCTATTGAAATATAAAAAAAGATTGCTACGTTGCAATTTCAACACGACGATTAATATGGTGGATATGGGGCTGAGCACTATTTCTGCACTATTGTTAAGTTGAATTTTAGAGTTAAGACTCTAGAATGGCCTTGGATCAGCCAAAGACAAAGGGTTACTTGGGCATATAAGGGTTTAACAATGAGAATAAAGCCACGAGTGGCAAAGCCGTTTCTTGCTGCTGTTTTAGTGTTATCACCGGGTCTTCATGCGGCACCGGTGACTTTCGCTGAAGCATGGCAGACGGTCGTTATGGGTAATGATGCATTAGCTGCAGAACGAGCCAGTGTTGAGCGAGCTGAGAACCTGCAAGATGCGGCCAGCGATCTCTATCTGCCGCAGCTGAGTGTTTCTGCTAACTATACGCGCTTGGATAAGCCGATAGAGATCGCCCCTTCGGATTTATTAGGCAGTATGCCTGCGGGCGGTGCGATTGCGGCTAACCCCAAATTGCAGCACTTATTGCATGCAGTAGGGATAAATCCTGCTGACTTAGATCGACAGTTCACCTCTCAGTTGACAGATCGCGATATCTTTACCAGTTCGATTCGTGCTATATGGCCGATATTTACCGGCGGTCGAATTGATGCGGCGCAAGATATCGCCAAAGGACAGACAGAAGAAGCGAAGTACTTGCTGGCAATGAAGCAGCAGGCAAAATTTGAAGATTTATCCAAATTTTATTTTGGTGTCGTGTTAACTGAGCAGGTGTTGCAAACCCGTATCGATGTTGAGCAAGGGCTGCAGAAGCATTTAGATCATGCAAGGAAGATGGAGCAGCAAGGCCAGATAGCCAAAGTTGAGCGTCTGCAGGCTGAAGCCTCTTATGATAAAGCCCGTGTAGAGCGTCAAAAATCGGCGCGTGATCTGGAAATTGCTCAAGTTGCGTTAACCAAATTATTAAAACTGACTACTCCTGCGATGCCATCTTCTGGTCTGTTTACCAATGAATCCTTGCCGCCAATGACGGCATTTATTGATAAGACGCTGGCTGACTATCCTGGGTTACGTATTCTCGATGCCAAGAAAAAACAAGCGAATGGTTTAATTGATGTCGAGCAGGGTAAGTATTATCCGGAAGTGTATTTGTATGGTAATTATAGCCTTCATGAAGACGATACCCTTGCCGCAAAAACAGCCCCAGACTGGGCGGTGGGTGTTGGCGTCAGCATTCCGCTTTTAGATCGTTCAGGCCGTTCAGGCAAAGTACAGGCTGCACATAGCGCGGTCAAACAGGTGAACTACCTGCGTGCCCAGGCCGAGCAGGATTTATCGGTACTGGTTGAGAAAACCTATCGAGAAGCGCGTCAGGCGCTGGAAGAGTACGAAGGGCTGGCCTCAAGCCTGACGCTGGCGCAAGAAAATGTTCGCTTGCGTGAAAAAGCCTTTAGCCAGGGGTTGTCTACATCACTTGATGTCGTTGACGCTGAAATGTTTCAGGCGGGTGTCAAAACCCAGCGACTGGCGGCTGCCTATCAATATGTGATTTCACTGTCGCGTTTGCTGGCGGTAAGCGGTGAGATGAACAGTTTCAATCAGTATCAACAATATCAAGGTCTAGAGGTTAAATAATGAGTAAGTTTAAGTCACTCGCTGTTGCTATTCCCGCGGCAGCGCTAGTCGGTTGGGTAGGTTATACCTTCTGGCAGGCTTACCAGCCTCAGCCTGAGCGTATGCAAGGTCAGATTGAAGCTCAGCAATACAATGTTTCGTCGAAAGTACCGGGTCGTATTAATCAGGTACTGGTACGAAAAGGCGAGCAGGTCGAGCGTGGTCAACTGATTTTTACGCTGCTAAGCCCGGAGCTCGATGCCAAACTTGAGCAGGCTAAAGCAGGCGAACAAGCGGCTGGTGCCATGGCTGCACAAGCTGAAAAAGGCGCTCGAAGCCAGGAAATTGAAGCCGCACGCGATCAATGGCAGAAAGCCAAAGCGGCATCTTCTTTGATGGAGAAAACATACAAACGGGTTGATAACCTTTACAAAGATGGTGTGCTCGCTGAGCAGAAACGTGATGAAGCTTACACTCAGTGGCAAGCTGCCCGTTATACCGAACGTGCTGCTTATCAGATGTTCGGAATGGCGCAAGAAGGTGCCCGAGTGGAGACTAAGCGTGCCGCGAATGAAAAAGTGCGTATGGCGGCCGGGGCTGTTGCTGAGGTCGAAGCTTACGCGGCTGATACCAAAGTTGAAAGTTGGCACAACGGTGAGGTGACTCAGATCTTGCTGCATGATGGTGAGTTGGCGCCTCAAGGCTTTCCGGTTGTCAGTGTCATTGACATGAAAGATGCGTGGGCTGTTTTCCATGTCCGTGAAGACAAGTTAACTGCCTATAACCAGGGGGCAGAATTGAGCGTCTCTATTCCTGCTCTGGGTGATGAGCGCTATTCGTTCAAAGTGAGTCATGTTTCCGTGATGGGGGATTTTGCTACCTGGCGTGCAACCGATGCAGCGCAAGGCTTTGATATGCGAACCTTTGAAGTTGAAGCTCGTCCTTCGCTGCCCATTGACGGCCTGCGAGTCGGCATGAGTGTGATAGTAGAGTAGAGATCCCATGGCGTTAACTTCACAGCTCCAACGTGAGTGGCGAATACTGACATCTGATGGCTGGTTGAAAGCATTACTGTTCTGGCTCCCTGTTGTCTTGTTTGTCACGATTTGGGCCATTTTTTCTGCGGGTATCGCCCGGGATCTGGCGATCGGTATCGTTGATCTTGACCATAGCCGGATGTCTCGCGGACTGGTGCGTTATTATGACGCCAGTCCGACGCTAGAGGTGACACAGCAGTTTAACTCAGTCACACAGGGCAGTCAGGCACTGCGAAATGGCGATATTTACGCGCTAGTAGTGATCCCTCATGAGCTAGAAAAAGAGACCATGCTAGGGCGAGTCCCGGATGTGACGGCGTTTTACAACAGTCAGTTCCTCTTGATTGGTAAGTTGATTAATTCTGCAATGAATCAGGCTCAAGGAACCTATACGGCAGCCATTGATACGGTGAAAAATATGGCTGATGGTGCACCGGTTCCACGTCAGGCTCTGGGGCAGGCGGTGCCGGTTCGCAGTCAGATCACGCCGTTGTTTAACAGTAACAGCCACTATGGCCAGTTTTTAGCATCGACAGCGATACCGGCGATCTGGCAGATTTTGATCGTGGCTACCACTGTACTTTCCATGGCCGCAGAGTTCCGCCAGCAGGGGATCCAACCTTGGCTGGCCGCTCATCCGGTACGAAATCTGTTCGCCAAATTAGCACCTTATACGGTCTTATTTTTGGTTCAGGGGGGGCTTTTCCTGTGGGGCTTGTATGGCTTACTGGAATGGCCAATGCGCGGTAGCTGGTTGATTTTAGTGTTTGCCCAGTTAACGATGGTGATTGCCTGCCAAAGTATGGGAGCACTTTTCTTCCTGCTGCCACTGGATGCAACTCGCGCAATGAGTTTAGTTGCCGGTTTCACGGCCCCGGCTTTTGCGTTCATGGGGATCACATTTCCAGTCAGTGATATGCCGCTTCTGGCGCAATTATGGCGAGCGATGTTGCCTGTGAGCCATTATATTGAAATTCAGATTCAGCAAGTGAACTACGGTGCGTCGTTGCTGGCGGTAATGCCTCATTTCGCAGCGCTGATGGGTTTCACTCTGGCGCTTGTTCCGGTGATGTTTAAAATACAGAAACTTGCACGCTCTGAAGCTCGAGACAGAATGCGAAGTGAGCCGGGAAGATCTGAACTTGAAACTGGAGATCTGAGATGAATTGGCGCGCATTATTTAAGTTCGAGCTGAATGCAGTATTCACCAACCCGGCACTGTTATTTACGGTATTTGGTGGGGTGATCATCTATTCGTTTTTGTATCCTCTCCCATACACTCAGCAACTGCCACGGGAACAGACTGTGGCAGTCGTCAATCTCGATAACAGTCAGTTGAGCCGGGAACTGGAACGCATGGTCGATGCGACGCCTCAGGTGAAGATCGCCCAGCATGCATATAGTATCGATCAGGCTAAGGCCCTCCTTATTAACGGTAAAGTGCAAGGTTTACTGGTGATACCAGATAACTTTTACCGCGATTTATTATTGGGTAAAAGTCCGACCTTGGCTTATGCCGGTGATGCGGCTTATTTTCTGGTCTATGGCACCATTGTGGAAGGGGTAGCGAAAGCGGGTGGTACGCTGGGAGCTAAAGCGAAGGTATCACGAATGGTCATGTCAGGGGATAATATTACGTTGGCCTCAGAGCAGTCTTCAGCCATGACGTTGAATATGCGACCGGTATTTAACCCGACCATGGGCTATATCAATTACGTTGTACCTTCGGTGTTCGTTTTGATCCTGCACCAGACGTTATTGATTGCCGTTGCTCTACTCGGGGGCGGACAGAATGAATACCGTCTGCAGGGGCTAACGGGATACTGGCTACGCTATCCTGGATGGCAGGTTATGGTAGTGCGCGCAGCGTTGTTTGTACTGATGTACCTGCCGCTGGTGGCCTATTACTTTGGCTACAGCTTTTCAAGCAACCAAATTAACCGGCAGGCATCGATATCAGATCTGGCCGCTATGACCATTCCCTTCCTGCTGGCAGTGATTTTCCTTGGAATAATCATTGGTCAATTGATCCCGCGACGTGAGTTGGCAACCTTGATCGTCTTGCTCAGCTCTTTCCCGTTGATTTTCTCTGTCGGATTTATCTGGCCGGCATCAGCGATTCCGGCTCCTATTCATGCCTTGGCTCAGCTCGTGCCGTCAACGCCTGCAATTAACGGTTTCCTGAGGTTAAATCAGATGGGAGCCAGCTTTGATCAAGTGATTAATTGGTGGGGGCAACTATGGCTGCAGGTCTTGCTCTACGGCTCAATCGCTGCAGGCTTGATGTGCCGGGCTCAGCGTAGGTCAGAGCCGGTACGGTGTAGACTTTAATGACAAACGGCTAAAAAAAGCGCCACTTTCTTTAATTAGAATCACTGGCGCTTTTTTCTCGTCAGGCCTTTATGGCTTGCGTTGATATTGAATTATTGTTGCTTCGCAGCCTGCTCGGCAGCCATCATGTCTGTCCACGCCTCTGAGCCGTAGAGTGGAACCGTTGAAAGTGAATGCTTATAGCTACCCTGAGTTTCCTTGGTAGAGTAGGACAGGTACATCAAAGTCTTGCTATCTTTATCATAAATACGCCGAATTTTCAGGGTCTTAAACAAAATACTCTTTGAAGCTTTAAAAACCACTTCACCGTTTTTTGAGGTATCGACGTTTTTCATCATATCCGTGGTGATAAAGCCGGTTTGTCGGCAAGCAATTCCCATATCAGAAGGGTCGGCTAAATCGAGATTTCCCTGAACATGACTGATGTGACAGGTTACCCCCGGGATTTCCGGATCGGTGAAAGTCTGGATTTTAATATCTTTAGTGGTGAACATGCCTAAACTGACATCGCCCACTTCATCATCTGAGCAACCAGCTAACAGGGCTGTTGCAGTCAGTAATCCCACAAATAATGGCGCTTTTTTCATTTGATTCTCCAAGTCGGTAAGGGGAGCGCTTATACTTTAAAAGCTTCTAGCATTCATTAGCTTATACTATTTTTGACAAGAAAAGGCGGGGGATTAGTCTTCATCCAGGTTAGCATATAACGATACTCGTTGCTCTGCCATGGTGAATTGCTGAAGGTGTTATTTACTAATCTGGCTGTCATATAGTAACTTCATAATCTGGCACCATATGCGGCTATCACTGAAGGTATCATCACCAATTTAATATAAGCATCTGAAAATAAACTACTTATTCTGATATTAAATACAAGTGAGAATGTTTAAGCAGAGTGACGATGATATTATTTTTTGAGAAAAATAGTCATTTAAACTTTTCTTTAGCAAAAAATGCACATAGGATGATAATTACAGCACGTTATAAAGGCGACGTATTAGCGGAGTATTTTTACACATAGATAGAATCTGGAGGATAAGATGTCAAATATCATAGCTTTTCCAGTAAAAGAGCAGCCAAGAGAGCTAACGCCACTCGAACAAATTGTCGAGCAGGAGCTGCTGGATATCGGTGCCGACCATCAAATGGCAAGAGTGATCATTGAACGAATGGAAAAATTTTTATCACTTGCATCATTTGAGTTTGGGATGAGTATGAAGGTATCGAAAGAGTGTGTAGAAGAAATGCGTAAATCTGTATTCCCGGCAATTTCACAAATGGAAGTTAACATCAAAGATGCGATGGGCGAATTGCTGACGGAACGGGTACTTCACGAAATTCAGCTTTATCAATTAGAACAGCAAGCGTGATTAATTAGATAATCAGCATCAGCAACTAGAACATGACAATTATGGACATTTCAAACAGAAAACCGCTGCCCAAAAGTAGCGGTTTTCTCTTTTGGCTAACAGATCCAGTAAGTAATCGTCACCAGTAAAACCCCGATCGAAATAATGAAGCAGGTGATGGCAATCCAAAAGGAATAGACGTCAGTCGAAACCAACAATTTGGTAATGCTGCCTGAATTGCTCTTTGGTTAAACTCTGTTCTTGTTCCCAGATATCACTGATTTGAGTACCTGAGCCTTTATTTTGCTGAGTATCAAGTGAGGTATTGTTACTGCTCGTCAGCGGCACCCTCACCAGGCATGAAAGTCAGAATATGCTGTTCAGAGGTTAACGTAAGAATATCGTTTTCAAGTGCGGCATTACTCCATTGCTGAAGAGATTTAGTCATTACCGATTCAATGGTCGCTTGATCGTCTTGGATGCAAGCCATTTTAGTGGATCCCATCGCTTTTATCCTGAACTTATTCCCATCAATTTCGGCTTGGCCAAAGAAGCGGTTACAGCCTCCGAAACCGGCTACTTTCAAACTGGAATCAATTGTTATATTCGGAGTGATCCGGGGTTCAGTGATGTTAACCTCTTTTCCATCTACTTTAGTCAGCACCCAACTCTGCTGAATATTTTTTGCTGAAAAACCGCTGGGTGGATTGCTGTCGCAACCGAGTAGCGATAAGGATGCAACTATAACTGCCAGTAACCACTTTTTCATCGTTTAAGCCTTATTCATCAGAGTATTAGTACTAATTTTAGCATATCAAGACTTACTACGGCCGAAGAAGTTTACTTCACCCGAACGAAAGCGAAATCCCTGATCTTTATCTGGAGTATAAGATTGTAGAACGTGTTGGGCTTCACAGTAACTTTCATTTTCGTTGAATGCATCTCGCGTGATATCAATGGTTCGCTCGGCCGCTCTGCGCATGTTGGGATCCACAGTTCTGTCACTAAAGATGATTTGTTGATTAACAATCAGTCGTTCTAATGATTGCCTACATATTTTTTCATTGTGTGGCAATACATTAACGGGTTGGGCAAGCAACTGCGATGAAAAAGGTAGAATCAAGAGGATAATCGTAGTATTTAGTTTAGGCATGGGCTTAATGTGTCAACGGTGCACTGAAATCTTAATAAGAAGCATCATTATATGAACATTGTTCATTATTTCAATGGAAGGGTTGAAATAAGTCTCGCTGAACGAACATCTTGATGTGGTTTGGGTATAGTGTATTGAGACATTTCTGTCTCAATACCAGCGGGCTAATCAAGAAGTGGCAGGGCTGATAAGCATTCACGACACAGGCAGGCGCCAGACTTGATTGCTGAAGTGTTACGTTTGGATAATTCAAAACACCAGCAGGTTGATTTTCCTGCGCTAATGTCACAGTAGGCTGGTTTACCACACTGACTACAGCTGTGCGTTGACCGAATACCCTTGATTTGACCTATTTTATTACTGTGTTGATTATCTGACATATGACGCCATTCTCCAATTTCGGCCATTGTTCGGAAACAACCAATTCAAATCGCTTCATTGTTCTTACATTTTCCAATACAAGGTGTTTTCATTGTTTCTACACTGCGACCTAATACAACGGAGAGCATAATATATCTGTTTCTTGTTCTAGCGTCGATGACGTATACCCAAGTAACTTGGGTATACACTAACGCTTTCGCCAAATTGTCATTTCCGAGAGTGTGTACTGAAACTTACGTTTAGTTTCGCGGATAACAAAGGGGATCTCTTTAACGGCGATTAGCTCAAAGTTGTTGATCAGGGTTTCAGTTAAGCCATCTAAGGTTGTGAAGTTTTCGCCACGTACTTTAATTCCGCCTAACCATTTATCTTTGTCTGTATAGTCTTCCAACCATGTGTAAGGGGACGTTATGACCAGGTAGCCACTGCTATTGATGCGGTGGTGGATGGTCGCCAGAAATTGTTTGGGTTCATTTAGTCGATCAATCAGGTTCGATGCATAGATTAGATCATAGCCTGAATACTGTGGTTTTAAGTTACACGCATCACCCTGGATAAAATTGACCTTATTGATCAGAGCGTCATAACCCAGTTGTGCTAACGACACACTCTTATATTCAACCAGATCGCCTTCTGTGCGAATGGTGTAACGCTTTTCACCATGTTCGGCTAATGCATAAGCTTGCTGAATAAACCGTGCTGAAAAATCAATACCATCAACATGATCAAAGGTTTTGGCTAATTCAAAAGTGGCCCGGCCAACAGAGCAGCCAATATCCAGAGCTTTGGCTGTATGGGTCAATTGAATTTCTTGCTGACATTGCTGTACACCGTTGATACAAAAATTTGGAACAGAGAAATATTCAGTACCGTAGTGAAATTCTAGGTATTGAGAAATGAGCTCGTCAGTTTCATAAATATTCACCCTGGTCATGGTGGCTGGGTCTTGCTTTGATTCTACATACCTAAACCCGGCATGTTGGTAGAAATGGCGCCGGAAGGCGTAACGAGAGGCGCTGATAGCCTCGTTGCCCGTGGAGATCCAGGATCCCCCTTTAATCAGGTTGTGTTTACCATCGAAGGTCGGGGTAGAGAAATCGTCATATAAAGGATGAACCTGAAAGCCGTTAAAGCCATCAATCGGCGTTTCAGTCCATTGCCAGACGTTTCCGATAATATCAAACAGTCCATTGTGTTCGAATCGGTTAACCGGACAAGAGGAGGCGAAATATTCAAGTTGAATATTACCCGGAGCTTCTGACCACTGCGGCGAATCTGTCGTGACATATTCCCGTAAAATAGACCATTCAGCTTCAGTGAGCAGGCGGATGGTCGTTTGAGCTTGCTCTGCTTTCCAGTTACAGAATGCCTTAGCTTCTAATTGATTAACTTCAACAGGCCAATTAAGTGGTAATGGTATTTCTTCTGATAGGTTACGTTGTAACCACTTATTGTCACGATAACGCCAAAAGCGTGGCATAGTCGCTTTTGTGTAAGCAAGCCATGCTTGTCCTTCTTCATTCCAGTAGCGAAACTGGTTATAGCCGTCTGTTTGCACGAAAGCCAGATACTCCTGATTAGAAACCAGGTATTTCGCGGCTCTAAAGTCTTCAACCGTAAAACTCTGCTCGCCGTATTCGTTATCCCAACCGTAGGTATGGTTATCTGCCTTCTTACCCAAAGTGATTGTTTTTCCTGCCACAGGAAGAAGATGGTTTGGTTCGGCTTCGTCACTATCGGTACAGGCTGTCCATTCCGGGTGAGGGGTAACGTCGTCGAGCGGGAGCTGACGAATGATCACGGATGAGGTTTCGAGGTGAATGCGTTCATGTTCAATGCCCATTAAAATAACCCAGGCCGGATCAGACTGACGGATTGGTAATTCAAGCGACATTTCATCTATAAATGCATTAACCCTGTAATTAACTTGATTACGATAATTTCGAACAGCATCTACTGATGGCCAATGGTAGTGTGTTTCATCAAGATCATCCCATGACATTTCATCAACACCGATGGCGAACATCGATTCAAAGTGTTCATTAATCCGATGTTCTATGAATTTTCCAAGCTTTAGCTTGTTGATATAGAAGGTTGCAGTGTGACCAAAATAGAAGATCAGGGGGTGGCGAAGTGGTTCCGCTATTTTAAAATAGGCGTCATCGTTGTTAACGACTTCAAACAGTGATTCATACAGGGCCCAAGTTTGATTAAAGTAGCGTTTGAGCTCCAGACGCTTACTTTCTGTATCTGTGCCTGTCAGTAAGATGGTCTGAGTATTTCTGATTAATTGTGTATCCATGTGCCAGCCGAACTCCGTAACAAAGAGACGTATACCCATAGGTGATGGGAGTTTAAAATCTAGTTCACATTCAGTGATAATTACAGTCTAACTAGCGGTAATGACAGTCAGACATCACTACCTTGCCTGTTGAAATATTAACTTGGATGGCGTTTAGATGAATAGCGGAAGAATTTTTTGCCATACTTGAAGTACACTGTCATTGGTACAGGAAGATAAGATTGAAAAAGGCTTTGACCATACCGACATGGACTTTAGTCGGCATTGGCTTGGTGTTAAATGTGGTATCGGCGTTGATGACCAATTTTTATATTGATGATGCAACTCGTCAGGCAAATTCCCTTATCCAGCAGCAAGCTAATAATGACAAATTAATTACACTTATCTGGCAACAAGTTGAAACTGTTGAGCGTAAACGCGAGCATGTTTTAGGGTTGATGGCGAATCGTGACTTAATGAATAAGCCGTTAGCACCTGAGATTATGGAGCAAGTGATAAGTGATTTAAACTATTGGATAAAAAATGGAGTTCCAATATTATCATTAGATGGCATTCCTTCATTAATGGTTGAATTAAATCAGGTGCAAGTTGAACAGAGAGATAAAATAAACCATCTATATGTGGAAAACTTGAATTTAATTGACTTGTATTCAGATGAGATGAAATATATTTCCCGGCTTAGGAATCTAGCTTTATTTTTGCAAGTAATAGGCTTGGGATTGGTACTGTCAAGAGATCTGAGTCGTCGTTAATATATACCCAAATGACTTCAATATGCACGCAGGGTCACTCCCAAAGGGCGAGTTCCTGTTTTATTGACAAATAAGGGGCTCCTATGCTGCATTGCTGATTTTTGCGTAGAATAACTATGTCTTAAAATCAGCGTGTTACCTAGAAGCTTAAATTCTCGCTGAGACGAGTATCTTGAAGTCATTTGGGGATATTAGTAAGAAAAAGTAAGCCCCAGAATATTCTGGGGCTTGGGATTAGTAATTATTTATTGGTAGAGTGGAATGCAAAACGAGATGATTCCTTACCAGTTTCAGTTTTTGCTTTGTATTTAACGGAACGCGAGCTTTCAAGTGTCAATGGAATGAAAACTCGGCCACTTTCATCGGTTTGGTAGCTTTGTTTTTGTTGGGGAACATTAGCTACAGAAACTGAAGCATTGGCTGCTGGTTTACCATTTTCAGTGATAGTAACCCAGGCGCCGTTATGAGTGTCTGCAACTCTGATGTCTGCAAATGCTGAAGAAGACATTAGAATCACAGCTGTAGCTGTTAGTACTTTCAAGCTAGACATAATCTTCACCTCATCGTTGGCAGTAAATACCAATTTGTTATAAGTATATTTGTCCACAATCACTTAATAAGACCTATTGAACACAAATATATTTCAAAAAAACAATTAAAATCAAAGATGCTTTAATAACAGATGGTTAGACCAAATACTGTGATTTTCAAATAAGCTTGGTCATCTATGTGCATATAAAGCAATTCTAAAATTTTGCTTAATCATGCCTGTTGCTTATTACATCACTATCGATATGAGTATAGTCATATCGATAGCAATACGGTTGGTTTTTTTCTATCAGGAAATTTTTTGTTATTTCTATTGTGATGAATTATTTGGAAATAAAAGCTGTTTTCTATATGTAACTAAATGTTAGATAGATAATTATGTTAATGATGAAATATCAAATATGATTTTTTTTAATATTGCTCTTATAAAAATGTCGTAATAAAAGTTAGTTTTATAAAATGCAAGTGCTGATGTTTGATATAATACGATATAGGTGACCGATATAAATATTCAGGTAAACAACAATAAGCAGAACCCCGATTACATATTCAGTTGATCAACAATATAGCCGGCAATCGGAAAGCATGAGGTTGCGGCCGGTGAAGGGGCATTACAGACAACTAAAGCGCGTTTAGTACGGTGGAAGAGAAAATCATCAATTAATCGCCCCTTCTTATCGACAGCCTGAGCACGAATACCAGGCGGGTAAGGTTGTAAATCATTCAGTTTCAGCTGAGGACAATACTTCTGTACCTGCTTTAAATACGCGGGTTTCCAGAGGCTATTTGTTAATTCTGTTAAAGCCGAGCGGAAGTGCTGATGAATAACTTTCCTGAAACCGGGGAAAGTGAACATTTCAGTACAGTCTTTAAGGTGCACGCTATGTTTGTTATAGCCTTCGCGTGAGAAGTTAATAACGGCATTGGGCCCGACGGTCACACTACCATCAATCATACGGGTCAGGTGAACGCCTAAGAAAGGTAAATCCGGATCAGGAATTGGATAAATTAAGTGGTTTATCAGCTGATTGTGAACTTTAGGGAGTTGGTAGTAATCACCACGGAAAGGAATGATCTGGAATTCGGGTTCATCACCGAGTAGCCTGACGATACGATCTGCCATCAGTCCGCCGCAGGCCAGTAATTTATTGCAACGCAGGGTCACATCGTTAGCCACAACGGTTACGCCATTGTGCGTTTCATCAATGTAGGTAACTTGGTGGTTGAACAGTACTTGGCCTCCGGCTTGTTTAATCAACTTAACCAGTTTTAGGCATATTTGTCGATAATCGACAATGCCCGTCGCAGGGATCAACAACGCACCAAGCCCCGTGATATTAGGTTCTTTTTGTACCAGTTCAGCATGATCGAGGATCTTAAACTCAATATCATTCAGCACTGCCCGTTCGGCCAGATCCTGCATTCGTTTCAGTTCGATCTGAGTCGTTGCGACCAAGAGCTTGCCACATTCACCAAATGGAATGTGGTGTTGCTGACAGAATTGTTTGATGGCTATGTTACCCTGCCGGCAGAACTGAGCTTTTAAACTGCCAGGAGTGTAATAAACCCCGGCATGGATGACACCACTATTATGGCCTGTTTGATGAAAGCCCGGGGCCATTTCTTTCTCGACCACAACCACATGGCATTCTGGTTGGCGCTTCTGCAACTCATAGGCGGTACTCAAACCGATAATGCCTGCGCCAATGACTAAATAGTCACAATGGATCATGTAAGCACCTATGGTGAAGAAAATTGATAGCAATAATCCTAGTCGATATAACCGACGATAACTGTGCTATGGCTGGTAAAACAATAGATTAGTGATGTGAATACATGAAAACAATATTTTGCAAACAGAGCTAATACCAATTTAATTTAATAGTGGTGATTTTCTGCTTTTGTCATCATATTTAGTTCATAATATTCCAAATTTTCAGTGATCATATTAACCCTGGTTGCATCGATTTTTGTGGTGATATGCTGCATACCGATTTTTTGCATTACTTTTCCAGGTGCAGGGTCACGACTTAAATGCTGGGCATAGATAACATCTAAATTGAGTCGTTTGAAACCAAATTCAGTGACGCGTTCAGCAGCTTCCGTACAGAAGCCCAGTCCCCAGAATGGCACGCCGATCCAGTAGCCGAGCTGGGCTTTGTGCTCATAAATATTATGCAAGCCAACGCAGCCAATAAGCTGATAAGTCGACTTGAGTGTAATGGCATAAATAGCGGATTCCTGACTTTGCCAGCCCGCCAGATGTTTGCCAATCCATTGGCCGGCTATACCATCATCATAAGGATGAGGAATATTGATCGTACCGTTGGCAATACTTCGATCGCCAGCTAATAGCTGCACTTTATTGGCATCGGAAAGCTGAAGCGGTCGTAAAATGAGCCTTTCTGTTGTCAAAAGAGGCTGTTGTCCCATGAGTTCATCCCAGAATGTAAAGTTACGATTTAATACTTTGCAGCTATAAAATCGGTTTCATACTTGGAATAATATTGACCAGATCAAAGATGTACTCAAATAATTTAACCGGAAAGTATGACATTCCTATTATTATTAGGTGAAACACAGTGAAACTGCTATTCATTCAGATGGCTGCCTGACTAGAAGCCAATGAGTTCCCGCGGAACTCAGCATTTTGACGTGGGTTGGGTATATGTGAATCGATATCTCTAATATAACCCGTCAGCGTTTCCATTCAGACTCTCCAAGTTGGGCAATATGCGATAAAGCATTTTTGATGTCTTTTTCTAATAAATATTTGATAAGCCAACCTGTTCCTTTGATCTTTGGCGAAAAGTTAATCCGATAATGGATCAGGCTTTGGTTAGCATTGATATTTTGAAAGCGGATCCACCCGCCGTGTTCTTTGACAGGGCCACCTTGAATAATTTTGTAGTGGAGGTGTTCGTTTTCCTTGTAATCAATAATTTGTTCTTGAAAAGTAAATGGTCCAGTCGTGACTTCTCTGATAGCGCCAATTCCATTGGCCTCAGGCTTTCCCTGCCTGACTAATGAAAACTCAGCATTAAAGAAACGGCCTAAGTTTTCATGGTCAGAGAGCAGGTGAAACAGAACGTTTTTCGGCACATTAGCTGTTTGTTCTAATGTGATAGTGTGGATGGCCATTTATCCTAACCTCTATTCACGTTGTGATGGGAATGCTAACAAAATGTAAATGAGAGTCAAGGTTTTGTGGGAAATCATTTCTGGCAATTTTTTCTAAAAATCAGAGGATTAGTTAGATTGTTGGTTTTGGTGGTAGGGCTACTGGTTTTTACGTGTAATCAAAAGGTTCGGGTATATAGATATGCACTATAGAGCAGGTTTGTATCTACAAAATCATATATAACCCGACAGTATTGGTGCATAAAATATCGACATCTATCACAAAAATAATGCAGATGATACTTGTAAAAGAGCATAAAGGCTTTTATATTGGTTTTGAAGATATAAATCGTTAGGTGAAATTTATTAGAGAATATGGTTAACCTTAATCCATTCAAATAAGGTAACTTCTAGCATCACTTCCGCGAAAAATATCTCATTGATCATTCATTCCTGAGCTTGTGATTCAGAACATTGTGAAAGCATTCATGTTCGTTTTTAAGCAAGCTAATTTAATTGGAATGTAGGGATCGTTTTACTTTCACCTAGTCGTAATATGTTTGTCATAATTACTTGGTTATAGTAGAGCAAATAAGAGAGTGAGAACGGTATTTAATTAGTGATATCAAGCTTACTCATTGATTAAAATGAGAGGTGTTATATGAAAAGCCAGAACCGTAGAAAGTGGTTTTACTACAAAAATCAAACAACTAAAACAAAATCTAACTAATAGAAAGCGCTAAATCGATATGATTGTGTCTTAGGCCAATCAACTTAAGGTCATTATAGAAGATCTTTAGTATCCTAGTAGCCAGGAACATGCAGAACCCAATAGGTGTTTCTGGCTAACTAAAAGGTACTCGCTTCAATATAATTCCCCCGATAAATTAAATTGCAGAGCGTTTTTTTGCATCAAAGCAAACGATCGCCTTGCTGGTGTGAGCTGAACGCACCGTAATCAATACATCGAGATACTATGGACCGTTATTGATAGATTTTACCCCCGATTGAGGCCTTTTCCGGCACTGATGTTATCTGCGTTCCGCCTAAATAGACACTCCCTTGTACAACCAGAAATTTTGGCAGTTCAGTGATTGCCGTATTTGCCAGATATAAATCACCGCCGACGTAGATATAAGGGGGGAGTTGTGTAAGTTTCGTTCCCATCAGGCTCAAATCCCCTTTGACCTGTAACCCATTATTCAGATAGGTAACCTGAGAATGGGCAAGATTAATATAGCCGTCGACTTTCAATGATAGCGGGAGTCGAGTCACTGAGCTATAAGCCAGATTGAGATTTCCTTTCACGACGAGTTTTTTTGGCAGGCGCTGGATACGGCTGTTTTCTAAATTCAGATTGCCATTAACCACCATAGGATCTGGCAGCTCAATATTTGTGGTATTTCGGAGCGTGATATTGCCATAGGAATCGGTGTAGTTCAGTAGCTTGAGCTCAGATACATACTGGTTAGCGTGTGCGAGACCGATTGTATTCAAGCTGGTGAACATGATAGCTGCACTTACCCCGGAAATTTTGATACCGGTAAGCAAAGTGGTGGGGAAGTGGATTCCTGCCATAGTAAAAATGCCCTGAACTTGGGTATAGTCTTCAATCATTGCCGTTTACATAACAGCACATTCAGTATCAGCGAGAATGACTTCAGCTAAATCGGCTATTTACGGTGTTGTGTACAATAATGCCTTGCTGCAGCGAACTGTCAATTTTAACCGTAGATTTTTCGAGACTGTGTGGTTTTTTTATTCAAAATTCAATACAAACAAGCTGTAGTCCCTTTCCTCCTATTTCCATGAGCAGTGTTCAGCTTAAATTCAGCTATAAAACAATGTTTTTTATTTTAAGCCTAGGTTCAGTTTTCTTGTGTAAAGTAATCATCAACGAAACGGAGTACAGCGATAACAACTGAAGTCTGTACTTTAATATAAAGAACAAGCAGGAGTGATTCATGAAAAAGTTTACGGCTATCTCAACGTTAATTTTGTCTGCAGCGGTTACACTTCCAGCTTTCGCAGCTGATACTGATTGGTTTGTTGGTGGTGGTGTCGGTTACCAGCAAGACGAAGTAAAAGGGGTCAATGATCAAAACGGAGAAGATGCGACTTATCAGTTACGTGGTGGTGCGATTATCAATGATCATCACCGTGTAATGGGTACCTATAGCTACATGGATAAATCATCACAAGACATGTTCTTAGCATCTTATGATTACCTGATACCGGTAGCTCAACAAGTTAACTTATTCGCAGGTGTATCGGCCGGTTTTGCTGATAGCGAAATTGCCAGCACAAGCTCAACAGACTTTGTATGGGGTGGTCAGGTAGGCGCGATGTATGAAATCAATGATAGTTGGTCAACTGAATTAGCATATCGTTATCTTGAGCAGGACTACAGTGAAAATAGCACTAAAATTGACTATTCGCAGCAAGTTGTATGGTCTGTCGATTACAAATTCTAACGCTCTGATGGTAGTTAACGCGTCATAAAACGAATAACAGGGGGAACGGCGTTCTCCCTGTTGCGCTATATAAATGTTCAAAACAAAATAGTAACGTCGTGAGCGAAAAGTCAAATATTGAGCTTATTGCTTTATATCTGTTTGCAAAGTATCCATTCGAGTCCAGATCACATTAAAAACTCTAATTTGGGTTGTTAATGTGATCTACATCTCTATATACTCCGCTTCCGGCCAGAACCATTGAGTTCAGCCACCTTAGTTACAAGCTGTCACCAGGGAAATGTGAACGACCCACGGAGTTGGACCGGCATGACTTTTAGCTTGTTATCAAGGTGACTTGTATGTTGTTTGTTTGGGCGGACAGATCCTTATTGTCTAAGCGTTATTGCTTGGATCCTTCCTATTTTGCTTTCTTCCTGAAAGCTTATGTTCCCCAATGGCAACAAGCAGTAACACCTTCATTTTTCGATATCCATTTAAGAAAAGCAGTAGGACGAAATAATGCAGTTGTTAATTAGTATGGCCGGTATTTTGGTACTGGTAGTGTGCGCTTGGGTCTTTTCCGAGAACCGTAAGGCGATTAACTGGCGCACCGTTGGCGGAGCCTTGTTCTTACAAGCAAGTTTTGCCGCTTTGGTACTGTATGTACCCGCTGGGCAAAAAGCGTTGGGGGCGATGAGCCGCGGTATAGCCAGCGTACTGGGGTTCGCGGATGAAGGGATCAAATTTCTGTTTGGTGATCTTGCAACGTCCGGTTTCATTTTTGCAGTTCGCGTCCTTCCTCTTGTTATCTTTATCAGTGCTTTAATTTCTCTTCTTTATTACCTTGGCGTGATGCAATGGGTGATCAAAGTGATCGGTGGTGGCATTCAGAAGTTTTTGGGTACCAGCCGTGCAGAATCATTAGTTGCTACGGGAAATATCTTCCTTTCTCAAGGCGAATCGCCGCTTCTGGTTAAACCTTTTCTTCCTCAAATGACTCGTTCAGAACTCTTTGCCGTCATGACTGGCGGTATGGCTTCTGTCGCGGGCAGTGTGCTAGGTGGTTATGCTGGTCTTGGTGTTGATTTAAAATATCTGATTGCTGCAAGTTTCATGGCCGCGCCGGGTAGTTTGCTAATGGCTAAGATTCTGGTGCCCGAGCAAAACGTTGCCGTTGAGCAAACGGATATTGAAATGGCAACCAGCGAGCATAGCAATGCAATCGATGCACTGGCTGCGGGTGCCATGAACGGCATGAAAGTCGCGGTTGCTATCGGTACGATGTTAATTGCTTTTGTCAGTGTTATCGCAATGGCTAATGCCGGTCTTGAAATGGTTGGCGAATGGTTTGGTATGAGCAACCTGACACTGCAAGGTGTTCTGGGATATATCTTCTCGCCACTGGCCTTTGTGATTGGTGTGCCTGCGAGTGAAATGCTGCAAGCGGGTGCGTTCATTGGCCAGAAACTTATCCTGAATGAGTTTGTCGCATTCCTCGATTTTGTTAATGTGAAGGAAACCCTCTCATCTCAGAGCCAGATTATTATTACTTTTGCCCTTTGTGGTTTTGCTAATATTGGCTCTATAGCGATTCAGATTGGTTCTATCGGGGTGATGGCTCCTGAGCGTCGCGGCGATGTCGCAAACCTTGGTTTCAAAGCGGTATTAGCTGCAACTCTGGCTAATCTGATGAGTGCTGCGTTAGCGGGTATTTTTATCACGCTGTAATTTTACTCATCTGTTATAGCTCCTGCGAAGGAGCTATCGATCATGAGCTGATATTTAAGCCGTCATTTATAGTGATGGCTTATTATTTTCCTCGTATTAAACGGTATTCGATTGTTGTTATATGCTTTTTGACCGTGTTTATGGTTGATCAAACTGTTTAATCAGTACTGAGGTATCGGCGCGATTAAAGCCGCGCTTTTGCAGCTCGGCATACTTTTCATCAACTTGTTTAGCCAGGGGTAGCTCTACCCCCAGTTTCTCTGCTGCATCAAAGCAGATACCGAGGTCTTTACGCATCCAATCGATGGCGAAACCAAAATCAAACTTGTCCTGCGCCATCGTGACAGCACGATTTTCCAGCTGCCATGAACCTGCCGCACCGTGTTTCAGTACATCGGTCATCTTTTCAATATCCAGTCCGGCAGATTTAGCCAGAGAAATCGCTTCAGACAGACCTTGCAGTATGCCTGCAATACAAAGTTGATTTGCCATCTTGGTAATTTGACCGTAACCAACATCACCCATTAAGGTGCAGGCTTTGGCATAGCAATCAATAACAGGCTTGGCTTTTTCAAACACATCAGCGTTACCACCGATCATTACCGTCAGGCACCCGTTCACTGCGCCAGCTTCACCACCAGAGACCGGTGCATCAAGGAAATCGGCTTGAACCGCTTTGGCAGCCACTGCCACTTCACGTGCAACTTCTGCAGATGCCGTGGTGTTATCAATCAAGATCGTACCGGGTTTAATTGTCGAGAGAATACCATTTTCACCGGTATACACCTGGCGAACATCGCTGTCATTACCGACACAGGTAAAAACAAAATCAGCCTCTTTAGCCGCTTGTGCCGGAGACAGTGCCAAGTGGCCCTTATGGATTTTAAGCCACTTTTCTGCTGTTGCTGTCGTGCGATTATAGACAATAACATTATGGCCTGCGTCGGCAAGGTGCCCCGCCATTGGGAAGCCCATTGTACCTAGTCCGATAAATGCGATATTTTGCTGAGTCATTATAATTGCTTCCCTGTCTTGTGTTTTTTTGATTACGGCAATATATACCCAAATCTTTTCAAGATGTAGTGTTCAGCGAGAATTCAGCGGCTTTGATTCAAAGGGGCCATTTGAGTGAATAGTGGTTCTCTTTAGATCGCTCTCTCATGTTTGCTTCAATACAGTAAAGTGGGGGGGTTATTGAAATAACCGCTTGTAACGCTCGTAAGAGAACCTTATGATGCATCGTTCTCAGTTTTGGTTTTTTAACCTTGTGTTGATTTGATAACTATGTTGGCAAATTTATTTCGTGCACTAATGATGGTGATATGTCTCGGGGGCGTTTCTTTTGCTCACGCTGACGCACATCTGACGAAAGCCGATATAAGTTCTTTATCTTCAGTGAGTGCTTTCTCTGCAGACGGTGATTTACAACTAGCGGATGTGTTACCTGCCATGGTAACGCTGCAAATCAATGAATCGCTGAACCTCGCTCCTTTTTTTGCCAAAGCGCATTTTTCGACGACTCAGAAAATACAGGATGACGGCGATAACGCACTTATCTGGAATTTCTCTCAATCGGTTGAAAAAAAGCAAGGTGAGCAACATTCGTCACAAGGACATACTTATCATTTAGGACTGACAAATTCTTCCAGACAGGCCAGTCTTGCCCGTCATGATCAAGAAGAAGTACAGCCTTGCTATCAGTTGGCAATCGAACTGCCTGTTCCTCCCGCACCCATTATGATGATTGGTTATACGGAGCGCTTCAGTGAGTCCGTTAACTGGATGCTGAACACGAATCCTCCCTCTTCACGAATATCCGGCTGGAAAGAGAGTAATCTCACCCATTCGCGATATCAGCATCAGCTCTCTCACGCCTGATCGATCACTGCTCTGAAAATCTGTGACTGTGCCCTGTTGAGCTTTGCTTATATATATCATTGCTCTATGTTGCACTCACATATCATCAGATCTTTATGGCACATAGATCAGAATAATGCAGGCGAGCAAATTATTAACCACGCTATTTCCCCCGCATTAACGTTTCTGTTCATGTTGCTCTGATATTTAAATCCATAGATCACGGGTTCACAAATGGCTTGGTAGCCATTATTGAGCGGGTGAGTTAGATGGCGATTTGATAATGAGAAAACAGAAAAACACCAAGATATTCAACCACTATTCGGCCTGGAAATATGCCGTGCTGATAACGACGGTATTTGTAATGCTACTGAGTGCCATTCCGACATGGTATGGCGAAGATGCTGCCATACTGATTGGATCTAAAGGCGGTGTTATCTCATCACCTTTGGCCATGCAGCACCAGTTAGAAGAAAAAGGGATCAAGGTTAAACGCATTGATCTGCGTGCAGATAAAACGGTTGTTGTACTGCAAGATGAAAATCAGCAGACAGCTGCGAAAGCAACCCTCGCTGAAATGGTTCAAGATCCGTCTGGTTTGACATTGACATTGGCATTGGAAGCGGCTGCACCGTTATGGCTGCAAAATATGGGGTTTGAACCGATTAAACTGGGTTTGGATCTTCGAGGTGGTGTGCAATTTCTACTTGATGTAGACGTCGACCAAGTCTATAAGGCACAAGGTGAGCAGCTGACAGATGAGCTGCATCAGTTATTTCGTCAGGCAAACATTCGTGCTGTTCGGGTGGAACAAGTAAAAGCTGAAAGGTTGCAGGTAAGGTTGCCGGTTTCAGGCACTGTTAGCTCAGAGGCAACCAGTTCAGAGGTAAACAATACTGTTCGTAAGCTCATTCGGACTCAATATCCTCAGTGGCAAGTGACCAATGGCAATGACGGCGACATTTATCTATCACTAAAAGATTCTGAAAAAACAGCGCTGCGCAACCTGACGGTTCAACAGAACCTGCAAATTATGCGAAGCCGTATTGAAGAGCTGGGAATAACCGAAGCGTTAGTACAGCGACAGGGTGAGCACCGTATTCGTATCGAGTTGCCTGGCGTACAAGATCCAGCCGCAGCTAAAAACGTGATAGGTGCAACTGCCAGTCTGGCGTTCTATGCCGTGAAAGAGCAAGGTAGCGGCAGTACCATGGAACTGAAAAACCAGCAGGGGCAACCCGTTCGAGTGGGACGTAATCCGATTCTGGCTGGCGACCATATCATTGACGCCCGTGCCGGTTTCGGCGAGATGGGAATGGCTGAAGTGAACATTACCCTCGATAGTTCGGGTGGCAAGATAATGTCTGACTTTTCCCGCCATAATATCGGCAAGCCGATGGCGACGTCATACAGCGAATACAGCCGTGACAGCAAGGGAGAGACTTCTCAATCCCATGAAATTATCAGTGTTGCGACGATTCAGTCACAGTTAGGTATGCGTTTTCGTATTACCGGAGCCGGTTCAATGGCAGATGCGCAGGAATTGGCATTGCTACTTCGTGCCGGTTCGTTAACTGCGCCTGTTACGATTGTTGAAGAACGTACCATAGGCCCGACATTAGGTGCTGAAAATATTGAGAATGGCTTTGCTGCTCTGGGCTTGGGGCTTGGTGTGACACTTTTGTTCATGGCGATATGGTACCGCCGCTTAGGTTGGGTGGCGAATGTGGCGTTGATCACCAATATGATCATGTTGTTCGGCTTACTCGCTTTGATCCCTGGTGCCGTGCTGACTTTACCCGGTATCGCGGGGTTAGTACTTACTGTCGGTATGGCGGTTGATACCAATGTGCTCATTTTTGAACGTATTAAAGATAAATTGAAAGAAGGGCGCTGTTTTGCTCAGGCAATTGACCGTGGCTTTAGCAGTGCATTTGGCACAATTTTCGATGCGAATTTTACGACCATGATCACCGCTGTCGTACTTTACGCTATTGGTAACGGTCCGATTCAGGGCTTTGCGCTGACGCTAGGTTTGGGTCTGTTAACCAGCATGTTTACCGGTATTTTTGCTTCTCGCGCCATGATAAATCTGGTGTGGGGCCGTGATCTTCGTCGAAATGTAAGGGTATAGAGCCGTGATGATTAATATGAAAAACGCAACAACATGGCGCCATTTCACCAGTGCCGTCTCAGTGCTGCTTATGGTTATTTCTGTCTTTCTTATCACCAGCAAAGGACTGAACTGGGGCCTTGATTTTACCGGTGGGGTGGTCAGTGAAATTCAGCTGAATAGTAACATTACCAGTAGTGAAATCGAGCCGCTGTTAAAGGCAGGATTGAAACAAGATGTCACCGTGATTGCGGCAGGCGAACCTGGTCGATGGGTGCTGCGTTATGCAGTTCCCGCCGTTGGAGCTGAGTTACCTCCGATCTCGCAGATGCTGTCGCCATTGGCAAGCGATGTGCAGGTACTGAATACCAGCATTGTTGGTCCGCAGGTTGGTCAAGAGCTGGCAGAGCAGGGCGGTTTAGCTTTGCTCGTCTCTATGCTGTGTATTTTAGGTTATCTGAGTTATCGTTTTGAGTGGCGTCTGGCTTCAGGTTCACTGTTCGCGTTGACTCATGACGTGGTGTTTGTACTGGGCTTTTTTGCTGCAACACAAATGGAGTTCAACCTTACCGTACTCGCGGCAGTCTTAGCCATTCTTGGCTATTCGCTGAATGACTCGATTATCATTGCCGACCGTATTCGCGAATTGCTGATTGCGAAACCGAAGTGTTCTATCGAGGAAATTAATAACCATGCCATTAAGGCAACGTTCTCCCGCACCATGGTGACCTCGGGGACAACACTGATGACCGTCGGAGCATTATGGCTTCTTGGCGGCGGGCCTTTAGAGGGGTTCGCGATTGCTATGTTCATCGGAATTGTCACGGGTACCTGGTCATCGATTTCAGTGGGTACGACGTTGCCTGAACTGTTTGGCCTGCGACCGGAACATTACCTGCCAAAGCCGATTTCTGAAGAGCCGTAAGGAGATTAGTAAGAGGGAGTCACGCGATAAAGCATGGCTCCCTCTTATTACAGATAATGGCGGATGTTTAATTTGCTTTGCATATGGATTCGCAAAATGGGACGTTTATACCATTGGTGTTAGCAAATGTAGAAAACTTGGTCTGCAAACATGGGCATCGTTATTGCTTGTATGCATTGTGTGTAAGGGAAAACTCTATTATTGATAGCTTATGAGGGCGGCATTATGTATGACGCAGAAATGAAGTTAAATCATCAAATTGTTCAGTTTGTCGAAACACAATTACACCTGCTGCTCCCGCCCCAAACATCACTTCAATCATCCACAATGATGACTGGCCAAAATATGCATTTGGTCATGATGACAATACTGGCCCAATACCTTGCGGGCTTAAAAGCAATTGATTGTCTGTTAAGCAAAGGGTTTACCGCGCAGACCCGAGGTATCTTTCAGACCCTTGGCGATGATTATGAAGACATCATCTTTTTGAGTCTGCCCAGTCAGGACGGACAGTTGACTCCATTGCATGAAGAGTATCTTAAAGGTGTCGCAGGTGATGAGTGCCATACGTGTTACAGCCCGATTTCACGGTGTGAGATCCGGAATATGATAAAACGAGCAAACAGCATTAATCATAATGTTTTTCAGCTCTATCCCAAAAAGCAGGCTTTGCAGATACTAAGAACGCATGGCGGTAAGCAATGTTCAGTGGAAGTCGCTTTCATGTTACATCGCCACTATGCCTATAAGGCGTTATTACTTACGATGTTAACGGCTAAGATTGCTGGTGATACTGAGATCATGAGAGCTTGTCTCAATTATCGTGCTCATTTAGAGATGATCGACCCTAAAACCATCCAGTTAGACTATGAAGCTATGAGTGAAGGGGCTGCATCTCGTGAGTTTAGAACACGTTTTGTCGCAGTAAAATAGAACCGCTATTCACTCAAATGGCCGCCTTGAATAAAACCAATGAATTCTCGCTGAACCCTGCATCTTGAGGTAGTTTGGGTGTAAGTATGTTAACGTCTTAGTTATAGCAACTTAAAAGGATATTTGGGTTTATCATGGGTAAAAAAGAACTAGATACAAAAATTGTCACCGCTGGGCGTTCAAAGAAATGGACTCAGCATTTGGTCAACCCACCCGTAAGCCGCGCATCGACAATTGTTTTTGATTCAGTCAAAGAGATGAAGCATGCAACGGCCAATCGCGCCAATAAAGAACTGTTTTATGGTCGCCGGGGCACCAATACCCATTTCGCTTTTCAAGATGCGATGGTTGAGCTGGAAGGTGGTGTTGGTTGTGCTTTGTATCCATGTGGTACTGCGGCGATTTCCAACGCGATCTTGTCATTTGTGAAAACCGGCGATCATATTCTGATGGTTGACGGTGCCTACGAGCCCACTCGTGATTTTTGCGACAAGATCCTGGATAAAATGGGGGTGGAAACCACCTATTATGATCCAATGATTGGCGAAGGTATTCGCGAGCTGATCCGCCCGAATACCACAGTACTCTTTCTTGAGTCCCCTTGCTCTATTACGATGGAAGTGCAAGATGTACCGACGCTTGCACGCATTGCCCATGAGCAGGATCTGGTTGTCATGCTGGATAATACCTGGGCATCTCCAATCAACTTTCAGCCTTTTGAGCATGGTGTCGATATTTCAATTCAAGCAGCAACGAAATATATAGTTGGTCATTCCGATGTCATGCTGGGTACAGCGACAGCCAATGAACGTTGCTGGGATCAGCTACGCGAAAGCAGTTACCTCATGGGGCAGTGTACTTCTCCTGATGATGTGTATCTGGCCATGCGTGGTTTGCGTACGCTTGGAGTACGTTTGAGACAACATGAGCAAAGTAGTCTTAAAATTGCTCAGTGGCTGTTAGAACGTGAAGAAGTCGATCATGTACGTCACCCGGCTTTTGAAAGCTGTGAGGGGCATGAGTTCTACAAGCGTGACTTTAGAGGTTGCAACGGGCTATTTTCTTTGGTTTTAAAACGAGGAAATACTCAAGCCTTAACGGCTTTGCTTGATGGAATGGAACATTTCAGTATGGGTTACTCATGGGGTGGGTTTGAAAGCCTGATCCTAGCGAATGAGAATATTAATTCGCTGCGTACGGCGAAGAAGAAAGACTTTGCCGGCCCGATGCTGCGTCTTCATATCGGTTTAGAAGATGCTGATGATCTGATCCGTGATCTTGAAAAAGGCTTTGAGCGTTTTAACGCCGTATTAGACAAGTAATCAGGATGTCTTCGTAGTAGCAGTTTTTGTATCAGCGGTTTTCATCTTATAGAGGCCGTATCAACGGCCTTTATTTTTTTCGTTATAGTTATTCGATTAGTCTTAGCCTTTGATCTCATGACGTAACTGAGTCAAAAAGCTTTTCATATATTCAGTTCGCTTAACGGCTTCTTGTCTTGCCGCAGCGGTGTTCATCGTATCCTGCAATTTGAATAGCTTGGTGTAGAAGTGATCAATCGTAAATAGCTTATCGTTATAAACACGTGTTTCACAAAAAGGGTCTTCATCTGAATACAGGCTTGCCTTGAAAGAGGTGCCGACCTGAATACAGCGCGCAATACCTATCGCTCCCAAAGCATCGATACGATCAGCATCTTGCACTATGGCGGCTTCTAATGTTTTTACCGGAATGTTTGCACTGTAGCTATGTGCCTCGATGGCGTGTTCGATTTCAGCATAGTATTGCTCGGGATAATCCACAGAGCGCAAAAAACGGATGGCTTCTTCTGCCGCCAAACGCGATGCACAATAGCGTTGAGGGTGATCCTTGGGCAGTGAAACACAATCATGTAGCCAGGCTGCAGGAATGATAACTTCAAGCTTGGCGTTCTCCTGATGCGCAAATTGTTTAGCGGACAGTACAACCCGCTCAATGTGGCTAAGATCATGAGCCGGATCGGTTGCCATCATCTTTTGTACGTATTTTTTTAGTTGTGGCTCGATATGTTCCATTCGTTGTATGTTCCTCAGGAAACCAATAACGTTAAATCGTATTTTGCTGGACTTAAGTGAATGGCTCAAGTCTATGTCTGAATGAATTAACAAGTTAGAACCGCACAGATGGACGTCTGAAGATGAAAGATGTTTATTTTTAACTGGTTAGCTTTAATGTGTGGTGATTCTTGATAAAGGATCCAAAAAAGTAGCGCAGCCTTGTCTAGACTTAAAGACGAACAATAATAATCAGAACTCAGGAGTAGCGGTAACTATGAAGGCAAGATTGATCATTATCGTAATGCTCTCATTGTCGGCCATCAGTTGTACCAGTGCGGATTATAAAGACTACCGTCTTTTCCCTAGAGAATATGTGAGTAATGAGGAATATGACAGTATCTATCATTATGGTTACAACCAAGGATGTGAAAGTGCCTTGAATACTAAAGGTCAGACGGGAATGGACTACCTGAAAGATGTGGCGTTAGATGGCAGTAACACCCGATTTAACGAAGGTTGGGATGCGGGAAATAAAGCTTGCAAAGAAGGTGTTCGCAGGGGGATGTACGATTTGTAACCCTCAAACTCAGACAATTAAATAAATTTGTACTGTCGTGACTTGCCAAATCAAGCTGCCCGAATGCTGGCTTTTTTCTATGATAATATTGTCGCAGATGTTATGTGTAATGGAGCATATGCGGGTATGTATGAATATTAGGAAACTGTTTTCAATTTAGCGAAATAAATTTCTTTTATCGAATATTAATGAATATAGGAAAACTTATCATTGCAATAAATAATAATTAATTACAAGGAAGTAAGGAATGTTGGTTTCCTTATGGATATTAACAAAACTAAAGTAAATAATTTTTCATTTATAAATTATTGTCGAACGGGGGAATGTAAACTGCTTGTTAATAAAATAGACCCCGAAGGGTCTGTTATTTATCATCTCTAATATTAGGAAAGTCAGAAAAAACCTAGCCTGTTTTTTTCTTAATCGTTATTGATACCTAAATATATAAAGAAAGCGAGCAGATTTAACCACTTTTATGCGGCCTGTGTCATACTCATTGAGAAAATTTGACCATCATGAAAATTCACTGGTACTACCATATGCACTTCAGGTAACAAGAGAAAAGCACCATCATTATGCGTTTTTACAATGATTTGTAAGCGCTGGTCGATTGTTTCTTGTAGTTGGGACGTACATTGTTTACTTACTTGAGTGCCAAACTGACTATAACGACCATTACTGGAATATACCCAGATGCTGAAACGGATTTTTGTTCTCTCAAGCTGCTCTATAAAATCAGTAATATTTCTCATAAAAAGTCCTTTTTATTAAATCAACATCATTGTATTGACGTATTAGTATTATGGAAGGATACGTATATATTACAATTTCAATTCATTATCGTTATTCAAAATATGTGACATCAGCAAGGTTTTTTTGAGAATTCCAATAGCTATCTAATATTGTTTTCATAGTCTTAGCTATAGAAAACAATAATAAGCCATCACTTAAAAGTAATAAACTAAATGCATGTAAAGTGTTATTAACGATTAAGAAGGTAAACATTCACCCTGATATAAAACCTGTTTTATATCTCGTGTTGTAATATTGAATTCTGATATCTAAATCTATAAAAGTCGTGTATAAAAGTGCATTTATTGTGCTATCGGTATCATATGTGTTGGGGAGGTCTGACCATTATGGAACTTCACAGGTATTGCCATATATACTTCAGGTAACAATAGAAAAGCATTATCGATTTCATTGTTATGCATTTCGACTATAACTTGTTTGAGTTACTTAGCCCGGAAGATGCTCAGGCAAGGCCGAGTTGGTACACCATATTAAAAAGCGTGAAGGCTACCGCAAGGCGTTTGATAACGATGGACTTTACCTTAGCTCGCTATGATGATTTCGGCTGCGGACATGATAGAAAATGACCTTGTTGTGTCTTGTGCTTGTTATCCAAAAGCAGCCGGGATTAGTTAGGAGCCTTTACCAAAATATTTGAGCAAGTAATGAATGTGTAAATCGGATATCATAGCGAAGTAGTTTAAGATCACTATGTTGTAATAAGTTATTTTGAGAAGAATTTATGTCAGATACACCGGTAAAACTGATTCAGAGAGTCACATGGATTGGAGCAATTGCTAACGTTGCATTAGCACTGTTAAAAATCACTGTAGGTAAACTGACAGGCAGTCAGGCCTTAATTGCCGATGGTGTCCATAGTTTTTCAGATTTAGTGACTGATACGGCAATCTTGATTGGTTCAAGATACTGGACCGCGCCTGCTGATAAAGAGCACCCGTATGGGCATGGACGTTTTGAAACCCTGACCAATATATTTATTGGTGTACTGCTTGCTATTGTCGGGATCGGGATTGGTTGGAATTCCATTGATTCCATTGGCCAGGAGTCAACTACCACCCCTGGAATGCTGGCGTTTTGGGCAGCTATTGCATCGATTCTGGTGAAAGAAGTGTTGTATCGTTGGACGGTGATTCAGTCTAAGAAGATTAATAGTCGTGCTTTGTACGCGAATGCTTGGCACCACCGCTCAGATGCATTGAGTTCATTACCTGTCGCTATCGCTGTTAGTGCAAACTACTTTGTACCTGATTTGTATTATCTTGATCAGATTGCCGCCCTGCTGGTTACCGCAATGATATTGAAAGCGGCTTTCGAGATATTGTGGCCTGCAATAGTGGAAATCACTGAAGCAGAAGCAGACAGTGAGATTGAAGCTAAAATTCAGCATTATGCGAAGCAGGATAGCGATATTCGTGAAGTTCACGCCATTCGTAGCCGCCGTACTGGCAGTATAATTTTATTAGACTTCCACCTGTTGGTGGATCCTGTGATGAGTGTCGATAAGGCCCATACTATCACTGAAAACTTTAAGAGCCATATTTTAAAACAAATAGATGAAGTGGTTGATGTGATCATTCATGTCGAGCCATATACCTGTGCAGAACGGCTTATTAATCCGTGCTGTGGTGGCGATGAATGTCATGATGAAATGTAAGTCGAGATGAGCTAGTCGCTTTAATTACTCTTATTCACAAAAAACGCCTGCAAACTTGCAGGCGTTTTTTGTTATATAAGCAAAACTTTGTATGCACTTTTTTATGATTGTCTTATTATTAAGATTGGCTGGGCTGTCAAATATTCACTAGGCCAACTAATACCATCCTAGATATTAACCATGGCAGGTTTTGTACTGCAAGAAAGTTGTTGGATCAGTATTGCACATAGCACGACTAAGCACGAGTGTGACGCTGTAAAAGGAGAAAGAATATGCCATTGATCAGAGTGAAATCGCTTCCATTTGACCATGACGTAGATGTCTCTCAGGTCGTGTGTAGTCTATCGCAGGCAATGTCTGATGCGAACGACATTGAACCTCATCATATTATGATCACCTGGGAATATTTGTCGCCAGACCATTATTCGCATGGCGGTAAAGTAACCCAGAGCCAACCGATTAATACCCATCCGGTGCTAATCGATCTTGTCGCACCAAATTTTAATACCGAAGATCAGATCATGGCGATGCTAGAGCTAATCGCTAACACTCTCGCAGAGCTGGTTCCGATCGCGAAAAATAATATCTTCATTAACTATACCCCAGCCTATAGTGACGGTGTCTATGATGAAGGGCATGTTGTGGAATGGGATATGTAGCACCCGGTAACAAAAGAGAGGGTTTCGCTACAATCTGTTCTTACTTATCCACAGTATTCGTGGGTAATTGAGGGGATAACTTATGGATGAAACAGGCGTTAATACGCTTTGCGAATAGGTCGGAATAATACCAATCAAGATAAAAACCCAATTACCTACCAACGGTGGGGGGTAATTGGGCGTCAGTAATGGCATTTATACCGTTTTTTCGCTATTCATCTTATCGACTACATAGCCTTGGAAGCCTCTAACCATCAACTCTGCCAGCTTCTCTTGCTGGCTCATTGTCTCCACTCTGGATGCGATGGTTGTGATCGATAAATTATTAGCCGTTCGGGTAATGGAAGCTAGCACGTCAGCTTTTATCTGGTTGTCAATTTGATTGGTGTAAGCGAAATCCAGTTTGACATAAGCCGGACGGAACTTGTTTAGATAGCCGATTGAGCTGAAGTTGTGGCCAAAGTTATCAATACCAAAGCGGAAGTTATTCTGATGAATGATCTCGCATAACAGGCCGGCATCATCGCTGTTTTTGATGAAGCAAATCTCGGGTAACTCAAACAGGATACGGCTGCTTAAAGCCTGACAGGATTGCATCTTATTCGATAGCCAGCGTATAAAGCCTGTATCGTTGACACTGTTTTGGGTAATGTTAACGGCAATTGGCCCCAGTTCAGGATTGGCTGCCAGTTTACCGAACAGTTGCTCAAGAATGTGCATATCCAGTTGAGCCCCCGCGTTAAGCTGTTCAATTGCGCCGAGAAACTGGCCTGCGGAATAACGATGATTACCTTTCTGAATATAGGCAAAGACTTCCTGGTGCAGAGGAGCCCCTTCATGGTCGACGGCTTTTTGATAGTTAAATTTAAACTGTTTGTTGGCAATCGCTTCTTCTACTACCGCTTTCCATTGCTGTTTGCCCATAGCGGATTGCAGTTTACCCTGCGCAGATGGTTGCACGATATCAAACAGTGCCAATGGCTCTTCTGCTTGCTGTCTAGCCTGCATTAAGGCGTTATCAGCCTGAGCTAGAATAGTAGTGATATTGTCGTCTTCACGGCGCATAACCAGACCGACAGCGGCTTGTACAGGGGCTGCATCGAATGAGGTCATGCTAAGCATTGAACGCCCAATCATTTTAAGCTCTGATGCCGTAATATTCGGGGCGATGAGCATAAATTCCGACTGGTTCAGGCGAGCGATAGTGTAATCATCCGTAGCCAGATCTTTCAGCCGAGCCGCTAGTTTTTGTACGAATTTATCACCCGCGTCATAGCCCTCTTGAGCATAGCAATCGGTGATCTGGTCAACTTTTAACAGTGCAACACCACCTTCAGGAGGGTTAGAGAGCCAATATCCAAGCTGGATCATTAAGTAACTACGGTTCGCCAGGCCAGAAACAGGATCCTGATAGGCGCGGATTCGGAGCTTGTCGGCCTCCTGAGCTTGCTGTTCAAAATGAATTTTAAGCTGATTACTCATGGAGTTAAAGGCGAGAACTACATCACTCAGCTCACGGGTGCGGGGAACGGATAAAGGTTGACCAAATTGGTTATCAGACATTTCTCTGGCGCGGCGCTGAATCGATTTTAATGGCCTTAAGACTTTCGACAGAATAATAGACAGAACCACAGCGCCAAACAGGAAGGTCAGTAGAAAACCAACAACCAGCTGCACGGTTGCTTTCCATAGCTGGATATAAGCATGAGCCGGACTACTAGTAACAGAAAGGGTTGCCAGTTGCATCCAGCCACTAGTCAGTGTGGTGGATTTAGTTATTGGCTGAATGACAATAGCATTACGAAACCATTCAGGCACGCCTGAAATTGCCGATGGGTACGTACGCTTCAACTCATCATTATCTTGCAACATTTCTAGGATGACTTCACTGTAGAAGCTGCCGTCGAAGGTTGCGTTGATAACGGACTCGGCTGAAACTTTATCGTCAGCTTCCAGATATGGTGACAGCGCCATACCCACAGCACTGATGGCATTATCCATTTCGGCCGATTGCTGTTCGAGAAGAAAGTCTCGCGTGGTATGAAACTGGATAACAAACACGGAGGTGATGAGTGCAAAAAATACAACCAGCATCCATATCAAAAGTTGTCTGTATAGTGTCATTGTGATCACTTATCAAAGTTAATGTTTGGTCGGTGTAGTTGAATGTGGTTTGAACGCTGACGCAAATCATTCCACAAACTTAAACGGGAAGAATTCCCCGCCAACTGTCCTTGTCCTTTTTGTTTCATCAGCCAGAGCTTGCTACCGTTAAAGCTGTAAATAGGCAGTAGATCCGGGCGCTCATTAGCGGGCTTGATTTCACCATCTAAGTTATCAAGTAGTAAAGGTACCGCTGACGGTGTAGGGTAGTAGGCTACCACCATATGAAATTGGTTTGGTTTTAGTGCTTTTACATATACCAGCCTGAGCTTGTTATCGGCAATGCCAAGTTCGCGAAGTGTGAAGTATTTTGCAATACTGAAGTCTTCACAGTCACCAGCCGCCGCACCAAGAAATTCTAGAGGGGTGGCCCAATAGTCAGTTTTCCCCCATAATTTGATATCATCGATAAAGATCAGTTGATTAAAAAAGGTATTTACCTCTGCGAGCTTGGCGCTTTCGTCATTGGGCGCAATGTTATTGATTAACTGGCGCCACGCATCCACACGCTTTCCAGCCCGTTCCCCGTAAAATTGTGCGACTTTGTTGATTTGCTTTAACTCTTCGCTATCAGTCAACGCAATGGCGCTGGCTGACAACAAGATACAGCAAATCCAGAACATAATAGTCTTCAAGGCAATTGGTCTACCGTTGGATCCATGAGATGTCACGTACCGTGATAATTTATACTCTTCTAAGATGCTGTCTCTTTAGCCAGCCCTATTCTTTATTTGATTGTATTGCCCAGCTTTCTGGTACGTCAATCCGTGATTGTGACAATAACAGGTCCTTGGTGTTGAGAACATGGCATTTAGCCAGATTAACATTGAAATCTGCGCTAATTATCCCCGAGGTACCCCAAGATGCTAGATTCATGGTGATCTAGGCACTAATTTTGCGTTGCTGATTTTTGATGTAAATCGACTATATTTGACACTCAGCACATGACCTTAGCGCCTGAAATTCTCGCTGTAACGAGCATTTTGAGGTAACTTGGGAATAGAACTGAATGTAACCTTGACCCGTTTCTCTTTCGCCAGCGATAATAGGGGCAATTGATATAAAATTGTCACCATAATGGAGTCAAAATGGCAAAGCTAAGCTTACAAGAGCAAATGCTGAAAGCAGGTCTTGTTGACAAAAAGAAGTTAAAAAAAGCGGCGAAGACATCAAAGAAATCGCGCGTCCAGGCAAGAGAGGCCAAAGCGGCTGTTGAAGAAAAAAAAGCTGCGCAATTGGCTCAAGATCAAGAGCTAAACCGCCAACGTGATGAAGAAGCACAAAAGAAAGCTTTTGCATCTCAGATTAAACAGCTTATTGAGATGAACCGTATCGACCGTAAGCACGGCGATATTGGCTACAACTTTACTGACGGTTCACTGGTTAAAAAGATTTACGTTGATAAGAGCATTCAAGATCAGTTAGTGAAAGGTCGCTTGGCGATTGTTCGTTACCTTGATGGCTATGAAGTCATCCCTGGTGTCGTTGCCGATAAAATTGCCCAGCGCGATGATGAATGTATTGTCCTGAATAACATTGTTGAAGAACAAACGGTGGAAGAAGATGATCCGTATGCAGATTTCGCCATCCCAGATGATCTGATGTGGTAACGTTATTAGCCCAACGCTAATGAGAGTCACTATTCGTTCATAGTGCCGCCTTGCCTAAAAGCCTCGAATAAGCCCTGTTTATTCGGGGCTTTTTTGTCTCATTTTTGTAATTAAGTCGTTATTTTTCTCGAAAGTTTCTTCTCTTAAGGGTTTCTTAAGTTTCCCTCTATAACTTTAGGCCATGGAAGCTTATTCGGGGGTGGCTATGCAAGCCTATCAAGCTGTTCTTTCTCAATATGAAATTGTGGTGGCAGATGTCAGCCACCCGCGCCGTCGCGAAATTGAACATTATATCTCGCACAGGTATCAGCAAGCGTTTCAGGCGACTATCTGTGAATTCATGCCTTACCTGGTGGCTTTGTTTGATGATCAGCAGGCGTTGGTTTCTGTTTGTGGCTATCGCCTTGCCAAAGATGAACCATTGTTTCTGGAGCAATATCTTTCTCAACCCGCTGAAGTGTTGATGTCGACGCATTTCCAACAGCACATTTCCCGTGACTCACTCATCGAATTCGGCCAACTGGCTTCATTTTCTAGCGGAATGGCTCCTGTACATTTTTCCGCGATGATCCACCTGCTGCTTGAGCAAGGGTATCACTGGTGCATTTTCACCGCGACCGGCCCTCTGTACGCCATGATGAATCGTATGGGCCTGAAACCCCATTCCCTGATGGATGCGGATCCGACATATATCGCTGATGCCGATGCCGTGTGGGGCAGTTATTACCACAGCAAGCCAAGAGTTTCGGCAGGAAACCTAGATGATGGATTGGCAATGATAAATCATCGTATTTCTCGCTTGAACAGCCAGATAGAGAGACGGGATAGCCTTATTAATCCCCTGTCGTTACAGAACATATCGTTACCGCAACTGTCGTTGACGGATGTTGAAAAAAGGAGTTAACGATGGAAGGGATCATCGAAGCGTTACAACGATTTGCCATTGAACGTCCAAACCAGATTGCTTTGCTTGGTGAAGATTGGGACAAAGATGACGCAGAGGGGTACCGACCCTGTCAGCTGAGTTACGCCCGGTTACTGGCTGAAGTTGAGCGAGCCGAACAACAGATAATCAGTAGCGGTTGCAAATGTATAGCATTACGGGCCGAGAACGGGTTCGATTGGGCTATCGCAGATTTGGCCTCAATGAAAGCCAATATTACCCTAGTGCCAGTGCCGATGTTTTTCTCTGCCGCTCAGGTGAAACACCTGTTAGCTTCGGCCCGGATTGATGCAGTGTGTGGCGATTGGCATTGTGTATTGGATGATGGGAACCATAAGGAAAAACCAATTAGCCTGATTGCCGGACTGCCGCTGTATCAATATCGTCCTGAGCAAGAGGCAATGGCTGACTTGCCTCTGCCTGCACAGACGGCAAAAATCACTTTTACCTCCGGGTCAACCGGGCAGCCTAAAGGCGTTTGTCTGAGTCAGGCGCATTTAGAACAAGTCGCAAATGTTCTGTCGGCATCGCTGCTGGCGTCAGGTACCGACATCGAACGTCATATGGTGTTGCTACCTTTATCTACGTTGCTTGAAAATGTCACCGGTTTGTATATCCCTCTGTTGTTGGGTGCAACCAGCGTAATTGTGCGAGGTGAAGCGGTGGGACTCACCGGTTCCAGCCAGTTTAACGGAGCCGTATTTGCTCAGGCTCTGGCGAAGTATCAACCGCAAAGCTTAGTGGTAACGCCTGCTTTGTTAACTGCGCTCACCCGCATTGCTGGCCAAGCGCCGGGGTTGATCCAACCCTTGCGGTTTGTCGCGGTCGGCGGGGCTAAGGTCTCGCCCGCTTTGTTACAACAGGCGCACCAGTCAGGCATTCCAGCCTATGAAGGCTATGGGTTGTCAGAGTGTGGCTCTGTTGTCAGCCTGAATCTTCCCGGAGCCATGAAACCAGGTAGTTGTGGCCGAGTGCTCCCTCACTGTCAGGTAAGCGTTGCAGATGACGGTGAAGTGATGGTGGCAGGAGCCGCGATGTTGGGTTATGCCGGTGAAACCTGCTCTTTGGAGGTGGTTGCAACCGGTGATTTAGGCTACATCGATAACGAGCAGTTTTTGCATATCACTGGCCGGAAAAAGAACCAGCTGATCACGGCGTATGGCCGGAATATCTCACCTGAATGGATTGAATCGGAAACACAGACTATTGCCGGACTCGAACAATTTGTGGTGTTAGGGGAAGGGAAAAACGCCTTGGCTGCGGTGGTATTTAGCTCGCGGCCTGATTTGATTGAAGCCGGTATTGAACGGTTGAACGCAGGATTCCCCGATTATGCTCGAATAAAGCATGTTGTCGTATCGCCAGATCCCCTGCTTTCAATTTCCGGCCTGATGACCAGCAACGGTCGGCCGCGACGAGATGCCATTGCGGATTACTTCCATAATGAACTTTTTGAAAAGGAAAATGTTATGTCTCAGATCCCCTCATTTTTTAATGTGCTGAAACAGCAGACTGCCGATGCGCAATCTTACATGTACAGTGCTCCAGTTTTTGAAGCTTGTGCGCAGGGGCAGATCACCATGCAAACCTATACGGCATTTCTGACGCAGGCTTACCACCACGTAAAGCATACCGTGCCGTTACTGATGGGTTGCGGCTCTCGTTTACCGGAACAGTATGAGTGGTTACGTCAGGCGTTAGCAGAATATATCGAAGAAGAGAAAGGACACCATGAGTGGATCCTGGACGATATCAGAGCCTGTCAGGCAGATGCCGAAGCGGTGAAATACAACCAGGGTGAAGGACGGGTGTGTACACCAATAGAGCTGATGGTGGCGTATTTGTATCACCAGATAGATCGCCGTAATCCCATGGCATTTTTTGGTATGGTCTGGGTATTGGAAGGAACCAGTGTCAATGTTGGTGGCCAGATGGCCAATATGATTCAATCGACACTAGGGTTACCCGATAAAGCCATGGTTTACCTGACATCTCACAGCACCTTAGATCAGGAACATATCAAACTATTTGAAGGCCTGATGAATAAGATTGATGATCCGGTTGATCAGCAAGCCGTTATCGACGGTGCCAATATGGTTTTTCGCTTGTATGGTGAGATGCTACACAGCTTGAGTCAGCCAGTTCACGCCCGTTCGGCAAATGCGGCATAAGCCAGCCAGATAACAGGAGTATGCTATGGAACTGAAAGCGAAACACATTCTGCTGACCGGAGCGAGTGGGGGGATAGGCTCTGCTCTGGCTTTGGCACTGGCTGAGCAAGGGGCAAATCTAATGCTGGTGGGCAGGAAAGAGGCAGCCCTGAACGATTTGAAAACCAGCTTACCTCGTCCGAGCGAGCACCAGATCCTTGCCGTAGATTTATTAACGACAGAAGGAATGAGCGAACTGGATCAGACATGCAAGCAATGGCGAACCGAAGGGCGGGGCATTGATATCGTCATAAATAATGCCGGGGTCAACACCTTTGCTTTTTTGTCACAGCGAGATGCAAAGTCAATCGAAAGCGAAGTCAGCCTTAATGTTATTACGCCGATGTTATTAACCCAAAAGGCCATCCAGTGGATCCGACGTCCGGGTATTGTTCTCAACATCGGGTCGACTTTCGGTGCGATAGGTTACCCCGGATACAGTGTGTATAGCGCAACGAAAGCGGCACTCCATCGTTTTAGTGAAGCGATGAACCGAGAGTTAGAAGGTACGGAAATTAAGGTACTGTTTATTGCCCCCCGTGCGACACAGACAGCCAGTAATGATATCCGGGTCAAAGATATGAATCAGGCCCTGGGAAATAAAACCGACTCGCCAGAGTGGGTGGCTCAGCAAGTGATAACGACGCTGTCAAAAGAAAAGCCCGTGACATGGCTGGGGTGGCCGGAAAAAATATTTGTCCGAATTAATAACCTGCTGCCCAGAGTGGTGTCAGCAGCAATCCGTAAACAACATGCCACGATTACTGAGTTTGTCAGTAAACACTCGTAAGCCAGGAGATATTTGCTATGTATGACCTCAAATGTAAACCGACCAAATTGTTGTCAACGATTGCCGTTGCTTGCACTTTCGGCCTGTCTGCCAGTGTTACGGCAGCAACGCTGGAAGATATTCAACAACAGTGGTCAAAGTGCCAGTACGACGTGTTTAATAAAGACAACAAAGTAGCCTGCTTTGAACAAGTGATAACTGACAATCAAGCGGCATTGAATAAAGAGCCGGGCAGGAATGATTTAAAGGTGTGGTTGGCGATCAATAAAAGCAGTCTGGCCGGAGCCGAAGGGGGATTAGGTGCGTTGTCGCTTGTGAAAGAATCCAAGAAACTATTGGAAGATGTGATCAACAAAGAGCCAGAAGTGCTTGATGGATCAGCATTTACCAGTTTGGGTTCGCTATACTATAAAGTGCCGGGATGGCCGATCGGCTTCGGCGATGATGATATGGCGGAAACCATGCTTAAAAAAGCATTAGCAATAAACCCTAATGGCATCGACCCTAATTATTTTTATGGTGATTTTCTTGCTGAAGACGGGCGCAAAGCGCAGGCTGTGACCTATCTGAAAAAAGCGCAACAGGCCAAACCCCGGTTAAACCGTGAGTTAGCAGACCGAGGTCGACAGCAAGAAATTAGTAACCGATTAAATGACTTACAATAAGGAACGGCAATAAAGCATGCGAATTTTGCTGGTAGAAGATGATTTTATGTTGGGTGAATCCATGGTGGCATCGCTTGGCCGCCATGGCTATACCGTTGATTGGCTCCGGCAGGGAATGGGGGTTGAAGTCGCACTCAATACTGAAGAGTTTTTAGCCATTATCCTTGATTTAACCTTGCCGGATATTGATGGTTTGCAAGTTCTGAAAAAGGTGCGAAACGCCGGCCATAAACTTCCTGTTCTGATCCTTACTGCCCGAGATGGTATTAATGATCGTGTTAAGGGCTTAGATGGCGGCGCTGATGATTATCTGGTAAAGCCCTTCGCCCTGGAAGAGTTACTGGCGCGGTTGCGCGCCTTAGTGCGACGTATGGCTGGAAGTGTCGATGAGTGTATCGAAATAGGGGAGCTTTCTATTTCCCTAAACGCCAACGAAGTTCAGTACCGTAATCAGCCCATCAAGACGACTAAAAATGAATTCAAGATCTTAGCAACACTGGCCACCCAGGCTGGACGGGTATTGAGTAAAGACAAGCTGCAACAGTGCCTGCATGGCTGGGATGAATCCACCAGTGATAATGCCATCGAAGTTCATATCCATAACCTTAGAAAGAAAATAGGAAACGATCTGATCAAAAATATCCGAGGCGTGGGGTATATCATTGAGCGCTGAATTTTCTATAACGAAACGGCTAATTATCACCACGACAGTGGTTGCCAGTTTGTTGGTGATAATTTCGACGATATGGACTTTTTATGAAACCCGGCATGAAATCGATGAAATTTATGATGCCCGACTAGGGCAGTCCGCAAAGATTTTAGCGCTGAGTATGAAACATTTGCTCAATGAACCATTTCCGGATCAAACCAAGATCTATGCTGACTGGTACAGTGGCATTCAGGTACAAGCGGCGGGTCGTGACGATACCCCGACCCAATACGGACATGCCTATGAACAGAATCTGATGTTCCAGGTGTTTGATGAAAAAGGGAGCCTGCTGTTACGCTCGCCGGGGGCACCTGTATCGCTCTTTGTCCATTCGACCGATCAGGGTTTTATAGACTTTGACATGGCAGAAGAAGCGTGGCGTAGCTTTCTGATTGCGGTACCAGTGTTATCAGATGATAGCACGTCTGCATATTTGCTGGTGGCGGAAAAACGATCGGTACGGGATGAGCTAATGGATGATATAGCCCTTTCTACGGTTGTTCCCCAGTTGGTTTTGATCCCACTGTTGGCGCTGGTTATTGTGATCTTATCCAACAAGTTTCTTCGTCCAATCAGAGAGCTAAAGCAAGCCGTCGCTCAGCGTAGTATCAATAAGCTGGATTCTATCTCTGTGCCTAATCCGACCGTAGAATTGAATCCATTAATTGCTCAGCTGAATGATTTATTCGGTGAGTTAGATAAAGCCTGGCAACGGGAAAAACGCTTTACCCATACTGCCGCTCATGAGCTGAAAACGCCATTGGCAGTGTTGCGGCTGAATACAGAAAATGCGCTTAATAGCCGAAATGAGGACGAATTACACGCTGACTTACAGCAGGTTCTTGCGGGTATTGAACGTAGTGACCGATTAATTCAGCAGTTGTTGATGTTATCGCGGATTGAATCTCGTCATGATATTCAATTTGAGCCGTTTGATCTGATCACCTGCTTACAGGATGCGATTTCAGGACTCGCACCGTTTGCATTAAAACAACAGCAAGCGTTATCACTCAATGGTCCAGACAAGATGGTGATAAAAGGTAACCCGACATTGTTACTGAGCTTATTTAGTAACCTGATTGACAATGCCGTGCGTTATTCAGGCGCAGGAAGTGTCATTTCAGTCAATGTCACGGAGACTGACAGTCTGCCAGAACGATCCTGGGTAAAAGTACAAGTTACAGACAGCGGCGTATCAATTCCACCGTCTATTCATCATAAGATTTTCGAGAAGTTTTTCCGCGCCCACTCAGAACAAGGCGATGGTGCAGGGTTAGGTATGTCAGTCGTACTCGATATTGTTAATTTCCATGATGGGCAGTTACAGCTGCTTCAGCCGGATTATCCGCAAGGCAACACCTTTGAAGTGTGTTTGCCGAAAGGTTGTTGAAATAAGTAATGATTGAACAGATAAATTTTTATAGATGAAAGCCTAAAGATCGTCATCCCGGAAACCGCCAAACAGTAGAGTCACAGACTTCTCAAGACTTAACAGGCGGTTATCCGGGATCCATCATGCACGGAAGGTTCTGTGGGCTGTGGATCCCCGATAATCGCTATTGTAAATTCAATCAATAATGAAAAGATCAGCATTAAGCGCTTCAATGGATGACAAAGAGCAAGGATGACGCTGTAAGGTCAGTCGATGTCTTATACGAATAGCATGGCGTGAAGGCTGGAACCTAACTTCCGTGACACGAGTCGTGCCACAGAAGTCAGGCGTTATAAAGGCTTGTTACAATAGGCTGAACTTATTCCGCATCAATTCTTTCGCTAATGGAGAAAACGGTTGCCTGAGTTTGTTGATTACCCCACTTATTTGTCAGTTTAACCGGAGGAGCGGTGATCTGAAGTTTCTTTGCACGCTTCAGGTTTTGATAAGCCTTGGCATAGTACGTCGGGCTGGCATTGATCGCCTGCTCTAAATAGTTGACAGAGGCCTCATAATCGCCTTCAAGCATCGAGAAATAGCCAATGTCATTGAGTGCTTCAGCCGGTGACATTACGTGCTGCAGTGAGTCAAGAGCATCTTCATAGCGCTTGCTACGAATGTAAATCAAACCTAAATTTGACCACGCACGCTTGTCATCAGGGTAGAGGACAGTTGCTCGTTTATTGATGATTTCTGCCTGTCTGGTATCTCCGCTAAGATAATATGAATAGCCGAGGTTGGTCAGGGCTGAACGTGATTTGCCGTCCACTCGCAGGCAGCTACGATATATCAGCTGGGCTTGATCGTGACGGGCTTCTAAATCGGTAATAATACCTAGTGCAATGTAGGCGCTAAATGGCGAAGATTTGTCAATACTCAGCTGGCTAGCAAAGGTATCCAGATTAGGATCCCAATCCGCCTTCCCTTGCCGTTGTTGATCCATTCGAATGGTACGTAAAAGGTGTTGCTTTGCGTTATCTCGTTCCCCGAGTTTTAATTCCATGATTCCCGCGGATGCTGCATATTGGATATTATTCTCATCGATAAGTGCGGCTCGGCTGTAGGCAATTTTCGCCAGTTCAAAATTTCCCCGCTGTTGGTGTATGTAGCCAATTTTATAATAGGCCTGATCAGCTTTATCCTGAGTTGGGAAACTCAGAGCTCGAATATATTCGTAGAGCGCAAGGTCTGCATTCTTCTCCAAATAGGCTTTATCACCTCGAATAATGGCCTCTTCTGATGTTGCTGGTGGGAAATCACCGCTTAAGCCCAGCGTTGATTTACCATCATAAAGTTCATGGTCAAAGTTAGTATTTGATGCGTTTGTCTGGTCTTCCTGAGTTGCACATCCACTAAGTAAGGATGAAAGCAATATACTCAGGAATATGAGAAGCTTGATATTAGAGCGTATTAGGTTCATTCATTATCTCCCTTAATCCTTACTGTTAGGACTATCCCTAGATCTTTTATTTTCCGAACACTTCCAGTACTGCGACAATAGCCGGGCCGATGGCGATGGCGAAGAATCCTGGCCATATGCAACTGACTAGTGGAAAAATCATTTTGGTGCCTATCTTTGCCGCTTCCTCTTCGGCTCTTTGCATGCGTCGGTCACGAAATTCCACTGCATATTCACGTAGTGTATCGCCCATACTGGCCCCTAGCTTGACCGACTGACTGATGATGCTAACAAGACCCTGTAGTTCAAAAAGACCCGTACGTTCGACAAATTGTCCCAGAGCTGTTGGCATAGGTACACCAACTCTGACTTTTCGGCCGACTATTTGCAGTTCCTGACCTAGTTCCGGAGATATGGCGTCTATTTCATTGGCGACTCGATTTAATGCGGCATTGAAACCCAAGCCAGCTTCTGAGGTGACCACAAGCAAATCAAGAGCATCAGGAAATGCATTGGCAAGTCTTCGGATTCGTTTCTTTGCTATTTTCCGAAGGATCATATTGGGTAAAAATGTGGCTATAGCCATCGCGAATAAAGTATAAATCAATATTTTTTGTGTGGTGAGCTCCGGCATGAATCGAGTTCCTACCAATACACTAAAAAATGCGAACACCACCAGGATAATCTTAATGGCATAGAAATTTGTAATTGCTTTTTTATCTTCATAGCCCGCATGCATCAGCAGCGCCCTAATGCTATCTCTTTCTTTGGCTGATGTCGGAGTAATGTATTTATCAATCGATTCAAGTGTTTTATCAAATTGTCCTTTTCCTTGAACATTATTGTTAGCGACAACATTAAGATGAGAAATTGTATTAAGCTTTCTTTTTAGCGGGCTATAAGCATTGGATATTAAAATTCCGATACAGATAGTAAAAGCCACGGCACTGATAAAAAATAAGCCAAGGAAGATCCATTCAGCCTCTTTTTCATTATCAACTAACCCCATAATCAGGGTGATAAGGTAATCCATATTACACCTCGATTCGTAATATTTTCCGTATCCAGATCAGGCCGATAAACATACTGACGGCTGTTATTGACAGAACTGTTGTCCCTCGTTCCGATTCAAAAAGCGGGGCCAGGTAGTCAGGGTTACTGAAATATAGAACAATAAATAAAACAAACGGAACCAACATCAGTATCCAGGCAGACATTCGCCCTTCAGCGGATAGCGTTTTTACTTTTCGCATCAGACGAAATCGTCCCCTGATAACTTCGGAAAGTTTCTCAAGAGTTTCTGCTAAGTTACCCCCGGTCTCTTTTTGAATGATAACGGCACTGTTGAATGCTAATACACTGATAGAAGGGTTGCGATGCGCCAGGTTTGCTAAAGCCACTTTTATATCGACACCATAGTTTAGTTCAACAAAGGTTTTGCCGAATTCAACAGAGACAGGCGCTGGCATCTCTTCACTGACGGTTTTCATTACTTCACTGAATGGATAACCGGTTAATAAAGCACGTTTCATCACATCAAGCGCTTCAACGAACTGTTCTTCAAACAGACTAAGACGCTGCTCAGCTTTGTATCTGAGCCATAATGAAAAAATAAGTAGTACGGCCAATGGCGTCAACAGGGTTGTTGGCAGACTATGAGTGACAAGTAGCACGACGATACTACAGATGAAAGCGGTCAGTAATAACCAAATGGCCGTTCTGTAAGCTTTCCACTCAAGCCCTGCTAAAGAGAGCTTTTCTGCTAAAAATTCACCCAACCGATTGTTTTCCATCCAGCGTTCAGCATTGCTGAGTTTGTCCAAATAATTTTTTCGCAACAGTGATTGCTGATGTTTTGTATTGCCTGTTTCGGCAATCATATTGAGTTGGTTTTTTAACAGGCGAGAGCGTTTCGCTCTGGTACCATTAGAAGAAACTAATACTGTTTGAGAAATCACCACAACTGCAATAAAAAAAACCAGTAAATAGAGTTCGAGATTGCTATCCATCAGAACCCCCCTAAGCCATTATTTGGCGTGAAGTAAGAGTATGGTAAATCAATGCCCATATGTTTAAAGGCTTCAATAAACGAGGGTACATTACCGGTAGCCTGATAGTTACCTAGTACATTGCCGTTTTCGTCGATACCTGTGCGTTTGAATGTAAAAAGCTCTGTCATAGTAATCACATCACCTTCCATACCGTTAAGCTCAACGATACTGGTGATTCGGCGTTTACCGTCTTCCATTCTGCGCAGTTGGATTACGATATGTATAGCAGAAGCGATCTGAGTTCTGACGTTTTTAGTCGGCATATTCCAACCGGCCATGGCAAACATGTTTTCGATTCGGCCCAGTGCGTCACGCGGAGTATTTGCGTGGATGGTTGTCATTGAACCATCGTGGCCAGTGTTCATGGCTGCGAGCATATCGACGGCTTCACCTCCACGCACTTCGCCGACTACAATACGATCAGGCCGCATACGAAGGGAGTTAATTACGAGTTCTCGTTGGGTAATCGCCCCCCGACCTTCGATATTCGGTGGCCGTGTTTCAAGTCGAACAATATGGGGTTGCTGTAGCTGAAGCTCTGCTGAATCTTCAATGGTGATGATGCGTTCAGTTTCAGGAATAAAACAAGAGCAGATGTTAAGTGTGGTTGTCTTTCCTGAGCCGGTACCGCCAGAAATTAAAATATTCAGACGGCCTTTAACAATAGCTTTAAGAAAATGTGCCATTTCTTGATTGAGAGTACCATAGTCGAGTAATTGTTCGACTTGCAACCGTTCAACAGCGAAGCGACGGATAGAGAGGGATGGACCATCAATGGCTAACGGGGGAATGATGGCATTAACCCGAGAACCGTCTTTCAGGCGGGCATCTACCATGGGAGAGCTTTCGTCAATGCGGCGCCCGACCAGAGACACGATGCGATCAATGACATTCAGTAAGTGGTTGTCATCACGAAATTGGGCCTCTGTTGCTTCCAGCTTACCTTTACGTTCTACATAAATCTGATCATAACCATTGACTAAAATATCTGAGACTGAAGTGTCTTTCAACAGTGGCTCAAGTGGGCCCAACCCCAGAATTTCATCACCGATTTCATCGATGATCCGTTTACGACTTTCGGCGTTAAGAGGAACATTCTGTTCCAGCAACAACATTGCTGCGGTCTCTGAAACTTGTTTCCGAGCCTGATCGGGATCCAGGGTTTCAAGCAAAGAGAGATCAAGTGAATTGAACAGGGAGTCAAGTAATTCTCGTTTAATACGCTTGTCACTGTTAGTTGTTGATGGTGAAGCAGCAGTATGATTGACTTCTTCACGCTGAATATTTTCAGTGACGGGCTCAGATGCCTGATCTTTTTTAAAAAACATGCTCAACTCCTTTTAAAAAACATGCTCAACTGGTTAGAAATGAGAATAATCGTTTAATGCCGTGTGCTTCGTCTGATGTTTTATTCAAAATACAGTTCGTCGCAATCCGCATTCCTTTGACAATAGGGCGCTTGGCATGGTTAATAGCCAATAACTCACCGAGGTTGGTTGCCGCGCTGACTGATTGATAGTCATTCGGTATTAATATTAGCTCATTGACATGCAATGTTTTTTTTATTTCATCAGGGTCAATATCAATACTTTTAGAGTAACGGTTAACTATGATTTTTAAATGGTTTTCATTGATTCCAAGCAGGTGCTTCAATTGCTTTATCAGATGGGCTGCTTCACTAATCGCAGGTACATTTTGTTGTACGACGATAAAGATGTTATTAGCCTCCGCCAGCGCGGGAAGGGTGCTATTTTCCAGCCCTCTGGACAAGTCAACGACCACATGGTCAAAATTATTTCTGAGTTGTAACAGAAAACGATTGAATGCGAGCGCATTTATGGTCGGAATTTTATCAAGCAGATCATCATTTCGACTTGAGATGAAACGCAGTCCGGATTCGTGTTTAGTCAACAATCCATCAAGCGCATATTCATCCAGTTCTTCGACTTGGTTGAGCGCATCACTGAGTATGAATTTAGGTTGTGCTGATAACAAACTAGGTATACAGCCAAATTGTGCATCTGTATCAATTAAAACTGAATGAGTTTCTTTTTCCAGAGCAAGCATATGCGCAACGGTGGTGGCAATAATTGATGCCCCCATTCCACCTTTAGCATTAATAAATACACTGACTTCACCTAGTTGAGCCGTATTTCTTTTTTTACCGGCACAGTCGTACAAGATTTGATCGAGTTCAGTTTCATTGAAGGGGATGCTTAAAACATCCTTAATCCCATATTTTAAGGCTTGCCTCAATAATGAGGTATCGGCATTTTCTGCAAGCAGAATAATGTCTGTTGCGTTTGTTGTGTTGGTGTTATTGAATTGATTGACAATAGCAATCCAATCCGTTTTACCATCAATAATAACTAAATCGGGCAGTGTTTTATCTCGATCATTGTTTAGCAAAGTCCTTGATTCAAAATCAGAGGCACATTTGAATTTGGCATTAGGCCAATGTCCCATATACGAAGACAGGTGATGGAGAAACGCTTCATCATTACTGATAATCCAACCATCAATCAAGGTTGCTAACGGCTGTTTTACGTTTTCATTTGTAGTCTGAATTGAGTGTAAATTATCCATACATCACCTTAGCAGTCAGTAAAGCCTGTTCTCGTTACCCCCAGACTCTCTCTCGGCAAAATTGTCGAAAAGTCAGGGGCTGTAAAATCAATATCAAAAGTCGCTAAAGGAATGATGAGATTAATTTGATAGTCTCTAATTCTTGCTTCAACAAAATCGATTGTATTAAAGGTAGCCGGATTCGTGAGATCAACACCATTTCCAATTGCAGTTCCATCCGATCTAAGATAACGGAGTTCAATATTGGCGGCGGTAAAATTGGGCAGAGGGACACTATCTATGAAGGCTGAGGTGATTATATCGGCCTGCTCCGCGGTTGAAACTTGGCAGACACTGGCTAACCGTGCCGCGCGACGAGTGGTTTCATTTAAGGTATGCCAGGTAAACATCAATCGGCCAAATTCAATGATTGAAAAAATAAGGATAAAGAACAGTGATGCAACTATTGTAAATTCAACAATAGTTATCCCGTGTTGTTTTTTCTTTTGATTTGCTGATCTCTTCATAACAGCATCCTCATGGTGTAGCTTGATGTCATATCAAAATTTAAGGAAATGTCATCCGCTGAAAAGAAATTAGGTAATTGGCCGAGAACTGGGTGAAAAGGGTAGACAATTTCAACCTGGACATGGTTTCCGTTCAGGGTTACAGAGACTTGCTCAGTTTTTAATAATGGCAGACGCGTGTCGCCCCCTCCATTTATATTCCCATAGACGGCTAAATTCTTAGCATTATTTATATCATTTTGCGTTAACTCATAGGTACCAGAACCTCTGGCAATAGTATTTATCAAGTATCGAGTGCTGTCACGACTCAGTTTTTCTAATTCAGTATATTGATAAAATGCTCGACCTAACTCCAGGATTGAGAGCAAGAGAAATAACAGAATCGGAAGAATAATGGTGAATTCAACCATTGCTAACCCTTTTATGCTTTTGACTGCTTTCATCATGAGTCCTCGCTATCCGGGTCTTTATACAGCTGGATTTTATAAGGGCCTATTTCACTGGGGATATTACTTGCTTTACTGGCGTTGACGGGGCATTTCTCGAGAAACTGACCGATGATCCATGAGCCGCCTCCATCACCGCCGTTGCTATCAACGTGAGTGGTGACACTTGAAGGTTGGGTTAGGAAGAAGCAGCCAAGCCCTTTAAGGGGGATATCCATTCTGCCACCAGTCTTTGTTATCTTGTCACATTTTAGAATGGGTACGCTGATTATACGGCGATAATATCCCGATGCTTGACAAGCGGAATCACCGATACAGGTTTTATAATCATTCTCTGCAAATTCCTGCTCAATGTATTGCTGGTTATAGGTCTCATAACTGTATACATCATCAAGCGGCAGGGTTGGTTGATAGATATTGACCGGGCTGCCATCTTCATTAAAGACTGGGATCCGCTTATCAGGATTATCCGGATCAGGCTCAGTCTTTTGTACGGTTTCAACCTGAGCGGGCCCCCGATAATCGGTTATTTTATCGGCAGGGTAACGGTCTTGGTCTTTTTTCATACTTCCGGAATAAAGGCCAAAACGGGTGTCTATGCCGTCTGTTGGCCCAACCATGTTACCCGGTTCGCTGGTTATGGGCTCATCTTCAACAACACTCAGGCAGGCATCAAAACTACCGGCAAGTGCTTCTTTATAGGAGTTGGCTCCTGAAATGGGATTTCCTGCGGCATCTTGTAGTGCCATAGGCATAAAATTGCCTGCGCCTATGCTGGAATCTTGTGATGATGACGCTTTAAGAACATGCAGCGTATCTCTTTTATAGCCTGAAATTGTATTCGGGTCCTCGTCTCCTTCGCAGATACTTATCGGAACAATGTTACACGTTGATGCTACTTTTGTACTGGGCCCAGCTACAGCTGATGCACGTACGCTCATATCAATGTTGAAGATAGTCACTAAGAAATCGGGAATATCGACGTTTTCTATCCGGATCCTGACATAGGGTGAGGTTGCTGTGCTGGTGGCAGGATTAAAGGGTAATGTTTCTGAAAAGTCGTAGCTGATACTGCTACTATCAACGGTCAAAGCGTTAAAACCGTTTAAAGCAAGGTTATCGGCAATGGTCTGATTGCCGGCAGAGATAGCAGCAGCGTGGTCACTACCCAAATCAATGGATTTAGCCGCACTGAGTGCGGCTGTATCGGCCAGATTTTGTAGCTTACCTTTTGATAAAATAAGGTTGCCAACATCAAGAGCCAGAGCACCAGCACCAATCAACACTGCCATTGCTAAAGTGGCGAAAACAGCCACTACACCTTTTTGCGAACGGTATGATGAGGTAATGCATTGTTTCTTAGTCATTTTGCACCTCTAAACTCTCAACTCTAAACTTTGAGTTACTGCTGATTGTTATAGTTAATCAGGAAGAAGATCTTTTGTTTTCACTTTCTCGGCTTCTTCTCCCTTATGATTAGAGCGAATAGCCTTACTTGCTTTTTCGCCACTGAAAGGGGGCGAATTTTCAGGGACTCTGTTTTCAGCCAACGGATCGACCGTTTGCATTCGAATTAACATATTTTGGCTATCGCCCAGTTTCATTCCGTCAGCACAAGCCGTGAGGGTAAAAGAGCTGACAAGCAGGAGCATGATTGTTTTATTCATTTTCAAAGTCCCTCTATAAGCTATGACCAAATTGGCCTTCAGAGCCGGCATCTGGTGAAATGTTGTATGTAGAGGTAGCTGAGTCCTGAGAGAGATTGTCCGCTGAAACATCTTTATGCTTCAGTTCACTCATGCGACCTAGCAGGTAGTATTCCCAGTCATTGGGCTCAACAAAGCTGTCTGTTGGTAAGGTGACGTCTTGCTGTCTGACAGGCTTGGCTAATCGCGGCGTAACAAGAATAACAAGTTCGGTTTCCCCTTTACGAAACGACTGGCTACGGAACAGCTGACCAATCACTGGCAGATCGCCAAGGCCGGGTAGTTTTTCGACGACATCGGTAATATTTTCACTCAGTAAACCCGCAATGCCGATTGTCTGACCATTGCCTAATTCAACGGTTGTCTTGGCACTTCGCTTGGTTAGTGCGGGAACAAAAAATTGCGTTCCTGTTCCACTGGGAGTAAGAGTAAGTGCATTTTGCGTTGAGATTTCGCTCACTTCGATATTAAGCGCCAGGTTAATGCTGTCTGCAGACATCACTGTCGGAAGGAATTTCAAACCGACACCAAACTCTTTATATTCAATGGTGATACCATCATCATCCGGTACCGGTACCGGGAACTCACCACCTGATAAGAACTCGGCTTGCTCACCGCTGAGTGCGGTTAATGTCGGCTCCGCCAGCACCTTCGCCAGGCCATTGGTCTTGGCAATATTAAGTGCGGTGGCAAATAAGGTATTCCCCGTCATAAAGCTGGCAAACAGACCGCTGTCTTCAATATTCAGCAATCCCGTAATTGCATCGACACTCGTATCACCACCGACAGGCAGAGTTGCGCCGCCATTTACTCCACCCCAGGTCCAGTTACTATTATTGCGAGCGAAGACGAAATTTGAATCAAATTCGCGTACCAAGGAGCGCTGAACTTCTGCGACAGTCACTTCCAACATTATTTGATGTGAGCCGCCGACGGTCATCAGGTTAATAATGCCTGCGTTATCGCCTGAAAAAGTACTGGCAATCTCGACAGCAGTATCAACTTTGGCGGCACTTGTTACCTCACCACTGAGAACCAATTTGTTTTGACTGGTAAATACAGAGACTTTCTCACTCGGCATAAACTCATAAAGTTTCGTTTTTAAAGCATTCAGGTCATGGGTGACTTCGACGTCTAACACGCTAATAAGGCGCCCTTTCGAATCCCAGATAATAACGTTTGTTGTACCCAGTGTTTTGCCTAGAACATAAATTTTGTTGGAACGCAGAATTAAAATATCTGCAACTTCTGGGTTTCCGACGGATATTTTCTTGGCCTGTCCTGGAATTTCGATGAGGCGAGATTTATTTTGCGGCACGGTGATACTTTCCGTTCTAGCAGCAAACGTATTGGAACTGATGCCAAGCCCTAACAATAGGATAAGAATTGATATCAGTCGGCCGAAATCAAACTTGCTCGTAAGTGGTCTATCCATGTTATCAACTCCCTGTAGTTAGATGCGTACATTGACACGACTTGTTTGAGTTCCCTTTATAACCGTGACGGCATCTGTTGTTCGGCGATAAACTCGCTGAGGCTTTTCTTCTGGATCGTTAGGGTTTCGTAAAGCAAGCTGTAGTTCCCCTTTTGACTTTGCGGTAATCAGGGTTTCAACTTGTTTTGGCGTGAGCTCCAGTGTAACTGCACGGACGATGATCGGTTTGGATTCATCGGTTCGAGCAGTTTGATCAACAGCCAGTATCTTGATTTTTTTGAGAACGGTCGATGCTCTGTTTACTTTTTCTTGCGCATAAATAACATCAACGAAATCTCCGGGCAAAAGGAAACCGGCGACCCCAATTACGTCGTTAACCCGAATGGTAACTGCGCGCATCTTAGGGGCGATCAATGCTGCTAATGTTGTACCTTCGCCGGGTGCAACTAAACGTTCCTTACGGATGATATCCCCTTGAAACATTTCATTTCGGGCAAGTTTACCAATTACTTGTTCGGTTTGTTCAAAGCCGCTAGCTGACATAAGGTCTGCAGGGTAGTACTCAACTTGCAAATGTTTCGCTTCAATTTTAGTGCCCAAAGGTATGCCGATCTGAGCGATTACTCGGGCAACTTTTGGCTCTTCCTTAACCGTCGGTTGGACAGGCTGCGTATATTCCGCTTGATTTTCTGCCGAGATATTGGCTTGTTTTTGTTGCAGCCAGTTATTGGCCAGCAGTAATGCACCGGTTCCCATTAAAATGGAAACAAATAACATTAATAGTACTTTTCCTTTAGCCATGAGTTTCTCCTGTTTTACATGTGGTCATTCATGGTTATTCTGGGTCGATTTGATCGACGAAATAACTGTTCCAGACACTTTCAATCAGCTTTTGGTTTATTTGTGGTGCAAGTTGAAAGAAATCGATTTGATTACTGCACATCAACACCAGGTCTCGTGGGTAGCATGGTAAGAAGGGCACACCATTTTCGAGATGTAACCTATTTACCACGAGGGTAAGGCTATCTTGTGCAAGAGAAATGCCGTGTTTATTACACTCTTGCTGCCAGAGGTAATGGTAATCGTCCTGTGAAATAGGCTCAAATTCGATTTTATAACCAATACGTCGTAAGAAAGCATCGTCAGCGAGTCGACTAGGATGAATGTTTGATGAAAAAACAAGAACCTGCTCAAAAGGAATATCGAAATGTTCACCTGATGCCATAGAAAGGTAATCGATTCGTTCTTCCAGAGGCACAATCCAACGGTTCAGGATAGCATCGACAGATATTTTCTGGCGGCCTAAGTCATCGATTAACAAAATACCGTTATTGGCTTTCATTTGCAGAGGTGCTCGATTAATTTTGTAAGTGGGATCCATAGAAACCTCCAGCATTTCTGCTGTTAGTTCACCACCCACAACCACCTCGGGTCTTTTGCAAAGCACCAATCTGTCGTCATGGCCGTCATCGAGACGCAAGCTTTTGGTGTTTATATTTTGATTATTTAAGCTTTGGGTAACAGCGGGCTCTATTTTTTCATGAATAATAGGATCAAAGACTTGCAGTACCTGGTGGCCAATACATACAGCATAAGGTATTAATACATTAGATTGAAATAGTCTGACCAGGCGGCGAGAGACATAAGTCTTACCGGTACCCGGAAGACCGTAAATAAAAATCGCTCTGCCTGAATTTAACGCCGGTCCAAGTTGTGCAACAAGCTTGTCGGGTAAAATCAGATCATTCAGCCCTGCTTTCAGCGAATCGGGGGTGATTGCTTCATGTTTTGAAGATTGGTGTATTACTAATTGCTTGTATAGTTCAAGCGGAATAGGTACCGGACCAAGATAGCCATCGCGCTGAAGTTCATGTTGCGCAAATTGCCTTCCTTTTTGAGTTAAGCCATAGCGCATTCCGCGCTCGAATCTACCATCGGATCGGACTTCAACCAGTGCTTCTGCCTTCAGTTTCTGCAGAAGTAGATCAACAAGGTTACCAGACAAGGCAAGTGATTGAGATAATGATGTTACATCTAAATCCGTAGCCTGAGATAAATGTTTCAGCAGCAGGGTTTCCAGAATTCGAGCTGGAATGCCGGTTTGTTCAAGCGTACGCGGTTTTGGTACTAACTCACTTAGCGCATTCTCACTTAGCGCATCAGGGGCGCACTTTTCTGAATTGAGCACTACTGACGATGCTGAATTGATCATGCTAACCCCTTTTAAGTCCGTATTAAAAAAACGCTGTAATAACAGATAGTAAAATATTCAGTTAAAACAAATAAAACTCACAGTAAATCGTAGCTAGCAGTATTGCTCCTCCCATCGGAACGGCACTGCTAGCCATTGAGTTTGTCAGGGGGGGCTGATAGATGCGATAAATAACAGTATCTCGCCACCGTTTGAGCATATTAAAAAGTTCACCGTAACAGGCCAGTCGCAAAACAGCGAGGGAGCCCGCGGTTAAGACGGCCATGGCAATAAGCAAAATAATATTCGGGAAACCGACGACGGCACCTAATGCCGCCAGTAGTTTTGCATCCCCCGCCCCAAATAAACCTACAATATGAAGTAGAATCGAAATCAGAAGCCCTACACCTAACCCCAGCAGGGCATCTGGTAATGTGATGGATTGAATCGAGTCTAACCCAATTGTTGTCATTGCTGATTGCACTAATCCAACCGTGATTATTGCAATGACTGCTTTATTGGGGATTTTGCAGTCTCTGAGATCATAGAGCGCTGCATAAATCATGATACTTATTATCATCAGACTCATAATCAATCCTTTGTATATTAACCACCAGTCGCCGGGCGTGTTTCTACCGCGGTTTCCAAATCGCCAATGGCTGTTCCAACGGCATCACCCAAATTAGTAAATGCGGTGACGACGCCCAAAGCGATTAATGCACCAGCAATGGCATATTCCACGGTAGTTAAGCCTTCTTCATCACGGCAAAAATCGATTAAGTATTGCTTTAAGTTATACATGCTTTGTTACTCCCGATCTGTATATTAAGGTCGTCCGTTGTGTGTAATCACTTTAAAAACAATTAAAGTGATGTGTTGCTACTGTGTTGCTACTTTAAAATTAGTTGAATATGGAAAAAGTACTAAAAGTATTTTGCCTTCTCTCTTTGTTTTTTATTTTAATTACTGTTTTTTAAGGTTTTTTATTTTTCGCTCTGACGTCAAAATAATGACACTTTGGTGGGGTGTTAGATGTAATGGCGGTGTGTAACCAGCATCTGACGCTAACAAGCGTTAGATTTGATACCATTGATCTGTAACTTAAGTTCAAGTTGAATCAAGATATCAAGCGGACAATGCTGTCAGTTATAGCCTTACCTAACGAAGTAAAGGCTAATATGATACCTAGGGTCACTAATGCACCAGCAATGGTATATTCCACTGTGGTTAAGCCTTCTTCATCAGTACAAAAATTTACGACATATTGCTTTAAACGATGCATGGTTCGTTACTCCCATTGCGTCTTTGATTTCACTTGATCTGTTGGGTTACTTCAAGATTAGTATAGGGCGGAAAGAATAGAATTTTTTTGCTATTTGTGTGAGTTGATTATTGAGTTTTCTTTGTATGTGTTTGCTTTTATTTAACGTATAAGCATAGAGCTTCTGTGGTTGATTAATGTCAGTATGATAAGTAAGTTGCTGTGAAGTGGCGTTATATCCTCTTTTTGCAGAGTGTTTTGTTATTGCTTCTATACTTGATTTATTGCTTTGGTTTTCAATGATACCAATCAGTTATCTGGTGTAAGTTTCACCATCGGGCTTCATCAGGTAGAACAGTTCAAGCGCACTAGAGCGTTTGAATGCTATTGCAGCGAATTGAGATAAAACAACGTAGCAGGAATATCAACAATGAATACAGAAATTACTCGTTGGTTAGCACGAGACCCTGACCCGAAAACACGTGAAGAACTACAGCAACTCCTTGATTCTAATAAGACAGATGAATTATCTGCACGATTTGCTAGCCGTTTGGAATTTGGTACGGCAGGGTTGCGTGGCTTGGTGGGGGCTGGCCCTAACCGGATGAACCGGCTGGTGATTCAAGAGACGGCAACTGGCCTCGGCCAGTATTTGCTCGCTAAAGAAAAAGATGCCGCATTTCGTGGTGTTGTGATTGGGTATGACGGACGTCCGGACTCGAAACAGTTTGCCCATGATACGGCAGCTGCCCTGACAGGGCAGGGGATTAAAGTGTACCTTACCGTTAAGGTATCCCCGACACCGTTAGTGGCTTATGGTGTAACTCACATTGGTACGGCGGCAGGCGTGGTGGTGACCGCGAGCCACAATCCGCCAGCGTACAATGGTTTTAAGGTGTACTGGGGCAATGGCGCACAAATTATTCCGCCACATGATTCAGGTATTGCGGCACAAATTGATAAGGCGGCGAAGCAAAACCTTCACCTGATGGATTTGGAGCAGGCGCAGCAGCAAGGTCTGTTAGTGTGGCTTGAAGATGATTTTTATCAGGCCTACCGTCAAACGATGAATACCAATGCACTGCTTTCAAATCATACCAAGCCTGATGGGATCAGCCTGGCGTACACCGCGATGCATGGGGTTGGAGCGGAGATGGCAGAAAGTCTGCTGAAAGATGCCGGTTTTAACCAGGTATATAGTGTTGCCGCCCAGCGTGAGCCGGATGGTACTTTTCCAACCGTCAACTTCCCGAATCCGGAAGAAGCGGGGGCGATGGACATGGTGATTGCAGAAGCCAAACAGCATAATGCGACACTCGCTTGTGCAAACGATCCTGATGCCGATCGCTTTGCTGTGGCTGTGCGTAAAGATGATGGCGAGTATCAGATGCTGACTGGCGATCAGGTCGGTGTTTTGTTTGGTCATTATTTGCTGAATCATGCCGAAGCCGGTCAGAACCTGGTCGGTTCAACGATTGTTTCTTCCAGTTTATTAGAACAAATAGCCAAATCTGCCGGAGCCAATTATTTTCAGACGCTAACGGGGTTTAAGTGGCTGACAAATATTGCAATGCAGCGCCAGACACAAGAGAGTCGATTCCTGTTTGCCTACGAAGAAGCACTCGGCTATACCGTTGGCAGCGAAGTGTGGGATAAAGATGGTTTATCGGCATTGGTCGCGTTTGCCCAGCTAACGGCAGAGCTCGCCGCAAATGGTAAAACGGTGTGGGATCAGCTGGAAGCTATTTACCGAGAACACGGTTTATACCTGAATGCGCAGAAGAGTATTGCGTTGGATCCCAGTGCGCCAGCAATCGGTGATGCATTACGAAATAATCCGCCGGTTGATATTGCTGGTCGGCGCGTCGTGGTTACTGATGACTTAAAAATATCACAGAAAATCTATGCTGACGGCAAAACAGAGGCAATTGATTTACCTGCCAGTGATGTGCTGATCTACCGTTTAGAGGACGGTTCGCGTGTAGTTGTTCGCCCTTCGGGCACTGAACCAAAACTAAAATGTTACTATGAAGTGATTGAACCGATGAGACGTGAAGATACATTAGATTTTGCGGAACAGAGAGCGAATAGTTCAATGGATGATCTGATCGCACAGCACCAGGCTTCAATTACCGGGGGCTAACTATTCTTCATCGCAGAAGTTTGACGAGTTTAGTCACCACCTTCGTCATTCCGTAAAGTGAGGCACGAACTTATACGGAATCTAAGGCGCACACGGTTAGAGCTGGATCCCGGATATCTCGTTCCTCAATTCCGGGATGACATGTTTTGGAGCTTCAACTATTCATAATTTATTTTGAAGAGTATTAGCTCATTGTTATTTCATCTAGAGCTGTATCAAAAAAGAAGCCGCTTAAAGCGGCTTCCTTATTTTTAGTTGCGAGGGTTTATATCTGTTTTAAGCGTTCAGCTTACTCTTTTTATCAGTATTTTGATCGTGGATTTCTGCATAGTTGTGCAGTAACTCGGTCAGTATTTTGACCCAGCCAAAGGCATTATCCGGGGCGGTATCAAGCAGCGACTCAACCTGCTCACAGTGTTCTTCCAGTGAAACGGCTTCTTCCAGATTGAAAGACAGGGCGTAGAAATGCCATAAGATCAGTCGGATCATGCGATCAGCATTTTGCTTTGCGTTCTCTGATTCGGAAAATGCACCTTTTACTTCACCTAATGCAATCGCCGTCATGCGTAACATGGCATCGAACTGCGCTGACTTCATGCGATCTTCGCTATCGATCTCTTCCTGATCGAAGGTGAATAGCTCTTGCATCACATCTTCCGGCACCATACGGCTGATAACTCGGAGACTGAACTCTTCCAGTTCATGACGTGGCATCGTTACCAGACAGTCAAATTTATAATCGCGTTCCATAGTTATTCTCAGCAGTTGGATCAACGGGCGCGTATTTTGAGGGATTTTTTCCTCCGTAGCAACCATTGACAGAGGCATGACACGCTTTGGTGGCTGTTTCTCTATCCTGATAAAAACAGATCTCACTGCCTGATCAATTTTATTGGGTGGCGAGAACCATTTATTAACACTCAGAATGCTCTGAGTGGAGTTAGTACAGATCCCTATGACGACATCAGACAAGCAAAAACAGCCTGAATCCGATCAAAAGCCGGAGTCAGAATTAAAGCCTGATCCGGTATTAAAGCAAGGCGCAGAAAACCAGCCACCGAGTAAACGAAAGTGGCTGAAATTGGGCTGCATTGGTGCCGTTATGTTCACTTCAATCAGTATGGTATGGATGGGGTTTTCACTTAACCAGACTGTGACGGATAAGTTTGAAGGGCAGTTGTGGCAACTGCCATCCATCGTGTATGCCCGCGAACTGACTCTTCAGCCCGGTACGCCAATTCGCTATGAAGATTTGGTGAATGAGCTGGAAGTGTTGAAGTACCAGAAGGTTAACACGCCGCGTCGAAGTGGCGAATATTCAACCGGACGACTGAAAGTTGAGTTTATCCGCCGTCCGTTTGAGTTTAAAGAAGGTAGCGAAGACCAGCGTCATGTGGTTGTGGAGTTTGATTACTCGGCGGTGAAACGTATTTATGAGGCAAAGACGCAGCGAGAATTAGGCTTTTTGCGTATTGAACCGAAAATGTTAGGCATGTTGGAAGCCCGAGCTGAAGAGCAACGTATTTACTTGCCGAAAGATGAAATGCCGGAGCCTTTGATTGATGCATTGATCGCAACGGAAGATCGGAATTTTTATCAGCACGATGGTGTCTCCCCGGTTGCCATTGGCCGTGCATTTTTGGCGAACTTGAAAGCAGGCCGCACGGTTCAGGGGGGAAGTACCCTGACTCAGCAGCTGGCAAAGAACTTGTTTTTGAGCAGCGAGCGCAGTTTATGGCGTAAATTTCGTGAAGCATATATGGCGTTGATCATTGATTATCGCTATGACAAAGATCAGATCCTCGATGCCTATCTTAACCAGGTGTATCTGGCACAAAGTGGTGCCGATGCGGTCCATGGTTTTGCATTAGGGGCGCGATTCTATTTCGGGCGTCCGCTATCTGAGCTGCGAATTGATCAGCAAGCCTTGTTGGTAGGGTTAGTAAAAGGGCCGTCGTATTATAATCCGTGGCGTTATCCTGAACGTGCAAAACAGCGACGTGATTTAGTGCTGAAAATGATGCTTGATAATGGTCAGTTAGAGCAAGACGAGTATGATACCGCCATTAAACGCTCCCTCGGCGTGCAAGAGAAAGGACGGTTGGCAAATCGACAGCCCGCCTATTTTGAACAGCTTAAGTATGAACTTGAAGAAAATGTCGGCGATAACTACCAGCCAGGAAAAGGGCTGCGATTATTCACGTCGTTAGATCCGCTCTCGCAAGAAAAAGCAGAGCAAGCGGTACGAAATGCTATTCCTAAGCTTGAAAAACAGGCTGGAAAAGAGCTGGAAACGGCAATGGTGATTGCAGATAGACGATCTGGTGAAATTCGAGCCATGGTTGGAGGGAGCCGTCCCGGTTATGCCGGTTTCAACCGGGCAATTGATGCCAAACGACCCATTGGATCTATTGTTAAACCCGCGATTTATCTTGCCGCTCTTGAACAGCCTGAGCGTTTTTCACTGGCGACCACGCTCCAAGATCGTCCGCTGACCCTGAAGGGGGCGAAAGGAGAGAACTGGTCACCGCGCAATTATGACCGGCAATATCATGGTGAGGTGCCGTTGTTTATGGCACTGGCGAAATCGTACAATATACCGACGGTCAATTTAGGCATGGCGGTTGGTATAGACAATGTTATCGACACGATGGAAAAGCTAGGTATCGATCGTAAAGAAGTACCTAAATTGCCATCGATGTTACTGGGTGCGTTTACCTTAACGCCGCTGGAAGTGACTCAGATGTACCAGACCATTGCCAGTGGCGGTCATAAAGCTAATCTGACCGCATTAACTGCAGTTACCGATAGTGAAGGTAATGTGCTTTATCAAAACTGGCCGAAATCATCACCTGCTGTATCAGAACAAGCTGCCTGGCTGACCATGTACAGTATGCAAAAAGTGGTGAGTCTGGGTACCGGACGTTACCTGAATACCCAGTTCGCATCGTCGCGTTTGGCCGGAAAGACGGGTACGTCTGATGATGGTCGTGATAGTTGGTATGTCGGTGTGGATGGTCGTGAGGTCGTCACTGTCTGGATGGGCCGGGACGATAATAAAAGTGTCAATTTAACAGGATCTTCTGGCGCATTGCGTTTATATGCCGATTATATTCAGCGCCGTGATCCTGAAGCGCTAGTTCTGCGCCGGCCCGCAAAGGTCACTGATTTTTCCTATCGCCAGTCTCAGAGCGGCAGCTTTTCTCAAAGCTGCCTCGGTCAAACTAAACTGCCCGCCTGGGATCCAAACGGTCGCTTAAAACCCAGCTGCGTGAATAATGTTGAACGTTTCTTCCAGCAGTTATTAGACTGGTAATTTTTAGTTCAAATTAGTTAGGGCCTGTTTCACATAAATTATGAATCGTTGAAGCTCCAAATACGTCATCCCGGAATCGAGGAACGAGATATCCGGGATCCAGTTCTTACCGTCTGTGCCTTAGATTCCGTATAAGTTCGTTCCTCACTTTACGGAATGACGATGTTTGCTGACTGAACTCATCAAAACTTCTGTGATGAAGTACTAATAAAGAGGTTTTATGAAAAAAGGCCAACTTACGTTAGAATAGCCAGCTTTTCATGATCCTAAACTGACGTAGACGAACTTAGCCATGCGATTATTAAAATCTTCAGTGCATCCTGATATCGAAAATCTGGATGCTAGTATTTTCCACCGTAAGGCTGCCCGTGGCATTATCTTGAATGGTGAAGATATTTTGATGCTATACACCGCGCGTTACCATGACTATACCCTGCCCGGTGGTGGGATAGATGATGGTGAAGATGCTGTAGCGGGTCTGATCCGTGAGCTTGAGGAAGAAACGGGTGCGCAAAATATCCGAGATATTAAAGAATTTGGTTTATATGAAGAATATCGCCCTTGGCATAAGCCTGAGCACGATATCGTTCATATGGAGTCTTACTGTTTTGTGTGTACGATTGATGCTGAGTTAGGTGAAACGCGGCTTGAAGATTACGAAATCAAAAACGGCATGAAGCCTGTCTGGATGAATATCTATGATGCGATTGCACATAATGAAGACACCATGGCGAACAGTGAGAAGAAAGGCATGTCGATTGAACGCGAAACATTCTTGCTTAAATTGATTGCAGAAGAACTTCTGCCGCCGTTTGCGTTAAAACAAGCGAGCTAGTATTCTTTCACGTAAGTTATGAATCGTTGAAGCTCCAAAACATGTCATCCCGGAATAGAGGAACGAGATATCCGGGATCCAGTTCTAATTGTGTGCGCCTTAGATTCCGTATAAGTTCGTTCCTTACTTTACGGAATGACGAACCGTGGTGACGATGCGCATCAAAACTTCTGTGATGAAGTACTTGCTGTTAATAAAGACTATACTTGATAAGAACCTGCGAAAGCAGGTTTTTTTATCGCTGTCGTTTGTGTTTTTTACCTATATTGATCAAATCAGAAAGCCAAAAATAGGAACATTCTTGATGAGAGTACATCATGTATTGATCACTACCTGTGCATTGTTAGCTGGGCTACCCGCGATGGTATTTGCTGATTGGACGTTGGATAATACACTGTCGAATGTCAATTTCTTATCTGTGAAAAATGCGGCGGTGACAGAAATTCATCAATTCAGAAACTTAAGCGGATCGGTATCTGACAGTGGTAATGTGACCGTTTCGATTGATCTTACCAGTGTCGATACACTGATCCCTGTTCGTGATGAACGCATGAATAATATGCTATTTGAAACAGAGCTATTTCCAGTAGCCACGCTTATGGCGCAAGTCGATAACGCGGCGTTAGTGGCTCTCAAACCGGGTCAAACGATGTCTCTGGAAGCTGAGGTTGATCTGGACCTTCATGGCAAGAAGCAGCTTTTAGTTGCACATTTGCAAGTGATTGGATTAGAGAATGGTGGGCTTCTTGTTAACACCACTAAGCCTGTGGTGATCGACAGCAAAAACTTTGAGTTAGATAAAGGGGTGAAAGCACTGCAGACTATTGCGAAGCTAAACTCTATCGCGACGAGTGTCCCGGTTAATGTCCGGCTCATGTTTGTGAAGAACACAAAGAACGAGTAACAACACCGTTTTGAACGGGCTTAACGTATTGCAATCGGTGTTAAGATCTAAGATCCTGTAGTCAGTTAGGTCGTAAAGGTTGCTTAAGCGATGTTTGAAAAAGAACATTTGGTAAAGCTCGCGAATGTCAAAATGCCGTTTGGTAAATACAGTGGTCGGGTAATAATTGATTTGCCAGAAGAGTACTTGCTGTGGTTTCGAAAGCAGGGTTTTCCAGAGGGTGAGCTGGGGACGCTGATGGCATTGGCTTTAGAGTTCAAAATTGAAGGCTTAGAGTCAGTAATACGCCCGTTAAAACGTGATTAGAGCTGCTGCCAGAGCGTGTTAGATAAAAAGAGCCTAGTATCAAATTGAAAAAGGGTAAAGCGTTGGCTTTACCCTTTTTGCTAACTCGAGCCAGCTAATCCCGATTGGAATTATTTGCCCATGTAAGCGTAGCCCGTAGTAAACGCAGCTTCCTGGAACTGGCGCAGACCAGTACTGCGGAAGTCGATCGCCAATGGATTACGCTTCAGTTTTTGTTTGATTTCAGCGCTGCTGATGAAGTCAACATCTAAGCCATCGATAAGCTGGATAGCCGCTTCCATTTTGAAACCGGTTGCACTGCCTGCAAATTTACCACGGGTTTCACGAGTGCGGATCACGACACGTTCAACCTTGTAATCATCCAATAGTTTTTTGAATGCGAATTGGAAATCTCTCATTTGTTCATTATCGAGAGAATCTTGCATGATGAACTTCTGAGTACGGCACTGAGGAATATCAAACAGACCATTTTGTAGAGACAGAAGGCAAATGATTGCCTCGTTGCTTCTTAGCTCAACTGCACAAACTTTCATGTAAACACCTAATCATTTTATTAACCAGTTATTGTAGGCTAAAACACCGTCCCTTGTTAGACTTTCATGCGATTTTTAAACAAAAATTTTCAATTATCGAATCTAAGCATGTGCTTGTTTTTTTGCTCGCATTGGCGAGTCGATGCAAAATAGATTTCTAGTACCTTGACTCATTAATTATGATTGATTGAACAGATTAGTTTTTATCTATGAAGCCAAACTGTCGTCATCCTCGAAATCGCTTAATGCTGATCTTTTCATTATCGATTGGGTTTATAGCAGCGATTATCGGGGATCCACAGTCCACTGAACCTTCCGTGCATGATGGATCCCTGATAACCGCCACGTAAGTTTTGAGAAAGCTTACTAGTTCAGTGTTCGGCGGTTTCTGAGATGACGGACTTCGTAAGTACTCGTTGAACGACGGTCATTGGCTGGCTTAAGTAGTGGCCTTGTAACAGAGGTCAAGAATAAATAGGGCCAGTCATTTCTAGCTGGGTCAGGTATAATCGCATATCGAATTCAAGTTGATGATAATTAGGCTCCATGTGGCAGCAGAGCTGATAAAAAGCTTTGTTATGTTCCTTTTCTTTTAAATGTGCGAGTTCATGAACTGCAATCATACGCAAAAAGGGAAGAGGAGCATTTTTGAAGACGCTAGCAATACGGATCTCATGCTTTGCTTTCAACTTCCCGCCTTGAATACGGGAGACAAAAGTATGCAGGCCCAAGGCGTGATGAATGACATTGATTTTATTATCGTAATTCACTTTATTGATCGGGGCTGATTTCTTTAAGTATTGGTTTTTTATATCAATAACAAAATCATATAACGCCTTTTCCGTTTTGACATTGTGTGTGTCGGGATATTTCTTCAGCAAGAACGACGCCAGCTTCTGATCATCGATCAGTTTTTGTACCTGCTCGGTTAAATGTATAGGATAGCCTTGGAGGTATTTAAATTCTGGCATTGTGAAAATCTCTAAACTAACAAAGAAAAGCGCGAACTGATTCTATAAGCCTTACACTGGTGTGGCAATATAATCATACTATTTCATTTCGTGCCATTTCTAGCGTTTTTACCAATGACATCATCGCCGCTATCGATAATAGGCATTCTAACAATGGAAATGCCATATATATCAAATCTACGATCTTCTGATATTCTACTGGACTATGTTAAAAGGAGTCAGGAATGTATCTGAAATTGCCGCCGCCACTAGTATTGCTGATAACATTGGCTGGGATGTATTTTCTTGCGATATATTGGCCTTTATGGTCTTTTTCGTTTGCAGGTCAGCAGGTTATTGTACTTTTACTGTGCTTGATTGGGGCCATATTAGGTTTGGCTAGTATCGTATCGTTCGCTAAAGCTCGCACTACAGTCGATCCTCACAGGCCCCAAAAAGCGACGCGTTTGGTGACAACCGGGATTTATCATTTTTCACGAAATCCGATGTATCTATGTTTAGCTGTACTACTTGTTGCTGCTTTTATCTATTTTGGCGCTATTTCTAGTCTGGTGATGATTCCATTATTTGTCTTTTATATGAATAACTTTCAGATAGAACCGGAAGAAGAAGTGCTATCTGAGCTCTTCGGCGATGAATATCAACAATATTGTACTCAGGTGAGGCGCTGGTGTTAGGTATGATGGTGTAGAAAAATTCGGAATAAGTGGCCAGATTTACCTGACCACTTTATAGCTCTTTGAGCTGATATTAACTCGCCATGGCTTCAGGTCGCAGGTAATGCTGCCATGCATCTTGATAGAGATTTAGTGATTTTGTACGTAACTGGGCAATCTGAGCCAGCTCGAATTCTGATAACGTACGGTCGTTTTTCAGGCCTATGCGTTCGATAGTCTGAATTTGTTCATAGATCTCATGTTCAGCACCATTTTTAATGGTAGAAATAGCATCTAAATGAAGCTGAATTTCGGCCACCATCTGGCTCTTGGGAAGGCGCACCAGCATTTTTAAATCCCGATAACCAGAAGCAGTCGGTGATTTAAAACGGTTTTTAACTGCGACGACAGAGACTTCGTTATTTAATAATTCAAATGCCTGTACAAGGCCCGGAATGTCTGTAGCCACTAATGAACAACGCGCCAGATCGGTAATTTTGTGCGCTTCACCTTTCAGCTCAGTATCGATTTTCTGTTTTGCGCGGTGTTCTGATTTAACACCAGGAATAATGGGTTGAGTGTTCGTGACTAAGGCAACCTCACTCATTAATGTTTCGAGCTCTAGCTGGGCAAGTGTTGCAGCCTGATATAACTGTGTAAAATCACGATAAGGTTGAGCTATGTCGGCTTCTTTCCAGCTATCAATACTGTATAAACCGCTTAAGCTACGTTGAAATGATTTTTTACTTTCTTGTGTCTGTTGAGAAAAAAGTACGTATTCAGATTCTAAATGGCTTGTTTGTGGGGCAGCGACAGAGCTACGGCTAAAAACAAAAAGAAGCACAAAACAAGTACGAACAACTGCTTTCATATCCATTAAACAACTCCTGTGATGCCTGCATGTAGCAAGTTGGCATCAGCAACATACGGGTATAAACGGTGGCGTTAAAGGTGTCGTATGCGCTTCGTTGTTTTCTATCTGGAGCTTGTTTATGTGTGTAGCTTAACTGTGAACATAACCATAGCAGCCTAACCTGAACCCAAGATGAATTTTCCCATGTTTTTAAGAAATGTTAGGGCTGGATCCCGGATATCTCGTTCCTCGATTCCGGGATGACATGTCTAGGTGCTTCAACTATTCATAATTTATTTGAAAGAGTACTAGCTAACGGCTCTCACTGGTTGGAGATATTGCTGCCAGACTGACTGGTATAAGTTAATAGATATATTACGTAACGAATTCACCTGAGAGACTTCCAGCTCATTCAATTCTCTGTTTTCAGAAGACGCTGTGCGTTCAATAGTTTGGAGTCTCTCATAGATTTCATGTTCAGCCCCATTTTTTATATCTGAAATAGCTTGCAAGTGAAGCTGGATTTCAGCTACGTGCTGAGTCTGAGGAAGGCGTACCAGCATTTTTAAGTCGCGATAACCGGATGTGGCTGGCAGCTTGAAGCGGTTTCTTACTTCGACAATAGTCACTTTTTTACTGAGCAATTCAAACGCCTGAACTAGACTGCCTATATCACTGGCGATCAATGAGCCTCGTGCTAAATCAGTAAGTCGATTCACCTCACCATTTAATTCTGTCGATATTTTGTATTTGGCCCTGGTTGGTGATTTTATACCCGGAAGTTGGCTCTGTGTATCGGTAGAGAGTGAGACTTGCTGTATTAACTGCTCAAGCTCCGCCTGTGCCTGCTGTCCTTGTTGGTATAGCGAATCAAAGTCATCATAGGGTTGAGTGATGTGACTTTGTCTCCAGCTCGGGATGGAGTAAAGGCCACTGAGAGAGCGTTGAAAAGATTTTTTTGAACCTTGGCTTGAAGAGCGAAGTTCGTAATCAGAGTCGGTGTCTGCGGGTAAACTGGCAGTAGCAACAGGGCTACGACTTAATACACACAAAAGAACGAAACAGGTGCGAAGTGCTGATTTAACAATCATTTAAGCTCCATTTTCAACCATTCTTAGCGATACATACTAAAGAAACCGTATCGAGTCGGACAAGCAATATGTCCGTACAATTAAGATATCTGTCCATCAGGGTTACTTTCAATGGTTGAACACACAAAATTGGGTACTAGATTATTAAGGTTGTGACTAGCTTCCCAATCTGACATTCTCTGGCTCTCTTTGGGTGAGCATTGTGTAACAAATGGTAATCTCAATTGTCTGGGGTTTCATCAGAGTGGTAGACTGCTGCCGCGAATTAATTTAAGTGTGAGTAAGATTTTGCAACAAGATCTATTGATTGTATTAATGGTGATCTGGCTGGGGATTTCTGCTGGTAGTGTGATGCTTTTTCAGCGCGGCTCAGATGTTCAACGTAAACGTAAGTTATGGCCGGGCTATACGATATTCAGCAATACGGTTATTGCAGGATTTATCATCTATATGCAACCACCGCTACTTATGATGATTGGCTTGGTTACGTTGCTGCTGCCTTTGACTTGGTTGACGATACGTTCGACTAAATTTTGTGATTCGTGTGGAAAAGCGAGCCGTTCACCGTTCTTTATGAAACCACCAACAGAATGTAGTCATTGTAAAAAAACGTTGTAAAAACGATAGGAAGGGGTTGTAGACCCCTTATTGATTTTGCTCGACGGTTAACGACGCTTTTTTTCCAAAAGAGCATCTCCCGCAAAACGGATACCCAGCCATCCGTATTTCATGAAGTTACGGATGTTCAGGTGATCATCGTTGCTGGGGTTTTCCAGTACATCTATTCGATAAAATTTGCCAAAGCAAGCGAGGGTTTCTGCTTCAGATAGTTCATGGCGCTTAGCAAAAGCAAAAATACGGCATGATCCTTCATTCGTTCCAGCTGGATTGGCGAGTGTCTCATTGCCTAACCCATTGCTAAATGCGGTGGGTTGGTAGTCATAATGTTCGTTAATGGTGTCGATAACAGTATCAAAGCCAACTGATTCTGGTGTGTTCTTTAGAGTACTGAATAGCGCATCCATGGCATTACGCCCCCCGTTTCTATTGTCTATTTTAACGATTAAAAGAAAATAATAGTGCATAGCGAGTAAATAAGCATCACATTGCACTAAAGAAATAAAAAGGGCCAGATTTAGCCCTTTTATCGTAATTAAACGTTTGGTCGCGAGTATAGCCAGACATTCGAATCACAAGGATTATCTGTGTAGACTCTTCTCTGCTAACGAGGCGGTTAACCGGTATTATTTCCCTTTTTTCGCTTGCTGCTTCAGTTCATAGTCAAGTTCATCAGGGTATACGACTAAGCCGTCTTCATCCTGGTTTGGAAAGATCACTATGGCAAGTTCATCGTCTTCAAGACCATGGGTCCAACGACTATGCCATTTATTGAGGGAAACCGCTTCAGCTTTGCACGAATCCCATTCGCCAGTTGCCCATGCCTCTGCGAACTCTTTGTTGGGCCAAACTGGCACACAATCTTCGTCATCAGTGTTCAGCATGACACAGCCGTGCTCATCAATCAGGATCCATATTTGGCGATTGGCGACGACTTCTTTAACCAAGTACTTGAAACGTTTTTCGGCATCATAGCGTTGAATAGTTTCAACCATCGTTGGTTCTAAAGGGGTGGACATGATTTGTGTTCCTGTTACAGCTTTTGCTTAAGAGCCATAGGATAGAACAAAACGAGGCTTGAGTCTTTTACTGTGTGACATAAAGTAAAGCCCCAATGCATATTTGCTTTGGGGCTTTTTGTTGTCATTGGCCGTTTATATCATTGTTTTGTTTTGCCGTATTTTTAAGTGTTACTTCGGCTCTAAAAGCATTAGGGCTTGAGTGTATATGGCACCCTTACTGTCAACTGGAAATCTGGTGCATCAGCAGTCAGACCGGCAGATGCACCGATATTAATCGTAGTGTCTCTGTCGAGCGCATAGTTTGCACCAAAAGAGAGAGAATCTAACTGTAATACTTTGCCATTTTGTGATGATCCGTTATATTTTGATTTGAGGATCGTTTTATGGTTGAGGCCAATACTGAATGAAAATTTTGGGTTAACCGCAAAACCCATGCCGGCACCAAACGAGATGGTATCACCAAGGTCTATAGTATCGACACGAATGTTTTCCGTATTACCATCTTCATCTTCAACATCAAGGTCGACGCTGACATCGTCCTTGATATTCCAGATATAGCCCAGGTTCATGTAAATCACAGCAGGATCGATAGGCATGATCATAGTGATCCCAGGTTCAATGCTGGGAAAACCGGATCCGGTTGGCAGATCTTCGAAGTCGCCAACGTCGTTTACCGGAACATCATATGGCGAATCACCCGTGGTGCTTTTGAAACGTAAGCTACCCACCCAGTAGGGTGAAGATGTCATATTGAACTGGTATTTGAACGCTGCTTCAATATCACCAAGGCCACTACCATCAACATCAAATATCTCTTCACTACTGCTGCCAGAGTTTATCCGCCGTTTTGCGGTTGAATCTGAACGATATACCCAGGGGATACGAGCTTCAACTTCAAAGCGGTTGGTAATACCGTAACGGCCAGTAAGTCCAAAGGTCAGTGTGGTCCGATCAATGTCACTGGCTTCAATTAAGCCCACAATGAGCGAAGGCAGAACTGTATAGCCAACAACTGAAACATTATTAGAGGAGTTCTGGGTGTAAGAGAAAGAGGTATCAAGCACAAATGATCCTCTCGGTGTAAGTACGCCAGGCTGCTCGAAAATATCAGCAACAGTTTGTACTCGCTTCGTTTTTTCAGTTGCCGGGGGCTCAGCCGCCACGGCAATACCTGAGCAAACAGTAAGAAGCGCAATCAGACTTTTATATTTTAAAATACTCACGATTTCCTCACTTTTTGCATTTTGCAAAGATGTGCCCCGTAATCGGTCCAGACAGTATGCAACAGATACCCGACCAATAAAAAAAGAGTAGCCTAATAAAAGTCAGGTTGTTAACTATTTGTCTCAAATAATGATCTTATTTCTGAGGACTCATGAAACGATCTCATTATTAATAAATTTATTATTTCCTGAGATTTTATTGTCTTTATTAGAACTGAATCAATATGAATAAATGGAATTAAAAGTGAGTGTTTAGATTGAAATAAAAAGTTGATTTATTAAAAATAATACAATCGGTTTCTTGGTGAAAACTACTATTAAATTATCTCGCGGATAACTGCGAGTGATTATAAAAAAAGCAGCACAGCATAATAGAAGTACAACCTAATTGGAGTTAAATCATGCGTAAAACAAATATTGCACTATTCGTAGCAGTTGTTGTCAGTTCGCCAATCGCATTTGCTAGTGGTGGTGATTGGGGTGGTGGCTCTGAAACCGAAACTAACCAAAATGTAGACAATACCAATATTGTCATCGATGACGTTGCTAACCATAAGTTGGATTACTCGGCCACTGACAGCTTTAATAAAGATCTTGAAATCACCGGTAGCTTCAAGAGTGATGATGACAAACTCATCATGACTGATATGAATAATACCGACATTGATAAAGAGATAGAAGATAGCTACAACTCATTAAGTGCTACTGACAACAGTAAGCATACTTATAGCGAGACCTTTACATTTACAATGGAGAAAAATGAATTTGTTGCAGAATCTGATCTTGAGGGTGAAGTGACTCACAGTGAAGTGACCTATGGTGCTGGTAGTGGTGGAAAATATGGTGGCCATAGCTATGGTAAAAATTATGGTCATGGGCAAGCTGCGGGAAGTGAATTGAAAGTTACTCAGTCAAACGATATGTCAAACGCCTTTGCGAGTGCCTCTGGTATCAACATTGCAGGTCAGAATGCTGGTAATAATGCTTTGGTTCAGCAAAGTGTAAGTACCAATGCGATTCTTTCTGGTCAGTAACATAAAAGCTGAGAGTTGCGGTTAGCAACTCTCAGGAGGATGTTATGAAATATTTAACACTGATAGTTGCTGTTATCTTATCATGCGGTGCAGTAGCAGATGAGTTGGATATGCTAGCAAGTTCTGAAGCGCTGAATGATGATTTAATGAGTCAGTCTCGAGCTGGGCAATACGAGCTGAATCTTGACATTATGGAAGCGAATTCAGACATGGACGGTGAGGTTTCAAATAACCGCGCATACAATAATACCACCGGTGATAATATTATCAGCGAAGGATCATTCAGTGGTTCTTCAGGGGTGTTTAGTGTAGTACAAAACACAGGTAATAATGTGTTAATACAAAATGCAACGGTTGTTAACCTGACATTGAAGTAGGCTGTTAGTTTATCCAATGCTGGCATATGAGATGTATGCTGGCCAAATAACTCTGAATAAGTATCTATTATCAATTAGAGTTTACGATTTCAGCAGGGACTAACAAATTACTTCGTAGATATACGGTTATTAATGTAATAGGTATGGTTTTTGATAATATGAGTGATAGCCGTGGCTCATTATAAAAAACAAAAACGTTATAAATCATAGCAGTAAAATATGTAAGTAAATTATAAAAATTGTACACAATATATTTGGAGTAATGTCATGCGTAAAACAAATATCACACTTTTAGTAGCCGCAATAATGGTTTCTCCTTTAGCTTTAGCCAATTATAATGGAGGAGGTTGGTCAAGCGGTGACACTGAAAATAACACAAATGTAGATAATTTAGATGTTTCCGCTACTAACATGTTCAATACAAAGGTATATGTTGACAAGGAAGACAGTTTTAATCACGATGCAACAATCGATGATAGCTTCAAAAGTTCCGATGATTTTATGCTGATGAAAGATATTGGTAATACAGATAAAGACGTAGAAATAGAAGATAGTTTTAATACAGCTGTTTTAGAAGATAACAGTGTTTGGAATAAGTCGAAAACTTACAGTACCGACATCGATATTGATAAATACCTTGCTGAATCAGAGCTCGAGGGTGAAGTAACTGACAGTGAAGTGACTTATGGTGGGGCATGTTGTGATAGCAAGTATGGCGATAGCGGTAGTGTGCATGTTTATCAGACCAACACTATGAATGGTGCCTTCGGTGGGGCGTCAGGCATCAATGTAGCCGGTCAGAACGTGGGTAATAACTCACTTGTTCAGCAGACTGCAAGTACTAATGCAGCGCTTGTTGGCAAATAGGAAACGAGAAGAAGGGCTGTTATGGCCCTTCGTCTTAATTTTATCAGACTTGTAATGTACGAGTTATGAGTCTGAATAAGTTAGGCGAAACGAATTGAAATTCAATTGATTGGGCTGTGACGCATCAATTTCAGGTAGTATAAACCTGTAGCTAATGTCATCACACTGCAAGGTAAATTGACTGTGATTATATGATTATGAAAATTCCAGTATTAATTATTGCAGGCCTGTGTGCCAGCTTTTCTGTATCTGCACTTGATTACTTCCCGAATCGAGGTAGCTATAATGTTGAAGTGAAAAGCTATCAGGAGAAGTTATTTGGTGATGTACAAAGGCAGCAATATGACTTTAGTTGTGGATCGGCCGCTGTGGCATCGTTAATAACATATCACTATGGTATTGAAACATCAGAAGACACTGTTTTTGAATATATGTTTACCAATGGCGATAAGCAAAAAATTGAAAAGCAAGGTTTTTCTTTGTTAGATATGAAAAAATATTTAGATTCAGTAGGCTTAGAAGCAAACGGTTATAAAATCCCTCTGAATAAGTTTAAGAAATTAGGCATCCCTGGCATTACAATTGTTAACTTTGATGGTTACATGCACTTTGTTGTTATTAAAGGTCTAAATAGCAAGCAGGTTATATTAGGCGATCCATCAAGAGGTACTGTTGTGATGGATATTGAACAATTTGAACCGAACTATAAAGGCATGGTTCTGCTGGTAAAAAATAAAATTAAAACAGGAAAAGACAGTTTTATCACAGCAGAAAATTATAGCATTTATACTCCGTCGCCTGTATCAGAGGCGATTGCCAGAGATTCACTTGCGACGTTCAGCATAACGCTACCCGGTTCAAACGATTATTAGAGGCATGTATGAATAAATTATCTAAATTATTTATCGCTTCGACGCTAGGAGGGGCGGCCTTAATGGCCAATGCCACTATCAGTCTTCAGAGTCTTGATAATCTTGATTTTGGATTGGTTACAATGAGCGAAGCTGAAATGTCATCGGTACGCGGTGGGTTTCAGTCAATCGGAGATACAATAATAAATATTGGTTTATCAATATCAACGGCATTGAATGGTGAAAAAATATTTAGTTCCCATATTGCTGATCTTACGATATTTAATGGTGTCTTAATGCCTAGGGCCAGTTCTGGAGGAGGTGCTAGTGATACTGATTGCCGTGTCTGTGTCGTGCAATATGGCGACAATAACTTTATAGAAGGGCCAAGCTTGTTGGATGGTAGTATTGCCAATATTGTTCAGAATACGGTCGATGGAGTAACGATTCAAGTAGATACAGTATTAGACATTGAGGCTGATGTAGATGGGTTCATTCATCAGCAAATTCAGACAAATCGGATGGAGAGTGCGATACTAAACATAGGATATTAAAATTGGTTCATATTAACTTTTCATTCTTATTAAAGGTATAGTGTGCTTACTATGCCTTTTTTGTTGTATTTTTTTATCATTCACTTTATACATTAATAATATTTATTAAACTTTATGGAACTTTTATATTTAATTAAGTAGTTGATTGAAAAGGGTGGTTATTGTCCTGTTGGCTTTTGATTGATATAAAAATAGACGTTTCAAGATAATTCTTAGATCTGAGACACAACAAGACTGTCTTTTATTGCCTATATTTTTAATACATAAAGAAGAAGTAAATAATATGTACATTGAAAAGTGAAGGTGACTTCGATGGTGGCTCAATGTCAAACAAAAACAAATAGTGGTCGACTTATTGCAATTGGTTGTAATTACGAACCTTGGATTGCGCTTCTTGAACAATCTGGTTGGAAAACCCATTGCTGTTACGATCTTCGTACGGCTGACTCAATCTTAGAAGAGTACAGTCCTTGTATCTGTATTGTTGATTTAAGCAATAATGATTTTAGCTTAAATAGCATTTCTTTAAGGGCAAATAAGACTAAGCAAGTAAAATGGATTGCTATTATTAAAAAAGAGCAGTTGCAAACGGATGCAATCTGCCAGTTTATTAATAATTTCTGTGTTGACTATTTCACGGTTCCGATTCCAAGTAGCCAGCTATTAGACACGATTGGTCATCAACTTGGTATGCTTGAAATTGAATCTAGCTCATGGGTTGAGATCACTTCTAAACATGATATGGGATTGTTTGGTGAGTCAAAATCGATTAAGCAATTGCGTGACATGGTACGCCGTGTGGCAGCAACGGAAGTGAATGTCTTTCTAACTGGTGAGAATGGTACAGGTAAGGAGTTGATTGCTAAGTCTGTTCATAATCTATCTAAGCGGAAAAATGTACCATTTATTTCGGTTAACTGTGGCTCTTTAGCACATGATGATAAGAAAATGGCATTTTTAAGAGCGTCATCTCCGTCTCAAGAAGATGAAAAATCAACCTTTAATGGCACGATCTTACTCGATAATGTTGAAGAGTTGTCGAAAGAGTTACAAGATGAGTTGTTGGCCTATTTGCAAACATCTTCAGGGGACTCTTTGAATGACGATTCCTGTTGTGATGTTCGTATTGTTGCTTCTTCGAGTTCAGATCTTGAAAGTGCAGTTGCAAATGGTGAATTCAGTAAAGAGCTTTATTATCGGTTGAATGTGTTCCATATTAAAGTACCGACATTAAGAGAGCGCGGCTCTGATATTTTCCTGTTAGCTGAAAAGTTCCTGGCTAAGTTTGCTAATGAATACAGTACAATGGCATCCAGTTTTTCGGATGATTCTAAGCAGTTACTGTTGCGCTACAGTTGGCCGGGTAATGTACGTGAATTGATTAACCAGGTTAAGCGTGCAGCGCTGTTAGCAGAAGGGAATGAAGTCAGGGCTGAACATTTTGATTTGCCAAGTAAGGCAAACCTTAAGCAAAGTTTACGTAATATTAAAGATGAAGCTGAAAAAGATGTGTTAATGGCAGTACTTGAAACCCATCGTGGTCAGGTTGCATCGGCAGCGAAAGATCTGGGTGTGTCGCGAGCAACCATGTATCGTCTATTGAACAAACATAATATCGTGCCAGATGTCAGGCACTACAATAACAGTTATATGCAAGAATAACGACAAAAGATGAGACTGATTATCATTTAGCATGATGGATTTTCATTTTTCTACCATAAAAAAGCCCGTTAATCGGGCTTTTTTGTGATCGTAAAATAAGCGATATCGCTTAGGATCTATTTAAGATAATAACTTCATCTTCAAATATCGTGCTGTCTAGAGAGACGAAAATCGCATCAGGTTGCTCAACCATGAGCTCATCTTCAGTCGGCGCAACAAACGTATATTGGTTTAAAGCGTCCATCAGTAGTCCTTTTAGATATAAGTCACGCTGCTGCGTGAAGGAATAGTTATCTATAGGTTTAGTCATACTGTTTGAAAATGATAGTTATATAAAATACGGACTAAGATCTCATCTTCAGCCTCTGTCTGGTTATTTCTCGAACGATTTGCATGTGCAACGGTGTGGGTATTGAGTGTTGAGTGTTGAGAGGCGAGAAACTTGAAAATCGAAACTTTTTACTAGTGTTTGAAGAGAGGAATATGGGCAACAATCGGACAGTGATCAGACAATTGGTATTGCTTGACATCTTCCTGTTCAAACGACAGTTGATAGACATTTTCCTGATCATTGATTTTACCAGCAATATCTTGCGACACGAGTATGTGGTCGATCAGCGAGCGATAAAGACGAAGTTGTACTTGTCCGCTAGTGTTGCTGACTCTAGCCCAGCAGTTGGCTTTGGTCTTTGCGGTGAGGTGGACCAATGGATGTTTTAGCCTACTATTCAGGTATGTTAGCAACCATTCGTTCGGATCATTTAATCGATGGTTGAAATCTCCTAAAATCATATAGCTTTGCTGCTTTTCTTGGCGTTGATTGATCCAATCAGCCAAAACATTCGTTTGACGCTTTAATTGTTTACACTGTTTATTCAAATTTTGTTGTTTCTTGCTGAAGCAACCGGATTTCAGATGAACGGACAGGAGATGTAGTTGAGTTTCATTATCAAGCTGGACGATGAGATAGCTGCCGTAGCGTAACTTACCGGTTTGGTTATTGGCGATACGGTTTAATTGATGAAGATCGCTGGGATCGGATACATCAAGATGGGAGCGAACAGCAAAGCCTGTGTATTGATTAGCGGTAAGGTACGATTCACTGGCTTTGTTACTACGATCTGAGAAGTAAAAGTGATATTCAGATTCGGGCACGATCTTTTTTAATACTGCGAGACTATCAACTTCTTGAAAGGCGAAAATGTCAGGCGAGAGAGTTGTAAAGATCGATCTCATTTTCTGGTAATCAAGATCACTGCGTCTACTCTCTGGGAATTGCTCTGATAAGCTCAGCCATTGCATGTTCCAGCTAACCAGGCTCACACTGGCAGACGCAATGTCGGCCGCAAGAGCAGGGGCTATGCTAAGCGTCAGCAAGAGACTGATGAAGTGAGTACGCACGCTGTAAGCCATTCGTTAAGGGTAATGCTTATACTATCGACGTTGACGATGAAGTTGTATGCGAGAAATGTCAGATATGCGGTGTTTATCATCTCGGAGTGCGGTCAAGTTGTTGTGTTGCCATTTCTCGCTGTTACTTGTCTCTAAAATCCACTGACGGTTTTGTCTGTTTGGATCAAAATCCAAGTAGCTGATAATGGAAAATGCAAGAGCTTTTTTTTCAAAAAGATAAAGTGATCGACAATAAATTTGTTGACAAAAAAGGTTTGCAAAAGAGGTTACATACAAAAATCTGGCACCGCTCAAAATCATCGCTCGTTCCCTGTACTGTCCTTTATAAAAAATGATTTAGATCAATGTTTGTTTTCCGGAATTCTCGCCTAATACACCACATATTGTATTACCCAGATCACTAAGCCCTATATTTTGTGTTTTAGTGACAGTGTCATGTTCGTAGGAGCCCCGTGTGAAGCCTGTTGTGATTAAGCGTGATGGATGCCGTTTGCCGTTTAATACTATGCGTATTAAAGAGGCTGTACTTAGTGCTGCCGAGTCAGTTGAAGCTATGGATGAGGCGTATGCTGCGTCGGTAGCTGACGGTGTGCTTTCTCAATTTATGTCTGTTGAGGAAGTGGATATTCACGCTATTCAGGACGCGGTTGAAAATCACTTGATGGTGGGCCCGCATAAAAATGTTGCGCGTGCTTATATCGAATATCGCCACGATCGTGATGTTGAGCGTGAAAAGAAAAGTACGCTAAGTGCAGAAATCTCTGGTTTAGTAGAACAAAGCAATGCTGATCTTCTAAATGAAAACGCAAACAAAGATTCTAAAGTGATCCCTACTCAGCGTGACCTGCTGGCAGGTATTATTTCTAAGCATTATGCGAAGAATCACATGCTACCTCGCGATATTGTTCATGCCCACGAGGCAGGACAAATCCACTACCATGATTTGGACTATTCGCCATTTTTTCCTATGTTCAACTGTATGATCGTTGATTTGGAAAATATGCTGACCAAAGGTTTCCGCATGGGTAATGCGGAAATTGATACACCAAAATCCATTCAGACGGCAACTGCTGTTACTGCTCAGATTGTTGCACAGGTAGCAAGTCATACTTATGGTGGCACAACATTGAATCGTCTTGATGAAGTGCTTGCTCCTTATGTGACAGCGAGTTACAACAAGCACTTGAAGACGGGTCAACAGTGGGACGTTCCGTGTGCAGAAGATTATGCGGAAAAGCTTACTGAGAAAGAAGTTTTTGATGCTTTTCAATCGCTTGAATATGAAATTAATACGCTTTTCTCAAGTAATGGGCAGACACCATTCTTATCAATCGGCATTGGCCTTGGTACTTCATGGGAATCTAAGCTGATTCAAAAAGCAATTTTTGAAAACCGTATTGCTGGTTTGGGTAAGAATAAAAAGACAGCCGTTTTCCCTAAATTGTTATTTGCCATTAAAGACGGCATCAACCATAAACCAAGCGATCCTAACTACGATATCAAGCAGCTTGCTCTTGAATGTGCATCTAAGCGTATGTACCCAGATATTCTTAATTACGACAAAGTTGTAGAGGTGACTGGTTCGTTCAAAGCACCTATGGGTTGTCGTAGCTTCTTGGGTAAATACATCGATGAGAATGGCAACGAAGTACATGAAGGTCGCAACAACCTTGGTGTAGTAAGCTTGAACTTACCTCGTATTGCTATCGAAGCTGATGGTGATGAAGCGAAATTCTTTGAACTCCTTGATGAGCGAGTTCAGCTAGTGCGAAAAGCTCTTGATACACGTATTGATCGCCTTCGTGGTGTGAAAGCTCGTGTAGCTCCTATTCTATACACAGAAGGTGCACTGGGGATTCGTCTTAATCCCGATGATGACGTATTAGATATTTTCAAGAATGGCCGCGCTTCCATTTCTATGGGTTACATTGGAATTCATGAAACTATCAATGCCCTTTACGCAGATAAAGGAGAACACATCTACGATAGCGAAGAGCTCCGTGAAAAAGGCATCGCAATTGTTAAGCGTTTAAAAAATGCGGTGGATTTGTGGACGCGGGAGACTGGCTGGGGCTACAGTTTATACAGCACGCCTTCAGAAAACTTATGTACTCGTTTTTGTTCATTAGATACAAAAGAGTACGGTGTGATCGATAACGTAACTGACAAAGGTTACTACACCAACAGCTTCCATCTCGATGTTGAAAAAACGGTTAACCCATACGATAAGATTGACTTTGAAATGCCATATCCTGCATTAGCGAGTGGTGGTTTCATTTGTTATGGAGAGTATCCAAATATTCAGAACAACATTGAAGCACTAGAGAACGTATGGGATTACTCGTATTCTCGTGTGCCTTACTACGGCACCAATACCCCAATTGATGAATGCTACGAATGTGGTTTCTCTGGTGAGTTTGATTGTACAAGTAAAGGCTTCACGTGTCCGAAATGTGGTAATCACGATCCGAAGAAAGTTTCTGTAACTCGCCGAGTGTGTGGTTATCTAGGCTCTCCTGACGCCCGACCATTTAACGCGGGTAAACAGGAAGAAGTTAAGCGTCGTGTGAAGCATATGTAAGCTAACTCGAATATAGCCGATTGATAGCAAATCAAACAATGTATACAGAAGTGCCTTAATGGCACTTCTTGCTTTTGGTGAATATATATAATGAATTACCATAACTATTATCCAGTTGATGTCATCAATGGACCAGGCACGCGCTGTACGTTGTTTGTCTCAGGTTGTGAGCACCAATGTCGAGGTTGCTACAATCAAAGTACATGGCGTTTGGACGCAGGGCATCTGTTTACACAGGCCATGGAAGATCAAATTATTCAAGACTTAAATGATCCCCGTATCAAGCGAAGAGGGTTATCGTTGTCTGGTGGCGATCCTCTGCATCCTGCGAATCTTGCGTCAGTATTACAACTGGTTAAACGGGTAAAAGCTGAATGTTGTGATAAAGACATCTGGTTATGGTCGGGATATGTGCTTAGTGAGCTCACAGAGCAGCAACAAGAGATTGTAAAGCTCATTGATGTGCTTGTGGATGGAAAGTTTGAAAAAGAGACGCAGGATCCGTCACTTGTCTGGCGTGGCAGCGAAAATCAGATCATTCATTATTTTCAGGATGTCTAATTATTCAGGTTTGTACATTCTATAACTATGGAGAAAACCATTTGATATTCATGAATATCAAACAAGTTTTTGATTTTACGTCGTTGCACAGGGACGAAAGTGAACTTATCCACTGTTTCTGTGTATAACCATGGGAAAAGGAAGTGCATGAATGTTGAGATATCTCTAGATGTGGTCGTTATGCACAAAAAACGGGCATTTATGTACGCCTGAAGCCAGCAGCTTAATCGTTATACTCAATATTTTTAATATCAATGAACCGGTGCTGTACAGCATGCCTATTATCTTTAATCCGGTGAAGAGCATTCCATTTTTGCTCGTCCCATTGGTCTGTTTTTTAATCGCTTATGCAGCGATGAGTTTTGGATTGGAGAGGCATCGGCTCTTCATTTTAAGTCTTAAGCTAAATGAGACCATTTGTTCTTTCATCCCAACCGTATCTAGGGTACATTCCCTCCCTTTCCTGATCCGTAGGGGGCCCTGATGGCACGTACAATTATCTATACCTATAAAAATCAAGAGAAAGAATTAACCTTCTCATACGAACAATACCGTAACATTCATGAAGCTGTTGCTGTTGAAGAAGGCATTGATTTAACAGAATTTCTCAAAATGGAACAGCAAATAGAAGCTGTTACAAAGAGTAGCAAAGCAGCAAGAGACTTTCGTGATAGTCACTTTCGAAAGTTAGGGTTCGGCAGAATTACGCTGGCTCAAAAAGAAAATCGTGGCGTAGGTAAAAAGTAATACACACGAAGTTTCTTAAGTGATTTTTAACCAAGTAACCTCAATATGCAGGACTCAGAGTGATGCGAGCATCTTGAGGTAACTTGGGTATACTCTCAACGTATTTGCGTGCGTCGTTTAAAACCAAGATAAACATAATACCCACCGATTGCGGCTATAACGTGTTTTATGGTGTGCCCGCTAATTCCTCCCAAGAAAGCATATATCTCGTCGTCATTCGATTCAGCCCACTTCGCTATCACATAAGCAATCAAAGCATACAGGTAGTATTGACGGAGTGAGAAGCGAGGTGAAAACAAATATAAAATTAGCGGAAAGTGGATAATAGGGATAACTTGCACCAGTACATAGGCTGCCATATCACCACGTCCGGTTATCTGGGTGCCGCTATACCAATAGATGACTGATAGCAGCCCATAGACTATCAGAGGAAAGAATAGCCATCGACCAGCATCTCGCGACACATACTCACTGAGCACAATGCAGTAAAGTGTTATAAAGGCGAGTGTGATAGGAATGCGGTCCAGCATTAAAGTGAAATGATTCGGGGTAAGGTGATAATAACTGGAACCGAAAAACGTCATTATCATGCTGATAAAGAAAAAAGGGTAAAGATTGGCAACAGCCGGTTCGTGAGCAACAGAATGACGAGCAGTAAAAAGCGACAGTCCTTTAAAACCAACCCACAAGAAGGGCAGGTTCGAGATAACGTTCCAAAAGTTTTGAATTCCTAACAGAGTGCGATTATCGGCATAATCGTAAAAATGACGACTTTGCCTGATAGGAGAATAAATCAAAGCCAGCAGGATCAGTACAACGGCGATACTAATAAGTAACAGCACTTTTTTATGATATGGAGATAATGTTTTCATTTATCGCCTTGATTTGCCATGACGATTACCTTGTTACACTCATTGGTCTTGTGAAGACAAAATGGAATCTCAGTAGGTAAAGGTCGTGTGATGGTGATACTTTCTGACAGACTCACGGGCTTCACGGGATGTATTGGCCAGCATAATGATCATTAACGAGGCTTTAAGCATTTTTATTTGTCTGTCCATATCAACATTAGCAAACATGAGCCGAAAGTTATCATTTCGGCTACAGAATCTTTCATAGAAAATTGTAAGAAACCTTGGGTTTCGGATACATCTAGCATAGCTGTCATTATAACGTTCATGAAACTCCATGCTGTCTCCTTTACGTATCTTTAATCGATTGACTTTAGCCTAAATGCTGGACTGCTGTGCATCTCGTGATTTTCTTCCCAGTATGTTGGGCAGTGCTTCCAGGGTACAAAGCAATAACCCAAACCAGATGAAGCTAAAACTGATGGCTTTGACCTGATCGAAGACCTCACCAAATAAGAACACGGCCAGAAAAAAATGCATACTTGGTTCGATATATTGCATAAGGCCAACCATGGTCAGACTGGTACGGTTGATAGCTAAGGCAAAGAAAATTAGCGGGCCCAGAGTGACAGGAGCTGAGCCGATATAAAGCAGTAGCGTTTGAGTATCAGATGACAGTGCCACGCTATTAGTATGAATGCTTTGCCAGAGCAGATAACCAAAGGCAAAAGGAGCCAGAATGGCGGCTTCAAGTGTCACAGAGGTGAGTGCATCGTAACGAATAAATTTTTTGCATAGGCCGTAAAGAGCAAAGAAGCTACCCATGATCAGTGCGAGCCAGGGGAGTTCACCATAGTGCCAAACCTGATAAGCAATACCGACTATAGCCAGAATAACGGCTATTTGCTGGGCTTTGGATAGACGTTCACCCAAGAAGAGAACACCAAGGGTAATCGCAAATAAAGGATTAATGAAAAAGCCTAAACTGGCGGCCAGAACCTGACCATGGGTGAGAGCCCAAGTGAAGGCATACCATGAAATACAACTGACAAGGCCGGCGACTCCAGACATGATCAGAGAGCGCTTATCAGAAAGTAATATGGCCAGAGAAGGTAGTGAACGGCGCAAAACCCGCATGACAATCAGCATAAATGGTACGGAGAATAGAATCCTAAATGCTAGTAATTCATTGGTATCAGCTTGCGGCAGAAACTGATAATACAGTGGCAAAAAGCCCCATAGAACAAATGAAAACGCGGCGAGTGCATTTCCTGCACGGCGAGATTGCATGGCAATAACCTAAAGATAAAAGTGGCAGGGTGTTTGAGTATGAAAACGCTATTTTCTCATCATAACAATTTTACTCAAAGCTTTTTGTGTGACATTTGCTTAACTGCATCTTGAGATTGGGTATCATTTTTGCTTCGCAATAATGGTATGCACTTGCCAGTAGTGTTGATCCCTTGTCAATGGGCCTTAGATAATGGGAATTCGTACAAGGAGTTGAGGTTTACAACCAATTAAAAAGTATAACGGTGGTTTTTAGTATTATTTAGTCACTTTTTGGAATGTGGGTGTTTAGATGTGGGAAATCCGGGGCGTGACGATTTATCTGGCGTGAATTAAATCTGGTATAGGCGTTGTTTAATGAAGAATTAATCACGCCATTGCCAGATTCAATGATAAAATAGCGCTATTAAGTGGCTTCAACTGTGAACCTGACGCCACAGCATGCCGAACAGGCGCTAGAAAAGAGAGAATAGAATGACTAAGTTAACTGCAGATATTCAAGCGAACAGTGAGCTATTTGTTACTGAAACACAAGAAACTCACGTGGTGTGGGGTCTGTGTAACGAAGAAGGTGACTGGTTATCTGTTGAATCTTCAGAATTTGAAGAATCTGAGGTCATGCCATTTTGGTCAAGCGAGGCAGACGCGAAGGTTCATTGTGTTGAGGAATGGGCTGAGTTTATCCCGACGGAACTGCCTTTAGATGTATTTGTTGAAGACTGGATGATCACACTGTCTGAAGATGGCGTACTCGTGGGATTAAATTGGAATGCAAACCTTGACGGTGCTGAAATTGAACCATCAGAAGTCGCGAAACTGTATCTGTAATACACCTTAAATGAAGAGCCACATCATCAGTAATGTGGCTCTAACCCTTGCGCCAATATATTTAGTCTATTCCCCCCCGCCATTGCTTCTACGATAACCACACTTAACTTTTTCATAACATAAAAAATCTAAGTGTTACCGGACGATAGAATTTCAACTATATTTAGAATGAGTGGTTAATAAGGGGATGATGTTATGGTTTTGTCTGAATGTCGTCAGTTATTTGCAGAACACACCTTGGTTGAAGCACGAGTCGTCCATGACTTCCTGAGTGCGGGCTGGAGCATTAACTTTAAAGATCATGAAGGAAATGAATATCCGCTAACTGATATCACGGGTGTACCCTGTAGCTATGATACATTAAAACAAGCAAAAGGCGTTATTCATCAGGTTGGGGATTGCCCCATTTCAGTGGATAGCTTATTCCGTTTCGCTGAACGTTAAAATGAACAAGAAAGAAATAGGGAAGTTATTGTTAAGTGGATTATGCTTCTCGCATGTTAAGTAAAAAAGAGCATCCGGTGGATGCTCTTTTAATTATATATATCCCTCAAGATGCCGAGTCTCGCCTCTGAAGGGGGAGGGAAGATTGAATCAGCTTGATTTTGCTTCAAACTGTTTTTTGGCTTTTTCTTTTTCAAGCTCTATACATTCGACTTCCGCATCCAGCTCAGCGATTTTATCTGCCATCAGCTTGTGACAGTAGTCTGCGAGTTCTCGTGCGTCTTGTATATCGTATTTGGTTATATCAATAGGGGCGAGCATCTCGGCAATAACCACACCATTATCTCGGCGGTTTAGATCTATTTTATTATGCGTAGTGCTGACACACATCGGGATGATCGGTACGCCAGCTTCAATCGCCATACGAAATGCCCCACTCTTAAAAGGCAGTAAGCCGCGACCTTTGCTGCGGGTTCCTTCGGGGTAAACCCAAACAGATAAATTGCGTTTATGAATGGCTTCAGCGACCTGCTGAATGGTATTGCGTGCTTTGGATTTATTTTCGCGATCAATCAGAATGTTCCCGGTGATCCAGTATAATGACCCAAAAAACGGCACCCATTGCAAACTTTTCTTACCGAGAGTGACGGTTCGTGGCTGCAGCATGCCAGGATCAGTTACAAAATCAAAGACGCTCTGGTGATTTGAAATGTAAACACTCTTGTCGATATTGGCGGCCTTTTCAGTACCGCGCTGAATAAGCTTTAAGCCTGCGATTTTGTGTAACTGGTTAAACCAACGGCAGAAAAAATAAACGTGTTTAGGATCGCGAGGGCTGAATAAGCAATAAATCAAAGCGAAAATGGTTGTAAAAACAACAAATATCGCCGCAATAACTAAGCGGATAAAAGAAAGCACACGGACTCCTTTGTCAAAAACTATAATCTCGTCAGGTCGAGACACTCAAAACGGATCTCGAAAAATAGACAAACCTACATCGGTCTCCTACGAGGGGCGTTTTTACTAAACACAACAACTAGCCAGTATAGGATTACCGTCGGTAAGTAAATCATCAGTCTGCATTATGAAAGCATTTGCTGATTTTAGCTAGATTATGATGCTATTTGCTTGGTTTTAAGCCATTCGTGGATATCGATCGGACGTTTTATATCCAGTTTAGGTCGGCTTGGCTGGATTAATAATCACTGGCGAGACTATCAGTATCGTCATAAAGGCGACAAATATCAGAATTGATGTAGATCGTTCATTTTTATCATGACATCACTCGCACAAGCCAACGTCGAATAAGAATCTTCTGGATATTCTTCCTTATATAACCCCTAAATGTCTAACATATCGGCACAGCTAATGTGCATGATTTATTAATTTGCAATTATTATCTGATGTTGTGTGAAGTTTGAGGCTAGCGCGAGCATAGTCTCTTTTTTTGTTCTGAGAATAGACATTCTATGTGTTCTCGCCTAAATATTTAGTCATGTTATAGCGTTCAAATGCAATATTGTTTCTTAGTGAGATTTCTGTTTCTACTGATATAAAGCCCATTTTTTTAAACAATCCTTTTGATATTATGCTTGCGGTTACACTGATGAAAGCTTGTTTGTCGGCGATGGCGATTGCTTCCAGATGCTTATAAAGCTGTTGTCCGATCCCTTGACGTGAGAACTCAGGTAAAACATAGAGTAATGTTAGGTGATTAGTGGGATGAAGCTGAGCGAATCCAAGCGGTTTTCCCTGATGGTCTATTGCTAGATAGGTGTGCCCTTGCTTTAGCATGGCCTGAAATTCATCAAAATGCTGTACAGGGAAATTAGCCCACATCTCAATCTGTGGTTGGCTGTAATGTTCTCTACCGGAAATTGTAGCTGCTCGGGTGTATATTCGAGCAAGGACCGGTGTATCTTCGACTTCAAATGGACGGAGAGTAAAAGCTGTCATAAAGTTACTCGTCGAATGAGTTATTGGCGTTTGTCATGCCAGTCTATGAAGCATGATAAGGGGGGTGATTACTTTTATAGCACTTAACTTGTTGGTGCGTCAGTAAGACTATTCTATTACAGGCAGGTTGTACCATAATGATGACTATATTCAAACTACCTTAAAATGCAGAATTCAGTGAAGAATATTTATCATAAAGCCTGGCTTGGATTTTTGCTCTCGATCATCGTCGGGTGTTCTTCCACTGATTCGATCCAGCCGCCTGATTCAGCTTCTCAACCCGCTGATAATGCTATTTATCAAGATAAAAAAGACCGTCCGCTCCGTTCTGCAGAAGCTTACGATCCCTCCGGTACATTTGATTATGTTTATGATGCTTGGAAAGGCACACCCTATCGGTTAGGGGGGACAAGTAAACGAGGTATTGATTGCTCTGCTTTTGTACAGGTGGGTTATTTCAGTGTGTATGACAAAATGTTGCCGCGAACAACGAGTGAACTGGTGAAGTTGGGGCAATCAGTTTCGGTTACTAATGCTAAGGAAGGAGATTTGGTTTTTTTCAAAACGGGTTATCGCTTACGGCATGTCGGCATTTACCTAGGCAATTCAGAGTTCTTGCACGCATCGACATCGCAAGGTGTCATTATCTCCCGCTTAGATAATCCATACTGGCGTCGAGCATTCTGGCAGGTACGCAGAATTAACTGACAAATTTACAGATCTAAAACATAACCACTGGTAAATCTTACCTCCTATCGTTATTTATATCGGCTAACCTTTTTCAGTTTACCTTAATAAATTCGCAAAAAAGCGCGGCTGCAACCATACTTTTGCTGTAGAAGGAATACCAATCTCACGAGTTGACCGGTTGTGTATCGATCGGATGAGCAATGGAGTTGGTATACATTACTCAGGAGGTAATTATGGCCATGGCAATTACTGTAGGGCAATTTCTGAATAGTCATAATATTGATTTTAGCCTTACTCATCATCGTCATACCGATACATCATTCAGCTCAGCGATTTCGGCTCATGTGCCGACGGCGCAAGTGGCTAAATCTGTGCTGTTAAAAGATCAACAAGGTGACTATTTGATGGCAGTGGTTCCGTCAAACCGTCGAGTGATGATCGATAAGATTAATCGGATGACGGGAAAACAGTATTTTCTTGTCGCTGAACATGAGCTCGCTCAGGTTTTTCAGGATTGTGAACCAGGCGCAGTCCCTTCAATAGGCCAAGCCTATAAAGTAGGCATGTTGATTGATGACTTGTTATTGGAACAAGAGGATATCTATATTGAATCGGGCGATCATGAAAACCTGATTCACTTAGATAGCAAGCAGTTCCATAAAATTATGCAAGATGTTAAACATCAAAATATCAGTGGCTATCGCATGTTGTTTTCTCAGCAACATGATGGCAGGCATTGGGAATGGGAATAATGTGCTTGAATGCACCCGGCAAGCCTGCTTGTTTGCCGGGCGAGTTAGCCTGTATAGCAAATAGCTGCCTGACAAAAGCCATTGAATTCTCGCTGTACTCTGCATCTTGACGCGGTTTGGGTATATAATAGTGCCAGTGAAATTCGACACACATTGAATGTAAGAAAGAGATTTATCATGCAAGATGATTTAAACCTGATTAATCAAGACGAAGTAAATAAAGAACCTGAATTGCCAATCCCTTCAATGGAAGAGCAAAAGCGTATTGTTGCTGAGTTGAAGCGCCTTGAAGATACCGGCGAACTAACACCTGAAATTCTTGAAGAATTCATGACAGGCAAACGCAGTTAGACCAAAACAGTTAAGCTTAAACAAGCTTTTCATCGAAACGGCCTCATTACGAGGCCGTTTTTAACTCTGCTGATTGGTATTTCGTTTTGGGCTTTACAACAGGATTAGTGCTTAAGAGGTCAGCAATATCAAGCCTTATCGAGTAAAAGCGTATGTAACTCAGTTAATGATGCCACCTGATAGTGGGGCTCTATCCCTTCTGGTGCATCATGACCATGAACATTTAACCAGCAGGTATCTATTCCGGCATTTAGGCCACCAAGGATGTCGGAATGTGGGTTATCACCAATCATCAGCACTTGATCTTTATCCGGGTAACCCATTTGTTCAAAAGCATATTCGAAAATGCCTAGATCCGGTTTGGCGACTCCGACTTGCTCCGAAATGATCAGAGAAGAGAAGTGGTCTTGCAATCCGGTTCGCGCCAAACGAACATGTTGTAGTTCGGTAAAACCATTGGTAATGATCCCCAGGTTGGCCTTTTTTGTAAGGGCGGTGATCAGTTTTTCTGCGCCGGGCAGGAGGGTGCAAATGTCAGCCATTGCCGTTAAAAATGCACTATTAAGCGTTTGAGTTGTAACACTCAGTTTCTCAGCCCAGGACTCAAAACGTATGTTTTGCAGTTGTTGAGCGGTGATTTTTCCATCTTGATAATCAATCCATAATGGCTTATTAACCGTTTGATAGAGGGTAAAATCGTGTTCAGTAAAATTGATATCAAAGCGTGAGAACATCAGTTGCAACCCTTTAAATGCATCGAAATGAAACAGGGTTTCGTCTGCATCAAACAGTATCCATTGGTATTTCATTATTCCATTTCTCCAATCATTCGCGGTACTTTGACAGGGTGCTTTATGAAATGACATTCTAATCTAATTCCCTAGCAATACATCAATGAAAATTGTTGTAAAAATCATCCTCTTGATTGGTTGGCATGCTAAGGTGTCGATTTGTGAGTGCTTTTAATGGTCGTTGCGATTGTGATTTCCGGTTTGGCGGCTGTTATTTACCATTTTATTAATTAGTTCTGTTTTTGCCCTGGCGATTACGGGTCTAAATTTTTAAGTGTTGGAATGGATGACTTCGTATCAAAACCGGTTTGTCAGAAAACCCTGGCACAGATGCTGGATAAGTATCTGACGGCATCGCAATCTATCAAGTAAGATTAGGGAAAGATTGGAACATGTGTATTGACTTTATAGTCAATAAATAACGGGCAAGCTTGTGTCTTTAACAGGGCGATGCTTTTCCTAATCGTTCTTCGGCTATTGGTGGTTTTCATAGAGCTTTTCTAGTGCGACAGATAGGCCATTCTCAGCCACAATGCGAATGTGGCTTTTATTGAGGTTTCTGGCATTCGTGACGCCACATGAGTGGGCAATTAATCCCAACCCGTAAAGTATGTGTTTGTTATAGTTAGCCACTCGCTGAGTTTTGTCTTTTACGTTCAAGCCCTGTTGTAACCGTTTGTTGTGGGTGGTGATCCCTGTTGGGCAGGTGTCTTTATTACATTGCAGCGTCTGGATACAGCCTAATGCAAACATATGTCCACGAGCTGAAACGATAAAGTCTGCGCCTAATGCAATAGCCCAGGCAACTTTTGACGGCGTGATAAGTTTGCCCGAAGCGATGACCTTAATTCGGTCTTTAAGTCGATGGCGCTCTAATCGCTCTATTACTAAAGGCAAACTTTCTTTCAATGGCAAGCCAACATAGTCCATCAAAGGCTGAGGAGCGGCACCTGAACCGCCATCTGCGCTATCAATCGTAATAAAGTCAGGCGCACTTTGCTCACCACGACGCTTGATTTCGGTCAGTAAATCGTCAAACCAGCTGAGTGATCCAATGACGGCTTTAAATCCTACTGGCTTACCAGTGAGATCTCTTATTTGCGCAATCATATTGAGTAGATCACCTACACTACGTATCTCTTTGTGGCCATTAGGGCTGATTGAGTCATGACCTTGGGGAATACCTCGAATTTGCGCTATTTCGGCGGTGACTTTTCGTCCCGGAAGTATCCCGCCTTTGCCGGGTTTTGCGCCCTGACTCATTTTTATTTCAAACATTTTGACTTCAGGATGAGCCGCGATTTGTTGGAGTTTCTCTGTGCTTAAATTCCCTTCTTCATCACGAACACCGTACTTGGCAGTACCAATTTGAAATACAATATCGGCCTTACCTTCGAGATGGTAGGGACTCAGCCCGCCCTCACCGGTATTTAACCAGCAGCCTGCTAGCTTAGCACCGTGTGATAAGGCCTGAATGGCTGGTTTAGAAATAGCGCCGTAACTCATGCCAGAAATATTAAAGATGGAGCTGGTGGTGAAAGGGTAGCGGCAACCTTCACCTATCGTAACGGGGCCGGGTGCGACAGCATCTTCTGCAAGAGTCGGAAAGGCACAATTCATGAACATGATCGTTCCGGTTGGATCCAAACAGCGTGTTGAGCCAAAAGCGATGGTGCGATCGACATTTTTTGCGGCCTTGTAGACCCAACTGCGCTCGGCACGATTAAAAGGCATCTCTTCACGATCCAGGGCAAAAAAGTACTGACGAAAAAACTCGCCTTGCTTTTCAAAAAAGTAGCGAAAACGTCCGATAACAGGGTAATTGTGACGAATGGCTTGCTTGTGTTGGCTGATATCGACGATATAAAGATAGATAATCACGAGCACACCAGTGCCTACTACAAGAATGAACAGGTTTGATAAAAAATGAACGCTTAACATTATGAAATCACTCATAACCTACTCTCCATCAGTCGATACCGTAATAGTAGATTAGAAAAGTAGAAGGTGAGTAAATTTCAAATGAAAAAGGGCACAGGCAGTGCCCTCTGGTTGAGCTGGCTGATCTTAGGAGAAGTTGTTAGATATGGATGTTAAACCGTTGTTGCGTGTTGCTCTGCGCCTCGCAGCATGGCATGGATTAACTCATTCGCTTCGAATTTGGTCAATGCTTCATGAGCACCAACCTGATGTGCCTGCGATACACTGATTTCACTTGAGAGAGAGGTATGCAGAATAATGTAAATAGTGTTCAGCTTATCGTTATTCTGAACCTCAAAAGCCAATTCATAGCCATCTAAGCCCGGCATTTCGATGTCACTGACAAGAATATTAAATGGTTCACCAGCTTCTGCGGCTCGTTTCATCATATTCAGAGCATCTAGACCGTTAGTGGCAATGAAATAAGGAATGCTGATGCTATCTAAAGCTTGTGATAGCTGACGTCTGGCAACAGCAGAATCATCAACAAGCAGAATTTTCAACGGTCGTAGCATTTCCCGCTCAATATCTGTTAATACCGGATGCAAGCTATCTGGATCTGCAGGGAAGATTTTTGACATCAGCAGTTCAACATCAAGTAACTGAACTAGCTTGTCCTCGACTTTGGTGACACCAGTGACAAAGACGTTATTGCCGAGAGAGGCTGGCGGCGCATCGATATCGTGCCAGTTACATTCGGTTATTTTATTGATCCCACGAACCAGAAAACCAACCAGCTTACGTTGACAGTCAGTGATGATGATATAGCACTTTTTAATTTCATTTTTGCTGAGTGGTGGATAACCAACGGCTTTAGCCATATCGATCACAGGCAGAGTGACTCCCCTCAGGCTGGCAGCTCCTAATACCGTAGGATGAGAATGAGGTATTGATGTGAGTTTTGTATAGGGAACGATCTCTTTAACCTTGAGGGTACCAATAGCAAAAGACTGGTTTTGAGTGAGTTGAAAAAGCAACATGCCCTGAGACTGATTGGTTGCGCTTTTAATCATTTTTCGATCCCTTAATCACAAGCTAGCAGCATACTTGATGCGTGGAATATAACACTTTGAAGCATAGTAACCTTTTAAATCCGGTATAGGAATTATGGTTATCAATTTTCTGGTTATTTATCATTTGCAGGGTTTCTTTCGGAGGTTGTTTTTTTTTGTGAAATATCCTTGTGGGGCATCCGTATTGGCATGGTATGCAGCAACAGTAAATGGGATGAAGGCGGAAAAATCATGGAATATTGTGGAAACATTTCATTATTCATTCAGCGTATATCAAATATTCTGAACTTTTCTTCGCGAAGAAAAAAAACATCGTTAACACTAGTGAAGCATTAGCAAGTCAATTGATATTTGTTTAACTGACTGTGATTAAAGGCTGTTCTGTATTAAGAGAAATTATAAAAGTGAATGTACTTCAGAGCTTACAAATATTGAGCCTGAGCTAATGTGAATTGCAGATCCTTACTGTAAGTAAAGGTAGGCACTCGATGTTTTTTATTAACCAATACGTGGAGAACAAAAATGCAAAAAGGATTGAACCTGAGCAAACTGGCCGGGGTGGTTACCGCAATATTAATGGCAGGCGTCGCTTCCACAGCTCAAGCCGCACCCGCCCATAATAAAAATGTGATTGGCTACCTTACTCAGTGGGAAGCATGGAAAGGCGCTAACGAAGGTTTCAGCGTTAAGGGAGAAGCGACGCACCTGAATGTAAACATGGATCTTTATTCCATACTTAACTTTTCTTTCTTTGGTGTTGCCAAAGATGGCTCATTACACAGTGGTGATTTGCGTAATAAGAGCATCTATCAACCGAACGCGGTGCAAGAGCCGGGTCCGTTATTGCATCCTGATGTTTACTCAAGCTGGGATTTTCATATTTTGTGGGGGGAGCTGGAATACCTTAGCCAGTATCCTGTTAATGAACCCTGGGATGCTGAAAACTTTCGTAAAGTGCAGGAGCAGGGCTTCGTAAAAAATGGCAGTGGTTGGTTGCATCAGCCGACAGGTATTACCGGTCAGTATCCGATCCCTTTGAAAAAAGTCGGCGGCGCTCCGGGGTTGATTGATTTGGCACACCAAAAAGGGGTAAAAGTGATGGCGTCTCTGGGGGGCTGGAGTATGTCTAAGCACTTCCCAGAAATGGCGGCCGATCCGGTTAAAAAGGCCCGTTTCTTAGCAGATCTCGATAAATTGATGGCTTTGGGGTTTGATGGTATCGATATCGACTGGGAATACCCCGGCTTCGGCGGTATGAACTTTACGGGCAACCCCGAAGACTATGCGAATTTCGAGCAGTTGATGGAAGATATTCGGAAAAAAATTGGTCCGAATAAGCTTCTGACTGCAGCGTTTTCTGCCTCGACAGCAAAATTAGAAGGCTATAATTGGCCACGCCTTGCTGCCTCGATGGATTTCTTCAACATGATGACTTACGACCTTAACGGTGGCTGGTCTAATGTTGCCGGTCATAATGCGCCGCTGTATCCTTACCCGGAAGAAGAGTTTAACAATCTCAACCTTGATACATTGCGTAACTGGATGGCGGTTAAAGGGATCCCGTCGAATAAAATTAACTTTGGTGCTGCGTTCTATGGTCGAGGTGTTCAAACAACAGAAGCGACTGCATATCTTGGTGCCCCAACGGACAAACGTACGGTGAATTTTTCGGTTGATGGTCCAACGTTGTCATCTGCTGATCTAGATAACTGGAAAGCGTTTGATGGGCAGCCAAACTACAATTACATAATGCAACAAAGTGGCTGGGCACATCAGTGGGATGCGTCAGCCGAAGTACCATATGCAGTGAAAGGTAAGTACCTCCTGAGCTATGATGATGTGCCGTCAATCGAGAAAAAGGCGCAGTACATCGTTGACAATAATCTGGGCGGCGTAATTGTCTGGCAGGTGCATGGCGATATTAAGTGCGAAGGCACCTTTATTAACCGTGGTCCCATGTTAAAAGAATGTACCAAATTGAGCTCTCCACTTGCAGAAGCCATTGATCGTGTGTTCAGCGGCGGTACAGTACCGAACAATGCACCAGTGTTAACTGTGCCTGGTACTCAAGCGGCGAACTCCGGTCAGGTGATCAGCTTTATTGTCTCGGGCACAGACGCAGATGCCGATCCACTTTCATTCACAGCAGTCAACGCAACGGTTGTCAATAACGGTGATGGCAGTGCGACAGTGACGTATCAGGCGCCCAATACGGCAACTGATCAGCAAGATGTGGTGAAAGTAACCGTTACCGATGGTCGTAAGAATGTCACTAAAAATATTGTTGTACACGTTAAAGGTTCAGGTGTTGAAAATAATGCGCCAGTACTGACTGTACCAGCAACAGTGACTGTTGATAGTGGTAAAAATGCAGTGATTTCAGTATCTGCGCAAGATGCAGATAGAGATTCACTCACCTATAAAACATCAGTAGGGACTGTGGCTGTTACCGCAACAGGGGCTGATATTGTCTTTACGGCGCCAGTTATTCAAACAGAGACAACAGTTGATGTGGTTGTTACTGTGACTGATGGTCAGGCAACGGACTCTGCGACAGTTACTGTGAAGGTTAAAGGCGCAGTTACTGGTACGTGGGATGCAAATGTTGTCTATAACACAGGTGACCGTGTTGTAGTTAATGGCGTGACCTATGAAGCTAAGTATTGGACAAAGGGCGATAACCCAGAGCAAAGCGGCCCATGGGGACCTTGGAAAAAAGTTTAATTGATTAAACTTTTTCCTTTAATCAATAGCCGCCTTCTCAGAAGGCGGCTTTATTATTTCTGAAAGTATGCACTTTTGTTAATGGTATGAGTTCGCCACAGGCAGGAAAAGTTGAGCAGTCACCGCTATAGTTAAGGTGTTGTGGTGAGTAGTTAAGAGAGGTGGACGGATATGGAATTACGAAATAAAGCAGGAGAGATCGCCAAATTGGCTGATAACCTCACATTAAAAGAGATCGTTGATATGGGCTTTTCAGTGGACATTTGTGATGAAAGTTATGATGCCAATGAACACTGGACAGTTAACAAGCATAAATCGGATGATCAGGAAGAATACCCATCAAAGTGAAGTGAAGCTAGCTAGATCTTCTTTGCAGGCAAGTTAAGACGCACTCAGCGTTATTTCGAGAAAAAAGCCGACTTGGTCGGCTTTTTTAATAAAAAGCAAAACGGCAGAGAATATGATTTTACAGCTGTGGGTGTTAAGTGTGCGGGTTGAACGTTAAGCGCGCGGTCAGGGTGGCTTTTTGTGCGCAATATCACGCTTTGAAAATGAACGCTTTATTTCAATGAGTTATCTGCCATTATAACCCTAGTTCGATGCAAAACACTTCTCTGGTTTAAGTTACCGGTATCTATGCGGGCATCGTATAATGGCTATTACTCCAGCCTTCCAAGCTGATAATGCGGGTTCGATTCCCGCTGCCCGCTCCAGTCTTTTATAAAACACTCCAAGCTATCCTTTTGAATTAAAACGCTTAAGAGCGTTTATGATTTTTAACGAGCGTGAAATTCGACCAGTCACCTCCGAACATCAGTTTAGTGACCATCATGAGCCAAAACTTCAACCTGAAGCTCAATGGGCAGAAGCCCCCCATAAGTGGCTGTTTACTCTTATGCCCTCTTTATGGACTTGAGGAAAGATGTTAAGTTTTACCAAATAACGAATATCGATAAACAAAGGTAAGAATATGATTTCTAAGTGGGCTGTGCGTTTTTCTCAAATGGCCGAATTGGTAGGTTCCTGGAGTAAAGATCCATCAACACAAGTGGGTGCCGTTATCACAAAAGGCAACCGCATCGTTTCGGTTGGATTCAATGGTTACCCGCATGGTATTTCAGATAGCGCGGATACAGATGACCGCGAAATGAAACTACTAAAAACCCTTCATGCGGAAGAGAATGCGATTTTGTTTGCCAAACGTGACTTGGCGGGCTGTGATATATGGGTAACGCATTTCCCTTGTCCTAACTGCGCGGCGAAAATCATTCAAACCGGCATTTCGATGGTACACTGCCCTGAGCAGACGCAAGATTTTCTTTCTCGTTGGGGGGATAAGATCAAGGTCAGCCAAGACATGTTTACTCAGGCAGGTGTTGCCGTTGATTGGTTGCCGCTTGAAGAGCTGTCAAAACAGTAAATACGACTTCATTTAGTCTTATGTCTTTATTGATTGTTGTTTTGTGATCAGTCTGAGACATGAATAGGCAGTAATAAAAACCGGCATTAAGCCGGATTTTATCAGAGTTAATTGCTGGAAGTGCAAAAGAGCAAGGTTATTGGCGAACACCTTCAACATGAATTTCCAGATCGGCATAGCTCGCAGGCCCCATAACCTTAATGCCGAAGTCTTTCATTTCGATGCGAGTGGTGCCGGTAAAACCTGCACGGTAGCCGCCCCATGGATCATCGCCTTCACCAATGAACTGAGCATCAATAGTGATGGGTTTGGTTTGACCATGAAGTGTTAGTTCACCGTTGATTGTTATTTCACCGTTGCCTTTTGGCGTGACACCGGTGCTGGTAAAGGTTGCTGTCGAGTATTTATTAACATCGAGGAAGTCGTCGCTGCGTACGTGTTTGTCACGCTCTGCATGGTTGGTGTCGAAGCTGCTGGTGTCAACATTCACTTTTACCTTAGAACCAGAGATATTCATTGGATCATAGCTGAAGGTACCATCAAAGGTATTGAAGCGTCCTTTGATCCAGCTATAACCTAAGTGGTTGACTTTAAAGTTAATAGAGGCGTGAGCACCTTCAGTATCAATCGCATAGTCTGCCGCTGATGCAACAGATGGAACGGAAATTGCGGTTAGCAAGCCTAGAGCTAATAGGTGTTTTTTCATGTTTACTTTACTCCCAACATTTTTTTCAATGTATTGTCTTTGTTTATAAAGTGATGCTTTAAAGCAGCAAGTGCATGTACAGCTGCCAGTCCGATAAGGCCGAATGCGAGGTAATAATGAATTTCTCCGGCAATATCAGACTGATCAGGGAACAGCTTGCCAAGAGCCGGGATCGAGAACCAGTTGAATACTTCGATTGCACGTCCGTCGGCAGTAGAGATGAGATAGCCTGAGATAAAGAGCCCAAATAGCATGAGGTAAATGACCCAATGCGCCAGTTTCGCGCCCAAGACCTCCCAGTTGGCACCTTCAATAGGTGGATGCCCTTTAAGGTGCTTCCAGGCCAGACGGAAGAGAGTCGCAAAAGCCAGACACAGGCCAACCGACTTATGCCAGTGCGGTACGGGTTTGTACCACTGTGAATAGTAGTTAAGGTCGACCATCCATAACCCAGCAGCAAACATGCCGATAACCACAATGGCTGATAGCCAGTGGATAGTGATAGACAGCCAGTCGTAATTATTTGGTGTGTTTTTCATTGTTATCGTTATGTCTTTATCAAGCCCGAATAACAAATATTCTAGTTTAAATTCTGGCAGACAAAACCGGGAGAAGCCGAACAAGTTCATCAAATAATCTGAATGAACTTGTTCCAGCGCTGATTAGCGCAGGCTGATCTAAGTTGCTTGAGGTTACTTTGGATTGGTGGGGTGGCTTTTAATCCCTAATACTACATAATTCATAATAAACTATATTTAAAAGGCTAAAGCATGCGTGAGATTACGAATAAATCATTGGTTTCTTTTTTCTGCAAACCATCAGAGATCTCCTTAGAAATCTCTAACCCGGCAACAGGTGAAGTCATCGGTCATATTCCGACGCAGTCTGAAGCTGAAATTAAATCGGCTATTGAAAAATCTCACACGGCACAACAAAGCTGGGCGAAAACGACCGCGAAAGAAAAGAGTAAGATCCTCCTGCGCTGGTATCAACTGGTGATGGATAATCAAGCCGATTTAGCGAGTATTATGACTCAGGAGCAAGGTAAACCATTGGTCGAATCCGCAGGTGAAGTCGCCTACGGTGCTTCCTTTATTGAATGGTTTGCAGAAGAAGGCAAGCGCACATATGGCGATGTGATACCTGCCCCGGCAGGAGATCGGCGTTTGCTTACTATCAAGCAACCTATCGGGGTGGCGGCGGCCATTACGCCATGGAACTTTCCGATTGCTATGATCACCCGAAAAGCGGCTCCGGCACTGGCTGCTGGCTGTAGCTTTATTGTTAAACCTGCCAACCAGACTCCTCTATCTGCTTATGCGCTAGCCGAATTGGCTAAACAAGCAGGTTTACCCGAAGGTTTGCTGCAAGTTGTGGTGAATCACTCATCAAAAATGGTTGGTGATGAATTTTGTCGTAATCCGTTGATCCGAAAGCTCTCGTTTACAGGTTCTACTGTCGTCGGCCGGCAGTTGATGATGCAGTGTGCTGATACAGTGAAGCGGACTTCGATGGAGCTTGGTGGCAATGCTCCTTTTATTGTCTTTGACGATGCCGATGTTGATAGAGCCGTGCAAGGTGCAATAGCTTCGAAGTTCCGTAATGCAGGGCAGACCTGTGTTTGTGCTAATCGTTTTTACATTCATGACGCAGTGTATGATGAATTTGTAGAAAAATTTATTGCCGGGGTAAAGGTACTCAAAATTGGCAATGGACTTGATGCTGGCGTCAACATCGGCCCGATCATTGATCAGAATGCCAAAAATAACATCAACGACTTGATCCGGCGCGCTGTTGATCAAGGTGCAAAAATCGCAGCTGGCGGCACGCCGTTAGATGAACTTTTCATTGAGCCGACGGTATTGATAGATGTCAGCCAAGATATGGATATTGTCCAACAGGAAATTTTTGGTCCTGTGGCACCGCTGATCCGCTTTCGTCATGATGAGGAGCTGATCGCAATGGCCAACGATACTATTTATGGTCTGGCATCATATTTGTACAGTAACGATATTAACCGTATATGGACTGTGGCTGAAGCATTGGAATTCGGTATGGTTGGCATTAACGAGGGCATTATCTCAACCGAGGTGGCGCCTTTCGGCGGAGTGAAGCAGTCAGGCATCGGACGTGAAGGAGGTAAGCAGGGAATTGATGAATATATGGTCGTGAAATACCTCTGCTTTGGAAATATTAATTAACTGTATGGTATAGCCAGTCGGCCCAATTCTATGTCAAATGCACTTGAAAGGCCCCCGTCATTCTTTTGTTCGTTTTCCTTGAATTGAACTGGCTGGCATCGCGCTGAATCCTGCATCGTGAGTGGGTATATCAATATGTAATGAATTAACTCATTTGCTGATTATGGGAAAAACGCCTTATAACATTAAAAATGTCGCAATTATGAGACGTGTTTTCGTGGGGAAAATTGGTAACATATCAACGTTATCGAGAGGTACTATCTGATTTAATGCACTTTTTCGATAAGATACCGACCTACATTAAAATTTATTGTGGTAACAAATGTTGGTTATGATGTTAAACATCGCGTACTTAAACTGATACATGATTGAAGAGCAACTTTGTGGGAAAAATACTAAGAGCAAGGAGTGAACTGGAACAACATTTAATGCTATCAGATGATGATAGTTATAGTGTTGTTTATGACAGGTATGTAATGAAAAGTGCCTTTCAGCCGATTGTATCTTTGTCGGGCAAGTTATTTGGCTATGAGGCATTATTACGGGTTTTTGATGAGACGGGAGATCAATTACTGACTGAACCCTTTTTCACCTCTGAGCTTTTGACTGAGCGCGATCGCATCAATATAGATCGGCTTGCAAAAGTTATTCATTTACGTAATTTTTCTCGTTTTCTTTCTCGCGGCACCTTATTTCTTAACATGATCCCGGCGGCAGTGATTGATGCCGATACGCATATTCTGACCAAAAATGCTTTGATCCCTCGTGTTATAGATTTAGGTTTGTCTATAGATCAAATTTATTTTGAAGTACTAGAGCACTTTTGTTCCGATGATGTTCGGTTAGTTCAATCACTACAATCTATGCGTCAACAGGGATTACGAATTGCCATTGATGATTACGGAGTCGGTGCCTCATCTGAATTACGCGTTCGTGAGGTAAAACCGGAGATTATTAAAATGGATAAAAGCTTGTTAGCTGAATACATCAATGGAGAGCCGGGTAAATTGCTCAAGGCGATGGAATTGGCCTGTGAACTTGATGCAAAAGTATTGCTCGAAGGGGTCGAAGACCCCCGTTGTTACCAAGCCGCACAAGCGTTAGGTGCCGATTATATGCAAGGATATTACATTGGTCGCCCTGAACTGGTGCAATGTTTGTCGCGTGAGCAAGAGTGGGCTTATACCGATTAAGTAATTGTACACTTCGGCCTTGAACCGTCAGGGTCGTAAATATTAGTGAGCAACGCCACCCTGCGTCAGGTTTTCAGGATCGAGCAATGCTTCTAGCTCGGCCCGGCTTAACTCCGTTTCTTCCTCTGCGACATCAATAATCGCCCGGTGCTCGCTGTATGCTTTCTTCGCAATTTTCGCCGCTTCCAGATAGCCGATAATAGGGTTCAGCGCCGTGACCAGAATGGGGTTTCTGGCAAGAGCACGCTGTAGATTGTCTTCACGTACGGTGAAACTGCTGATGGCTTTTTCTGCCAGAAGAACAGATACATTTGCCAGTAACTCAATACTCTGAATTAAGTTGTGTGCAATAACCGGTAACATAACATTCAGCTGAAAGTTGCCTGATTGGCCAGCGATAGTGATTGTTGCGTCGTTGCCAATAACTTGTGCGGCGACCATAGCTGCAGCCTCCGGGATCACCGGGTTCACTTTACCGGGCATAATTGACGAACCGGGTTGCAATGCTTCCAGTTCAATTTCACCTAAACCGGCAAGTGGGCCGGAGTTCATCCAACGTAAATCATTGGCAATTTTCATGAACGCCACCGCCGCCGTTTTCAGCTGACCAGACAGGGCAACGATGGCATCTTGACTGCCGAGGTTATAAAAGAAGTTGTCGCTGGGGCAAAAGGGGATTTCGGTGGAAATTGAAATATTGTTGACAAAGATGGCGGAAAATTCAGGTTCGGCGTTAATACCAGTGCCTACTGCGGTTCCACCTTGTGCCAGTGCACAGGCATTATCTAAAGCGTGAATAATGCCTGATTGTGCTTTTTCGAGCTGAGTCTTCCAACCTTGCAGTTCTTGGCCGAGGGTCACAGGCATAGCATCCATTAAATGGGTGCGGCCGGTTTTAACCATATGACCGACCTCGTTTGTTTTGGCGTCTAATGCCTCAATAAGCTGTGCTAAAGCAGGGAATAGCTTGAAATGGCAGGCTAGGGCGGCACTCACTTGAATTGCGGTAGGAATAACATCGTTACTGCTTTGCCCCATGTTCACATGATCATTGGGGCTGATGGTTTGACCTGATTTTTTTGATGCCAAAGTTGCAATGACTTCATTGGCATTCATGTTGGAGCTGGTGCCTGAGCCGGTTTGAAAAATATCAATGGGGAATTGTTCTACATGCTTTCCATCTATAATTTCCTGACAGCTATCGATAATTGCATGGGCAGTACTTTTATTTAATAATTTCAACTCCAGGTTACTGCGAGCCGCTGCTTGCTTAATATAGGCCAGCGCTTTGATAAATTGTTCTGGCATGGTTATGCCGCTGATTGGGAAGTTATCAACTGCACGCTGTGTCTGGGCTTGATAGAGTGCATCTTCAGGCACACGGACTTCACCCATACTGTCTTTTTCAATGCGGTAATGTGAAGACATGATGTCGTTCCTTTTTGTCAGGAGGTGTGCTGCAGCTGGTTTGGGTATTAGCCATGAAGCTGTTTGATCAGCGTTAAGAACAGCCTCGATGCCCGTCCAATGAGCGCATCAGGAAAGTCATAGTCTGGGTTATGCAGCTCGGGGTGATCGACACCACTGCCTAAACAAAATAATGCACCAGGAGCTTGCTGTAAGAATTCACCCATATCTTCTGACCATCGCATAGGTTCTGTTGGTGTGATAACGGGGTAGTTTAAGCTATTCGCTGTTTTTATCACCATATCGGTAGCGATGGGATCATTCACCGTCGCACTGAAAGGTTCGATCCAGTCAATGTTCATTCCTAATTGATAGCTCTCAGCTTGTTTTTTCGCAAAATTCTGTAGGCTTTTTTTCATGTGTTCTAAGGCGTAGTTGTCGTCACTACGGATCGTTGCCATAACATCAGCACGGCCCGGCGCAGTACCAAAGCCCTCATTACCAACCTTTACGTGAACAAGGGTGACTAGGCTGAATGCTTCCTCAAATGCTTCTGGCATCTGGTGGAGGTAATCCATTATTCTGGCAACAGCAGGGGCCGGACTCCTGCCTTTTTCAGGTTTCGCCGCATGTGAGGTTTTACCGGTGAGGGTGATTTTCACACCGATCGATGCACAGGCAAAAACACCGCTTTTGATAACGACAGAGCCTAACGGATGGCCCGGAAGGTTATGGTAGGCAAAAACATAATCGGGTTGCAGATCTTGCATTCGAGGATCTTTCAACATCATTTTAGCCCCCTGACCAATTTCTTCGGCGGGCTGGAATAACAGAATAACTCGGCCAGATGCGGGTGGGTGCTGGCTCAGTCGATTAGCTACTGTAAGCAGGCTGACGGTGTGACCGTCATGACCACAAGCATGCATACAGCCATGATGACGAGAGGCGTGATCATGTTGGGCTGTTTCGCTAATCGGCAAGGCGTCAAAATCAGCACGAAGCAGGGTAGTTGGTCCTGGATTCCTACTTTTGATTTCAACCAAAAGGCCGTGACCGCCTATATTTGTTTTAGGGGTTAATCCGAATTTAAGGAGCTGATCCGTAATTTCAGAAGCGGTTTTCTGTTCGTTGAGTGATAGTTCAGGGTAACGATGGAGATGATGCCTGAAGCGTATTGGATCGAAATGAGTATCTCTATTCGCAGTCATATCATTGTTCAGTCGTCATTGGATTGCTTCACTTTACTCGGCCCCCGTAGATTATTATGTGATCGGTTTCACGATGATGTGTAATATCAATTGGCATAATCATCTGGCTTATCAGCTAGAAGTAACAGCTCAGAGTCCGAGATGATGTCATAAACGCGTTAGGAAGTAGTATGAAAGTGTTAAGGGCGAGCATGCCGTTTATTGCGTTGGTGAATTTGATGGTAGTCGCTCCAGCCGTGGCCGATCCTGTAGATACACTGGCGTTGACTGTGCCTAAGGCGATGAAATTGTTGCAGAGTGAAGGTTACTATGATTTTAGAAAAATCAAAGTTGAACACGATGAACATGAAATTAAAGTCGAAGCCCGTAATGAAAGTGGCCAAAAAGTGGAGCTGGAAATGGACCTTTATACGGGCAAAATTCTGGATGTTGAACTCGACTAAGTATCGTTATTGATCAGCATTGCACACGATTTAGCGGGTATTTTCAGGCTCTGTTTATCTCCCTCATTGTTGTCATCATCAAGCGTTCCTTGTTCGCTAGAGACATGCGGCGTGAGTAATACGTTTTGCATACCAACTAGGTCGCTATAGTGCCCCTCTGGCAAGTCAATGCTGACTTGCTTATCGCCTTTGTTGATCACAACGACCCCTTTCAGGCCTCGTGTAAATACCAGAAGGTCATCGCTGTGCTGGACGATGTCCATGGGTAACCCGTGCATCAGGTTATGAAAGTGAATCATATTGACCAGTATCGGATCACGCCAGCTATCATACCAGCGAGGCTGACCTGCACTGTTTTTTATCCCGCTGGTATCAAGATCGGTGTAGATCAATGGCACGCCACCATCCCGCCCCATGATATAACAATAGGCCAGACGTTCATCTTCTTCTGACATTACCTGATCAAGAAAAACATCGTTGTTCGGGATGTCATGGGTGATGGCAAAGGTAATTGCTCTGTGGTTAGCAAGGGCATAGCCAACCGAGTATGGGTTAATAAGACTTGCCATCGATGCATTGTGATTGAAGACATCTGATACGGTGTGGAACAGCGGAAAATCATAGGCGCCTAATTGGGTGTTAGCCAGGTAGGGTTTAAGGAAAAGTTCATACTCCTGCTTTGTGGCACCGCCATCGGTAATTATCTCGCCAAAGATGTGCACACCTTCACTGATATCGTCATCCCAGATTTGCCGAATATGCTCCAATGTCATGTGCTTGGCGGCATCAATTCTGAAGCCTTTTATACCTAATTGTTTTAACGCTCTAAGGTAAGATTTTTGTTGTTTAATTACATTTTTATTATTTTTTAGTGTCGGCAGACCGGCATCTTTGATCCCATTGCTGATCCTTCCATGCTGAACTTGCCATGGATCTTTCCAGTTTTTAATGGGAAATGCGTTTACAAAATCACATTCAGTAAAAAGTGGTTGTGATAAATCACCAAATATCTTGATAGATTCAAAATATTCTTCGCTATCCCTATATTCCGAAAGTGTCTTTTTACTCGGGTAATTCAGATCTGTTCTTTGTGCTGATTCGTTAGCCATGTGATTGAATACAATATCTGCATAAGTATGTATTTCATGATTATTTAATGCATTCACCATTGCTTTGAAATCATCCGTATTACCCAATTGATTATCAATCACACGATAGTCTTGAGGTTGGTACCGCTGCCACCATGGTGTACCGTCGTCTGAACGGTATGATTTATAGGGAGGAGATACAAGAACAGCTTTGTAACCTGCATTAGCTATAGCTTTGGCGCTCCGTGTCACTTTGCTATATGGCCAGTCGAAGGCATGCAAAATGACATTAGTTGCATGTGAAGATACTGAACCAGATGAGTGCTTTGCTGTTAATATTGAAGTCATTTTTATTACAACCACGCTTTTTAAACTAATAGTCAACTGAATAAATAATATTCTGATTGCCATCATTTGAACTCATCTCAACGCCGATTTTACTGGTATGAGATCTGGGGGAGTAGCCTTGCTTAGCTGATTTTTTCTAGTCAATGTCAGAAAATGAATTTTTTATAATATTTTATCCGTAAGCTTGCAGCCTGATTTTACTATAGTTACATCCGTGAGCTCATTGCTTTGAAAACCAGCAACGATCGTTTCATTGTTCTGCTCTAAAAGAAATCAATTTTTTGTAAGTATTCACCATATTTCAGTGCAACGCCATTCTCAATTGGTATGGCGATGTGGTATATATGTGTTTGAGTGCTTAAGTAAATACAAGGAGTAACACCATGGCTGGCGTTTTAGGAATGATTTTGGCAGGCGGTGAGGGCTCTCGTTTGCGCCCTTTAACAGATACACGGACCAAGCCTGCGGTTCCATTTGGTGGTAGTTACCGCCTGATTGACTTTGCATTGAACAATTTTGTAAATGCTGATTTTCTGAGGATTTATGTTCTTACTCAGTTCAAGTCTCAGTCTTTATATGTCCATATGAAGAAAGGCTGGAATATTTCAGGTATTACTGACCGTTTTATTGATCCTGTTCCTGCTCAGATGCGTATGGGCAAGCGCTGGTATGACGGTACAGCGGATGCTATTTATCAGAACATTCGTTTTATTGAACTGGCGGAACCTGACCAAGTATGTGTCTTTGGTAGTGATCACATCTATAAAATGGATGTGAAGCAGATGCTGGATTTCCATAAAGAAAAAGAAGCGGAGCTGACGGTTTCAGCACTGCGCATGCCATTGAGTGAAGCCTGCGCATTCGGTGTTATTGAAGTGGATGAAAAGGGCTGCATGGTGGGTTTTGAAGAAAAACCGGCTCAACCAAAAGCGATTCCTGGCGATCCTGATCACGCATTGGTTTCGATGGGTAACTACATTTTTGAAGCTGACACATTATGTGCAGAATTGGAAGAAGATGCAGTTAACGAAAATTCCAGTCACGACTTTGGCAAAGACATCATTCCTAAGCTTTTCCCGCAGGGTAAAGTGTTTGTTTATGATTTTAATACAAACATTATTCCGGGCGAGAAAAATAAAGGATACTGGCGTGATGTAGGTACGATTGAAGCGTATTGGCAAGCCCATATGGATCTGCTTTCAGAAGATGCCCAGTTCTCATTGTATAACCGTCAATGGCAGTTACATACGCATTACCCACCGCTACCACCCGCGACTATTTTAGATAGTGATAACTGCAAAGTAGATATTAATAACTGTATGATTTCTGCGGGTAGTTATATTCGTGGTGCTCAAATACATAAATCTGTACTTGGTTTCCGTACCAATGTTGATCATTGCAGCATGATTTCTGAATCGGTTATTCTGGGTGATGTGAAGATCGGTGCAAACTGTTCAATTCGTCGTACGATTATCGATAAAGGCGCACAGATTGCCCCAGGTACGGTGATTGGTGAAAATCTTGAAGAAGACAGAAAGAAATATCACGTGTCTGATGACGGCATTGTCGTGATCCCTAAAGGAGCAAAAATTGGCTTCTAACAAGAATCCGGTGCCAACAGCACCGCTTAAGATTTTATTTGTATCCTCTGAGGTTGACGGTTTAGTCAAAACCGGCGGATTGGCAGATGTAGCCAAGTCTTTGCCGGCTGCTTTGAAAGAAATGGGACATGATGTTCGAATTGTCATGCCATTTTATAAGACCGTAGCAGGTCGTGAACAGGCCGTTTCGCTACTGACAACCAAGCTATATGTTGATCCACAGCCTGCTGCTGTGGGTTATCAGATCATGCAGTTAGCAAGTGGCGATGTGCCAGTTTATGCGCTTGATGCTCCGCAGTACTTTGAGCGTTCTGAACTGTATGCTGAAAATAACCAAGCCTATGCTGATAATGGCGAGCGTTTTGCTTTCTTGAGTGCAGCCTCATTGGACATGTGTGAAAAAGTCGATTTCCAGCCAGACGTTATTCACTGTAACGACTGGCATACCGGATTGGTGCCTTTCTTGCTTAAAACCCGTTATGCCCAGAGTTCATTTTTTGCGCAAACAAAAAGTGTGATTACTATTCATAATGCGGTATTTAAAGGTGTTTTTAATTACGAACAGTACAGTTTGATCCCTGAGCTGATCCAACGCCGTTACACTAATGCTGAAGTCGATCCTTCTCATATCAGTATGCTTAAAGCGGGTGTTGCTTATGCTGATAAAGTGAATGCGGTTAGCCCTACTTATGCGTCAGAATTGCTGTCTCACTTAGGTTCTCATGGTATGGAAGCCGACTTTCAGAGCAGAGCCGGTGATTTGTATGGCATTGTGAATGGCTGCGATTATGGCGATTGGAACCCTGAAGCTGATCCATATATAAAGCAAAACTTTAAAGCGAATAAGGTAAGTCTGGCTCGCGGTAAAAAAGCGTGTAAGCGTGATTTACAGCAACAGGTTAATTTGCCTGTCGTTGATTTGCCTCTTTACGGTATGGTTTGTCGTCTGACAGAGCAAAAAGGTATTCATTATCTGATCCCTATCTTGAGAGATTTCCTCGCCAATGATGTCCAAATTGTGCTTGTCGGAACCGGTGATCCGAAACTTGCCAGTGCATTGCGAGAAATCAGTGACGCATATAAAGAGAAATTTGCTTTTGTTGAAATCTACAGTAATCCGCTAGCACATTGCGTTGAAGCCGCAGCAGACTTCTTTATGATGCCTTCAGAGTTTGAGCCTTGTGGTTTAAATCAGATGTACAGCTTAGCTTACGGTACGTTACCGATTGTACGAGCGGTGGGTGGATTGAAAGATACCGTGATCGATTATGATCAGACTCCGCAAGTGGCAACGGGCTTTTCTTTTGAGAAGCCTACGCCAGAAGCATTGCTAATCAAGCTGCAGAGAAGTCTGTTACTTTATTGTCAGCAACCTAAAGAGTTTAAGCGATTGCAGTTAAATGCAATGGTATGCAAATTCAACTGGAAAGACTCGGCTGAACAATATCTGGCTATGTACTTAGGTAGTGAACTGTCTCAGCCTGTTGGAATACCTCATTTAGAAATACACGCTTGATTTAACATCTTGCGGCATATTCTAAAGCCCTCTCACGAGGGCTTTTCGGTAATTAATCCCGGCGAAGAATCGTCATTGATTTAGCGGACTGCATATAAGTGGTTTGCACTTCATGGCGTGAAATCGTATGTTCCGAAGTGTCACTAATTATGGTCCATGCACTGCCTGCTGGCAGTTTGAACCGTGTCGGTATTTTGGTCGGGTTGATCAAATAAAGAAGCTCACTTTCATCTTTGTATAAACCAAGATGAAGAGCGATAGCGGCATGATCATGCCAGTCATTCATTTGTAAAATATGGCCATCGGATTGCATCCAGTGAATGCGGTGGTGACCACGATTTTCTCCAGAAAAGGCGTTGATAAATGGCAGCATATATTGGTTACGCGCTTCTATCATTTCGCTAAACCAATCCATAAAATCGGATTCTTCGCGGCTCAGGTTCCAATTAGTCCAGCTTATCGGAGTGTCCTGGCAGTAGGCATTGTTATTTCCCTGCTGACTATGAGAAAAACTATCAACCGCCAAAATATGAGGAATACCGAAGCTGAACAGCAAAGTCATCATCATATTTTTCTTCTGTTTTCTACGCAGTTCTATGATGCCAGTATTAACCGTTTTTCCTTCAATACCATGATTAAAGGATCGGTTATCACCATGTCCGTCTCGATTATTTTCCTTGTTATCGACATTGTGCTTCTCGTTATAAGACACTAAGTCCTGAAGAGTAAAGCCATCGTGATAACAGATATAGTTAACACAGAGTTTGTCCGGCCATTTTGCTGCACTGAACAGGTCTCGTGATCCCATTAAACGCGTCGCAAACTCACCAAGTTGAGCAGTATGATTCCAGAAGCTGCGAATAGTGTCGCGGAACCTATCATTACACTCATTCCAGCCCGAAGGGAAGGCACCTAATTGGTAACCATTGGGGCCAATATCCCATGGTTCGGCAATGAGTTTTACTTTTTGTAATACGGGATCTTGTTGGATTACTTGGAAGAAACCTGACTGGCGATCGAAATCGTCACCTCGGCGCCCCAATGTTGCAGCCAAATCAAATCGAAATCCATCAATGTGGAACTCCTCGACCCAATAGCGCAATGAATCCATCACCGTTCTCAGTGCTGGCGAATAGCTTAGATCTACGGTGTTGCCACAACCGGAGTGATTTTCAAACCCTTCCTTATCATTCTTTAGGTAGGTTTTGGGCGCAATTAACTTAAAGTTATGGGTTGGGCCATCTTTACCGCTTTCTGCGGTATGGTTATAAACCACATCAAGGATAACTTCGATGTCATGCTCATGCAGAATTTTCACCATGGTTTTTAATTCGGTCACTGGATCATTGACTGCGAATTTTTCATCGGGGGCAAACCAGCACAGCGGGTTATAGCCCCAGTAGTTGGTAAGTTTTTTATCTGCTAAATGAGCCTCGTCGAAACTTGTCGCAATCGGCATAAGCTGCAGAGTCGTTACACCCAAATGTTTAAAGTGTTCGATGACTGTTGGCTGGCATAAACCTAAAAATTTGCCTCTTAATGCTTCGGGAATGCCTGGGTGCTGTTGAGTAAAACCTTTTACATGAAGCTCATATAAAACCGCTTTTTCTCGTTCAATACCGGGAAGATCACTTTGCTCCCAATCGAACTCATGGTTTTGTATAACGGCCGCAGGAATAGAGGCTGTTTCAGGGTTGGTTGTTAATCGCTTGGCGTATGGATCAAGGATCCAATGAGTTCCCTGAGAGTTAATAATACAGTAGGCATAACGCGTACCCGATTGAACTCCTGAGAGGAAAAGAGTGTAAATGTTATTAACATTTTTATTCAGGGGAAGATAGGCCGGGGGCGCGTCTTGAGCGAACAAAACAAGATGTAAACCATTTCCCTGAGGGGCGTGGATTGCAAAATTGCAGCCATCGATTGACAGTGTTGTGCCCAGTGGGAAGGGGGTACCTGTTTTTTTTTGCCAGTCCATTGAATCCTCTGATACGACTAAAGGCTGCATAAGCAGCCTTTTTAAATTGTTAAAATAGTCTAGCTTACTTTTTGGCTTCTACTGCTTGAATGAATGTCTCTTTCGCATCTTTGATACCAAGACGTTCAGCTTCATCAAGCAGTTTCATTGCTTTACTTATATCACCATTATTTACTGCAGTCTGAATAGAATTCAAGTAATAACCTTGGGTTTCTACAGTTGTTGGTGCTTGATCGACCACAGGTTTGCTAAAGTTGACTGCCGCATTGTCAATTTGCGGTGATGATACGTGTAAGTAAAAACTGCCGTATGGGCTATGTTGAGCGATTGGATTCGGGATTTCTGGTGGCACAGTATGTCGTGCTATGGCATAAGCTTTCGCCGGGTGAAGAAGTTCAGTTGATTGCTGAAGATCATCCGGTTTCGTGAGGATAAGAATACGGACTTCTTTATCGGTGATCTGCGGGATAAAAGTAAACTTACCTTCCAGCATGTCGTCATCCAGCATTGAAGCGGGCTTATAGACAAACGAGCTAGTGTCAAACTGCTCAATAATCTCGTTATTCTCATTTAAAATAGCAATAGTAGGCGCATATATGGTGCTGCTAGCAAAACTTTTCAACTGTATTGTGATTGCGCCACGATTGGCAGGAACACTGAATGCTGCAACAGGTCCGGCACTTAACGTTGACTGTAAAACCTGGCTTTGTGTATTGAGTTTGAATTTGACACTGGATGGTATAGACAGAGACTTCCATTCTATTGAGGATAAAGAAGATGCAGTGTGAACCTCTCCCGTCGCTTGGTTTGTCGGGCTAGTGTCTATGTTTTCTGCTGTAGACACACAACCTGTAAGCAGGGCTGCAGAAAGACAGAGGGGAAGCAATTTATTCATTATTATTCACCTATATTTTGGCTGTATTTGGCCTAATTTTTTTATAACCAATTAAACCAAATACAGCCAGTCTCATCGAGACTGGCTGTTACAAACGTTATCGCTTAAGCGATGGGATTACCACCATGCTTCAGCTTGAATGCCTACGCTGTATTCAGTGTCGTTACCAGCACCAAATGCATCGTCGTTTTCGTGATCCATCAAGTAGCTTGCGTATACACGGATTTCAGGACGAGCCCAGAAGCTTGAACCAGCAGACCATGCTTGAGCAACAGTCAGCTTGCTACCAGATTTGTCTACATTGTTGTCTTCTTCGATGAAGTGGCCACCTTCGAAGATAGTGCGCATTGTATCATTCCACTTATACATCGGGCGAACAACTGCGTTCAGGATTGTGTGGTCATCACGGCTGTCGTAGCTAGTGCTTGCGTATACTACCTGGTGACCGATTTCCCAGCTCTCTGAAGGTGCAACTACACCCCAGTTGATGATACGGAAGCCATCAACACCATCGTCAGATGTAGCGTTGAAGTAGTGTCCAGCACCTAGGTTAGCCATCTGCTCACCGAAGCCATCTGTTCCGTATTGAAGTACAGTTTTGTTGAAGCCAGTAGACAGACCCTGAGTCATTTCAGCCGTCAGCATAACACCATCGTTGAATGTCTTGCCTTCTTTCTGCGCGTCAGTTTCATTGGTCATCGCGTAGTTCAGACCCAGCTCTAAGCTTGCATCGCTCCACAGACCAAGACCAGCATAACGCACGTCAAAGTTGTTGACGTTCACGTCGCCAGCATCATCACGTAACCATGCTACAGATAGCTTACCTGCACCCGCTGATAGGTTTTCGATACCAGCACCATTACCAGAAGTATCCCAGTAGTAGAAGTCAGAAATATGAATGTCGTGACGCTGGTAGTAACGCTTACCGGCCCAAATTGTTGCGTCTGTATCACTTGCAATCAGACCTTTCGCCTGAACATTGAACTGGCGTAGGGCAATGGCTTCTAAATCGCCACCCAGGCCTTCCCAGTCATTTGAACCGTTAGTTGCAACAGCAAGCATGGAGTCAACATAAAAAGTAGCGCCATCTTGGTTGTAAACTTCTTTACCTAGGCCAATTTCACCGTAGACATCATTTTCATTACCCAAACGACCCACTTTAGCCTTTTCATAAGCTAAATCAGCACCGTTTTCACCACTCATACCCACACCAGCACGCATGTAGCCGTGGAAATCAACGTCGCTGGCTGCCATGGAAGACGCAGATATCAGAGCAGCAGAAACTGCCGCAGCGGTAAGACAGATTTTGTTCAATTTCATTGGTGTAACTCCTTGATGGAACAATATGTTTTTGTTGTTATTTCCGTACTTTTTTTATTTGTGGCCGGTGAGGCAGTGGAACCACCAACCAGTGGAAATTCTTTGTAAAAAAGAGGCGGGAGGACTTATTGCTTAAAAGCATGGCATCCCGCCATGACCTGTTATGGGTCTAATTCTCAAATCACATGAGCTAAGAGTGAACTCGGCAGTAAAACTCTCTCGATGTCTACTTGATGGATTTATTTTGCTCCTCTCCATATGACTCAACATCCTCCTCAGGAATCTATTGGCAAGGAGGAGTAGGGGGGAGGAGTGTGTAGATCACGTTTTGTATGAACGTAAGAGAAAACTGTGACAGTCAGTTATATTTATGTGCCATTGATCACATATTCATCGTTATAGTGAATGCGGAGGCGAAATATTCATGACATTCATCACAAGTCTTTAGCCGGGGAAAGGGGATGAGTCGTGTTAAATCAGAACGATATCGGGGTGTAGTAGGCTGTTTTTGTGATACAGGTCAATTATTTTGATGGCTAATTGAACTTTGAAAATATGATCTTCATCATATTTAAAATTTGCTCCCACGGTATGAGCATAATGACTGAGCGGATTCAGATATACCCAAACCCCGTCATTTTGAAGTGGTTCATTGAGAATTCAGGGACGTTTATGCGAGGCGTCAAGGTGGACAAATAGAGGTTTTTGAAAAGAGGGGGGTAAGGTGGTATCAAAGCCTTTGAAACTAGCCCAACACATGAGATTGAGAAATATGGGCTGGTATTCAGCCCATATCACTTTATTTTCTGGTGTGGTCGTAATTTACATAGCCAGGCTCATAAATTCCTTGGTTGTTGAAATGCCCAATGTCAGAAAGTTGCTCTAACTTGGTTTTGCTGTCAGCTGGTTTTCGCTCGGGTGCACGATAATTTACGTAGCTAGGCTCGTAATGACTAGACGCATTCTTATAACCAATCTCGAACAGGTTAGAGCCTTGGTTTGGCGTTGAACTGCGTTCTCTAGCATGCTGATAATTAACGTAGCCGGGTTCATAAAGCCCATTGGCGTCTTGACGGCCAATGTCTTTCAAATCGGCAAAGGCAGGAAGACTAATAAGCAAACTGCTAGCTAATAATGGAAGCACCATTAGTTTGATCTTCATAACAGGTATCCTTATTGGAGGTATACAGTTAAGAAGACCGAGATCTAACAAACATCTTTCAACTTTAGTTGATTAGTACTATTTCACATAAATTATGAATAGTTAAAATCCGTCATCCCGGAATTGAGGAACGAGATATCCGGGATCCAGTTCTAACCATATGCACTTTTAGATTCCGTATAAGTTCGTTCCTCACTTTACGGAATGACGACGTTTTGTTACTGAATTGGTCAAAACTTCTGTAATGTAGTGCTAGTGGGAGAGGATAAAGACATTCTCTATCCTCTCAGGCCCATCAGGTTGGCGCTATTCATCATCAATGAAAGTGCGCCCTTCTAGAGAGTAGGGCTCTTTTTCATCGAAAAGGTTTTTCTGTCCAAGGTTTTTTTTGAGTTCATTTTCGAGTGATTTAGCCTCCAGGTAATTCCCTTCTTCATAAGCCAGTGCAATGCGTTCTTCGATATCTTCAATCCTATCTCTGAAGTTCATTTGAGGTGCCTCCAGCAAAGGTGCTGATAGATAAAAGTGGATATACGTCTATGTAAACGTCCTTAACGGTTGTACTGACATCAGATGATGTCTATTTAAAGCTTAAGATAAATTGGTGTTATTGGTAGTTTGTTGCGAGTGATTCGCTATGCTATTGATATTAAGAGATACTTTTCTGTTTTAGAGTGTCGGGTTGCGGATAGGCGTTTGAAGAAGTTGGATTTTCAGATCGGGATTATCTTGAGGCAGCAGAATAAGCGTGACACAAAATATTGCGTCACGCTTTCATCCTGGGGGATTAACGGTTCAGCCGCGTGTTATACGCCTTGTTCCTTGAATAGGCGACGGCATGCTGCGCCATTACTGTGGAACAAGTGGCAACGATGCGCTGGAATGCCAATGTCGAATTTCTGACCCGCTTCCACATCAAGTGTATCTGACTGACGATAGATGAAATCTGCATCAACATGATCAAGGTTCAGGTAAACTTGGGTTTCATGCCCAAGTTTTTCTACCACCAGAATAGTGCCGTCGATACAGGCATCACCCTCGTCGCAAGGCACGAGGTGTTCAGGGCGAATACCTAGAGACATACGATCCCCTTTATTCACGGTAGAACCATCGACTGGGATCCAGAATGATTGACCATTTGCAAGCTGAACCATTACGCGTTCGTTTTCAACTTGTTCAATAGACACACTCATGAAGTTCATTTTTGGTGAGCCGATAAAGCCCGCCACAAAACGGTTTTGAGGGTAGTGATATAGCTCTAAAGGCTTACCAACCTGAGAAACATAACCGCCGTCAAGTACAACAATCTTATTGGCCATGGTCATGGCTTCAATCTGATCGTGAGTTACGTAGATCATGGTTGCGCCAAGCTGCTTATGAAGTTTGGCAAGTTCAATTCGCATCTGAACTCGTAGCGCAGCATCAAGATTCGACAGTGGCTCATCAAGTAGGAAGACCTCAGGCTGTGATACAAGCGTACGGCCGATCGCTACACGTTGTCGCTGACCACCGGACAGTGCTTTAGGTTTACGTTCAAGCAAGTGACCAAGCTGAAGAATATCTGAGACATGATCAACACGCTTTTTGATTTCCCCTTTGTCTGCCTTAGCTAATTTCATACCAAAAGACATATTGTCGAACAGGTTAAGGTGCGGGTATAGAGCATAAGATTGGAATACCATTCCCACACCGCGTTCGGAAGGGGCAACCTCGTTCATACGCTGATCGCCAATATAGAGATCACCAGAAGTAATATCTTCCAAGCCAGCAATACAGCGAAGGAGGGTTGATTTACCACAGCCTGATGGCCCAACAAATACAACAAATTCCCCGTCTGCGATATCGAGATCAACATTCTTGGAAATCAGGTTATCTCCATACGCTTTACACACGTTTCGTAAAGTGACACTCGCCATCGAGCCTATTCCTCTAGTTTGTTGTTAGCAGCAAGCACATAGTATTCATCCATAGGCTTACTGGTAAAGAATTTCTTGGTGTAGTGAAGAAAAAAACGGGCAGCTTGTATTTCATTAAACAGTTGAAACGGCAGCTACCCTACCAAAAGCAGCTTTATTTACTTCCCCAAGAAATAAAGCGGCATCAATGATTCCGGTTAAAACGAGAATCCTGCGGTGCAAAAAAATTAGCGATGCAATAACAGTTAAAAGCTTCTTCATCTACCCAAATGGGTATGCATACATCTTTACCTAGTATTAGTAAGTGAGCATCATCCTTGTTGTGAATTAAAAAGGGGGGATATAGGGGGAGGAGTGTTTAGATCACATTTTGAGAGACCGCTAGCTGAAGATACGGATTAATCAAAGTACCATGTGCGCTCTGTCACATAAACGTGTCATTTTTTGAGCTGCGTCACAGGTGATACCGATGCAGATCACGCTTTTAATTATTTGGCTCCGGGGGCGTAGTTAGTGGGATGATGTCACCTGACACTAAGTTAAGGATGATAAGCCTGAAATTGCGTTGTCGTGAGCAATAAAATCTGATGATGACGAAACAATAACAATCATGAAGGATGTTAAAAATGAAGAAAGTCCTCAGCACAGTCGCACTTTGTACCCTTGCCGCACTTAGCTCTGTTAATGCACATGCTGCGATTGAAGAAGGTCAATTAACCATTTGGATTAACGGTGACAAAGGTTATAACGGCCTTGCCGAAGTAGGTAAGAAGTTTGAGGCTGATACTGGTATCAAGGTAACGGTTTCTCACCCTGATTCACTGGAAGAGAAATTTCCTCAGTTAGCTTCTACAGGTGACGGTCCTGATATTGTTTTCTGGGCACATGACCGTTTTGGTGGGTATGCACAAGCAGGACTTCTTGCTGAAGTTAAGCCATCTGCAGAATTCAAAGCTAAGTTTGCTGATTTTACATGGGATGCGGTTTCTTACGAAGGTAAGTACGTTGGTTACCCGGTTGCTGTAGAAGCATTGTCTCTAATCTACAACAAAGATTTAGTCGCTAACCCACCTAAAAACTGGGAAGACATTGCTGCGCTTGATAAGAAACTGCAGAAAGACGGCAAACGCGCCATCATGTGGAACCTACAAGAACCGTTCTTTACATGGCCTGTTCTAGCTGCCGATGGTGGTTATGCATTCAAATACACGGCTAATGGCTATGACGCGAAAGACGTTGGTGTTAACAATGACGGCGCTAAGCGCGCGATGAAATTTGTTAAGAACCTTGTTGATACCGGTGTGATTTCAGCTGATGTCGATTACTCTGTTGCTGAGTCTGGCTTCAATAAAGGTGAAGTCGCAATGACAATCAATGGCCCATGGTCATGGGGTAACATTGATAAAGCGGGTATTAATTATGGTGTAACGTTGCTACCTAAACTGAACGGTAACCCATCTAAGCCTTTCGTTGGTGTTTTAACTGCGGGTATCAGCACGGCGTCACCTAATCAAGATCTGGCGGTAGAGTTTATGGAGAACTACCTGCTGACCAACGAAGGTCTTCGTCAAGTGAACAATGACACGCCACTAGGTGCAGTTGCATTGAACTCATTCCAGGCAGAACTAAGCTCAGATTCACGTATTGGCGCGACTATGGACAATGCGATGAATGGTGAGATTATGCCAAACATTCCTCAAATGTCAGCATTCTGGTATGCAGAAAAAGCGGCAATCGGTAACGTTGTAACTGACCGTCAATCTGTAGATGACGCGCTGAATACTGTTGCGGAACGTATGACTAAGTAACGCAGTTAAACCTAAAGGGGGAGTGTTGTTTTCTCCCCCTATCAGAAGTACAGTGAGGACCTCTAATGCAGTCTCATCAAGCTGCCAGTATGGCAGGTGGAAACGTTGATATGGCATCTAATTCTATGACAACAAGCCTTGATTATCGTAAATGGCTGAAATGGGCCTCGTTAGGACTAGTCAGTTTAATTAATGGCTACGCAGTTATTTTAATGTATTCACGAGGTGAATATGCTTTTGCATTATTGACCCTTATCGTCGCCTCTCTTGGTGTATACGTTTTTGCTCGTAAGCGCACCTATGCGCATCGTTATATTTACCCTGGTGTAGCAGGTATGATCCTGTTCATCATTTTCCCTTTGGTCTATACCATCGGTCTTGCCTTTACAAACTATAGCGGTAGTAACCAGCTAAGCCTTGAGCGTACCCAGTCTGTTCTTCTGCAGCAGACCTCCCAAAGTGGTGATAGCTATAATTTCTCACTGTATGAGCAAGATGGAACCTACAGTATTGCTCTTAAAGATGGCGAACAATGGCTAGCGACGGATCGTTATGAATTGACAGCATTGCCGACAGATAAGATCCAGCTGAAAGCCGTGGATGAGCCCGTTGGCAATAAAGCACCTCTTAAAACGGTTATCTCAAACCGGAAACTGCTCAGTGATCTGCTATTGTCTACAACGGCAGGCGACGAGCTGAAGATGTCAGGACTACGTACGTTTGCTGAAATTCAGCCTATGTATGTTTTGCAGGATGACGGTGAGACGTTAGTTAATTATATAAAAAACATTACCTATAAACCAAATTGGGAAACCGGTTTTTACCAGGAAGTAAATGTTGATGGTGAATTCGTTGGTGAACCTTTATCTCCAGGTTTTATTGTAAACGTCGGTTTTGACAACTTTACGAGAATCTTTACAGATCCAGGAATCCAAGGTCCCTTCTTTAAAATCTTTGTCTGGACGGTATTATTTTCAGTGTTAACCGTTGTGTTTACACTAGCGGTAGGCGTAGTTCTGGCACAGGTCATCTCTTGGGAATCGCTTAAAGGCCGCGGTGTATATCGCGTAATGCTGATTCTTCCTTATGCGGTACCTGCCTTCATTTCGATTCTTGTGTTTAAAGGTTTGTTTAACCAGAGCTTTGGTGAAATCAACCTGGTTCTTGAAGGGCTGTTTGGCCTTAGCCCTGCATGGTTTACCGAACCATTCCTGGCTAAAACAATGATTTTAATTGTTAATACATGGCTGGGTTACCCATACATGATGATCTTAGCTATGGGTTTGCTAAAAGCGATTCCTGAAGATCTTTATGAAGCATCTGCAATGGATGGCGCAGGCCCAATTGATAACTTCTTCAATATTACACTGCCATTACTTGTTAAACCGATGATTCCTTTGTTGATTGCAAGTTTTGCTTTTAACTTCAATAACTTTGTACTGATTCAGCTGTTGACTAATGGTGCGCCAGATATGATTGGTACCAGTGTTCCAGCGGGTCATACTGACTTATTGGTGAGCTATACATACCGTATCGCTTTTGAAGGTTCGGGTGGTCAGGACTTTGCTCTGGCTGGTGCAATTGCAACAATGATTTTCCTATTGGTTGGTGGCCTATCACTACTGAATATGAAATTTACTAAGCTGGAATCAGAGTAAGGAGCACGAAAATGGCAATGGTTCAACCTAAATCGTTAAAATACAGAGTGTGGGCGACTCATATTGCAATGTGGTGTTTCCTTGGTCTGATGATGTTCCCGCTATTGATGGTTATTGCTATCTCGTTCCGGGAAGGTAACTATGGATCAGGAGAATTAATCCCGACTAATCCATCTCTAGAGCACTGGAAGTTAGCCCTTGGTATTGCAGTTGAAAATGCAGATGGTACGGTAACACTACCCCCATTCCCGGTGATGACCTGGTTATGGAACACGGTTAAAATATCTGGTATGACTGCGATTGGTATCGTTACACTTTCGACAACCTGTGCTTATGCTTTTGCCCGTATGAAGTTTGCTGGTAAAGCGACAATTCTGAGATCGATGCTGATTTTCCAGATGTTCCCGGCAGTACTTGCTTTGGTGGCATTGTATGCGTTGTTTGACCGTCTGGGCACTTATGTTCCATTCCTTGGAATGAACACTCATGGCGGTGTGGTATTCGCTTACATGGGCGGCATCGCTCTGCATGTGTGGACAATTAAAGGTTACTTCGAATCAATTGATGGTTCACTTGAAGAAGCCGCTGCATTGGATGGAGCAACACCATGGCAGGCATTCCGTCTGGTACTGCTGCCACTATCGGTGCCAATTCTTGCTGTAGTATTTATTCTGTCATTTGTTGCTGCTGTAACCGAAGTTCCCGTCGCTTCATTGTTGCTGCGTGATATTGACACTTATACTCTAGCGGTAGGGATGCAACAATACCTGCATCCGCAGAAATATTTATGGGGTGATTTTGCAGCCGCGGCTGTGCTCGCAGCACTGCCAATTACTGTCGTGTTCTTGCTTGCTCAGAAGTTCCTGGTCGGTGGTTTAACTGCGGGTGGTGTTAAAGGCTAAGGCACTTTAATCTCTATCTGAAGTCAAAACAGAAAAGCTCGTCTTATTCAAATAAGACGGGCTTTTTCACCCTTTACATATGAACGTCATATTTTCTTATAGTAAAAATGTCATTACGCATAATCACTTAGAACAATGCCAAAGATATTGCTTAATGATGTGAAAAGTTAAAGCCATACACAGAAAGAACGCTTTTGGATGTCGATGATTTTACTGGTCATTTCTAATACTTAGCTGTTTTGGTTTGAAAATATTCCCCTGCCTGATATTATTATTCCCAGCAAGAATGATGCGATGGGTTGTTACAGCGGCCTGTATGGCTATCATCCTGTTTGATGTATTTAGTCGCTACGATCTTTAGCCACTATAATTTGAAGATAGATAACTAATGGTAATTGAAGCGTTAAACGTTGCCAGATTACGATTAGTTGAATGAACAATAATAATGATAAGACTCACCTTCTCACTTAGGGGGAGTCACTCCCGAGCATAGATCTTAACAATGGTTTGGTCGCCGATCTGTTAAGAACCCTATACTTAACTTAATATTGGCGTTGCTGCATAGCTGGACTTACCCTTCGCAGGATAAGTTTTATTGGTAACCGAAACCCGGCGATATCGCCGGGTTTTTTGTATCTGCAAGGGGGTGACAATATATGGCAAGGAGGGACTATACCTCTAACACTGTAGAGGCATACTATAGTCAAGCGCTAGACGTATTATCGGGCAACTCGGTTTCGTCCTGATTTTTTTGCTTTATAAAGTGCTTCATCCGCAGCTTTCAGGACGTTTTGAGGGTTATGGTCGGGAAAACTATCTGCTAATCCAATACTAACCGTGACATGCACTGATTGGCTCTTCTTGTCTTCTTGTCGTAACTCAGTTCCTTTCTCATCACTTTGCGGGCGATCATCCTGACCGCGGATGATAAGGTCATACTTTGCAATAGCAATACGCAATTGTTCAAGGTAATCTTGACACTGGCTGGCTTCTTTACCTTTAAACAAGATAGTAAATTCTTCACCGCCGTAGCGGAAGATCTGGGCCCCACCTTTTGTTTGCTGCATGATTTTAGCCACAAGTTTCAATACGTTATCACCAACTTTATGGCCGTGGTTATCATTGAACTGTTTGAAATGATCAATATCAAGCATTGCCAGGGTATAGGTTCTTCCTAGGTTTTTGAGTTCGGTTTCTAATGCACGCCGACCGGGAATGTTTGTTAACTGATCAACAAAAGCTAATTCGTGGCTACAGGTAATAATGTTAAGTAGCAGTAGCGTTGCGGCTAGTGAAAAAGCGGTACTGGAAATAAAAGCGTACTGAAACAGAACAAAAGCCAAACTTGAAAAGAGTAAACTGATATAAACGGTTTGATCAGAACCGAAGTTACGTTTCAGTATGGTTGCCGCACTGCTGCAGGTCAGTGCAAAAGCCAATAAAATGAGAATTATAGGCAAGGGTGACAACGTGGGTATGGTGTAAAGGTATGTATCCCATAACCATGAGAGTGTTGTCTGGGAAAAGTGGTCTACAACCAGAGCTGACCATGCGATTTGTAATGCGATAAATAGCATAAAATAAATGCCGAATCGTGACCAAAGCCGCTTATCTGGCATGATGTGGATCTGTAGCAAATTCAGTGGCAGTAAGCTAGCCAGCAAGGTATATATGAGTTTGGTCGAGTCATTCGACAATGGTTCTTGTAAATAGGTTTGTATGATGTAGTAGGCTACCATCATGAGAAGCGCGACTAACCCTGTTCTGCCCTGATTAAACGGTTGGCTTAGAAGGACAACTAAAGAAAATAAAATATAAGGCAGGGTCAGTAACAAGTCTTGGTATGAGGCTAAGACGGCAGTGAGCCCTTCTAATGCAAGTATCATCAGAATTGAGATCAGCAATGGCGACCCAAATCGAAATCCAGCGCTTCTAAAAACGGCAAATGAAAGTGATGGCATTCAAATAATTCCCTTATTCAGGGCCATAGTATAACGAAACAGCGGTAATACCCTTAGTTAAACAGTAAATACAGACCAATAGTCTGATAAACGACTATTTTTTAGTTTTTTTAAAGCAATAAAAGGCGTTACTAACACCTTCTCTTATTGTATACCCAAATCAGATCAAAATGCAGGGTTCTCGCGTCTTGAGGTCACTTGGGCATATATATATCGTCAGTATATGGAATTACTTAATAAGATAGGGGAACAATTTTCGTTTTTGATCTGCCGTCAGGTTCTGAACACACTCGATATTGCGCTCAGGGATCTCTTCCGGGGCCGGATAGTGCCTTAATACTTTTTCCATACTTTCTTCACGGATTAGATGGAAAATAGGATATGGCGAGCGGTTGGTCAGGTTTTCGGCATCGTCAGGTTCAGCGCCGTAGAAACAATAGTCTGGGTGGAAGCTGGCAATCTGATAAACCCCTTCTTTTCGTATTTGGATCAGCAGCCCTTCAACCAAATCAAGGAATTGGTTGTAGTCATCAAATTTCTCAAACGAGTTGGGTGCAACAACTAGTGTGGTTTCCAATTCTACCGCAGGGGTTTGATAGAGCAGTATCAGCTCTTGATAGATAGCTTCAAGCAGTACCTCCTCTGAGGTTTCTTCACACACCTGAATCTTGATCTGCTTGTTACGGTTAGGCTTTTATGCAAAAGGGCATAAGTTAAGCCCAATAACGACATCTTCTAACCATTGTTGAACATCTTTTTTGACTTGCGACATGACTGACTCTTATCTTTATATTAATTATTATACCCAAGTAACTTCCAGATACGTGCTGTGCACTGTATTTGGGATATAAAAAGGGCCAGTACCTGACTGACCCTTTGTACCGAATTATAGAAACTGCAGCTTATGCGTTTTCTTGTTCAGTACTTTTTTCTGCAGCTTCAGCTGGAGCCGGGAACTGTTGAATCGGCTTAGCAACAAGCTGACGAGTCGCGGCACGAACCTCCGCTAATTTAACTTCCAACGTATCACCAAGCTGGTATTCTTTTACCGTGTCGATAGTGACAGTACCTAATTCACTATTACACACGATGCGCTGCTTGTTATCTACAATAAGCGATGCTGGGATAAATGCCGAAGCACCAATCTCAAGTAAGCGAATGCGTATACCTGCACGGTTTATATCGAAGATTTCAGCGTTGAAGATGGTTTCGTCTTTTACTGAATTTTTCAGCAGACGAACATATAACCAATCAGCGACATCCCGCTCTGCCATACGATGGCTACGGCGGTGATTGGCGATTTCTTCACCAACCGTATCATCTGGCTTTTGCGTAGGTTCATAACCTGAAATCACCGCTTTAAGCAGGCGGTGGTTGATCATATCGCCGTACTTACGGATTGGTGACGTCCAGGTTGCGTAGACATCAAGGCCCATTGCATAGTGCGGGGAAGGTTGGTTACCAACTTCACTATAGGCCTGGAATTTACGTAGACGGTTGTCCAGGTAGGTTGAGTCCAGATCATTTAACCAGCGACGCAGGGCACTGAAGCCTTCCAGCGTAGTCAGCTGCTCTTTTTCAAATGGCGCTTCGGCTTCGGTTAAGAAATTCATCGCGGTATCCAGTTTCTCTGGATGAAAACCGTTGTGGTAGTTGAATACACCGGTACCGAATTTTTCTTTAAGCACACGCCCAGCACAGATATTGGCCGTGATCATCGCTTCTTCAATCATACGGTTGGCCGTACGACGAAGATCCGTATGGATCGCGACAACATCGTTATCTTCACTTAGCTCAAAACGGTAATCGGGACGATCCGGGAAGACAACGGCAGTGTTAGTGCGCCACTCGCTACGCGCATTGGCAAAGCCATGCAGCGCATCGATTTGTGCTGCGATAACGTCGTTTGGTATCCAGTTATCGCATTGACCGTTTTCAATCAGGTCAGAAACGTTGTCATAGGCCAATCGTGCCTGTGATCTAATCCATGCAGCAAAAAACGCGATATCATCTTGAATTACACCGTCTTTATCAATGCTCACTCGACAACAAATAACAGGACGTTTTTCGTTCTCGATCAATGAACAAAGCTCATCACTTAACTCTCGTGGCAACATTGGGATGTTGCGACCTGGCAAGTAGATAGTAAAACCACGTTGACGGGCTTCATCGTCCATCTTATCGCCAACAGCAATGTAAGAGGTTGGATCAGCAATCGCGATGGTGATCTCAAAGCTGCCATCGTCTTTTTTAACCGTGTAAAGGGCGTCATCCATATCTTTGGTAGATTCACCATCGATAGTAATGAATGGAAGCTCGGTTAAGTCCTGACGTTCTAAGCCTTCTTCCAACATGCTCCAGCTTTCTTGTGGCGCAGGTTCGGTGTTAGGCAGTTCATGACGGGCAAGCGTTACCCACCACGGTGCAATTTTATCGTTGCTGTCAGTGATTTTTTCTTTGATATCACAGAAGAACGTTTTGTTTTTGTTAGAGAGCTTATCGTTACCAAGTGGATGGCTATTCAGGTTAGCGACAACCCAGTCACTTTCTTTAAGGCTCTCAGGGTTAAGCCCCTTTACCGGACGCGCTTTAATGGCATCATTTAGCTGAGGATGATCAGGTACGACGTGCAAACGATCACGGATCAATTTAACTCGGCCGATAAAACGGGTCAGGTTTTGTTCTACCAGTTCCTGAGGCTCTGCAACTTCTCGCTCTTTTTCTGTACGAATAACAGCAATAACACGGTCACCGTGCATGACATTCTTCATATAGATAGGCGGGATGAAAAAGCTTTCTTTATTGTCGGTCTCTAGAAAGCCAAAACCACGGTCAGTTGCCTTGACGTTACCTTCCTTCTTCGGAAGCGTCTCTTGAATTTGTTTTTTAAGCTGTGCTAGCAGCGGATTATCTTGAAACATTATGCCTGGTCTCAGATTGTGAACCCAGACACTATACGGATTTGGGGCCGTAAAACCAAGATTTGGGGGGGGGATATTTTCGGATTGCTGCTATTACCGAGTCGATTTTGGCTATTTGTTACCTGCGATTCAATCAGTATGAGCGGCGTATATTGCCGAGGAAATGTTGTCGGTTTTTTCCGGGTTGGCGCTGGAGCATCGAGCCTCACTACTAAAGATGGTGACAATTAGTATAGGAAGCCAGACATTGATGCCTGATGGTGATAACCATCCAAATAAATTAATTACGGTGGCTGATAAAGCGCTATATTTGGCTAAAGAAAGTGGGAGAGGGCAGTTTATTCAATGGGATAGTAGCAATATGGTCAAGGTTTAGGGCATAAAGTGCTTAACGTACACGCTGATTGTTCAAGAAGTAGTAGCTTGAATGTTTTTTTGTGACCGCCTTCAATTTTTTCTGGCATTTTATCGAGTAATGGCGCACAATGCGCGCCTCTTAATCGTCGAGGCCCATGCTTGTGGTTGCTGTTGCAGAACTCTTAAAGCAGAAGGGGCCCCGTTTTACGTTAGATTATTTATTGGGATCCCAATGCTAGAATCTGTTACAGAATTTCGCCAGTTAGATCTGGCCGACACACTACTTTCCGCACTTGACTCAATGGGCTTCGTTGCGCCTACCCCTATTCAGGCGGCGTCTATTCCTCTACTACTTACTGGTGCAGATGCACTAGGCAAGGCACAGACTGGTACAGGTAAAACGGCTGCGTTTTCACTACCTGTTCTGAATAAAGTAGACCTTTCTCAGCATAAGCCTCAGGCTATCGTTATGGCTCCGACACGTGAGTTGGCGATTCAGGTTGCTGCAGAAATCAAAGTTCTTGGTCAAAATATCAAGGGACTTAAAGTTTTAGAGATCTACGGTGGTGCTTCTATCGTTGATCAAATGCGTGCACTGAAAAATGGTGCTCACATTGTTGTTGGTACTCCGGGTCGTGTTAAAGACCTTATTTCACGTGATCGTCTGCACCTTGATGAAGTTAGTACGTTTGTACTGGATGAAGCAGACGAAATGTTGAAAATGGGCTTCGTTGACGACGTTACTTGGATCATGGAACAAGCACCAGCATCTGCGCAGCGCGTATTGTTCTCGGCAACTATGCCTCCAATCGTTAAGCAAATCGTTGACCGTTTCCTACGTAACCCAGAGCGTATTGACGTTGCTGGCGAAAACCGCACTGTTTCTCAAGTTGAGCAGCAGTTCTGGGTTGTTAAAGGTGTAGAGAAAGACGAAGCAATGATTCGTATGCTCGAGACTGAAAAGGACATCGATGCGTCAATCGTATTCGTTCGTACTCGTCAGGACACTGAGCGTCTGGCTGACTGGTTATCTTCTCGTGGTTGCAAAGCTGCAGCACTACACGGTGATATTCCTCAGTCTCTACGTGAGCGTACTGTTGATCACATCAAACGTGGCGTTATCGACGTACTAGTTGCAACTGACGTTGTTGCTCGTGGTCTTGATGTGGCTCGTATTACACACGTATTCAACTACGATATCCCGTTCGATGTAGAATCTTACATCCACCGTATCGGTCGTACTGGTCGTGCTGGCCGTTCTGGTAAAGCGATCCTGTTGGTTCGTACCAACCAGATCCGTATGCTTCGCACTATCGAGCGTGTCACTAAGTCTCGCATGGAAGAAATCCAACTTCCTAACCGTGATGCCGTGGCTGCAGCTCGCTTGGCTCGTCTTGGTCAAGAGCTAGAAACTCAGAAAGAACAAGCAACGCTTGAAGCTTTCGTTGAGCTAGTTGGCAAGCTACAAGAAACGATTGATGTTGATGCTGCAACACTTGCTGCTATGCTTCTTCAGCGCCAGCAGGGTAACCGTCCTCTGTTCTACAAAGGTCCGGACCCAATGATCGCTGCTATCGAGCGTGAACAACAGCGTCGTGAGCGTCGTGGCAATGATGATCGCGGTAGTCGTGGTGGCGAACGCGGTGAACGTCGTTCATACAACAATGCTGACTGGGATACCTACCAGCTGCAAGTTGGCCGTGAGCAAGGTGTTCAGGTTAAAGATATCGTTGGCGCTATCGCAAACGAACTTGGTCTGACTAAAGAATTCATCGGTGCTATCAAACTTGCACCTAGCCACACTTATGTTCAGCTTCCTAAGAAAATGACGGCAGAAGTTGCTACTCAGCTTAAGAAACTACGTATTCGTCAAAACGAAGCGAAGGCTGTTGTTGTTGAAGGCGAAGTTCTGCGCGAGCATAATCCTCGTGGCGGCAACCGTGACGGCAATCGAGGTGGTTACCGTGGTAACCGCGAAGGTAATCGTGAAGGTGGTACTGGTGGTCGTCGTTTCGATCGCAACCGTGGCGGAGATAGCCGTGGTAGCCATCGTGGTGAACGCAATCACGGTAACAGCGACCGTCCTCGCCGTACCGGCGGTGAGCGTAGCAGTAACGCATAATCACTTGTTATCTGAAAAGCCGGGCTTAATGCCCGGCTTTTTTATACCTGTAATCTGATGAATGAGAACAGGCCTTAATAATCTGACCCAACCAGAGATTTGGCAGTTGAGTTGTTTGAGAACAAGTGTAAAAAAGCCCGCAACGCGGGCTTTCTACTATTTATGAGTTGATTATTTCAGCTGACAGCCTTCACACTGTCACGTTCAACCAAGGTGGGTTCAAGTTGAATTACCTGATTTGATACACGCTTGGTTTTAATTTTATCTAGCAACGTATCTACCGCTTGTTGACCTAAACGATGTTTTGGCTGGTGGATCGTGGTTAGTGAAGGCGTAATATACTGCGCCAGTTTGATATCGTCATATCCGACAATAGAAATATCATCTGGTACCGATATGCCTTTTTTGCTGGCAGTATTAATAACTCCCATTGCCATCATGTCATTACAAACAAATAGCGCAGACGGGAGTGGCCCTTTTGAGTAAAGCTCTTCAAACGCTTTTTCACCGCCTTCACATTCGAATTTTCCTGATATGATCCAGTTTTTGTTAATCGTCAGGCCAGACTCTTCCATTGCCTGAATAAAACCGGATAAACGTTGCTGCGCAGAGAGTTTGTCTAGCGGGCCTGTCAGGCAGCCAATTTTTTTATGACCTTTAGCGATTAAATGACGGGTAGCCAGATAGCCGCCGTGGTGGGAATTGTCCTGAATTTTATCGCTTGGAAAGTCCATCGGCCCCCAATCCATGACTACGGTCGGAACGGGCTGGTGACGAGAAAAGAGATCAAAAGCCTGGCCTTCTACTTCGCTACACATCAATAACAGGCCATCGACACGCTTTTGCAGCAAGGTATCAAGGTTGGAATGCATCCGTTCCAGATCGCCTTCGGTGTTGCACAGGATCAAGTTATAACCCTGCTCATAGCAACGACGTTCAACACCTTTGACAACTTCGCCAAAGAATGGATTGGTTGACGTGGTAACCAGCATGCCAAAGGTACGGGTGTGGTTTACTTTTAAACTTCGAGCAAGGGCTGAAGGGGCGTAATTAAGCGTTTCGACCGCAGCCAGAACGCGCTGTGAAATCTCCTCACTCACAAAACGCGTTTTGTTGAGCACGTGGCTGACAGTAGAGGTAGAAACTCCAGCATGTTTTGCAACGTCTTTGATAGTCGCCATCAATTTCTCCCTGATTCATTTTCTGTTTGCAGTTTACATGATCCATGCAGGTAAACTGCGAATCAGATTATATTAGCTATGCTCAATGAGAAAGCGTTTTACTTCACTACGATATGGAATAGAGGTTTGAGCCCCCATACGTGTGACTGAAATTGCAGCAGCGGCATGAGCAAAGCGAATAGCTTCGTCCAGCTTACGGCCTTCCTGGAGGCCTGTCAGTAAAGCACCGTTGAATGTATCACCCGCAGCGGTGGTATCTGTTGCTTCAACCCGGAAGCCTTCTACCTGCCGGCCATTACCATTCTGGCTGACCCATACACCCTGGCTTCCCAGAGTGATCATAACAAGTTCGATTCCTTTAGCATGCAGTGCATCTGCTGCTAGTTGAGCTGATGCCATATCCGTTACTTTGATGCCGGTTAGCAGTTCTGCTTCCGTTTCATTTGGCGTTATCATATCAACAAGTTGTAATAAGTCATCTGATAATGGCTGCGCAGGGGCAGGATTAAGCACAACCCGTGTATCTGCTGACTTGGCAACTTTCGCAGCTGCTTCGATTGTTTCAATCGGCGTTTCCAACTGCATTAGCAAGGTATCTGCATCAGCGATCAGTTTGTGATGCGGTTCAATGCGTGCAGGAGTTAAGCAGCCATTAGCTTCGGCAGAAATACAGATGCTGTTTTCACCGGTTGCAGCTACCTGAATCATCGCAATGCCGGTCGGCATGTTTTCTTCAACCATCACCGCTTCGGTATTGATGCCTTCGTTGGCAAATGTTTCAAGCATGGTGCGGCCAAAGCTGTCGTCACCAACGCTGGCGATAAAGGCAATATCCGCTCCTAAACGTGCCGCCGCAACCGCCTGATTGGCACCTTTGCCACCAGGAATAACACAATAACTGTGACCGTGTAACGTTTCGCCCGGGCGAGGGAAAGAAGCAACCTGAAGAACGTGGTCGGCGTTAACGCTACCTAGAACAACTAACTTATTCATAAACGAACCTTTTTTAATTATGAATGTTGGTCAAAATGTATTGGTTAGTACTGCGAGTACAGTGATAAACGATATATTCTGACTCAGGTAAGAGAGGCGAGTATCGAGTGTCTAGATACTCGAACTTAATCACAGAAGTTTTGACCAGTTCAGTCACCAACCATCGTCATTCCGTAAAGAGAGGAACGAACTTATACGGAATCTAAGGCGCACACGGTTAGAACTGGATCCCGGATATCTCGTACCTCGATTCCGGGATGACGTGCTTCAACGACTCAAAACTTGTGTGAAACGGTACTCGATACTAGTTTCTCGAAACTCGAAACTCGGTACTAGATACTAGTTTCTCGACACTCACCACGGAGTTTCTTACTTCGTTATTACTTTAAGCTGTACCGGGATGTATTTCTCTACTGATTCGCCTTTCAGCACTTTGTCAGCAGTTTCCACCCCCAGCGCACCAATAAGATCTGGCTGCTGTGCGATAGTTGCGCCCAGAATACCGCGTTTAACGGCTGCGATACCGTCTTCAGTTCCGTCAAAGCCAACGATTAATACGTCTTTACCAGAAGCCTGAACAGCGCGAAGTGCACCCAGTGCCATTTCATCGTTCTGAGCGAATACAGCCTGAACGTCTGGGTTGGCAGCCAGCATGTTTTCCATTACGTTCAGACCTTTAGTTCGGTCGAAATCAGCAGGTTGGCTAGCAAGCAGTTCCATACCGCTGCTTTCAACGGCGTTCATGAAGCCTTTGCCACGCTCACGAGCTGCAGACGTACCGGCAATTCCTTCTAGCTGGATAACACGGGCTTTTTCGCCCACTTTCTCCATGATGAACTTACCGGCCATTTCACCACCTGCAACGTTATCAGAAGCAATGTGGCTTATCACTTCACCACGGTTTGCGCCACGGTCAAGAGTCAGTACCGGAATGTTCGAGCGGTTTGCCATACGAATAGCATTAGATACCGCATCTGAATCGGTAGGGTTAATCAGAATTGCCTTAACGCCGCGAACAGTCAGATCTTCTACGTTAGAAAGCTCTTTGCTCGGGTCGTTTTGAGAATCCAGAACAATCAGGTTGTAGCCCAGCTCTTTTGCTTTCGCTTCAGCGCCTTCTTTCATGGTAACGAAGAATGGGTTATTCAACGTAGAAACAACCATTGCCATCGTGTCTTGTGCAGAAGCAGTCGTGCTGAAAGAAGCCGAAAGAACAGCAGCAGAGATTAGGGTTGCTAACTTTTTCATTCTATATTCCTTATCTATTTCGGGTCAGATATCCGGGCATTCAATACGGGATTGTGTTGATGCCCGGTACACAGAGGGTTAGGGTTTACTTCTTTTTAGTCTCTACCAGTACTGCCAGCAAAATGACTACTGCTTTTGCAATCATCTGGAAGTAAGAAGACACATCTAACAGGTTTAGTGCGTTGTTAAGGAAGCCGATGATCAGAGCACCGATTAAAGTACCCATGATTCGACCTTTGCCCCCGGCAAGGCTGGTACCACCAAGCACGACAGCAGCAATCGCATCCAATTCGTATCCCATACCTGCAGTAGGCTGAGCGGATGAAAGGCGAGAGGTTACTATGATGCCAGCAAGGGCTGCTAACAGACCGCAGATTGCGTAGACGCCAATCTTGACGCGATCTACGTTGATGCCTGATAAGCGAGTTGCCGATTCGTTTCCGCCCAGTGCGTAGATGTAACGACCGAAGCGGGTATGATTGAGCAGGTACCATACAGATGCGAACACGATTACCATCAGCCAGATTGGAACAGGGATACCCATCGCGTAGCCTGTACCGAACCAAGCGAAGCCATCTGCTACGTCTGTAAAGCCCGTTGAAATAGGACGACCGTCGGTGTAAACCATGGTCACACCGCGTAATAAGGTCATGGTTACCAGCGTTGCAATAAACGCTTGAACTTTACCCTTTGCGATGATCACCCCACTGATTGCACCTAAAGCCGCACCAGCAAGCAGGGCCGTTGGTACTGCGACTATTACCGGGATTTCCAGTCCAATCATGGTGGCTGCAAAGGCACCGCAGAGAGCCAGTACTGAGCCTACACTCAAATCAATGCCCGCGGTTAAGATAACCAGCGTCATACCCACTGCGATAATCGCATTCACCGACGTCTGACGGAGAATATTCAAAAGGTTGTCGAGAGTGAAGAAGTTAGGGTTAAGAAAAGAGACCACTACGATCAGCAGGAGCAAAGCGATTAGTGATTTTTGTTCAATTAACCATTCTTTAGTGAAAAGCTTATTGGCGTGTGGAAGATGCTTTTCAGCAGATTGCTTATTCTTGGTCATAGCGTTGTCACTCATGCTGCTACCTCATTGATTTTTTTACCAACAGCACAAGCCATTAGCTTTTCCTGATCGGCATCGGCTGCCATAAATTCGCCACTGATATGGCCTTCGTGCATCACCATAATGCGATCACTCATCCCCAGTACTTCAGGCATTTCAGATGACACTAAAATGATGCTCATGCCATCGGCTTTGAACTGGTTGATCAGCTGGTAAATTTCTTTCTTCGCCCCGACATCGACACCGCGTGTCGGTTCATCAAGAATAAGTACTTTGGGTCTGGTCATCAGGCCTTTGGCGATGGCGACTTTCTGTTGATTACCGCCAGACAAGTTGCCAATGATTTGATCGCGGGTAGGTGTCTTGATATTGAATAGACGGATAAAGTCTTCAACTGCAGTAACTTCATCATAGTGTTTAATCTGTATGCCTTTTGACAGCTGTTCTAACGCACAAAGTGACATGTTTTCTTTCACAGATAGCCCTAAGACAAGCCCATCACCTTTACGGTCTTCAGAAATATAGGCAATACCGTTGGCCAGTCCATCGTGCGGGCTTATCGGATTAACGACTTTGCCATTTAATATGATATCGCCAGAATCACGGTGAAGTGCTCCATAAATAATTTTCATCAACTCTGTTCGGCCAGCCCCCATCAGGCCGGATACACCGAGGATCTCGCCGCGATCAAGCTTGAAGCTCACATTGTGAACACCTGAGCCTGACAGGTTTTTTACTTCCAGGCAGGTTGTGCCATGTGTGACGTCTATACGAGGGTATTGTTCCTCTAAGCGGCGGCCTACCATCATTTCAATCAGCCCGTCCTCATCAATGTCAGCAACCCGGCATTCACCAATGAACTTACCATCTCGAAGCACAGTGATGTCATCGCAGATTTCAAAGATTTCTTTCAGACGATGAGAGATATAAACGATGCCGCAGCCTTCATCGCGCAGCTCGTTGATCACTTTGAACAGTGATTCGGTTTCAGTGTCTGTCAGAGCATCTGTCGGCTCATCCATGATGATGACCTGTGACTTGAACGATAGGGCTTTGGCAATTTCAACCATCTGCTGTTCGCCAAGGCTCAGTTCACCCAGTAACTGGCGTGAGTGGTGGCTCACATTCAGGCGCTGCAGAAGCGCATCGGCTTCACGATACATCTCAGACCATTTGATGCCACCAAACGCATTGGTTTTTTCACGGCCGAGGAAAATATTTTCAGCAATAGTCAGTTCAGGGATCAGGTTTAATTCCTGGTGAATAATACTGATCCCTGCTTCCTGAGAGTGTCGCGGGCCATTGAAATTTACACGCTTACCCTGATAGCGGATTTCACCGGCATCCATGGCATAGATACCCGTTAACGATTTCATCAGGGTGGACTTACCGGCACCATTCTCACCCAGCAAGGCCATGACCTTACCCGGGTAAACATTCAAGCAAGCGTTGTCTAACGCTTTAACGCCAGGGAATGCTTTTTCGATGCCTTTAAGTTCTAAAATTGGCTGGTTCATGTCAGCTCCTTGCGATTATTCCGAAAGTCGAGGGGGTTAAAAAACAACGCCTGACTGGAAAATTACGTTCGCATAGGGCGTGCATTCACCTGTGCGAATTACTGCTTTACTGTCTTGCGTGTGTACTTTAAATGCCTCGTGGCTGACGTAAGAAACGGCGATTTTCTTATTGCATAACGTCTCTTCTTCGCGGATCAGTGCAATCAGCGCTTGGTGTAATTCCGGGCTGACTTGTGCAAACTCTTCTGCAAGTACAACGCCTTCAATTTGCATTTCACCTAAAACAGCTTTGACGGTATCGATAAAAGTAGGAACGCCAGGGATTAATGCGAGATCGATACGTTGTGTCTCATCAGGGATCGGCAATCCAGCATCGCAAATGGTGACTTCATCGGTATGACCCAGAGTCGCGATAACATAGGACAGCTCGGCGTTGATGAGGGCGTTTTTCTTCATGGGTAGCACCTATAATAATTCATGGTGGTGATGCTTTATGAGTGTAGCCAATTGTCGTTATTAATCTCTGAATTGGCTGTTTCATGCCATCGAATCGTTTACGCAAACGTTTCGATGGCTAAAATGTAGTTTGAAAAGTGATGTATTGCACTCTGGATTATCGCAAAGTGTGATTGAGATCGGCCCTGAATATGCCTGGGCCGAATAAATGGAGGGGTGGATCACAATATAAAATCAGCGTGAGACGGTAGTCATACCAATCTCACTACTATTCTGATCATTCAGAACACCACTGGGAGTGAAGTTCAAGGATAGCGATAGAGAGAAGGGTTCTCGTTTGAAATCGCTAGCACATTGTTGCAATAATGACCTGTGTGGAATGAAAGCAGGCATGGATTGTTTCACCAATAGCCAAATTGGTATCTGCCAGAGATGCGTTATCGACTAACGCACACAGTTCATCAACCTCGTTAAGGGCGACGGTGACTTCTGTTGAAGTCTTATCACGACTGATGGCTTTGATTTTGCCTTTTAGCTGGTTGTCGTACGGTAATTCAGAGGACATTTCATTTACGACTACAACGGATGGCCCTTTGATCAGCGCGACGACATCTTTGCCTATTTCAAGCTGCAGCCTTAAGGTACTGCTATGAGTAATTGTCGCTGAAATTTGCTGGTTGTCGTTTAACGCTATAACAATAAGATCATGGAGTTCATGGCGCTCAATATGACTAATGGTGCCAAATAACTGATTGCGGGCACTGGTTTGTAATGAAAATTTGCTCATCACACCAAGCAGGCTATGTAACGGCGCGTTATCATCGTTTAACGCTTTCAGCCCCATATCCTGGATCTTATCCAGCAAATCATACATTTGTATAATGCGCTCACCGAAATGGGTGAGCGATGCACCGCCTCCGCCTTTTCCCCCTTTTTCGCTGGTGACTAAAGGTTCCTTGGAGCGGCAATTCATATCTTTGATCGCATCATAGGCGGCTTTATAACTGATCCCTGCCTGCTTGGCTCCCTGACTTATCGACCCCGTCACCTGAACCGCTTTTAGCAGTGCCACGCGTCGAGGGTTGGCAAACACTTTGCCATTTTCAGAAAGGGTTAAGAGCGCATCAAAGTTCATCATTACAGGGTTTGTACCTTAATTTCATAAAAATAGAGCTAAATCAGAAATATAACGGCTGTTCTGCCGTAAAGTATATCTCAGCAAACGTAAAGAAATTACTTTTTTCAGCCTTCAGACGAGCGATAACTATGCAAAATATTCTTTTTATCTTAAATGAGGCACCCTACGGCTCTGAACGTTCATTCAATGCGTTACGGCTGGCAATCAATTTGAACGAACAAGAACATCAAGAAACCCGGTTGCAGCTATTTTTGATGTCAGATTCGATTAGCTGTGCGTTGGTGAAGCAGACGCCAGCTGAGGGTCATAACATTCAGCAAATGCTGGAAATCCTGCTGGCTCAGGGAGCGGAAGTAAAACTGTGTAAGACCTGTGCGGATGCGCGCGGTTTGTCTATGTTACCTCTGATTGAAGGTGCTGAAATTGGCACATTGGACGATCTCTCATTGTGGACACTGAATGCCGATAAAGTATTGAGTTTTTAGAGCAGTTCCGAAGTTTATTAAGTCTAGAATCTCGTTTCTAGGTCCTAGACTCTCGGTTCTCGCTTTCTGTATTACGCCGAAATATATGATTGATTAAACATTCACGGAAGTGCCCAATAAGTTGCACCTGCAATGTCAATTGATTGTCAGAATATCCCTTGCTTTGAGCCATGAACTACAATAAGGAACTAAAGCACGCTATTCTTTGAAATATAATTATTTTTGAGGTTTCAGCAATGAAAAAAGCAGTAGTCGCAGTGGTTGTTGGTTTAATGCTGGCTGGATGTAACGGCGGTGGTTCTTCTGATGGGGGGGACGGAACCGGTAAATTTTCATTGGCCTTTTCAGATGCCACTGTAGATGGTCTTAAGCAGGTTTGTGTCGCTTTTGATAAAATAACGGTACACCATACCAATGGTGGCGAATTTAGCTGGGGTACCACCTCTTTTGCTGCAGAACAAAGCTCCCCTGAGTGTATTCCTGCGGGTATGTCAATACCTGGTGCTGAGGCTGACAGTCCTGAATTTATGGTGATTAACCTGATGGCTTATCAGGGGAGTGATTCACTGCAGGTACTCAGCGGTGAAGTGATGGAAGCCGGCAAATATACCCAGATGCGATTATCGGTACTGGAAAAGGGGACTTACAGCGACGGCACACCGTATTCTCATGTGGTGACAGACACTGATAATGTTGAGGGAATTAAGGTTCCCAGTGGTGAATTAAAGCTGGATGGCTTTGATGTTACTGCTGATGCAACTCAAGCTTATACCCTGGAGTTTGATCTTCGTAAGAGCATGGTTGAAAACGCCAATGGCTATCAACTGAAACCTCGAGGTGTACGGCTGGTGAACAACGAAGGTGTTGCCTACATTGATGGCACCGTGGGCAGTGAAGCGTGCCTCGGCAACCTTAATGATGCGTTTGTTTATATCTATCCGGCATCAACGCAAGAGTATGGTGATTTAGGTTCTGACTTTGAACCCTTTACATCGGCAGTGGTTGAGGTTGATACCACCTCCGGCGAAGGTCAATTTGAAGTGGGTTATGTCCCGTTAGGTTCTTACGACTTAGCGTTAGTTTGTAATGGTAGCGAAGATGATTCAGAACTAGGCGGCGATCCGCTCAGTATTGTTGATCCAATCATTGCAGATCTTGTACTACCCATTGAAGGCGTCACAGTAGCGTTCTGATTTTCGGGTACTGACAGCTTTAATAAACAAAACCCGCATTCAGCGGGTTTTGTTATTAGTGATAAATGAAATGTGAATTAAGCATGTTGAGAGCTTAACTCGAACTTCTTGATCTTGCGGTACAACGTAGCAATGCCTATTCCTAACTCTTCGGCGACTAACTTACGATTACCTAAGCGATTAATCGCCTCTTCGATGCGAATTTTTTCCATCTCTTCGAGGCTCATAATACTGTCATCAATATTGTGCTGTTCGCTGCGTTTCTCACAAGCTGTACGTTCAAAATAAGGTGGCAGTAAATCTACATCGATCATATCTCCGGCAGGTACAACATTCACCAGGTACTCGATTAAGTTGCTGAGCTCCCGTACATTACCCGGCCAGTTATAGCTATTTAGCCGGGTCATGACATTGGGTGTGATACCCGGATAACCAACACCAATTTTCCGGGTGTGGATATCAAGGAAGTAATGCACCAGTATGTCGACATCTCCCTGACGATCTTTAAGTGGCGGAAGATGAATTGGAATGACATTCAGTCGATAATATAGATCTTCACGGAACTTGTTGGTCGCGATCATTTCAGAAAAATCACGGTTCGTCGCTGAAATTACCCGAATGTCGACGGGAACGGCAATGTTGGAACCAATCGGCATGACTTCGCGTTCTTCAAGAACACGCAGCAGTTTGGCCTGCAACGTCATCGACATGTCGCCAATTTCATCTAAGAACAGAGTGCCTTTATTCGCTGCCTGGATCAGGCCGGTCTTACCTTTATTGGATGCGCCGGTAAAGGCACCTCTAACATAGCCGAACAGTTCACTTTCAAGCAGCTGATCTGGAATTGCGGCGCAGTTGATAGCAACAAAGGGTTTATCGTTGCGATCACTCAGATTATGCACCGCGTGGGCGATGACTTCTTTACCTGTCCCGCTTTCACCGTTAATTAATACACTTGAAGGGCTTGTGGCAATACGACTGATCAATGTTTTTAGTGTCTGCATTTGCTTGCATTCGCCAATGACGCTGCGCAATTGTTGTGACGGTTTGCCAATTTCAAAAGACGTATTGGGCTGGTAGAAAGCCATTAAAAATAGCTGGTGACCGTGAATATCATGGAATTGGCCGACAACCAGCTCCTGACGTTCGCCTAATGAAATAATATGTTGCTGATGGCCTTTTAGTTCATTGTTATGGAAAGACAATGGCTGAATATTGACCGAGATCTGAGCTAATTCGTCGCGGGAAATGTTCAGGTTATTCAAAGCCGGATCGTTGCCGTATTTCACTCGGCTATTGTCATCAAGTACCAGTACGCCCTGATCCATATTTTCAATCAGGCTGGTAAATACTTTACTCAGCCCATTATCGGTGTCTCCTGACTCCAGCACTTTAGAGACGAAAATTTGAGAAATATGCCGGATATAGTCAGAGAATAACTGGACGTTTTCTTTAATCTTTTCTCGTGACTCTTCAGTAAACGCTACCAGACTAATCACACCGATGCATCGGTCTTCGAGCATAATAGGCACGCCTAAAAAGGCGGTTTCACGGCAACTTTCTTTATTGGAGCAGCCATCACATATAGGATCGGTCCGCGACTTGACTACAACTTTTTCCTGATGGGTTTCAAGGATATAGCGGAATATTCTTGAGGTGGTATTCAGTTTTTTTCCAAAAAACTTACTGTAAGGGCCGGTACCAGCGATACGAACTAGATCAGCATCAACCACTTCGGCGTCTAACTGTAAGACAGCTGAAAGCATTTGCGTGAATCGCAGTATCGTTGGCTGTAACTGCATTAATTCAGACTGGTGAAGTGTATTCAACATAGTATAAATCTATTTCTAAATGAAAAGACCGTACTAACTTAATCAACATTAATACTTACATCAACATTAATAGTCATCAGTTTGATGTGCATCAGGATTTTATGGTGGAATTGAGATGTGCGATAGGAATTGATAGGTAGATCACACCCAGATATCAATATGATAAACCGACGTCGAGTCGCTATCATTTTGGTCGCTATCTCTGATAGTCAATGATAGTAATGATTGAGATAAAGAATACGCAGATAAAAACACTGAACACTTCAAGTGCTTGTTTTATAGTGAAAAAATATTTTTTCCATTTTTACTTCTGTAATTGGCATAGTTATTGGATTAAGAGAATCAGACGTCTGTTATGACCCTACAGACTTTTCCAGCCACGGGCTTAATAACGAATTTCTAACCTGATAACAGACTAATAACTGGCTATCGAATTAATAACTGGGAAGAATAAAAATGAAAAGCATCAATGAACTAATCAAGGAAATCAATGAACTAAAGTCAGAACTTCATAATAAAGATTTCCTATTAACCTGGGAACAGAGCCCTGAAGAATTGGAGCGTGTATTAAAAACAGCGCAGGTTTTAAAAGCAATGCGCCAGGAAAATATCGCAACCAACGTCTTCAAAAATGGTCTAGGTATTTCGCTATTCCGCGATAATTCAACCCGTACTCGTTTCTCTTACGCTTCGGCAATTAATATGCTGGGCCTCGCTCAGCAAGATCTTGACGAAGGTAAATCACAAATCGCTCACGGCGAAACCGTGCGTGAAACAGCAAACATGATTTCATTCTGTGCCGATGCCATTGGTATCCGTGATGATATGTATTTAGGTGCCGGTAATGCTTACATGCGTGAAGTCGGTGAAGCGTTAGATGAAGGTGTGAAAGAGGGCGTACTGCCTAATCGTCCGGCATTGGTTAACCTTCAGTGCGATATTGACCACCCAACACAGTCCATGGCTGATCTCGCCTGGTTGGAAGAGCATTTTGGTGACCTCAAGAAGTTGAAGGGCAAGAAAATTGCGATGACTTGGGCCTACTCGCCAAGCTACGGCAAACCACTTTCTGTGCCACAAGGCATTATCGGGCTGATGACTCGCTTTGGTATGGACGTGACGCTTGCGCACCCTGAAGGCTATGATCTTATTCCTGAAGTTGTCGAACAAGCACGCCAAAATGCAGAAGCATCTGGTGGTAGCTTTACTCAGGTTGCTTCAATGGAAGAAGCATTTAAAGATGCTGATATTGTTTATCCAAAATCATGGGCACCTTATCAGGTTATGGAGCGTCGTACCGAGCTACTTCGTGCCAATGACCATGACGGCCTGAAAGCGCTTGAGCAAGAATGTCTGGCTCAGAATGCCAACCACAAAGACTGGCACTGCACTGAAGAAATGATGAAGCACACCAAAGATGGTGAAGCGTTGTACATGCACTGCTTACCTGCTGATATCACAGGTGTTTCTTGTAAAGAAGGAGAAGTCGAAGAATCTGTATTCGAAAAATACCGCATCGCGACTTACAAAGAAGCCAGCTGGAAGCCATATGTGATTGCGGCCATGATCATGAACCGCAAGTACCAGGAACCAGGTGCCGTACTGCAACAGCTGCTTGATGAGTACGAAAAGCGCGTTAAATAACTGTAATTCGCTACAGCACCTATAACAGCTAACCCTTTCGCGGGGTAACAGATCCCAGTTATCCCCGCATTTTCTTTCTATTCACATCAATGAGGTCTGGTCGTGTCTACATTCTCTCTAAAAATGGAGATAGCCGATAACCGCCATTATAACGGTCAGCAATCTTCTCTGTTCACCATTGATGAAGCGGAAAAAGCCCGCGCCTTCCATCAAAAAGTTGAAGGCTACCAACCAACACCGTTGCAATCACTTGACTGCTTAGCCAAAGAAATTGGTGTTGGAAAAATTCTCGTTAAAGATGAAGCATACCGCTTCGATCTCTGCGCATTTAAGATGCTGGGTGGCGCGTATGCCATTGCCCGTCTGCTTTGTGATGAATACCAGCTTGATATCAACACGTTTGATTTTGACAAACTGAAAAACGACATCACAGAAAAAATGACCTTTGCAACAGCAACCGATGGTAACCACGGTCGCGGTGTCGCCTGGGCGGCTAATAAATTAGGTCAGAACGCTGTGGTTTATATGCCTAAAGGCGCGGCGGATGAGCGAGTAAATAATATTCGCGCACTGGGTGCAAAATGCATCGTTACTGATATGAACTACGACGACACTGTACGTTTAGCCATTAAAACGGCAGAAGAGTGCGGTTGGAAAGTGGTGCAGGATACCGCTTGGGAAGGTTATACCAAGATCCCAACTTGGATCATGCAAGGTTACACCACCATGGCGGCAGAAGCGGTAGATCAAATGCAAAGCCAAGGCATTAACCAGCCTACTCATGTCTTCTTGCAAGCCGGTGTCGGTGCCATGGCGGGTGGGGTACTGGGTTATCTCTGCGACAAGTTTGGGGCGGACAACCTGCATTCTGTCGTGGTTGAACCGGATCAGGCTGACTGTATTTACCGTTCTGGTATCAGCGCAGACGGCGGCATGGTCAACGTTGACGGCGATCTTGCCACCATCATGGTTGGTTTAGCGTGTGGCGAACCAAATCCGCTCGGCTGGCCAGTACTACGCGACTGTAGTACCCAGTTTGTCTCCTGCCAGGATAACGTAGCTGCGCTTGGTATGCGTGTTCTCGGCAATCCGTTAGGTTCTGACCCTCGTGTTGTATCCGGTGAATCCGGCGCGGTGGGAGCAGGCTTGCTAGCTGCTATATATTACCATCCGCAGCGCGAAGAACTGATGGCAAAAATGGGGCTGACAAAAGACTCCGTTGTGCTGCTGATCAACACCGAAGGCGACACCGATCCAGTCCATTACCGTGAAGTTGTGTGGGAAGGTAAGCACCCAACAACAGCTTAGTTACTAGCAGAATCCAATAACAATTTGCGAGCTCGGTTTTGTCATCGTGTAAACAGGGCTTCAGGTCTTAAAGACAAAAATATCATGTCGGGTGTGATGACCACCATCCGACCTAAGGAGAATTAAAATGACAATGAACATCCCTTTCAACACTGTCCTAGAAAAAGCCCAAGAATATAAAGCGGATATGAGCCGTTTTCTGCGCGATATGATTGCGATTCCAAGCGAAAGCTGTGACGAAGAAAAAGTAGTACTGCGCATTAAAGAAGAAATGGAAAAAGTGGGTTTCGACAAAGTAGAAATCGACCCAATGGGTAACGTATTGGGCTGGATCGGTCATGGTCCGCATCTTATTGCGATGGATGCACACATCGATACCGTCGGTGTCGGCAACATGGATAACTGGGAATTTGACCCGTATCAGGGCATGGAAGACGATGAAATCATCGGTGGTCGTGGTGCGTCAGATCAGGAAGGCGGCATGGCATCTATGGTCTACGCCGGTAAGATCATCAAAGATCTGGGTCTTGAAGACGAATATACCTTACTGGTAACAGGTACGGTTCAGGAAGAAGACTGCGATGGTCTTTGTTGGCAGTACATCATTGAAGAAAGCAAAATCCGTCCTGAGTTCGTGGTATCAACAGAGCCGACAGATTGCCAAATCTATCGTGGTCAGCGTGGCCGTATGGAAATTCGTGTTGATGTTGCCGGCGTGAGCTGTCACGGCTCTGCACCAGAGCGTGGTGATAACGCTATCTTTAAGATGGGTCCAATTCTTAACCAACTTGAAGGGCTTTCTCATAACCTTAAAGATGACGAATTCCTGGGTAAAGGCACACTAACCGTGTCTGAAATTTTCTTCACCTCACCAAGCCGTTGTGCAGTGGCAGACAGCTGTGCAGTGTCTATTGACCGTCGCTTAACTTGGGGCGAAACATGGGAAGGTGCATTAGACGAAATTCGTGCGTTACCAGCGGTAAAAGAAGCTAACGCAGTTGTTTCTATGTACGAATATAACCGTCCTGCTTACACCGGATTGGTATACCCAACTGAGTGCTACTTCCCGACTTGGTTAATTGATGAAGAGCATGTGGCGACTAAAACGCTGGAAGCATCTTATGAGCTTCTGTTCGACAAGAAACCAACAGTTGATAAGTGGACGTTCTCAACGAACGGCGTTTCTATCATGGGCCGCTACGGCATTCCAGTGATTGGCTTCGGTCCGGGTAAAGAGCCAGAAGCACACGCGCCAAACGAGAAAACATGGAAAGACCACTTGGTGACATGTGCTGCTATGTACGCTGTGATCCCGCAGATGTACCTGAAGCAATTAGATGAAAAGTAATCAGCATTGTTGGTGAGTAGCCGACATTGATACCGACTTCCGTCCCGAGGGTGCCAGCTCGCTCTGCCTGAGAGCTGGCCACATATCCCCCTCGGGATGGCTTTTGTTTTAACCGCAATATCTTTGCTATTCCGTTTAATAACCGAGTTGGAATTTGGCCAGCCAACAGCACACTTTCCTATTTGTTATTAAACGAAATAGTTGCGATTAAACCGCGACATATGTGATTTGATTTTCAAGTATAGATAAAGCGAAGGATAGCGTTATGGTGCAGAGTGATCATTCCCCGATGGATACTGGTAATACTAAGGCCAGCGCTACCTTAATTAAGCATGGCATCGTGGTTGATGCGCATAGCGAAACCAACCAGGAAATTCTTATTGTCGATGGCAAGATTGCTCAAATTGCACCGTCAATAAGTGACTATCCTGCTGAGACGAAGATTATTGATGCTTCTGGTATGTACGTCATGCCAGGTGGTATTGATGTCCATACCCACTTTAATATTGATGTGGGCTTCGCTCGCAGTTGCGATGATTTTTATACTGGCACCCGTTCAGCTGCATGTGGTGGCACTACCATGATCATCGATCATATGGGGTTTGGGCCAAAGGGCTGTAACCTTCACCACCAACTCAATGTCTATAAAGAGAGTGCCAAAGATAAAGCGGTTATTGACTACAGCTTTCATGGCGTCATCCAGCACGTTAATGACGAGATCCTGGAAGAAATGGCCTCCATGGTTGAACAGGAAGGGATCTCCAGCTTTAAGCTCTATCTCACCTATGGTTACAAGCTGGATGACGAATCAGCACTGCGGGCGCTGACCCGATTGAATCAGGTAAACGCCTTAACCACGGTTCACCCGGAAAATGATGCTGCGATAGCACTTCGGCGTACACAGCTGCTTGAAGCCGGTAAAACCGCCCCGAAATACCATGCCATCAGCCGCCCTTTAGAATGCGAAGCAGAAGCCATTGGCAGAATGATCAATCTGGCCCGGCTGGCTGATGACGCACCGCTTTACATCGTTCACTTATCTAACGGCTTAGGTCTGGATTACATTCGTCTAGCTCAGCGTAACGGCCAACCTGTCTGGGCTGAAACCTGCCCGCAATATCTGCTGCTTGATGATAGCTGCTATGAGCAGGAAGATGCGCTGAAATTTATCCTCAGCCCGCCATTACGCCCGAAAGAAGAGTTGGAAAAACTGTGGGCGGGATTAATCGATGGCAGCATTGATACGGTCGCAACCGATCATTGCTCGTTCACTTACCAGACCCAGAAACAGCGTGGTAAAGATAATTTTACCGCTTGCCCGAATGGAATGCCGGGAGTCGAAACCCGAATGCCGCTGTTGTTTTCTGAAGGCGTAATGAAAGGGCGTATCAGCCCAAGCCGTTTTGTTGAACTAACCAGTTATATGCCAGCCAGACTCTTTGGTATCTATCCGCAAAAAGGGTGTCTGGCAGCCGGTTCTGATGCTGATTTAGTGCTGTTTGATCCGAAACAGCAAGTCACCGTCAGCCACGATTTATTGCACGACAATACCGATTATACCCCGTATGAAGCAATGCAAAGCCATGGCTGGCCAGTAATGACCATCAGCTGTGGCGAGGTGGTGTCGTGCAATGGCGAATTTATGGGGAAAGCCGGGAATGGCCGCTTTATTCGCCGTGATCCTTTTCTTCGGCAGAAGCTGGAAGGCTAAAGAGCCGGATACATAAACTTATAAATAAAGGAGTCAACATGAAACCGACAGCTGTCGTTGCGTTAGGCGGAAATGCACTTTTACGTCGCGGTGATGCGCCGAGCTTTGAAAACCAATTGGCTAATATCAAAATTGCCGCCAAAGCCATAGCCGAAATTGCGCGAGAATACCGTGTTGCTATTGTGCATGGAAATGGCCCGCAAGTAGGATTGTTAGCATTACAGAATCTTGCTTACGATAAAGTAGCGCCATATCCGTTAGATGTCCTTGGGGCGGAAAGTGAAGGCATGATCGGGTATATGCTGGCCCAAGAGCTGCAAAACCTGATGCCGGAGACTCAGGTCGCGAGTTTGTTAACGCGTATCGAAGTCGATGCTGATGATCCGAGCATGCTCGATCCCACCAAATTTGTCGGCCCTGTTTATAACGAAGACGAAGCCGGTATTTTAGCTGAAGCCAATAATTGGGTCATGAAGCGTGATGGTGAGTTTTTACGCCGCGTTGTGCCATCGCCGAAACCAATGAATATTCTCGACAAAACGTCTATTGATACCCTGCTCGATGCCGGACAAATGGTTATTTGCTGTGGCGGCGGGGGGATCCCTGTATGTCGCTCAGACTTCGGTTATCAGGGCGTAGAAGGAGTGATTGATAAAGATCTGTCCGCGACGTTACTGGCGAAACAGTTAAATGCCGACAAGCTGCTGATCCTGACCGATGCGGATGCTGTTTATCTTGATTGGGGAACAGATCAGCAACGTGCGCTGCGTTCAGCGACACCGGCTGAGCTTAGCGAATATGAATTCCCTGCCGGCTCGATGGGGCCGAAAGTTGAGGCCGCCGCTGAATTTGCCCAGTTTGGCGGTCGAGCGTATATCGGCGCGTTAGAACAAGGCCTCGATGTGCTGGCTGAAAAAGCAGGAACCTGTGTAGCGGTTTAAGTTTTGTGTGAAATGTGGCTATTCATCTCGTTGCGGTTTAATGAAACACCTTAGACTTGAACAGCTACACTTTTTATGGAAAAAATATTCATCGTTTAAATTGTCGACATCTACGCTACAAAGCAGCACTAAGAAATCCACACCCAAAAGCTAGTCCGATGTACCGACAAAGCAGAAGAACAGACAAAAAGCGATGTGAAACAGCAAGCTTCTCATAACAATGGAATGAGTGGCTTGCTCTTTATTGTGCCTCTTGGCACTTAGAGAAAGGTAGAGCATTATGAGCAATTGTCCAAAGGATATGACCCTTCCACCGGATCTCACTCTCAAAAAGGGATCGGGACCAGTCAGAACAAAATTTCCAATCTATTCTAACTCCCTGCCGCCCTGTAACCATGCTTGCCCTACCGGCAGTAATATTCAGGAATGGCTGTCGTTAGCGCAGGAAGAGCAATACGAAGAAGCGTTTCAGGCTTTGATCAAAAACAACCCTATGCCGGCGATCCATGGCCGCGTCTGTTATCATCCGTGTGAATCTGCCTGTAACCGTGCCGATGTTGATCAGGCTGTCAGCATTCATGCGGTTGAGCGTTTTCTGGGCGATCAGGCGATAGAAAAAGGCTGGCAAGTGCGTGTTGATGCGCAACCGACCGGCAAGCGGATATTGATTATCGGGGCCGGTCCGAGTGGCTTAGCAACGGCGTATCACCTGAAACGTAAAGGGCACGATGTCGAGATCCGCGATGCTGCGCCGATGGCTGGCGGCATGATGCATTTCGGTATTCCCGCCTACCGCTTACCCCGCGATATTCTGGAAAGTGAAATCGCCCGTATTGAAGCAATGGGCATCAAAATTGTACTCAACCATACCGTTGAGGATCTGTTGGCAGAAAAAGTGAGAGGGCAGTTTGACGCCGTCTTTCTCGCCATAGGGGCGCATGTCGGGCGGGGGCTGGATATTCCGAACGATGATCCCGGCAAAGTGAACGATGCCGTCTCTTATTTGCGAGCAACAGAAATGAATACTGCGCCAGTATTGGGTAAACGTGTTGCCGTGTATGGTGGTGGTAATACCGCGATGGATGCCGCTCGAACGGCCAGGCGTCAGGGGGCCGATGTGATGGTGATTTACCGTCGCGACCGTGCTCACATGCCAGCCCATGACTTTGAATGCGTTGAAGCGATGGAAGAAGGGGTGGTATTCCACTGGCAGCGCACGATTAACCAAATTGATGGTACGACCTTTACCCTTGAGAAAATGGCAATAGACGATAACGGCCGTCCGCAGCCAACGGGTGAGTTTGAAACCGTCGAGGCAGACTCCCTGATCCTGGCTCTAGGTCAGAATATCGATACTAAACTAACCAAGTCGATTCCGGGCGTTGAGCACAAAAAAGACGGAACCGTTATCGTTAATGAACAGATGATGACCGGCTATCACGGGCTATTTGCCGGTGGTGATATGGTGCCAAGTGATCGCACGGTTACAATCGCCGTCGGTCACGGTAAGAAAGCCGCCGCGCACATTGATGCTTTTCTGAATAAACGTATCTTCAGCAAAATTTCCAAACAACCGCTGATCCGCTACGACAAGTTGCACCTCTGGTACAAAACCGATGCAGACAAGAGCGAGCAGCCGGCGATTCCTGTCGTACAACGTGCGACGTCGTTTGACGAAGTCTTTGGTGGTTTAACTGAACAAGAAGCGCTGTTTGAAGCCCGGCGTTGTTACTCCTGTGGTAACTGTTTTGAATGTGATGGCTGTTTTGGTGCCTGTCCGCAGGGTGCAATCACCCGCTTAGGAAAAGGTAAGGGATACAAGGTTGATTACGATAAGTGCACCGGCTGTGAAGCTTGTTATTTGCAGTGCCCTTGTCATGCCATCGAAATGGTAGCCGCTGAAACGGACTAGGAGCAGATCATGACAGATAAAACGATTCATTCGTCGGAAGCAGTTCTTGCATCGAAGCCAGTCATGCACACCTGTGACGGTAACGAAGCCGCGGCGCACATTGCATACCGCGTCAGTGAAGTGTGTGCGATATATCCAATTACACCTTCTTCAACCATGGCCGAATTTGCGGATCAGTGGGCGGCAGAAGACAAACGAAATATTTGGGGCAATATCCCGCTGATCGCGGAAATGCAAAGTGAAGGCGGCGCCGCAGGTACCGTTCATGGCTCGCTGCAAAGTGGCGCACTGACAACAACATTTACTGCCTCGCAAGGCTTGATGTTGATGCTGCCCAACATGTACAAAATTGCTGGCGAGCTGACATCCGCGGTATTCCACGTCGCCGCGCGATCACTAGCGGCTCAGGGGCTCTCTATCTTTGGTGATCATCAGGATATTATGGCTGCACGCGGTACTGGCTTTGCGTTACTCGCCGCTTCCTCGGTGCAGGAGGCGCACGATATGGCGCTGGTGGCCCATGCCGCAACACTCGATGCACGTATTCCGTTTATTCACTTCTTTGATGGTTTCAGAACCTCCCATGAAGTGAACAAAATCAGTTTGATTTCTGATGCCCATATCCGGGAGATGATTTCAGACGAACTGGTACGTGCGCACCGTGACCGTGGCCTTAGTCCCGATACGCCGTTCATTCGTGGCACGGCGCAAAACCCGGATGTATATTTTCAGGGCCGCGAAACGGTTAATCCGTTTTATGCCAGTACCCCGGACATTGTTCAGGGCTGCATGGATAAACTGGGCAAGCTAACGGGTCGCCATTATAAGCTGATTGAGTTCCACGGTGCGCCAGATGCCGAGCGGGTAGTGATTGCAATGGGATCGGGTGTCGAAACCATCAAAGAGACCGTCGAATATTTAGTTGCACAGGGCGAGAAAGTCGGTGTGCTGCAAGTGCGGTTGTACCGGCCTCTTTCGGCAGAGCATCTGCTGGCGGCACTGCCAAAGGCAACGAAAAAACTGGCGATATTAGATCGCACCAAAGAGCCGGGTGCCAATGCCGATCCGCTCTATCAGGATGTGCTGACCGCATTGATGGATTCTTATAATAGCGACAGGCCGGATCGCCTTGCGCAGATGCCACGCCTAGTGGCTGGTCGTTACGGATTGTCGAGCAAAGAGTTTACGCCAGCAATGGTCAAGGCCGTCTTTGATAATCTCGCGAAAGAACAGCCTAAGCACCATTTCACCGTCGGTATTATTGATGATGTGATGAACTCGCATCTCGCTTACGATGCTGATTTTGATATTGAATCTGCCGAAGTGGTGCGCGCCATGTTCTATGGCCTGGGGGCTGACGGTACGGTAGGTGCGAATAAGAATACCATCAAGATCATCGGGGATGATCCTGACTACTTTGCCCAGGGCTACTTTGTCTACGATTCAAAAAAATCGGGTTCGCAGACCGAATCGCACCTGCGTTTCGGCCATCATCCTATCAACAGCCCGTATCTGATCCAGTCCGCTAACTTCATTGCCTGTCACCAGTCGACCTTTGTTGAAAATACCGACATGCTGGCGAAAGCGGCGGATAACGCGACATTCTTGCTAAATACGACTGAACCTGCGGATAAGGTCTGGGACAGCCTGCCTGCAAGAATGCAGCAGCAGCTGATTGACCACAGTATGACTCTGTATGTGATTGACGCCTATAAAGTGGCGCGTGATACCGGCATGGGCAATCGCATTAACACTATAATGCAGACGTGCTTCTTTGCCCTTTCCGGGGTGTTAGAAAAAGACGTTGCCATTGCTAAAATCAAAACAGCGATAGAGAAAACGTATGCCCGTAAAGGCCCCGAAGTGGTGAAGAAAAACTTTGCCGCGGTTGACCATACCCTGTCTCACCTTTATCAGGTGGAGGTACAAGATAAGGTCACGGCGACGGGGGTGTCAAAACCAACGGTTTCCGAGCTCGCGCCGAAGTTTGTCCAGGAAGTTACTGCGGCGATGATGGGGGGCAAGGGCGATCTTATTCCTGTCTCGATGCTGCCGGTCGACGGCACCTATCCGTCAGGCACGACGCAGTGGGAAAAACGCAATATTGCCCAGAAAATTCCAGTCTGGGAGCAAGATGAGTGTATCCAGTGTGGTAACTGTAGCATTGTCTGTCCTCATGCGGCGATTCGGGCCAAGTTCTACGACAAGTCGAAATTGGATGATGCACCACAAGGGTTCAAATCTGCGGGCATTACCGCCCGAGGCTTCCCGGATACTCGCTACACATTACAGGTTTACGCCGAAGATTGTACCGGTTGCAGCTTGTGTGTCGATGCCTGCCCGATGGTCGTGCAAGAAGCGACAGAAACGTTGCCCGAGCGCAAAGCGATCAATATGGAGCTGAAAGCACCTTATCTGGAGCAAGAGAAGCAGAACCTGACCTTCTTTGAGACACTGGCCTACAACGAACGTGCCCGTATCGATTTCTCGAATGTCCGTGGGGCGCAGTTCCTGCAGCCACTGTTTGAGTTCTCTGGCGCATGCGCAGGGTGCGGTGAAACCCCTTACCTGAAACTGATGTCACAGCTATTTGGCGATCGGATGATGGTGGCCAATGCTACGGGTTGTTCGTCAATTTATGGCGGTAACTTACCGACCACACCATGGTCGAAAAATGCCGAAGGGCGGGGGCCTGCCTGGGCGAACTCATTGTTCGAAGATAATGCCGAGTTCGGTTTTGGTTTCCGTCTGGCGGCAGTGAAGCAACATGAAATGGCGAAGCAGTTAGTGGTGGAAAACCGCGATCGGCTCGATCCGTTATTGGTTGATCAACTGCTGAATGCTGATCAAAATACCGAAACGGAAATTCAGGCACAGATCAAGCGGGTTAATAGTCTTAAAACAGAGCTTAAAGCATTCGGGACAGAATCCGCCTTGAATCTGATATCTGTTGCCGATCAGCTGATCCGCCGCTCAATCTGGATTGTTGGTGGTGACGGCTGGGCGTACGATATTGGTTCAAGCGGCTTGGATCATGTGTTGGCCAGTGGTGCCGATGTTAACGTGCTGGTGATGGATACCGAAGTGTATTCCAATACTGGCGGTCAGATGTCGAAGTCGACCCCGTTAGGCGCAGTAGCGAAATTCGCTTCAGCGGGTAAAAAAGCGATTAAGAAAGACGTAGCGATGCAGGCCATTTCTTACAATAACGTCTATGTTGCTCGTGTCGCGCTGGGGGCTGATCCGCAACAGGTGCTATTAGCGATGCGGGAAGCTGAGGCATATCGCGGACCATCAATCATTATTGCCTACAGCCACTGTATTGCTCACGGCATTAATATGGAAGATGGCCTGCACCAGCAGCAGCTTGCGGTTAAATCCGGTCACTGGCCATTATTCCGCTATAACCCGGCACTGCGTGATGTGGGTGAGAATCCGTTCTCGCTCGATACGTTACGTCCGACGATCCCGCTGGAAGCGTATCGTTACAACGAAGGGCGCTATCAGAGCTTACGCCGTAGTCACCCTGAACTTGCCGCCGATATTACCGCTCAGGCGCAGACCGTGGCCGAACGTAAATGGCGCTTATATGAAGAGTTAGCCACCCGTCCACAAGGCGCCATTGCGCCACATGTTGAGTTGGAGGGTAAATAGTTAGTTACAACCCAAAGGCCTGCTTGTCTTTCAACATCATTGCTGCTGGAGACTGCTTCCAGCTAACAAGACGGAAGATAAACAGGCCTAATCTCATCGAAATGAATAAAAGTGCCTGACATCTTGTGACAGGCACTTTTACTTCACATTTTTAATGTCTCAAAAAGCATACAATTACTCGCCATATCCTGATACCAACTGATTTATTAAGTATCACGGGATAACCAATCAGCCCTCGCATAAAACCGCATGCCGTTTCTGATAGATGACATTGGAGGACTGATAATTATTTGTTTTTATAGTGGAGGGATACCATGACAACAGGAAAATACCTAAGGTGGAAAGATGAAGAAGGCAATGAATTCCGACCTGTTTCATTAACCGGTACCGAGTTGCTCAACGATCGTACCCTGAACAAAAGTACTGCCTTTAGTTATGAAGAACGTGAAGCATTTCAGTTGAGCGGCTTGCTTCCACCAAGGGTACAAACCTTCGATGATCAATTAAACCGTGTATATGATGGCTTCAGAAACGCCTCAACAGATATTGAAAAATACCTTTTCTTGCGTGCTCTTCAAGATAGAAACGAAACCTTATTCTATGCGTTGTTATCCCGTCATGTAGAAGAAATGACACCGATTATCTACACCCCAACCGTCGGTAAGGCATGCCAGGAATTTAGCCACCGTTACCAAAAAGCGCGTGGTCTGTACATTACCGAAGATAGTGTTGACGAAATGGGAGAGATGGCTCGTCACTTTATCGGCAAAGACATCAAAATTATCGTTGTTACCGACAGCCAGGGCATTCTTGGTTTAGGTGACCAGGGTGTCGGCGGAATGGGGATCCCAATTGGTAAACTTTCCCTTTATACCTTGGGGGCAGGTATTCATCCGGCACATTGCCTGCCAATAGCATTGGACGTTGGTACCGACAACCAGGATTTGCTTGATGATCCTATGTATCTAGGTATGCCTCGTAAACGCATGCGCGGCGAAGAATATAAGGCTTTCATCCGTAAGTTTGTGAAGCAGGTGAAGCGCCACTTCCCGAAAGCGGTATTGCAGTGGGAAGATTTCAGCAAATCCAATGCATTCGATAACCTGAGTGATTACGAAGATGATTTGCCGTCATTTAACGATGATATTCAAGGCACAGGCTCCGTTGTGCTGGCGGGTATACTTGGTGCAGTGAAAATTAAAAACGAAAAATTGGCCGATCAAACCTATGTGGTTTACGGGGCTGGTGCTGGTGGAGTAGGGGTCGCCGATCAGATTTACGCGGGCCTACTCAAAGAAGGTTGCTCGCATGTTGCGGCCCGGGAAAAAATCTTTGTACTCGATTCGCAAGGATTAGTGTTTGATGATCGGGATGGTCTGGATGAATACAAGAAACGCTATGCCAAACCTCGCGCACTGGCTGAAGGCTGGCACACTGAAGTACTCGGCAAGGTTTCTCTGACCGAGCTTATCAACAACCATCCGGTAACGGTGCTATTGGGAACCAGTGGTATTGGCGGCGCATTTAAAGAAGAACACGTTCAAAAGATGCTGGAATACACCGCTCGACCAATGATATTCCCGCTATCGAACCCCACAGCTAACTGTGAAGCGATACCAGAAGATATTTACAAATGGAGTGATGGTCAGGCTATCGTCGCCACCGGCAGCCCATTTGATAACGTGAACTACAACGGCCATGAGTACCGGATCGGCCAGGGTAATAACGTCTTTATCTTCCCTGGTGTGGGCTTGGCATCCATTGTCTCGCAAACCCAGAAAGTCACCCTCGAGATGTTCACCATGGCCTCCTACGCCTTGGCTGAGTGTGTTTCAGATGAAGATCTCGCCGCAGGATGTGTATACCCGAGGATCAGTAAACTGAAGGAAGTCTCTGTTGTGGTGGCAACCAGTATTCTTGAAAATATGCAAGCCACTGAACCAAATAGCCTGCTTCGGGGCAAAGATATTCAACAAGAGCTTGCCCAACAAATGTGGGAACCTGTTTACCTGCCTTATAGAAGGGTCTAGAGATCTTTAATGGAATAAATTAAGCCCAGTGAAAGCTGGGTTTTTTATTGGTCCGGCACTACCGTATCACCCATTAGTGTTTTTTTGTTACGCCCTGATAAGCGGATTTAAACATCAGGTTAAAGCCATCTTGTGATATTTCTCTTGGAGTGATATCTGCGGCTTTAAGTCGGCGGTAGCATTCATGTAAAGCGGCAAGTACGACTTCTTGTTCTTTTGGGCTCAGTTTTTGGGTGTTCATTTCGTTTCCCTCTCATTTCGCTCGAATTGAGTTCCCAGAGGAAGCTCTGAATCTCTTATATTGAAGTTGCTAGAATATACCTATAAACAATAAACCAGCGATCTTGAATTGAATCTGAACAAACATTGATCATCGGCTAGGAATATAAATTAACTGGTTTTTAAGCTGCATATACCCCACTTTATATATTTTTCAGTCTATCCTTATCAGTATTAAACCTGACACGAATCTATTTTAATCGGACTATTCAGCTGGGTGATAAGTTGTTTATTCGAAAGTGCGGGAATAAGGACGTTACAACTGGTTGGGTTATTATTTATAGCGGGAATTAGCACATGACGTTTAATTCGCTGAAAGAAGGAATAAAACCAGGATCTGCTGGTCAAAACCCAGAGTCATCTGGCTATGCTGAGCCAAGTTCCGCTGATCAAAGTGCTGTTGCAGGTTTAACTCAAAAGAAAGCTGAAGAGAGACTGGAAAAATATGGTATCAATCGACTGCCCGAGCCTCCGATGCCCGGCTCGGTTCAAATATTTGCCCGACAGTTTTTAAGCCCGTTTATTTATATTCTGGTAATTGCCGCAATTGTCTCATTCATTCTGGGGCAAAACCCTAGTGGTATCTTTATTATTGTGGTGCTGATCCTTAACGCCATTATAGGCACCGTTCAGGAGTATTCTGCCCAACGCTCTGCGGCAGCATTACGGAATATGGTCAAAGGGGTAACCCATGTTATCCGTGACAGTATCGCTCGTACTATTGATGTTGAAGAAATCGTACCGGGAGATTTGCTACTGCTTTCTTCCGGCGACAAGGTACCTGCAGATGTGCTCCTTATTAACTGTCACAATTTGGCCGTTGATGAATCAATGCTAACTGGTGAGTCTCTGGCTGTGAGTAAAAATCCCTGGGCCAAGGTTGCTGAGGACGCGCCGCTATCGGAAAGGGTTAATCAATGTTTTGCGGGTAGTATTATTACCCACGGGCGTGCACAGGCCATCGTAACCGCAACGGCGACCCATACCGAGATTGGGCGTATTGCTCGCCATGTCACTAAAGAGCGTGTTTCCGAACCACCATTGATGATCCGCATTCGGGCTTTTACCTACCAGGTCGCTGGCGGTATTTTTATCGCAATCTTCATGCTTACGATCATGATGTTGCTGAAAGGGAGCTATACCACCGAGGCCATTATCTTAATGACTATTGGCCTGGCCGTCTCGGTGATACCTGAGGGGTTGCCAGCAGCGCTGACTGTCGCTTTGGCAATCGGTATGAGGCGAATGGCCAAAAACAATGTCATTATCCGCAAACTGATCGCCGTGGAATCGCTAGGCTCGTGCACTTTTATCTGTTCTGATAAAACGGGTACATTGACCGTAAATGAGTTGACGATCCGTCAGGTAGTACTGCCTGACAACAAGGTCTTTCAGGTTACGGGAGAAGGGATCGCTCCCGGGGGCGAAATCTGCGGCAATACTGAACAACAGCACCTGCAGCAGTTGTGCATTGCAGGTGTTTTGGCCAATGAAAGCCACCTCAGTTATGCCGGGGGAGAATGGGTTTCGGACGGTGATATCGTCGACGTCGCATTTCTGGTGTTAGCTAAAAAGCTGGGCATGTCGATCACTCAACTGCGGCAACAGCAAACCCAGTTGGAACTCATTCCTTACGAACCAGAAAAAGCCTATAGCGGCAGCGTGAATCTTGATGGTGACAGGGCTTGGTTATATGCCAAAGGCAGCCCTGAAAAAATGCTCGGCATGTGCAGCCAAATGGAAACGTTATCGGGTCCGGTTGACATTGACAGGGCCTTGATTGAAGAGCAATTTGAATCGCTGGCGAAACAAGGTTACCGGATAATTGCCCTGGCAAAGCGGGAAGTGATTGAAAAAAGCCATAGGCGATTAGAGCAGATGAGCTTTTTAGGTATGGTGGCCATGATTGATCCGGTACGCAAAGAAGCTTTTGATGCGATAACCCGTTGCCAAGACGGTGGTATTGAAGTGGCAATGATCACCGGTGATCACCCGGCCACGGCAAAGTCGATTGCCATAGAGCTCGGTTTGTGTGAGCAAGATGCCCCTGTTGTCACGGGCAGTATGATCCACCTGGCGAACGCTAAAGGACAAAAGTTTGCGGACGACTTAATCAGGCCGGTTCGCGTTTTTGCCCGTATTGAACCGCAGCAAAAAGAGCAGATTGTCGATAGTTTTATGCGCCAGGAACATTTTGTTGCAGTTACCGGAGATGGCGTGAACGATGCGCCGGCTATGCGTCAGGCGAATACCGGTATTGCAATGGGCAAACGCGGTACCGATGTCGCCAAAGAAACCGCGGATCTCATTATTACCGATGATAATTTTGCCTCTATCGTGTCCGGTATCGAGCAGGGACGCGTGGTATACAACAATATACGCAAGGTTATCGCCCTACTGGTGGCAACCGGGTTTTCTGCTCTTTGGCTGTTTTTCCTCTCTGTTATTGCCGGCTTGCCGATGCCAATGATTGCTGTTCAACTGTTATGGCTGAACTTAGTCGCTAATGGGTTACAGGACGTCGCCCTGGCGTTTGAACCTAAAGAAGGCAATGAGCTTAGCTTTAAGCCAAGAAAGCCCAGTGAACCGATTTTTGAAAGATTAATTATTGAGCATATTCTTATTAGCGGGACTGTGATGGGGGGGCTGGCATTTGTTAATTACTACCTCGCGCTTGAGGCTGGTCAGCCTGTGGAGCAGGCGAGAAATCTGACCCTGATGTTAATGGTATTGTTTGGCAATATTCATGCACTAAATAGCCGCTCTGAAACATTGTCATTATTTTCGCTTTCATTCTTTGCTAATCCTTTTTTGATGTTAGCGGTTCCTATCGCCCAGCTGGTGCATATAGCAGCCATGTACATGCCGGGGATCAGTGACGTATTGGCCATTCAACCGATTTCTGTAGCCCAGTGGGGCCAACTGTTGCTGATCGCTTCGAGCTTATTTGTGGTTGAAGAGCTCCACAAATGGTGGCGTCGCCGGCATTTGAGAGCCTCACCGTAAATGATAAGACACGTGCGCACGTTTATTAGCTTCTTCAATTGTTGGAGACCCGCATGAGCGTTATCAATGATGAGCAAAAAATACAGATTGTCATTACAGGAGGCACTATTGATTCGTTTTATGATACCGAGCAATGTACGACGGTATGCCATAAAAAGACCGCCATTCCTGAATTTCTGATGAAATTTGCCAAAATCTCCAAAGACGAGTTTGAACTGTTTCCGGTGTGTATGAAAGACAGTCGAGATATCGGAACCAAAGAGATTCAAGAAGTCAGTAATGCAATCATAAATAGTAACTGCGCTCATCATATCGTTACTCATGGCACCTTCACTCTGTTCGAAAGTGCACGAAAGCTAATGGCACTTCTGCCTGACGATCATGGCCGTGTTATTGTATTCACCGGGGCAATGTGGCCATTAGTCGGTTTTTCTCCCAATGATGCCGGCTTTAACTTAGGCTCTGCTTTTATTGCGGCACGCCTGGCCGAACCAGGGGTATATGTAGCATTTAACGGCAAGTTATATTTGCCGAATGATCTGGAAGGCTTGCACTAAGTCTTAGTGCAAAAATTTTTTTGATTACGCTGAGAACACATATTGTCAGATGTAACTCTTCATCTGATATCGCTCTTAACTTATCCCCTCGAACAAGTGCTGTATCATTTCCCAATTATCTTAATTTTTTACCGCCTGTAGCTGTTTTTTGCTTTTAGTCGCGCTGTCCAATGTTCTGCTATATGCGTCGATAACATGATGTTAATTCAACAGATGTTAACGAAAACAGAGAGCGCGTAGTAATGACTGTTTCAATAATAAAACCAATCTACACCTTGATCGCAGCAAGCCTTGTTGCAAACACCTTAATGGTGAAGGCGGCTGCGGCAGCACCGCAAATTCCTGCTGAGGTGATGGCGTCTTATGCCCAAGCTATACAAGGCGATACGTCTTCGACTGAGAAAACCTTTGATTTACTGACCGCGTTGCAAAAAGAACATCCTCGCAGCGCTTTGATCAACACCGTTCTTGGCAGTACTGAAACCATGATGGGGCGAGATGCCTGGACGCCATGGAATAAAATGGAATATGTTGACAAAGGTCTTTCTCGGATGGATAAAGCCGTAAAATTACTCCAAGCCGATGATCACAAGGAGACCTTTGAAGGCACCCCCGTCTCTCTGTGGGTGAAAACAACGGTGGGATGCACCTTTATCGAAATGCCGGAAATGTTTCATCGTCTCGATGCGGGATACCAGCTATTAGAAAACATGATTAAAAGTGAAGAAGTGAAACCCTTGCCTTTTGCAATGAAAGCATATGCTTATTTTTGTGCCGGAAAGGCTGCCAGCCTGGCAGGTGAACCAGAAGCCGCTCAGCGTTATTTGAACACTTTGCTGGCGAATGTGCCCGGCAGCCCGCAGGCGATCGAAGCAAAAGCACTGCTGGCTGAAATTGTCGATGAAAAAAAACTGTAATGCTTGCTGGCTTGTCAGGGCGACACCTCTCTGACAAGCACAGAGGGAGCTTACTCACTAAGGCTGGAGCAAATATGATTTGGTTTGAAGGTATCTGTAAAACGTATAAGCAGGGAGATAATGAGACCTGTGCATTATCAGGAGTTAGCGCAAACATTGAGACAGGTGACACTGTTGCTCTGTGCGGCCCATCGGGAAGCGGGAAAAGTACGCTGCTGAATATTTGTGGGTTACTGGATAACGACTACCACGGTGAACTTTATTTAGACGGTCAGCGGGTTGCTCAGGACACAATGACGACAACATTGTTACGACGCGAGAAGCTGGGCTTTATCTTTCAGAATTATAACCTGATCCCGGTGATGACTGCGTATGAAAACGTGGAATACCCACTGCTGCTAAATAATGTATCAAGCAAGGAACGCAGCCGCATGACTCGGCATATTCTGGATGCAGTCGGAATTGCCGATCAAGCCCATAAGCGTCCGAATCAACTGTCAGGAGGGCAACAGCAACGAGTCGCCATTGCACGTGCATTAGTCAAATACCCAAGGCTTGTGATTGCAGATGAGCCGACGGCGAACCTTGATACGCAAACCGCTAACCTGGTGATTGATTTGATGCGCAGTCTCGGTAAAGAAATGCAAACAACTTTCCTGGTTGCTACTCATGATGACCGTATGACGTCACATTGTGATCGCATAATTCGCCTGCAAGATGGCCTGCTGATAGACGAAATTAACGGAGGGTTCCAACAATGCGCTGGATAAAACTCGCTTGGTACAACGTGTTACGGAACCGTCGTAGGTCGATTCTGACGATACTAATGACGGCAATTGCAACCATAGCCTTGCAGGTCAGCGGAGGGTTTGGTCTATTTACTTATCAGTCGCTGGAAGAGATGGCCATTCGTGATACGGGCAACGTGATCTTATCAACGCGCGGTTACTTTGACACAGAAGAGGATTTTCCATTACAGCTTGGCATGTCAGGCTATCACGAATTACAGCAGCAATACCTGATTGACGATGAGGTGAAAGCGGTGCTGCCAAGAGTTCATTTTTCTGGCTTAATTGCCAACGATGATAAGTCGAATATTTTTATTGGGCAGGGCGTTGAAACCGGGGAGTTTCAGGTAAAAGGGCCTACCATGCTGATGAAAGAGGGGCATACCTTATCGGATCGCCATTCTTCAGCCGCCGATCCTGAAATTATGCTAGCAGAAGGGCTGGCACGTAACATGAAAGCGAGCGTCGGTGATATTGTCACCCTGATGTCGACCACCACAGAGGGGGCGCTAAATGCAATTGACTTTCAGGTTAAAGGGATTTTTTCAACGGGCGTTCCAGAGCTGGACAAACGCCAGCTTTATACCAGCCTGGAGTCAGCGCAAAGCCTGCTGGAGAGTGACAAGGTCAGTACGCTTTCAATTCTTCTGTATGAAAGCAGCTTAACAAAGGCGAAGCTCAAGCTGGTTCAAGGCCAGCAGCCAAATCTGGAGGCGACCCCATGGTGGGATCTCGCATTTTACTACCACAAAGTGAAAGATCTCTATAACAATATCTTCAGCTTGCTGGGTGGCATTATCGTACTGATGGTTTTTCTGACTATCTCAAATACCATGAGCATGTCTGTTATCGAGCGGACCCGCGAAATAGGCACACTGGCAGCTATGGGCTCTTTTCGCTATGAAATTGTGCGTAACTTCATCCTTGAAGGCTTTCTGATGGGGCTAGCCGGCACTTTGCTCGGTACGTCGTTCTCCCTATTGGTCAGTGGCGGGCTGTTAATTGCAGAAATTGAGTTGCCCCCCCCTCCGGGCAGTACAATGGGGTATCCCTTATATGTGAATTTCTCACCAGTGATGGCCGCGATTACCGCTATTGTATTAACCGTAATTTGTGCCGCTGCGGGATGGTTTGCTGCCCGGAAAGGTGCACGGAAAACCATCACGGGGGCGTTGTCTCATGTTTAAAGTATTGATAATTGAAAGAATTGTGGCGGCTATTGGGTTTTTAGGACTGCTTGCCACGACAGTTTTAGTTTCTCCGGTATTGCATGCGCAGCCAGTTGAGGAGGCAGGGGTACAAGCTGTCGAATCACGCCTCTTGCAGGCTGATAGCTATCGTACACAAAGTGGTTCTGTTAAAACGGTGACTGAGGTGTATCAATATTTCCACGAAGCATTGAAAAAGAGCCAGCTTTATTCGGTGTATTACAGACCAGATAAAGGCTCTTTAGTATTATCAAAGTCAGCAGCGGAAGCCGGACAGAAAGTATTGATGGTCGACGATAACTATTGGTTGTTTATGCCAAAGAGCCGGCGTCCTATCCGTATTACACCGATGCAAAAGCTGTTAGGCGATGCCTCTGTCGGTGATATTTCATCATTAAGTTGGAGTGAGTCATACAGCGCAACGATAAGCCAGATGAATATACCGGTTAATGGCCATAACGCCATTGAACTCTTGTTGGAAGCCAAGGTTAAGGGAGCGACATATCACCGAATTGAATTATTTCTTAATGCCGATGATAACTTCCCATTAAAAGCCAACCTGTATTTGAAATCCGGCAAACTGGCCAAAACGGCAGATTTTACTTCAGGCATGCAAAATGGCTTGCGGAGTGTTACCGCGATGGTACTGAAAGATAATATACAGCCTAATAAAAAAACGGTGATCGAGTATAAAAGTTCACAAGCGGTAGAGATCGCCGAAAAGCTATTTAATCCATCGTTTCTGGTACGGAATAATTTAAGTGAATTATAGGTTTTTATGTTGTTACGCTTATCAATATTCATGATTGCTCTTTTCGTGTGTCCTGTTAAAACAATGGCGTCTGACTGGCAGTTTGGCTACAGGGGATCCACTGAACAATGGTCTGCCAGTAATAGTCTGTTCTTTTCTGAATCTGATGATTACTTGCACCAGGTTGCGCTGGATTTTAGCGTTGATCATAAGGGTATCAGAGGTGCTGCGACGGTCAGAAAACAGTGGCGACGCAACGAGCATAATGACGAAATTATTTTGACAGAGTTATTTGTTGATCGCAGTATCTATGATTGGGATTTTACCCTTGGCAAGAAACGTTTAGACTGGGGGATAGGTTATTCCTATCGACCATTAGACATCATCAAGTCTTATGTTCAACAGCCGACAGGTGTTTATATAGAAGAAGGTGCATGGCTCGCGACGGCCGAATATTATACTGCTACCGGTTCTTTGACCTTGATACTGGCTGATAGCTCTACGCAACAAGAGACGACTAAACCGCAACAAAAAGGGGGTGGGATCCGGTATTATGCCTTAATCGATGATTGGGATTTTCAGGGCTTGATGTACTTTGATGATATTCGCAAACTGTCAGTCGGTGGCAGTGCCGTAACAGTATTGGGAGATAGTGCATCTGTTCACGTTTCTGCATTATGGCAAAGTCAGTATACCCAATTAAGCCATCGCTTGGATGTACAGCAATATTTTTATCCTGGTGATCCCATTTATTCAGAAGCAGAGAATGGAGCATTACAGCTATTATCGGGAGTTACTTATAACTTTGAAAATAACGTTAGCATTCTGGCAGAGTACTGGTACGACGAAAGAAGCCCGGATCACAGCCAGTGGCAGTTATTAATTGACGCGGCAAGGCAGCAAAAAGCCCATGGCGATTTGCATGGATTATTGAGTGCAGAGCGACAGTTCTTTTCAGCACATAATACAGTACAACATAACCTGCTATTGCATATGCGATATGATGGGGACGGTTGGAAACCTCTACTTGATTTACTCACATCTCCGCAGGATAAAGGGCTTATTGCGACGGCTCGGATCAGGTATCAGTGGAGGGAAGGGCATTGGCTTGAATTGGGGGGGCGCTGGCTTACCGGTGCCAATGACTCGGTGTATCAACAACTACCTAATGAGCAGATTTTGTTTTTACAAATAGATGGAACGTTTTAAATGAATGGTAAATCTAAAATTATTAAGGATAGTATCTTTAGCCTGCTTGTTACGTTGCTGGCCTGTACGGTAGCTGCTATTACGTTTATCGCGCTTAGCGGAGAGTGGACTCCTTATAATATCTGGTATGTATTTATGGTTTCATACTCTTATGGTGTTTGTGTTTGCCTCTCCATCGACATTTGGAATAGGTTTTTTCCGGAACGTTCATTACTGTTCCGCTACAGTATACCGTCAGTGCTTGGCTTTATTCTCGGAACACTGCTCCAAATGCTAATACTGTATTATTTGTACGATGACAAGAGCACCGATGAATTGTTAAGCTGGCTTAACCAAGGGTTGCTGTATTCAATTTTAGCGAATGTGGTTATTATTTTTTATTTTTATAACCAACAACAAAAAATAACCATACAGGAAGAGCTAAAAGTTGCTCAGTTACAACAAGCCGCAAAAGAGAAGGAATTGCTGCACAGTCAGCTGCGTCTGTTGCAATCTCAGATTGAGCCACACTTCTTATTTAATACGCTAGCCAATTTGAAAGCATTGATCATACTTGAACCATCGCGTGCAACGGTATTGCTGGATAACCTGACTGCCTTGCTTAGACAAAGCTTAAAGCAAAGCGAGAAAGAAACGATCACCCTTAAAGATGAACTAAAATTTTGCGAGTCTTATATTGCTATTCAGCAGATAAGGTTGGACGATCGGATCAGCGTAAACATCAATGTGTCAGCTAACGTTAATCAACAACAGCCTTTTTTACCCTTACTGCTTCAGCCAATAGTGGAAAATGCTATTTTGCATGGTATAGAGCCCGCACCTGGTCGCTGTGCTCTGACGATCGAGGTACAAAAAACAGAGGCTGATGTTCTGGAAATCATGATTGAAGATGACGGAGTCGGTTTAGGGAATTGCTCCCATAAAGGCAATGGTGTCGGCTTAAAAAATGTCCGTAATCGCTTGCAAAGTTTCTACGGTGATGATTCTCAGTTAAGCATTATGGGAAATAGGATGGGGGGCGTTTCTGTGTTGCTGAATATCCCCGCAGAAATGTGATTAATGAATACCAAGCCAACAAAATTCGGTATATGAGGCTTAAGGAGACTTTCTAATATGGATAGCAGCTACAGCGCACTGATTATTGATGATGAACCTTTATTACGCCGTCACCTAGATCTCTACCTTGCAGAGCTTTGGCCTACATTGGAGATTAAAGGTAAGGCGGGTAATGGTGCAGAAGCTCTAAAACAAGTCGAACAATATAATCCGGATCTTATTTTCTTGGATATCCGTATGCCAGAGATGGATGGCTTAACGCTGGCAAAAAAGTTATCAAGCCGCTCTCCCTGCCCGTTAATTATTTTTACCACCGCCTACGATCAATACGCGATCGATGCTTTTGAACAGGAAGCAGTTGATTATTTACTTAAACCGATTGAAACCAAACGGCTGGAAATAGCATTAGATAGGGCCAAACGAAGGTTAAGTAACCGTACTATTAATCAAGAATGTGTGATGCCTTCGATGGATTTGCTGGCAGATCTGGTTAATCGCTTGCAAGTACAACAAGCCCCCCAGTCATTGGAGTGGATCAAAGCCAGCCGCCAAGACAGCATTCATCTGTTATCGGTTTACGACATACATTACTTTCTGGCTGAAGATAAATATACCACTGTGGTGACCGCTGATGGTGAGTTTGTTATACGTACTTCAATTAAAGAGTTAAATAACCAAATAGACAAGAAGGTTTTCTGGCAAATACACCGAGGCACGCTGGTGAACTCTGCGTGTATCGACAAAATCGAGCGTGATTTTACCGGAAGAATGTATGTTTACCTTAAAACTAAGGCGAAAAAACTGCCGGTAAGTCGTAACTTCCATCACCTATTCAAACAGATGTAAGTCTTTGTACTGAGAAGGTGAACGCCCAGAAGAGTGAGCATTCAATGCTAGTACTCTTTCACATAAATTATGAATAGTTGAAGCTCCTAAACATGTTATCCCGGAATAGAGGAACGAGATATCCGGGATCCAGTTCTAACTGCGTGCTCTAAGTTTGTTCCTCACTTTACGGAATGACGAAGTTTGGTGTCTGAATTCGTCAAAACATTTGTGATGAAGTACTAGTAGCGTTCGTCTAACTCCATCAGTTTTTTTAGAAAAGCCTGAACCTGGGCCTCATTATTATTATGTATATCTGCTGTGGTTTGATTGATGGTGGTTTCTGGGTTGTCATTATCAGTATGGAAGTGGTACGTATTGTGAAAGTTGATATCCAGGCTGACATTGTCGTCTGCCAGACTCACACTGTAACCATCCAGACTCTCGGTGCAGGTGATATCTTCTAGCTTACATTGGTTGTCCTTACGCTGGCCCTGCGTTTTTACTTTTTCATACACACTTAGCAGGGTACGAACATCAACACTGTTTTTCATAATTACCCCCAAATTCAGGTTGATAATGTAGATGAAGACGTAAATTCCTTCTATTTATTATATAAATCTAGGCCGTCATTGTGAGGATGCAAGAGCGGTTAGGATTATATTAATCTGGATCACTATTTTGTCTATCCCTCTAAATGCAGGTGTGGGATGCCAGTAAAAAGAGGACGGTTTCATCGTGACGTTTTGAATCGGAAATGATAATTTGAAGTGATTAACAGTAAAAACGGATTTTATCTGATGTTTAAGCAGCTTACACAGGCACAACTCGATCCTATTTTGTCTCTTTCAATCGCCTACCGTGAAGATCGCCGGGCAGACAAAATGGATTTGGGGATTGGTGTATACCGGAACAGTCAAGGTGAAACACCTATCATGCAGGCAGTTCAGCAAGCGCAACAATACTTACTTGCTACGCAAACAACCAAGGCTTATGTCGGTCTGGCGGGTAATGAAGTATTTAATCAGTCGATGATGAATTTATTGCTATCAGGCACGTCTGCACATAGCCGAGCGGCCGCAGTCCAAACGCCCGGCGCAAGTGGCGCGCTTCGTATGTTGGCGGATTTAATGTGCCTTGCCCAGCCAGATACCACGGTATGGTTAACAAATCCCAGTTATGTCAATCATAAACCTGTCATGGAAGCTGCTGGGCTGACTGTGAAATATTATCCATATTTTGATTATGCGACCAAGCAAGTGAACAGTGATGCCATGTTGGCAGAGCTGGCAAAAGCCGGGCCAAAAGATGTGGTATTGCTACACGGTTGCTGCCATAACCCAACCGGTGCCGACATTTCTTTTGCTGACTGGCAAGCGGTAACAGCACTCGCGAATAAAAATGGTTTCCTTCCATTTGTCGATATCGCTTATCAAGGTTTCGGTGATGGTTTAGAGCAAGATGCCGCTGGCCTGAAATATATGGCGGATAATATCGAAGAGATGATTGTCGCGACCTCTTGTTCAAAGAATTTTGGTTTGTATCGTGAACGTACCGGTGCTGCGATTGTTATCAGTGATAGCTTGCAGGAAGCACAAAAGGCGAAAGGGCGGATTCTGCAGTTAGCGCGTTCTACCTATACGATGCCGCCAGATCACGGTGCTGCAGTTGTTGCGACGATTCTGACCGATGATGATTTAACGGCTGTCTGGAAACAAGAGTTGGTTGAAATGCATGGTCGATTGTTGAGCTTACGTGCTGGCCTGACGAAGGCCATTCGTGCTCAGGGATCTGATTCATTTGATTTTATCGAGAAACACAAAGGTATGTTTTCAGTTACAGGGTTAAGCCCTGAGCAAATCGAACGCCTGCGTAAAGAATTCGCGATTTATGCGGTTGGTGACGGTCGTGTAAATATTGCCGGTCTTCAAGAACAGCAAATTGATTACTTGGCAAATGCGCTATTAACCGTGTCACAGTAAATAGTATTTAGCTGTTGGATTCATCTGGAGTGGGGGGTATTTACCCCCCCATTTCTGGCAGCAATATCCCCCTTTGTCAAAAGAAGGTATCGCTTTAATTATTTAGTTAAAACAAGAATGTCGTGGTCTTCTTTTGCTTTGTTGAGAAGGTAGTTTTCCATTTCTTGCTGTAGCGTTTGTTGGTTGGCGAGTGGCAATGCGTGAACATCTGCAATGAGCGCGCAGCTTCCCTTATCTGACTGGTGATGATAAATCATACCGCAGGCGGCAGGCTTTCCTTTATAAAAGCCAACGTAGAGCTGAGCCGGTGCATCTTGTTCAAACATAATTTGAGTTAAATATTCAATGAGCGCATCTTTGTCGGCTTCGTTTGCCCATTGGCTGGCAAGTACTAATGAATACCTGATGGTCAGCGGGTGACAATCGACAGGATAGAAAGAAAGAGAAGATGTAGCACAATCTGGAATAGAGGATATCAGTTGAGATGAAAGCTGCAGTTGTTTTGCTTGATACAAGGCCAATCCCTTTTCGCTGAGTGGTGTCGGAAATTCAGCGTCGGTGACGTGGCTTGCCATCCAGGCATTTTTTAATTGGTTGAGCTGTTCAATCATTAACTGCATATCATCTATTCTTTTGTTTGAGCCCCATACCATACCGGAAAATAATGCGATAAGGTATGGGGTAGGTGCTAAAAGCTTAATTAATGGCTAATTATAACCTTCTGGTTACTGACACGATGTCTTTCACCATAAATCCCTTCTTCACTTCGCTTACCACAACTGATGATTATTGTGATTTCAGCTTGCTTACGTAAGCCAAGTGAAAGTTTAGTATGTTTGGAGTCTAAGCCTTCCATCGGGTCGGGCACTTGTCATAACCTTCAGCTCGAATTTCCGTCATAAAGGATTGTACGATAATAGCGAGTTTACGCATTTAGCATCATAAAACGGAATGAAAAGCAGTGAGTTCATGCATGCGCAGGCGTGATCGGTTGCATATTGTTATCACCTTTAGTATATCTCCTCATCAGATATAAAACAGATAATGGATGTAAGTCGTGAATACTAATAGGGCAAATCAGGTAGTAAGGGATGTAGTTATAAGCATTTTATTTTGCTTTGGTATTGCCTGTATTGTCAATGTGATTAAAGGGGGGACATTTAGCCTGCAGTTAATTATTTCATTTGGATATGGCGGTATTGGTTATGCACTTTTATTTTTCATTCAAGCTAAGCGTTTGTATTGGACGACCTTAATTGGTTTTTTGGTTGTGGTTGGCGGAACCTTAGTCTTCGGAACATTAAATGCTTGGCTCTGGTCTGGAGGGTTTGCCACTCATATTGATTATAAAAATTTTTTTTCTACTGTTGGTTTTGCTGTTTTATTCTCGTCGATTATTTATTATTTTTTCTATAATCGAGAAAAGGCGCTGTTGATTGAAAATGAGTTAAAGCAAATTAAACTTACACAGGCAGAGCAGGAGCGGGCATTAGTCGTCAGTCAGCTGCAAGTCTTACAAAGTCAGATTGAACCGCATTTTCTTTTTAATACTCTTGCCAATTTACAAGTCCTTATTGACACCGATCCCAGAAAAGCAAAAAAATTGCTAGAAAGACTTACAGAGTTATTACGAATTAGTTTAAAGAAGAGTCGTCGGCAGTGGATCATGCTTGCTGATGAAATTGACTTACTCGATGCTTACTTAGGGATTCAATCGATGCGTTTAGGTGACAGACTCAATTATCGGTTTGTTATCAATGATGACGTGGATATGCAATGGGATATCCCCCCCCATATGATTCAGCCACTGGTAGAAAATGCAATTTACCATGGCATTGAGCCCAGTGAAGACGGTGGTGAAATTGAAGTGTGTCTTTGTTGTGAAAATAACAAGCTGATTGTTGAAGTTAAAGACAACGGTGTAGGGTTTAATTATCCGTCGATGCATCTCGGGCATGGTGTTAGTTTAGATAATATTCGCCAGCGCCTGAAAGGGCTCTATGGTGAGCAAGCTAGATTATTCATCTCTGCCCATGAAAGTGGAGGGGTTACAGCTAAAATGGAGCTATTGCCTGGAGGGCATTAAACATGAGGGAAAGGTTATCTGCTACTGCTGTTATCGCAGATGATGAGCCGCTTCTGCGTTATCATTTAAACCAAACACTTGCAGAGGTATGGCCGCAACTCGAAGTTGTCGCAAGTGATCAAGACGGTAAATCAGTTTTAGCAAGTATCAAGCAATATCAACCCGATATTGCTTTTCTTGATATTAGAATGCCAGGGCTTGACGGAATTTCAGTCGCTAAAGCGTTGAAGTCGATCGATAAGGTACCATTGATCGTTTTTGTTACTGCGTATGACGAATATGCGATAAAGGCATTTGATGAGCAGGCAATAGATTATTTACTTAAGCCATTTAACGAAACTCGCTTGTTGCAAACCTGCGAGCGTATTCAGCATTATTTAAAAAATCGTTATTCTGAGACACAAGAAGGGAATAAATTGTCAATTGATGTATTAAAGAGTTTAGTTGCCACAATTAAGAGTCCGGCCAATCAGTACTTACGTTGGATAAAGGCCAGTAAAGGTGATGATATTTGTTTGATATCAGTTGATGAAGTGAATTATCTGCATGCGGAAGCTAAATATGTCAGCGTTTATACCCATGATGATGAGTATCTTATTCGTACCCCGCTAAAAGAGCTCATTAAGCAGCTTGACCCGGATGTTTTCTGGCAAATACACCGTTCTACGATTGTGCGGGTTGATGCAATAGAAAAAGTAAAACGGGATTTTACAGGGCGGATGGTTGTTTATTTACAAGATACGGGTGAAAAACTGACGGTTAGCCGTAATGCACAAGGATTATTCAAGCAAATGTGATTAGATATCATCGGCTTCCAGCGCTTTATCCGGCTATTTTCCACTTATCCTTGCTATGCACCATTTATCTCATTGTTCAATAATTCCTCTCCGATAGCATTAGTCTAAAGCTACATTAATGAGGAAGCTAAAGAATAAGGTACGAACCATTACGAATACTTCCCCATATAGACACTATAAAAATAAATAATGTTAGTTGGCAAAAAAAACTTGGTATCTTGGCTCGCATCTATGGTTTTGAAGCCATAGGAGCCTCGTTATCAAGGAGGTTATATGATTGAGTTTCAGAGGATCAAGAAAACATACATATTTGATGGCCACATTTATAACGCACTGCAGGGGGTCGATGGAAAAATTGCCTCAGGAGAAATGGTTGCACTCTATGGACCTTCAGGTTCAGGAAAGAGTTCATTACTTAATGTGTGTAGTTTACTGGATGAAAATTATCAGGGTCGAGTCATTATTGGCGGTGAGCCTATAATCAAAACATCGGCATTTTCTGTCGGTGTTCGTCGTAAACAAATGGGGTTCATTTTTCCTAAATTTAATTTGGTTTCGGTACAGACAGTTTTTGAGAATATCGAGTTTCCATTGATACTTAATCGCATCTCTAAAGTAGAACGTACTCAACGGGTATTAGAAATGATCGATAAGGTGGGGTTGAATGAGTTTGTTCATTTCAAGCCTGAAAAATTAACGGGAAAACAAAAGCAGTGTGTTGCGATAGCAAGGGCGTTTATCCACAATCCGGTAGCAGTGATTGCTGATGAGCCTACTGCTAGCCTCGATAATGATTCGACCGCTGAAGTCATAGCACTTATGCTCAAGTTGGGTCATGAGCTGGACACTGCGATTCTAGTAGCAACCAGTGACGCTTCAATTGCAAAAATGTGTCATCGAACAATTCATATGCTGGATGGCTGTATTGTCGAGCATGTTCCCGCTGTTCTTTTTAAATACCGGAAAACGGCGGAGGCACTCCCGTGGGGAGTCTGATCTTTTTACTGCAGTTGGCCAAAAAGCACATAATGCATAATGCTGGGCAGTCTCTGACTACTGTGTCAATTATTGCAATCTCAGGGTTTCTACTTCTGGTTTTAGGAGGCTACGGGCTGAATGCACTGGATGAAGTAGGAGAATCGACCGCTTGGGACAAAGGTCGTCATCTGGATTTTCTCGAATATAACGTTTTTTTAGTTATAAGTAATTTAGTTATCATAATTACAGTAACAATGTATGTTCTACTGCAATATATCATGATCAAGAATATTGCCAGACGGCAAAGAGAAATAGAACTGTTCATTATTTTAGGGGCTTCACCCCTAGAGATTATTGGTGGGTTTCTTTGTGAAGTAAGCCTGATTGTTATAGGGGGCTTGTTACTGGGAGGAGGGGCAGCGTTATGGTGTAGTGCTATCTATCTTGACGTATTCGTTCTGCTTTCTCAACTGCTTGAGTCTCATTACCTCGTTACTGTTGATATATCATATTCTTTGTTGCTGGTATTAAGTGTTTCAATTTCGATTACCAGTATTTCAATTCTGGCGGCATTAATAGCAGTAAAAATGGGAGTTAAAAAATCACGGTCAATAGCTCTGAATTGTCAACGACTATAAAAGGCCGACAAACGTATGTTGTTATATTAAGCATCATTAGTTTTCTCCCAATTGATACCACAGAATGTTATGTGTCAAAAAACGATGAAGGCAAAAAAGAGAGATCGCTCGCTATTTTAATAAAATCTGTGTTGATGTCATTTTTATAGACTATTTGTTGGTGAAGCCTAACATACATTTTAAGGGAGCGTTAAATGGGTGTCGATTTAAAGACAGATTCACAACTTGTACAGTTTCCATTATCTCTTGATCCGCAATTGTATCTGGATCATATCCAAACCTGGGTCGGGGCCGGAAAAACATTAGAAATGTTATCTACTACTCAATTACAGCAAGCGATTAGTGGCAGTTATAAGCATGCTTTAATCGCATTTGAAGAGGTTGATCGTGTTATACGTTTGAGCTATCGACAAAAAAACAATGATCATGAAGGCAGTGAACTGGTCTTTCCATTTGATGTCATCAATCGGACAAATAATACGCTTTTTGATACCTGGCGAGTCATGATGGGGATTGGTACAAAAGCTGAGGAAGATCTTGTAGAACGTTTAGATGCCGAGATACAAAAACAGCATGCTAATGATGCTTTTTATTCAGATAAAATTGCAGCGTTAGAAGCAGCAGCGAGAGAGAATGAGAAACGATTGGCGATCCAAAATTCAGTATGTGATAAGGCCATTAAAGAGAAGCAAGCAGCGCAACGAAGTGTGCGGAAGCAAAAAGCGGATTTAGATAAAAAGACTAAAAAAACAGCCCTACTTGTTAGTGAGCTTGAACAGCAAAAAAAGCAGGTTGAATTGTTACAGGTGCAGCAAGAGGAATTAATAGCCGAGAAAGACGGTTTACATCAGCATGTGGAAGTGTTGCAACAACAGTTAAAGCAGTTATCGAATTAATTAAAACAATAATTTTTTCTATCCTTTTTAAAAGCGCCTTGCTCACAGGGCGCTTTCTTTTTTTAGCCATATTCCAAATCGAACCGCTATTCGCTCATATGGCAGTCTTGCCTAAAAGCCACTGAATTCTCGCTGAACACTGCATCTTGAAGTGGTTTGGTATATGCCTTGGTTAGCTGGAAAAGAAAGAAGGCCAGGTGCTATGAACTGGCCTGCAAGTGATGTCACTCAGAAGCAATCACTTTTGGGGGAAAGTGATTATAAGCTAACTTGGCGACCATCGGTTGACGTTTTCTCATGGAAAATTTGTTTTTCCATATGAGTCTATTTTTAAGTTAAAATAGGAAAATAAAAACAGAACAAATGAATTAATAAGGTTCCCCTTTTATGACGGGTCAACGACTAAAGCTTCAGTTTCAGCGTCTGTATGATCACTTCTCTGGTGCTGAAAGCGAAACGAACTTACATGATATTTCCGAAGTTCTGTTTTGTACGCGACGAAATGTGCGAATGGTTATAAATAAAATGGTTGAAAAGGGGTGGATCGACTGGCAACCGGCTGTTGGGCGAGGAAAACAATCTCGATTGATTTTCCATAGTACAGACAGTGAGTTACAGTATATGCATGCTAGAAAGCTGGTGACGGAAGGAAAACTGGAACCCGCTTTGGCTGCACTCGATAACAATGGCGATAAGCTGGCCCAATTGATTCAGGAGCAGCTTGGTGTAACCACCCTGAAAGGTAGGCAAATTGTTCGTATACCTTACTACCGACCTTTCACCAATATGAACCCTTTGCGTCCTTTACGGCGTTCAGAACAGCATTTAGTTCGACAGATTTTCAGTGGCCTCACTCGTATAAATGAGGAAAAAGAGGAAGTCGAAGGGGATCTTGCTCACCACTGGGAATCAATTACTCCTCGTCATTGGCGTTTTTACTTGCGTCCGGCTGTCCGATTCCATGACGGGAAATTAATGGAAAGCCGTGATGTTGTTGCGACGTTAGAGCTGGTGAAGAAGCACCGTTTGTTCAAGCACCTCAAAAGTATTCAATCACCGTTTCCCAATACCATTGATATTTATTTATGTCGGGATGATGTGCGCTTACCTGATTTGATGGCAAATATATTGGCGATGATTCAGCCTGCAGATGCACTCAGTCGCAAAGATATTGACATGTATCCGATTGGTACCGGGCCTTATAAAGTCGCGTTAAATGATAAGCAGCGACTCAAGCTTGAAGCGTTTGATCAATATTTTGGTTTTCGCGCGCTGATCGATATGGTTGATATCTGGATTTTAGCTGGCTTTACTGCTTGTTATCTGAAGCCGACGACTGATATTAATAAACTGGATCCGATCAATGTATCGACCAGACTCAAACTTGATGAAGGTTGTAACTATTTACTGTTTAACCGTGTCACGGGCCTGGCAAATAATGAAGAGTGGCTGGCGTATTTTCATGCGAGGCTAACTCCGCTAAATATTTTGCGATTACTTGATCATACTAAAATAGGTGACTTCCGCTTAACAAATGCTTACGGATTACTACCTGGTTGGGCGCACATTTTGCCAGCTCGGGCGGTTGATTCGGCACCCGCAAAACGAACCGTTACATTGGCTTACCAACAGGAGCATCCGGTTTATCCGCATGTCGCAGCAACGCTAAGCGAAATATTGGCAGAAGATGGGTTGCGTCTTAAAGTTATAGAACTATCGTCATCAGATATTTTGCTTGGAAAGCAAGTTGATAAGATTGATATCTGGCTTGGAGGTATGAGCTTAAGCAATTATCGTAGCGATGCTATTTTGCCTTGGTTCTATAGTTTTGATCAGTTGTTCAGAGTGATGCCAAAGGAAGAGTTTGCTGATCTGGAGCGACAGGTCATGACTTGGCGTGCTGATATTGAAGCGCTTTTCCCGGCTGATGAAATAGGCGCTAACCTGGTACAAAGCGGGCAGATATTACCCTTGTTCCATAATTGGTTAGGTGTAGACAGTTCTGGATCAATTGAAGGGATGGCTTCGAATGCAATGGGCTGGTTTGACTTTAAGTCGGTATGGATGAAGCCAGAGCTGAAGACCTAGGCTATCAGCACTCATTGATGTTAAAACAGCGTTATCGAGGACAGGCAAGCTTCAGGTTGTTTTGTCCTGCCACTAAGGCAACCAATATTGTACATTTTCACTTTGAATAATATTGATTTTTGTTAGGATAATGTTGATGTTATTTTACGCATAATGGGTTTGCTTCACGTAAATTTATATCAGGAATGTGTATTCTTTCATCAGTGATAATATCTCAAGGAGCTGAGGATAAGTATGAAAATACAACAGGTTATATATGCCAGTTTAGGTTTTTTTACTGCTTTCCCGGTATTCGCCTCTGATACCACACTGGATTTGACTCAATCGACGATAGGTTACGTCTCATTAATACTATTCGGGCTGGCTTATTGTCTGGTGATGGCCGAAGAATTTTTAAATCTTCGTAAATCCAAGCCGGTATTGCTTGCGGCAGGTTTGATTTGGTTAATGATAGGGTATTTCTTTCAGCAGCAAGGTCAAATAGAAGTCGCCAAGCGGGCTTTAGATCATAATTTACTGGAATATGCTGAGCTACTTTTATTTCTACTCGTTGCGATGACGTATATCAATGCTATGGAAGAGCGCCGTCTGTTCGATGCTCTACAGGCCTGGATGGTCAGTAAAGGTTTTAACTTCCGAACTTTATTTTGGTTAACCGGTATTTTATCTTTCTTGATTTCACCAATTGCCGATAACTTGACAACGGCGTTATTGATGTGTGCTGTAGTTATGAAAGTAGGGGGGAATAACGCCAAGTTTATTAATTTAGCTTGCATCAATATTGTCATCGCCGCCAATGCCGGTGGGGCATTTAGTCCGTTTGGTGATATTACGACGCTGATGGTCTGGCAGGCTGGGCTAGTTTCTTTTAGTAGCTTCTTATCCTTATTTATACCTTCTTTAGTTAATTATTTACTTCCGGCTTTTATCATGTCGCGATTTGTACCAACAACTCAGCCCGATACAATCAGTGAATATGTCGAGTTAAAACGTGGTGCTCGACGTATTGTATTATTATTTCTGCTGACTATTTCAACGGCGGTTGGTTTCCATGGTTTTGTTCATTTACCTCCGGTGGTTGGCATGATGATGGGGTTGGCATATTTACAATTTTTCGGTTATTTCTTGCGCAGAACATTACCGGGTTCTTTGGCGAAAAAGAAAGCGATAGCCCTAGCCAACCGTGATGATGCGGCATTGAAACGTTTAGGTTCAGTTGTTCCTTTTGATGTGTTTAAACGAGTATCTCATGCCGAGTGGGACACCTTACTGTTCTTTTATGGCGTAGTAATGTGTGTGGGAGGCCTGAGTTTACTCGGCTATTTAGGCCTGGTTTCTGAAGTCATGTATACCCAATGGAACCCGATGTGGGCCAATGTTATGGTGGGTATCTTATCGGCAATCGTGGATAATATTCCGGTGATGTTCGCAGTGTTAACGATGAACCCTGAGATGTCTGTTGGTAACTGGTTATTGGTGACACTGACTGCAGGCGTCGGGGGCAGTTTACTCTCTATTGGATCTGCAGCTGGTGTGGCACTAATGGGGGCTGCACATGGTAAATACACCTTCTTTGGTCATTTAAAATGGATGCCAGTCATTGCATTAGGATATGCCTCCAGTATTGCAATCCATCTGTTTATAAATGGATCGATGTTTAATGTTTAATCGGCACCTAAAAGCCGTTGAATTCGCGCTGAATTCGGCAATATTTCTGCTTTTTCCTATGTCATGTTTTAGTAATCAAGCTAAGCTAAAGGTGATAAATGTCAAAGGGATAGGCATATGAGTAAAGTTGGATTGCTATGCTTGAGTGCTTTGTTGTTGCTTAACCCGTTACAAACGGCGACAGCAATGGATTTAGCAACCATTTTTCGCATGCCTGCGTTCAAGCTTGGTATGGCAGGTAGTGCTGGTACTGTAGAAGTGTCTGATAGTAAATCATTTTCTGACGTTCCGTTTAAATCAAGTAACTCTTTATCGCCTGTTGTCACACTGATACAACCACCAGTATATTTCGGCGAAGATAGTCGTTGGGGATACCATACCGAGTTGAATATTAAGTACTTTAAGCTTGATTATGATAACGATGATGCGCGTTATCAAGATGGTGAACTTAAAGGTTATACCACTGACATTACTCCTATATTGTTTTACCAGTGGGGTCATAAAAAGCTATGTACCAACTGCCGCAGTTGGCGAGTTGAAGCGGGAGTAGGGATGCATTACTTGAATTCTGACGGGAAATTACAGCAATTTGATGGAAAAAAGATTGCGTTTTCGAGTGTTGGCTTTGGTTTCAATTCACACATTGGTGCTGTTGTGAATTATCGCCAATGGGAACTGGGCTTAAGACTGGTCGTCCCGACTCGAATAAATGATGACGATGACGATGCGGATGCAAGGCACGCATTATCATCAGTAAGCCTTGCTTATCGCTTTTAAAAAATCTATCGAGGTTAACAGGCGCGGTTATCGCGCCTTTGTTTCTTGTTTAGCTAAAGCGCCTGCTTTATAGCGGTTAAGAAGGTATCAATGTCTTTGCGAGTGATATCCAGATGAGTGACCAGTCGCATTGGGTTGCCCGCACTGAGTAAAATATCTTGTTCTTTTAGCCGAGAAACAAGACGGTTTTGATCTATGGTCGGATCTACTCTAGCAAAAACCATATTAGTCTGGACAAGTTCTGGTTTAACCGTGAAACCCTGAATGTCTGCCAATTGTTCAGCAAGGTAATGTGCATTGGCATGATCATCAGCCAATCTGGTTACATTCTCTGTTAATGCCTGTTTGCCTGCCGCGGCGAGAATACCAGCCTGGCGCATACCTCCGCCTAAAACCTTACGCCAGCGGCGGGCTTTAGCAATTAACTCGTTGCTACCAAGCAATAAAGAGCCAATAGGTGCCCCTAGGCCTTTGGACAAACAGATGGTCATTGAGTCGAAATGCATTGCGATTTCGGTGATATCAACATTTAAAGCAACTGCTGCGTTATACACGCGCGCACCATCTAAGTGAAGTTTTAAGCCATGCTGTTCCGTAAATTGACGAGCTTGTCGCAGGTATGAAAGAGGAAGTACTTTGCCATTAATTGTATTTTCTAAACTGAGCAGAGTCGTACGTGCAAAGTGGGGGTCGATTGGTTTGATAACGGCTTCGAGTTTATCAAACGACAGTGAGCCATCTTTTTCATTGTCGATAGGCTGAGGCTGAATAGAGCCGAGTACAGCGGCACCACCACCTTCAAATTTATAGTTGTGTGCTTGCTGACCACAAAGGTATTCATCACCACGCTCACAATGCGACATTAGTGCGAGTAAGTTTGCCTGTGTACCAGAGCTACAAAAAATTGCCGCTTCAAATCCATGACGTTCAGCAGACCACCGTTCTAATTCATTGACGGTTGGGTCATCTCCATACACATCATCCCCGACAGGAGCAGTAGCCATCGCTTGCTGCATCGACGGAGTCGGGCGGGTAACGGTATCAGAGCGAAAATCTATCATTTTTTTAGCTTCCTATTTATCTGAAAGTATTAGCTTAGCTCACTATATCATCACGCCCTCATACGCGGAACCGCATGTTTTCAACCCAAGGAGAGGGGCAGAGGTAATGTTTTTGACAAAAATAAAATCTGTCACATTTTAAAGAAAATCGTTTTTTAAGAGCTTTTACTACTATTGAGTAAGGCATTATTGACTAAACTATTAGTAAGGGATGTGAATTCGGAGGGACAGATCATGTTAGCTGAATATCGGAAATTTACTTTACCCGGAAAAGCTCATCTCCATGCTAGCGTTAAAGTGATCCCGACCGGTGAGTTGGAAGTGTTTATTAAGGAAAAACATGATGAGTTGCACGCTGATTTTGATGAGTTGTGCTTCTATTCATGCGGAAGGAACACGGAATTGATATGCAAAGAGCATGCTGGTCAGGATAAGGTTCGTTGGCATATAGATTTAGCGAACGAAGATGCCAGAGAGCTGGCGAAGCTGATCGAGTCAGCCGAAGAAGAGTTTGAAATACTGATGCGTGATTTGTGAAATACGTGTCGGTTGGCAAACGGCAGATGATATAAGCCCTACTTAATATGTAGGGCTTATTTTTGTGGCGTTAATGTAAAAGCAATTAGGCCGACGGTAGGTCAATTTTCTTAACCGATTAATATCAAGCCTTTCGCAAAGTCCAAAGCATCCAGGTTGTCAAAATGGCACTGCATAACGGCAAAGCAATCCAAACGCCATTGACGCCGAATAATTTTGCCAATACAAAAATGAACAGAGTGATAAAGATCAGTTTGCCACCGGTTAGAATCGATGCCTCTTTAGCCTGGTTAACTGATTGGAAATACGTTGCGCCAACTAGCAGCATACCTTCCATTGGTAGTCCCCAAAAATAGCGTTGCATACCGTTAATAGTTTCGGGTTGAAGTGCCTGATTATCACCGGCAAACAGATAAACGACCCATTCAGGGAAGCCATACAGAATAAACAGGCCAAAAGCGGCTACGATTAGTGTGGTCGCAAATGCAATGTTACGTACTTTGATAACGCGATCTTTCAGTCCTGCACCTGTGTTGTAACTGGTGATCGGCTGAATACCTAGCGCAATACCCTCGAAAACCAGATAAAAGAAGGCTTCGGTATAACTGACAATACTGTATGCCGCGACGTGAATTGCACTGCCTACCCAGAGGAAGGCTTTGTTATGCAGAATGAGTACCACAGACAGATACAGATACATGAGCAGGCTTGAGATGCCGAGGCGTAAAATCTGAGTAACGATGTCCCACTTTAATTTCAGGCTGTCCATGCTAAACCGCAGGCTGCTTTTATCGCTAAAGAAATGCTGCAGGCAGAGCAGGCATGTCGCAGCCTGAGAAAGCATGGTGGCGATGGCTGCCCCTGTCAGTTCATAAGGGAAGACTACAATCAGTAACCAATCGAGAACGATGTTAAGGATCCCGCCAAAAATCATGATAAGGGTCACGCGATTTGGCTGACCATCATTTCGAAGCAGAGATGAAAAGGCCATAGAGATGATCGGAAAAGCACCTAATAAGAAATACCAGAAAAGGTAATCGGAGGCCATTTCCAAAATTTCGCCTTCTGCGCCAATCCATAGCAAGATATCGTGGCCGAATAAGATACCGGCACTGCAAAAAAACACGGAGGCGATCAGGCATAATGTCAGTGCATTTCCGACTATTTGTCTAGCCTGATCGGTTTTCTGTTCGCCTAGTTTGATAGAGACTAACGCCGAAGCGCCCATGCCTAACATGGCACCAATGGCGTATAAAATTGAACCGATAGGGTAGCCAAGGATGATACCGGCTAGTCCTTTTTCGCCAATGACATGGCCAACGAACATACCATCAATCGCGACATATACCCCGGTGACTAACATTGCGGCGATAGTTGGCAAGGTATAACGCCAGAACAGGCGGAAGATAGAATCATCACGTAATGATAAAAATTGGGAAGAGCTGGATGCTGGCATAGTGAATCATCTTAAATCAGGTTTGAGGTGTGAAAAATAAGATCGGCGGCGAGGTTGTAATCTCGCGCGGCTTGCCACTTATATCGGGTAGTATGCCGTCAGTACAATGTATTTGTGCACAACTTTTTTATCCCCACTGCGTTTGAGTGGGTGATGAAGCTGTAATTGCCCTTCAACGAAAGAGTAACGTTCAGAAATGCTGTCAGGTAGTGTACGTGTTGTGTCGAGTAAACGAATGCCATCAAGACGGTAGTCATCGAGGTTCTCAGGTACTTGTCCCAGCCACCATGCGGGAATTTCTTTACTGGCTTTACTACGGTCGAACCAATGGTCAGCGACAAGTAATAAGTGATTGCTTTTATTTGGTTGGTATTTTTTCATTACGGTGTCGATTGTCTCAACAAGTGCTTCTCGACGGGCAAGGTTGGCACTTAACAGATGATGAGCAATGATCCAAATTGTAAAGTCGTCGGAGCTGATGCTGAATATCGGTTGTGGCAAGTCATTGTCATCGCCGGTCTGTTGCAAATCAACATTGAGCCCTGCCTGCTGGAAGGTCGCAACTATCCGGCGGCAAAGTGCTTTACCCAGATGGTTTTCGCGCATACCGCGGTTATGCACTGTTGGATAATGTTGCTCGCACAATTGTAAGCAGTCATCCTGAAATTGTTGAATGCTGACAGCAAGTAGATCACAGACCAAGAATAGCTAACCCCAAAAAAGCAACGACATAACTCAAAGAGCTTATTAAACAGATAGTTATATCGATCATGTTGTCCAGATCAGTATAACCCGAATATTATCGTGGATAATTCGGTATCGTAACAGAAAAAAAACGATTGTCTTGCATCAATTCAATGAATTACAGGTGATTCGAGCAATTAGTATCTAGAAGCGTGAGCGAGGTAAAAAACAAGGTCCAATCTGACTGATCTGCCAGATTGAGACCTAGTAAAGAATGATATCTATCAATTGGTTTAATGGCGATGAGACTCTAGGTGAGAAGGCGTCGTTGGAAGCCAGTGTTTAAATGTTTTCCAGCGGCAAGCGAGCAATACGGTCGCTACGATCAAATATAATCCCGGTTCAATGACGCCGGATTTCACCGACCAGTAATAATGAATCGGTGATAAGATCAATGCCAGATAGACCCAATTATGAAGCTTTTGCCATTGGCGTCCCAAGCGTCGTTGCATCCCTTGGGAGGATGTTGCCGCTAACGCACCGAGAATAATCCAGCTGATTGCGCCTAACGTGAGGTAAGGGCGAGAGATGATTTCGCTACCGAGTAATTGCCAATTTAAGCCCAGATCTAAAATCAGATAGCCTGCCAGATGCAAAACAGCCCAGAAGAAACTGTAAATCCCCACCAACCGGCGTATTTTGACCAATGATCCTTGTTTGAAATATCGTGCGACAGGGGAGATCAATAAAGTTAACAGCAAAGTGTTCAATGCCGCCTTGCCGGTGAAGTGGCTGATCCCTTCAATGGGATCTGCGCCTAAATTCCCTGTTAAGGTTTGTCCGAACAATAGCAGCAGGAAACCCAGTGACACCGTATGAATGAACACTTTTAGCCAGAATATCTGTCGCGGTGTTATTTTCATCAGAATTGTTTCCTTAGATCCATGCCTTTATATAAATGGGCAACATCTTTCTCATAGCCGTTGAAGCTTAAACTGGGCTGGCGGCGACTGCTGAACAGATTGCCTTCACCAATAAAACGCTCACTGGCCTGACTCCAGCGAGGGTGATCGACCTTAGGGTTAACGTTGGCATAGAAGCCGTATTCCTGTGGTGCCAGGCGATTCCAGGTTGTTGGCGGCTCTTTATCTGTCAACGTGATGCGTACAATAGATTTGATACTTTTAAATCCGTATTTCCATGGCACAACCAAACGAAGTGGGGCGCCATTCTGAGGCGCGAGAGTTCGTCCGTATAAGCCGACAGAGATTAACGCTAGCGGGTGCATCGCTTCATCTAAACGCAGGCCTTCTACATAAGGATAATCGATTCCTCCGCCAATACGAGTCGATGCTTGCCCTGGCATCTGCTTAGGATCATACAGGGTTTCAAACGCGACATATTTGGCATTGCTTTGAGGATCTGCGTGTTTGATCAAATCGGCCAGTGAAAAACCAATCCACGGAATGTTCATTGACCAGGCTTCAACACAGCGTAAGCGATAGATACGCTCTTCAAGAGGGAATTTCTTAAAGATATCGTCGTAACCTAGAATGATTGGCTTGTTGACTAAACCATCTATTTTTACTGACCAGGGATCCGTTTTAAAATTTGCAGCCCGAACCGCGGGATCCGATTTATCAGTACCAAATTCATAAAAGTTATTGTATTGAAGAATTTTACTCTCAGGGGTCAAGGATAAATCCGGGTGGTATCTTGATGACTCTGGTGCGGTTAAAGAGCGACGTAAATCTGTAATGCTGTCAGTCATTTTGTTACCGGAAAACAGATCAAAAACGCCTGCCTGGGCGCTAGTGGCAATAGGCATTCCCACTAAGGCAATACCTAACTTTTTCAATATATCCCGACGGTGCTGGTAGACAGACTCCGGGGTCGCTTCGTTTTCATTTAATGTCCAGCGGCTAGGTTTTCTAATGAGCATAATTTACCTCTACCTGTTCCGTGCTGTTTCGCTATGTTATCGCGTTGTTAAATGCCGATTAATGACAAGCTACAAGGGCAGTGTAATTGAACTTCACTTTCTGATAAGACCTGTAAAGCTACAAAATAATTTCAAACAGCAACATTTTTTTCTATGAATTCAAAAATAAAGCAGGTACTTTTCCTGTCGAAGAAAGGATATATACCCAAATGACCTCAAGATGCAGAGTTCAGCGAGAATTCATTGCCTTTTAGTCAAGGCAGCCATTTGAGCAAATAGTGGTTCTATTTAGAGAATGGGTAACGCAGAATAAAAGGCAATGAAACTCGCCCTTGGGAGCTCCTCTGGAAAATCACTTCTTCACAAAATGTGTTTGAAAGGGATTGCCATTTCTACACATATTTCGTTCGAATTGAGTTCCCAGAGGACGCTCTGAATCTCGCCTCTTGAGGTCGTTTGGGTATAAGCCCCATGAGTAAATTAAAGCGCCAGAGATATGCTGGTCAGGACCGTTTAGGGATTAGGAATGTTTAAAAAAGTAGTATTAGTTTCTTCGCTGTTGTTGCTACCTTCATACACATCGGCGATGACGACGCCGCTTAGCACCGGTATTTTTCTGGGATCGCCAACGTCAGGTATTACCGTTAAGTACCAGGATGATTTCAAGTTTGCTGTCGGTTTAGACACATTCAGCGTTTCTGCAGATGCTATGTGGAACCTGGGCCAGTTATCAGGACGTATGGAAAATTCATCGTTGTATTCTTTCGCTGGCATACAGTGGGTTGATGATAGTGAACAGCAGTGGGGACCACGCATTGGTCTGGGATTAGAGATCCCATATCGCACATTCCACCTTTATGCTGAAGCGGGAACAACATGGTATCTTGAAAAGGACTCAGGCTTTGAAGTAGAAGGCGCATTTGGTGTGCGTTTCAACCTGTAATGCTAATTCGTATCACTGGTAACGTAACGCGGTATATACCGCGTTATTGTGTCTGAAGATATTACTGGACAATATCAGTTATGAATCAATTTCATGCCAACCTGGAACTGCAGCATATCTATCTGGAAGTGTACGCCGAACGCTTTCATTACTTGCGTTATTTTCTTGAAGCTTATTATTGCTATCAGTATGATCTGGTAACAAATCAGGGGAAAGCCGATTGGGAAGCGATTTTCGATCATGGCACCCGATCACTTGCTGCCAGTAAAGTGAGTAATCGCAAGCGGCTGGTTAGAGAGATGATGCTGCCATTATCCGTCATTACAGGGATGCTAAAAACGCTGGTACGAGATGATGAGGCCAGTATAGACCAGATACAATGCATGTTAGATAAGCATTTGCATTACGTCATCATTACCCGCGAAGAACACCTGACTTTGAAAAAAGCGGGTTTGTCAGAACGTATGCCAGCCGATTTTTATCAGCAAGATACGGATGAATATCAGGATCCATACTCGCGGTTTAATGCCGTCAATATCTGTTTTAACTAACAGGCCCCCTCCTTCTGTATACGGCACGGCGAGAAAACCAGAGCGACAGCCAAAGCTATCCAGAACATCACATAGCAGTGTGTCAGGAAAGGCTCCGCCTTTGTGATCTTTTTTCGCGAAAAAACCGAATTAGAGTAGAATACCTATAATGCTGATAATGAAAGTTGCATGAGTTAGTTGGTCTCTTTACAGATATGGTTAGGTATAAACGTCTTAAAGTTAAGAATTTTTTGTCAACTACGACAGTTAAAACAAAACTTTGCCATAATTATCAGAATACTATTGGAGGCGTTTCCGTGTATCGCTCATTACTTTTCTCGTTAACTTGTTTGGTTTCAACGGCAGTAAATGCAATTGAATACCCGTTGCCTGCTGACAACAGTAATATCATCGGCACGATGGAGTATTATCAGGTTAGTAAGGGCGACAGCCTGGCTGATATCGCGAATAGGTACGATGTGGGCTTTTTAGCGTTGATAGAAGCCAATAAAGGGGTTGACCCGTTCTTGCCCGCGATAGGAACTTTGTTAGCGGTGCCTACTCAGTTGATTTTACCTGATGTGAAACGACAGGGGATCATTATTAACCTGGCAGAGCTGAGACTATATTATTTTCCAGTCGATGACGATTCAATCGTTCATGTGTTTCCGATCGGTATCGGACGTATCGGACGTGAGACACCGCCAATGGTGACGCGGATCAGTCAGAAAATAGAAAACCCCACCTGGACTCCTACCGCGAATATTCGAAAAGAGTACCGAGAAAAAAGAGATATCGAATTACCAGCCGTCGTTCCTGCGGGGCCTGAAAACCCGTTGGGTGATTATGCAATGCGGCTTGGGCACGGTAATGGGCAATATTTAATACACGGTACCAATAAAGATTTTGGCATCGGCATGCGCGTCAGTTCCGGCTGCATTCGGATGAATCCGTGGGATATCGAATGGCTATTTCCCCAAGTGCCAGAAGCAACACCAGTTCAGGTCATAAACCAGCCATTAAAGCAGACGATAGAGCCGGATGGGACGCTATATGTCGAAGTGCATCAGCCTTTATCGAAAACAGAGGAACAAGTCGGACAGCCTAAAAAGGTAAAAGCGAATTCGTTGTTAAAATCGGCAGTGGAAAATGACCGTGTTGCGGCATCCAGATTGAGTGCAGCACTTAACCTGCAGATGGGTATTCCCGTAGAAATAACAAAATAATAGGGGAAAGAGACTAGGCTGGGAGCAAAATTCAAAAAAAGAATAAGTGGCGTATGTACGCCACTTACAATTAGTAAATAACAGCTCTACTTACTGTACGAACTAGCGATGTTATCGATACGCTGATTCGCACGCATTGCTTCTTGGTAGGCCGCGTCTGAAGCTGCTCGCGAATCATTTACTGCGCCTGCCATTTGATCTTGTTGACTTTGTAGAGCACTGACTTGATCAGAAAGCATGTCTACTTTATTAGTCAGCTGTTGCATTTGGTCGACTTCATCTGAGCTTGAACAACCAATTAAGCTCGCACTCAGGATCAGACCTGCAAGGATAGATAGGGAACGTTTCATTTTTCTTTCTTCTCCTTTATTTGCCACTACAAACCGAGTGTTAAAAGTATCGGTCGGCAAATTCATTATGGCATAACTTGCTAAAACTGCTCATTAAATGCCCTGAATTTGCAAAAAAATTTCTCTCAAAGTCGAGAAAACTTGTTGGAAAGCGTATATGACAGGCATTTAAGGGGGCGGGAATGGTCACGGGTATCCCCATGAAGCATGCTCTCGGGCGTAATCACAGCGGGCAATTAATTGACCGGCTTTTTATCTTCGCCATGCTGCATGCCTGCCATTACTTTCTGTACGGGGACGAACATTGATTCGCTGTCCCCATTTGCGAAATGTAACGTCAATGCGACTTGCTCACCTTCCTTTAAGGGGTGCTTTAAGCCAAGTAGCATCACATGTAACCCCCCAGGTTTTAAAATGGCGGTGCCGTGAGATGGAATCGCAATCGAATCGACCTGGCGCATTTGCATCATCCCATCAACCATGGTGTGATTATGAAGTTCAACTTTCTCTGCAATATCACTTTTGGCTGCCACCAGGCTACGGTCACTTTCGCCATGATTCATTATGGTCATGAAGATGGCACTGTTAGGTGCTCCAGGGGGTGTTGCTCGTGCGTAGACGCCATCAATCATCAGATCCGCATATGCTGACGTTGAAGCCAGTAATAAACTACTAAGAGCCAGGATTTTAAATTTCATTATGAATCTCCATTTATTATTAAGAGGCGATCTATCGCATCCACCAAAATCGCTGAGTTTAATGTGTGCGGTACTTGTTCTAATAAGGAGCCGTCTGGTTTTAGGAAATAAAAATAAGAACTGTGATCTATGGCGTATTCCAGGGCGGAATTTTTAAGCTCGGTACGCATATAAAGCACACCATATTTTTCGGCAAGGGCTTTTGTTTGTATAGCATTGCCCGTCATTCCAATGATCTTCTTATGAAAATATTGAGCATATTCGGCACTTTTCGTAGGCGAATCACGTTCGGGATCAAGTGTGATGAAGATAGGCCAAATTTGATCGAGCTGATCTTGTTTTACTTCTTTTAGTGCTGCAGAAAGCACGGCCAGTGACGTGGGGCAAACATCCGGGCAGTGGGTATAACCAAAATAGATGATACGCAGACGGGGATCTTCCTGATCATAAAGGTCGATGGTTTGATCGCCACTTTCAAGAATATTCATGGAATAGGCAGGTTCAACTGCTGCCGCGGTATCGCCTTTATCTACCACATAGCGGGTGATTAACCCTGCACAGAGTGCAAGAGCTAAGATAATCCATTTCTTCATCTTCGTAACACTCCTGTATCGGACAATATACCCAAGCCACCTCAAGATGCACCGTTCAGCGAATATTTTCCGGTTTCATGATAATTAAGTTTATAAGAAACGTAATAGCGAACAACTTAACTCACTACTTCAGTTTGCGATACAACCTAACAATGTGGGAAAACATGGGATTACAAATGATTGTTGCTTGTCTTACAAAAATATCTGTGATCGGTGTTGCATATGGTGCATTTCGCTATGTTTTTATGAAGAATAAATTTGTTGTCATGATTGAATTGTCATAACCATACTGTATGGTTTAGTATGCATGATGGTGTGAAATGTTGGACGCAAGTTGTTGTCTCTTCCTATTCAATTTCCCGTGGCGGGTGAATCCATTCACATGGCAGAAGGCGAGCTGTGGTATCTCAATGCCGATCAAGAGCATGCTGTTTATCATCGAGGAAAAACCGATCGCATTCATGTCGTGGTTGATTGTATTGCCAATGATTGGCTGCGTAATCAGCTGGAAATACCAGAACATCAATTTTTGGTTGATATATAGAAATTGGTAACAGGAAGTATGACCGAATAAGAACATAACTAAAAAACCAAATTAATGTAGAAGTAGACCCTTATGGCTAGATATCGTGAGTTACAGTCTTTGTCGGCAACAAAATTTAGTTCAGTAGATCCGAGTCTGGAGAAACTCTTTAACCAATTATTAAGGTCGAAACTGGATTCAACCTTGAACATATCAAGTCAAGGTGAGTTGGCAGCAACATTGAGGTCGTCTTTTAAAGATTTAACAGAGGCATTACTACATGCGCCTGATGCCGAACATCAGTACTGGGTTGAATTGTTTACCAGTGCTTCAGAAGCTCTTTTAGCTATTTATAAAGACCAGGCTTTAACAGAAAGTGAACGGCACACTTCTTATATCAATGCGACAGGCCAGGTAATGTCAGTCGACGATGCTATTCATACCGTAAACGATATTTATCGAGTTAAAGCATTTATCCGAGGGTTACAACAGGCCTTAACGAAGAGCATAGCGAACAACCCTGAAAAGCAAATACACCTGGTGTATCCCGCCTGTGGTCCTTTCGCTCCATTGCTCTTACCGTTGTTGAGTTATTGCGCTCAACAAGGGGTCAGCGCGGATCGGCTCAGCATCACCTTGATCGATATTCAGCCTGGCGCGGTAAAAATGTTAAATCGACTAGTGGACGATCTAGCCGTTCGTGATTACATCAAAGCCATCCTATGCATTGATGTCATGGACTATCAGTCAGAGCAGCCTATCGATATTTTGGTAATGGAAGCTTTTCAGCATGGTTTAAGTCGTGAAGGCCATGTGAGCTTTGCCCGCCATCTTAGTCAATTTATGGCTGAGGAGGGTGTGATGTTGCCGGAGCAAATAACGATTCATGCTTGTTTGGCTAAGGGGCAGCGAGAATACAATGATCAGTGGCAACAGCAACCCCGCTGTCATTCAACATTAGTTAACCCGTCAATCCAAGCGGATCGTATTGAACTCGGTAATGTGTTTACACTGACTCAGGATAAACTGAGAACCATGTCTGTATTGCCGCTCGGGGATGGTTTCGAAATTATCGAATGTGAACAGGTTCAAATTCCTCTAGGTGTGTCTGATATCAATCAAAGAATCCTACTAACCACGGCAAGCGTTAATGTATTCGGTGATGAGTACATAGAACAGTATGATTCTGGAATTAGTCATCCCCGAGCTGATATGTCTATCTGTATCGATTTCATACCAAAAGTACCTGAGCCAGATGATCTGTTAGTGAAAAGCGGGGACCACATCAAGTTTTACTACAAGCTCTGTGGTACTCCCGGCTTTTTACCCACATTAGCTTAGGAGGCAGCATGGATAACAACGCGAAAACTCAAGAAACTGAGTATAAAAACAAAGTCTCAATGGTGACTTCAAATTACGGCTCGCTGCCAGTGATACTTTGGTTGCGCCAACAAGGTTATTTAAACGGCGTACTACTTTACGGCGTTAAAGGACAAGAGCTGGCTCAATTCGAAGCTCAACTCGATGCTTTTTCTATTCCTGTTGCCTATGTTGAAAACGATGATAAAAAAGCAGTTGAATACCTAGATAGTTGGCAAACGGAACTACTAATTGTTTTTAACTGTGGAAAGATCCTATCGGAAACCGTATTTGATTTTGCTACTTATGGCACAGTAAACCTTCATGCAGCTGGACTCCCTCATTATCGAGGTCCTCATCCTGTCTATTGGCAGCTCAGAAATGGCGAGAAACAACTGCTATTAACCGCTCATCGCGTGATTCAAGAAATAGATAGCGGAGATATTCTTGCTCAGTACCCGATAGGAATCAGCGATTTCGACACTCATCAGACGCTGTATGGAAAAGTAATACAGCACATGCCTTTGCTGCTTGAACAGCTTTTTGCGCTAGATCTGAATCGGAATAAAACGCCTGGTTTGAAACAAGCAAGTGCTCCCGCAAATAAGGCTCCGAGGGTCAGTCAATCTGATCTGAATATCAATTGGTACTTAACCTCGGTAAAAGCGCTTTGTGATCAAGTTCGAGCAGGGAATCCAATTTACGGAGGCGCGATTTTAACTCTGGGTGGAGCTAGTGCTCAGCTTTTACAAGTATCAGCTGCTGTCATGCCTACTTACGGAGCGAAGCCCGGCACCATCATTCATATTTCACCAGAAAGAGGAGTGTATGTTGCCTTAAAAGAAAGTGCGGTGCGGCTAGATATTGTGGCCAATTCAGAAGGTGTGTTTGATGGTTACCGTTTTTCGCAAGTTGTTGGACTAAAAACGGGTATGAAATTCAACTAGTAGAGTACGGAGAACAGACGATGGAAGAGATGCTGGGTTCAATTAAGTTTTTTGGTGGGAACTATGCGCCAAAGGATTTCGCATTCTGTGGTGGCCAACTAATTACTATTTCAGAAAATCAAGTCCTTTACGCTATTTTGGGCTCTATGTGGGGAGGTGATGGGCGCTCTAATTTTGCGTTGCCAGATATGAGAGGTCGTGTGCCGATTGGCGTTGGGAGAGGGCCTGGACGGGATAATATAAACATGACTGAAAGACGAGGTAATGAAATTAATGCATTGAAAATCAGTCAATTACCAACGCATAGCCATGCCGCTACCTTTTCACCAACTACCAGCACCAGTAGCCCACCAACGGCTACGGCAGCAGTGAAAGCTAATTCAGGCACAGGTACGGAAAACAGTCCTGCAGGTAACTATTGGGCAATCGGCAATATAGTTCAAGGGAGAGATACCCTCCCTGTAGAAAAGGGATACGCCAAATCCGCTGATACAACCCTGGCAGGCGATGCTGTCACCATCGATATTGCCGGCGGCAGCGGTGGTATTACTGGTGGTTCAGTCACTGTCGATCAGACAGGAGGGGGAGACCCATTCAGTATTATGCAACCCTCACTGGGTATTAATTACATCATGTGCACGCAAGGTATATTTCCAAGTCGGAATTAATTTCTGGAAAATGGCCAGGTAGTTATACCTGGCCAGAAGTTATACCTGGCCAGAAGTTACTTGGTTGTGCGGACTTGACGTAAACGGAAGATCGATTGATTTTAAGGACACAGTAAATATGTGCAATTTACGGTTTTGCAATATATTAACCTTGTGGCTTGTTGTTTGCGTCGCCTACTTTAGTCAAGCTTATGCCGCGACCGAAACGATTGGGTTTACTGACAACAGGATAACGTACAGCAGCAACCTTTCAACAGACGGACCACTACTCTATCCAACTATTGATAAAAACCCACACCCAGGACAAACTTTTACATTTCAAGTGGATGGAGTCAACGCAACCCAATTTGATTTTGTGGAAATGGGGGTGTACTCGTTTACTAGCTACATAGATTTGACCACAGGAACCAAAGTCGTTTTTAAAAACTCGGCTGATGTGGCCATAAAAACGTTTGATTCACTGAAAGACGCAGCAAGAATGACCTCTTCCACTGACTCTAAACTCGCAGATATATTTAATTCAGTGACAACCGTAAGAAAAGTAGCAAAAATAGAATTTACAATCGTCACAGTTAATAATCAGCCGATTAGCAACGTAACGTTTAAAAATCTTCAAGTCGATTTTAGTGCTGCAGTGAATTCTACCCCAACAGGCACAGCACCAAGTGCCCCCACCGTAACTGAAGATGACACAAATGTTGCTTTGGCCGATGATATTCAAGTGACAGATGCTGACGGAGATGTCCAGACTGTTACATTTACAGTAACCGGAGGAACGCTTACTACCGGCACTACAGGTATCACCTTTGGTGGTAGTGGTAACGGTTCGGCAAGTTTTACCATTGCTGGCACTCTAGATAACATCAATGCTGCTCTTGACGCTGCAACTTTCACACCCACACCTAATCTAACTGGCACCAATGCCGCTACAATCTCCTTTACCACCAATGATGGAAAAGTGTCTTCCAGTACTGCCTCGGTTAGTTTTGATGTAACAGCCGTTAACGATGAGCCGACTTTGACAGCAACAGGAGCTAACCCTACATTTACTGAGAATGGTAGTGCTGCTGTTGTATTCAGCAGTGCATCGGCTTCCACTGTAGAAAGCGGTCAGACGCTCAGTGCATTGACCATGACTGTAACTAATGTAAATGACGGATCCAATGAAAGATTAAATTTGGATGGTACAGCCATTGCGCTTACACATGGTACTTTTGGTACGACAGCTGTCAATTCGCTTAGTTACAGTGTTTCAGTGGTCGGTACAACTGCAACTCTAAGCCTAAGCGGAGGTACGCTAAGTACTTCTGACTTGCAGACCCTCATCAATGCGATTACCTATCAAAACAACAGTAATACGCCAAACACTTTAGACAGGATAGTGACCATTACCAGTTTAACTGACAGTGGTGGAACGGCTAACAGTGGGGATGATACAGCAGCTCTTGCAATAGCTTCTACTATTACGGTTAATGCCAATAATGATGTACCAACTTTAACCAGTTTTGCCAGTGTTGTTGAAACAACCACACAAAATACGGAAATAGAAATTACTCTTGCTGAATTAAAAGCGCAGGGTAATGAGGCAGACGCTGATGGAACAGTTGATGCGTTTATTGTAAACGCCTTAAGTTCTGGATCATTAAATATTGGTCCGGATTCAGGTTCTGCTACTTCCTTTAACTCATCCACTAATAAGACCATTGATGCATCGAACAATGCCTATTGGACTCCTGCTAATAATGCTTATGGAACTTTAAATGCTTTTACTGCGACAGTTCAGGATAATAACGGTGCAGAGAGTACAGGTGCTGTTCAAGCAGTGGTAACTGTCAATGATGTTACAAAACCCGAAATCAGCAGTATAAGCATTAGTGGTTCTCCCGCTGCTACGGAAACGTCAATCACCTATGTCGTTATATTTACCGAGTCGGTTGTGAACGTGAGTACCGATGACTTTAGCCTAGCCCACTCTGGTAATGCCAGTGGTTCCATCGCTTCAGTAAGTGCATCTTCCGGTACAAGTATGAATGTAACAGTGAATGGTATCAGTGGAACGGGACAATTGAGGCTTGATTTAAAGGCTTCAACAAATATTGCAGATGCATCGGCTAACACTTCACCTGATGCTTATAACTCGGGGGCTGTACACGCTGTTGATCTGGATAATCCTACGTTAAGCTCATCAGTACCTGCTGATGGAGCGAGTGGTGTTTCAGCCTCAGACAATATCACTTTAACCTTCAGTGAAAATATAGTGTTTGGTACCGGTAATATTCAAATTATCGACCTGGATGATGGTTCAAGTAACGTTATGATTGATGCAGCTTCACCAGGAACTCAAGCATCCATTTCAACTAACACCCTTACTTTGAATCCTTCCGGTGATTTGGAAGAAGGAACAAATTATGCTGTTCAGTTGGCTGCGACTTTCATTGATGACAGCAATGGAAACAGCTATGCAGGTATTGTAGACAATACGATATTAAATTTTACAGTTGAGTCCATTCCCACGATCGCCTTTAATGCGGTCTCCTCAAACGGTTCAGAAGCCGTTAGCAGTGCTAATTTACAAGTTGACCTTTCTGCTGCAATCAGTAGAGATGTGACAGTTGCTTATACGGTAACGGGTACGGCAGAGGGTAGTGGAACAGATTACACCTTAGTAAACGGCATTTTAACCATTGCCGCCGGAGACACCAGTAACAACATCACCATTGCCGGTATCGTCAATGATCTGCTGGACGAGGATAACGAAACCGTTATTCTAACCCTGTCCAATCCGACCAATGCCACATTGGGCACCAACACGGTCCATACCTACACCATCAACGATAATGACGCCGCGCCGACGGTCGCCTTTACTGCAACGAGTTCCAACGGCTCGGAAGCCCTGGCCAGTGCGGACTTGCAAGTGGATCTCTCGGCTTCCAGTGGCTTGCCTGTGACGGTTGACTACACCGTTACCGGTACCGCAAGTGGTAGCGGCACGGATTATACCCTGGCCGACGGCACCTTGACCCTTGCGGCGGGTGACGTTAATAACGACATCACCATCGCCGGTATCGTTAATGATCTGCTGGACGAGGATAATGAAACTGTTATCGTGACCCTGTCGAATCCAACCAATGCCAGCCTCGGCACCAATACCGTTCATACCTATACCATTAATGATGACGATGAGAGTCCAACGATCACCATCGCCAGCATTAAGCCGAGCCTGATAGCTGGTGAAACGGCCAGCCTGACCTTCACCCTGAGCGATGCCAGCCCTGACTTTGCGGTCGGGGACATCACCGTCGTAGGCGGAAGTCTCAGTGGCTTTGCCGGCAGTGGCACCACGTATACGGCGACCTTTACCCCGGACAGCGACCGAACCGCGGCAGCCACCATCGATGTGGCAGCCAATACCTTCATTGATGCGGCAGGCAACAAGAATACCGCGGCGACCCAGCTGATCATTACGCTGGATACGGCGGTGCCGAGTATCTCGGTGGCCAGCGACAAAGCCAGCCTGAAAGCCGGTGAAACGGCCAGCCTGACCTTTACCCTGAGCGAAGCCAGCCCAGACTTTGCGGTCGGGGACATCACCGTCGTCGGCGGTAGCCTCAGTGACTTTGCAGGTAGCGGTACCAGCTACAGCGCGACCTTTACCCCTGATACCGCTCGTACTGCGGCGGCCACCATCGATGTGGCAGCCAATACCTTCATTGATGCGGCAGGCAACAAGAATACCGCGGCGACCCAGCTGATCATTACGCTGGATACGGCGGTGCCGAGTATCTCGGTGGCCAGCGACAAAGCCA
>NZ_PYMC01000060.1 GCF_003026475.1 Photobacterium lipolyticum
ATAACGCCTGCAATAAGGTGCCACACACTGAACCAACAAAGCACACCGAACTCCATACCAAAAATGCCGAGTGTAACTGGTCACCTTGATTGCCTTGTTATGTTTATGCTACACCCGGCATTGACCCAATCGGAACATATCTCTTTTCACTAAACTCTGATGTTTCAAATACTCCAAGAACCTTATACTTTTTAGTCCTTGTTTCCATGTTCTCAAAGCTATCTAGGTCCGATTGCTCGTTGAACATAAAACTCATAAGTCTTGTAGGGTCCAATATTTTAGTCCCTTCATCTAATTCAAATTCTTGCACCAGTAAAAACTTCTTATATCCATTATTTTTAGCTTGTAAAGCTGCCCGATAAACATAATTAGAGACTAATGGAAGCTCTTCATGCTTCAATTTAACCACTTGAAAATTTTTAGGTACTTTTACTGGCGAAGTCGAAAACCTTTCATTATTCATTGAGATTGTTTCATTACCTGTTGATACACAACCTGAAACAAACATCAATATAAGCGTTGCGATTAAACATTTAACTTTCATATTACTCCTTATAAACATAACGCC
>NZ_PYMC01000061.1 GCF_003026475.1 Photobacterium lipolyticum
TGGAAGAAAATGATCCTTCCATTGAGTGCTTGGGGGGAGTCACATCAGGCGACTGGAATGAAATGTTCCCTGATTCAGTTGCATACTACAACGAATCGAATCCACAACCGGACTTTGAGTTGTTAATCGAAAAAGTAAAAAATGTCTGGGTTGACATAGCATCTTCGGGCTATCCAAGTGATTCTGTCAGTGCCATCAAATGCCCGACACTTGTGATGCGCGGTGATGATGATTTCTTGTTTTCTTTGCGTGAGGCAATTGAATTAGTAGAAAAAATTGAAAACTCAAAATTCATGAATATCGCATTTGCTGAACATGAAGCGCATAAGCAATACCCTGAAGTTTGTCGCTCAGTAATAAATAAATTCTTGATGTAACGTGTTAAAACATAACAAACGACTATGGCGTCAATAGTTAATTTAAGCTGTTTTCGCATCCCATAAAACGCCATCTCTCAGCATCGAATTTAGGATGACAACCATCTTCCTTACGCAGGCGATGATGGCCACTTTT
>NZ_PYMC01000007.1 GCF_003026475.1 Photobacterium lipolyticum
CGACTTGCATGTGTTAGGCCTGCCGCCAGCGTTCAATCTGAGCCATGATCAAACTCTTCAATTAAAGTTTTGTTGTATCTTTCGATACGGCTCAATGATTTTTACTGATTTTCTGTTTCAACCGAAGTTGAAACGTAAATTGACTGTGCCAATATCATTCCTCTGCAGGAACCATATCGTTCGGTCACTCAGTTCATTGATAAATCTTTTTGACTAATCATTTCACGAGTGCCCACACAGATTGCATGGTCAAATTGTTAAAGAACAAACTTCAATCAAACAAACTAATGCTTTCAGCATTTAGCCCTATCGTTGAAGTGGACGGCCATTCTAGCGAATTAAGTTATCGTGTCAAACACTTTTTAAAACTTATTTCTCTGTATTTTCATCCTACCGTAGGATTGCTAACTCCTTATTATAAGAAGACGCTCTCCGTGTCGGTGAGGCGGCATTATAAGGGGTCATTTATGATTGGCAAGGGAAACCATAAAAAAAAACACCAAGCGGTCGAACAATCACCAAGTTTGACTATTTCTACCTATTTTTCCGACAACAATCTAACCATATCGTCACCCGCCTCTTTGACACGACTCCAATACTGCTGGAAACCAAAGCAAAATTGCTGCTGAAAAATAGTTTTAAAAACGCATTCTTCGCCCTGTGATACTCTGCGTTTAAAATAATCAACATCAATAGCTAGCCACAGCAGTAAGGGCCATTTCTGTTCAAGCGATACTTTTTACCAGAATTTTTCGCTACTGCACTAAAATACGAGCTGCTTATAACGCTAAAAATGATCGGCATATCCTGAATCTCGACATCAACACATCGAAGACTTTGCGCTCAATAAACGTTTATGGATGATTATGGGCTATTGGTGATTGTTACTGGGGATTATATGGAAGTGTACTGGCAAAAAAAAAGCCGAGTCTAAGACTCGGCCTTTTTTAATTTAACGCGCTTTTGCTTATTCAGCAGCAGCTTCTTCCTGTGCTTCAGGACGATCTACAAGCTCGATGAAAGCCATTGGGGCTTTATCGCCAGTACGGAAACCGCATTTCATAATGCGAGTGTAACCACCTGGACGCTTAGTGAAGCGTGGACCTAATTCGTTAAATAGTTTCGCTACCACTTCGTTATCACGAGTGCGTGCGAATGCAAGACGACGGTTAGCAACACTGTCTGTCTTAGCTAGGGTAATCAATGGCTCAATTACGCGACGTAGCTCTTTTGCTTTAGGCAAGGTAGTCTTGATAATTTCGTGACGTACCAGAGAGCTAGCCATGTTGCTGAACATCGCTTTACGATGACTGCTGTTGCGGTTGAGTTGACGACCACTCTTACGATGGCGCATGACCTAATCCTTCTAACTAGATATCAGTAACTATTAATCTTCAGCGATTGATGCTGGCGGCCAGTTTTCCAGGCGCATGCCCAGAGAAAGACCACGTGATGCCAGCACGTCTTTGATTTCAGTCAAAGACTTCTTACCAAGGTTTGGCGTTTTAAGAAGCTCAACCTCAGTACGCTGAACAAGATCACCGATGTAATGGATCGCTTCTGCTTTCAAACAGTTAGCAGAGCGAACAGTTAGTTCAAGATCGTCTACAGGACGCAGTAGGATCGGATCGAACTCTGGCTTCTCTTCTTTCTCTTCAGGAACTCGTACATCACGAAGATCTACGAATGCATCCAGTTGTTCAGCAAGAATAGTTGCTGCACGACGGATAGCTTCCTCAGGATCAAGCGTACCGTTAGTTTCCATATCGATCACAAGCTTATCAAGATCAGTACGTTGTTCAACACGTGCTGCCTCTACGGCATATGCGATACGGTCCACAGGGCTGTAAGTTGCATCAACTAACAGACGACCAATTGGACGCTCGTCTTCTTCAGTGTGAATTCGAGCAGAAGCTGGTACATAGCCACGACCACGTTCTACCTTGATGCGCATGCTGATTTCAGCATTGTCATCAGTTATGTGGCAGATTACGTGCTCTGGGTTCGCAATCTCAACATCACCATCATGGGTGATGTCACCTGCAACAACAGGGCCTGCACCAGATTTGTTCAGAGTAAGGATAACTTCATCTTTACCCTCAACCTTAACGGCAAGACCTTTAAGGTTTAAAAGGATTTCGAGAACATCTTCCTGAACTCCCTCTTTGGTGCTGTACTCATGTAACACACCATCGATTTCAACTTCACTTACAGCACAACCTGGCATTGAAGATAATAAAATACGACGAAGAGCGTTACCTAAAGTGTGGCCAAAACCACGCTCTAGTGGCTCTAGAGTTACTTTTGCATGCGTCGTGCTAACTTGTTCAATGTCAACAAGACGCGGCTTAAGAAATTCTGTTACAGAACCCTGCATTGTGTCCTCTCTTAACTATAGCCTTACTTAGAGTAAAGCTCGACGATCAGGTGTTCGTTGATGTCGGCAGACAAATCAGAACGTTCTGGAAGACGCTTGAACGTACCTTCCAGTTTGCTGCTGTCTACTTCGACCCAAGTCGGTAGTTCACGCTGAGTAGCAACTTCAAGAGCTGCTTTGATGCGTGCTTGGTTCTTAGCTTTCTCACGAATGCTAACAACGTCGTTTGCCGCTACCTTGAAAGAAGGAACGTTTACGACTGTACCGTTAACTAGGATCGCTTTGTGGCTTACCAACTGACGTGATTCAGCGCGTGTAGCACCAAAACCCATGCGGTAAACAACATTATCAAGACGACCTTCAAGAAGCTGAAGCAGGTTTTCACCTGTGTTGCCTTTAAGGCGTGCAGCTGCTTTATAGTAGTTACGGAATTGTTTTTCTAATACGCCATATGTACGACGAACTTTCTGCTTCTCACGAAGCTGAACACCGTAGTCAGACAGACGACCACGACGAGCACCATGCTGGCCCGGCGCGTTATCAATTTTACACTTGGTATCAATCGCACGTACGCCTGACTTAAGGAATAAGTCAGTGCCTTCGCGACGGCTAAGCTTCAGCTTAGGACCCAAATATCTTGCCATGTTCTTTCTCCAATATTCCTAGAAACGTTATACGCGACGTTTCTTAGGTGGACGACAACCGTTATGAGGGATCGGAGTCGCATCAACAATGTTAGTGATACGGAAACCCGCTGCATTTAATGCACGGATTGTAGACTCACGACCAGGACCAGGTCCCTTAACCATAACTTCCAGGTTCTTAACGCCATATTCTTTGGCCATTTCACCACAACGCTCAGCAGCAACCTGTGCAGCGAACGGAGTAGATTTACGAGAACCACGGAAACCTGAACCACCTGCAGTTGCCCAAGAAAGAGCATTACCTTGACGGTCTGTAATGGTTACGATTGTGTTATTAAAAGAAGCATGGATGTGCGCTACGCCATCAGCTACTTGCTTGCGTACGCGCTTACGAGCGCGAGTTGGTTGCTTTGCCATTGTACTCTACCTTATCCGATTATTTTTTGATCGGCTTGCGCGGACCTTTACGGGTACGTGCGTTGGTTTTAGTACGCTGTCCACGTAGAGGTAGACTGCGACGGTGACGGATTCCACGGTAACAACCAAGGTCCATAAGACGTTTGATGTTCATAGAAACTTCACGACGTAGATCACCTTCTACAGTGTATTTAGCTACACCATCACGCAGTAGATCGATCTGCTCTTCAGATAATTCGCTGATCTTAACATCTTCAGCAATACCCGCTTCAGCTAAAACAGCTTTCGAACGAGTTTTACCGATTCCGTAGATCGCAGTAAGTGCGATAACAGAATGTTTCTGATCAGGAATGTTAATGCCTGCAATACGGGCCACTATTCACTCCTAGTACTTTACAAGAATAACCACTGCAGAGCCCGTTTAGGATACGCAGTGGTGGTACAATTCTTTTGCACACACAAAAGATTGGTTGGCTAATTTAGCCAACCTACCTTCAATTTGCAAGAAATATTTCTGCTAATTAGCCTTGGCGCTGTTTATGCTTAGGCTCAACGCAAATTACACGCACAACACCGTTGCGCTTGATAACTTTGCAGTTGCGGCAGATTTTCTTAACGGAAGCACGAACTTTCATTGCTAAACTCCGTAAATGGATAATCTTATTTAACGGCCATAGCCTTTAAGATTAGCCTTTTTCAAAACTGACTCATACTGTTGAGACATCATATGTGTCTGAACTTGAGCCATGAAGTCCATGATTACAACGACTACGATAAGTAGTGATGTACCGCCAAAATAGAAGCGGACATTCCATGCAATCATCATGAACTCGGGGATCAGACAAATAAAGGTAATATACAACGCACCCGCTAGGGTTAGACGTGTCATCACTTTATCAATATATTTCGAGGTCTGTTCACCCGGGCGAATACCAGGTACGAATGCACCAGACTTCTTCAAGTTATCAGCTGTCTCGCGAGGGTTAAACACCAACGCGGTATAGAAGAAACAGAAGAAAATAATCGCAGTCGCATAAAGCATTACATAAAGCGGTTGACCTGGGCTTAGTGCCAGTGAAATATCACTTAACCAACCTAGGTTCTCGTTCTGACCAAACCACTGAGCCAGTGTGCCTGGAAACAGAATAATACTTGATGCAAAAATCGCTGGAATTACCCCTGCCATATTAATTTTCAATGGCAAGTGAGTGCTTTGCGCGGCAAAGACGCGACGGCCTTGCTGACGCTTGGCATAGTTAACGACGATACGACGCTGACCACGCTCCATAAACACTACGAAATAAATCACAGCGAAAGAAATTACTGCAATTAACAGTAGAAGAAGTACGTGCAATTCACCTTGACGTGCTTGCTCTACGGTCTGTCCAATAGCCGGTGGCAAACCTGCAACGATACCGGTAAAAATAATCACCGATATACCGTTACCAATGCCGCGTTCTGTAATTTGCTCACCTAACCACATCAAGAACATGGTGCCGGTAACCAAACTAACAACTGCAACAAAGTAGAATCCAAGGCCTGGATTAATGACCAGACCTGGGATCATACTTGGTAACCCCGTCGCAATACCAATTGCTTGGAAGGTTGCCAAAACAAGCGTGCCGTAGCGAGTGTACTGGCTGATCTTACGACGACCAGATTCACCCTCTTTCTTCAACTCGGCCAAGGCCGGGTGAACTACCGTTAGCAACTGGACAATAATAGAGGCCGAGATATACGGCATAATACCCAATGCTAAGATAGAAGCACGCTCAAGTGCACCACCAGAGAACATGTTAAACAGTTCAATGACGGTACCCTTTTGCTGTTCGAACAGATCGGCAAGTACAGCAGCGTCAATACCAGGAATAGGCACAAAAGAACCTGCTCGGAAAATCAAGATAGCACCTAATACGAATAAAAGGCGAGTCTTAAGCTCTGCTAGGCCACCTTGTGCGCTACGAAAATCTTGTCCTGGTTGTTTAGCCATCTGTACCTCATCCTCGAGTTAATTATTCCTCGATTTTACCGCCGGCAGCTTCGATTGCAGCTTTAGCGCCTTTAGTCACGCGAAGACCTTTAACTGTCACTGAACGTGCGATTTCACCAGAAAGAACAATTTTTACAAATTTAATATTCTTAGTGATGATGTTTGCATCTTTCAATGTAGCTAGATCAATCACGTCACCTTCAAGTTTCGCTAGTTCTGCTAGACGAACTTCAGCTGTTACCAAGCTCTTACGAGAAGTAAAACCGAATTTTGGTAGACGCTGTTTCAAAGGCATTTGACCGCCTTCAAAGCCTGGACGTACAGAACCACCTGAACGTGATTTCTGACCTTTGTGACCACGGCCACAAGTTTTGCCCAGACCAGAACCGATACCACGACCTACGCGCTTCGCAGAAGGCTTAGAACCCGCAGCCGGTGATAGAGTATTCAAACGCATTCTGATTACTCCTCAATTTTAACCATGTAGTGAACTTTGTTGATCATGCCGCGTACGCAAGCAGTATCTTCAAGTTCAACAGTGTGGTTGATACGACGAAGGCCTAAGCCACGCAAAGATGCTTTATGCTTCGGCAAACGACCGATAGAGCTCTTTGTCTGTGTTACTTTAATTGTCTTAGCCATGTCTATCACTCCAGAATTTCTTTAACAGAAAGACCACGCTTAGCAGCGATCATTTCTGGAGAGTTCATACCACTCAAACCATCAATTGTTGCGCGAACAACGTTGATTGGGTTTGTAGAACCGTATGCTTTAGCTAGTACGTTACGGATACCCGCAACCTCTAGCACTGCACGCATAGCACCACCGGCGATGATACCAGTACCTTCTGATGCAGGTTGCATGTACACTTTAGAACCAGTGTGGCGACCTTTAACAGCGTGGTGTAGAGTACCGTCGTTAAGCGCGATAGTAACCATGTTACGGCGTGCTTTTTCCATTGATTTTTGGATTGCAGCAGGTACTTCACGTGCCTTACCGTAACCAAAACCGATGCGACCGTTACCGTCACCAACTACTGTTAGTGCAGTAAAGCTGAAAATGCGTCCGCCTTTAACCGTCTTTGATACACGGTTAACAGCGATCAGCTTTTCATGCAAATCTGATTGTGTTTTTTCGTTAGCCATCTTCCGCCTACCTTAGAATTTCAGACCAGCTTCACGAGCAGCTTCTGCTAGTGCAGCTACACGGCCGTGGTATTGGAAACCAGAACGATCGAATGCAACGCTAGAGACGCCTTTTTCAATCGCGCGCTCAGCAATAGCTTTACCTACAGCTGCAGCAGCGTCTTTGTTACCGGTGCTCTTAACTTGCTCACGGATCGCTTTTTCTACGGTAGAAGCTGAAGCGATAACCTCGGAGCCATTCGGTGCGATTACCTGAGCATACACGTGACGTGGAGTACGGTGTATAACCAGACGAGTCGCGCCAAGTTCAGCAATCTTACGACGTGCACGGGTCGCACGACGGATACGAGAAACTTTCTTATCCATAGTGTTACCTTACTTCTTCTTAGCTTCTTTAGTACGCACGACTTCGTCGGCGTAACGAACACCTTTGCCTTTATAAGGCTCAGGGCTACGGTAAGCGCGAATTTCAGCCGCTACCTGACCAACAACCTGCTTATCAGTACCCGTAAGTACGATTTCAGTTTGTGAAGGACATTCAGCTTTCATACCGGCTGGCAATTCATGCGCAACTGGATGCGAGAAGCCCAAAGTAAGGTTAACAGTGCTACCAGCAACGTTCGCACGGTAACCAACACCTTTAAGGGTTAGCTTCTTAGTAAAGCCTTCAGTAACACCAACAACCATGTTGTTAACTAGTGCACGAGCAGTACCTGCTTGTGCCCAAGCGTTAGCAACACCTTCGCGTGGACCGAAAGTAATTGTGTTTTCTTCCTGAGAAAAAACTACTGCTTGGTTGAAAGTGCGAACTAGTTCACCCTTAGGACCTTTAACAGTAACTTCCTGGCCGTTGAGTTTAAATTCTACGCCGGCAGGAATAACTACAGGTGCTTTTGCAACACGAGACATGTCCTACTCCTATTAAGCTACGTAGCAGATAATCTCACCGCCAAGGCCGGCTTTACGAGCAGCACGGTCGGTCATAAGACCCTTGGAAGTGGAAACAACAGCAATACCCAAACCACCCATCACTGATGGTAACGCACCTTTTTTCTTGTAGATGCGCAGACCTGGACGTGATACACGTTGGATTTGCTCGATAACTGGGTTAGCTTCGAAGTACTTAAGAGTAACTTCTAGCTCAGGCTTAACTTCACCAGTAACAGTGTAGTCAGCCACAAAACCTTCTTCTTTCAAAAGAGTTGCAATAGCAACTTTCAGCTTAGAAGATGGCATTTTTACAGCAACTTTTTTCGCTGCCTGACCGTTACGAAGACGGGTCAGCATATCCGAGATCGGATCTTGCATGCTCATAAGTCAATACTCCGTGATTCTAAATTGGCAGCTGATTACCAGCTAGCCTTACGCAGACCCGGAATCTCGCCTTTCATGCAAGCTTCACGAACCTTGATACGGCTAAGACCAAACTTACGTAGGTAGCCGTGTGGACGTCCAGTCTGGTTACAGCGGTTACGCTGACGAGACGAACTAGAATCGCGTGGTAGAGACTGAAGTTTAAGCACTGCATTCCAGCGATCTTCTTCAGACGCATTCACGTCACTAATAATAGCTTTTAGCGCCGAACGCTTTTCAGCGAACTTAGCTACAAGCTTGGCACGTTTAACTTCACGCGCCTTCATTGATTCTTTAGCCATTAGTAACCCTTACTTTTACTTACGGAATGGGAAGTTAAAAGCAGATAACAGAGCTTGAGCTTCTTCATCAGAGCTAGCAGAAGTTGTAATCGTGATGTCAAGACCACGGATACGATCTACTTTATCGTAATCGATTTCTGGGAAGATGATCTGCTCACGAACGCCCATGCTATAGTTACCACGACCGTCAAATGATTTCGGGTTTAGACCACGGAAATCACGGATACGAGGAACAGCAATTGAAATTAGACGCTCGAAGAAATCCCACATGCGTTCGCCACGTAGGGTTACTTTACAGCCAATAGGGTAGCCCTCTCGGATCTTAAAGCCAGCAACAGACTTACGAGCTTTAGTGATTAGCGGCTTCTGACCTGCAATAGCAGTCATGTCAGCAGCAGCATTCTCTAAAAGCTTCTTGTCGTTGATCGCTTCACCCACACCCATGTTAAGTGTGATTTTTTCGATCCTTGGGACTTGCATGATACTCTTGTATTCGAACTTGTCAGCAAGCTCTTTTACAACAGTCTCTTTGTAGTAATCATGCAGTTTCGCCATAGTACTACTCCAAACTTACTTGATAGTTACGCTATTAGATTTAAAGAAACGAACTTTTTTGTCGTCTTCAAATCGGAAGCCTACACGGTCTGCTTTACCAGTTTCAGCATTGAAGATTGCAACGTTAGAAACATCAATAGCTGCTTCTTGTTCAACGATGCCACCTTGTACACCCATTGCCGGTACAGGCTTCTGGTGTTTTTTAACAAGGTTAATACCTTCAACGATAACTTTACCGGTTGCTAGAACCTTAGTTACTTTACCTTTCTTACCTTTATCTTTACCGGTAAGAACGATAACTTCGTCGTTGCGACGGATTTTAGCTGCCATTTTAGTTACTCCTTACAGCACTTCAGGCGCTAGTGAAACGATTTTCATGAATTTCGCATTGCGAAGTTCACGCGTCACTGGGCCAAAAATACGAGTACCGATTGGTTGCTCTGTAGTATCGTTCAACAATACACAAGCATTACGGTCGAAGCGAATGACAGAGCCGTCAGGGCGACGAACGCCTTTACGGGTGCGTACAACCACCGCCTTCAGAACATCACCTTTTTTAACTTTACCGCGAGGAATTGCTTCTTTCACAGTAATCTTGATGATATCACCGATGTGTGCGTAACGGCGGTGAGAACCACCCAGAACCTTAATACACATTACGCGACGAGCGCCGGAGTTATCGGCTGCGTCAAGCGTACTTTGCATTTGGATCATGTTAGTGCTCCGCTTATTTTAAACATCTAGACCCATCGCGGGTCGGAATGCCTTTACTTCAAAGGCGGCGAATAATAACACCATTTTCGACCGATGGGTAGACAAAAAATAAACGACCCTAAATTTATTCAGGGCCGCTTGATCATTTCGTTGTCAAGTTCGCTTAAACGCGAGCTTTTTCAACTACGCGTACCAGAGTCCAAGACTTAGTCTTAGACAGTGGACGACATTCACGAACTTCAACTGTGTCGCCTAGGCCACATTCGTTGTTTTCATCGTGTGCATGAAGCTTAGTCGTACGTTTGATGAACTTACCATAAATCGGATGTTTCACCATGCGTTCGATAGCAACAACGATAGACTTGTCCATCTTGTCACTAACTACACGACCTAGCTGAATACGGGTTTGTTCGCTCATTATGCGCCAGCCTTTTCAGTCAGAACGGTTTTAACACGTGCGATATCACGGCGTACAGCTTTCAGATTGTGAGTCTGCTGTAACTGACCAGTTGCAGCTTGCATACGCAAGTTAAACTGTTCACGTAGTAGGCCCACAAGTTCAGCATTCAGTTCTTCAACGCTTTTTGCGCGTAGATCTACAGCGTTCATCACATTACCGCCTTAGTTACAAATGTTGTCTTGATAGGTAGCTTACGTGCAGCAAGTTCAAATGCGTCACGTGCTAGTGCTTCAGAAACACCATCCATTTCATAAAGAACTTTGCCTGGTTGGATTTGGGCTACCCAGTACTCAACGTTACCTTTACCCTTACCCTGACGAACTTCCAACGGCTTGCTTGTAATAGGCTTGTCGGGGAAGACTCGAATCCAGATTTGGCCTTGACGTTTAACATGACGAGTCATAGCACGACGTGCAGCTTCAATTTGGCGAGCAGTCAAACGACCACGACCAACAGCTTTAAGACCAAAAGTACCGAAGCTTACATCAGTACCGTTCGCTAGACCGCGGTTACGACCTTTAAAAGTCTTGCGGAATTTAGTGCGTTTAGGTTGCAGCATCAATAAACTCCTTATTTACGGCCTTTGCGTTGCTTCTTAGGCTTGTCAGCCTTTGGCTCTGCAACTGGCATACCGCCTAGAACTTCACCTTTGAAGATCCAAACTTTAACGCCAATTACACCGTATTGGGTGTGAGCCGAAGAAGTTGCGTAATCAATGTCAGCACGAAGAGTGTGTAGAGGTACACGACCTTCACGGTACCACTCAGAACGTGCGATTTCAGCGCCGCCTAAACGACCACCTACTTGAACTTTGATACCCTTAGCGCCAAGACGCATAGCGTTCTGAACTGCACGCTTCATAGCGCGACGGAACATAACACGACGCTCTAGCTGAGACGAAATGCTGTCTGCAACCAGTTGACCGTCTAACTCAGGCTTACGTACTTCTGCGATGTTGATCTGAGCTGGAACACCAGCGATCTTAGACACGCGAGCGCGTAGCTTTTCTACGTCTTCACCTTTCTTACCGATAACAATGCCTGGACGAGCAGTGTGAATAGTCACACGGATGCTCTTAGCAGGACGCTCGATAACGATACGTGATAGAGACGCTTTTTTCAGTTCTTTAGTAAGGAACTGACGTACCTTGAAGTCGCCGTCTAGGTTGTCAGCGAACTCTTGGCTATTAGCAAACCAAGTGGTATTCCAAGGCTTAACGATGCCTAGACGAATACCATTAGGATGTACTTTCTGACCCATTGCTTTCTCTCCTAGTCTCTTAGCGGTCTGCTACAACAACAGTGATGTGGCTAGAACGCTTCAAGATGCGATCGGCACGGCCTTTAGCACGAGGCATAATACGCTTCATGGTAGGACCTTCGTCAACGAAGATTTTTGCAACATTAAGATCATCAATGTCTGCGCCTTCGTTGTGTTCTGCGTTAGCGATAGCTGAATCTAGAACTTTCTTGATTAGTTCAGCAGCTTTTTTGTTGCTGAACTGTAGAATTTCTAGAGCTTGAGCAACTGGCTTACCGCGCAGTTGATCTGCAACCAAACGAGCTTTCTGCGGCGAAATGCGAGCAAAGCGATGTTTAGCGATAGCTTCCATTACTTACTCCTTAGCGCTTCTTAGCTTTCTTATCTGCAGCGTGGCCGCGATAAGTACGTGTTGGTGCAAATTCGCCTAGCTTGTGACCGATCATTTCTTCAGAAACGAAAACAGGAACGTGCTGACGACCATTATGGACAGCGATGGTCAAATTGATCATCTGTGGGATGATCATTGAGCGACGGGACCAAGTCTTAACAGGCTTCTTGTCTCCGCTTTCCACCGCTTTCTCTACCTTCTTCAGCAAGTGCAGGTCAATGAAAGGACCTTTCTTGAGAGAACGTGGCATGGCTTATCCTCTGATAATTATTACTTATTACGACGACGTACGATGTACTTGTCGGTACGTTTGTTCTTACGAGTTTTGTAACCCTTCGTAGGAACACCCCAAGGTGTAACTGGGTGACGGCCACCAGATGTACGGCCTTCACCACCACCGTGTGGGTGGTCAACTGGGTTCATTACAACACCACGTACAGTTGGACGAACACCGCGCCAGCGTGAAGCACCAGCTTTACCTAGCTCACGTAGCATGTGTTCTGCGTTACCAACTTCACCTAGGGTCGCACGACCTTCAGAAAGAACCTTACGCATTTCACCAGAACGCAGACGTAGAGTCACATATGTGCCTGCACGTGCAATGATCTGAGCGTATGCACCAGCTGAACGAGCCAGCTGAGCACCTTTACCAGGCTTAAGCTCAACACAGTGTACTGTTGAACCTACTGGGATGTTGCGCATTGGTAACGTGTTACCAACTTTGATCGCAGCATCAGCGCCAGACTGGATTGAATCACCAGCTTGGATGCCTTTTGGTGCAATGATGTAACGGCGTTCACCGTCAGCGTAAAGCACTAGCGCGATGTTTGCGCTACGGTTTGGATCATATTCCAAACGCTCAACTTTCGCTGGGATACCATCTTTAGTACGTTTAAAGTCGATCATACGGTAGTGTTGCTTGTTACCACCACCGATGTGACGTACTGTGATACGACCGTTATTGTTACGACCACCAGACTTAGATTTTTTCTCTAGTAGTGGTGCGTACGGCTTACCCTTATGCAGGTCAGAGTTAACCACTTTAACTACGTGGCGACGACCCGGGGAAGTCGGCTTACATTTAACAATAGCCATTCTTCTTTGCTCCTAGCCTTACTCTGCACTACCAGCGAAGTCGATGTCTTGACCTTCTTTCAAGATAACGTACGCTTTTTTCCAGTCGTTACGACGGCCTTCACGTGCACCTTGACGTTTGGTCTTACCCTTAGCAACAAGAGTATTTACAGACTTAACTTCAACCTCGAACAGTTTTTCAACTGCTGCTTTGATCTCTTTCTTCGTTGCATTAATTGCTACTTTGAACACGATAGTATTCGCGTTTTCTGCAGCAGTCGTTGCTTTTTCAGAAATGTGCGGAGCACGGAGAACTTTTAAAATACGCTCTTCAGTGATCATGCTAGCATCTCCTCAACTTGTTTAACTGCAGCTGCAGTCATCACGATTTTGTCGAAAGCGATCAAGCTAACTGGGTCGATTGTCGCTGCATCACGAACGTCTACCTTGTAAAGGTTACGTGCTGCAAGGAATAGATTCTCATCTAGTTCGCCAGTTACGATTAGAACATCAGTCAGATCAAGCTCTTTAAGCTTTGCTGCTAGTTCTTTTGTCTTTGGTGCTTCTACAGAGAAGTTATCAACAACGATTAGACGCTCTTGACGAACTAGCTCAGAAAGAATGCTCTTCATAGCACCGCGGTACATTTTTTTGTTAACTTTCTGGCTGTGGTCCTGTGGACGAGCTGCGAAAGTTACACCACCTGTGCGCCATAGCGGACTACGAATAGTACCTGCACGTGCACGGCCTGTACCTTTCTGGCGCCATGGTTTAGCACCACCACCAGAAACGTCAGAACGAGTTTTCTGAGCACGAGTACCTTGACGAGCACCTGCTGCATAAGCAACAACTACTTGGTGTACTAGAGCTTCATTGAAATCACGTCCAAAAGTAGTTTCGGAGACAGTTAGCGCATCAGCGCCTTTGACTACCAATTCCATTACTAACTCCTCGACCTTACGCTTTAACAGCTGGTTTAACGATCACGTTGCCACCTGTTGAGCCCGGTACCGCACCTTTAATAAGAAGCAGATTGCGCTCAGCGTCAACACGTACGATCTCTAGGTTTTGAGTCGTTACACGCTCAGCACCCATGTGACCAGCCATTTTCTTGCCTTTAAATACACGACCTGGAGTTTGACATTGGCCAATTGAACCCGGAGCGCGGTGAGACAAGGAGTTACCGTGGGTCATATCTTGAGTACGGAAGTTCCAACGCTTAATTGCGCCTTGGAAACCCTTACCTTTAGATGTACCAGTAACGTCTACTTTTTTAACTTCGTTGAACAGTTCAACATTTAGCTCAGCGCCAACTGCAAACTCTTCACCATTATCTAGACGGAATTCCCAAAGACCGCGACCAGCTTCAACACCCGCTTTTGCGAAGTGACCTGCTTCTGGCTTAGATACACGGTTAGCTTTCTTAGCACCAGTTGTGATCTGAATTGCGTTGTAACCGTCAGTTTCAAGTGTTTTAACTTGAGTTACACGGTTAGCTTCAACTTCAACCACTGTTACTGGGATAGAAACGCCATCTTCGGTAAAGATGCGGGTCATGCCCACTTTACGACCGATTAGACCAATCATTTCTTATCTCCCCTTAACCTAGGCTGATCTGGACGTCAACGCCAGCAGCTAGATCTAGACGCATTAGAGCATCAACAGTTTTATCTGTAGGCTCAACGATGTCGATAAGACGCTTGTGAGTACGGATTTCGTACTGATCACGTGCATCTTTATTGACGTGTGGAGAAATAAGAACAGTGAAGCGCTCTTTGCGAGTCGGTAGTGGAATAGGACCACGAACCTGCGCGCCAGTACGCTTAGCTGTTTCAACGATTTCCGCAGTAGACTGGTCGATCAAACGGTGATCGAACGCCTTTAGGCGGATACGAATACGTTGGTTCTGCATTAGACAGAGCTCCAGTAAAATTTACACAAACAATATCGCCATTCACGCTCATCTGAACGAGGGAATGCCGATTGATTTATGTGAAACCGTAGTACCCCTTTTGGGTACGTTGTCAGTCAATTTAATGACTGCGAACATAAGTCAGAGTATACATTACCAAGTCGTTTACGAGCGACTTCTTCCTCAACGCTTATTGGTTCACAACTATCTTTAATGAGACAGTGGCGTGCATTATACAGATCACACTTTTAAGCGCAAGCCTTGATCGAAAAATAATCGTTCGAGATACGAAAGTCGATTTGATCTGAAAGGAAGTCCATCATTAGGCTTCCCTATTTTGTTTCAGTAATTCGTTGTTAGGGCATCGACACTGAGGCTGTACGCTGGCTTTAACCTGAAATTTGTGTCTGGCTATAATTCGCGTTGCCTATTTTTTCAATCAGGTCTAGCTGGGTTTCAAACCAATCAGCATGCTCTTTTTCTTTTTGCTGGATATCCCGAAACAAGTCACGGGTAACGTAATCATGAACTTTTTCAGCATAAGCAATAGCATCATTTAGCTCGAGCATCGCAGCCATCTCCAACGCTAAATCGCACTCCAGCATATCCCGCGGATCTTCACCAATATCGAGCTTGCCTAAATCGGGCAGATCCGGCGATCCACCTAACAACAGGATGCGTTTAATCAGGTGCTCGGCATGCTTCCTGTCATCTCGCGATTCATGAGATTCCTTGTGGGCGAGACGAGTTAAGCCCCATTCCTTATATATTCTTGCATGAAGGGCGTATTGGTTGATGGCGACTAATTCATTGGCCAGCACTTCGTTGAGATATTTAATGATTTTCGGGTCGGTTTTCATGGGAAGGGGGATACTTTTCTGTCAGGTCTTTTAATAGTAGAACCAATTTCAAGAGTGTCAAAAAAGTGAGAGCCAAGATTGACTCGATTTTTGTCGCTTATGATAAATACCGGCTCGGTGACCTTCTGGGCCTGACTGATACGGTTCCCGTATTGCGATCCCAAAGTGGGTCGATATCAGTCAGTTTCGAGCAGTTAACTGATTATTACACAGTACTTAATTTACAGGCATAAAAAAAGGGAGCCCTTAGGCTCCCTTTTCGTGTCGTTCAATTATTGCAAATTAAGCAACGATTGTAGCAACAACACCAGCACCAACTGTACGGCCACCTTCACGGATAGCAAAACGTAGACCTTCGTCCATCGCGATAGGAGCGATTAGAGTAACAGTCATAGAGATGTTATCACCAGGCATTACCATTTCAACGCCTTCTGGTAGCTCGATAGTACCAGTTACGTCAGTTGTACGGAAGTAGAACTGTGGACGGTAACCTTTGAAGAAAGGAGTGTGACGACCGCCTTCATCTTTAGAAAGAACATAGATTTCTGAAGTGAAAGTAGTGTGTGGAGTGATTGAACCTGGCTTAGCAAGAACCTGACCACGTTCAACTTCGTCACGCTTAGTACCACGTAGAAGAACACCAACGTTCTCACCAGCACGGCCTTCGTCAAGAAGCTTACGGAACATCTCAACACCAGTACATGTAGTAGTGATAGTGTCTTTGATACCAACGATAGCAACTTCGTCACCTACGCGAACGATACCTTGCTCAACACGACCAGTTACAACAGTACCACGGCCCTGGATTGAGAATACATCTTCGATAGGAAGGATGAATGGTAGATCGATTGCACGCTCAGGCTCAGGGATGTAGTTATCTAGAGCTTCAGCTAGTTCAATGATCTTCTCTTCCCACTGAGCTTCACCGTTAAGTGCGCCAAGTGCAGAACCCATGATTACTGGGCAGTCATCACCTGGGAAGTCGTACTCAGAAAGAAGTTCACGAACTTCCATTTCTACTAGTTCTAGTAGCTCTTCATCATCAACCATGTCACATTTGTTCATGAATACGATGATGTAAGGGATACCAACCTGACGACCAAGAAGGATGTGCTCACGAGTCTGAGGCATAGGGCCATCAGTTGCAGCAACAACTAGGATACCACCATCCATTTGAGCAGCACCAGTGATCATGTTTTTAACATAATCGGCGTGTCCTGGGCAGTCAACGTGTGCGTAGTGACGAGTTGGAGTATCGTACTCTACGTGAGAAGTAGAGATTGTGATACCGCGCTCGCGCTCTTCTGGAGCGTTATCGATAGATGCGAAGTCTTTAGCAACACCGCCGTAAACTTTTGCAAGAGTAGTACAGATAGCTGCAGTTAGAGTTGTTTTACCGTGATCGACGTGGCCAATTGTACCAACGTTAACGTGCGGTTTTACGCGTTCAAATTTTTCTTTAGACACAATCGTGTTCCTTCCTAGTTAAGATACGCCCCCTACTAGGTTAGGGGACGCGTCCGAAGTTTGTATTTTAATGCGCCAACCGCAGTTGACGCAAATAATTCAGTTATGTGCGCTCTGCGATGATGCCATCTGCAATGTTCTTAGGAACTTCAAAGTACTCATGAAATTCCATCGAGTAAGACGCACGGCCTTGAGTTGCAGAACGTAAGTCAGTTGCATAACCAAACATTGAAGACAGAGGTACCTTAGCATGAATGATTTTAAGACCCGCCAGGCCATCGTCCATACCTTCGATCATGCCGCGACGACGGTTAAGATCGCCAACCACATCACCCATCCAGTCTTCAGGAGTCGTTACTTCAACTTTCATCATGGGTTCAAGAATAACCGGGCTTGCTTCTAGCGCACCTTTCCTGAATGCCATTGAACCTGCGATTTTAAACGCCATTTCGCTGGAGTCAACATCGTGATAAGAACCATCGAACAACGTCGCTTTCACGTCAAGAACAGGGTAGCCCGCAAGCACACCGTTCTTCATTTGCTCTTCGATACCCTTAGATACTGAACCAATATATTCTTTTGGTACAGCACCGCCGACGATTTCATCAACGAATACGAAACCTTCACCAGGTTCCGACGGTTCAATCTTCAGCCATACATGACCAAACTGACCGCGGCCACCGGATTGACGTACAAACTTGCCTTCAACTTCTGTTTTACCACGAATAGTTTCGCGATAAGCAACCTGAGGTTTACCCACGTTACAGTCAACGCTGAATTCACGCTTCATACGGTCAACGATGATATCAAGGTGAAGTTCACCCATACCAGAAATTAACGTCTGGCCTGATTCATCATCGGTTTCCACTCGGAAAGATGGATCTTCTGCCGCTAGCTTACCCAGCGCGACACCCATCTTTTCTTGATCAGCTTGCGATCTTGGCTCAACCGCGATCTGAATTACTGGTTCAGGAAACTCCATACGCTCAAGAATAACTTTGTCATTCAGATCGCACAGAGTATCACCAGTAGTTACGCTTTTAAGACCAATTGCCGCAGCGATATCACCGGCACGGATTTCTTTGATCTCTTCACGTTTGTTCGCGTGCATCTGAACGATACGACCAAAACGCTCACGTTTTTCTTTAACAGAGTTGTAGACGGTATCACCAGTGTTTACAACACCAGAATAAACACGCATGAACGTCAATGTACCTACGAACGGGTCGGTTGCGATCTTAAACGCAAGCGCTGAGAAGGGTTCGTCATCGCTTGAATGACGCTCAACAGCATTACCTTGTTCGTCTTCACCGTTGATAGCTTTCACTTCGGTTGGTGAAGGTAGGAAATCGATAACTGCATCCAGTACTGCCTGAACACCTTTGTTCTTAAAGGCAGAACCACAGGTTGCCAGCACGATTTCATTGTTCAGAGTACGATGACGAAGACCTGCCTTAATTTCTTCTTCAGACAGTTCACCTTCTTCAAGGTATTTTTCCATTAGTTCTTCAGTAGCTTCTGCTGCTGATTCAACTAAGTTCATGCGCCATTCATCAGCAAGGTCTTGCAGCTCTGCTGGGATGTCTTCATGGGTGAAAGTCATACCTTGATCTTCTTCCGACCAGTTAATGGTCTTCATTTTGATCAGGTCGATTACACCTTTAAATTCTTCTTCAGCACCAATGTTAAGCTGGATTGGCACTGGGTTCGCACCAAGACGGTTCTTAATCTGGTCAACAACACGCAGGAAGTCTGCACCAGCACGGTCCATCTTGTTTACGAAAACCATACGCGGCACTTCGTACTTATCAGCCTGACGCCATACAGTCTCAGACTGCGGTTCAACACCGGAAGCACCACAGAAAACTACAACAGCACCATCGAGTACTCGCAAGGAACGTTCTACTTCGATAGTGAAGTCAACGTGTCCCGGGGTATCAATGATATTTACGCGATGCTCTGGAAACTGACCGTCCATACCACGCCAGAACGTAGTAGTCGCAGCGGATGTGATAGTGATACCACGCTCCTGCTCCTGCTCCATCCAGTCCATAGTAGCAGCGCCGTCGTGTACTTCACCGATCTTGTGAGATAGGCCTGTATAAAACAGGATTCGCTCGGTAGTAGTTGTTTTACCGGCGTCGACGTGAGCACAGATACCGATATTACGGTAGCGCTCGATAGGCGTTTTACGAGCCACGGTTGTATCCTCTTACTAAGGGTTACCTTAGAGTATGGTTTAGACACAGCAGGAATCGCCTGCTGTGTCCATTTGCTATTACCAGCGGTAATGTGCGAACGCTTTGTTCGCGTCTGCCATACGGTGAACGTCTTCACGTTTCTTAACAGCAGTACCTTTGTTGTCAGCCGCATCAAGCATTTCGCCTGCTAGACGCTGAGCCATAGATTTTTCACCACGCTTACGCGCAGCATCAACTAACCAGCGCATAGCTAGTGCGTTACGACGTACTGGACGTACTTCTACAGGCACCTGGTAAGTTGAACCACCAACACGGCGAGATTTAACTTCTACCGCAGGGCGTACATTTTCAAGAGCTTTTTCAAATACAGATAAACATTCTTCACCAGAACGCTCAGCCATAGTATCTAGTGCAGTGTAAACGATTTTTTCTGCAGTAGATTTCTTTCCGTCAACCATAAGGATGTTAACGAATTTTGCCAGCAGATCAGATCCGAACTTAGGGTCAGATAGAATTTTACGCTGGCCGATTACGCGACGACGTGGCATGGATATATCTCCGTTGTCTTCTTCAGGTTATCCAAAACTTTTCAGTTTTTTCAAATTTAATTTAAATGTTTGGCCTTACTTAACGGAATCCATTAAGACTTAGGACGCTTAACACCGTACTTAGAACGACCTTTCTTACGGTCGTTAACGCCTGCACAGTCAAGTGCACCACGAACGGTGTGGTAACGCACACCTGGTAAATCTTTAACACGACCACCACGGATAAGAACAACTGAGTGCTCCTGAAGGTTGTGACCTTCACCGCCGATGTATGAAGTAACTTCAAAGCCGTTAGTCAGACGAACACGACATACTTTACGTAGTGCGGAGTTCGGTTTTTTAGGTGTAGTAGTGTAAACACGAGTACATACACCACGCTTTTGCGGGCACGCTGCTAGCGCAGGCACGTTGCTTTTTACAACTTGCTTTACACGTGGCTTGCGAACCAGCTGGTTAATAGTTGCCATTAAATAGCTCCTGAAATATTACTTTCGTAAAATGTGAAAAATCTGCCTCCCAACAACAGGAGGACGCGAAATTTTAGGCGTCGCACAATGGGGTGTCAAGATGTATACAACGATCAATCATGTGATCATTTCTTAAACAATCATAAAATTTGACAGGCTATGTTGTATAAAGCGTGATTTTATGCCCAATTCATCTGCGTTTCATGCTCAACAGAAAGTGAAACAAACCCTTTATAATCAACAACCTCAAAGGAATTATCCACTTTATCGATAATTCCTCGAGCCAAAAGATCTTCTTTCAGTAAATAAATTCTTACACCTGAATTTTTTATTGCTTCACACCAGAAATTTTCTCTTAATCCGGCAATTACTGCATCTTGGAGCAATAAAATCTCATCATCTTGGCTTATATAGCGTAGACAGCTTTGCAGAGACTGGGTATGAAAAGGTGATGTTGTGATGGTATGTAACATATCGACCTCAGAAGCTTAGCATGCGTTGGCAATGTTGCAATTTCATTGTTATTTCGGCTTCATCCAGTATGGTCACATCAATAATCAAATCCTCTTCCGTCAGCCCCCGCTCTGCCATTGAATGCCGACAGACATAGATATTCTCAATGTCGTATAAATCGAGCATTTTGAAGGTGGCGATATAATCGCGGGATAAAATTTTGGCAGGCTGTTGATTGTTCAGTAACTGAAAAACACCATCGTCAATGAAGAACAAATGTAAATTTTCACTGTAGGCTGATGTGGCCAATACCGCATCAAGCCCTTCTCGACCACAGCTTTTACCATGCGGGGCACTTCGGAATACAAAGCCTAACGGTTTCATGTTGCTCACTTAAAATGGGTAACTTAAAATTGAATCACACGATCAGCCGTCAGCAGTGCTTCCGCTAAACCGCCCAGCCCTGCCTGTTCAAACCCTGTTGCCAGATTATTGCCAGGCAACTGATTCTGTTCGGCTTCCTGCTCACCAACAATGCCGCGCCGCAATGCTGCCGCAACACAGGTTTGCAGCTCAATATTATGTGCGATGGACAACTGTTGCCAGGCGGCAACCAAATCAAATTCATCCGACGCGGGTGCTGTCAGCGCAGAACCATTATGAACACCGTCCTGGTAAAAAAAGATCCGGGACAATCGATGCCCCTGCTCTACTACCGCCTGCGCAAATTGATATGCCGAACGAGCTGATTGACGGCCATATGCCGGGCCGTCAACCACCAAGACATAATTCAATATCATTTTTCGCCATCCTCAGTTTTACGCTGACGAATATAGAGGTACACGGTGTGTTTGGAGATATTCAAGCGATCAGCAACCCGATTGATGGCATCTTTAATATCGAAAATGCCCTTATCGTACAACTCCATCACAATTTGCCGGTTTTTGGCGTTGTTCGATACGCCTTTATCCGCATTAATTTCTTCAATCGTACGTTCAACAGTCTGATCCACCAGCTCATCAACATCACTGGCAAAATTGACTGTTGAAGCCGCATGCTTCGCCTCATCGGTAGGCATGAAAGATTGCAGAATTTGTGAAAAAGGGGCATCGAGGTTAATGTTAATACACAGCAAACCAATGATCCGCTTTTCACCATTACGAATGGCAATGGTGATCGACTTCATCAAGTCACCACCTTTCGCTCGAGTGAAATAGGCACGAGAAAAGTTACGCTCAGAACCTTCAATATCCCGCAACATCCGCAGCGCCAGATCGGTAATTGGCGATCCAACCTTACGCCCGGTATTTTCACCGTTGGCAATCTTGATTGCCGACGTATTCAGATCCGCTAATGAATGCAATACGATCTCACAAAACGGACCGATCAATGCCGCCAGGCCATCAACCACGGCTTCATAAGAGTGTAAAATAATATAGTCATGCTCAGTGAAAGCGCGAGTTTCAACCAAGTCACTTTCAATCATGACATCAGAACCAAAGTTATCTGTAGAGACCACTGTTCAAATCTTCCTTGCAAATACCCATTACATTCATTATCAGCTCAACCGAGAGTCAATAGATAATCAATAGAATGGACATAAATTCAAATCTTGTTAGCAAGTTTATCAGAATATCGATAAAAAAAGACCCAACACAGGTCGGGTCTTATCAAACTATCTGCAAAATTTATCAGCGGTAATCAAGAAAATTACTGCGTTTTTACTTCAGCAGCAGGTTGCTTCGCTTTCACGATCTCAAGCAACTCAACTTCAAACACAAGCGTTGAGTTGGCAGGAATGCTTGGATTTGCCTGAGATCCGTATGCCAGTTCTGGCGGGATAACAAACTTAAACTTAGAACCTACCGGCATTAGCTGTACACCTTCAGTCCAGCCAGGGATCACTTGATTTAGTGGGAATGTCGCAGGCTGGTTACGCTTGTAAGAGCTATCAAACTCAGTACCGTCAGTCAGCATGCCTTTATAGTGTACTTTTACTGTATCTGTTGCCGCTGGCTTTTCGCCTTCACCTTGCTTTTCGACTTGGTATAAAAGACCTGACTCAGTCTTCGCTACGCCGTCCTGCTTTTCAAATTCAGCACGGAAGTCTTCGCCTGCTTTGATGTTTTTCTCAGATTCCACTTTCGCTTTTTCTGCAACGATATCAGAGACACGCTTATCAAGTTCCTGAAGCGCCTGCTGTGTTTCTTCTGGTGTCATGCGGCTCTTGTTCGCAAAGACATCACTCACACCAGCTAGTACGTCATCACGGTTCAGTTCCAGGCCAAGCTCTTTTTGCTGGTCCAGGTTAGCAGCAAGGTATTGCGCAAGAGAGGCACCAATTGCGTAAGCTGATTTTTGGTCTTCAGAGGCAAACGCTTCTTTTGCTTGTTCAGCGGTTGCTGTATCTGCTGCTACCTGCTCTACTTTTGCAGGCTCAGCGGATTGTGTTTCCGCCGCTTTTTCATCTTGGCAGCCAACGGCCAGTAGGATTGTTGCAGCCAGAACAGACATCTTTAGAACAGGTTTCATGTATTTCTCCATCAGTCGATGAGGTAATGCCTCATTTTTTAGCTTTGCTTTTCACAGTAGGTGTGAAAAACATGCCATATCAATATACTACTACCAGTTTTATTAAGTAACTGCCTAACAATTGTGTTTATTCAGTTATTTAATACGATTGATAGCATTCTTTACTTAGCAAAACAAACCGGAACCAGACCTTAATGCGCAAAATATTCCCCAGAATTAGCATCATTTGGGCACTGATATTACTCAGTGGCTGTTTTTTTTCCGGTTCGGAAATCCAACGCTGGGTTTTAGCCCCTGAAGGCGCAACCAGTTTCAGTCTCAGCAGAGACGGTCGGTTTGCCCTTTTCAATTCAGCCCAACAAGGTATCGTGCTATGGGACCTACAGCAAAACAAAAGGTTAGCAGACTTCGGTTCTCAAGATCCACATCACAATACCGTCCTTTCCAGTAAAATTTCTGACAACAATCGCTACGCTATTACCGCCACGGCACAGAACTTTGCGGTGTGGGATTTAGCCTGGGGGCAATCAGACGGTTTATGGTCCATTTCTGATGGCATTATTCGCGATGTCGATATCGCCAATAACGGCCAGCACGTTGTCCTTGGGCTCTCTAACGGCAAAGCACTCTATATCGACTTGGGCACTGGACGTCGCTTAGAGTTCCTTGCACACCGAGAAAAAGTTAACTCTGTTGCGATTTCAGCCAACGGACAGTATGCCTTGTCTGGCGGCAATGACTATTTTGCGTATTTATGGGATACCCGAACAGGCCAGATCATTTATCGTTTCGAACACACTTCCCGGATCAGCCGGGTCGCCCTGCAACGTCATGGGAAACTGGCGTTAACGGCCGATGGCACCAATGATATTTTTGTCTGGGATCTGACCAGCGGCAAGAAACAGGCGGAACTTGCCGTACGCTTACGCCAGCAGAATTTATCCAGCGCCCGTTTCTCCGAAGATGGAACACGGCTAGTGACAGGTACCCCTTCGCGGCGAGTAGAACTCTGGGATAGCACGACGGGCAAGAATCTGGGACGCTGGGAAGCGGCTCCCCTACAAGATGCTAGACCACCGTCTGCAGTGGTGTATGATGTGGCCATTACAGCTTCTGGACAGGTGATCTCTGGTACATCTGCTGGTATTGCCCAAGCTTGGACGACAGATTAAAACCAATCAGAGGCAGCTCTGGCTGGTATAACGTTTATTGGTATATAACCTCATGACTAATATTGAAAAACTACAGGCTCAGATTGACGAGCTGGAAATGAAGCAGGCTTTTCAGGAACAAACTATTGACGAGCTGAACCAGGCGTTAACCGATCAGCAATTCCAATTTGATAAAATGCAGGTTCAGCTTAAATTCCTGGTTGGAAAAGTAAAAGGCTTCCAGGGCTCAAACATGGCCGAAGAATCTGAAGAGACACCGCCACCGCATTATTGATCTGAGTATCGAGGCTCGAGTAGCGAGAAAAATCTCGCACCTCGGCACTCGCAACTCGATTTCTGGAAATTAAAACGGGAAGCCTAGGCTTCCCGTTTTTTATATATTCTTAATCAAGAAAGGCTCTTAATAAGAGTGCTTCTTAGTGAGAACAGCCACAGCCGCCTTTCTCTTCACCGCCGCAACAACCACCTTCTTCATCGTGATCGTGTTCATGGTCGTGGTCGCCGCAGCCACCGCCGCCACAACAGCCGCCGCCCTGATGGATGTGACCATGTTCGATTTCTTCTTCTGTCGCAGCACGCAAGGCAACAACTTCAGCCGTGAACGTCAGCGTCTGACCTGCAAGCATGTGGTTACCGTCAACCACCACTTCGTCACCGTCCACTTCAGTGACTTCTACAGGGATTGGACCCTGATCAGTATCCGCCAAGAAACGCATACCAACAGTAATTTCATCAACACCCTGGAATACGTCGGCTGGTACGCGCTGTACCATTTCCTCAACGTGCTCACCGTATGCATCTTCAGGAGCAACAGTCACTTCAAACTTGTCGCCGGCTTCACGACCTTCTAGCGCTTTCTCTAGGCCAACAATCAGATTGTTGTGACCGTGCAGGTAATCAAGTGGTGCATCAGTAGTTGATTGATCGACTACGATGCCTTCTTCAGTTTTCACTTGATATGCCAAACTTACTACGATGTCTTTAACGACTTTCATGTTTACTCCGAAATTTGAGCCAGGTGTTGAGCTTGGTGTTAAGACGGTATAATACCTATCTTGGCACCATGATACTAGAGCCTGTTTATTCAGGTTTGAAAATGCCAATCACTTGCTGTTTTTTATCTTTGGCAAGGTGTTCGCTTTGTTCTACCGATTGAGGAACGCGACGGTCTGTATGCTGGCACTCAACACACTCGACTATCTCTATATCATTTTCTTTCCACCAGCGTAAGGTGTCTTGTTTTTGACAGGCAGGACACACCGCACCAGCAATAAATCGTTTTTTCATAATCACTTCCATTTGCAAATCCAAACAATGCGGTCTGAATTAATCCCAACCATTATGCCGTTCACGCTCGCCGCGCATCTCGCGATCAAAGATGTCTTCCAGCTCTTTCCGGGCCTCTCTCGCCCGTGACGCCAGATGAACATCTTCCGAATGCTGTGGCAATAAATCCCGCAACGCTGTAGTGTCAAGTTTACGGAAGTGTGCTTCTGCCCGTTTAGCTTTATACGGGTGCATGCCTAAAGATATGAGGGTTTGACGGCCTAAATCAAGCGCACTGGCAAAAGTTTCACGTGAAAAATTCTCTACCCCGAGGCTCAGCAACTGATGTGCCTCGACCCGACTCCGTGCGCGCGCCAGCACCTTCAAATTCGGAAAGTACTGCTGGCACAGGGTGACGATTTCCATCACTTCATCAGGTTCATCGGCGCAGATAATAATGGCTTCTGCTTTATCGGCCCCGGCCGCACGTAATAAATCCAGCTGCGTGGCATCGCCGTAATACACCTTGTAACCGAATTTACGCAAAAACTGTATTTGGCTAGGATCCCGCTCCAGCACCGTTACCCTGATTTTATTAGCAAATAATAACCGCCCGACCACCTGACCAAAACGACCAAATCCGGTAATAATGACTCGCGGCTCACGATCAATAACATCGGTTTCCAGCGTCTCTTCGTCGGCTCTGAAAGTATGAATAAACCACTTTTCTTGCAGCAGCAGTATCAACGGTGTGGTCATCATTGAAATACTGACGACCACCAGCAGAAATGCCGCCAGCGATTCACCCAGCAGCCCTTCACCTTTTGCGGCCGTAAACAAAACAAACGCAAATTCACCGCCCTGACTGAGTATTGCCGCCATCTGACTCCGTGACTTAGCACGAATACCGAACAGTCGTGCAAGGCCATAAAGCAACAGCCCTTTAACGACGACCAACGCCACCACAGCCACTAAAATCAGCAGCGGAAATTCCAGTAGCAAACCGAGGTTGACCGCCATCCCGACTGAAATAAAGAACAGCCCCAGCAACAAGCCTTTGAACGGTTCAATGGCTATTTCTAATTCATGGCGATATTCACTCTCGGCCAGTAACACCCCCGCCAGGAATGTGCCAAGTGCCATTGACAGCCCGAGCGACTGCATCCCCAAAGCAATGCCAATCACTAACAACAGGGCCGCAACATTAAACAGTTCGCGTACCCCGCTGAGAACCACCCAGCGAAACAGCGGCCGCAATAAATAATGACCGCCCACTAATAAGGCACCGATCCCGCCGATCATCCAGGTAAAATCTAGCCAGCTGCCGCCACCGCCGCCAGCCAGTACCGGCAGGATAGCCAGCATAGGGATCACGGCAATATCCTGAAACAGCAATACCGCAAACCCAGATTGCCCGGTTTCACTGCCATCAAGGTTTTGTTCTTCAATTACCCGTAATGCGATGGCCGTCGATGACAATGCCAGCCCCATACCGACCACCAGCGCATCACGCCAGCTGATCGCAGGCCAAAACAGGCTGCTTGCCATGACAATCGCGGTGATCACAATGCTGGTCAGCACCACCTGACTGCCGCCAAGACCGAGGATAGGCTTGCGCATTTGCCACAGTTTTTTGGGGTTTAGTTCTAAGCCAATGAGAAACAACAGCAGCACGACGCCAAACTCAGAGAAATGAAGAATGGCATCAACATCGGTGATCAGGCTCAGCCCCCACGGACCAATGGCAATTCCTGCCAGCAGGTAACCCAAAACCGACCCCAGGCCCAAGCGCTGGGCAATCGGCACCGCAACGACAGCCGCCGCAAGAAAAACCACACTGACTGACAACACATCATTCGCCATGAAGATTCCCCTTCTGCGTTGTATAAGCATGTGTATCTTGCTCGCTGCCTGCAAAAGGATGCTCCAGCCAGGCTCGGTAATCCAGCGCATGTTGCAGACGTTCGCGAACAGGGATCCGCCGTGCCCAGTGCAGCACCAAAGGCTCGATCCAGTTCATTTGGCACAAGTCAGCGGTTAACTCGAAGGGCTTAAGAATTTCAGCAATACTGCACCGGTTATAGCCATCCGGGGTATACGCTTCAGCCGCTCCGCCGGTGGTGACGACAGAACGCCAGTATTTACCTTTGGTTGATATCCCTTCACCGTGGGCATAACCTTTGCTCAAAACCACATCAATCCATTCTTTGAGCAACGCCGGGCAAGAATACATATAGAGCGGATGTTGAAATACGATAATATCGTACTGTTCAATGAGTCGCTGCTCCTGCCCGACATCGATAAAAAAGTCAGGATAAGCACCATAAAGATCATGAATGGTGACATGCGGTAAGTCGGCAATACTTGCCAGCATCTCCCGGTTAGCAACCGACTCTTGCGGATCAGGGTGAGCAAATATCACCAGAATTTTAGGCCGTCCTTGTGTCATCATCTCTTTCCTTACGCCCTCTTTCTGGCTGCCCTTTCCGGTATAACACTACCTTAACATTTATACACATCATACATAATTGTTACTCCTGCGGATCGTCTGAATCAAAATTCATAACCGCTTCCCTCTCAATCACGCCGCATAATTATCACTGCGTTAGCAGTCAGTGGCGGTTTGGTATAGACTGCCGCTCATTTCGTGCACTTTATTTTGCGGAGCGGGCTACCCCGACACTATCGATGATTACCTTTTCGGACATGCAACTTTTACGAGGCGGTAAAGTCCTTCTCGATAACGCCACTGCTACTATTCATCCCGGTGACAAAGTCGGGCTAGTTGGTAAGAACGGCTGTGGTAAATCGACCTTATTTGCTTTATTAAAAAATGAATTGAGTCTAGATGCCGGTAATTGCCAATTCCCGTCTAACTGGGAATTGGCCTGGGTAGCACAGGAAACACCTGCACTTGAACGCAATGCCATTGAATATGTCATTGATGGTGACCGTGAATATCGTCAACTTGAACGTGATTTAGCAGCCGCAGAAGAGAGCAACGATGGTACTAAAGTCGCCGAGCTTCATGGCAAGCTAGATACCATTGGCGGCTATACGATCAATGCACGCGCCGCTGAATTGCTCGACGGTCTTGGTTTTTCCCAAGAACAAATGCAATGGCACCTAACCCAGTTTTCGGGTGGCTGGCGTATGCGTTTGAACCTGGCTCAAGCACTGTTATGTCGCTCCGATCTGCTCCTGCTCGATGAACCGACTAACCACTTAGATCTCGACGCAGTTATGTGGCTGGAAAAATGGTTACAGAGCTACCGTGGTACCTTAGTACTGATTTCTCATGACCGTGATTTTCTTGACCCTGTGGTTAACCGCATCATTCATGTTGAGAACCAGACACTAAACAGCTACACCGGTAACTATTCATCGTTTGAAGTGCAACGCGCTGAAAAGTTAGTGCTGCAACAAGCCATGTATCAGAAACAGCAGAAGCAAGTTTCTCACATGCAATCGTATATTGACCGATTCCGTTATAAAGCGAGCAAAGCACGCCAAGCACAAAGCCGAATTAAAGCACTCGACCGAATGGAAAAAGTGCTGCCGGCACAGCTTGATAACCCGTTTCTTTTTGAGTTCCGAGAGCCACAAGCATTACCGAATCCGATCATGATGATGGATCAGGTAGCTGCGGGTTATAGCAATAACCTCATATTAGAAAAGATCCGCCTTAACCTGGTACCTGGTAGCCGGATTGGTTTGCTGGGTCGTAACGGTGCCGGTAAATCGACACTGATCAAGCTGTTATCTGGTGAGCTTCCAGCACAAGCCGGCGATTTAACCTACTCGCAAGGTGTGAAAATTGGTTACTTTGCCCAGCATCAGCTGGAAACATTGCGCCTTGACGATACGCCACTGCAGCATTTAGCACGACTTGCCCCACAATCAACCGAGCAGCAGCTTCGTGATTACCTTGGTAGCTTTGGTTTCAACGGTGAAAAAGCCCTTGATAAAGTTGGACCATTTTCTGGCGGTGAGAAAGCCCGATTAGTATTAGCGCTGCTGGTATGGCAACGTCCTAACTTATTGTTGCTCGATGAACCGACTAACCACCTTGATTTGGATATGCGCCAAGCATTAACCTTTGCGCTGCAATCTTATGAAGGCGCCATGGTTATCGTTAGTCACGACCGTTATCTATTAAGAGCAACGACGGATGACCTGTATCTTGTTCATGATCGTCAAGTTACCCCATTTGATGGCGACCTGACGGACTATCATAAATGGTTAGCCGAACAGCAACGTAATGAGCGTCGAGAGTTACAAGCAGCCAAACCTGACGTAACCAAAGAAAACAGCGCAGCATCACGTAAAGAACAAAAGCGTCTGGAAGCGGAGTTTCGCAAACAGACCGCGCCACTACGCAAAAAAATCACTAAGCTTGATCAGCAGATGGAAAAGCTAGGGGCTGATATTGCTGAGGCCGAAAACCAGCTAGCGGATCCGGCGATCTATGAAGCCGACAACAAAGCTCGCCTCCATGAGCAGCTAAAACGCCAGAGTGATGCCAAATCAGCACTGGAAGAGGTGGAGATGGAGTGGATGGATCTGCAAGAGCAGGTGGAAGCGATGGAGCAGGAATTTAATATTGGTGATCTTTAAGCCCGGTCATCTAAAGCAATGACCTCTGAACCATTACGCTTTTATCACCAGGATTTCTGGCAGTTCAGCCTGAGCCATTATGCTCAGGCTGGCGTCCAGTCAGCCTGTCTCTGCCTGCAGAATAGCTATCAGGGCAATGTTAACCTGGCCCTGCTGTTACACTGGCTCGACTGTCAGCATCAAAGCCTAACGGACTCTTCACAACACCAACTCATCACCTGTCTAGGCGCCAGTGACAATCTACTGCAGCAGTATCGCACCATGCGTGATCAATTAAAGCCACTACTGGATGAAGCGGGATACAAGCAGTTACTGGCGTTCGAGCTGAAGCTGGAAAAAGGCCAGCAGCAGGCGCTTATCGCTCAGCTCAACCTCTGCTTGCTGCAACAGACACCTCACCATGGCTCCACCGATAACCTAAAAAGATATTGCGAACAGCTAGGCGCGAGCCAGTTGCTCCCTCAGCTAACGGCAACCAACTAGCACCTATAGCACCGAGAGCCTAGAACCTAGAACCGAAGTTCAGCGCCCCATTCAGTCGCCATATACTGCAACAAGGCTTGCAGATACTTGCTGAATTGTCAGAGAAATGTCCGATAAATGATTTTCCCCTATAATGCCTGTGTAGTGCCGGACTAAAGTAACAAGCATAAGTTGAAAATATAACGTCAAACATGAGTGGAGCCATGATGCCTTTTAAGCCAGCGAACGGGCTGCGCAACGCCCATTTACAAACCTTGATCCCGCGGTTTATCCGCCGCAAGCCTCTGTTTACCCCGGTGATTCAGCGCATTGAGACGCCTGACGGCGATTTCCTCGATCTGGCCTGGACAGCCGCTCCCGCTGAGCATCCCCGAGATAAACCACTGATGATTCTGTTCCATGGCTTAGAAGGCAGTTTTAACAGCCCCTATGCCAACGGCTTGCTCCATGCCGCCAGACAACAAGATTGGTTGGGGGTAATGATGCATTTTCGCGGTTGCAGTGGAGAGATCAACCGTCAGGCCCGCGGTTACCACTCGGGAGAAACCAGTGATGCCAGATTCTTTATTAACTGGCTGAAACAGCAATTCCCCGATGCCCCCTTGTATGCTGTCGGAGTCTCGCTTGGCGGTAACATGCTGGTTAACTACCTGGCGGAAACCGGGGATGAATCTGGATTAACCGCTGCGCAGGTGATTTCACCACCGTTGGATTTAGAAGCTTGCTCAGTGCGAATCCAACAAGGGTTTTCCAGGATCTATCAGCAGTACCTGCTTAATTCACTGAAGAACACCTTAGCCAAGAAGATTATAGCCTTGCCTAATGCCATGCCCGTGGCAGCAGAGCAAGTACAGCACATTCAGTCACTGTGGCAGTTTGACGATCAGGTTACCGCTCCCCTGCATGGTTTTAAAGATGCCGCAGACTACTACCAACAATGTAGCGGACTCAGTAAACTCCATCAGGTCAAAATTCCATTGCGGATCATCCATGCGAAAGACGACCCTTTCATGACCCAGCGAGTTATTCCTCTGCAACCGCTGCCTGCAAATATTGATTATCACTTAACGGCGAATGGCGGTCATGTGGGTTTTGTTTCCGGTTCCTGGCGCAATCCTGATTTCTGGTTGGAAAAGACGGTACCGGAATGGTTTAAGAAGCAGCCAGATCCTAGAGACTAGAGACTAGAGACTAGAGACTAGATTCGAGTCACGAGTGTGGTCCTGCAAGCAGGATCCATAAGTTCGAATTGAGGTTCAAGCATTTTGCTTTTCCTCTCCACTAGAACCTAGTTACTCGAAACTGTTTATCCATAGGGCCATAGTACCGCTCTACAATCTATGAAATTAACAATATAATCAGCAATCCAGTAAAGAACAGATGCAGTAACTATGATTATTCCCTGGCAAGATATCGGCTCTGACACCCTAAATAATCTGATTGAACACTTTGTGCTGCGCGAAGGCACGGACTATGGTGAGACCGAGCTCAATATGGAACACAAGGTACAATATGTCCGAAAGCAGCTTGAATCAGGCGATGCGGTGATCGTCTTTTCTGAACTGCATGAATCTGTTGATATTAAACTCCGCAGAGATCTCAATTAACGGATATCCCCCGTTCAAAAACCAACTTCCCCTTGACCCTGGCGCAACACCCTGTTAATAACTTTTATCGTTAACATTAACGACAGGGTATGTCATGTCTGCAAAACATCCGATAATTGCAGTAACAGGGTCTTCTGGTGCTGGCACATCCACCACTTCAGAAGCATTTCGCAAAATGTTCAATATGATGAACTTCAATGCCGCCTTGCTGGAGGGGGATAGCTTCCATCGCTTTAGCCGCCCGGAAATGGATGTTGAAATTCGTAAAGCCAAAGAGCAAGGCCGCCATGTCAGCTATTTTGGCCCGCAAGCTAACGACTTCGCCCAACTGGAAGCCTTTTTCCGCCAGTATGGTGACGATGGCAGTGGTCAATTCCGTCGCTACCTGCATACTTTTGACGAAGCGGTCCCCTACAATCAAATGCCGGGATCCTTCACGCCATGGCAGGATCTGCCTGAAAATACGGATGTGCTCTTTTACGAAGGTTTACATGGCGGTGTTGTTGATGGTGAGATCAATGCCGCACAACACGTCGATTTGCTGATTGGTATGGTGCCGATTGTAAACCTGGAATGGATTCAGAAGATCGTCCGCGACACACGTGACCGGGGCCACTCCCGAGAAGCGGTCATGGAGTCTATCGTCCGCTCGATGGACGATTATCTCAATTATATTACGCCGCAATTTTCGCGCACCCATATCAACTTCCAACGCGTGCCGACCGTCGATACGTCCAACCCATTCAGTGCCAAAGGCATTCCAAGTCTGGATGAAAGCTTTGTGGTCATTCGCTTCCGCGGAATTAAAAATGTCGATTTCCCGTATCTGCTATCAATGATCCAGGGCTCGTTTATGTCACGCCATAACACCCTGGTGGTACCGGGCGGGAAAATGAGCTTTGCGATGGAGCTGATCATGCGTCCGCTGATCCAGAAGTTAATCGACACCGGAAAGATCGGGTAAACCCGACGCGAGGGGTAAGTGGCGAGTAACGCGATGCGGGCTTCCCGTTACGCGACAGATATCGACTATGGACCTGTGGTCCTGTGGTCCTGTGGTCCTGTGGTCCTGTGGTCCTGTGGTCCTGTGGTCCTGTGGTCCTGTGGTCCTGTGGTCCTGTGGTCCTGTGGTCCTGTGGTCCTGTGGTCCTGCAAACAGGCTCTCCGAGCCATAGTTGGGAGTCAAGCTGTGGCTCTTTCTCGAAACTCGAACCTAATGACTCGACACTGTTTGTCCATAGGTCCATAGCACCACTTTTCTCTATCCTCGGCTCTCGTAACTCGAAACTGTTTATTCGAAACTTAGCCCTGAATTATTTCATACGAATGCGTCATCTCTACCCCTTCGCCCAGCATCAGGCACACAGAGCAGTATTTCTGCAGTGAATCTGCGACGACGCTGGCAACCCGAGCCTCATCCAGATCATGGCCAGTAACCACAAAATGCAGGTTAGCCGAAGTGAAAATACGCGGTGACTGTTCACGGCGAACAGAAGCAATCTGCGCCTCGCAACCGGTGATTTTCTGTCCCGCTGATTGCAAACCGTCGACGACATCAACTGAACTACAGCCACCAGCAGCCATCAATACCATTTCCATCGGACTGGGTGCTTTTTCGCCCCCATTGCCATCCATGACGACACTGTGACCAGAATCTGTCTGCCCCAGAAAGGTCATCCCTTCTACCCATTTCACTCGTGATTGCATTGCTTTCTCCTTACTCAAAACAGGGTAATTCTGCATTAACTAACAACTGTGTGATCATGTGCACACTTATGAGTACCAAATGGCCATTTCAGATAGATCAATATCAAGAAAAACACGCCGAAAAAAGATAAACTCTCAATTAAATATTCAAGTGAACTTGCAGCCCAGCGGCTGAATGAATATCCTAATCAGCGAACAATTATATTGTTAGGCCCAGCCTTGAATTATATGGATGTCGTTGTTGGGCAACAAACGCAGAGGAAGTTAGAAATATGGTTCCAGGTAAACCTCAAACAGATCCAACTCTAGAGTGGTTTCTTTCCCATTGCCACATTCACAAATATCCGTCAAAGAGTACTTTGATCCATGCGGGAGAGAAAGCAGAAACTCTCTACTACATTGTGAAAGGTTCTGTTGCCGTATTGATCAAGGATGAAGAAGGCAAAGAAATGATCCTGTCTTACCTTAACCAGGGTGACTTCATCGGTGAGCTAGGCTTATTTGAAGAAGAGCAGGAACGTACTGCATGGGTACGTGCCAAGAGTCCTTGTGAAGTGGCAGAAATTTCTTTCAAAAAATTCCGCCAGCTTATTCAGGTCAACCCTGATATTCTGATGCGCCTTTCTGCACAGATGGCCAGCCGTCTGCAAATCACTAGCCAGAAAGTAGGCGATCTTGCATTCCTTGACGTAACAGGCCGTATTGCACAGACATTGCTAAACCTTGCAAAACAACCTGATGCAATGACTCACCCAGACGGTATGCAAATTAAGATCACCCGTCAGGAAATCGGTCAGATTGTGGGCTGTTCGCGTGAAACGGTAGGTCGTATCCTTAAGATGCTGGAAGAGCAGAATCTGATTTCTGCCCACGGCAAAACTATCGTGGTTTACGGCACTCGCTAACCGACCAGCGAGTACATTGATAAAAAGCCGCTTAATGCGGCTTTTTTTGTAACTGCGAAACATATAATTATCACCAGAAGGCATAAAGAGATCGCAAAACGTATATTCTGTCGTGCCCGTCGCTGTTTATTCACTTGCCAACAGCAATGGCAGTGCTACATTGTGCATATTGAGTATTTCAGAGGGGTCTTGATATGGATATCGAACGCTTTTCTCCGCACACCCAGGTTCCCGCTCAGGCTGTCATTGGATCGTTACCCGCGACCATTGAAATGACGGGCTTTAGCGATCCTCGTCATTACCTTGAACAGCAAACCCTGTTCAGCCAGCGTCAACGCACCGTCCATGGTAAGGAGTTATGGAGCCCTACTTTAGATTGCCACCAAGCAAACCAATAATTTGAAACGAAAAACAGCGGCCAAGACCGCTGTTTTATTCCCCGGTTTACTTTACTGTAACAATGTCTTACTAACTCGTACTTTCGAAGATCTTATCCGCCGACGCTTCAACAAACCCGCGGTACAGTTCACCATCCGCCTGAGGATAACGCTTAGCAAACTCATAGAAGCCGCCAGGGATTATTTTCTCACCGTCAAGAAAATCTACCGCGACCTTGTCAGCCATAGTGGCCGACTGTTCCAGCATCACCTCTGGCCCCCCTTTCACTTCACCGCCCGCCTCATTAATCGCAAAACCATTGTGGCGCAGCAGATGGTTCACTTCACGGATCTCAGTGAACTGCTCCAGCTGGTTAATACTGACGGTAAAATGATTGGCCCCGAAGCCATGCGCGGCAACCCAGCCTGCATACTCGCTCTCTGCCGATAACATCTCATACGTCGCCGAATCGAGATCCCACAAACGGCCACAGCAAACAAACTCAGGATCATGAATTGCCAGCTCCGGCACCTGATCAACCAGTCCGCGTACCGTCTCCTGCAGCAGAGAAGAACACTGTCCCAGCAGCAGTTCGCTGATAAAGACTTTTGGCGCTAATGGATTCGGATGCTCAAAATGCTCTGCATACAGCTTTTTTGCTTCAAAATGGTACTTACCACATGGCTTATAGCCAATTGCAATGAAAGGGGCGGCCAGCTTATCCAACCCCACTTTCGGCAGATTAAAGGTCCGCAGGGCAATGTGATCATTGAGCAGGGGTTCATCTTCGGTTAACAGATCATGCACCTTCGCTGCCGATGGGCACAGACGTTGCGTATAGTCTTGCCACAGGGCATTAAACAATTGTTCCACTCTTTCCATGATGAATATCTCCCCTTGCTGATAATGATTGCCGTCATAAACGGGTATCGGTGATTACAGCTGAACCCCAGGTGACAGCTGTGCCGGCAGCTCAGTTTGTTCACCTTCCATCGATGCCATAGGGTAAGCACAGTAGTCAGCGGCATAATAAGCACTCGGACGCAGGTTGCCTGATGCGCCAGGCCCACCAAACGGTGCATCACCGCTGGCTCCAGTCAACTGACGGTTGCGGTTTACAATACCGGCACGGATATGATCAATAAAATATTGCCATTCCGCATCATCGGTAGAAACCAGGCCGGCAGACAAACCATAGCGAGTATCATTCGCCATCGCGACGGCCTGCGGCAGATCCTGATAACGGACAACCTGAAGCAATGGGCCAAAGTATTCTTCATCTGGCAGGTCAGCGACCTGGCTCACTTCAATAATAGCAGGTGTGACTACCGCCCCCTGGCCACGTTTCGCTTCAAGTAATAACTCTCCGCCTAAACTCACCAGGTTTGCTTGCGCGGCAATGATCCCGTCAGCCGCTCGTTCTGAAATTTGCGGCCCCATAAACGGTTGCGGTTCAGCAAATGGGCCATCAATTTTCAGCTGACCTGTCGCTTTAACCAGACAGTTCAGAATCGCGTCACCTTCCGGCCCTTGCGGCAAATACAGGCGGCGAGCACAAGTACAGCGCTGGCCAGCACTGATAAACGCTGACTGAATAATAGTGTAGACCGTTGCATCAAGCTCGCCATAAGCTTTCGAGATCACCATCGGGTTGTTGCCCCCCATCTCCAGCGCCAGCATCTTGCCGGGCTGTCCGGCAAACTGACGGTGCAGGATATGGCCGGTATTAGCACTGCCGGTAAACAGCAAGCCATCAATTCCTTTCGAGCCCGCTAACGCCTCGCCCGTTGCACGTGCTCCCTGAACCATATTAATCACACCTTCAGGTAAGCCCGCCTGTTGCCACAGCTTCATGGTTTCTGCTGCCACTTTCGGCGTCAGCTCTGAAGGCTTAAAGACCACGGTGTTGCCCGATATCAGGGCCGGTACGATATGACCGTTGGGTAAATGACCGGGGAAGTTATACGGGCCAAATACCGCCATCACGCCAATCGGGCGATGACGCAAGACTGCCGCAGTACCGGCGATATCTTTTTGCCTTTCACCGGTTCGCTCATGGTAAGCGCGCAGTGAAATGGCTATTTTTCCGACCATGGCAGCGGCTTCCGTACGGCTTTCCCACAATGGCTTACCGGTCTCTTCAGCAATAGTACGGGCAATATGCTCACTGTGTTCTTTTACCAGCTCAGCAAATTTTTCCACAATAGCCTGGCGGTCAGCTAAACCTGTTTTACGCCAGCTCACCAGGGCTTGACGGGCACAGGTTACAGCCTGTTCTACCTGTTCCGGGGTTGCAGCCTGCCCTTGCCAAATCACTTCGCCACTAAAAGGGTTCAGTGACTGCATCGGCTCACCCAGCCCTGCCACCCATTTTCCCGCAATCCATTGAGTCATTATGTTCTCCTTTCTCTGCCCGTTGTTTACTGCGCGATCAACCGCACCTGATCGCCGTTCTTAACCTGTAATGCTGCCGCCATTTCCGGCGTGATCAGCGCTACATTACGTTCACCATCGACCGCGATCTTGCCGACAGCAGCCCGGAAATTCGCAAAGGAGGTATTACTCACCAGATAGTCATGCGAACTGCTGTGTGTGCCGATTTCGACAGTGCAACGCAGCGAATGGCGTACCGTTTCAATGTTGCGCACATCACACTCAACCGTCGGACCGGCATCAAAAATATCGACATAACCTCGGCAGCAGAATCCCTCGTTTTCCAGCAAACGCAGAGCAGGCCGGGTTTTCTCATGTACCTGACCAATCACCGCTTGTGCTTCCGGACTCAGCAGGTTGACGTAAATTGGCAGTTTAGGCATCAAGTCGGCGATAAAGCCTTTCGCACCAATTCCGGTAAGGTAATCAGCATGGGTGAAATCGATCGAGAAAAAATGCTCTCTAAGCCATTCCCAGAAAGGCGAATGCCCCTCTTCATCTGACACCCCGCGCATTTCCGCCAGCACGGTTTGAGAAAAGCGGTGTTTGTGCTCAGCCAACATTAAAAACCGGCACTTGGATAACAGGCGGCCATTCAAACCATGGCGCCATTCCGGCCGTAAGAACAACGTACAAAGCTCACTGTTACCCGTGTAATTGTTGCCAAAAGTCAGTACCTTAACTACATTGTGAACGCCAAGACGGCGTGAGGCATGTACGACCGTGCTGATGTGGTAGGTATAGAAGGGGGTATCTAAGCCAATGGCGGCCTCTATTGCCGTCGTCCCTGCGATTTCTCCTGTTTCTGTGTCTTCAGCAACCATCAGGTAGCCTTCCGTTCCCGGTTCGGTGACGTCTTTGGCAAAGCTCTCGACTGAGTGGGAAATCCTGTTACGCAGAATTTCTTCGTTAACAGGCAGTGAAGTAAAACCATGGCCTGACTCTTCTGCACAGCGCATCAGCGCCGGATAGTCAGCTTCGGTAATAGGACGAATAACCAGCATCAAATTCCCTCCAGATGCAGGTGGCGGCAGGTGCCGCCAACCATAAATTATTGTAACGACATGCCTTGTTCTAACCACATGAATTGTTGTTACGACAGAATGTACTGCCTCCCTCCCCCTTAATTTATGGGAAAGCGCATGGGAAAGGGCAGTGCCAGGCCTTCCTGCCCATCACTGCCTGAGCCAACATGTTTACGATGTTACTGTGTATGAAGTTTAGCAATTGCACGCTCTAGACGTGCCATTCCTTCATCTACGTCGGCTTTATCAATCACCAGTGATGGCGTAAAGCGCACCACATTGGTACCCGCGACCAGCACCATCAGGCCTTCTTCACCTGCAGCCAGCAGAATATCGCGAGCCCGGCCCTGCCATTTTTCATTCAGAGCGGCACCTAATAGCAGACCTTTACCCCGGATCTCCTTAAAGGTTGGGTACTTGGCATTTATTTTCGCCAGTCCGTCACGGAACCATTGTTCGCGCTCTTTAACGCCAGCCAGTACTTCCGGCTTAGTCACTTCATCAATCACGGCTTCTGCAACGGCACACGCCAATGGGTTACCGCCATAGGTTGAACCATGCGTGCCGACTTTCATGTGTGACGCGAGCTCTGAGGTAGTCAGCATTGCACCAATAGGGAAACCGCCACCCAGCGATTTCGCGGTACTCAGAATATCAGGAGTGACACCCAGCCCCTGGTAAGCATAAAAATCACCCGTACGGCCGTTACCGGTTTGCACTTCATCAAAAATCAACAGTGCATTGTGTTTATCACACAGCTCACGGACCCCCTGAATAAACTCGGGGGTCGGGGAAATAATCCCCCCTTCTCCTTGCAACGGCTCCATCATCACCGCACAGGTGCGATCAGACATCAGCTCGGCTAAGGCCATTAAGTCGTTATACGGGATATGGGAGACGGCCTGTGGTTTAGGGCCGAAGCCATCAGAGTAGGCCGCCTGACCACCCACCGTTACCGTAAAGAACGTACGGCCATGGAAACCCTGCTCGAAGGCAATAATTTCTGATTTCTCAGGGCCAAATTTATCCACGGCGTAACGACGAGCCAGTTTCAGTGCCGCCTCATTCGCTTCAGCACCAGAGTTTGCAAAGAACACCTTTTCAGCAAAGCTGTGCTCAGTGAGCTTTTTCGCCAGACGTAAAGCCGGTTCGTTGGTCATCACATTGCTGAGGTGCCATAACTTATCGGCTTGCGATTTTAGTGCCTTCACCAGAGCAGGATGACAATGCCCCAGGCAGCTCACCGCGATACCACCGGCGAAGTCGATGTATTCGCGATCATCCTGATCCCAGATACGTGACCCTTGGCCCTTCACCGGAATGATCTGCATCGGGGAATAACAAGGAACCATTACCTCATCAAATAATTTACGTTCTACTTTTTGATCCGTTGCCATCACATTATCCTTCTGTGCACGCCGTCTTAAGCATAGTATTTACATTTTATTAACCAATTCCAATAGCAGAATATTTTTTTTGTCTGACAAAGAAATTGTTTACACCCAGTGTATGTACATATTTATGCGAGATAAAGGAAAAGTTATTAAGTGGGAATTGGATAAAGCTGTTTTTCCATCTAGGAAATAAAGCGTACCGAAAAATAGGCGAGTGAATAAGATCGCTCGCAGTATTCAGCAAAGAAAGATAATGAAATGTTACGAACAGTGATGAAGATCGCGGTTATGAGGCAACTAAAAAGCAGGAAAATGGCCGTGAACAGCCTAAATCAGGCTATTTTGCGCTGAAGAAAGTTCGCTAACAACTGATGACCCTGCTCGGTCAGAATGCTTTCAGGATGAAATTGCACCCCTTCAATCGGCAATGTTTTATGGGCAATGCCCATGATCTCATCAAACCGGCCGTCTTTTTCCGTCCAGGCCGTCACATCGAAACAATCTGGCAGGGTATCGGCTTTCACCACCAGAGAGTGATAGCGAGTGACCGTCAACGGGTTATTGAGCGAGTGGAAGACACTGCGGCCGGTATGGATCACCGGTGATATCTTACCGTGCATAACCTGACGGGCGCGTACCACTTCGGCGCCGAAGACCTGAGCAATGGCCTGATGGCCTAAACAAACCCCGAGAATAGGTAGCCGGCCCGCAAAATGTTCAATCGCCTGCAGCGAAATACCCGCGTCATCAGGGGTACAAGGCCCGGGGGAGATCACCAGGTGAGTCGGATTGAGCGCAGCAATACCGGCAATATCGATTTCATCATTACGCACCACTTTCACCGTCGCACCTAACTCGCAAAAGTATTGGTACAGGTTGTAGGTAAAAGAGTCGTAGTTGTCGATAATTAGCAGCATTGATACATCAGCCCCCGGATGATTTGGCGGTCTATTTTGCTATAGGAAATAAGAAAGGCAAGCAGAAACATTGACCGCCCTGTCATTTACCAAATAACAGAGCTAAAAAAGGCCAGCATATGCTGGCCTTAATGGTTAACCGATAAAGTGATATCTGGTTCGAGATATTAATGACACTCTTCGGTATCAAAGATATCATTCACCCACTGCGGATTGTCGACAAACGGGTTCCGGTTACCCTGAATATTTTGAATCTTAGTATTGCGGTTAAATTCAAACTCATCGACAGCATCGTACTCATTCCAGCGAAGCAAGGTACATAAGTCACCAATCTTCGCAGAGCCTGATTCATAACCAACTGCCAGCTCTAAGTCAGGGGTGCTTGAATCATAGCCTTCATAACGAGTTGCCATATAGAACAGCATACGCGCAACATCGCCTTTAACTTCATCACGCGGTTCAAAGGTTCCTTTAGAGGTATCCTTCTTATTCCCCGCTTCTGGTGACTCTTTCGTTGCGACACCGCCTTCAAAGAACTCATACGAACCACGTTCAGAGTTTATAGAAGCATCTGTTGGGCGCAAATGGTGAATATCGGTATATCCCAAAGCCCCTTGTGTATTAAAGCCACCTTGAGATTTAGCCCAGGTATGTTCACGGTTCCAGTCATCAACACCGCCACCATGGCCTTGTTTCGACTGAGAACGCCCCGTATACATCAAAATAACATTATTCGGATCATTCGGATCTTCATCCGTTATTGATAAAGCATCCCAGACACCCGGTGTATACGATAATTTCTTATGATTCATACTAATAATAGTATTTAAAGCCGATTTTAATTCAGCGCCCGTTTTACCAATGGCATGATTATAATAACCATTTGGGTTATTAATATCACCCGACGGTGGAATTGGAGCTTTTGTATTACAACGTGCTGAAAAAGGAGCGACAACATGTGGATCATGCGCTTGAATATAAGCCGCTTCTGCACCAAAGGCAGTCACCGCTAACAAAGCAATAAGGGTTCTTTTCATATTATATTCTTAATAAAAAAGGGAGGCAGAACGCCTCCCTTAGATATGGGCTACAAGTTATTTTTGAACCTTACGACGGAAGAAACCAAGACCTAGCAGTGACAACAGACCTAGCAAGCCTGTTGAACCACCGGACTTATGCACTTCGCCAGCAGTTGCAGTTGCAGTTGCAGTTGGTTCAGTTGGTTGAGAAGTATTACCTCCAATAGTCAGTTTTTCTTGACTGACTAACTGCTCATCAATGTACTTCTTGAAGGTGTACTCACCTGAATTCAGGGCATCAACCTTAATTAGCACCCAGCCTTGTTTAATTTCATCTTCACTTAACGTATTGGTGAAAGCCTTCGAGTAACTAGCAACAAATTGCTGATTTTCATCTGAAATGAGAATCTTCGCGACTGAGCCCACATTAAGTGTGCTTTCACTTAAATCAGTTAGATTAAATACCATGTCGAACGCTTTGTTTTCTTCAGGCTCGGTTACTTCTGGCATATCTACTGCCTCAGCCGGGACTTCAATAACAAGAGGTTGATTGTCTGGATCTACTGTTTTGAAGTTCAGTGCAATAACGGCTGGATCGTGGTCAGACGAACGATAAAGATCTTCAAACTTCACCAAATCGCCAGTGTATTTTGCCTCATATTGAAACAGCGTTGACTCAACAGAGTTAATATTCCACTCAGTTGCATCTGCAATCTTACTGATTAACGAAGGTGACGCCAGAATATAATCCAGGGTCCCAACTTCATTATTGTATGAGTAACCATATGATTCTGGGTGCAAAGTTTTCACTACGTTGGTGTAACCGTAAGAGGTCTCGATCACGGCACCATCATTACCGTGTAGTGGTACACCCAACTCATCCTTCGTGCCACCAATGTAAGTATCACGGGCCGCTTTGATTTGATAACCTTCTGGTAATTGGTCACGGTTAGTCAGAACCGTGACAGGATCTTCACCCGCGTAAGAGTTCAGGTCACCAATAATCAGCTTGTTACCTTCAATTGTTGCCAGCGTTTTACCTAGCTGGTAAGCGGCCGATACACGGAAGTTTTCGCAGGATCCTTGTTGGTCAGGATCTTTGCTGCCTTGTAATGCTACGTCTTCCCAGCAAGTAGAACCTTTTGATTTAAAATGGTTTACTGCAACTGTCAGTTTCTCGTCGGTGCCGTTAATAGTAAAGGTCGGAGTAATAGAATCTCGCATGTAGTTATTGCCATCTTCACTCCCTTCAGCTGGTGCGTGTTGCTGGGGCATTGGGATGACACGAAGTTCTTCTAGGCCCACTTTGGACGCTTTATAAATCACCTGACTTGTAATGGCATCTGTACCGACACGCTCTAAACCATCTTTAGAAGCAATTGTATATTTATCTTCATCAAGCAGCGTGGTATTTAAACGAGTAACAAGATTCACAACGGCTGAATTATCACCAAAGCCATTGTTTTCAATTTCCATCAAACCAACAATATCGGCGTCAATAGCCAAAATCGCTTTTACAATTTTAGTTGCCTGGCGTTCAAACTCATCTGGAGTTGTTGCACCACGATTTCCACAAGCCTGATCTTTTATTGAGTCACGACTACCCGCTGATGTTGGGTTACAATCACCACCAAATGGCGAATTGAAGTAGTTCAGTACGTTAAAGGTTGCTACGCGGATCTCACCGTCTTTAAGCACTGGCGCTGCTGTACGGTCAGAGCCTTCACGAACAAAGGTATTTGTCGTCGCTTTATTGGTAACGAAGAAGCGGTAGTCACCATAAGAATAGGTCAGAACACCTTCTAAGCCATCGACGATGTCGCCAATGCGAATGTAATCTTCTGATGTTGTAGTACCATCAGCTAAAGGTACAGCACTGGCCTTACCAAAATCCGGATACCAAGGAACGACACCATTAGCCGCGTTTGCAAACGACTCAACGATAACCTGCTTATCTTTGTTACAATCGACTTCGTTCTTCGCTTCTGTCGTTCCCGGTGTATTGTGCTGATTCGGGTGCATGTTCACACTTGTGTGTGAGATAACCATGTTGTTACGGCTGGCACCGTAATCCCTGCCATAAGTACGCGAAACATGCATGTCAGCGTCTTTATCGAACTTCACCAACATGCCTTCGTGGCGCTCTAGAGTGAACTCGAAATCTTCATCTGACTCTAGGGTACGAATAGCCGTTGAAGCAATGCTAGACGTTGTTCCTGTTGGAAAAACTCTAGGCAAGATAAGCTTTGTCCAGCCATAATCTTCTGTAACCTGAGCTACGACATCGACTTCCTGACCAACTGCTAACCCGTCAATTGCACCCTGAACGAAAATACCGTCTGATGTGCTTGCATCACCGTCACCGGCTTCATCCTGAATGAAGAAACCAACACGAAGATCATGTTTACTTTCGTCGCTACCTTTACCTAAACTAACTTCTTGAATTGCAGTGATAACACCACGAACTTTGTAGAAATTGGTAGACTCATATTTGCCATTCGGTACGTCAATACCCTCAACCGTGCTACTCCAACCACTACCCTGAAGCTCCATAATAGTTGCATCAATTGCATCTTCTACAGGTGGTAGCGGTGGTTGTTCTGGTTCTTCGCCAGAACAAAATGCTTCATTAGTACATTGCAAACCATCAAATGTATCTTGCGCAAATCCTGCAAAAAAAACAGATGGTTCAAATGGACTTGTAGCTTCTGTTCGTGGGGTTAAATTAGTACGACGAAGTGTTTTATCTTTTGTCGAAGTATCACCGCGACCCCAATTAGTGCCAGGATCGGTTCCAAGTTGACCAAAACTATCAACAATGACATCACCTTTTTTTATGATAAGGGCATCATCACCATTGAAATTGGTAACAGGGCTTACAATTCCTTTTGCTTTTAAAGCTTCTGATGAAGAAGTATTAACCAATACAATACTTTCGTTGGCTTTTAAGATGCCATAAAGAGACTGTGTAGTGGAAATCTCTGATTCTGATTTACCATTAGTTGCTAGACCAACAACATAACCATCAGCTAAATTTACATCAGCTGAACCTGTATTGGTTATTTCAATCGCTTTATTATTACTAGAACCTTCAACATATTCGGTAATTAATATATCGGCCTGGGCACTCATTGAAATTGCTGAACCGACCGCCAGCGCCACCGCCGTACGTGATAAATGTCTCATTTTCAAACCTCTCAGCTTCACTGCTATACATTATTTTTTTGATTTGAAGCCAATTTTGGACATTTATGTAAAGCCATCCAGTCATTCACAAGACAAATGTGACATAAAACAGAGTCAATACTCTAATAATTGATACAGCGCTCAAAAAACGGCATTTTTTCAACAGGATGGGTAATTAATCAGTTCAGCGTTCGATCCAGCTTGAATTAGATGCACAAAAAAGCCGACAACATGCCGGCTTGGGGGAATTAAAGAGGGTTTCTGTTATTACGGACGGGGAACGAAACCTACCGCGTCGTATACTTTTTTCAGAACAACAGAAGCGCGCGCGGACGCTTTCTCAGCACCAGCACTCATCACCTGATCTAAGAATGCGCGATCTTCCCGGTACTCTTTATAACGGGCTTGCAGAGGCTCGACCATCGCCACAACGGCTTCTGCCGTATCTTTCTTCAGGTGGCCGTACATCTTGTCTGCGTATTCTGCCTCAATCTGATCCAGGCTCTTGCCTGTCACACCCGACATAATACCCATCAGGTTAGACACGCCCGGCTTGTTAGCAATATCAAAAACAATACGTGCGGGATCTTCAGAATCGGTAACCGCACGTTTGATTTTCTTGGTGATTGATTTCGGATCTTCAAGCAAGCCAATGACATTGTTGCGGTTATCGTCAGACTTGGACATTTTCTTCAGCGGATCTTGCAGGCTCATTACACGCGCACCAACCGGTGGGATATACGGTTCCGGAACCACAAACGTGTCGCCGTACAGGTTGTTAAAACGGTTCGCAATGTCACGAGCCAGCTCTAGGTGCTGTTTCTGATCGTGGCCCACTGGCACCTGGTTTGCGCCGTAAAGCAGAATGTCTCCCGCCATTAAGACCGGATAACTAAACAGCCCGCAATTGATATTATCCGCATTACGCTGCGATTTATCTTTAAACTGGGTCATACGGTTAAGCTCACCCATCTGGGTATAGCAGCTTAGGATCCAGCCTAGCTGGGCATGCTCTGGCACATGGGACTGTACGAACAGTGTGCTCTTTTCCGGGGTAACGCCTACTGCAAGGCAAAGCGCCAATGCATCCAGTGTCGCTTCATAAAGCGCGGCCGGATCCTGACGTACTGTGATGGCATGAAGGTCAACCACGCAGTATTGGCAATCGTAATCATCCTGCATCTGTTCCCACTGACGCAGCGCACCCATGTAGTTACCAATACTCAATTCGCCGGAAGGCTGTACGCCACTTAAAACAATGGGTTTACTCATGATGGGATCTTCCTATCTAACCTAACTAAGCCGCGGCCCTATCGCCGCTGACAGATATATCAAAAAAGAGGCTCGTTTCTAGTTTCTAGTACCCTTTCACACAAATTTTGACTTATTGAAGCACGTCATCCCGGAATCGAGGAACGAGATATCCGGGATCCAGTTCTAACCGTGTGCGCCTTAGATTCCGTATAAGTTCGTTCCTCACTTTACGGAATGACGATGGTTGGTGACCGAACTGGTCAAAACTTCTGTGATTAAGTAGTCGTCTCTAGATTCTAACCACTCCGGTCAACTGACTAAAGTGATCTAACACAACATCCGGATCACTGGCACTGATTGGCTGGCCATAATTGTAACCGTATGTGAGACCTACAACATAACATGTTGCTGCTTTAGCCGCCAAAATATCATTGCGGGAATCGCCGACCATCAACATCTCGGAGGCGGCCAGCTGATGTTTGTCCATCAACCAGTGCAACGCATGAGGATCCGGCTTTTTCAGCGGGAAGGTATCGCCACCGATAACATCTGAAAAATAATCACTGATACCGTGTTGTTCCAGCAGGTGGGGAACAAACTGAGCGGGTTTATTAGTCACAATTGCCATCGGGATCTTAGCCTGGTGGAAAGCCGACAATGTCTCTTTCACACCGGGGTACAGGGCACTTTTCTGGTGGCCGCCCTCGTCATAGAAACGGTCAAATAAAGTCCGAGCTTGTTGATGCAAGGCTGGATCAAGATCAGGCGCAACCTCAGGGCTCTGACTTAACGCCCGGCCAATCAGAATATCGGCACCGTTACCGATCCAGAGGGTAACCTGCTCGACCGAGACGCCGGGACGGCCTAAAGCCCGCATGGCTTTATCTGCCGCATCCGCCAGATCGGGAACGCTGTCGAGCAGCGTTCCGTCCAGATCAAAAGCAATAAATTTTATGCCTTCAAACGGTTTCATTATCACTCAACCTTAGCCAGCTCTTCACGCATTGCATCGATCGCCACTTTATAATCAGGCTGATTGAAAATGGCAGAGCCAGCAACAAACATATCTGCGCCCGCTTCTGCAATTTCGCGAATATTATCCACTTTTACACCGCCATCAATTTCCAGGCGAATATTACGGCCTGATTCATCTATGCGCTTACGCACTTCACGTAATTTATCCAGCGTGTTCGGAATAAAAGACTGACCACCAAAACCAGGATTCACTGACATCAGCAGGATCATGTCAACTTTATCCATGATGTAATCAAGAGAATGAAGCGGCGTGGCAGGGTTTAATACCACGCCGGCCTGACAGCCGTGTTCTTTAATTAGCTGCAGGGTACGATCCAGGTGTTCAGTAGCCTCAGCATGGAAGGTGATCATCGTAGCGCCTGCCTTAGCAAAATCCGGAATAATCCGGTCAACCGGTTTTACCATCAGGTGCACATCTATCGGGGCTGTAATGCCATAATCACGCAATGCTTGACAGATTGGCGCACCAAAAGTCAGGTTTGGTACATAGTGATTGTCCATCACATCAAAGTGCACCACATCAGCGCCCGCAGCCAATACTTTCTCAACATCTTCACCAAGACGTGCGAAATCTGCAGACAAGATAGATGGTGCAATCAAAAAATCCTTCATGTTCAGCCTCTATACGATACCAATGGTCACGGTTAAAATCGCCGCAATTCTACCCGATCCGGTTAACAATGTCTTAATGGATATACTCAAACGACTTGTGATTCAGCATTAAGAGATGGTTTAGGTAGTAAGCTAAAAAGACCAGAACGAAATATGGGCAAGGGAGAGAAGAATGCCGGAACAGGATGAAAATTCACAACCACAGAAAAGAAAAACAAAAAGAAGGGTGGCACTTAGCGTAGCTGCGGCTTTATTTGGTGTGCAGTCAGATAACAACCGCCAGCAGGACTTTAATCAGCGAAGTCCCTGGCCGTTTATTATTGGCGGTGTCATCGCCATTGTGGTTTTTGTCGCATTGTTAATCACGGTTACCCTATTGGTCACTGCAATCCATTAATCGTTGTGCTGACTGTCTGACGGTTTGAACAGTGCCAGTAGCTCATCAACCTTATTTCGCCCCGCCCCATTACGGCTAATCGTTCGCTTTACCTTCACCACCGACAATTCGGCGCCATGATATAAACGTCGGGTCAGCGTAGTATCATGATTGGAAATCAATACCGGAATATCACGCTCTGTTGCCGCTTTTTCGGCCGCATCTGCCAGTGCTGCCTGATCATCGAGACTGAAGCCATTGCCCGCATACGACGTGAAATTAGCTGTAGTCGACAGTGGCGCATAAGGCGGATCGCAGTAAACCACGCAGCCTTTGCGCGCTCGCGAAAATGTCTGGTGGTAACCTTCACAGACAAAAGTGGCGCGTTTCGCTTTCTCGGCGAAATAGTACATCTCATCTTCAGGGAAATAAGGCTTTTTATAGGAACCAAACGGCACATTGAAGCCGCCTTTTTTGTTATAACGGCATAAACCATTAAAACCATGGCGGTTCATATAGAGAAAATACAGCGAGCGCTGATAGGGATCCTGAGTCTGATTGAAAACATCACGAATTTCCAGGTATGCCCCTTTCTGGTTGTACTCAGGGGTGAAAAGGGTTCTGACATCCTTAACATACTGGTCCGGATTTTCTTTGAGGATATTATAGAGATTGATCAAATCCGGGTTAATATCAGCCAGTAAATACTGTTCGAAGTCAGTATTCAGGAATACCGATCCGGCCCCGACAAAAGGCTCTACTAACTTACGCGCGGGTGGCAGGTGACGTTGGATTTCCTCAACCAGAGAATACTTACCCCCAGCCCATTTCAGAAATGCACGATGCTTTTTCATTCAGCTAAACCTACCACCAATACCAAGACCCCTCGAAAGGTGGCGGATTGTACCTTATTTATCACCTTGTCTGATACCAATTACCGGAAATATCTACCTCCAAACCGCAAGGATATTAAGATTATTTTACCCGATCAATTTCGCGATGGATTTGGGCATAAGATTTTACCCAAGGCTGTACAGCCTGAACGCCTCCGGGCAATTGGGTTTCAGCCCTGCGTGCGGTCACGATATCCGGGTAATCTCCGGTGATCACAATAAACCACGGCTCACCATTACGCCGGGTTTCATACAGTGTGGCTATTTCGCTGATATCATGCTCCGCGACAAACTTTTTTGCTGCCGCTAACGACTTCAATGCCGCCAACTGCAGCGTATAGTGGCGACTGTCGATCGCCTTTAGTTCGCTGCCAAGCATACTTACTGACCGAGGTTCAGGCTCAGGCGTTAAAACTGCTGCCGGCTCTGCCGTTTCAACCAGTGACTCAGTTAACGTCGTCATTGCGATTTCATTCGGTAGTTCTTGCTGAGCGATGGCTTGCTCTCCGCTACCGCCGAGCGCTTGCTCCGATATCATGGCATCAACAACCTGTGATGGCACCACCACACGTTTGCTATCATCATTTCGCCCGACGGTTAAGCCTTCAAGCGACAGTTCAGGTGGCAATACATGAGAATCATCATTGATCCCATCTTGTGGTGTCACAGACTTAACCGTTGCCGGATCGCGTTTATCGGCTTCAACCTGCTCGGGTTCATCAAAACGGCCGGTTTTCAGGCTCGCAGATGATTCTTCTACCGCTGCCACATTGTCGGTATTAACGGCTGTTCTTACGCCTTCATAGGCTGTTGTCTCGTCATCGGCCGGGAACAGCCAAAAAACGAGTCCCGCGCCAATGACCGCAAGCAGTACAACAAATAATGCGGCGGGTGAAAGAATACGCGATGACGAGTTGGTCATGTCTTTACTCTCTGTATGATCTAATTGCATTAAAGCACCCGGGCGAGCAACCGTTGCTGCGGCCTTTTCTTTGAGTGCACGTCGTCCATTTGCATCCAGCTGATCGCCAGAGAGCATAACTTCGACAAAGCTTTGTACTTCTTGTTCAGTTAAATCAGAAATTTCTAATTCAAGCGGCACTTGCCCCTGACCATGAGAGACCTGATCTAAATACTTATTGAGCCGCCCGGGCTGGCTCAACAGCAATATATTGATCTGCCACAGAGGTTCATTTTGCGCTTTCAGCACTAAAGCCCATAGTTCGGCGATCATGGTAGGGCTCAATAGCTGAGCGTCATCAATCACCAGCAACACATTGCACCGATTGCCTTCCAACATGCGTTCAAGGCTTTGCACCAGGGGATCCTGGTCGTTAAACAGTGGCTTGGCGACTAACTGTTTCAATAAAATTGAACGGTGCTGGCTATCTGTCTGGGTCGGATAACACGTCAGCAGTGCCTGATTGGTGTCGGCGGCACAATACTCCAGATAGCGCTGTGCCAGCCAGGTTTTTCCGGCACCGTCACCACCCGTGACTTGAATGAGATTAGAACTAAAACGGGTTAAGAATTGAATTCGGGAAAGCAATTGGATCTGACTGTCCAGATCCAATGTTCTTGCATTACTGTCGCTTGTCATTACCGTTCAACTTAAGCATCAATCACACGACGCAGAACGTCGTGTGGTACATCAGATACCACCTCTGCTGTGCCAATTGATGTTGGTAATACCAGCCTCAACTGCCCTGATAACACTTTTTTATCTCGCATCATATGTTTGATAAAACGGTCAAAGCTCATCGATTCCGGCGCATGAACAGGCAGCTGTGCACGCTCATGCAGGCGGATAATACGGGTCACATCATCTTGGCTCAGCAACCCCTGCTCGCAAGCAGTTTGTGCGGCTAACACGGTACCAGCCGATACGGCCTCACCATGCAGCCACTGACCATAGCCCATTTCCGCTTCAATCGCGTGACCGAACGTATGACCTAAATTGAGTAAAGCGCGGACGCCAGACTCTTTTTCATCGGCGGCAACAACATCGGCCTTGATCTGACAACAACGAGCAATGGCATAACACAGTGCATCGTTATCCAATGCCTGTAGTTTTTCAATGTTCTGCTCTAACCAGACAAAAAAATCATAATCGGCAATAATGCCGTATTTAATGACTTCAGCCATACCTGCGGCGAATTCGCGTGAGGGTAAGGTTTGCAGGCAATAATTATCAATCACTACCGCTTTAGGTTGATAAAAAGCCCCAACCATATTTTTGCCCAGCGGATGATTCACGGCGGTTTTACCACCAACCGATGAATCGACCTGAGACAATAATGTTGTCGGTACCTGAATAAAATCTACCCCTCGCTGATAACTGGCCGCAGCAAAACCGACCACATCACCAATCACCCCTCCACCTAGCGCGACAATCACCACATCACGGCCATAATTACCTTCCAGTAAGAAGGTCATGATTTGATTAAACGTATCTAACGTTTTGTATTGCTCGCCATCGGGTAACTCTAGCAGCGCAACCTCACACTCTAATGAGCGGATGGTTGTCATCACCTGTTCAGCATAAAGCGGAGCGACTGTCTCGTTACTAACCACGACGACACGTCGACCTGCACTGATTGCAGACGAAAACAACGCCGGGTTATTAAATAACTCGGCGCCGATAGAGATAGGATAGCTTCTGTCACCTAAATTGACGTTGATCCGTTCCATGGTCAGCTTCTCTTGTGTTATTAACGCTCTTCAATCATCTTGATGATTTGGTTAGCGACCACTTTCGCACTTTGATCGTCAGTACGAACAACGTAATCGGCTACCTCTTCATACATCGGATTGCGTTCCGCCGCAAGTGCCTCCAGCACTTCGCGTGGCTTGTCAGTCTGCAGCAGTGGGCGTTTTTTATCACGTTGTGTACGTGCTAACTGTTTTTCAATGGTAGTTTCCAGATAAACCACCACACCACGTGCAGATAAGCGATTACGGTTCTCTTTACTTGTTACAGAGCCACCGCCTGTCGCTAACACAATACCTTGCTCTTGTGTCAGATCATCAATGACAGCTTCTTCGCGAACGCGGAAACCAGCTTCGCCTTCAACATCGAAGACCCAACTAATATCAGCACCGGTACGTTCTTCAATGACTGTATCAGAGTCAAAGAATTCCATATGCAGTTGCTGTGCAAGATGTCTACCAATAGTACTTTTGCCGGCACCCATTGGGCCGACTAGGAAAATATTTCGTTTTTCAGCCATTTTTAGCAATTTTACGCGCGGTTAAGAAAACGACACCGCCCGCAGGCTATGAATAAAAAGCCCGAGGCGCCAACTTCCTCACATATAATTCGTGATAAGACCGAAAATTATCTCAGGACTCACGACCATTTGGCAATAGCTAGAGCCCATCAAAAGCGAAGTTTACTGAAAAACGATCGTTGGAGTGACAAAAATCAATAACTCACGCTTACCCATTTCTTCCAAACTATGACGAAAAAGGGCCCCTAAAACCGGCAAATCACCTAATAACGGTACTTTTTCGACGGAATTATTAATTTGCTGCTCATAGATTCCGCCCAGAACGACCGTCTCACCATTTTCAACCAATATCTGGGTTCCGATACGCTGAGTATTGATTGCGACGGCCTCTCCGGTGCCAGTACTGATTGTGGCACCCGGCTTATCCTGGGTGACAACCAGATCAAGCACCAGCTTATTATCCGGTGTTATTTGCGGGGTGACCATTAAGCTCAAGACGGCTTTTTTGAAGGCAACAGAGACAGCGCCACTGGATGCTGCCTCCAAATAAGGAATTTCCGTTCCCTGCTCGATATAGGCGGTTTGCTTGTCGGTCGTCACTAAACGCGGGCTGGAAATAATTTCAGCCTTAGATTCAGCCTGCAACGCTGACAACTCTAAATCGAGCAAGATATCGCCAATCTTGGCAACCTGAAAAGCAATACTTGATGCGCCGGTTTTCACCGCCGCTAAATTAACATTAAGAAAGTTGTCAACGGTTGAGTCGCCCTGCAATAGCCCGACAGAATCAAGATTATGTTCGACAGACCCCCCGAGCGTGAAGTCACCCTTTCGCTTCGAGAGCCCCCAGCGAACCCCAATCTCATCAACATCGCCTTCATCCACCGTCACGATACGCGCTTCAATCTGTACCTGTTTCACCGGCCTATCCAATGCGGAAATAATCGCTTTGATATCGTCAACACTGTCATTAATATCCTTAATAATGAGTGCGTTGGTTCGCTCGTCAACATGCAGGGAACCACGCGGTGACAACATGCTGACTCCCCCTTCAGTACCTTGCAATAAGCTGGCTAAATCCGAGGCTTTGGCATAACTCACCTGGATCAGCTCAGAACGCAGTGACGCCAACTCTTCTTCTTTGCGCTTTGCCTCCAGGGCTTTCTGTTCATTCTGTGCCAGCTCAGCCTTTGGCGCGATCAGTACCACTGTGCCCTGAACGCGCTTATCCAGCCCTTTGGCCTGCAGAATAATATCCAGTACTTGTGGCCACGGCACATCATCGAGGCGCAGTGTCACATTGCCTTGTACGGTATCAGAGACGACCAGGTTAAAATCATTATATTCAGCAATAAGCTGCAGCACATTACGTACCGGCACATCCTGAAAGTTAATCGATATTGGCTTGCCTTTATAGGTGAGCTTCTGCTGTTGTAGTTCGTCCGCCCTGTTTTGTTTGGCGCTGACCACAACGTCAAGCCTGGTACCCTTCAAGGTATAATTATAATCAAATGCCGAGGCCATCTTAAGGACCAACTTGACACCTTTGCCCGTCCGGAAGGTCTCTATCGAACTCACTACCGTGGCAAAATCAACCACATCCAGCACATAGATCATCTCATCCGCAATGGAGGTATCAACTATTTCAACATGCAACTGGTTACCCGATTTACGTATGTCCACCAAAGCCTGCACTTTTTCCAACTGCACACTTAATCCCCCCCGCCCTTCCCTGTCGCGTTTAAAATCAATCTTGGTAACCTGATTATCAACTTTGCTGGCTGCGGCAACTGTCAATGCCATAGGCGCAATGCACAAACAGAGAACAAGCAGACGCACAATTTTTGCTGTCATGACTGCCGGAACATTTATTTTCATTCGTTTTTGAGCCTCTTCCTTGTCTTTAGGGCTGAGTCAGAGTCAGCTTCATTGGCCTTTTCAGCCAACAACCAACGCCATCAGGCAACGTTTCTTCAATCTCAATACTATGGGAACTCACGCGCTGGACCTTGCCATGGTTTAAGCCGAGATAATGCCCCTCCCGAATTTTTACCAGCTTTCCTTCCGGGGTATATATTAATGCCCAGAGCAAGCTGTCATCGCCAAGCACACCTTTCATCGTCAGTTTACCGAGCGGATAGTTTTCCAGTGACGTTCGCGTTCGTTGTAAGTCCGGCTGCCAGCAGTCTTTATTACTGCCTTCTTCGCGATCCTGCTGCTCAGGCCGAGGATGAACAAAAGGGACCCGGTGGCTGGTCATCACAAATTCGTCAGCAACAAACACAAACGGTTCGGGGAGCGGCTCAACGTTAGCTTTCGCCTCGGTATAAGCTTGTGCGATAAACACCTGAACCGGATCGTCATTGGCTTGGCATCCCAAAAGCAATAACGTCAGCGGTACAATAAGCCACAATTTATTCATGGTGATCCCTGAAAATTACTCGGAAGCTTTAAAGCGATAGGTACTGGCAGATACTTTCAGCGACAACGTCTCTTGCTGCCCCTTTTGTTCGACTACTTTTAAATCAAAGTCTTTCAGCGTGACAATACGGGATAGCTTGGCAATCGATGCTGCAAACTGACCGATTTGCTCATAGCTGCCGGTTAATTGCATATTCAGCGGCAGCTCGTAATACCATTGCTGTTCAATGCGCGGCGCCCATTGAATACGCTGAAACTCCAGCCCGTTTCTGATCCCGATGTCATTGATGCCTGATAATAAGCTCGCCAGCTCTTTTTCTACCGGCAGTTGGTTGATCACGGTGTGATAACGCTGTTCCAATTCCTCAATCTGTTTTTTCAGTGTCGGCAACTCAGCGACCTGGGCGGCTCGGTTAATGAGCTTGGCCCGTAACTCCACCTCTTGCTGCTTAAGGCTTACCAGCTCATGTTGCAACGGGGTCAGCCAGTACCAGTAACCGACTGCGGCGACAATGAGTGCCAGAAAGAGCACGACAACCGATTGCGGAATAATCGGCCAGTCCGTGATTTCATCTAAATCTAAATCATGCCAGTCACTCACCGTTGTTCTCCCTGTGGGCGCTGAGGTTTAGGTTACTCTTGCGCAACAGCCTGCTCCTCATCCGTGGTCCTGACCATGTTGAAAGACGCTTTGAAACGGGTGAGTTCCTCTGCATTTTTCCCTTTGGTTGCGACAATCGAATGCATCGCCACATTTTCCAGCCAGACTGAATTCTCTGCATTCGATAACAGCGATGCTAACCGACCGTTCGACTCGCCAACACCATTGAGCGATACATTTCCCGCTTTTAACGTTAAATTTTCCAGATAAACACCGGGAGGCACTAATGCCGGTAACAGACTAAAAAGTTGAGTCACCCGATTACGTTCTTGCTGAATATCAACAATCACCTGCAATCGCTTGTTTAACGCATCACGCTGTTTATCCAGCTCGGGTAAAAATGCCCGTCGCCGCTCCAAAACTGCGATCTCTTGCTGTAACTGCTGATTTCGTGACTGCTGTAATGACTTTTGCTCAACGATATAACTGGCACTCAACCAATGCACCGCCACAACGCTGGCCACAGCAATCACCAGCATGCCGACAAAACGTTGCTTATGTTTTTTCCGCTTTTCTTCTCGCCATGGCAGCAGGTTTAATTTATCGATCATTCGGCAAGCCCGCGAAGTGCTAATCCGGCCGCAACGGCATACTGGCTGTACCTCCCCGTAGAAATAACATCAAGCTTTTGACTGCTCGGGAAGCAACTCAACGGGTTCATCCATACCGCCTCAATACCCAGCCAGCGGCTGAGTAATTCATCAGAGACCACATCCTGACTTCCGCCACACAGCCAGAGGCCTTTCAGCGCCGCTCGCGGATGGGTGGAGTTATACAGCTGAAACTGACGTTTCAGGTGATTGGCCAGTTGCTTGGTAAAGCTCTCCCTCACATCTGACGGCGGTGAAGGTTGTTCTGGCAATGAGAGCATCCGTATATTGTCACCGCCCTCGACGCTTGTGTCCGGGATCTGGCTGGTACCAAAGGCTATTTCTCGATGATAGGCCGCCGCTCCAGTGGGTTTAATACAGAACCCGGTCTGGCGCTTACCTACATCGATGATGCACCAATGCTCATTCATTCCCGACACTGCCCTATAGTGGTCGGCCAGCCACAGTAATGCATGGGTTTGTAACTCCATGACTTTCGGGGTTAAGCCGGCTTTTTTAATCGCGGTAATGCGGGTATCGATGGTGTCTTTGCGTGAGGCAAAAACCTGATACGGTGCCGTCATTGTCGGTGAGGAAAAAGAATCGGAGATCAATGGAAAGAAATCCATCCAGAGCTCTTCGACCGGAAAGGGTGACGAGGCTCCGAGCGCCTGAGAAACGGCAAACTCTGCCTCTTCGTCACTGAGATCAGTATCGAGCTGAATGACTTTACTGATCACCGCACTATCGGGTAATGCCAGGGTTACTTTTTTTGCGCCAAAAGGTAAACGCTTTTTTAATTTACGCATCACTGACAATAAGGCTGCAGTATTCACGCTATGCTGTTCATTAATAATTGCAGAGGTCAGAATAATCTCAGCAAAGGCAGATAATTCCAGTTGGTCTTTTTTTTGATTAAGCACAACCGCTTTAACGCTGTGGTTGCCAATATCTATCCCGACACTTAATGGGTTACGCAACATACCGTGTTATGCTCCTGATAACGGAAAAGCAAACTATTTCTAATAAACACCATCCAATGGCATTAATTTTATTTCTGTTATCTTTATACTATTGATTGAAAGATAATGGATAATGACCGGTTGGACGATGGCGTAACGGGAAATCTCAAGTGAAGTTCATAAAGCGATTACTTATACTTGCAATGATTTGCATAATTCTTGGAGTCGGTACAATCTTTGGCTTTTACCTCTATGTGAAGCCAGAGCTCCCGGATGTTGCAACACTAAAAGATGTCGAACTGCAAACACCAATGCAGGTGTTTAGTGCTGATGGACAGCTGATCTCACAATTCGGTGAGAAACGGCGTATCCCATTAAAACTGAAAGACATTCCACCTCAAATGCTGAACGCGTTTATTGCTACCGAAGACAGCCGTTATTACGAGCACCCGGGGATTGACCCGATAGGTATTGCCCGTGCAGCATTCGTCGTAGCCACTTCTGGCTCAGCCAAGCAAGGGGCGAGTACGATCACCCAGCAGCTAGCGCGTAACTTCTTCCTCTCTAACGAGAAAAAGATCATGCGTAAGGTCAAAGAGATCTTTATCGCTATTCATATCGAGCAGTTGCTGAGTAAAGATGAAATTCTGGAACTCTATCTCAATAAGATATATCTCGGTTATCGTTCTTATGGTGTCGGCGCGGCGGCACAAGTGTATTTCGGCAAAGAGGTCGGTCAACTGACGCTCAGTGAAATTGCGGTGATTTCCGGCTTACCCAAAGCCCCGTCAACCATGAACCCAATTTACTCGCTGGATCGTGCAACAACACGCCGCAATGTCGTCTTGGCCCGGATGTTTGATGAAGGCTACATTACCCAAAACGAACTGAATCAGGCGCGTTCTGAAACTATTACCGCTCGTTACCATGGTGCAGAAATTGAGTTGAATGCCCCGTACTTTGCTGAACGCGCTCGTTCCTGGATGGTTGAACGCTACGGTGAGGCTGCTTATGTCTCCGGGATGCGTATCTACACCACCGTGAATGCAACATTACAAAAAGCGGCAGAGCGTGCCGCCATCAGCAACTTGCTAAATTATGACCAGCGCCACGGCTACCGTGGTGCAGTGGCAACATTGTGGCAACCCGGCCAGCCTGCATGGGATATCACTTCAATCACCGAGCATCTGAATAAACAACCTAGCTACGGTGACCTGGTTTCAGCAGTTGTCACCAAAGTGAACAGCCAGTCTGCAGAGGTGGTGGTAAAAGGCGGTGAGCACGCTAACATCGAATGGGATGGCATGAAGTGGGCACGGAAGTTTATCTCCGATACCCGTCAGGGAGCCGCGCCAAAAGCTGCCACCGAGATCCTGTCACCCGGCGAGCAAATCTGGGTTCAGCAACAAGTTCGCACCGGTGAAAACAATACCGAAAGTCAAACCTGGGTACTGAGCCAGGTTCCGGATGCCAATACCGCTTTTGTGGCCGTTTCACCGCAAAACGGTGCCGTCACGGCAATGGTGGGCGGCTTTAATTTTGTCCACAGTAAGTTTAACCGTGCCACCCAGTCAGTGCGTCAGGTAGGCTCAAGTATCAAGCCCTTCATTTATTCAGCCGCTTTAGATAACGGTATGACGCTGGCGACCTTAGTCAATGATGCCCCCGTTAACCGCTGGGATCAGAGCCAGGGAACCGCATGGCGTCCGAAAAACTCACCGCCAACCTACAATGGCCCGACACGTCTGCGCCTGGGTTTAGCCCAATCGAAAAACGTGATGGCCGTTCGGGTATTACGGAATGTCGGCCTAGATCAGACCATCAGTTACCTGACTCGCTTTGGTTTTAAACGTGAAGACTTGCCTCGCGCCGAGGCCATCGCTCTGGGCGCCGGTAGCTTAACACCGATAGAAATGGCACAAGGTTTCTCTGTTTTCGCTAACGGTGGTTATTATGTTGAACCTTACTTTATTGAGCGAGTTGAAGATGCCTATGGCAACCTGATCTATCAGGCCAACCCGAACATTGTCTGCAATAGTGAATGTCAGCAGGAACAACAGCAGGCGGGGGATCCTGTCGCGGCCAGCCGTGCGGTGCTGAACGATATTGCCATTAGTGAGCAGGAGCTGGGTACCGCAGGCGGTGATCAGGAACTCGATCAGCAGCAGGTTAACTACGCGTCTCAGGTAATTTCAGAGCAAAATGCATTCCTGGTGCGTGAGATGATGGAAAGTAATATCTGGGGCGGTGGCGACTGGCGTCATGGTACCGGCTGGAATGGTACCGGCTGGCGGGGTCAGGTACTAAAACGCCGTGACATCGGCGGCAAAACCGGTACTACAAACAGCTCGAAAGATGCATGGTACTCGGGCTTCGGGCCGAACATTGTCGCGACGGCCTGGGTCGGCTTTGACAACCATAGCCGTGAGCTTGGCAAAACGTCATGGAACAATAATCTGAACAAAGATCAGATTTCCGGCGGTGAGGCGGGGGCAAAAACCGCTCAACCGGCATGGGTCGAGTTCATGCAGGCCGCGCTGGAAGATGTTCCGGTTCAGCGCAAGCAACTGCCAAATGATATCGTGACGGTGCGTATTGACCGTCGAACCGGCAAGTTATCGAACCGTGATGATTTTAGCTCAATGTTTGAATACTTCACCAAAGGCTCTGAGCCAACCGAGATGGTGACAGAGGGCGGATCAGGCAGCGTGTTTGAATCAGATAGCTCTGATGAGCTGTTCTGATAACACCTGCTAATCAAGACCCCAAACAAAAAGAGCGCCGGAATGGCGCTCTTTTTGTATTTATACTTATCCCGATTGGTATTACTCTGCCAGCACCGCAGGTATCTGCTCTTTGATCAACCACGCTATTTTTTCATAACGTTCACGCAGCGGTGAACCTGGTCGGTAAGCTAAGGTGATCAATCGGGTCGGTACCGGATCATAAGCCTTAATATAACTAACACCGTCACGACTGTGCGCTTTCGGCGTTGCCAGCTTAGGCAGTAGCGTAATGCCACTGCCTGCCGCCACCATGTTACGCAGCGTCTCTAAACTGGTCGCTTTAAACTGGCCGTCTTCTTTGGCACCGGCGGCAAAGCAAAATCCCAGCGCCTGATCTCGCAAGCAGTGGCCATCACCTAACATCAGCAGTGTTTCACCATTGAGGCTTGCCATATCCAGCGACGTTTTCTCTGCCCAGGGGTGAGCATCGGGAACAGCAACAACCATAGGTTCGTCGTAGAGAGGCAACTCAATAAAATGTTCGGTTTCTTTCACCGCAGCCAGAATAAGGCAGTCCAGCTTGCCGGCTTCAAGCTGATGCACCAGCTGATGGGTTTGCGCCTCATGTAAGAACAATTCCAAATCGGGAAATGACTCTTTGAGGGCAGGAATTATCAACGGCAACAGGTACGGCCCAACCGTTGGAATAAAGCCAATATGCAGCGGGCCAGCCATACTCTCCCCTTGCTGGCTCGCCAGCTCGGTCAGTACTTTCACTTCCACTAATACCTTCTGCGCCTGCGTTACCAGACTCAGTCCGGCATCGGTAAATAACACCCTGCGGCTGGTTCGTTCTAACAGCGATACCCCTAATTCATCTTCCAGCTTGCGGATCTGCCCGCTCAGCGTCGGCTGACTGACAAAACAGGCTTCTGCCGCCTTTCTGAAATGTTTGTGCTCAGATAAAGCAACCAGATATTCAAGATCACGGATATTCATGTGGTTTTCCGTTCCTACGATAGGAATTAACTATCAAAACAATAACAGTAAACGATTGGAGCTATCAAGCCAGAAGTCGCATAATCATCACATCAAAACGGAGCCCAAGTGAACTAACAAGGTATAGCTTGATACGCTCCGGTTGAATCAAACAAACATTTAAAATTTAAGGAATACCATTATGTTCGCATCGAAAGAAGGTCAGGCTGTACCACAAGTTACTTTCCCAACTCGCCAGGGCGACCAGTGGGTAAACGTCACAACAGAAAAGTTATTCGCAAACAAAACAGTCGTGGTTTTCAGCCTGCCAGGCGCATTTACCCCGACTTGCTCTTCAAGCCACCTGCCACGTTACAATGAGCTGGCATCGGTATTTTCTGAGCACGGCGTTGATGACATTCTATGTATCTCTGTAAACGATACCTTCGTTATGAACGCATGGAAAGCTGACCAGGAAGCAGAAAACATTACATTCATCCCTGATGGCAACGGCGAGTTTTCACAGGGCATGGGTATGTTAGTCGACAAGAAAGAGATTGGTTTCGGCCCGCGCTCATGGCGCTACAGTATGCTGGTTAAGAACGGGGTAGTAACAAAAATGTTCATCGAAAACGATGAGCCGGGCGACCCGTTCAAAGTCTCAGATGCCGACACCATGCTGAACTACGTTGCACCAAACCACAAGATGCAAGAGTCAATCACTGTGTTCACGAAGCCTGGCTGTCCGTTCTGTGCAAAGGCAAAACAGAACCTCATCGATAAAGGTCTTCAGTATGAAGAGGTTATCCTAGGTAAAGATGCAACGACAGTGAGCCTGCGTGCCGTATCAGGTAAGAGCACAGTACCTCAGGTATTCATCGGAGGTAAACACATCGGTGGTAGCGAAGAACTGGAAGCGTACCTAGGCTAATCCGGCCAAAGCAATAATAAGGTGGGGTGAACATACCCCACCATACGGATATTTAGGCCGAATACTGGCAAGACTTGATTGGAGAAAACCGAAATGAAAACCCTGAATGTTGATGTTGCAGTTATTGGTGGTGGTACTGCAGGCCTGGGCGCATACCGTGCAGCCAAAGCCCATACTGATAACGTAGTAATGATTGAAGGCGGCCCTTACGGCACCACTTGTGCGCGCGTGGGTTGCATGCCATCAAAACTACTGATCGCTGCGGCTGAAAGCGTTCACCAGATCGAAAAAGCACCGGGCTTTGGTGTTTATCCACAAGGCGAAATTGTGATTAACGGCCGTGATGTCATGGATCGGGTAAAACGCGAACGTGACCGCTTTGTTGGCTTTGTTCTGGAAGGGGTTGATGAGATTCCGGCGGAAGACAAAATTTCTGGCTATGCCAAGTTTATCGACAACAATACCCTGATTGTCGATGACCACACCCAGATCACTGCCAAGCGTATTGTTATCGCTACCGGCTCCCGCCCTGCCTATCCTGCAGTTTGGAATGAGCTTGGTGACCGCCTGATCATCAATGACGATGTATTTGACTGGGATGATCTCCCTCGCGCAGTGGCCGTATTTGGGCCAGGCGTGATTGGCCTTGAACTTGGTCAGGCTCTAAAACGACTTGGTGTAGAAGTGGTGATGTTTGGCCTTGGCGGCCAGGTTGGCCCGCTGACCGATCCTGCTGTGATGGCCTATGCCGATAAAACCTTCAACGAAGAGTTTTACCTTGATGCCGATGTCAGACTGGAAAGCATGAAGCGACAAGGTGATGTCGTTGAAATCAAATACCTTGGCAAAGATGGCGAGATCAAGGAGATCACCGTTGATTACGTACTGGCTGCAACAGGCCGCCGCCCTAACGTCGACAAGCTGGCAATTGAAAACACGGCGATTGAGCTGGATGAACGAGGTGTACCTGTTGCCGATCACTTCACTCTGCAAACGTCCGTCGACAGCATTTTCATCGCCGGCGATGCCAGCAACCAGCTACCGCTGCTGCATGAAGCTGCCGACCAGGCACGAATTGCAGGCGGTAATGCAGGCCGCTTCCCGGATATCCGCGCCGGGCTGCGCCGCTCAAAAATCTCAGCCGTGTTTTCTGATCCGCAAATCGCAATGGTTGGCGAAGCATACAAAGAGCTCACCACTCGCCTTGGCAACTGCGGTTGTTTCGAAACTGGTGAGGTATCATTTGAAAACCAAGGCCGCTCACGTGTCATGCTGCGTAACAAAGGGGTGCTGCATGTCTACGGCGAGCACGGAACCGGACGCTTCCTGGGTGCCGAAATGATTGGCCCGAATGCCGAGCACCTGGCACACCTGCTGGCCTGGGCGCACCAGAACCAAATGACGGTGGCTGATATGCTGGATATGCCATTCTACCACCCGGTGATTGAAGAAGGTGTCCGTACCGCCCTGCGTGACCTCAACGCCAAGCTACATCTGGGTCCGGAGATGATAAAACACTGCCTGGACTGCGGCCCGGGTTGCTAATCAGTAAAATGTACTTGTAGCGTTAATACCAGCAAAAACATATGCCCTCTCCCTATGAGGGCTTTTTCGTCAGCCCCGGGTTAAGACCAACCGAAATAAGAAAGTTTTACTGAGAATGGCCACCAGCAGTACAATGCAGGTGTTATGGGGTAATTTGAGAACTAAACGATGGGATGTAACCACTGCAGCAGCCATGCTTTCAGCCAACAGGCGTTCAAACAAAAGTTAGGCCGTTGTCGTCAATGCATGTGGCAGTTAACCGTGTTAAGTGGATTAAGCTGGGGCGCGTGGTGGTATTTCTACCATACCCAACCTACCAAGGTTGAATCTATCGCTCTCATCTTTGCCGCCAGTGCATTTTCACTGTTACTGGCGGCCCACCTGCTGGTCGCCTTCATTCGACGCCTAGCTATACCCAAGTAACCTCAAGATAAAAAAGTCTGACCTTTTTCTTAATAAAGAAAAACCGGCTAATAAACCGATTTTCATCTTTTAAGTCGTTTATACAGAGAAGCTGATGAATTCAGATTTAAGCCACATTCACGGTAGGAATGGCCAGTTCCTGATCCAGACGCACTTCCAGTGCTACTTCATCACAAGCATGCTGACGCGGACAACGATCGCAATCTTTCATCACCTTCTCCGGCAGCAATGATTTAGATGTCGGTATAAAGCCCTGTTTCATAAAGAATTCTGGCACCCTGGTTAGGACAAAGACATTCTTAATTGCCATCTGCCTGGCCTTCTCAATCAGATATTCGACAACGGCCTTGCCTTGCCCCTGATGCTGCCAGCCTGCTTCAATACCCAGCGAGCGGATTTCCGCCAGACCTGAATCATAAACATAAAGCGAAGCACAACCCGTTACGGTACCGTGGTGTTCGGCGACCGCAAAAGAGCCAATATCGCGCACCAGTTCATTACGTTTACGCGGCAGGTTTTCCCCCAGGCCGGCCCAGTAAACCACCATACCTTCAATCGCATCGAGATCGGTCAGACGAGCGCCACGTACTTTCACCTCGGGCGAATAGCGCTTCTCTAACCGCTTTTCAACCTGACCAATCGCATAGTCGACCTGATTAGGCGCCACACCTCCTAGCGCGCAACGCTTATCTAAGCACGACTCTATGGTCAGGATCGGGTAGACATCCTCATCAATTACCGCCGAGAATTCTTTCATCTCATCGAGTGACAGTTCTTCTAATGCACATCCCTTGGCAATAGCCGCCACGACCGCGACCCCCACAATGTGGTGCGCCTCACGGAATGGAATGCCTTTCGCCACCAGATAATCTGCCAGCTCTGTCGCATTCGAATAGCCTTGCATAGCCGCTTCAAGGGTACGTTCTTTATTAACCTGAATGCCGTCAAAACAGAGTGCAGCCATTTCCATGCAGTCATTCCAGCTGTCTAAAGCATCAAAAAGACCTTCTTTGTCTTCCTGCATGTCTTTGTTGTAAGCCAGCGGCAACGCTTTAACGGTCATCATCATGCCCGTCATCGCGCCGTAGACCCGGCCACATTTACCGCGGATAAGCTCAAGGGCATCCGGGTTTTTCTTTTGCGGCATCAGTGAAGACCCTGATGTCACGGTATCCGCTAACTCAATGAAATTAGATTCACCCGAGTTATAGAAGATGAGATCTTCGGCCATCCGTGACAGGTGCAGCATCGAAATAGACGCCGTCGATAGCAATTCCATCACATGATCGCGGTCAGATACGGAATCTAAGCTGTTACGAGTCGCCCGCTGGAAACCAAGGCTATGGGCCAGCATTTCACGATCAATCGGATATGCCGTTCCGGCCAAGGCACCTGACCCCAGAGGACAGGTATCAAGGCGATTTAACGCATCATGCAAACGCGAGTAATCACGCTCAAACATTTCAACGTAAGCCAGACACCAATGGGCAAACGTAACCGGCTGAGCACGCTGCAAGTGGGTATAACCCGGCAGGACGGTGCCCTGATGCTCACGCGCCACAGAGACTAACTGGTTTTGTAGCTTGTCCAGCATAAGAAGAAGCTCCTGACCCTGCTGACGGCACCAGAGCTTCAGATCAGTCGCGACCTGGTCGTTACGAGAACGCCCCGTGTGCAACTTCTTACCTAAATCACCGACTTTGCCGATTAGCTGCTGCTCAACCCAGCTGTGAATGTCTTCCGCATCAGAATGTAAAATCTGCTCCGGATCTTCCATCACTGCCAGTTTCAGCTCATTCAGCGCCAGCTCTAACCGCTGCTGCTCTTCTTCCGTCAATACACCAACCTGATGTAGTGACTTTGACCATGCTATAGAACCAACGATGTCTTGCTCCGCCAAACGGTAATCAAAACGTAGTGAATCGTTGAACTGCTTAAACCGTGTGTCAGCTGCCTGACTAAAACGTCCGCCCCATAATGCCATGGTACTTCTCCTATGCTTCGCGACTCGACTTGCTCATTGCTTCAATGAAATTATTTTTGTTTTTTCAGTTCGTTCAACGCACGGATACGGCTTGCCAGCGAGTAAAGACGAATGAAGCCACCTGCATGGCTGTGGTCATACACTTCATCCTCCCCGAAAGTAGCAAACTCTTCTGAGTACAAGCTATTTAACGAGCGCTTCTGAACCACTGTTGCCTGACCTTTATACAGTTTTACCACAACTTCGCCGCTCACATCTTTAGCTAGTTCCTCGGCGGCGGCTAAAATCGATTTACACAGAGGGGTAAACCAGCGGCCATCGTAGATAAGGTGCGATGCTTTTAAACCGACCGTTTCACGGAACTCATACGATTCTTTATCCAGCACGAGTTGCTCAACGGCACGCAGTGCTTCATTCATGATGGTGCCACCCGGAGTTTCATAGCAACCACGGGACTTCATGCCAACCAGACGGTTTTCAACGATATCGATACGACCAACACCGTGCTCGGCACCTTTTTCATTCAGGTATGTCAGGGCATTAAATGGTGACATTGCCTTACCGTCAACCGCAACGACTTCGCCTTTCTCGACCAGAATTGACACTGTTTCTGGGGTATTTGGCGCGTCTTCTGGATCTTTCGTCCATACCCAGCATAGTTCATTAGGCTGGTTCCACGTATCTTCCAGCACGCCGCCTTCGGTAGAGATGTGCCATGCATTGGCATCACGCGAATAGATCTTTTCCAATGTTGAAGTGCAAGGGATATCACGCTCTGCCAGATAATCCAGCAGGGCTTCACGGCTACGCAGATCCCATTCACGCCAAGGTGCAATAACTGTAAGATGCGGAGCCAGAGCAGCGAAGGCTCCTTCAAAACGAACCTGGTCGTTGCCTTTACCGGTACAGCCATGGCACAGCGCATCAGCCCCCACTTTCAAGGCACACTCGACCTGCGCTTTGGCGATAATTGGACGCGCCATGGATGTACCCAGCAGGTATTTCCCCTCATAAATCGCACCGGTTTTCAGGCTTGGGTAGATATAGTCTGCCACCATCTCTTCTTTCAGATCGGCGATATAACAAGATGATGCACCTGATGCGATAGCTTTCTCTTCGATGCCTTCAAGCTCAGCGGATCCCTGGCCGACATCGGCAACAAACGCGACAACTTCACAGTCATAGTTCTCTTTCAGCCATGGAATGATTGCTGATGTATCCAGACCGCCGGAATAGGCTAATACGACTTTAGTTACCTTACTCATGATGCTCTCCTCATGCCCGTTCGACGGTCATCCCGTTCAGGCTGCTTTAAAATGTTCTGAAATAAATTGTTCTAAAACTGTTTGCGTTAAAACCACGTTTCGACTGTGCTGTTGTCATTGACAGTTAACGCTGGCGTTAAACTGAAAATTTAGTACCGATACTCTGGCCATCAAATAACGCTGCCAGCCTGTCGGGATAACGCCAGGTTGCCACTTCAATCGGACGACCTAAGGCTTTTGCTGCTTCAAAAGCAGCACGTACTTTTACGATCATGCCGTCAGTGATCACGGCTTGGGTGATCAAGGCTTCGGCTTGCTGTTCAGTCAGGCTCGGGATCAGGTGTCCCTTGCCATCCAATACGCCGCTGACATCCGACAGCAGTACCAATTCCGCATCAAGAGCAGCGGCGACTGCAACTGCCGCCTGATCGGCGTTCACATTCATCAGATCACCGTTGGCATCAAGGCCAATTGAACTGACGATAGGCAGATAGCCCGACGCCATGATTTGTCTTACCAGCGCGCAGTTGCCCGGCGCGGCTTTACCCACCGAACCCAGATCCGGGTCCAGCTCGGTGACCTGACACAGCCCGCCATCAGCCAGGCTCAAACCCACTGCCGAAACACCGGATTTAATCGCTTGCCCTTGCAGTATTTTGTTCGCGGTTCCCGCCAATGCGCCGGCAATAAATGGGATCAGCTCTTTGGGCGTCACCCGGAGTCCTTCTTTCTTGACGGTTTCCAGTTGTAATTTTTTCATTAAATCATCAACCAGATAACCGCCGCCATGTACGATCAGTAATGGGCGCTGGGCACTTTCCTGATAGTGATGAATGGCATTGAACAGCTTTTCCAGCGTTTCATCACACGACAGTGCTGCACCGCCTAATTTAATAACCAAAGGGATCTGACTCATGGTGACGGCTCCTATACCAACGCAGTTAATTGCGGAAAGTCATTGCGAATATTTATGCATTGAACGGCCTGACTGGAGGCGCCTTTCAATAAGTTATCAATCGCAGATGTTAAAATAATGTGCTGATCCTGTACTTTCCAGCCAATGTCGCAGAAACAGGTATTCACAACATTCTGAATACTGGCCGTTTGCTCACCCAGCAATCTGACAGCATGGCCACCGGCAATCCCCGGATAGGCCATCGCCATTGCCTGCGCGACCTGCTCAGCCTCGACACCCGCAGCTAGCTTTGCCGTAATCGTCGCCAGAATACCGCGCTTGAAGCTGCCTAAATGAGGGGTAAAAATCACCTCACTGCCGAGATGGCAGGCAATTTCCGGCTGATGCCGGTGACTGAACAGGCCATAAGCCTGCAAACTCACCTCACAAAAACTATTGATCATTGATGCTTTGCGCCCTGCGCCCGACACCCCGCTCACCGCGTTGATAACAGGCCATTGATTTTTATCGAGTAGGCCAGCTTCAATAAGGGGTTTAAGCGCCAACTGAGAAGCGGTTGGATAACAGCCGGGCACCGCAATTAACTGGGCATGTTTAATCGCCTTGCTGTTCCATTCGGCTAAGCCGTAAACGGCCTGCTCCAGCCATTGAGAGTGCTGGTGGACAAAACCGTAATACTGAGTATAGAACTCATCATTCTTCACCCTGAATGCACCTGACAAATCAAACACCTGACAACCTGCGGCCAGAAAAACCGGGGCCAGGTCATGGCTCACTTCATGGGCCGTTGCCAGTAAAACAATGTCCGCCTGCTCGGCAACCGCAGCGGGTTCGGATAAAGGCTGCAGCGGCAAATCCACGATACCCTTGAGCTGGCCATGCAGCTCGCTGATGGGCTTATTGGCATCCAGGCTATTGGCTGAGACAAACAGGCCAGCCAGTTGAAGGTGGGGATGTACGTGCACCATTTTTGCCAGCTCCGCGCCGGTATAGCCGCTGGCACCGATAATGAAGGTGTTCAACATAAGAGATTCCGTTTTATGTGCTTTGGTTTTTTGTAAAGCATTAGGTTTTGAAACAGTGCTGTTGACACAGCGAGTGATGGGGTGCACGAGAGGCACCAAGCGAATCAGACTTAGCGTCGTCGGAGGGAGTTCTGATTGTTGATCTTCGCTTGGTTCATGTTAAATTTTTCCCACTTCTGGCTTAAGAGCCCGGTTGCAATATTATTAATCTGCGCAAGAAAATACAATTAAATACTTATTCACCTTGCTTGCATTTATATTTTTACCGACTAATCCTTAACCTGTCAACAGCAGAAACAGAAAAAATGGTCATTTCAGGCTTTAGCTATGCTTATAAAGATCGCATTTACAAATCTGCCCCCTGTTCTGCCAATACGGTTCGAAACAAAGCCATGCGACGGGAACAAATGCGGTCATAAGTCATCAACAGTCTTTCCTGTGGCAATACTGCCAAATGGCGTACATGATCCGGCTGTTTTTCCGTCTATTGGCAGTGTAATCACACAAAATATGTGCCACATGACATATGTTGACGAAATAAACTTTCAGGACTAAAGGCAGATTATGACCAAAATCAAGGTAGACTCGATTTATCGCCCGCAAATGTAATCACAGTTGACCTGAAAGTGGGATCGCGGATAGATTGTCACAAGACCGTTGCAGATTGGATGTAACAAAATTACGAGATGGATACGATATGAAGGAAAAATACAGCGCGTTAAGAAGTAACGTAAGTATGCTCGGCCACATGCTGGGTAATACCATTAAGGATGCGCATGGTGAGCCACTGTTTGAGAAAGTGGAAACCATACGTAAGCTGTCTAAATCGGCTCGGGCGGGTAATGACGACGATCGCGCCAAACTGATCGATGAATTACAAAACCTCCCTGATGATCAGCTTCTTCCTGTTGCTCGTGCCTTCAGTCAGTTTCTTAACCTGACCAATATCGCCGAACAGTACCATACGATCTCCCGCCACTGTGAAGAACACATTTGCAGTCCGGATTCTATCGATTCACTGTTTGGTAAGCTCAACGCCAATAGCGTCAGTCAGTTTGACTCTATTCAGGCGGTACGTGATCTGAACATTGAGCTGGTACTGACCGCTCACCCGACAGAGATTGCCCGTCGCACCATGATCCACAAGCTGGTGCAGATCAATAAGTGCCTGTCGAACCTTGAACTGAGCGAACTTTCTCACAGTGAACGCCAGCGCGTTGAGCAACGTCTAGAGCAGCTGATTGCCCAGGCATGGCACTCTGACGTCATCCGCAAACAGCGCCCGACGCCGCTCGATGAGGCCAAATGGGGTTATGCGGTGGTAGAAAACTCGCTATGGCAAGCGGTGCCTGAGTTCCTGCGTCAGTTCGACGAGAAATTGGTTCACCATCTGGGTGAAGGCCTGCCTCTTGATGCCTCGCCCGTTAAATTTACCTCATGGATGGGAGGAGACCGTGACGGCAACCCGTTCGTGACCTCAGAAGTCACCCGAGAAGTGCTGTTGCTGTCCCGCTGGAAAGCTGCCGATCTGTACCTGGGTGATATCCAGGAGCTGGTTAGCGAACTGTCGATGGTCAAATGCAATGATCAGGTCCGCGAGCTAGCTGGCGATGAGCATGAACCCTACCGTGCCATCCTAAAAGAGTTACGCACCAAGCTGACCAATACCCGCGACGTACTGGATGCCAAAATTCAGGGCCATAACGCGCCTAATCTTGAAACGATCACTCACGTCGATCAGCTGTGGGAGCCTCTGCACGCTTGTTACCAGTCCCTGCACGCATGCGGCATGGGTATTATTGCAGACGGCCTGCTACTTGACGTTCTGCGCCGTATTAAGTGCTTCGGCATTCATCTGGTCCGCCTTGATATCCGCCAGGAAAGCACCCGTCATTCTGATGTTATTTCAGAGCTGACCCGCTATCTGGGGATCGGCGATTACGATCAGTGGAGCGAGCAAGATAAAGTGGCTTTCCTGATCCGTGAGCTGGCGTCAAAACGTCCGCTGTTACCGCGAGACTGGCAGCCCTCAGCTGATGTACAGGAAGTCATCGATACCTGCAACGCCGTTGCCGAACAACCCCGCGAAGCGCTGGGTGCCTATGTGATATCAATGGCACGTACTGCCTCTGATGTATTAGCGGTGCATCTGCTGCTTAAGGAAGCGGGCTGCCCGTTCCGCATGGATGTCTGCCCGCTGTTCGAAACACTGGAAGATTTAAACAATGGCGCGGCAGTCATCAAGCAATTGATGAGCATCGACTGGTACCGTGGCTTCATTCAGAACCATCAAATGGTGATGATCGGCTATTCCGACTCGGCGAAAGATGCCGGGGTGATGGCCGCTGGCTGGGCACAGTACCGCGCAATGGAAGAGCTGGTTGATGTCTGCGAAGACGCGGGGGTTGAACTGACTCTGTTCCATGGCCGCGGCGGCTCTATCGGTCGTGGCGGTGCTCCGGCACATGCTGCACTGCTCTCTCAGCCTCCTCGTAGCCTGAAAGGCGGCTTGCGTGTTACCGAGCAAGGGGAAATGATCCGCTTTAAGCTGGGCCTGCCCGAGGTTGCTGTAAACAGCCTAAGCCTCTACGCCAGTGCCATTCTTGAAGCAAACCTGCTACCGCCACCCGCACCAAAACAAGACTGGCGCGATCTGATGGACGTGCTGTCTGAAGTTTCCTGCGAAGCGTACCGCAACGTAGTGCGTGGCAATGAGCAGTTCGTGCCTTATTTCCGCGCCGCTACGCCAGAGTTAGAACTGGGCAAACTGCCCTTAGGCTCTCGTCCGGCGAAGCGTAACCCGAACGGCGGGGTCGAAAGTTTACGTGCGATCCCTTGGATTTTTGCCTGGAGCCAGAATCGCTTACTGCTACCTGCCTGGCTAGGTGCCGGTGAGGCAATCCAGTATTCAATCGACAAGGGCCATGCCCAGCTACTCGAAGATATGTGCCGGGAATGGCCATTCTTCTCGACCCGCCTGGGCATGCTGGAGATGGTGTACACCAAAACCAATGTCGGCATTGCACAATACTATGATCAGCGCCTGACAGATAAGTCATTGTGGCCTCTGGGGCAGCAACTGCGCGATCAGTTACAACAAGATATTAAAGCGGTGCTGAATGTTGAAAACAACGCGCACCTGATGGAGCAGGACCCGTGGGGTGCCGAGGCCATCCGCTTACGTAACATCTATGTTGAGCCTCTCAATATGCTGCAGGCTGAATTGCTATACCGGACTCGCCAGCAAGAAGAAATTTCACCAATACTGGAAGAGGCACTGATGGTCAGTATCGCGGGTATCGCAACGGGGATGCGAAACACGGGTTAATCCGCCGCACCTGAGAAAACCGAATAAGGCCACTTCGTGTGGCCTTTATTTTATCCTACCGATCCGCCGCATCCCTGTTTATCACCATGATCAAATCGCCCAGCACTTATTTTATTCTGACTCAAAATTGAGACAAACGTCCATCAATGTCTTGCACTAGAGTAAATGGTGAACCTTGTGAAAACAGGTGATGCAAAACCTCTTGCACTGCCAATCTGGAGTTATTGTCTGGATAAATGTCACAAGACAAGCAATTGACAGCCTAAGTGAATAAATTATTTATCCTGTCAGGTATCAGTATTGAGCATATTGATGATATCCTATGTGATCTCGATCAGGCAGTGCAACATGACGATTATAACAAACGCCAAAGAGCGAAGGGTAACGTCCGTTTGATTGTATTTTTTTCTTTGCAGTATTTTATCGGATAGAAGAGATGTCACTACCACACGTAATTTTAACCGTGCTAAGCAATCGCGACGCAACCGGTTACGATATCACCAAAGAATTTTCACACAGCATCGGTTATTTCTGGAAAGCGAGCCACCAACAGGTGTATCGCGAACTGAATAAAATGGCCGGCAATAACCAGGTAACCTGTCAGCTTCAACCACAAGAAGGTAAACCGGACCGTAAGGTCTACTCGATTACCGATCTAGGCCGTCAGGCACTGTTTGAATGGTTCCAGGAGCCCGCTCGCAATCCGACGATCCGCGATGAGTTCTCGGCCAAGCTACTGGTTTGCGGTGTTCATAATTCAGAGCCAATGCAACAACAGCTCGAGGCACTCATTGAAGAGTCTCACTCGCTAATGAACAACTATGAGGAGCTGGAAAAAGTCCACTTTGCTAATTACAAAGAAATGGATCGCCAGTCTCGTCTTGACCGCCTGACCCTACGCCGCGGCATGCATAATCGCCAGGCGTGGATTTACTGGGCAGAAGAAGTTCTGGCTGAGCTGAAAGATCTGGATAGCGAAGCAAGCAAGATTGCGATCACCAAATAACGGAATGTCGTTATTTCGCTATACCGACTAAAAAAGCCGCTCTGAGCGGCTTTTTTATTGGCATCAATAACACGGTATCCGTTTCATCCCATTGGTATTAAGCCTCGACACCCGGCTTTACGCCCAAGGTATGACAAATAGCGTAAGTCAGTTCAGCCCGGTTAAGGGTATAGAAATGAAAGTCTTTTACCCCTTCGCGGCTCAGAATGCGCACCATATCGATCGCATTGCTGGCACCGACCATCTGGCGGCTAAGCAGATCGTCATCCAGCCCCTGATATTGCTTCTCTAACCAGCCTGGAATTTTAACGTTGTTCGCCAGTGCAAATCGCTTGGCTTGCGTCATGTTGGATACCGGCAGGATACCCGGCACAATTTCGACATCAATGCCAGCGGCAGCACAACGGTCGCGAAAGCGCAGATAACTTTCTACGTCAAAAAAGAACTGGGTGATAGCACGGCTCGCCCCCGCATCGACTTTGCGCTTAAGGTTGATCAAGTCGGCCTGAGCACTTTTCGCTTCTGGATGCACTTCCGGATAGGCGGCCACCGAGATATCAAAATCGGCCTCCTTACGTAGCAACTCAACCAGTTCTGCGGCATACATATCAGGCCTTACGCCTTGTTGTGGTAAGTCACCGCGTAATGCCACGATGTCGCGGATCCCATTGTTCCAGTAATCACGGGCAATGGTACGCAGCTCATCGCGGGAGGCATCAATACACGTCAGGTGAGGGGCCGCTACCAGTCCGGTTTGATCTTTAATCTCTTTAATAATGCTGTGAGTACGATCCCGTTCGCCCGAGTTGGCACCATAAGTCACTGAGACAAATTTTGGCTTCAGCGTTTTCAGACGGTGAATAGAATTCCATAGGGTTTCTTCCATTTTCTCACTGCTTGGCGGAAAAAATTCAAAAGAAACATTAATGTCACCATTAAGATCTGCAATGTTTTGATTTAAAGAATCTAAGTGGCTTGCGTGAGAATACCCCATAGTCAATCCCTTCCTATTCTGGCCAGCCCTCGGCCTATTCAGCAACAAATGTGACGTCTGAGAAACAACCATTTAGACGTCTATATGTCTACAGAATGTCTTGTAACCAAATTAATGTCAACAAGGTGATCATGAATTTTTTTCAACTTCACATTCATAAACTTCAACATAACTTAAACACAAAAGCCCGCTACAGGCGGGCTATTCATGGCTGTTAGGTGATTAATTCCAGCTTTACTTCATACCGTGATATATCAAACTAGATTGGTTGCCATTTGGCATACTCTATAGCATCGCGGCCAGACGGTTGATATCAGACAGCAATGCGCCGGCGGTGACATCACGGCCGGCTCCGGGCCCGCGGATCACCAACGGATTATCACGATACCAGCGGCTTTCAATGGCAAAAATATTGTCGCAAGGCAGTAAGTTGGCCAGGGCATGCTCTGCCGGCAACGCTTCAACCCCCACATGCGCTTTGCCATGCTTATCCAGACGCGCAACATAACGCAGCACTTTATCTTCTTTCAGGGCTTTGTTCAGACGCTCGAACAACAGCTCGTCAAGCAGGCTGATCTGCTCAAAGAATCCGTCAAGCGTCAGATCTGCCAGTTCTACAGGCACTAACGAGCCCACCTTCACTTGCTCTGGCTCTAACGCCAGCCCTGATTCACGGGCCAGGATCACCAGTTTGCGCATCACGTCGCTGCCATCGAGATCATGCCGTGGATCCGGTTCGGTCAGCCCTTGCTGCCACGCCTGCTCTAGCAGCTGAGAAAAAGGCTGCGAGCCATCGAACTGCTGGAACAACCAGGATAACGTTCCGGAAAAGATCCCCGATACCGCAATAATTTCATCACCACTTTCACGTAAGTCCCGTACCGTGTGATTCACGGGCAGGCCCGCACCGACGGTGGCATTATATAACCAGTGGCGGCTGGTTTTGGCAAAGGCATCCTGCACCGCATGATAATCATCGCTCGAGGCTGAACCCGCGACTTTATTCGCTGAAATCAGATGCAAGCCATTTTCAGCCATGCTGGGGTATTTCGCCGCCAGCTCCGCACTGGCCGTCACATCCAGTACCACCACATCATCATAAGGATTAGAGGCTAAGGCCGCGAGCAGCTCCCCGTCGGCGTACTCCACGGCTTCATCCTCAAACGCGCCGAGGGCACGAGTCGGTTCAATGCCCTGAAAATCAACCCAGTGACGGCAACTGTCGGCAACACCGATTAAGGTAAAACTCATACCGTGGCGCTTCTCAAGCTGTTCTTTCTCAGCATCAAACAGCTCAAGCCAGCGGCTACCTATATTGCCTTTACCGCACAACACCAGGCCAATACGTTTCTGAGCCTGAAACAGGCTCTGATGAAGACCGACAATCAAGTTTTCAGTATCGACCTTACGCAGCACCGCGACCAGGCTCAAGCCTGATTCCGCTTCTTCCATAAACTCCACCGGCAGCCTTTTCAGCTGCTGATAGAAGCCGTGGCAATGCACGGGGTTATTCACCACACCCGCCCCTACCGCGGCAACCATTGAGAAGCCTTCGCGTAACCTCAGCTCGGCAGCAATCCCACTGTCTTGCAGCAGTGCCAGTACGCCATTCACCACCTCGCTGGTGTATGCCAGCAAAATACGTCCCTGATCGGCTTCAGTACTCTGTGCCAGCGGTAACAGCTGCGCACGCTGCAAAATACGATCCAGCTCGGCCTTTACGGGTTCAAGATCGTGTGAACGCGGTATCTCTACTTCAATCAGGCATATCTCATCTAATGAGGTGACAATTTTAGCACCACGCCCGGAAGCCAATATACGCTCGACCCGGGTCGAGCCGGATTCCGGCTGATGGCTGCTGCGCAAGGTTAAACCAATCGCACTCTGTGCAACGGGCTGTAAGGTTCGGCTATGCAGCACGGGAGCCGCCAGACGGGCCAGTTCATTGGCTTCATCCAGGCGCAGCAGAGGCAACAAGCAGGCGTCACCGACTTTGCGCGGATCCGCGCTGTATACGCCAGCCACATCACTCCAGATAGTCACTCGCGACACCTCCGCCAAGGCACCAATCACAGTGGCAGAATAGTCAGAACCATTACGCCCTAGCAACACCGTTTCTTCCTGCTGATTACGCGCCATGAAGCCGGTGATCACAATGCGATGCAAACTGTGCTGGGCCAGCTGTTCTTTTAGCAACGGCCAGGATTGAGCGCGATCCACTTCCGGTTGAGCCATCCGCTCTGCGCGAAGAAAGCTTCGCGAATCAAGGTAAGTCGCGCGCATCTCTTGGCGATTAAGTAAAGCAGCCAGCAATCGGGCAGACCACAGTTCACCATGGCCTAAAATCGCCGCGTATACCGGTTCAGTAATATCCTGCTCATTCAGCTTAGCCAGTTTACTCAGATCTAGATGCAGCTGGGTTAATAGTTCATCGGCAACAGAGCCGGTCACCAGCGCTTCGATTAGCCCTTGCTGATACTGGCGCAAGCTTTGCAGCGTCTCATGGGCCTGACGCCCGTCTTTGCCAAGTCGTTCAATCCACTCAATCAGCTTATTCGTTGTTTTTCCGGCCGCTGAGACCACAATCAGATCTTCAACATCAGAATACTCCCGCAGGATCGCGGCGACCCGCCGATAGCAATCAGGGTCGGCTAGGCTACTGCCGCCAAATTTATGGAGCTGGCGATGGGCTGGCTGTGTCATCATGCTCCAACCTCCGCAGCCTGCTTAAATGCCTGCTCAAGATCCACGATAAGGTCGCGAGGATCTTCCAGGCCAACCGACAGGCGTAACAGTGACGGCTTAATACCGGCTTCGGCCTGTGCTTCATCGGTCATCGCACGGTGAGTCATACTGGCAGGGTGAGCAATCAGGCTTTCCGTGCCCCCAAGAGATTCTGCCAGCGAAAAACAGTTAAGAGCCGCAACAAATACTTCCAGCTGACGCTGGCTGCCTGCCAGTTCAAAACTGAGCATGGAGCCAAAACCCTGCTGCTGGTTAACGGCAATATCATGACCCGGGTGATCCGGTAGCGCCGGGTGATAAATCTGCCCGACCAACGCCTGAGTTTGCAGATATGCCAGCACCTGGGCTGCATTTTCTTCATGCATCCTCATCCGGGGCACTAAGGTTCTTAAACCCCGCAGGGTTAAATACGCATCAAACGGCGCGCCTGTTGCCCCAATGCAGTTCGCCCACCAGGCAATATTCTCGGCTTGCTCCGGATCTTTGGCAATCAGGATCCCCCCCACGACATCAGAATGACCATTGATATACTTCGTGGTGGAGTGCACCACAAAATCAGCCCCCAATTTTATCGGTTGCTGCAAGACCGGTGATAGAAAGGTGTTATCAACCGCAACCTGCGCACCAACCTGTGCTGCTTGCTGGCACAAGGCTTCAACATCAAGCACGCGTAACAGCGGGTTTGACGGGGTTTCAACCCAGACAATTTTGGGTTTTTTCGCCAGTGCCGCGGCAAGTGCGGACGGATCGGACTGGTCGACAAACGCAACGTTGAAATCACCTTTATTGGCACGGGTATTAAACAAACGGTAGGTTCCGCCGTAGCAGTCATGCGGGGCAACAATTAAATCTTCCGGGCCTAATAGCGCAGAAACCAATAAGTTAATGGCTGCGGTACCGCAACTGGTGACCACGCCTCCGGCACCGCCTTCCAGTTCTGACAAGGCATCGGCTAACATATTACGGGTCGGGTTACCCGAGCGGGAGTAATCGTACTGGGGAAGCTCACCGAGCCCTGGAAAGCTATAGGTGGAGGTCAGATAAATCGGTGGAACGACGGCATTGTGCTGGCTGTCCGATTCAATACCGGCACGTACCGCGATGGTGGCAAACTGCTTGTCACTCATAATAACCTTCCTTGTCTCGGGCTAAGCCCTGTTCCCGAATAAAATTGCAGCAATCACATTAACCACATTCAATTGAGCCGTCAACACCTCTAGACGTCTATATGTCTTTCCTTATGGCAGTAAATCCCGCTAAAATTCGGAGATATATTTATTTGATCCCAACATCGCTGAGAAGGTAGAACATGGCAGAGTGGAATGGCGAATACATCAGCCCATACGCGGAACACGGTAAAAAAAATGAGCAAGTTAAGAAAATTACTGTTTCGATTCCATTAAAGGTTTTAAAAATACTGACGGATGAGCGTACTCGCCGTCAGGTAAATAACCTGCGTCACGCAACGAACAGCGAACTGCTGTGCGAAGCATTCCTGCACGCTTATACTGGTCAGCCGTTACCAACCGATGACGACATCCGTAAAGATTGCCCAGATGATCTGCCAGCAGAAGCCAAAGCCCTGATGGACGAAATGGGGATCAAATACGAAGACATCAATGAATAATTGAACCGGTACGCGCTCGTAAGCCACCTGCTATCTCTCTTTACAGATGATAGACGGATATAAAAAAACCAGCCAATCGGCTGGTTTTTTGTTATCGGCATAAAGCTATCTGTCGGTATTCAGTTTGCCGCTCTATTTCAAGAGCACTTTTATTTGTCTTCCATGTAGCCAACAGGCATCTCAATCTGGGCGACACCCGAATCAATCGCCGCCTGGGCGACAGCTTTGGCCACACGAGGAAGTAGACGTGGATCCATTGGTTTAGGAATAATGTACTCCATGCCAAATTCCAGTTTGTCGACGCCCGCGGCTTTTAGTACTTCCGCAGGAACCGGCTCTTTGGTCAGTTCACGAATAGCTTTAACCGCGGCCAGTTTCATTTCGTCATTGATCTTGCTCGCGCGTACATCCAGCGCACCGCGGAAAATGAATGGAAAGCAGATAACATTATTGACCTGGTTAGGATAATCAGAGCGGCCAGTCCCCATGATCAGATCATCACGTACCGCATGTGCCAGCTCTGGCTTGATTTCCGGATCCGGATTGGAACAAGCAAAAACAATGGGCTTATCAGCCATCAATTTAAGTGCTTCAGGTTCAAATAGATTCGGACCCGATACCCCGACAAAGATATCAGCGCCTTCGATAACATCTTCCAGCGTACGTTTATCGGTATTATTCGCAAACAGCTGCTTATATTCGTTAATGTCGTCACGGCGTGTATGAATGACCCCTTTGCGGTCAAGCATGTAGATCTTCTCGCGCAGGGCACCTGACTTAATCAGCAGTTCCATACATGCCACCGCCGCCGCCCCGGCACCTAAACAGACGATAACAGATTCACTAATCTCTTTGCCTTGCAGCTCAAGGGCATTCAGCATCCCAGCGGCTGTTACAATCGCGGTACCATGCTGATCATCGTGGAAAACAGGGACACTACAGCGTTCAATCAGACGTTTTTCGATTTCAAAACAGTCGGGTGCTTTGATGTCTTCCAGGTTGATACCACCGAAGGTATCTGCGATGTTGGCCACCGTATCAACAAACTCATCGATAGTGCGGTGCTTCACTTCAATATCAATAGAATCCAGCCCCGCAAAACGCTTAAACAGTAGCGATTTACCTTCCATTACCGGCTTGGATGCCAGAGGACCAAGGTTACCTAACCCCAGAATTGCCGTACCGTTCGTAATCACCGCAACCATGTTGCCTTTACCCGTGTATTTATACACATTCTCTGCATTTTGGGCGATCTCTCGAACAGGCTCCGCGACACCCGGGCTATACGCCAGCGCCAGATCTTCAACCGTATCAGCCGGCTTAGTAAGTGCTACTGCGATTTTTCCTGGTACTGGGTAAGCATGATAATCAAGTGCTTGTTGGCGAAAATCTTCAGACATAGTGTTCTGGGTCCTAGGTAAAAAGGAGAGCTTGATCCTAAATGAAAATGATGTTCAGTTCGATCTTGAGAGGCAGATCATATTCTATCGTGATAGAAAATCCTAGTTCAGTACAACAGGTCAAGCCAATTGCATGCTCATATATGATACTTCGGCAGAAAAACGGGTAGAAAATGTGCTACACAGGAAGAGGGAGATAGATAAAACAGCCAGAACGGCTTAATAAAACGGTAGAAAACGCGAAGGCAAAATGACAAAAAGGGATGCATAAGCATCCCTTTTCTCGGAATTCATCTGGCTAAAATTATTTAGCAGAAAGAGCACCGAAACGCTTGTTGAACTTGTCAACACGACCACCAGAGCTAACTTCACGCTGCTTACCGGTGTAGAATGGGTGACATTTGTCACACACATCAAGGTTAACGTCTTTACGCATAGTTGACTGGAATACGAAATTGTTGCCGCAAGAACAACGAGCGTTCACTGCTGAGTAATCTGGGTGGATACCTTGTTTCATGGGATAACCTCAAGCTAAGGCCGTGTCGCTCTCCCGATCCAAAGCCGGGCACCACACGTCGTTAAATACAGTATGCCGCAAATGCGACAAATTAGGCGGCGTATAGTAATCAATCACGCAGCCCAGATCAACCAACTCGCTACTTTTTTCATCACATTATTCGTCGCCTGCTTGCTATGGCTAGATTTATACCCAAATGACTTCAAGATGGATGAACTCTGCATTTTGAAGTGGTGGGGGATCGACCAGTCACTGACAATAACCCCGTCATATTTATCCGTTTGGGATAAAGCGCCGGGCAAGGTACACTTCCCTCATAAAATAAAAGTCTTCCTTCATTATAGATCCTGCAGCCGTTCAGCTCTCTCGAGCGGGATAGTTACAGCTTTTTCAGCGGTTAGTTATGACACCCAAGATTGCCAAAGTGGCCCTTCCTGTTCCATTGGATAAAGCCTTTGATTACCTGGTCAAACCCGGCACATCCCCTGTCGTGGGTGGTCGGGTACGCGTTCCATTCGGGCGGCAGCAGCTGGTTGGACTGGTCATCGCCCTGACAGATCACTCTGATTTCCCGCTTAACCAGTTAAAGCCTCTTAACGCGGTGATCGATACCGCACCACTGTGGCAACCACCGCTGTTCAGCCTGCTATCCTGGGCCAGCAGTTATTACCAGTATCCATTGGGAGATACCCTAGCAAACGCCATGCCAGCGTTACTGCGCAAAGGACGGAGTGCCTCTCCTGCCACCCTGAAATACTGGACGCTAACTGAAGCAGGCCGGGATCAACCGCTAACGGCCCTCAAGCGCGCGCCACGACAGGTACAAGTGCTGAATATTTTGCGCCACGGCAACGCCAGCCATGAAGCCTTACTGGCCGAAGAAATCAGCTCTGCAACCCTGAAAACCTTGGCGGAAAAGGGCTGGATTGCTGAGCAACAGGAAAAACCGCGCCTGAACGACTGGCACAAAGATTTTGCCCTGACCGAAGAAAAACCCCGCTTGCATGAAGAGCAGGCCCTGGCCATCGCAACCATCAATGCGAATCCCGATTTTGCCTGTTATTTACTGGAAGGCGTCACCGGCTCAGGCAAAACTGAGGTCTACCTCAATCTGTTAGAGCCGGTATTAGCCGCTGGAAAGCAGGCACTGATCCTGGTGCCTGAAATCGGCCTGACCCCGCAAACCATAAACCGTTTTCGCCGCCGATTTAATGTTCCGCTGGAAACCGTGCATTCAGGCCTGAATGATACCGAGCGCCTCTCTTCCTGGCTGGCGGGGCGCGATAACCAGGCGGGGATCATTATCGGTACCCGCTCAGCCTTATTCACACCATTTAAGAACCTCGGCATCATCATTGTTGATGAAGAGCATGATGCCTCGTATAAGCAGCAAGACAGCTTGCGTTATCATGCCCGTGATCTGGCCGTCATGCGGGCCAATAAAGAAAACATACCCATCGTATTGGGATCGGCCACGCCAGCGCTGGAAAGCTTGCATAACGCCAAAACCGGTAAATACCACCACCTGCAGTTAACTCGGCGGGCAGGCAATGCACAAGTGGCCCGGCACGGCGTCTTAGATGTCAAGGGATTGTATTTGGAAGCCGGACTCTCCGCCCCTTTAGTGGCGCAAATGCGCAAGCATTTGACCGCGGGTAATCAGGTCATCCTGTTTCTCAATCGGCGCGGTTATTCGCCGGCGATGATCTGCCATGAATGTGGCTGGCTGGCTGAATGTGACCGTTGTGATGCCTACTACACCCTGCATCAGCAGTCGGGGCAGTTACGGTGCCATCACTGTGCCACCCAACGTCCGATCATGCATCAATGCGAGAGCTGTGGCTCGACCCAGCTTCATGCGGTCGGTGTCGGAACCGAGCAGCTGGAACAACAGCTAGCGACATTGTTCCCTGAATACAAAACCGTGCGTATCGATCGCGACAGTACCCGCCGTAAAGGGGCGCTGGAAAATTACCTCGAGGCCATCAAAAATAATGAGTACCAGATCCTGATCGGCACTCAAATGCTGGCCAAGGGTCACCATTTTCCCAATGTTACCTTAGTGGCTTTGATTGATGTCGACAGCGCGCTGTTCAGTAATGACTTCCGGGCATCGGAACGACTTGCCCAGCTGTTTATTCAGGTTGCAGGCCGTGCCGGACGCGCCAGTAAACCTGGTGAAGTTCTGCTGCAAACGCACCACCCGGAGCATGGCTTATTACAAGCTTTATTGCACAAAGGGTATGATCATTTTGCCGATAACGCGCTGCTTGAACGCAAGCAAGCTTTGCTGCCACCTTATACTCATTTGGCGCTGTTTCGCTCAGAGGCCAACAATAGTGACCATAATGTCCAATTTTTACAGCAAGTTCGCAGTATTTTCGAATCAAACCCGCTATTTAATCAAGCCGATGAACACCATAAAAGCTATGTCATGGGGCCAAATCCCGCACCTCTGGCACGCCGCGCTGGCCGTTATCGCTGGCAGTTATTACTGCAAGCCCCTGATCGGAAAACCCTGCAACGCATGTTAGCCATTGCCAAACCCGCGATTCAATTACTGCCTCTTGCCAAGAAGGTTCGCTGGTCAATTGATGTCGAGCCACAGGATTTAACTTAAAACAAACAATGCGATACAGATCACATTATTAATGTAATTTATGCTATTGAGAGCATGTTTAATCGCACTCTTAGAGCCTACAATAACAGCCTTGTCGGCATAGGTATCAGCTCTATTTGGCTAGGGTCCTCCGGCAATATTATGAGAGAAATAATAGAGAGGAACTGCAATTATGGCGACAATGAAGGATGTTGCCCAGCTTGCCGGTGTCTCAACAGCCACGGTTTCCCGTGCCCTGATGAACCCGGAAAAAGTCTCGGCCTCGACCCGGAAAAAAGTCGAACAAGCCGTTATGGAAGCTGGCTATTCACCCAATTCACTAGCTCGGAATCTTCGCCGCAACGAATCAAAAACCATTGTTACTATTGTCCCTGATATCTGTGATCCCTACTTCACAGAAATCATTCGCGGTATTGAAGAAGCCGCGATGGAACATGGCTACCTGGTTTTGCTTGGCGACAGTGGTCAGCAAAAGGTCCGCGAAAATTCCTTTGTCAACCTCGTGTTTACCAAACAAGCGGACGGCATGCTATTGCTCGGTTCCGATTTGCCCTTCGATGTCAGTAAACCCGAGCAGAAAAATCTACCGCCTTTGGTGATGGCGTGCGAATACGCACCAGAGCTGGAGTTACCCACCGTTCATATCGATAATTTAACCGCCGCGTATGAGGCCGTTAACTATCTGACTCAGATGGGCCACAGGCGTATTGCCCAAATATCCGGACCGGATCAAGCGGCACTATGCCAGTTCCGAGCCCAGGGATATCAGCAAGCACTCCGCCGTGGAGGCATTGAACTCAACCCGGCCTACACCGTCAAAGGTGACTTCTCATTTGCCGCTGGTGCCCGTGCAGTCACGGCCCTGCTTTCATTACCAGAGCCTCCGACAGCACTGTTTTGCCACAGTGATGTCATGGCTATCGGGGCAATGCAGCAAGCAAAACGCCTGGGATTACGTGTACCGCATGACCTGTCAATTGTCGGATTCGATGACATTCAATTTGCAGAATACTGCGATCCACCGCTTACCACCGTTTCCCAGCCACGTTATGAAATCGGCCGTCAGTCGATGTTAATGCTGCTGGAACTATTAAAAGGTAAAGAGGTACAGGCAGGTTCTCGTTTGCTGGACGCCAAACTTGTAATAAGGGAAAGTGCCGCCCCACCAGCACATTAATGACGTGCCAGCCAGATATACCGTGAGCTTATGAGTTTTGGCATAAGCTCACAAATATCAGCAACGGACCGACGTTTACCCCCTTTGAACGTCACAGAAACACTAGTCAGCCACCGTCCAAGTTTGTAACATAGGGTTTATTATTTTTGCCGTTATATTGTCATCATTGTGGCCACTAAAGATTATGTAAAACGCGGACGCTCGCCCAAAAAGCCAGCCCGCCCCAATCGTAAAGCGCCAGCATCCAATGGCTTCCCAATTAAATGGGCCATCATTGCCCTGCTCCTTGTCAGCGCTCTCGGTTATGGCTTGTATTTCCTATCTAGCTCACCGGCTCCCAAACCAGCCCCCGAGCCAACAAAACCTGTGGCAGTTAAACCAAAGCCCAAACCAATCACTAAAGCCAAAGAGACCGCTTTGCCCCCCAAACCAGAGGAAAAATGGCATTATATTGAAGAGCTGGAAAATAAAGAAATCCAGGTTGAATCAAAGCAAGCCGAGAAACCGGGCCGCCCGTACCTGATGCAATGCGGGGCGTACCGCAGCAAAGAGCAGGCGGAACAACGCAAGGCGATGATTGCTTTTCAGGGACTTGAGAGCCAGGTAAAAACTTCCCAGGGCGAAAAAGGCAACTGGTATCGCGTCATTCTTGGCCCGTATCCACAAAAGCGCAAAGCCGAAAGCGATCGCAATATGTTACGCCGTGCGGGGATTGAGCCATGCGCTATTTGGTTTTGGGAGTGATCGCCAATCAGGCATAAGCCTGACCACCCCAAGCGCGACTTAATGTCTTTACCAAAAGGATGCCTGAGCATCCTTTTTTGTTATTTGCGACCTCCAATTGACAAAATCGTTTATCACTTTTGGCTTGAAAAATTATTCTTTCATCCCAACTATAGTAATAACATCGATACCGGCGCTGCGCCGGAGAGAACCAAAGAGGTTAGACCGTGACAACAATCGTATCTGTACGTCGAAACGGTAAAGTCGTTATTGCCGGTGATGGCCAGGTTTCCCTGGGCAACACTGTGATGAAAGGTAACGCGCGCAAAGTACGCCGTTTATACAACAACAAAGTTCTGGCTGGCTTTGCTGGCGGCACAGCTGATGCCTTCACTCTATTCGAACGTTTTGAGCGTAAGCTTGAAATGCACCAGGGCCATCTTCTTAAGGCGGCGGTGGAACTGGCCAAAGACTGGCGCACCGACCGCATGCTTCGTAAACTCGAGGCCCTGCTAGCAGTCGCTGATGAAACCAGCTCATTAATCATTACCGGTAATGGTGATGTGGTTCAGCCAGAAAACGACCTGATTGCTATTGGCTCAGGGGGTAATTTTGCCCAGGCGGCCGCAACGGCCCTGCTGGAAAATACCGATTTGGGTGCCCGCGAAATTGCCGAGAAAGCACTGAATATCGCTGGCGATATCTGTGTTTTCACCAACCACAATCATACCATTGAAGAGCTCGATACTAAGTAAGGAAGCCGCTATGTCTGAAATGACTCCACGCGAAATTGTTCATGAGCTTGATCGCCACATTATCGGTCAGGACAAAGCCAAACGTGCCGTTGCTATCGCACTGCGCAACCGCTGGCGTCGCATGCAGCTTCCTGAAGAGCTGCGTGTTGAAGTCACCCCTAAAAATATTCTGATGATTGGCCCGACAGGCGTCGGTAAAACTGAAATTGCCCGCCGTCTGGCGAAATTAGCCAATGCGCCTTTCATTAAAGTGGAAGCGACTAAGTTCACCGAAGTCGGTTATGTCGGTAAAGAAGTCGAAACCATTATTCGCGATCTGACCGATGTCGCGGTTAAAATGACTCATCAGCAGGCGATGGAAAAAGTACGTTTCCGCGCTGAAGAGCTGGCTGAAGATCGTATTCTTGACATCCTGCTACCTCCCGCACGTGATGCCTGGGGCAAAAATGAAGAAACAGACAATAGTTCTGCGACTCGCCAATCATTTCGCAAGAAGTTGCGCGAAGGCAAGCTAGACGACAAAGAGATCGAAATCGATGTCGCAGCACCGCAGATGGGCGTTGAGATCATGGCTCCTCCTGGCATGGAAGACATGACCAACCAGCTGCAGGGTATGTTCCAGAATCTTGCCGGTAATACCACCAAAAAGCGTACGATGAAAATCAAAGACGCAATCAAGGCGGCAACCGAAGAAGAAGCCGCAAAACTGGTTAATCAGGAAGAGCTGAAAGAACATGCCATCTACGCGGTAGAGAACAACGGTATTGTCTTCCTCGATGAGATCGACAAGATCTGTAAGCGCGGTGAGGCATCCGGCCCGGACGTTTCCCGCGAAGGTGTCCAGCGTGATCTGCTACCTTTAGTTGAAGGCAGCACGGTATCGACCAAGCACGGGATGGTGAAAACTGACCATATCCTGTTTGTCGCTTCCGGCGCGTTCCAGATGGCAAAGCCTTCAGATCTGATCCCGGAACTGCAAGGTCGCCTGCCTATTCGGGTTGAACTTGAAGCCCTGACCAGCGGTGACTTCAAACGTATCCTGACAGAGCCCAATGCATCGCTGACAGAGCAGTACATCGCGCTGATGGCAACGGAATCTGTCAATATCGACTTTACTGAAGACGGCATCAACAAAATTGCTGATGCCGCGTGGCAAGTTAACGAGCGCACAGAAAACATTGGTGCCCGCAGGCTGCACACCGTCATGGAACGCCTGATGGAAGAGTTGTCTTTCGACGCGACAGAAAGGTCGGGTGATAAGTTCATTATCGACGAAGCGTATGTTACAGACCGTTTAGGTGAGCTGGTTGATGACGAAGATTTAAGCCGCTTCATCCTCTAGGCCTGAACCATCAGCGCAGTGATTGAAAATGAAGAAAACGGTGTCATTCGACGCCGTTTTTTTGTTCTTAAACAAACATTATGCCGATAAAGTTGCCCATATCTGTGTTTGCGCCATAATACCCTCTCTACAGTTTCCTAAGTAACGACATTATGAAATCATCTTCACTCGCAATCTGGCTTGATGCAGCAAGGCCCAAAACCTTGCCATTAGCCATCGCATCGATTGTATGCGGCAGTGCAGTGGCAGGATGGCAAGGACGTTTTTCTGCATCAATCACAGGCCTCGCCCTGCTCACCGCACTTTTACTCCAAATATTATCAAACCTGGCCAATGACTATGGTGATGCCGTTAAGGGCACAGATAATGATGCCCGCCTTGGCCCGCAACGGGCGATCCAGTCCGGTTTAGTTACCCCAGGCGCAATGCGTAATGCCATGGTACTGAATATTATACTGACGATAGCCAGCGGACTGAGCCTAATCTTCCTTGCCTGTAATAATTTGCAGGACATGTTTGGCTTTATGTTATTAGGTTTGATGGCGATTGCAGGCTCTATTGCCTATACCGTCGGTAATAAACCTTATGGTTACCGAGGGCTGGGCGATCTGTCGGTTCTGATGTTCTTTGGCTGGCTAGGTGTTGCGGGCACGTATTATCTGCAGGCAGGTTCAATTGATTCAATCATTATGCTACCCGCAACCGCATGTGGTCTATTGGCTGTCGGTGTACTTAACATCAATAACTTAAGAGATATCGAGAACGACCGAGCCTGTGGAAAATTAACGTTAGCGGTACGCATGGGGCCAGACTGGGGACGCAAGTACCACCTGTTCCTGTTAACCGGTAGCGTAGTCTGTTTAACCCTGTTTGCACTCTTGGAACTTCATTCGCCGTTTGGCTGGTTATTTATTCTCAGCTTGCCGCTGCTGTTTCAACACGGCAAACAGGTATTTCAATCTGCTGATGGCGCAGCATTGCGCCCGATGATGGCGACCATGGTCAAATGCGCCTTACTGACCAATATCCTGTTTGCTGCGGGAGTCGTTCTGGCTTGACCTCAGTATTCGTTAAACAAAATCGGTTAAACCGCACATCGATTTAAGAAAGCATCAGTGATTAAGATGCATGGACGGTTACCAACCAACATCCTTGTTGCAATGAAAGCCCAACTGGTTATAATTTCATCAGGTTGATAGTATTAAATTAACCAATCGCAATGCCATGAATCTCCGTAATAATTCTTGGCATTGTTGTTCATTCCAAACCGTTACACACACAGTGATGAATTAGAAATAAGACAGGACTAAGCTTGTCAGCATCACTTTACATACACACGGCATCGGTAACTTTGGTCTGACAGCCCCCTTTTCTTTTGCCACAACAAGAAGCTAGCTTATGGAATATAATACCTCCGAGCTATGCGATATTTACCTGGAACAGGTGGATGTCGTTGAGCCAATGTTCAGTTCTTACGGTGGGCGCAGTTCCTTCGGCGGCCAGGTTTCTACGGTAAAATGCTTTGAAGATAATGCATTGATCCGCTCGGTACTGGAGCAATCCGGTATAGGACGCATATTATTAATTGACGGTGGTGGCTCATTACGGCGTGCATTGATTGATGCTGACATCGCCCAGCTTGCTGCTGACAATGGATGGGAGGGGTTAATTGTCTATGGCTGCGTGCGCCATGTCGATGATCTGGATGAACTCGACATTGGTATTCAGGCTCTGGCTTCAATACCGGTAGGGGCAGATCAACAAGGGGTAGGAGAAGCCGATGTGGCCGTGAATTTTGGCGGTGTCACTTTCTTGCCGGAAGACCATCTCTATGCTGATAACACTGGGGTGATCTTATCGCCAGAACCGCTCGATATCGAGTGACCCGCAGTGCCATCGAGGTACAAGATAAAATCATGTACCTGAGATAAAAAAACAGAGCCAATCGGCTCTGTTTTTTATTCTACGTGATCCATCTTACCCAGCAATGTGCGAACGCGCTCTTGCCATGCTTGATGATCATTCTGTAGTTTCTGGTTGTCCTGCTCTAATACTTCACGGTTTGAACGTAGTTCTTGCGCTTCTGCAGTCAGGCTTTCATTGGTTTCTTTTAGTTCTTCAATTTCCATTTGTAGCAGAGAAATTGTATCAACAGCCATTTGCACTTTGGCTTCCAGCTTTTCCAACATTTCTAAAGACATATTGTTCACCTGATCTAAGCCCATATCATTACCTTAAACCGTTAAGGTAATACCACACGAGCATGGTTTAAATTCGTTGCTGCGCCTATTCTAACGAGGCCGTCGCCATCTGGCATCCTCTAATCCATCGCTTTTTTGCAAATGGATGAATTTCGCACAATCTTGACAGCAATTTTGCCTTGCTATTGTAATCCAATTGCATAAACCGAGGCATTGGGCTTTGCTGTCTTTTCGATTTTAACCGTATCGCTATAAAAACAGGTTAACTCCCTGTTATAAACTTTTAATTTTTCTCCCTACGCCAGTTCGTTGATACCTCCGTGACTGGAAACCGACCAAAGCGCTAAAAATACTCCCTCCTCTGTTACAGAATGCTTGAAATTGCGATCTAACTCAATTTTCATGCAGCGCTTGCGTGCTAATTTTTATTGTGATCGTATCTCTCTTGGAGAAGTCCAAGAATTTGCCATCTTGGCATATCCGACCTAATTAAGGTCGGATTTTTTATTTAACCTAGTCATTTATACCAAAAAATCACCCTACCCCAGTCCTAAACGTCACATTCCATTTACACATATCAGCGTTAACTCACAAAAAGCGCAAACGATTGGCCCTCGCTCGGAATGACTCTCTTTTTATGCTCGAACGCACATTTTTGGTTCAATTTTATTTCAATAATAGACAGGTACGCTACATTAACGCTCGAATAACAACTATAAAGCAATCCCCCTACAATATATCGACAAAAGGACTGAGAGATGACTAACTCGAAACAACACACGCTACTTGGTGAGTGTCTCGCCGAGTTTATAGGAACCGGTTTATTGATCTTCTTTGGTGTCGGCTGCGTTGCGGCACTGGTGCTGACTGGAGCGGAATTTGGACAGTGGGAAATAAGCATCATGTGGGGCTTAGGCGTCGCTATTGCTATCTACTGTACGGCGGGCGTATCAGGCGCGCACATCAACCCCGCAGTCACTATCGCTTTAGCCCTGTTCCATGGCTTTGATAAGCGTAAAGTTGCCCCTTATATCGTGGCGCAACTATTTGGTGCGTTCTGCACCGCCGCTTTAATTTACGCCCTTTACAGCAACCTTTTTACGGAATATGAAGCCACCCACCAGATTGTACGCGGCACCCAGGCCAGCCTGGCGACTGCCGGTATTTTCTCAACTTACCCGCACCCCGCTCTTTCATTCAGCGGTGCTTTTGCGGTTGAGTTCGTTATTACCGCAGTACTGATGTTTGCGATTTTAGCCATTGGCGATGAGAAAAACGGTGCACCACGTGGCGCAATGGGTCCGCTTCTTATCGGTATCTTAATCGCCGTCATTGGTGGCTCTTTAGGTCCGCTGACGGGTTTTGCAATGAACCCCGCCCGTGACTTCGGCCCGAAATTCTTTGCCTTCCTGGCCGGCTGGGATGAGATGGCACTGACCGGAGGCAAAGACATTCCCTACCTGATTGTGCCGATCCTTGCCCCAATCTGCGGTGCAGCCTTCGGTGGCTGGCTCTACCCGAAAGCCATCGGGCTTTACCTTCCCGGCAACAGATGCACCATGCCGAATCAGTGTGAAGACGCTGATGTTCAAGAAACAGCCAACGCTTAATTACCCCTATACCCTATAATAAAAAGTTAAAGGATATTCATCATGACTGAACAAAAGTATATTGTTGCGCTTGATCAGGGTACCACCAGCTCCCGCGCCGTTGTGCTGGATCACGACGCCAATATTGTTTGTACGTCACAACGCGAATTCACCCAGATCTATCCTAAAGCCGGTTGGGTGGAGCATGATCCTCTAGAAATCTATGCCACCCAAAGCTCAACTCTGGTTGAAGTTCTGGCTAAAGCGGGTATTCGTTCTGATCAGGTAGCTGGTATCGGTATTACCAACCAGCGTGAAACCACCATTGTCTGGGATAAGAACACCGGTAAACCCGTTTACAATGCCATTGTCTGGCAGTGCCGCCGTACCGCAAGTATTTGCGAAACCCTGAAAGAGCAAGGGCTGGAAGTGTATATTCGTGAGAACACCGGGCTGGTTGTCGACCCGTATTTCTCAGGCACCAAAGTCAAATGGATCCTCGACAATGTTGAGGGCGCTCGCGAAGAAGCGGAAGCCGGCAACCTGTTGTTTGGTACTGTTGATACCTGGCTGATCTGGAAAATGACTCAGGGACGCGTACATGTATCTGACTTCACCAACGCCTCACGTACCATGCTGTTTAACATCAACACCCTGCAGTGGGATGAAAAGCTCCTGAAAGCACTGGATATTCCGCTATCTATGATGCCGGAAGTTAAATCATCTTCTGAAATCTACGGCCAGACCAACATTGGTGGTAAAGGCGGTACCCGTATTCCAATATCTGGTATTGCCGGCGATCAGCAGGCGGCTCTGTTCGGCCAGATGTGTGTTGAAGCCGGTCAGGCAAAAAATACCTATGGTACGGGCTGTTTTCTGCTAATGAATACCGGTAAAGAGAAAGTCACCTCACACAACGGACTGCTGACGACCCTCGCCTGTGGCCCTAAAGGCGACGTTGCTTATGCCCTTGAAGGTGCTGTATTTATGGGGGGTGCCTCCGTTCAGTGGCTGCGCGATGAAGTCAAGCTGCTGGCTGATGCCAAAGACTCTGAGTATTTTGCCGAAAAAGTGGGCAGTTCTAACGGTGTCTATGTTGTGCCAGCCTTTACGGGCCTGGGCGCACCATACTGGGACCCGTATGCTCGTGGGGCTATCGTTGGCCTGACGCGTGGTGTGAATGCTAACCATATCATTCGTGCAACCCTGGAAAGTGTTGCCTATCAGACTCGCGATGTCCTGGATGCCATGCAGGCAGACTCCGGTATTAAGCTTGCGGCGCTGCGTGTTGATGGGGGCGCGGTTGCCAATAACTTCCTGATGCAGTTCCAGTCAGACGTGCTGAACACTGAGGTTGATCGCCCTGTCGTGACGGAAGTAACTGCACTGGGTGCGGCTTATCTGGCTGGTCTGGCTGTTGGTTTCTGGGACAGCATTGACGAACTGCAAGACAAAGCTCAGTTGGATCGCAAATTCATGCCATCTGCAGATGATCAGAAGCGTAACCGTCGTTATCGCGGCTGGAAACGTGCGGTAGAATGCGCGAAAGGTTGGGCACTGGAAGACGAAGAGTGATCCCATCTCCAGAGCTTTGCTTAACAAAACTTTTGCGATAAAGCCCAACCAGATCCATTAACGGCTCCATTTAAAGCAAGGCCTGCAACTGCAGGCCTTTTTCTTTACGCTTATTTTTCGCCATTTGCACGCCATTCTCCGCGCTCAAAACAGTCGCTAAAATGCCTTGTTTTATTCCATTTGAATAAACGCAAACGTTTCACTGCGAGCTATGATAAAATCGCCGCCAGTTAAAATACCAATCACAGATACCCAAATATCCAAACCCACTGATTCTATTTCTGGAGTAACCATGAAGCGCGATTTAGCGATGGCATTTTCTCGTGTAACTGAAGGCGCAGCCCTGGCTGGCTACAAATGGCTTGGCCGCGGCGATAAAAACGCAGCTGACGGCGCTGCGGTAGAAGTAATGCGCACCCTTCTGAACCAAACCGAGATTGAAGGTGAAATTGTTATTGGTGAAGGTGAGATCGATGAAGCCCCTATGCTTTACATCGGTGAAAAAGTCGGTACCGGTGGTGATGCTGTCGATATCGCTGTTGACCCGATTGAAGGGACTCGCATGACGGCGATGGGACAAAACAACGCGCTGGCAGTACTGGCTGCAGGTGAAAAAGGTTCATTCCTTAAAGCGCCTGATATGTACATGGAAAAAATCGTTGTTGGTCCGGGCGCTAAAGGATGTATCGATCTGGGCTTGCCACTGATCGACAACCTGAAAAATATTGCCGACGCATTAGGTAAGACACTGGATACTCTGGTTGTCACCACACTGGCTAAACCACGCCACGACGAAGTGATTGCCCATATGCAGGAGATAGGGGTACGCGTTTTTGCCTTCCCTGATGGTGATGTAGCGGCTTCTATCCTGACTTGTATGCCGGACAGCGAAGTTGACGTGATGTACTGCATTGGCGGTGCACCAGAAGGCGTGGTATCTGCCGCTGCCATTCGTGCGCTGGGCGGTGACATGCATGGTCGCCTGCTTCCTCGTCATCAGGTAAAGGGTGACAACGAGGAAAACCGCCGCTTAGGCCAGATCGAAATCGATCGCTGCCATGAAATGGGGATTGAGCCTAATATCGTGCTGCGTATGGAAGACATGGCACAGAGTGACAATGTTATTTTTGCCGGTACCGGTATCACGAAAGGCGATCTGCTTGAGGGTATCAGCCGTCAGGGTAACATCGCGACCACGGAAACGCTGTTAATTCGTGGTAAGTGCCGCACGATTCGTCGTATTAAATCGACCCACTACCTGGATCGTAAAGACGACGCGATCAAAGGGCATATTTTGTAATATCTCCTCCAGATTAACAAAGGCGTGCTCAGGCGCGCCTTTTTTGATCCAGCAAAATTCCGGTAATTACTCTATCCTTACTATGTAAAGCCGTTGCTTTATTTATCATGCTAATTACATAATATAACAAACCTCCCCACGATGGTTTGGGTATAGCGGCAAGCAAGGAATAGACAGGTTGACATGAAAACTATAGATAAAATTCTCTATCATATGAAACGAGAAGGATCTGTGACAGCCAAGGTACTGGCGCAGGAATTCAGTCTCACCACCATGGGGGTACGGCAGCATCTTCAGGGACTGGAGGATGACGGATTGGTTGATTTTCAGGATGTGAAAGTCAAAGTCGGCCGGCCAACGCGACACTGGAACTTGACTGCGAAGGGGCACCGCCGCTTTGCCGATCGCCATGGCGAACTCGCTATTCAAATGATCGATTCTGTTGAGGGTATATTTGGTACCAAAGGCTTAAACCAAATCATTGAGCGTCGAGCAAATCAAACTGTTGAACAATATCAAAAAGCATTATCAAGCTGTTCAACTTTAAAAGAAAAACTAGAAATACTGACTACACTGAGGGAACAGGAAGGTTACATGGCTGAACTTCAGCAAGACGGTAATGACTTTATTTTAGTGGAAAATCACTGCCCGATTTGCCATGCCGCGCTCCGCTGCCCTTCGTTATGTAAAACAGAACTCTCAGTATTCCAGCGCCTGTTAGGCGATGAATATCAGGTCGTAAGAAATGAACACATTATTGCCGGAGAGAGGCGCTGCGCTTATCGAATACATAGTTCTAAATAATTAGGAGAATATTATGGCTGACTGGATCCCTGCAGAAGTAATAAACAACCGTCATTGGAACAATGACCTGTTTAGCCTGGTCTTACGCGCTAACATCGAACCCTTTAAAGCCGGCCAATTCACTAAGCTTGGCTTAGAAATCAATGGCAAAATGATCCAGCGCGCGTACTCCTTTGTAAACCCGCCAAGTGACAATCAAATCGAAGTCTATGCCACCCGGGTAGCCGACGGTTTGCTCTCCCCTCGGCTTCATGCGCTAAAAGCCGGCGATACCGTTTTTGTTTCCGCTCGTGCCAGCGGCTATTTTACCCTCAATGAAATACCTGACAGCGAGCACCTGTGGATGCTTGCAACGGGAACCGCAATTGGCCCTTACCTGTCCATTTTACGTGAACAGGAAGTCTGGAAACGCTTCCGTAAAATTGTGTTAATCCATGCCGTTCGCTTTGCCTCTGACCTCAGCTACCAGGCCGAGATTAATACGCTTAAAGAGCAACATCCCGACCAGTTCATCGTCCAGCCTTTTGTCAGCCGAGAACCGGCCTCGCTGAGCTTACCGGGACGAATTCCTCAGGCGATTGCTGATGGCATGTTAGAGCGTCATGTTGGCCTTCCCCTTGAGGCAACACGCAGCCAGGTGATGCTGTGCGGAAATCCGGAAATGGTCAGAGACACCAAAGCGGCCCTGGAGGCGAAAGGGCTGGTAAAGAACCTGCGAAGTAAACCCGGCCAGATCACCATGGAGCATTACTGGTAACGAGCTCAAGCTATCCTGCCTGTCTCATACTGGTCCCACCTGAAATTCTCATAAATGAGTCAGCCTTGCCTCCGCAGGCTGCTCTACCTTAAATAAAAGAGAACAACCGCAAAGATCAACACTAAGATTAATTGTACCTGAGAGGATAACAAGCAGGGAAATCGCAATGCAGACATTACCGTCTTTTGATGAACTCAAAATATTGGCAGAAAGCAAACCAGAAGAGCTCGAGGCTTTACGGTTGCGCATGAGCGAAGAGATTATTGCCGGAGCCAGCCCATCCATGCAGCCGCGGTTACGGGCGCAACTGAGCCATATCAACCAGGTAATAAGCCGAGGGAAAAACCCCAATCACACCAACGTGTTATTGCTTTCTGAGTTACAGCAGCAACTCAAACGCTTTGCCCAGGCGCTCAATGCACCAGAGACCCTGACAGAGCATCAGGCTGAAGTAAAACCCTTCACTCGCCCTTCTCAGCCAGAGGACTAAACGCGTCAACGCCCATTAAAATCAACGCGTTATGTTATATGCACCCAAGCTACCTCAAGATCCGTTAGAAACTGACTTTCAAAAAGCACTCAGGATCCATATCTCGAATATCGATGGTTAAACTATTAATCATAGTGGCATGCTGCTCCAGGACCGACATTAAGTCCCGGGACAATTGTCGCTTCTGCTCGGGGTGGCGACCCGCCAGCATGCTCAGTCCGAGATGAATAAAGGTCTTTCGATCGCCTTCCTCACCGACTTGCCAGCTATGGCAAGGATAAGAGCGGGACTTTACCGAATCCGGCTCAAACAGCCCGCTGATTAACAACGCCCGATGCAAATCTTCCAGTAACCCTTGCACATTGACACGCTCTGCAACCGGGTCGGAATACTCCATCACCAAATTAGGCACAACCTCTCCTCCATGCTCTCTTCTGCCCACCGCCGACTGCACAAGCTTACTCGGCGAATACCGCAAAATGTTCAACTTTTCACCTGCCAACTTACCCGATACCAAATCGATAAGCTAAGCTATTAGATGCAAACTCAGCCCGTGATCACTCTCTTTTTTGTCAGGAATAACCAGATAAAATAGTTTATTGAGAAAAATTTTTGGTTAAGGAGTTCACTTTTTAGCGGGAAAAAGGTACAACCAAGCACATTAATGATTTTGAACAGTAAAAAATTCAGCCAAAAACTGTTATATTATTACGTAATAGTCTTACCCCCAATCCTATTAAGTAACCAAACATTCCGATCGTTATCAGGATGTATCGTTACTTAATAAGATTGGTCTTAATTATTTACATCAAATTGATTTGGAGAAAAGCTATGCGCCATCCTGTAGTTATGGGTAACTGGAAGCTAAACGGTAGCAAGGAAATGGTCTCTAACCTACTTAAGGGCCTTAACGCTGAACTTGAAGGCGTTACGGGTGTTGACGTTGCCGTTGCTCCACCAGCACTTTACATTGATCTTGCTGAGCGAGTGATCGCTGAAGGCGGTAACAAGATCATTCTTGGTGCCCAAAACACCGACCTGAACAACAGCGGTGCATTCACAGGTGATATGTCTCCTGCAATGCTTAAAGATTTCGGTGCAAGCCACATCATCATCGGTCACTCAGAGCGTCGTGAATACCACGCTGAGTCTGACGAGTTTGTTGCTAAGAAATTCGCTTTCCTAAAAGAAAACGGCCTGACGCCTGTACTATGTATCGGTGAGTCTGAAGCACAGAACGAAGCGGGCGAAACCGTTGCCGTATGTGCACGTCAACTTGACGCTGTGATCAAAACTCAAGGCGTTGAAGCTCTTGAAGGCGCGATCATCGCTTACGAACCAATCTGGGCAATCGGCACAGGTAAAGCCGCGACAGCTGAAGATGCACAACGCATCCACGCTCAAATCCGTGCTCACATCGCAGAGCAAAGTGAAGAAGTTGCTAAGAACGTTGTTATCCAATACGGCGGTTCTGTTAAGCCAGAAAACGCAGCAGCATACTTTGCACAACCAGACATCGACGGTGCGCTAGTTGGCGGCGCAGCTCTTGACGCGAAAGGCTTCGCAGCTATCGCTAAAGCAGCAGCTGAAGCTAAAAAATAATATCGCTTTTAACCGATAGTTATTTTTCAAGGCCACCTTCGGGTGGTCTTTTTGTATCCGTTTCGAGTGTCGAGGTTCGCGTCTCTCGTTACTCGGCTCTGAGCCTAAAACAAAAAGCCGACTCAGTGAGTCGGCTTTTTATGTATCAGCTATTATCTATCAGCTTAAGCAATTAGATGCCTGCTTAGAACAGCTTATCAGCCAGATCATAAAGATCTTTACGAACTGGACGCTTCATGTTTTCAATCGCATCGATGATGTCGTGGTGAACCATTTTTTCGTTCTGGATACCCACACAACGACCACCTTCGCCTTGGATTAACAGCTCAACAGCATAAGCACCCATACGAGAAGCTAGAATACGGTCAAATGCAGTTGGCTGACCACCACGCTGAATGTGACCCAGTACGGTAGCGCGGGTTTCACGGCCAGTTTCATCTTCAATGTACTTAGCCAGTTCATTCGCGTCAGTCATCAGCTCTGTGATCGCGATGATTGCGTGCTTCTTACCTTTGTAGATACCTTCTTTGATCTTCGCCAGCAACTGCTCTTTATGCAGGCCAGTTTCCGGCGTGATGATGTATTCACAGCCACCCGCAATCGCAGACATCAGAGTCAGATCACCACAGTGACGACCCATTACCTCAACAATAGAGATACGCTGGTGAGAAGAAGATGTATCACGCAGACGGTCAATCGCGTCGATAACCGTGTTAAGAGCCGTCAGATAACCGATTGTGTAATCAGTACCGGCTACGTCGTTATCGATGGTACCCGGGATGCCGATGCATGGGTAACCCATTTCTGTCAGCTTCTTCGCCCCCATATAAGAGCCATCACCACCGATAACAACCAAGGCATCGATACCGTGAATCTTCAGGTTTTCGATCGCCTGAGCACGTACTTTTTCATCTTTAAACTCAGGAAAACGCGCTGAACCAAGGAAAGTCCCCCCCTTGTTGATCACGTCTGATACACTTGTGCGAGTTAGCTTTTGGATACGGTTCTGGTGAAGGCCCTGATAGCCGTCATAAACACCGTAAACTTCCAGGCCTTCTGATAACGCAACACGTACCACACCGCGAACCGCTGCATTCATACCAGGTGCGTCACCACCACTGGTCAAAACACCAATCTTCTTAATCATGGTTACCCTCTGACTTTGGGAATTGAAAAATCAAATCCGGCACGAGTTACCGAGGTTCCCCCTCTCGGCACCATAAGCGGTTAGACCGACTCATGCTCGCGTAAACTGTAACTTTCCTACTAATGTAGGAGTATTACAATTTTGATAATAAATTTTGTTGATTCATATCACGATCGCCTCGGACTGAGGTCAATTGCAATATGAAACGAAACCGTTAGCATTAGGATTGACGGCTGACCTAAAAAAACGCCACCCACTCGGGTGCCTGGTTTCTTAAGTATATATTCTGTCGCCAAAGCCACCAGTTAAGTGTTAACAACAGGCGGTAACCGTGGACACATCCATGCTCACCACGCAATATCAACAGGCGCTTACGGGACAAGCCTATGCGTATCTAATGCTTAATATCCCGCAGTATAGCTGTTTTGTGATGAAAATTAATAACAAAAAAAGTTTGTTCTAGTAATTAAGATAAACAAAAAAGACATTTTATAAAAACAAAAAGCCGCAACACAGGTTGCAGCATCTTTATCCGTATGTATCCACCATCGATTTTACTGTTTTTTTTCTGCCCAGCGCGCTTCACATTTGGCCCTGCGATCTGACTGCAGCTGTTTATATTTTTCTTTCTGCTCTGGGGTCAAAATACTCAGTATTTTATGGCGATTTTCTAACATCGCCATACGGTGTTCTGCTTGATCGGCAGACATTTTCCTCGCCAACTCACGAACCGCGGCATCATCAAAATTGTCAGCCAGCATCAGAGTTTGCATTTGATCGTGGTTCTCCTGCATTGCCGCCCGCAGGCCCTGACGTTGAGCCGTCATGGCTGCTCTATTCGCTTCACGCAGTGATTTCATTTCGTCTTGCTGGGCATCGGTCAGATCCAGCGCACGGAAAACTTTTCGCCCATCTTGCATATCACAACCGTTATGTTTACCGCCGTTATGACCACCACCGCCGTACGCCAGTGCCGACGCAGAGCCAAGTGTCAGCGGCAGTGCAATCGCCATGGCTAGTGCTTTTTTAAACGTCTTCATAATATTGTTCTCCAAGTGTCCGTCATCGGTATGTAGTTAGCGTACGCCCTGCAAGGTAAAGTGCTGTCGAATGAACGTAAAACTGCGTAAAGCTTAATCACATTAACTTGGCTGTTAGTCAGAGTTCAGAGATACTGTCATTAAGCGTGCCACGTCATTAATGGCATGTATTTATAGCTAAACGAAAGGCGTAAGTATGGCAAAGGTTCTATTGGTCGATGACGATACCGAACTCACTTCTCTGTTAACCGATATCCTGGAAATGGAAGGTTTTGAGGTCATTGAGGCCAATAATGGTGAAGATGGCTTATTAAAAGCAGATAGCAGCGTCGATATTATCTTGCTCGATGTCATGATGCCCAAAATGAACGGCACTGAAATGCTGCGAAAATTAAGAGGAAGCTTCACCACACCAGTATTAATGCTGACAGCAAAGGGGGAAGAGATCGATCGGGTCATCGGGCTGGAGTTGGGGGCTGATGACTATTTGCCGAAACCGTTCAGTGATCGGGAGCTGCTGGCACGAATGCGCGCTATTTTGCGCCGTACTCAAACCACCAGCAATGACACCTGCTCTAGCGCACCGGCATGTTTAATCTATCAGGATATTAAAATCTATCCGGGCCGGCAGGAAGCCTTCTGTCGTGACCGTTCAATTGAGATGACAGGCACTGAGCTTGCCCTACTCAGTTATTTTATCCAGCATCCAGGAAAAATCATCGCCAAAACGGAACTCAGCATTGAGGTGCTGGGTAAACGCCTTGCACAATTTGACCGCGCGCTGGATATGCATGTCTCTAATCTGAGAAAGAAGCTCCCCGAGCGGGCGGACGGCAAGCCGCGGATCAAAACCTTGCGGGGAAAAGGTTACCTGCTGGTTGAGGAGCTTTAATGAGATTCCCGGGGTTTTCGAGTTTATACGGCCGTATCTTTGCTGTTTTCTGGCTGACACTGTTGGTTGTCGTGGTGACAATAGTGCTGCTACCCAACTTGGATCCCCGTTCGCAGCATACCATTCAGGAGCAGCATCTTGAGCGGATGCAAAATTCGGCTCAGGAGATCTCACAACAGATCAGTCATGAAAGCGGCCCGTTGCAAAGTAAACTGCAGCGCTTTACCGAGCGGGATCGCCACCAAAGCCTTCAGCTCTATTTCACCACCACCGACGGCGAAATTATTACCCCTCACGGCCGTAATAAGTCCCTGCGCAATTTTATTACCGTTGCCGATGATCCCGCCAGCCCTAAACAAAGGTTGTATGGCCGCTGGATGATAGCAGGCCCCTTTGCGGTCGCGGATCAACAACAAACCATCCTGATGTATGTCGCTCGTCGCTGGCATCAGCCGCCCCCCTTTTTCGTCCAGATCCTGGATAAACCTTTCCAGCTCCTGCTCGTGACGATGCTGGTCAGCACCCCATTACTGCTATGGCTGGCATGGGCGGTCAGTAGTCCGGCCCGGCGCTTGCAGCAAGCTGCTGAGCGGGTGGCTACTGGGCAGTTTAAAGCCGATCCGACGCTGGAAACCGGCCCGAAAGAATTTAAACAGGCCGGGGCGAGCTTTAACCAGATGGTGCAGGCAATTAACCAGATGATCAGCGGCCAGCAACGCCTGCTCTCGGACATCTCACATGAGCTTCGATCGCCTCTGACCCGCCTGCGCATGGCCACCGCACTGGCCCAGCGCAAGCAAGGCGAAAGCAAAGAACTGAGCCGTATTGATACAGAGGCGGAGCGGCTGGAAAAAATGATCAGTGAATTGCTTGAGCTGTCACGCATGCAGGTCAACAGCCATGAACATCAGCAAACTTCTGATACCTGTAGCCTGTGGTATGAGATGCTGGAAGATGCCCGCTTTGAAGCCGAGCAGAACCACAAAACATTGACCTGCAACACGCTTGAGGAATGGCCGATCAGTGGCAATCCGAACTTGCTGATCAGTGCCTTGGAAAATGTCATTCGTAATGCGATAAAATACGGCAATGATGAGATCGCCGTCAATTTCAGCGAACAAAGCGACATGCTAAGCATAGTGATTGACGATAATGGGGAAGGCGTGCCAGACGATGAGCTGGATGACATCTTCCGCCCGTTCTATCGGGTTTCAACCGCCCGTGACCGCAGCAGCGGAGGGACGGGGTTAGGGCTGGCAATCACTGAAAGTGCCATTCGCCAGCATAGTGGCACCATCACAGCCTGCCGCAGCCCGTTCGGCGGATTACAAGTAACCATCAGGCTGCCACTGAGCCGCTAGCGTTTTACTAAGGCCCTGTATTGGTGAATAAGAGTAACAAGTAAACAATTTGCTTGTTACTCTCACCCTTGTCACAATAACCCAAATTTTCCAGCAGCACGTCTTCTAAAAATATGTTTGATATTGCCCTTTACGAACCTGAGATCGCCCCTAACACCGGGAATATTATCCGGTTATGCGCAAACTGCGGTGCAAACCTACACCTGATTGAACCTTTGGGTTTTGATTTGGAAGAGAAGAAATTGCGTCGTGCCGGTCTGGACTATCATGATTTGGCCCATGTCCGCCGCCATAAGGATTTCGCCGCGTTCATGACAGCGATGGCTGGACGTCGATTGTTTGCGTGTACCACGAAAACCACCAACTACCATACCAATGCACAGTTTGCAGAAGGTGATGTCTTAATCTTCGGCCCTGAAACCCGAGGTTTGCCGGCAGAATTTATTGAAAGCTTGCCGCTTGAACAGCGTCTGCGTATTCCCATGCATCCTGACAGCCGGAGCCTGAACCTATCCAATGCAGCGGCTATCATTGGCTATGAAGCATGGCGCCAATTAGGCTTTAAGGGTTCGGTCTAAGAAGGGAAGTATACGAGTTACGCGAAGCGTAACTCGTCTCTGGTTTAGATCCCGTCACCCGCAATAAAGGTCTTGTCGCTGCCATTAAATTGTTGGTCCATATCCATCGCGGGCTTATCACTGCTTGGGCGGCCAACAATTTTCGCCGGTACCCCCGCCACAGTCGTGTGTGGCGGCACCGGATTCAGTACCACAGAGCATGAGCCGATTTTTGCCCCTTCTCCGACTTCGATATTACCCAGTACTTTAGCGCCGGCACCAATCATCACCCCTTCCCGGATCTTCGGATGACGGTCACCGCCTTCTTTCCCGGTACCGCCTAGGGTGACGCCCTGCAGAATCGAGACATCATTTTCAATCACTGCGGTTTCACCCACGACAATACCGGTTGCATGGTCAAACATAATGCCGTGACCAATGGTCGCCGCCGGGTGCACATCGACCTGACAGGTAACCGAGATCTGGTTCTGCAAATACACGGCCAAGGCAACACGACCATGCTTCCACAGCCAGTTCGCAACACGGTAGCCCTGCAAGGCGTGATAACCTTTAAGGTACAGCAAAGGGATAGAATACATTTCTACCGCAGGATCACGTTCTACCACCGCCCGAATATCACAGGCGGCAGATTCTGTGATCATGCAATCGGCCGCGAAGGCTTCTTCAATCACCTCACGAACGGCCATCGCAGGCATTGATGGTGTCGCCAATTTATTGGCCAGAATATAACTTAGCGCTGAGGCTAAGTTATCATGTTTAATAATCGTCGCATGATAAAAACTGGCTAACATCGGTTCTTGTTCTGACTGATCTCTCGCTTCTTGCTTGATGGCCAGCCAGACCTCATGTTGTTGACACTCCCTCACATCACCCTCTGTTTATCTCTTTAATGATCTCGTAATAACTCATACCAATCAGCATAATCATCTGCTGAAACCAGAAAATTGTGCTGATTGGTATCACCGTGGCCTTTTAACTTTAACTGGCTTAGAAAAAAAAACAACGCGTGCTTTTCAGCCCACGTTGCTTTTACTCTCGATGTAGCGATGCAAAACAGCCGCTATTCGTATTTCTTCTCGCGTGCCAGCAAGTCTTTCGCGGCTTCCCTGGCATCTTTACCTTGGTATAACACCTGGTATATCTGCTCGGAAATCGGCATCTCAACACCATAACGCTGCGCAAGCGCCCAGACTTCTTTGGTGTTGCGATACCCTTCGACAACCTGACCAATATCGATTTGAGCCTGCTCGACCGACTTACCCTGCCCCAGCGCCAGACCAAAGCGGCGGTTACGAGATTGGTTATCGGTACAAGTCAGTACCAAATCGCCTAGTCCCGCCATGCCCATAAAGGTTTCCGGCTGGGCACCCAATGCAGCACCAAGACGACACATCTCCGCTAGGCCGCGGGTGATCAACGCGGTACGGGCATTGGCACCAAAGCCGATGCCATCAGACATACCGGCACCAATTGCAATGACGTTTTTGACGGCGCCGCCTAACTGCATGCCAATAAAATCGGAATTGCTGTAGACACGAAACGTTTTGCTGCAGTGGATCTTCTCCTGAAGATCACGCACAAACGCATCATCCGGAGATGAAACCGCAATAGCGGTCGGCATTCCCGCCGCCAGCTCTTTCGCAAATGTCGGACCGGATAAAACGGCTAATGGCACATTATCGCCCAGCGCTTCAACGGCAACGTCTTTCAACAGGCGTCCGGTTTCCGGCTCCAGCCCCTTGGTGGCCCAACAGATACGTGAATCATCACGCAGGAAAGGTTTTACGTTAGTCAGTACCTCGCCAAAGACATGGCTGGGTACGACAACCAGTAAATCACGGCTTGCCTGTACGGCAGCTTCCAAATCCGCTGAGATAATCAGTGATTCCGGAAACGGTACACCTGGCAAAAACGCTTCATTGGCACGATCCATTTCCAGCTGTGCCATGTGTTCCGCCTCATGCCCCCATAAGATGACATTGGCGCCATTACGGGCAAGAGAAATGGCCAGTGAGGTACCGTAGGAGCCGGCACCGAGCACTGTCATTGTGATCGCATTGTTCGTCGCGTTCTGATTCATATCGGCTTATTGTATCGATTAAGCTTCAGCGCTTGTGGTATTAGACTCAGCTTTATTGGCTTCAGCCTGATTTTGCAGGTAGTTCATAAACAATGCGTCAAAGTTAACTGGCGCCAGGTTCAGTTGCGGGAACGTACCTTTTACAACAAGACTGGAAATTGTTTCACGTGCATACGGGAACAGGATGTTCGGGCAGAATGCACCCAGGCAATGTGCAAGCTGAGGAGCTTCCATGCCAGATACGGTGAAAATACCGCCCTGCTGAACTTCACATAGGAAAGCCGTATCTTCAGCATTCTTCACGGTTACAGTAAGACGTAACACAACTTCGAAAGTACCTTCGCCTAATTCACGGCTTTGAGTATCAAGATCCAGTTTCACATCCGGGTTCCACTCTTTCTGGAACATGTCCGGTGAGTTAGGAGCCTCGAAAGAAACATCTTTCAGGAATACACGTTGGATCTGGAAGTTTTGTTGTGCTTCGTTGTTTGCTGCTTCAGCCATCTTTGAGTCCTTTTTATCTTTACAATCTCATCACATGAGATGATTCATACATTCGCAACTGTGGCCTAAAGCATCACAAGCTGCGCAAATTCTTAGCGATAACCTGACGTTACTTCCTGCCGGTTACTTCTTGCCTTTACTACGGACAAGTGGCAGGTTTGCTTCATTCCAGGAAATCAGACCGTCTTTTAGCAGGTTAACGTTTTCAAAACCGGCTTTACTCAGCAGATTTGCGCTCTCTTGCCCCGTCTGACCTGTTTTACATACCACAATGATTGGGGCCGATTTGTATTTTTCAAGATCAGTAATATTCTGTTCTTTAATTTGGCTTGGCAAAATGTGAAGTGCGCCAGCAATATGGCCCTGACGGTACTCATCCCGAGAGCGAATATCGATAAACACACCATTTTCGCGATTGACTAATACCGTCGCCTCGTTGGGTACCACAACGGTATAGCCCGCGGTCTTTTGCTTCACAAACGACGCAATGATTGCCACAACCAGGCCAACCCAGGCAAGGGACAAAATAGGATTACTTGTAACAAAATCTATATATTGCTGCATGACTTTCGCTCTATATACCTAAAACTAAACATCCAAGAGTAGGGCTAAACTCGGCTCAAAAAGGAGTCTGAGTATACCCGCGTCGACCGCCTTGTACAGCAGCAGTCCACAATTCCGCGCACTGGCTCACTCGATTCCGGCATTACTAGTATACGCCTTGAGCAGTTGTTTTAAGCTTCCATCTATCAATGAAATAAAAAAAACTGTGACGCAGGGCTTACACTCAGAGCAATAAGTGAATATATTTTATGTAGGAAGATAACAATCTATTGACAACATTGTTTGATCTTAACCTACAGTTTATGGCCATAGTTGTAGTAAAATTACAATCTCCCATACCCATTGCCTGAAACATTTGCCGTAACATCAGATGCTTAATGTAATTGGTATCAGATTTCTAACTTATGAGAGGACAACATATGTCTGCTAAAAAGCCACTGGCTTTAGTGATCCTGGATGGCTGGGGTTATCGCGAAGACAATCAAAATAATGCAATTGCAAACGCTCATACACCAGTAATGGACGCTCTGATTGCAAACGAAGCAAACACACTGATCTCTGCTTCAGGCTTGGATGTCGGTCTTCCTGATGGTCAGATGGGTAACTCTGAAGTTGGTCATACTAACATCGGTGCCGGTCGCGTGGTTTATCAAGATCTGACTCGTATTACTAAGTCTATTGCTGACGGTGACTTCTTCGAAAACGAAGCGCTGGCTAATGCCATGGATAAAGCGATTCAGGCCGGTAAAGCGGTTCACATCATGGGTCTGATGTCGCCGGGTGGTGTTCACAGCCACGAAGACCACATTGCTGCAGCAATCGAAATGGCAGCAAAGCGCGGGGCAGAAAAAATCTATCTGCATTGCTTCTTGGATGGCCGTGATACTCCGCCACGTAGCGCACAGGCATCACTGGAGCGTTTCGACGCACTATTTGCAAAACTGGGCAAAGGCCGTACGGCGTCACTGATTGGCCGTTACTACGCCATGGACCGCGACAACAACTGGGATCGTGTCGAAGTTGCTTATAACCTGCTGACGGCAGCTAAAGCTGAGTTCACGGTTGATTCTGCGGTTGCAGGCCTAACAGCTGCTTACACTCGTGATGAGAATGATGAGTTCGTTAAAGCGACGGAAATTCGAGCGGAAGGCCAGGAAGTGGCGATCATGGCGGATGGCGATGCCGTTATCTTCATGAACTACCGTGCTGACCGTGCTCGTGAAATCACCCGTGCTTTTGAAGCCGATTTTACCAGCTTTGAACGCGCACAAACTCCAGCTCTAGCTGATTTCGTGATGCTGACGCAATATGCGTCAAACATAAACCTACCAGCAGCATTTCCACCTGCAAACCTGGAAAACACCCTAGGTGAGTGGCTGTCGAAGCAAGGCAAAAAGCAGTTACGTATTTCAGAAACAGAAAAATACGCTCACGTGACTTTCTTCTTCAACGGTGGTGTGGAAGACGAATTTGACGGTGAGACACGTTCACTGGTTGCCTCACCAAAAGTCGCGACCTACGATCTTCAGCCAGAAATGAGCTCTCCTGAGCTGACCGAAAAACTGGTTGCCGCGATCAAAAGCGGCGAGTTCGATACCATTATCTGTAACTACCCGAATGGCGATATGGTTGGCCACACGGGTGTTTACGATGCAGCAGTTAAGGCATGTGAAGCACTTGATAGCTGTATTGGTCAGGTTGTCGAGGCGATTAAATCTGTCGATGGCCAGCTGTTAATCACCGCCGATCACGGTAACGCCGAAATGATGATCAACCCTGAGACCGGTGGTATTCATACTGCGCACACTAATCTGCCCGTACCACTGATTTATGTGGGCAGCAAAGATCTGACTCTGAAAGATGGCGGAAAACTGTCTGACTTGGCACCAACCATGCTTAGCCTGTCAGATATCGAAATCCCAGCAGAGATGACTGGTCAGGTTCTGTTTGATCTGAAATAATCACTCCCATGCGGGATATGATCATACACCTAAACCATACTATCCGCGCCAGTGCATTATGCACTGGCGCTTTGTTATGCCTGATGTTTTCTCAACCCAGCGTCGCAACCAGTAAAAATCAGCTGGATGGCGTCAAACAGGAGATCTCACGCCAACAGAACCAACTTGGCAGTAAGAAGACCCAGTTCAACACCCTGCAAAAAGAACTCAGACAGCAAGAGCTGGGCATTGCACAAACGGCGAAGAAAATTCACCAGGCTGACAGTCAGCTCAACACTCTCAACGACTCCATCAGCAAGCTAGAGCGCGATCAGACAACGCTCCAACAGTTGAAATTCGGCCAGCAGGAAATGCTGAAAGAATTGCTCGACACCCAATACCGCCAAGGACAAAACGATCAGCTGGCGAGCCTGTTAAGTGGCAAACAAAGTACTGAACTCGATCGGATGTCGGTTTACGCAGAACGCTTGAGCCAGGCGCGTAGCCGGGCACTCAATGAATTAGCGGCGACCAACACCGAGTTACAGCTCAAGCACCATGAATTAGCCCTGCAACGCCAGCAGCAGCAGGTCTTGCTGACCCAGCTAAAAACCGAAAAAAGCACATTAGAATCAAAACAAAAGCACCGAAAGAAGACTCTTATCAGCATTAAAAGTCAGATTAATTCTGATAATAACTACCTCACTGAGCTGCACGCCAACGAAAAACGCTTGCTGGCAGAAATTGCCAAGGCAAAAGCGGAAGCGGAAGCCGCGCGGCGAGTCCCGATGGATGGTCTGGCTAGGCAACAGGGTAAGCTGCCATGGCCCGTCAAAGGCTCGGTACTCCATGCCTACGGATCGGTTCAGAAAGGCGAATTACACTGGAAAGGGATGGTATTCAGTAAACCTTCCGGCAGTCAGGTCAAGGCCGTGTATTCCGGTAAAGTAGTTTTTGCCGACTGGTTACGAGGCTATGGCTTAATGCTGGCTATCGATCACGGCAAAGGTGATATGAGTTTTTATGGCTATAACCAAACCCTGCTGAAAAAAGTCGGTGACACGGTGCAAGCAAGCGAAGCCATCGCTCTGGTGGGTGACAGCGGCGGTCAGGAGCGGTCAGGCCTGTACTTTGAGATCCGCCGTAAAGGTACCCCAACCAATCCAAGGAACTGGCTGGCAAAGTAAACCTAACAGCCTCCCCCGATTGCACTATCAGGGAGCCTTGAACTCAACCACAAAGATTATCAGGAACTACGGCATGCGACGGAACGCACTTTGTTTCTCTTTTTTGATCATTCTATTTACGGTAAGGCCGGTAGCGGCGGCCAGGTTAGCGATCGTTATCGACGACTTAGGCTATCAGGCCATGCCAGTCCAACTCTCTGCGTTACCATCTGAAATCAGCATCTCAATTCTGCCCGATACCCCTTTTGATTTAGCCACTGCGCATCAGGCTGAACGAGAAAATAGGGATACGTTACTGCATATGCCCATGCAGCCACAACGGCTGGCACCGTTAGAGCTGACAACACTCACCGCTGATATGCCCCGGGAAGAATTACAGCGAACGTTGCGTCATGCTCTCAGCCGCGTCCCCAATGCCATAGCCATCAATAACCACATGGGAAGCGGACTAACCCAAAATACCCAAGCGATGGACTGGGTGATGACAGTGCTCGCTGAAAAAGGCCTCTCCTTTCTGGATAGCCGCACCACCACCCAGACAGTGGCATTTGAACGGGCGCAAGCCAACGGCGTGCCCGCACTGCGCCGCCATATTTTTCTCGATCACTTTCGCACCCGGCAGTTTATCCGGCAACAGTTAGAATTAGCCCTGAAACGGGCCCGTAAATATGGTTATGTCGTGGCAATTGGCCACCCCTATCCCGTAACCCTGGAAGCGCTGCAACAATGGCTGCCTGAAGTAGAAAAACAGCAGGTCAAACTGGTGCGACTATCAGAGTTGTATCCACAGATATAACACCAATCTGACTCACGACAATAACTTCAGCGTGGGGATATTAAAGGCCGACAGCAAGTGAAATCGACAATTATGAAATGTCTCGTTGTACCTGATCACAATAATGTGACTCAAGTTGGAGAACCCGAACCTTCCCTTCATTAGTGGTCAGAGGACGGACAATACTTAGCATCTGTAATACCCCTTGATAAATCACCCCTTTGGTGATTTTAGCGCCCGGGGCTTGAGTGGTCTGATAACAGATCCAACTCGATGCAACTAATTTTAGCGTGTTGGCCAGGCTTAACAGCTCATTTTCGTCCAGATCCAGCAGCCCACTATCTTTGAAGCTATTCATCAATACCATGATATTGCTGTGTAATTCCTCCTGAGCTTGTAAATATTTCCTCTGCAGCTCCTCATCACGACTCAGAATGTCTGGCAGGTTGGCGTAGAAAAACCGATAGCGCCACATCAGCATAAATACGGCATCCAGGTAGCCCAGCAAACTTTCGGCAGTCGCATCAAATTCTGCTTGCGGCTGAAAACGAATACTCAGATCGCGGGCGTATTCATCAAAGATACAGTGTATAATCTCTTCCTTATTGCGAAAGTGATAATAGAGATTGCCGGGGCTGATCCCCAAATGAGCAGCTATATGGTTGGTGGTAACGTTAGGCTCACCACTCTCATTAAAGAGTTCCAGTGCGGCCTGAATTATTTTGTCGCGGGTTTTCATGCGCTTCTCACTTCCTTCACCCAATGGCTATCGCTTGATATTATCATAACTCATAACCAATATTTGTAACGGTGGCTAACTAAAGCCGTTCGATCAATGAATTAGCATTAGGATAACCGATGATTATTGTAACTGGCGGTGCCGGCATGATCGGCAGCAATATCGTTAAGGCACTGAATGAACAAGGTCATAACGATATTCTAGTCGTTGATAACCTAAAAGACGGCACTAAATTTGTTAATTTAGTTGACCTTGATATCGCTGATTACATGGACAAGGAAGACTTCATCACCCAGATCATGGCTGGCGATGAATTCGGCCCAATCGAAGCCATTTTCCACCAGGGGGCTTGCTCGGCAACCACAGAGTGGGACGGCAAATACATGATGCTGAACAACTATGAGTACTCTAAAGAGTTACTCCATTTTTGCCTGGAGCACCAGATTCCATTCCTGTACGCCTCTTCTGCTGCCACCTACGGCGGGCGCGATCACGACTTCATTGAAGAAAAACAGTATGAAGGTGCCCTGAACGTCTACGGTTATTCAAAACAGCAGTTTGATAATTATGTTCGTCGCATCTGGCAAGACGCAAAAGCCCATGGCGAGACACTGTCTCAGGTGACGGGTTTTCGTTACTTCAATGTTTATGGCCCGCGCGAACAGCACAAAGGCAGCATGGCGTCTGTGGCTTATCATCTCAATGGTCAGATTAAAGCCGGTGACAACCCAAAGCTGTTCGAAGGTTCCGAGATCTTCAAACGTGATTTTGTCTATGTGGGTGATGTGTGTAAAGTAAACCTGTGGTTCCTTGAAAAGGGCGTATCCGGTATCTTCAACTGCGGCACTGGCAATGCCGAATCGTTCCAGGCCGTCGCCGATGCAGTGATCAAATACCACGGTGAAGGCGAAGTTGAAACGGTCCCATTCCCGGAGCACCTGAAAGGTCGCTATCAGGCATTTACCCAGGCAGATTTGACCAAGCTTCGTGCGGCCGGTTATAACCAGCCGTTCAAGTCAGTTGCCGAAGGCGTGGCTGAGTACATGGCGATTTTTAATAAGTAACGTTGAAATAACCCGATGACAGATCATTATGACAAGCAAGCTTATAACCCGGCGTTTTCCTGGTCTTTCTTGCACCCTAAATACTGGGGAACCTGGCTGGCGGTAGCTGTCGCGACCCTTGTTTGCCTGTTTCCTCATTCACTGCGCCGGGCGCTTGCCACCGGATTTGCGAAACAAGCAGTGAAACTAAACAGCAAAGCCAACCGCCGCGCCCGGGTAAACTTGCAAATGTGCTTCCCTGAAAAATCAGAACACGAACGTGAGGCGATACTGCTGCAGAGCATTATTACCGCAGGTACCTTCCTGATGGGGTTTGCCTCGCTATCGGTACGTAATCGCCAGTGGCTGGAGCACAACACCATTATTCGTGGTGAGGAGCACCTGACAGCATTAAAAGACCAAGGTCAAAATGCCATCTTGCTCGTGCCCCATACCTGGGCCATTGATGTGCCCGCAGTACTGCTTGCCTCGCGCGGCCTGCCCGTGGTGGCGATGGTGAAAAAACAAAAAAACCAGGTTTCTGACTGGCTGATGCACAAACAGCGAGTGCAATACGGCGGGCGCGTTTATGAACGAAGCACGGGGATTAAGCCCTTTATCCGCTCGATCAGGGAGGGGTATTTAGGCTATTACCTGCCAGACGAAGATCTCGGCCCGGAACACAGTGTGTTTGTCGATTTTTTTGCTACTACCAAGGCAACCATTTCTGGTCTGGGACGGTTGTCAAAATTAAGCCGGGCAAAGGTTGTCCCGCTCTTTGCCGTGTACAATAACGGCACCGGCAAATACGAAATAGACATCAAGCCAGCACTCGCCCCCTTCCCGAGCGAGAGCGAAGAGCAAGACGCCCGTATCATGAACACCTGTATCGAAGATTACGTTAGCGTTAATCCTGAGCAATACATGTGGATTTTACGTTTACTGAAGACCCGCCCGAACGATGGGGAAAACCCTTATCATACAGACAAAGCCTAGCCACTATGACATTGAAAATTACTAATCCATTATTACTGATCACAAATAGCCTAGTCTTTTTATTTGCGCCCCTCTGCCTGACGGTCGATAAGGGGTATAACCTGATCCCGATGCTGTTATTGGTTCTGGCACTGCCATTACTATTTAGAGCCAAAAAAACCCCGCTCACTAAAGAGCATAAGTGGCTGATTGCGGCCTTTTTCGGCTACTTTATCCTGTTCCCGATCTCGGTCTATTTTGATGGCGGTCACTCTAGTGATATCGACCAGGCCAGCAGAACTGTGATGGCGGTCATCATATTACTGTTATTGCTTCGTTATCCGCCAAAGTTTGACTGGTTAATCAATAGCTTTGCCGCCGGAGCTTTGGCCTCTGGCGCTGTTGCCATCCTGCAGGTATTTATCCTCGATCAGCCACGCGCATTTGTTGCTCATATCAATCCGATTCAAGGCGGTAATATTGCCATGTCGCTCGGCTTGCTTAGCCTGTGTGGTACGATTTTTCATCTAAAAAATCAGCGTAACATTAAAGCTTTCGCGTTTTTCATAGCAGCTGGTGCCGGCATTATCGGCAGCTTCCTTTCCGGCGCTCGGGGCGGCTGGATCTGCCTTCCTGTTGTTATCTCTGCTCTGATCTATTTAAATCGCAGCTGGTTATCCAAGCGTTGCTATCTAGCGATACTCTTGACGCTGCTAGCTGTCAGCACAGCATTTCTGCAACCGTCATCGGTCATGGAGCAACGATTTGATGCTATAGGCTATGACATTGCCCAATACCAAAACGGTAATAGCAATACTTCAATCGGTATTCGTTTTGACCTTTGGAAAAGCGCCTATTACAGCATTAAGGAAAAACCTATCTTTGGCTGGGGAGTCAACGGTCGCCATGCCAACCAGCTTGAGCAGGTAAAAGCCGGTATCCTCAGCCAGCACCTCTATAATGAAGGTTTTCATGCCCATAACCAGTATTTAGAAGATACCTCAGTGCGCGGCTTACTCGGCTTGGTTGCACTGCTGGGCTTATTTGCCGTCCCTCTGGTTATTTATAAACGCTATAGCCGTTCAACATCTTCAGCCCAACAGGCCGCATTGGCCAGTTGCGGGGTGGTTTTTGTCGTTTCAGTCGCCAGCTACTGCTTAACCCAGTCCTTTTTGTCCCATAACTCGGGGATCGTTTTTTACTGTTTCATCACTATCAGTATTATTGCCTCGTTAGTCAGCCTCAATAACGAACAAGAAGAGAAACAGTTAGCATCATTGAACATCATTGAACATATTGGCAGCTACTTTCATAAAGCTAAGTTCCACTTACAAAATAAGCAACAGGGGTAACAATGAAAATTCTAATTGCCAGCTCATATAAACATGCTTGGAACAGCGTACGCCCTGAAGCTGAAATGTTTATTGAAATGGTTAAGCAAGGTCACGAAGTGACGGTCTTGACCCAAGGCGATGCGCCGTATGTAGAGCGGTTTAATGCGCATGGGGTTAAAACCATTGACTGCTATCCAAAAAGAAAAATCTGTTTAGAAACCATAAAAAAAATGCGTAAAGAGCTGGCAGAAGGCCAATATGATATTTTCTACGCGTTTAACTCGAAAACCATTCCCAATGCAATTTTGGCAAGCATCGGTACCAAGGCAAAGGTGATCACCTACCGCGGAACGACGGGGGGATTATACCGTCATGATCCGAGTGCCTACCTGACCCACCTGAATCCTCGCGTAGACGGTATTATTTGTGTATCTGAGGCGGTTCGGCGAGATGTGGCCAAACGAGTATGGAAAATCAAAGATAATGTGACCACCATTTATAAAGGTCACCAGCTGGCCTGGTATCAGGTGCCGGCAACAGAAAGAAGTGAGTTTGGGTTAACGGATGATCACATCATCGCGGTGTGTGCCGCTCATGTCAGGCCAAGCAAAGGCATTTCGGTATTAATTAAAGCAACGCATGCCATTAAAAATGAAAACTTCCATCTGTTATTAGTGGGTAGCGGCTTTGAACCTCATTTGGAAGAGATCGCACAAAGCCCGATGGCTGATCGCATTCACCTTGTTGGCCACCGCAAAGACGTACCTTCAATTATGACCATGGCCGATTTTCAGGTTCAGCCATCAATCAGCGGTGAAGGCCTGCCGCGCACCATCATTGAAGCCATGGCCAACGGTACGACTTCGGTTGTTACTACTACGGGTGGCTCACCGGAGCTGGTCGATGATGGCAAAACCGGTTTTGTTGTCCCTGCCGGCGATGCCGATGCTTTCGCCGATGCGATGAATAAACTCATTGCCGATAAAAATAAAATTTCTCAGTTCAGTGCTGCCGCTAAACAAAAACTGGATCAAGAGTTCAATGCCGCACAGACCGTGAAAAAGCACATTGCATACTTTGAAAAACTATGTAACAAAGGCTAACAAACTCAACAGCCGCAATTACAATTGCGGCGAATAAGTAAGAAAGCAGTCAATTATACTAATAATTTAAATACACAAATAATTACTTTCGGAAAAGAGAACATGGAAGCTTTTGTGATAAGCCTTGCCGATAGCCTAGACCGACGCAAAAAGGTAAAGGATATCCTTGATAAACATCATATTCATTTTAATTTCATAGATGGCGTTGATGGCAGAAAAGGAAATCATCCTCTTCTGGAAAAATACAATGAAAAAGAATTTCTATTCAATTACGGCAGGAAAGCGGCACCGGGTGAAATAGGCTGCTACGCGAGCCACATGCTGGCATGGCAGAAATGCGTTGATTTGAACCAGTCTATTATTGTGTTTGAAGATGATCTCTCGATTAAAGATGGCGTGCTTGAGGCGTTCAGTGCCAGTGAGAAAGTCATCGATAAATACGGTTTTATCCGACTGGAAACAACCAATAAAAAACCTCAGTACAAAGTCGCTACAGTTGATGGTATGACCTTATCTAACTTTCTGAAAGTACCACAATGTGCCACTTGTTATGCCATATCTCCAACAACCGCAAAAGCATTTCTAGATAACAGCCAGGAAATTTGCCTTCCCGTGGATGTGTTTATCCGCAATGTCTGGATGCATAAACAAGCGATATACGGATTAGAACCCTATTTTGTATCAGCCAGCGGTGAAGAATCAATCATAGGCAAGAGAAAGAGAAGTCAGAAGAAGTCCATTAGCACCAGGATTATCTGCCTGGCATATAAATTAAGAAATATGACGGGTAATTTTCTCAGCCAGATTTCGTTTTATCTGTCACGATAAAATAAACCAGTTTTAGCCCCGCCGACATAGACCGACGGTACACTTGCCTGTTAACCCTCCAAGTGTATTTGAATACCCATCCACACAGTTATGCTGATGGGTATTCTATTGTTCATCAAGAATAGTGGCTCTATTTTTTAGTTTTGCTCTCTTGCTCCAACAACCACAAGCCAACATATTTATTGAAATTCACCTGGGCATAGGTCATCGCGATAATAAAACCGACACTGCCATCGAGGAACCCTCTGCGAATCACATAAATGAGGAAGAAGGTCCAGATAGCACGCAGCAGCGCCAATACCAAACCATGGGACTTCTTGCCCTTACGGTGATATTTCTGAGCACCTAGCCAAGCATACTGAGCCGCCTTATCTAGGCCATGGCCGTAATCTCGATGAGTGTAGTGCAACAGTAAACCAGGCATTATACCTTTCTCGCCAGAAGCCGGAACCACCGTTTCATGTACTTCATCTAAGGTATAGCGCGCGCCCTCACGCTTGAACAGACGTAACACGGAACGGGCACTGCGACCATATTTCAACGTCTTGCCATAAAGGGTCACGCCCCAAGGCAGACGATAAGCCGTTTTATCGATCGTTTCCTGCTCAAGTAGCGAAACTAACGCTGTTTGCATGTCGCTATCGAGTGCTTCATCGGCATCGATTGAAAGCACCCAGTCACACGTCGCTTTATCTAAAGCGCGTTGCTTTTGCTTACCAAAACCAGGCCAGTCCGTCACCGTGACGTTATCAGTAAAACGCTGGCAAATTTCTACCGTTTCATCTGTCGAACCACTGTCCAAGACAATGATTTCATCGGCAACTGATGCGACGGATCGCAGGCAGCCCTCGACCCGATCGGCTTCATTTTTTGTAATTAAAATAACTGACAGTGTATGTTTTCGCATGTGATTACCACTTCCAATAGCCCATTTTCTTTCGCATTTTCAGGTTACGAAATATATTCGCCGGCTTTTTATCCTGCCAGCCTTCAGTCAGCATTTCAGTGACTGCCGCCAATACACGATGAGCCGACTGCCCATCAAGATAAGGCGTGATATCTGGGCCATAACGTTTAATATAAGTTTGTAGTTCATTACTTGGAGCCAATGCATCACGAATAGCAGACGCAAGGTTTTCTGGCTCAGTAATATTAATAAAACAGGGTTGAACTTCACGGTTATTCACCGTGACAACAGGTTTGTTCAGCAATAAAAATTCCTGGAATATTGATGAGTTATCACACACCATAACATCGGCTCGGTGAAGCAGTTCAATCACTTTATCATTATCGAAAAAGGTTAAATTATCACTTTCAAGCTGACGGTACTTCTCAACCGTTTGCGGATCCATCTTCGGATGTAGGGTGATCAACCAATGCCAGTCACCTTGCTGGCTGAGCGCCTTAATTTCTTCATATACCGATTCAGCACAAGACAAACTTGGGGTGAATGTTGATGCAAACAAGATCTGAGGTCTTGAGTACGTTGTCTCTGACTTAAAATTAAATAAGCTATCAAGCTTTAGCCAACCCGTCTCTTTAACTCTGAAATAGCCTCGCTTTTCAGCTAACGGTTCAAGCATGCCGGTTCGTTCATGGCCTTCGGTGCAAAACAGGTCGAACATCCCGCGTTCGGGGTATACATTGCCTCGCTTGCTTTCATTTAAACCATGAAACACTTCCACTTTCAGGCCGGGAATAAATGACGGCACCCGATCACCCGGCACAAACACCGCGTTGGGGTTATAATCAACGGCCTCTTTAATGGTCAGGAGCTCATCTTCACCTTCTGCAAGAAAACCTCTCGACACTTCATCGCCGGCCAGCAACCACTTAACCTGATGACCCGCAGCAATCGCGACAGCTTGCAGGGGGCGCAAAATAGCAAAGGAATAGTTTTGTTCGACATAAAATAAAAAACGATATGAAAACTTCTCATTTGAGCCATCAGCAATTTGTTGCATGGTATAAAAATCCCGGTATAAACAAGCGTATTGAAAAAACAAGCCAAAGTGCAAAAAGTATGATCGCGTTAATCCGTAATCATATCAGAAAATCCCCGTTAACCCTTGCCCGGTTATATCAATAGTAAAATGTCGTAAAAACCTTTCACAACATCGTATACACTCTCAAGAAAACTTTCCGACTGATATCAAGGAATACACCGTGCTCATACGCTGGTTTTACACCTTATTACTTTCCCTCGCCGCCCCACTCCTACTCTACGGCCTTTACAAGAAAAAAGCGGGAAAGCCTTCATTCGGCCCGCGCTGGAAAGAGCATTTTGGCTTTACCCCCGTGATCGCTAACCAAAATACCGCACTCCGCCCTATCTGGATCCACGCGGTCTCGGTTGGCGAATCTATTGCTGCCATTCCAGTGATTAAAGCCTTAAAAGCGCAAAACCCAGAGCAACCCATTGTCGTCACAACGACAACCAGCACAGGTGCAGAGCAAGTGGCCAAACTGGGCGATCTGGTTGAACACCGTTATATGCCACTTGATTTTTCATGGTGTGTTAAAGGCTTTTTAAAAACGATAAAACCTTCTGCGATGCTGATTATGGAAACTGAGCTGTGGCCAAATACCCTCGCCTCAGTTCACGATTCAGGCGTACCGATCATTATTATGAATGCCCGCCTGTCAGCCCGCTCAGCGGCTCGCTATCGTCAGTTTCAGCCCATTTTCAATCTACTGGCCCGCAATATCGACCATGTTTTGTGCTTACATCATGATGATGCGGAGCGCTTTAAAGCATTAGGGATGAAAGAGCAAAATGTCACGGTGACCGGCTCAATTAAATATGACATCGAAATATCGGCTTCAATCAAACAGCAAGCAAGAGATTTACGCAGCCAGTTAGGCGCTCAGCGGCCGGTCTGGGTCGCGGCCAGCACCCACAAAGGGGAGGATGAACAAGTCTTGGAGGCATTCCGGTTTGTTCTGCAAAAGTACCCGGACAGTTTATTAATTCTTGTTCCGCGCCACCCAGAGCGTTTCAATCAGGTTGAACAGTTGTGTGCCGATACCGGCTTTACCTGTGTGCGCCGCACAGCCAATGCCGAGGTTTCAGCCGATACTCAGGTCTATCTGGCCGATACGATGGGAGAAATGCTGATCTTCCAGGGCGCTGCAGATATCACCTTTATGGGCGGCAGCTTAATCGGTGATGCGGTCGGCGGGCATAACCTGTTAGAGCCTGCCGCCTTGGGGAAACCCGCGCTCACCGGGCCAAGCTTTTACAATTTTACCGACATAACTGAGCAGTTATGCTCAGCCAATGCAGTCTGGATCTGTGCCGATGCCCAAGAACTGGGGCTGATGCTAACGCAACTCTTTGCGAGCTCTGAACAATGCCAATCCATGGGATCCGCCGCTTTGAACGTGGTAAAACAAAATCAAGGTGCGGTTGCCAAAACCTTAACCGCTCTCAACCACCAGCTTTCAACTCAGGCCCCAGCGTAACCTTGCAATAGACATTGCCAACATGAGTCCTGAAACTGAATACCTCGCTTACCCTGCTCTTTAACAAATGAGCGGTGTAGGCGGGCCAGGTTCTTCTCTTTCCATGCTGACCCCGACTGCTCATAGCATTTATCAAAATCGATCAACCAAACCTGCTCGTCGCCATCCAGCAAAATATTGTGAGCGTTCAGATCGGTATGGCACACCTGTAAATCGTGCATTTTTCGGATCGTTGCCCCGATCTGCAGCCACACAGGCTCGGGAAGGCTGTTTTTTTGCAACAACGCCACAAGATCCCTGGCGTTATCAATCTTCTCAACCAGAATATCGGCACGGTAAGTTAAACCGGAGCGGATCGCCCTCGCCGCGACGGGGCGGGGAACACGCACGCCACCTTGCGCCAACTTATGCAGCAACAACGTTTCTTCAGCGCAGCGCGTTTTGCTCCAGCCAAGAAACCAATATGAGTCTTCTACCAGTTTGCCAAATAGTCCGCCACGACGATAATGACGCAGTGCCATCGGTAACCGTTCACCCTGAACAAACCAGGTTGTGCCTCGACCTTCCGCCGAGCCAATCACTTTTGCTCCTTGCTGCCAGAACACCGGGTCAAAACATACATTCGGATCTTCTTGCAACAAATTCGGGTCAAACCAGATGCGCTGGTTATCAAAACACAATTCTTCCACGGTGAAACTCCTGACAGGTTACGCTTCGTTATTTTACAATCACCTGAGTGAACTGCATAATTCCATCTTCAAATCATTATTGGGTATCAGCAATGGCGCTATTTTCTACTCCGCCGAAATCTTTGTGTATTCTGCGATTATCTGCAATTGGTGATGTTTGCCACGCGATTGCCGTGGTGCAAGCAATACAATGCCACTGGCCTCAAACAGAAATCACCTGGATTACCGGGAAAATAGAAGCCCAGCTTATCGGTGACTTGCCAGGGATAACCGTCGTCACCTTTGATAAAAAAGCCGGTCTTGCCGGTATGCGAACTGTTTGGCGTGCATTAAAAGGGCAAAAGTTTGATGCCTTACTCCATATGCAAGCAGCACTTCGTGCAAGTGTACTATCATTGGGCATTAAAGCTAAATACCGCGTTGGATTTGGCCGCAACCGCACCAAAGAAGGACAATGGCTGTTTACTAACAAGCACCTGCCAAAAACCGATGCCTTTCATGTCCTGGACAATTTCGCGGATTTTGCCCGTTATCTCGGGGTTCCTTTTTCTGCGCCAAGCTGGAATATTCCGCTGGCGGAAGAAGATGTCCGGTTTGCTCAGCAATACACAGCGGGAAAACAAACCCTGCTGATCTCTCCTGCCGCCAGCAAAGATGAACGCAACTGGCTAACCGAGCGATATGCAGAAATTGCGGACTATGCTAACAGCAAAGGTATGCAGGTACTGCTATGCGGTTCACCGGCTCCCAGAGAAATTGCGCTGGGCAAGAAAATAGAACAATACAGCCAGCAGCCTGTCGTTAATTTGATTGGCCAGACCAACTTGAAGCAATTAACGGCCTTATTAGGGCAAGTCGATGTTGTCTTAGCCCCGGATACCGGCCCTGCGCACCTGGCTACCACCCAGGGAACACCGGTTATTGGGTTGTATGCTCACAGTAACCCATACAGAACCGGGCCTTACAATAGCCTGGATCACGTGGCGAGCGTTTACGATCAACATGCCGAACAACAACATGGAAAACCGGTTGATGCCTTGCCTTGGGGCACCAGAGTGAAAGGCGAAGACTTAATGAAAGACATCAGTGTCGAAAAAGTAAAGTCCATACTCGACAGTCTGATCTCACCATCGGTTTCGCACTAAACAAATTATTTTATTTAACGGAAGATCACCATGACAACACGCGTTATCTACCCGGGTACTTTTGATCCAATCACCAATGGCCATCTTGACTTAATTGAGCGTGCTGCCGCTATGTTTGACCATGTGGTGGTCGGTATTGCAGCCAGCCCGAGCAAGAAGCCCCTGTTTGATCTGCAAGAGCGTGTCACGCTCACACAGGCCATCACCAAGCATTTATCCAACGTTGAAGTCGTTGGTTTTTCTGGTCTGCTGGTCGATTTCGCCAAGGAATCTAATGCTAATATCTTAGTTCGCGGCTTACGCGCGGTCTCTGACTTTGAGTATGAATTCCAGCTGGCGAACATGAACCGCCGTTTAATGCCAGAATTAGAAACCGTCTTTCTTACCCCATCCGAAGAGAACTCTTTCCTTTCCTCAACCATTGTGAAAGAAGTTGCACTTCACAAGGGCGATGTGAGCCAATTCGTCGACCCTCAAATTACCGCAGCGCTTAATGTCAAGCTGCATAAAAAGTAGCACGTAATCCGCATTCAAAAAAAGGAGGCCATAGCCTCCTTTTTGTTTTTGCACTTCATGTAATTAGATCATCAGCACTTATAAAACGCACGATACCAATCAACAAATGCCTTAACGCCTTCTTTCACTTTCACCGCGGGCTGGTAACCGGTAGCGTTAAATAAGTCGTCAGTATCGGCATAGGTTGCATACACATCGCCGGGCTGCATCGGCATGAAGTTTTTCTTCGCTTCAATCCCTAACGCCTCTTCCAGCGCTTCAATAAAGTCCATCAGCTTCACCGGGCTGCCATGGCCGATGTTATACACTTTATAAGGCGCCGAGCTGGTTGCAGGCGAACCCGCTTCGACCGTCCAGTCTTTGTTCTTTTCCGGGATCACATCCTGAATGCGGATAATGCCTTCAACAATATCATCGATGTAAGTGAAATCACGGCGCATATCGCCATTGTTATACACATCGATGCCTTTGCCTTCGACAATCGCATTGGTAAATTTGAACAATGCCATGTCAGGACGCCCCCAGGGGCCATAGACAGTAAAGAAACGCAGGCCAGTGGTGGGAACACCATACAAATGCGAATATGTATGGGCCATCAACTCATTGGATTTCTTCGTTGCGGCATACAATGAAATCGGATGATCCACACTGTCACAGGTATTAAACGGCATCTTTTGGTTCAGGCCATATACCGAGCTTGAAGACGCATAGACCAGGTGTTTGACTTTATTATGGCGACACCCTTCGAGCACGGCCAAATGGCCGACTAAGTTACTGTCGGCATAGGCCATCGGATTATCAATGGAGTAACGTACTCCGGCCTGGGCTGCCAGATGAATAACACGATCAAACTGCTGCTCGGCAAACAAAGTCGCCATGCCGTCACGATCTGCTAAATCCAGCTCGATAAAGGTGAATCTTTCGTTAGCAGCACGCTCAAGACGCGCATGCTTGAGCGAGACATCGTAGTAATCATTCAGGTTATCGATACCAATGACATCATGGCCCTGGTCGCAAAGGCGTTCCGTCACCGCACTACCAATAAAACCTGCTGCACCCGTTACGAGATATTTCATACTTTACCTGTCTTTTATCACTGTCCACCTCATTGCTATGTCATAAACAGCAAAGAGATGAACAGTGGCATTTTGTCTTTAAATTACGGGACGAATACTGTCACCGCGGCCAATCGCGTAATAACTAAAACCGCGCTCTTGCATTAGTACCGGCTCAAATAAGTTGCGGCCATCAACAATCACTTTTTCTTTTAATGTCGTCGCAATGAAATCAAAATCAGGAGCACGGAAGTTCGTCCACTCGGTACAGATCACCAGCGCATCGGCACCTTGCAATGCCGCTTCTTTAGTCCCCATTAGCAGCAGATCGTCGCGATTTCCATAAATACGCTGGCACTCTTCCATCGCTTCGGGGTCAAACGCCTGAACCTTCGCTCCCGCCTGCCACAGTGACTCCATTAACACCCGGCTGGATGCCTCTCGCATATCATCGGTATTGGGTTTAAAGGAAAGCCCCCAAACCGCAATCGTTTTATCTTTAAGATCAGAATTAAAATGGTGGTTCAGATTCGCCATTAGCTTATCTTTCTGGCGATAGTTGACTCGCTCTACCGCTTCCAGCAACTCAGATTGATAGCCAATCCCCTGGGACGTACGCACCAATGCCTGCACATCTTTCGGGAAACACGAACCACCGTAACCACAGCCCGGATAAATAAAATGGTAGCCAATGCGGGGATCAGAGCCGATACCTTTGCGAACCTGCTCAATATCCGCTCCCAGTTTTTCTGCCAGGTTCGACATCTCGTTCATGAACGAAATCTTGGTAGCCAGCATGCAGTTTGCAGCATATTTGGTAAGCTCGGCTGACCGAACATCCATAAAGATGATCTTGTCGTGGTTGCGATTAAAGGGCGCATACAACTCACGCATCAGTTTTTCAACCCGCTCAGAATCCGTACCAATAACAATGCGATCGGGTTTACGGCAATCCGCAACAGCCGCGCCTTCTTTTAAAAATTCAGGATTAGAGGCAACATCAAAATCAATGTCAGCGCCACGCTCTGCAAGCGCTGTTGCCACATGGGCTTGTACTTTATCTGCAGTACCGACCGGTACTGTCGATTTATCGATGATCACTTTGTAATCATCCATATACTTGGCAATCGTGCCGGCAACCGCTAACACATACTGCAGATCGGCAGAGCCATCTTCATCTGGTGGCGTACCGACAGCAATAAACTGCATTTGACCATGTTTAACGCCAAGTTCAGCATCCGTGGTGAAGGTGATGCGGCCTGATTCATAGTTTTCTTTGACCAGCGGTGTCAGACCCGGTTCATAAATAGGAATAATCCCCTGCTTCAGGTTCTCAACCTTGTTCTGATCAACATCGACACACACCACTTCATGGCCAACTTCCGCCAGAACGGCAGCCTGAACCAGGCCAACATACCCAATACCAAAAACTGTAACTTTCATGTTCTGTTCCCAAAATAATTAAAGCGGTTTTGCACCAACAACGCTAATGGCGACTAAGAGCAACCGACACGTATCATTTGACGTCACGACTGGCCATTAAGCGTTAGATTATACGGTGCCGATATCATGAATACATTGATAATTCTCTTTGTTCATAACATCTTAAATTCTATTTTTGACAGTGACTGCAATACACCGTGGCACGCTGACCTATCTTAATGTTACTCAATAGCTTGTCGCATCGAGGGCAAGGCTCGCCACCTTTTCCATATACCTGTAATTCTTGGGCAAAATACCCCGGCTTGCCATCCGCATTTTTAAAGTCTTTCAAGGTAGTACCACCTTGCTCAATGGCAAACGCCAACACAGCTTTAATTTCAGCCACTAAGATCGCTATACGTTGCGACGAGATATTACCGGCAGCACGTTTCGGATCAATACCGGCACTGAACAGCGATTCATTGGCATAGATATTACCCACCCCGACCACGACCTGGTTATCCATAATCAATTGTTTGATCGCGGTACGCTTACCGTGCGCTCTCTCTAACAGGTACTCGGCAGTAAATCCATCACTCAGTGGCTCTGGCCCCAGCTTGCTGAGTACCGGATGCTGTCGCTCCGGTAGCTCCCATAACCAGGCACCGAAACGGCGTGGATCGTTATAACGCAGCACTTCCCCACTTGAGAGTACCAAATCTACGTGATCATGCTTTTCCGCTGGTATGGATGCCGGTAAGATCCGTAAACTGCCTGACATACCTAAATGAATAATCGCGTATCCGGCATCTGTCTGTAACAACAGATACTTCGCCCGGCGACGGATACTGCGGATCACCTGTCCTTCAATCTGCTGAATATCTTCTGGGATCGGCCAACGTAAACGTGAATTTCGAATAATAATTTGTGTCACCGTCTGACCCACCACATGAGGCGTGATCCCCATCCGGCTCACTTCTACTTCAGGTAATTCAGGCATAGATATTCTCGTAGCGTCATCTGTCAGTCAGGAAATAAATAAGTATCGTCGACAGAGATTGCCAGCCATCTTCCTTCCCAGCCTTGCAACAACCAGAACTGGGGCAATTGGTACACAGTCACACGTATCGGCTCTTCTGTCATCCTCAGCCAAATTTCGACGGTACGCGGCGCTGTTAACTGAGGTTTCAACTGCGTCATGGTCTCTTTGTCGACGGCAGTACCCGCAATAGTTTGCCAGCGATTGACAACTGCCGGCAGATTCGACTGCATCGACGGTTCAGCGACCCACTGACCACCTTGTAACATAATCTGATAGTGCGGCAGCACTAACTGAGTGATCACCGCCTGCTCAGGCAGTAAGCGCTGCACAGCAGGTGATGGTGAGGACGTCGTTGATGAAGATGATGATGCGTTTGATAAACGTTCTTTTATCAGCTCAGGAAGCTGGACCATTGCAATAAAACCAACAACGGCAGCAATGATTACATTATTCCATCCACGGCGTGATAGTTTCATCCAGGCTCTCCTTGGCCCTAGTATCATGATCTTGAATCATAACATTATAGCAATTGTATACCCTGATTTTTGATGTAGAGCGCTATATCTGCAATTCAGCGCCTGACCTTAGCATCTGGAAATTATCGCTGAAACGAGCATCTTGAGGTTACTTGGGTTTATAAAAGCAAAGACAACAAGGAAGGAAACCCGTTTTTCAGGGCAAATTTCAGGTATAAAAAAACCCAGTCTAAACTGGGTTTTTATCAAAGAATTTCAAATCGATTACTTGATTTTAGCTTCTTTGTACATAACGTGCTGGCGAACTACTGGATCAAATTTCTTGATCTCAAATTTGCCTGGCATGTTACGCTTGTTCTTATCGGTAGTGTAGAAGTGTCCTGTACCAGCAGATGATACTAGGCGGATCTTCTCACGAATGCCTTTAGCCATTTTTTAAACTCTCTCTTTAAACGTTCTCGCCGCGAACACGCATCTCTGCAAGAACGATATCAATACCTTTCTTGTCGATGATACGCATACCTTTCGCAGAAAGACGCAGTTTAACGAAGCGTTTTTCGCCTTCTACCCAGAAACGATGAGTTTGCAGGTTCGGCAGAAAACGACGCTTGGTGGCATTACGTGCGTGTGAACGGTTGTTACCCGTTACAGGACGCTTGCCAGTTACTTGGCATACTCGGGACATTGCTGTCTTCTCCAAATCGTTTCAGCTCGATATCTACCGTGGTTAATTCAATGCGAAAAAGTGTTTTCACATATAACCACAGCTATCAAAGGTCGCGCATTATACTAAGTCAAAACCAGTTGCTCAAGTCCCGAGCGATCCTTTCTCATCTTTTTCCGCAAATTTAGCTTAATTTATAGCCAACCTCGCTCTGCGAAAGAGACAATCTCTCCATCACCGACAACAAAATGATCCAGGACACGAATATCGACCAAACCTAGCGCATCGCTGATTCTTCGAGTAATTCGACGGTCTGCCTGACTAGGTTCAGCTACGCCTGATGGGTGATTATGCGCTAAAATGAGTGCGGCTGCATTAAATTCTAACGATCTTTTTACCACTTCCCTTGGATACACAGACGCAGAATCGATCGTTCCTTCAAATAAAACCTCTCCGGAAATGACCCGATGCTGGTTATCAAGAAATAAAACATAGAAGGCTTCGCGGTGCCGATCTCGCAATAACTGGCTTAAATAGTGCCTTGTCTGTTGCGGGCTAGTCAGGGCATCACCTTTCGTCAATGTCTCTTCCAAATGACGATGACTCATTTCCAATACCGCCTGCAGCTGAGCGTATTTTGCCGGGCCCAGCCCCTTGTGGCAGCAAAACGCTTTTTTATCGGCCGCTAGTAATGCCCGAAGTGAGCCAAATTCGTTAAGCAAGTAAGTCGCCAGCTCAATCGCATTCATCCCGGGCATACCGGTACGTAAAAAAATAGCGAGTAGCTCGGCATCAGATAAGGCTTTGGCTCCCCGAGATAATAGTTTTTCCCGCGGTCGAGATTCAGCAGGCAGTAGCTTCAATGACATAAACACCTCTTCGGCAATCGCCTCAGAAGATGTGTTTTCATAATCAAATTCAACTTGCGCATTCTGTTGTGGGAAAATCATCGCAGTTTATTTTCACGCTTACATTACACTCGCCCTCAATCTACGATCTTACCCGCTCATTGGTTCTTAAAGTACCGGTGTTCTTAGCAAACCCACTTTCAGAACCTTCTCTAACGATGAATCAGCCCTCCTTTAATGTTATCTTGTACTGCAGTTTTGGGGCGGTGTATCTTTCGACATTGCAGCAAGATAAACAGCCCCTGGTTTTAAGCAAAACTTTTTGGTTTAGATAAATTTTGATTTAGACAAAATTTTGATTTGGATAAAACAATGCAAACACTGGCAGGAAAAAAAATACTTCTGGGTATAAGTGGCGGGATTGCGGCTTATAAGTGTGCAGAACTGACACGTCGCCTGATTGAGCGTGGTGCCGAAGTACGCGTGGTCATGACTAAAGCGGCACAAGAATTTATCACGCCGCTTACCATGCAGGCCGTTTCCGGCAAACCGGTTTCCGATAGTCTATTCGATCCCGCGGCCGAAGCGTCGATGGGACATATCGAGCTGGCAAAGTGGGCTGACTTGGTGCTATTGGCACCCGCTACCGCAGACTTAATTGCGCGGATCAGTGCCGGTATGGGTAATGATTTGCTGACCACTCTATGCCTCGCGACTGATTCTCCGGTAGCCGTTGCGCCGGCGATGAATCAGCAGATGTACGGCAACATCGCCACCCAGGAAAATATTGCCACCTTAAAACGCCGGGGGGTCCACATCTGGGGACCGGCCAGTGGCGAGCAAGCCTGTGGTGATGTTGGCCCAGGGCGCATGCTGGAACCCATGCAATTAGTGCATCTGGCTGAAGACTTTTTCCAACCAGCCGATTTATCCGGCCTGAAAATTGCCATTACCGCAGGTCCGACCCGCGAGGCGATTGATCCGGTCCGTTACCTGACCAACCACAGCTCGGGAAAAATGGGCTATGCCATTGCCGCCGCCGCCGCTAAGCGCGGCGCTCGGGTTACCCTGATCAGCGGCCCGGTTAACCTTGCCACACCGGCTGGCGTCACCCGTATTGATATCAACAGTGCCGAACAAATGCATCAGGCGGCAATGAAGCACGCCGTTGAGCATGATATTTTCATCTCTTGCGCGGCCGTTGCCGACTTCCGCCCGGCAGACGTTGCCGAGCAGAAGGTGAAAAAACAATCTGATCAGGATGAAATGGTACTGCGGTTAGTCAAAAACCCGGATATTGTTGCCACCGTCGCGGCACTGGTTCAGCAACGGCCCTTTACCGTTGGGTTTGCAGCCGAAACCCAGGATGTGGAACAATACGCTCGTGGCAAATTAACCCGTAAAAATTTAGATTTAATTTGCGCCAATGATGTTTCCCGGCAAGGTCAGGGATTTAACAGTGACAGCAATGCACTGCACCTGTACTGGCCTGCGGGCGACAAAGCCCTGCCACTGACTTCAAAAAGTGAACTGGGACAACAGCTGATAACAGAAATCACCGCGCTTTATAAAGAGAAAAAGCATGAAAAAAATTGATCTTAAAATCCTCGACCCCCGTGTCGGTAACGAATTTCCTCTGCCAGCCTATGCGACTGAAGGCTCTGCAGGTCTGGATCTGCGTGCTTGTCTGGATGAAGCGCTGGTTGTCGAACCGGGTCAGACCCATTTAGTGCCAACAGGCCTGGCGATCCACATTGCCGACCAGAGCCTTGCCGCAACGATTCTGCCGCGTTCAGGTCTAGGTCATAAGCACGGCATCGTACTGGGTAACCTGGTTGGCCTTATCGACTCTGACTACCAGGGCCAGCTTATGGTTTCGGTATGGAACCGAGGCCACAGCACATTTACTATCGAAGCAGGCGACCGTATTGCCCAGTTAGTTTTCGTCCCTGTGGTCCAGGCTGAATTTAATATCGTCTCTGACTTTGATTCCAGCGATCGCGGCGAAGGCGGTTTCGGCCATTCTGGCCGTAGCTAACAAGCAAGCTCAGGATAAAAAACACTCGTAATATGATTAGCAATTAAACGAGTGATATCAAATATAAAGCGCAGCCCTACAGGTTGCGCTTTTTTTGTCGATAAAGAGATCACTATCTGCAGCTTGCGCTTTTCACAACGCAGTAGCATCGCTAAGATAGACGGGTTTCACGCTGTCGTAAGGCAGTACCATTCGAAAAGGAACGGTTATTCATGGCTGGCAACAAAAAAAACAATCGTCGCGAAGAAATTTTGCAAGCGCTGGCACAAATGCTGGAATCGACCCAAGGCAGCCAACGCATTACAACAGCAAAACTGGCAGCACAAGTCGGCGTATCTGAAGCCGCGCTGTATCGACATTTTCCAAGTAAAGCTCGCATGTTTGAAGGCTTGATTGAGTTTATTGAAGATTCAATCACTACCCGCATCAACCGTATCCTGGATGAAGAAAAAGATACCATGAACCGCTTGCGCATGGTGCTACAGCTCGTTCTGGTCTTTGCTGAACGCAACCCGGGACTGACCCGCATTATGACCGGCCATGCTCTGATGTTTGAACAAGACCGCCTGCAATCACGGATCAACCAGTTATTCGAGCGGATTGAAACCCAGATACGTCAGGTCCTGCGCGAACGAAAACTGCGTGAAGGGAAAGGCTTTCCGGTCGATGAGAGCATTCTAGCCGCTCAGCTGTTAGGCCAGGTTGAAGGCAGCCTGAACCGCTATGTTCGCTCCAGCTTCAAATACAAGCCAACCGAAAACTTTGACGACTACTGGCAACTGCTCAGTGCGCAGTTGGGGTAAGAACAGGGGCGAGAGCCTAGATGAAAGTTTAGAGATAAAAAAAGCGAGAGGTGAATGCCTCTCGCTTTTTTGTTACTGGTCCTGTGGTCCTGTGGTCCTGTGGTCCTGTGGTCCTGTGGTCCTGTGGTCCTGTGGTCCTGTGGTCCTGTGGTCCTGTGGTCCTGCAGGACAAGCTCACCGACCCGAGTTGAGAATCAAGCTATTCGCTTTTTTTTTCGCCACTCGAACCTCGTTACTTGAAACTTCTTACCCCTAGGTTCTCAGGGCCATAGTTCCGCTCTTCCCGCTCGTTTTATACCCCATACTCCGCGCGATACGCCTTCACCGCTGCTAGGTGGGCGTCCATACCGTCTTGTTCTGCCAGGTAAGTCACCACATCGTCTAGCGATACGATTGAGATAACCGCGCAACCGAAATCACGCTCCACTTCCTGAATCGCAGACAATTCGCCTTTGCCTTTTTCCTGACGGTCAATCGCAACTAGCACACCGGCCAGATCCGCACCGTTGGCCTTAATGATTTCCATCGACTCACGGATTGCAGTTCCGGCCGTGATCACATCATCAACCAGCATAATGCGGCCTTCCAGCGCGCTACCGACCAGGTTGCCACCTTCACCGTGGTTCTTCGCTTCTTTACGGTTAAAGCAATACGGTGTGTCCACATCGTGGTGATCCGCCAGCGCAACGGCGGTGGTTGTCGCAATTGGGATCCCTTTGTACGCAGGGCCGAACAGCACATCATAATCGATACCCGCATCCACCAAGGCTTCAGCGTAAAAACGGCCAAGGCGAGCTAAATCACGGCCGGTATTGAACAGACCCGCATTGAAAAAATACGGACTCTGGCGGCCAGACTTCAGAGTAAACTCACCAAATTTCAATACCCCTTTTTCCAGGGCAAATTCGATGAACTGACGCTGATATGCTTTCATGGTATCTCCTTAAAATTGCTATATAGGTATTTCGATTTACGCGCTAACTTTATCGGATTCATTGATTCGACAAATTTTAGACAAAAAAAAGCGACTCAATAGAGCCGCTCAATAATTAGCTTTCCAATGCCGTTCGCTGCATCGTGATAATGTCGGCAATGCCGTCTTTCGCCAGGGCGAGCATAGCCAGTAATTCTTCGTGGCTGAAGGCTTCTCCTTCTGCCGTCCCCTGGATCTCGATCATCTTGCCTTCTTCGGTCATAACCACATTCATGTCGGTTTCTGCCGCCGCGTCTTCAAGGTACTCAAGATCGCAAATTGCTTCACCGTTATAGATACCGACAGAAACAGCAGCCACCATGCCTTTTAACGGGCTCTTTTTCAGGCTGCCTTTTTCAATCATATAATTAATCGCATCAACCAGCGCAACCATCGCACCAGTAATAGAAGCCGTACGCGTGCCGCCATCAGCCTGGATAACATCACAGTCTACCGTGATCATCTGCTCACCCAGCACTTCCAGATCAACCGCTGCACGCAGACTACGGGCAATCAGACGCTGGATCTCCATGGTACGACCGCCCTGCTTGCCACTGGATGCTTCACGGCGGTTACGGGTGTGAGTTGCCCGTGGCAGCATGCCATATTCAGCAGTAACCCAACCTTGTCCTTTGCCTTTTAACCAGCGAGGTACATTTTCTTCCACACTTGCAGTACAGATCACTTTGGTATCGCCGAATTCGACTAATACTGAACCTTCAGCATGTGCTGTGAAGTTACGGGTGATCGTAATTGGACGTACTTGACTGGTGCTTCTTCCGCTTGGACGCATCGGGGGTTTACCTTTAGCTGGGCTATATTAACCGGCGATTATAGCCAGTTATCTGGCGCAGTGCACGCGAATCCCTCCTCCTTCATACCGCAACGAAATAAGCCGCGCCGTATTGCGCTTCATTTCTTTTATAATCAATGGTGAGTATAATCAGCGCTATCTGGTAACTACGCACCTATTCTTTCTATTACGCTTCCTGCTGTATGCCAGTAAGCTTAATAAGTAGTTACATTCCATCTTATAAAAAGGGCCAACAGCCAATGATCCATAGCATGACCGCCTATGCCCGTCGCGAAGTAAAAGGCGACTGGGGCACTGCCGTTTGGGAAATCCGCTCTGTTAATCAACGTTATCTGGAAACGTATTTGCGTATGCCAGAGCAATTCCGTGGTTTAGAGCCGGTATTGCGCGAGCGTTTTCGTAAGCGTCTGGCCCGCGGTAAAGTTGAATGTAACCTGCGTTTTGAAGCCAATCAGGCAGCAAGCAGTGATCTCAGCATCAATGAAGATCTGGCTAAGCAAGTCATCAAAGCTGCCAAGTGGGTAAAAGAGACGGCGGGTGAAGGCAATATTGGTCCTTTCCAGGTACTGAACTGGCCTGGTGTGATGGAAGCACCGGAGCAAGATCTGGATGTCATCAACAAAGATCTGCTTGCGGGTTTTGATGCGGCCATCACCGACTTCATCGCAGCACGCGCCAGTGAAGGCGAAAACATGAAAGAGCTGATCGTACAGCGTCTTGATGCTATCTCGATTGAAGCCGAAAAAGTGCGTCAACGCATGCCTGAAATCATTAGCTGGCAGCGCGAACGTCTGATGACCCGCTTTGAAGATGCAAAAGTAGAACTGGACCCTAGCCGCATTGAGCAAGAGCTGGTTATGATGGCACAGAAAAGTGATGTCGCAGAAGAGTTGGATCGCCTCGACTCTCACGTTAAAGAAACTCAGAAGATCATGAAAAAAGGGGGCGCATGTGGCCGCCGTCTGGATTTCATGATGCAGGAATTTAACCGTGAAGCGAACACCCTGGCCTCAAAGTCGATCAGCACCGACATCACCGCATCAGCGGTTGAGCTGAAAGTACTGATTGAGCAGATGCGAGAGCAGATCCAGAATATCGAATAATCGATAGCCACAATGCTATCGCATCTTAATCGTGAAGAAGGCAGGCAGATGACCTGCCTTTTTTATTATTGCTGAGAACTTTGAAATTAAAGTAAAAACCAGCCAAGCTTAAGTGATTGGCAATATGTCATCGGTTAATTTCAATCAGTGGCAGAAAAGATGAAATTTCAAGCAATCAGCTAATTTCAATTTTGTGCAGTTCGTGATAATCTGCGCGCCCTTCTATCACTGAGTGAAAACAGGCAATGAGCAAAGGTACTCTATACATCGTGTCGGCCCCGAGTGGCGCTGGTAAATCAAGTTTGATTAATGCACTCCTTGAAACTAACCCGACCTATGACATGAAAGTATCCGTATCCCACACCACACGCGGTATGCGCCCAGGTGAGGAACATGGTGTTCATTACAATTTCATCAGCGTTGAAGAATTTACTGATCTGGCAGATAAAGGGTTATTCCTTGAACATGCAGAAGTATTTGGCAATTACTACGGTACGTCTCGTCCCTGGATTGAAGAACAGCTTAATAAAGGTATTGATGTCTTCTTAGATATCGATTGGCAGGGCGCGCGACAAATTCGCAAGCAGATGCCAGCCGCGAAAAGTCTCTTCATTTTACCTCCTTCAAAAGAGGAGCTAGAACGCCGCCTTAACACTCGCGGTCAGGACAGCGAAGCTGTCATTGCACGTCGCATGCAAGAAGCGCGTTCAGAAATTTCTCATTACAACGAATACGATTATGTGATCGTTAATGATGATTTCGATGCCGCACTGATGGACTTTAAGTCTATTATCCGTGCAGAACGATTGAAGCAAGACAAGCAAACTGCTAAATATAACAGTATGCTGAATGCCCTACTGGCAGAACAGTAAGTATTTTTGTACAATTTTCCATCTTTTTATATAACCACTGGAGCCCTCCATGGCACGCGTAACCGTTCAAGATGCAGTTGATAAAATTGGCAACCGTTTCGATCTGATCCAAGTAGCTTCACGCCGCGCTCGTCAAATGCAGACTGGCGGTAAGGATCCACTGGTTCCGGAAGAAAACGACAAGTATACAGTGATTGCCCTTCGTGAAATCGAAGAAGGCCTGATCACTAAAAACATTCTCGATGCTCGCGAGCGTCAGGAAGTTCAAGAGCAAGAAGCAGCAGAGCTAGCAGCTGTTAGCGCTATTGCAGGCGACCACCGTTAATTCAGGGAACCGGGCGAATTGTATCTTTTTGATAGCCTGAAAGAAGTCGCAATTGATTACCTGCCAGAGCCTCAGATAGAGGCTCTTCGGCAGGCGTATCTCGTTGCGCGTGATGCTCACGAAGGGCAAACCCGCTCAAGTGGCGAACCCTACATTATTCACCCGATTGCCGTCTCCCGTATTCTTGCCGAAATGCGCCTCGACTACGAGACGTTAATGGCAGCCCTGCTCCACGACGTGATCGAAGATACCGAAGTGACCAAAGACGATCTCGATAGCCGCTTTGGCTCGACTGTCGCCGAACTGGTTGACGGGGTATCGAAGCTGGATAAGCTGAAGTTCCGCGATCGTAAAGAAGCACAGGCAGAAAACTTCCGCAAAATGATCATGGCAATGGCCCATGACATTCGCGTTATTCTGATCAAGCTGGCTGACCGTACGCACAACATGCGCACCTTAGGTGCCCTGCGTCCGGACAAACGCCGCCGTATTGCCCGTGAAACCTTAGAGATCTTTTCTCCCCTTGCCCACCGCCTAGGTATTCATAATATTAAAACCGAACTCGAAGAGTTAGGTTTTGAAGCACTTTATCCTAATCGTTACCGGGTACTCAAAGAGGTCGTTGCATCTGCACGGGGCAACCGTAAAGAAATGATTAACAAGATCCACGCTGAAATCGAGGGACGTCTCGACGATGCGGGGATCGAAGGCAAAGTCTTAGGCCGCGAAAAAAACCTGTATTCCATCTATAACAAGATGAAAAACAAAGAACAGCGTTTCCATACGATTATGGACATCTACGCTTTTCGGATCTTAGTGAAAGACTTGGATACCAGTTATCGCGTATTGGGCCAGGTCCATAACCTGTACAAACCTCGCCCGAGCCGGATGAAAGACTATATTGCCATTCCGAAGGCCAATGGCTACCAATCGCTGCATACCTCCTTAGTCGGCCCTCACGGCGTGCCGGTTGAAGTCCAGATCCGTACTGAAGATATGGATCAGATGGCGGATAAAGGGGTGGCGGCTCACTGGGCGTATAAAGACGGAGAAAAACCCGGCACCACCGCTCAGGTTAAAGCCCAGCGCTGGATGCAAAGCCTGCTCGAATTGCAGCAAAGTGCCGGCAGCTCCTTTGAATTCATTGAGAATGTTAAATCCGATCTGTTCCCAGATGAAATTTACGTTTTTACCCCGAAAGGGCGCATAGTGGAGCTCCCCGTCGGTGCCACAGCCGTCGATTTTGCATATGCGGTACATACCGATGTAGGCAATGCCTGTGTCGGTGCGCGCGTTGATCGCCAACCGTATCCGCTGAGTAAACCGCTGAAAAACGGTCAGACTATCGATATTATCAGTGCCCCCGGTGCTCGCCCGAATGCCGCATGGCTGAACTATGTGGTGACCTCCCGTGCCCGTACCAAGATCCGCCAGGTACTGAAAACCATGCGTCGTAAAGAGTCAGTCACCTTAGGTCGTCGTCTGCTCAACCATGCCCTTGGCGAGCTCAGTATTGATCAAGTCGCCCCTGATACAATGGCTCAGTTGCTGGCAGATCAACGCCTCGATAGTATTGATGACTTATTAGCAGATATCGGTTTAGGCGAGTTAATGAGCGTGGTCGTTGCCCGCCGTTTGCTCGACAATAACAGTGATATCAGCAGCACCAAAGAAACCGGCCGACGGATGGCAATTCGTGGTGCTGATGGTATTTTGCTGACCTTTGCCAATTGCTGCCATCCAATCCATGGTGATCCGATCATGGCTCACGTCAGCCCGGGTAAAGGGTTGGTTATTCATCGCGAAGAGTGCGCGAATATTCGTGGTTATCAGCGCGAACCGGATAAGTACATGCCGGCTGAATGGAGCGAAGAATTCGAGCAAGAGTTCATCACCAATTTAAAAGTCGATATGCAAAACCATCAAGGTGCGCTGGCGGCGTTAACCAATACCATCGCCGCAACCGGTTCCAACATTCAAGGTCTTGCGACCGAAGAAAAAGATGGTCGCCTGTACACCGTGACGGTACGCCTGACCACCAAGAGCCGTATTCATTTGGCCAATATCATGCGCCGTATTCGTGTGATGCCCAATGTGGTTCGTGTGTCACGCCAGAAAAATTAACGTCCAGGAGCGAGTTTCTAGAAACTTGAATATAGAAACTCGCCCCTCGAAACTTGCTCCTAGAAACTAGAAACTAGAAACTAGAAACTAGAAACTAAATATCTCAACCCTCGCCCCTCAAACAAAACACTAAACAGCCTATGACTCCTGATCGTTACCAACGGATCCACTCAGTACTGGCTACCCGCCAGCCCGATTTAACCGTATGCATGGAAGAAGTGCATAAACCGAACAACGTATCAGCCATTATTCGTACTGCTGATGCCGTCGGGGTTCACAAAGTCCATGCCGTCTGGCCGAAAGACAATATGCGGGTACTCAGCCATACCTCTGCCGGGGCACGTAACTGGGTCGAACTAGAAACCCACGACAACATGGTCGAAGCCGTCGGCCAGCTGAAAGCCCAGGGTATGCAAGTGCTGGCGACCCACTTATCTAACACCGCGATTGATTTTCGTGATGTCGATTACACCAAACCGACCGCAATTATTTTAGGCGGCGAGAAAAACGGGATCACCGCTGAAGCTCTGGCAATGGCGGATCAGGACATCATCATTCCGATGGTGGGTATGGTACAGTCGCTCAACGTCTCGGTTGCCAGCGCCCTGATCCTGTATGAAGCACAACGTCAGCGTCAGCTTGCGGGCATGTATGAACGAGAAACCACCCTATTGCCAGACGACGTCGTTCATCGCATTCTGTTTGAGCGCGGTCATCCGGTATTAGCCAAAGTCGCTCGTCGTAAAGGTTTGCCTTATCCGCCACTCGATAGCGAAGGTCAAATCGTCGCCGATGAGGCATGGTGGGCAACCATGCAGGCTATTGAGCCGAAGAAGAAAACCAAATAAGGATCAGCAAGAGCAATGAGCGGAAAGTTATTAGAGACCATCGCCCTGACGGAACTGTCCGGGGTTGGCGCTAAGATGGCAGAAAAGTTAGAAAAAGTGGGCCTATTTACGGTTCAGGATCTGCTTTTCCACCTGCCGCTCCGCTATGAAGATCGCACCCGTATCTGGCCTATCGCCAGTGTCATGCCGGGTCAGCACCTTGCCGTTCAGGGCACCGTCGTCAGTAACAGCATTACCTTAAGTAAACGTCGCATGCTGACGGTCAAAATTGCTGATGACACCGGCTCTGCTACCTTACGTTTTTTCAATTTCAATGCGGCAATGAAAAACAGTTTATCGGAAGGTAAACAGGTCAAAGCCTATGGCGAAGTAAAACGCGGTAAATACGGGTTGGAAATCATCCATCCTGACTACTCCGTTTTTTCTGAGCCAACCAGGCTTACCGTCGAAGAAACCCTGACCCCGGTTTACCCCACCACCGAAGGATTGCGCCAGCTAACCTTGCGTAACCTAACGGATCAAGCACTGAGTTTACTTGATAAAGCCGCTGTCACGGAACTGTTACCAGATGGTTTATATGATCGCCAGATGACCATGGCACAAGCGCTTCATGTGATGCACAGGCCAACACCGGATGTATCGCTGGACCAGCTGGAAGAAGGCAAGCACCCCGCTCAGCATCGGTTGATTTTAGAAGAGCTGCTGGCTCAGAACCTGTCGATGCTGGCACTGCGCACGAAAAGTCAGCAACATAATGCCTGGCCGCTCGCCCCTAGCGACAACTTAAAAAACCGCCTCCTTGCCAGCCTGCCATTCAGCCCGACCTGCGCCCAGCAACGCGTTGTCGCCGACATCGAAACCGATCTGGCGCAGGCCAAACCGATGATGCGCTTAGTGCAGGGAGACGTGGGCTCAGGGAAAACCCTGGTCGCCGCACTGGCAGCCCTGCGGGCAATCGAACACGGCTATCAGGTAGCCTTAATGGCACCGACAGAACTACTGGCCGAGCAGCATGCGCAAAACTTTGCCCAGTGGCTGAATCCGATGGATATTCAGGTTGGCTGGTTAGCCGGTAAGCTCAAGGGCAAGGCCCGCGAAGCAGAATTGGCCCGGATTGAAAGCGGCGAAGCAAAAATGGTGGTCGGTACCCATGCCCTGTTCCAGGAACAGGTGGTATTTAATAACCTGGCACTGGTGATTATCGATGAGCAACACCGTTTTGGTGTCCACCAGCGACTGGAGCTACGGGAAAAAGGCGCGAATGAGGGACGTTATCCTCACCAGCTGATCATGACGGCAACCCCGATCCCCCGGACGCTCGCCATGACCGCTTATGCCGATCTTGAAACCTCAGTAATAGACGAATTACCACCGGGCCGAACACCGATCCAGACCGTGGCCCTGCCGGATTCTCGTCGTGCTGAAATCGTTGAGCGTATTCGTTCGGCTTGTCTTAATGAAGGCCGCCAGGCGTATTGGGTCTGTACCCTTATCGATGAGTCTGAAGTGTTAGAAGCGCAAGCCGCTTCCGATACCGCTGACGAGCTCACGGCATTACTGCCAGAGCTAAAAGTAGGTTTAGTACATGGCCGCATGAAGGCGGCAGAAAAACAAGCCGTGATGCAACGTTTCAAAGCCGGTGAACTGCATTTACTCGTCGCGACCACGGTCATTGAAGTCGGTGTGGATGTCCCCAATGCCAGCCTGATGGTTATTGAAAACCCCGAGCGTTTAGGTCTGGCTCAGCTCCACCAGCTCCGCGGCCGTGTCGGTCGGGGGAAAGTTGCCAGCCACTGCGTATTGCTCTATCACGCCCCACTTTCGAAGACAGCCCAAAGGCGCCTAGGTGTATTGCGCGAGAGCAGCGATGGATTTGTTATCGCGCAGCGTGACTTAGAAATCCGTGGCCCGGGTGAACTGTTAGGGACAAAACAAACTGGTATCGCTGATTTTAAGATCGCCGATCTGGTTCGTGACCAGCACCTCATTCCGCAAGTACAAAAAATGGCTCGCTATCTTCACGATAAATACCCGAGCAATGCCAAAGCCATTGTTCAGCGCTGGCTGGGACAGCGGGAAAACTATTCGAATGCTTAACGAAGGCAGGCTACCTCATATTAAGCCTGCTTGATTTCAAAACCTGGTCGAAAATAGAAAAACATCTCGTTTTTAGCCAGCATTTAGACCCAAATTAGCAATATTATTCCTCAGTGTGATCTGCATTTCCCAGTAAATATAAGTACTCTGGAACATCTGTTACCATTTTTCCCATTCCATCCTAATTGCTCATCAAGTGAAATTTTATCATCACCAAACAACGCAATCGTTTGCTATTTACGGAAAGATAATTAAAATAGCGCACAAATTTCACCCACATTCACTTCTCCTTGTGTTGGTCTGGATCTGAGTAACAGCAATCACAGAACTATCCGGCTTTCACGTATTGATGCCCATTCAGCGCATCTGATCGGGATAAAGAAGTAAACTTAGGATAAACACGGCCATGACCCGCCAGCATAGCAACATTGAAACACCACGCCATTCTGATCTGATCTATCGTTTAGAAGACCGGCCGCCACTGCCGGAAACGCTCTTTGCTGCCACCCAACACCTGTTGGCAATGTTTGTTGCGGTGATCACTCCGTCGTTGATCATTTGCCAGGCGCTTGGCTTGCCCGCCAGCGACACCAATACCATAGTCAGTATGTCCTTGTTCGCCTCCGGAATTGCCTCATTTATCCAAATCCGTACCTTTGGCCCGGTGGGCTCTGGCTTGCTGTCGATTCAAGGCACCAGTTTCAACTTTCTAGGCCCGATCATTGGCGCTGGCTTGGCACTAAAAGCAGGCGGTGCCGATATTCCAACCATGATGGCGGCTATCTTCGGTACGATTCTGGTAGCCTCACTCACTGAAGTGTTCATTTCACGCGTATTGCAACACGCCCAGCGCATTATCACCCCGCTAGTCTCGGGTATTGTGGTCACCCTGATCGGCCTCACCCTGATCCAGATTGGCTTAACCTCTATGGGCGGCGGTTATGCCGCGATTGAAAACGGCAGCTTTGGCAGCCTGGATAACTTAATGCTTGCGGGTACCGTCTTGGGCTTCATCGTCTTGTTGAATCGAGTGAAAAACCCCTACCTGCGCGTATCGTCAATCGTGATTGCCATGGCAGCCGGTACGTTGCTGGCGTGGTTTACCGGCATGCTGGACACATCTCGTACAGCAGAAAGTGCTTTGATTGCGATTCCGATGCCGATGCAATACGGCTTAGGGTTTGACTGGGGCCTGCTGATCCCGCTGGTTATTGTTTTCGCCATCACTTCGCTGGAAGCCATCGGTGATATCACGGCAACATCAGAAACCTCAGAGCAACCTGTGGCGGGGCCTGTTTACCTCAAACGCATCAAGGGCGGCGTACTGGCTGACGGTATTAACTCGGCTCTGGCATCGGTACTGAACAGCTTCCCTAATTCAACCTTCAGCCAGAACAACGGCATTATCCAGCTGACGGGCGTTGCCAGCCGCTATATCGGTTACTTCGTGGCAGGTATGCTGATACTGCTTGGCCTGTTTCCGGGTGTGGCGAACTTGGTGCAGCTGATCCCTGAGCCGGTATTAGGCGGTGCTACCATTGTAATGTTCGGTACCATTGCCGCTTCCGGGGTCCGTATTATCTCGCGCTGTGAACTCGACCGGCGCGCAATTCTGATCATGGCGCTGTCATTTTCTATGGGGCTGGGTATTGCTCAGAAGCCTGAAATTCTGCAGTTCATGCCCGATTGGGTGAGAGGAATTTTATCTTCCGGCATGGCTGCCGGCGGGATCACGGCAATAATACTGAACTTGGTGTTACCGGAAGAGCAGAAAGATTAAGAACAAGCGAGTGTCGAGATCCCAGGACCACGACACTCGCACCTTCGACTCACTACTTCTTCGCTATCAGCGGCAGGCTGATTTGTACTTTCAGCCCCCCTTCACTGCGGTTGCTCACCACTATGCTACCGTCATGCTGATCAACAATGCGCTTCACAATGGCTAAACCCAGCCCGGTTCCTTCCGCCTCACTGCCGCGCGCAGAATCGCCACGGGTCAGCGGCTGGAACATCCGTGAAACCTGATCCGGTTCAATCCCCGGGCCATCATCTTCAACACTGTACCAGACTGATTTACGATCAGCAGAAGTACCACTGGTGATCTTAACCCAGCCGTTACCATAGCGGATCGCGTTGACCACCAGGTTAGCGGCTAATCGCTTCATCGCAACACTATTGGCTTCGACGATGCCGGGAATATCACCCAGATCAAGCTCAATTTCCCGCTCGTAGCCGCCTTCGCTTTCCGCCACTTCTTGCAGCAAGTCATTCAGGTCGATCACTTCGACCGCCTGCTTTTTGGTGGATTTCAGATAGTCCATAAACTGACTGATGATCTCATTACATTCTTCCGTGTCTTTGATCATGCTGTCGGCAAGGTAGCTGTCTTCGGGCGACATCATTTCCGTGGCCAGGCGAATACGGGTCAACGGCGTACGCAAGTCATGGCTGACCCCGGCCAGTAACAAGGCCCGGTCATCTTCCAGCTGTTTAATCCCTTCCGCCATCCGGTTGAAGGCTTTGGTCACCGCGCGGATCTCCGACGCCCCTTTCACCGGCAAATGTGGCGGGATCTCCCCTCTCGCGACTTGCAACGCCGCATTTTCCAGCGCCACCAGCGGTCGGTTCTGCATCCGGATAAACAGCCAGCCACCGGCAATCACCATAAAGGCAATCATCAGGCTGTAACGAAACAGTGGCGAGAAATCCTCTTCCTGCAATTCCGAGAGCGGGATCCGCATCAGAAAGCCCGGCATCGCATCACACTTCATCCACAGCACATAACTGTCAGCACCCAGCACTAAGCGTACTTCGGTCGGCGAATTCAGTTCGCGGCTCATCTCTTCACTCAGGTATTCCACTTCGGTCGCCTGATGGTACTCAGCATTATCTGGACCATCGACAGGATGCAGGGTAACCCCGAGCTGCTCAAGCAACTGGCGGCGTACCGGCGTATCAAGATGGAAGGTATGGCCGTCGGCTAAATCCAGATCTTCTTTGAGCATCAGCCGTACTTCATAGGCAATAATGCGATTGAACTGCTGCAGACCGGGTAGCAACGCGTAGTTTACTACCGCGAGATAAGAGAAAATCTGGCTTGCAATAAGCAAGCCTGCAAGCAAAATGATGGTACGGGCAAACGTACTGCGGGGAGAGATCCGCATGGATTACGCCTCATCACCATCAGGAACAAATACATAGCCTAAACCCCAGACGGTCTGAATATAACGCGGACGGCTCGGGTCTTCTTCCACCATTCGGCGCAGACGTGAGATCTGGACGTCAATCGAGCGTTCCATTGCCGAGTATTCACGACCACGTGCCATGTTCATCAGCTTATCACGCGACATCGGTTCACGCGCATTGGTGACCAGTGCCTTCAGTACCGCAAATTCTCCCGAGGTGAGTGGTATAGATTCGTCTCCACGGAACATTTCACGCGTGCCAAGATTCAACCGGAAGTCGCCAAATTCAATCATTTTGCTGTCAACACTTGGCGCACCGGGCGCTTCAATCGTCTGACGGCGAAGTACCGCACGAATACGCGCCAGCAGTTCTCGCGGGTTAAACGGTTTCGGCAGGTAATCATCCGCCCCGACCTCAAGGCCGACAATACGGTCAACCTCGTCACCTTTCGCGGTTAGCATCAGGATAGGCAACATGTTATTGGCATTACGCAGGCGGCGACAGATCGACAGGCCATCTTCACCCGGCAACATTAAGTCAAGCACCATCAAGTGGAAGGTTTCACGGGATAACAGACGATCCATTTGCTCACTGTTCGCGACGCTGCGTACCTGGAACCCTTGCTCTGACAAGTAGCGCTCGAGCAGTGCACGTAAACGCATGTCATCATCAACAACCAGAATCTTATAATTTTCCTGCATATTTCACCTTACCTGCATCGATCTTGTTATCGAGCTCAGCGACTATTTTACTCAACTCCAGCGCCTTGGTGCTGAATAGGTCGCTAAATCACGGTCAAAAATTGTTACGGATTATGTCCGGCGGCTCATCGATATCATGGTTCCGAAGCAAACCTGCGTTCTAAGCTACCTTAATTTATGGAAATTATCCAAATCACTCCTCAAACTATTTCCTATCGCAATGATTGACGCCCTCTGCAATCCGTTACAATATCTATTCAGGAAAAAACAGCGACTCAGGATCAGACAATGAAAACCAACTTAATCACCCGCGAAGGGTACGACAAGCTTAAACAAGAGCTGGACTACCTGTGGCAGGAAAAACGTCCTGAGATCACCAAAAAAGTTACTTGGGCAGCCAGCCTTGGTGACCGTAGTGAAAACGCAGATTACAAATATAACAAGCAGTTACTACGCGAAATAGACCGCAGGGTGCGTTACCTGCGCAAACGCCTCGACATCGTCAAAGTGGTTGATTACTCCCCCCAGCAAGACGGCAAAGTGTTCTTTGGCGCCTGGGTTGAAATTGAAAATGAAGACGGTGACAGCAAAGCGTTCCGAATCGTTGGCCCCGATGAAATCTACGGCCGTAATGACTACATCTCTATCGACTCGCCGATGGCTCGCGCGTTGTTAAACAAAGAAGTCGATGAAGAAGCCGAAGTGATGACCCCGCAAGGGAAAAAGCAGTGGTTCGTCAACAGTATTAAATACCGCTAAGCCCTTCCTTGGCTCAGGCGGCGTTTCGCTACCCCGCCTTCCATTGTCATCATAATCAGCCGCCCACGACACACTCTTAACACACCGCACCTTGTCACCACCAGAATCCTCCGTAGAATGGAGCGGTTAACGACAACCAAGAGATACCAACGGATGAGCAACTCTATCAATCAGATAATTGCCAGCGAACTGAATGTTCGTCATGAGCAAGTTACCGCGGCAGTGACTCTGTTGGATGACGGTAATACCGTACCTTTCATTGCCCGTTACCGTAAGGAAGTCACCAACGGGCTGGATGATACCCAGTTACGTAATCTGGAATCCCGTCTGGGCTACCTGCGTGAACTGGATGACCGCCGTAAGGTCATCCTGAAATCCATTACCGAGCAAGGGAAGCTGACCCCGCAGCTGGAAGCGGATATTCATTCTGCCGACAGCAAAACCCGGCTGGAAGATCTGTACCTGCCTTACAAACAAAAGCGTCGAACCAAAGGTCAGATAGCTATTGAAGCGGGACTGGAGCCGCTGGCAGATACCTTATGGCAGCAGCCGGAAAATGACCCGGCAGCTACCGCCGAGCAATATATCAGTGCCGACAAGGGCATTAGCGACACCAAAGCCGCCCTGGATGGCGCCCGTGCCATCCTGATGGAGCGCTTTGCCGAAGATGCCGGCCTGCTGGACAAGATCCGTCGCCACCTACTGGCCAATGCCGAACTCACTTCACACATGGTCGATGGCAAAGAGCAGGAAGGTGCGAAGTTTAAGGACTACTTCGAACATAACGAACGACTGACCAACGTCCCGTCACACCGTGCTCTTGCCATGTTCCGCGGCCGTAATGAAGGCTTCCTGCAGTTATCGCTCAATGCTGATCCCAATCAGGAGGAAGGCGTGCGGAGCTCATACTGCGAAGTGATTATTGCCGATCACTACGGTGTGAAGCTGGGCAGCCAGCCGGCTGATGTCTGGCGCAAGCAGGTGATCAGCTGGGCATGGCGCATTAAAATCTTAATGCACATGGAGACCGAACTGATGAGCGCGCTGCGCGAGAAAGCCGAAGAGGGCGCCATGCAGGTCTTTGCCGATAACCTGAAAGATCTGCTGATGTCGGCACCGGCGGGGCCCCGTACCACACTGGCACTCGATCCGGGCCTGCGTACCGGCTGCAAAATCGCGGTTATCGATACCACCGGCAAGCTGGTTGATACCGCGACCATTTATCCGCATCAGCCTCAGCGCCAGGTCGCGCAGTCAGAAGCGACAATACTGGCATTGCTTAACAAGCATCAGGTCAATCTGATTGCCATCGGTAACGGGACGGCTTCACGTGAGTCCGACAGCTTTATCGCCAAGCTGCTAAAAGATAACAATCTGAAAATTCAGAGCGTCATGGTGAGCGAAGCCGGGGCTTCGGTGTATTCCGCCTCCGAACTGGCGGCAAACGAGTTCCCGAACCTCGATGTATCAATACGGGGTGCCGTCTCTATCGGCCGCCGCCTGCAAGACCCTCTGGCTGAGCTGGTGAAAATCGACCCGAAATCGATCGGTGTGGGCCAATACCAGCACGACGTCAGCCAGAGCATGCTGGCAAAACGCCTTGATGCGGTGGTGGAAGACTGTGTCAACGCCGTCGGCGTGGATGTGAACACCGCCTCTGCTGCTCTGCTTACCCGGGTCGCCGGTTTAAGCAAAACCATGGCTCAGAACGTGGTGGATTATCGCGACGAACACGGCCGCTTTGAAGCCCGGACCACGCTGAAGAAAGTGGCACGTTTAGGCCCTAAGGCCTTTGAACAGTGCGCGGGTTTCTTGCGGATCATGAACGGCAAGAATCCTCTCGACAGCTCTGCGGTACACCCGGAATCCTATGCCGTGGTCAAAACAATTGCAGCGAACAACAGCAAACCGATGGATGCCATTATCGGCAATACTGAGTTCCTGCGCAGCCTGAAAGCCGCTGATTACGTAGATGATAAATTTGGTCTGCCGACCGTCACCGATATTATCAGCGAGCTGGACAAGCCCGGCCGCGATCCGCGCCCGGAGTTCAAAACGGCCACGTTTGCTGAAGGCGTCAATGAAGTGAAAGATCTGATCCCGGGAATGGTTCTGGAAGGGGTGATCACCAATGTCACCAACTTCGGTGCTTTTGTGGATGTCGGTGTCCATCAGGATGGTCTGGTCCATATCTCTGCGCTGTCAGACAAGTTCGTCTCCGACCCCCGAGAAGTGGTCAAAGCCGGTGACATCGTTAAAGTCAAAGTGATGGAAGTGGACTTGGCGCGTAAGCGCATTGCCATGTCGATGCGGATGAGCGATGAACCGGGACAAGAAAAACCGGCTCGCAAACCGCAAGCTCAGCGTCAGGATCACCATCGCTCGAAGCCAAACAATGGCAACCACAGCGGTAATAACAGTAACCGCAGTAATAACAGCAACTGTGGTAATAACGCGAACAACGCCTCCGGCAATGCCATGGGCGGTGCCTTTGCGGCTGCATTTGCCAAAGCGAAAAAGTAGTATCAGTAACGAGGAGCTAGAGGCGAGGAGCTAGAGGCGAGGAGCTAGAGGCGAGGATTCTCGTCTCTAGATATTTCTAGGCTTCAAGCTTTTAAATCTAGAAACTAGAATCTCGAACCTAAAAACTCGCCTCTTTAACCTAGATACTCGAATCTAAAAAACTCGTCTCTCGAACCTCTTTACAGCACCACAAGATAATCGGTCGGCGGGTTGGGCACCGTCGCCTGGGCATAACGATGGGCAATCACCCCGCGGGTACGTTCAGTCTGGTTGATTTGCTCTAGCTGTTCGAGCAATTCGCGCGGTAATTTAATGTGCATCGAATAGCCGAGATCCGTCACCTCGGCCAGGTAACTATCAGCCGATAACGCTTTTACCAGCTGCTCAAATTCAGCCTGATAGCCATACTGTTTTTCTGCTGTCGGTGGCAACTCACCATAATCAGGGTGCTCACTCGGATCCCAGGAGGGCTTTTTTAGCTGCTTTTCTTCGCTGCTTAATGGTTTTTCCCGGGGAGATTCGGGGCTTTGACTCGGCGGGACAATTTTTTCACGCACGCGGTTATCCCGAGCGGTCTGCTCGGTTGGTGGGTTAACAGAAGGAGCAATGGCCGGTGCTCCCGCATTCACAGGTGAAAAAATCATGCTGATGTGGCTCTCCAAACATCAGCTAATGGTTTAAACGATAGCGAGCAGCACTGCGCCGACCGTTCCTATTGCAGACAGGACTTGCCCGGCAGTATAGAAATCATCGGTATTGCGTTTCACTTCGTCGGGGTGATCCATCCCCAATGCACCATAGGTAAAAGACTCGGCCATACTGGCCGCTTCAGTCTCAGTGGTACCATCAGCTTTTGTTGCCTGTGTACCCGCTTCAGCCGCTTGTTGACGTTTCGCTTGCTCTGAAATAGAGACCGTCGTTTGTGCTGCTTTACCGGTACTGGTTTTATCCGCCGCTTGATTCCCTTCTTCAGTTTTCACTGAGACCGCAGCCGACCCGTGTAATGATACTGGCGAATAAGTTGAATTATCGCCAACGCTTCCTATTGTCATTATGGCCTCTCTAGTCAAATAAACCGAGCAACTCCATGTTTTTACTATCGGCAACCTCTGTAGAAAGTTTAAACAATAATTGCCGATAACCCACACACATGACAAAAATCAGGCCTAATCGATGAATTTACGCAACGCTTGCACAAACTCCTCAGGATGAGAAATAAACGGTGCATGCGATGCCGAGGCAAAGACTTGCCGCTCTGACCGCGGTGCCAGCTGATCTAATTCCGTCGCAATTTTCACCGGCACCAGGCTATCTAACCGCCCGTACAACCGTAACCAGGGCTGGGAGATCTGCGCGACCTGTTCCCGTAAATCGACTTCAGCCAGCAGGCGCAGGCCAACCGATAAGGCTTCCGGGTTCGGCTGCGGACGTGACAGCACCGCTTGCTTAAGCTGCTTAATATCTTGCCTTGCCGTTGGGCTACCCATGGCCTGTAACGCCATAAAACGCTCTACCGTCAACTGGAAGTCTTTTCCTAACTGCTGCCGAAAATCATCTAACACCTGAGGTTTGATCCCTCGCCATCTGTTTTCTGCCGCAAACCTCGGGGAACTCGCGACCGTAATTAAACGCGAGACCCGCTCCGGGGCTAACAAAGCGGCCTGAGTTGCTACCAAACCGCCTAGTGACCAACCCAACCAGGCTGCCGACATTGGTGATTTATTAAGCAATAGATGTGCCATTTCTTCAATACTATCAACCTGCATCTCATGGCTGTGACCATAGCCCGGCAAATCCAGCCAGTGCACCCGAAAATGCGGCGTCAGCAGCGGCAGTACCTGTTGCCAGACGGCACCGTTCATTCCCCAGCCATGAATGAGAACCAGATCCGAACCTTGCCCTTCCGTTTGCCAATGTAGCGTGGTTGTCATTTACACTTCCTTCCTTTGACGCAATAGGATGGCAACGATGTTATCCCCTTCATCGCTAAGATCAATCTTTCAATGGACCAACCAGCAATGCCAGCTGTGCCATCTGCCGTTGTCACCCGGTGAACGGGTATGGTGCCATCATTGTCTGGCCAGTTTTCCCCAGCCGCCTTATTGCTCGCATTGTGGCGCCACCACCCTTCTCCCTGTCAGCCATTGCGGCCAGTGCCTCACATCCCCGCCGCCATGGCAGCGGTTATACCGGCTGGGCGAATATGATTTTCCGTTGCGCCAACTGATCCACCAGCTTAAGTTCGGCAAAAAATTCTGGCTGGCACAACCTTTGGGCCTGCTGCTGGCACAGCAAATAGATGAGCCTGCACCGGTTATCTTGCCGGTGCCACTGCACCCTTTGCGCCGCCTTTCCCGCGGTTTCAACCAAAGCAACAATTTGGCCCGGGCTATTGCCACAAGTACCGATAGCCGGTGTCTGCCCCATGGCTTTTGCCGCATACGCCACACTAAAGTTCAGAAACAGCTGACGAAAAAGGAGCGCGAGAAAAACCTGTATCAAGCCTTTATACTTAAAGCAAAGCAGTTGCCTGACCATATCGCCATCGTCGATGATGTGGTGACCACCGGCAGCACGGTCACTGAGCTCACCCACTTACTGCAAAACGAGGGTGTTAAGCGGGTCGATATCTACTGTATCTGCTATACGCCAGCGATGAAATGATCACAAAAATCACCCAAACCGGCGGTGAAATCATAGTTGCAAAGAATAAGGGGGTGATAGAAACTACGTCTAAGAGTAGAATAGGTTAAATCTTACTAAATAAGTCAGGTATTACGTTGTGTCTATGATCACTATTTCTGAAAGCGCTCAGCAGCACTTCGGCAAGCTTCTTGCCCAGCAGCCTGAGGGTACCAATATCCGAGTTTTCGTGGTTAACCCAGGGACTCAAAATGCAGAGTGCGGTGTCTCTTATTGCCCACCAGAAGCGGTTGAAGCGAGCGATACTGAAATTAAGCTCGAACTGTTCTCGGCTTATATTGATGAACTAAGTCTGCCTTTTCTGGATGATGCTGAAATTGATTTTGTTACTGACAAAATGGGTTCACAGCTAACGTTGAAAGCACCTAACGCCAAAGTACGTAAAGTGTCTGACGATGCCACACTGATGGAACGTGTTGACTATGCTATTCAGACTCAGGTTAACCCGCAGCTAGCCGGTCACGGTGGTAACGTTTCCCTGGCAGAAATCACTGAAGACGGTGTGGCCATTCTGCAGTTCGGCGGTGGTTGCAATGGCTGTTCAATGGTTGATGTCACCCTCAAAGAAGGGATTGAGAAAGAGCTGCTGGCTCAATTTGACGGTGAACTTACCGGCGTGCGTGATATTACCGAACACGCCCGTGGTGAGCATTCGTATTATTAAGTGTTTAGAAGCAGAAGCTAAAAGGTCTTCGACGTTTATATCTCTGTTTTTATCCACAAAAAAAGCCGCATCATGCGGCTTTTTTATAATTCAACTTTATCTTTACGAGTCAAGCAAGGTGATAGTCACCGAACGGCGCCCCCAGTTTCTGGCCGCCTGAATATCTTTGCCCATGTAGATATCAATCTTCCGTGACCAGCGCTTGTGCATTTTATCCAACACCACGTACTCCCCGGGCAGCCCAGAAATTTTCACTTTCGCGCCTCGGGTCAGTCCCATTCCCAGCAAATCGCGGGAGACGGCGATCACTTTCATTCCGGGCTTTAACTTGTCACCCCAGGCGGCTTGCGTTGGATTGGCATTCGTTTGTGCACGTACCGAATTGTACGCTGTCGCTGTCACTTTAAGTTTTTTTACTTGCCCGTGAGCCAATGCATCGGCTCCCCAGCCAAACGCCATCACGGTCAGCAAAAAAACAAATATCGTTCGTTTCATCTAAATCACCACTCAACAATTGTGCACATTTTAAACAAATTGATAGGCGGATGTGTAGAGTTTTTTGTCGTAAAAAGAATCAATAACAGTTGAATAATTCTAACTAACTGTTTGCACTGGCGGGTTCCAGGAAAATATTATTCTGCCATTGGTAAGCAAATATGACAGCTAGGCCAATCCCGCGCATGGCCATGAAACCGAGCATCGCCCCCCACAGGGCGTGATTGCCAAAATCACTCAACCACCACCAGATAGCAAAAAAACAACATACCGCGACAAACATGCTATTACGCATTTCTTTACCCCGGGTCGCGCCAATAAAAATACCATCCAGCAAGAAACACCACATCGATACTAATGGCACGGCCGCCAGCCACGGTAAATACTTCATCGCCTCTTGCTGTACCGCAGGAAGATCTGATATCACCCCGATAATTTCACGGCCGAACACCGTGAAGGCCAGTGTCAGGAGAAGAGAGATGATCAGGCTCCAGAACGTGGTACCAATCAGGAAGCGTCCCAGGGCGTCGCGATCTCTGGCCCCGATGGCTTTGCCCACCAAGGCCTCCATGGCGTAAGCAAAACCGTCCATTGCGTACGACACCAGCATCAGAAAGCTCATTAGTACCGCATTGGCCGCCACCACGTTGTCGCCCAGCGTTGCCCCCTGAAACGTCATAAAGACAAACGTCAGCTGCAAACACAAACTGCGCAGAAAAATATCCCGATTCAGTTTCAGCAGCCGTCCCATGCCATGGCGCACACTGATGATTTTATCTCTGAGTGAGGGCAACATCTGCGCCAGCCAATGCCGGTAGACAAACCACAACCCGAGTAACAACCCGCTGTAATCGGCCAGAACCGAAGCCGCTGCAGCGCCTTGCACCTTCCAGCCAAATCCGAGCACAAACAACACATCGAGGATGATATTCACCAGATTGGTGGCGATCAGCAGCCACATCGGGGAACGAGCATTCTGCGTTCCCAGCAGCCAGCCCATGATGACAAAGTTGGCGAGTGCGGCCGGCGCGCCCCATATACGGATAGTGAAGTACTGCTCAGCGTAAAACTTCACCTCTTCACTGGCACTGCTGAGATGAAACACCAGCGAGGCAACCGGTTGATGGAACACAATCAGCACCAATGCCAGCAACCAGGCCATGGCAATGCCCTGAACGAACACCCCGGCTTGCGCATCTTTATCACTGGCACCATAGGCCTGAGCACATAATCCGGTCGTGGCCATCCGTAAAAAGCCGAGCAGCCAGAACGTCATGTTGATCATCGTGCCCCCCACGGCCACCCCGCCCAGATACCAGGACTGATCCAGGTGGCCGATCACCGACGCATCAACCAGCCCCAAAAGCGGCACGGTAATATTGGATAACACCATAGGGATCGCCAGCGCAAAAACCTGACGATGTAATGAGACATTCTTTAACGCTGCTAGCACTGCAAACCCCAAGCCTGATGGCGATCGATTACAACCGAGATCAGAAAATTAATATGACACCACAGTGTAGCGACTTGCTGCCGGTGACAAAAGCCACCGGCAGTGATTAGAGGAATAAATCTAACGGGGCGTTACCACCATTACAGCAATGCCATTAGCCAATGATCGGCTAACAGCACCACAAACAGCACTAAGAGATGCCAAATTGAATACTTGAAGGTTGCCCAGGCGTGGCCGACCGTATCGGCAAATTTCAGCTTCACCGCATAACCAATAAAACCGACATTCAGTATACTGCTGCCAATCAGATATAAGCCTCCGCTCATGCCTGTCAGCCAGGGCAGCAAGCCAACGACAAAAAGAATGACGGTATAGAGCAGCACCATCGTTTTGGTAAATTCAATGCCGTGCGTCACCGGCAGCATCGGAATACCCGCTTTGGCATAATCTTCTTTGCGGTGGATAGCCAACGCCCAGAAGTGCGGCGGGGTCCAGGTAAAGACCAGCATGACCAGTAACAGGGCATACGGATCAAGCTGCCCGGTCACCGCCGTCCAGCCCAGCAACGGTGGCGCTGCCCCTGCCAATCCGCCGATCACGATATTCTGCGGCGTGGCATGTTTTAGCCACACGGTATAAACCAGCGCATACCCCACCAGACTGGCCATGGTGAGCCAGGCCGTCAGAGCGTTTAGTGCCAGCAGCAGAGCAAACCCCAGCACCATTAAGCCGGAAGCAAATAACACCGCTTTATACGTCGCTACCCGGCCTTTGGCCAACGGGCGGTGATAAGTACGCGCCATCTGAGCATCTAAACGGCGATCCAGTACATGGTTAAACACCGCCGCCGCCGCTGACTGAAAACCGATCCCCAACAGCCCGAGCACAACCGCTTTTGCGGGTGGGATCCCCGGCACCGCCAGACACATTCCGACCAGGGCAGTAAGCAGTAGCATTGCCACCACTTTCGGTTTGGTCATGGTGAGATAATCACGCCATAATGCCGGTTTCACCTTTTTTAAGGGTGCCGCCCTGGATTGAACGGTGGTTTTGCCGGCAGCGGTGCTCCCGCCATTTCCTAACAACTGAGATTTAGCCATGGCTTCTGCCCTCCGGTGCCATTTTGTCCGTGTATCGCTGAACATCTCGCCAGCAGTAAAGATGGTAATTAGTCGCGACCAGCATCAGTAACAGGATCACCCCGACCAGATTATGTCCGACGGCAACCAGCAGCGGCAGACTCGCTACCACATTGGTGATCCCCAGACAAAGCTGCAAAGCAAGGGCAATGCCAAGCCCCAGACCGTACCGACGCGGTACGGATTGCCGCCATAAACGCCACATCAACAGCACCAGAACGGTGGTTGTCACCATGGCACCGATCCGGTGGGCGACATGGATCGAGACGCGCTGATGGTAATTCAGCACCCCATATTGATAACTGTCATGTTCCGGTTGGATCGGCTCAAAGGCGCTCACATCAAAGTGCTGCTGCCAGTCCACTTCACAAATTGGCAATTGGGTGCAGGCAACGGCGGCATAGTTTGCTGCTGTCCAGCCACCCAGGGCGATCTGTCCTGCGACCACCAGCAACGCCACCAGCCCCATAATCTGTAACGACTGTGGTGGCGAAAATGAGTGGCGTGATAAAGACGCTTTCGGTAAAGAGGGCTGGATCTCACGCTGACGGATTCTCAACGCCAGTAGCAACAGTAAAGACGCGGTGGTAAAGCCGCCAAGCAGGTGTCCCATCACCACCACTGGCATCAGCACCAGAGTGACCGTCCACATTCCGAGCAGAGCCTGGAAAATGACGGTAACCAGCAGCAAGGCAGGCAGCCGTTTTGGCGTCGCGGGACGTCGCCAGGCGATGATATTGATCACCAGGATCAGCAGGCCTAAACTGCCGGCAAAATAGCGATGAACCATCTCATTCCAGGCCTTGCTCACCTCAACGGGTATATCAGGAAAGGCCTGCTGAGCCAGCAGTTGCTGCTCGCTGCCTTGCGGTACTGAGATAAAGCCATAACAGCCGGGCCAGTCAGGACAGCCCAGCCCGGCTTCCGTCAGGCGGGTATAGGCTCCCAATGCGATAACGCACAAAGACAAGACAAAGGTCAGATAGATGAGATGCTTGAAGCTGAATAATGACATGGGCTTAACCTATCCTTGAGACTTTCAGCAGCCGTTTCAAATCGCGCAGCAGATCTTTGCCCTGCGCCAGAATAGCGGTTTTGCCTTGCGCTAACGGGTAGGCCATCATCACGTTCCCGAGAGGATCGGCGAGATAAATAGCGGCGGTACCATACTCCAGCGTCTCGATCTGAGCCACCACATGATCAGGGATCCTCATCAGCTGCAACCCCGCGGTGAGCGTCTGCATATCTGTTGGACTGGGTATAATAACCGCCGGCTTTTGGAGCGCAGCCAGAGATTGAACCGCGTTATCCGAGGCGAATGAGGCTGGCAGATCAACCACCAATACCACACTGCTGACACGCTTCTGATCCGCACCGATGGCCTGCGGCACCTGGCGCAAATTAAACAGCGCCCCCTGACATAGCGCATCACACGATGGTGGCAACAAATAGACCAGCTGCCATTTACCGGGTTCCGTCAGCCAGTCTGATGCCAGCGGGAAAGCCAGCAGCTGACCGCGATTGGTCACTCCCCCCTGATACCAGTTGAGATCCAGGACTATTTTGGCCAGCAGCAAGGGCAGCATAAAGACCCCGAGTAGCAGCAATAACATTCCATGTCTCTTCATATACGGCTCCTTTTAAGCCACCAAAACGCCAGCCCGGAGACCGCAACGGCCAGCAGGAACCACTGCAGAGCATAGGCATAGTGCTTTTGCGGTCCCATCACGACCGGGATCCAGGTTTGTTGTAATGCCACCGCATGGTCGGGATCGATCTGCAATATCCACGGTTGCAGCGGCAGCTCCATCTGCCGTGAGAGTTGATCAAGATGAATATTCTGCACCCGCAGCGGCCAGCTTTCCCCTAACGGCTCTGCCGCCAGCTCAATGAGCAGTGAAGGCGGAGCAATGACACCAGAAATACGTAACTCGCCGTGATGCTCAGGCAAGACCGGCACTTGTTCACGGTAAACGGGTGCCGCAATCCAGCCCAGATTCACCAGCAGCCAACCATCATCAACAGCAAATGGATACAGCAGGTGGTAACCCGGCTGACCGCGGTATAACTGGTTATCAAGCAGGACGGCTTTGCTGTGATCGAACCGGCCATGGACGGTTAAGCCATACCACAGCGGCTCATCCGGCAAGCTGGCCAAACTGTAATAAACCTGTTCGCTGCGGCGCTCCAGCACGGTGTTAAGCGCTTCTTTTTCCTCGGCGCGAGACATTTGCCACAGGCCTAACTTGACCAATACCAGCATTACCGCCACAGTAAAAAGTATGAATCCGATCCTTCGCATACTTATCCTTATGTTCCGGAGACGCCATGCTCATCAAAGCCATCATCGTCTGCCTGCTGATCTTCATTGTGCTTAACCTGTTCCGCGCCTTGCCTTTGATGCTCAAAAGCAACCCGGCTGAAAAACCTGCCTCGCATTATCTGGGGCGCCGAATCGTATTCTCCGTTATCGCATTTGCCATTCTGCTGGTTGCGGTGGCCACCGGCGCTATCGAGCCAAACCCAAGGCCATATTGAATTCAGAGTCGAGAAACTAGTACCGAGAATCGAGAGTCGAGAAGCTAGAAACTCGCCCCTAAAACCTCGCACCTAGAAACTCGCCCCTAAAACCTCTCACCTAGAAACTAGCCACTCGCCACTCGCCACTCGCCACTAAAGTATGTAAACAAACACAAACAGGCACAGCCACACCACGTCGACAAAATGCCAGTACCAGGCACCGGCCTGAAAAGCAAAATGCTGCTGTGCTGAAAAATGGCCTTTCACTATCCGGCACCAGACAATGAATAAAATGATAGTGCCTAAAGTCACGTGTATGCCGTGGAAACCGGTCAGCAGAAAGAAAGTATTGCCGTAGATCCCGGCATCGAGGGTCAGCCCCATTTCATGGTAGGCATGGACATACTCGACCCCCTGCAGGTAAGCAAATAAGCCGCCTAACAAGACCGTTAGCAATAAGAACAGGGTGACGCGGGTGCGTTTATCTTGCTCCAGGGCGGTATGGGCGATATGGACGGTGACAGAGGAAATAAGCAGGATCAGGGTATTGTACAAGGGCAACCCGAATGGCCCCATAGCCTGGGTTTGTGTGCCGTCCGGGGTGGTCAGCAACGGCCACTGCGCGATAAATTCCGGCCACAATACAGCGTTGGTCATCGCATTATTACCGGCCCCGCCGAGCCAGGGCACGGCAATCATCCTGGCATAGAACAACGCGCCAAAAAAAGCAGCAAAGAACATCACTTCCGAAAAAATAAACCAGCTCATGCCCTGGCGAAACGAGCGATCCATCTGGGCGCTGTACAGCCCGCCCATCGACTCGCGGATCACATCACGGAACCAGCCCGTAAGCATAAACAGCAGCAAACCCACCCCTGCCAGCAGGATCCATGGCCCCTGGCCACCGAACAGACCACCGACCGTTGCCCCTGCGCCGAAGGCGATAAGAAACAGCGCCACCGCCCCGACAATCGGCCAGATACTCGCTGCCGGCACATAATAATGCTCATGGGGATGAGGGATGGATTGATCATGCTCTGTGTAAGGATTCGACATCTTCAACCTCATTGCGTTTGTGCCGTGCTCTCCGGCTGGGCGTTATATAGCGTGTAAGCCAGGGTCAGGGTGTTTATCTCTTCCGGCAATTCCGGATCGATATAAAAAACCAATGGCAGCTCAGCCGATCCCCCCGCCTCCAGTGGCTGGTGGTTAAAGCAAAAACACTCAATCTTATTGAAATAGCGGGCTGCCTGGCCGGGCGAGACCGAGGGTACCGCCTGCCCGACCGAGCTGTTCGCCGTCAGATTACGGGCCGCATACTTAATGGTCTGGATCTGACCCGGGTTAACCACCACCCGGGTGACTTGCGGCTCGAATATCCAATCCATTCCCGGATTGATATAAGCGACAAATTCCACCGTGACTTCCCGCCCGCGATCAACTTCCCGGCTCTGGCTTGCCGGCGTATTCGCCGTTTTGCCATTGATCCCGGTAATATCGCAAAACACGTCATACAGCGGCACCAGGGCAAAGGCAAAACCAAACATCACCACTGCCATCAGCACCAGGGACCACAGCGAGCGTTGTTTTGCGCGATGATCTGTCGGCCTGTCATGGCCGGGCGGGATCTGCTCTGGCTGCTGGCTCATATCACGTTCCTTTACTTAATCGATTTTGGGCGGGGTCGAAAAAGTATGGTGCGGCGCAGGGGAATCCACCGTCCACTCCAGCCCTTCGGCACCTTCCCAAGGCTTGGCGGCGGCGGGCTCTCCGCCCCTGACGCATTTAATCACCACCCACAAGAAGATCAGCTGCGACAGGCCAAACATAAAGCCGCCGATACTGACCACCGCATTCACATCGGCAAACTGCAACGCGTAATCAGGAATACGGCGCGGCATTCCCGCCAGCCCCAGGAAATGCATCGGGAAGAACAGAATATTGACCGACACCACCGAGCACCAGAAATGCCACTTCGCCAGCCGTTCATCGAACATGTGACCGGTCCATTTCGGCAACCAGTAATAGGCCGCCGCCATGATCGAGAAGATGGCGCCCGATACCAGCACATAGTGGAAGTGGGCCACCACAAAATAGGTATCGTGATACTGGAAATCGACCGGTGTAATGGCCAGCATCAGGCCGGAAAAACCACCGATGGTGAACAGCACGATAAAAGCAATGGCAAACATCATCGGGATTTCAAAGGTCAGCGAGCCGCGCCACATCGTGGCGACCCAGTTGAAGACCTTTACCCCGGTCGGCACCGAGATCAGCATGGTGCAGTACATAAAGAACAACTCGGCAGCAACGGGCATACCGGTGGTAAACATATGGTGTGCCCAGACCAGGAAGCTCAGCCCGGCAATCGAGGCGGTGGCATATACCATCGAACTGTAACCAAACAGCTTTTTACGGGAAAAGGCAGGTACAATCGCCGAAATGATACCGAAGCTCGGTAAAATCATAATATAGACTTCCGGGTGACCGAAAAACCAGAAAATATGCTGGAACATCACCGGATCGCCCCCGCCCGCGGCATCAAAAAAACTGGTTCCAAAGAACTTATCGGTCAGTACCATGGTCACCGCACCGGCCAGTACCGGCATCACCGCAATCAGCAGAAACGCGGTGATCAGCCAGGTCCAGACAAACAGCGGCATTTTCATATAGGTCATGCCCGGTGCCCGCAAATTGATAATCGTGACAATCACATTGATTGCCCCCATGATCGAGCTGATCCCCATAATATGGATAGAAAACACAAACAGCCCGGTACTTTGCGGACTGAATGTCGTCGATAGCGGGGCATAGAAGGTCCAGCCGAAGTTTGGCCCGCCCCCTTCAAGAAACAGCGACGACAGTAACATGGCAAAGGCAAAGGGCAGGATCCAGAAGCTCCAGTTATTCATCCGTGGCAGGGCCATATCCGGTGCGCCAATCATCATCGGGATCATCCAGTTTGCCAACCCGGTAAAAGCCGGCATGACGGCCCCGAATACCATGATCAGGCCATGTATCGTGGTCATCTGGTTAAAAAAGTTAGGCTCAACCAGCTGCAGGCCCGGCTGAAATAACTCGGCCCGGATCACCAGTGCCATCACCCCGCCAGTCAGGAACATGGCAAAGCTGAACATCAGGTAGAGTGAACCAATATCTTTGTGGTTGGTGGTAAACAGCCAGCGCTTAAGACCGGTCTGGTGAGGGGCGTGGGTCTGATGCGTTTCCGTTTCTTCACCTTCCGTCTGCTCGCGTAACATATCCGTCATCGATCATCGCCCCTTATAAATCTTCACCGTTAAGCACTGCCTGCACTTCTGCTGCCTGTACCGTATCGCCCGTATTGTTACCCCAGGCATTACGTTCGTACGTTATCACCGCAGCCAGCTCCTTCAGACCTAATTGCGGACCAAAAGCCTGCATCGCGGTACCGGCACGGCCATGCACCACCACACTGATATGTTCTAATTGCCTGCCTGTATCAGACGCCACACCCACACCTGCCAGTGCAGGGAAGGCACCGGGAATGCCCTGGCCATTAGGCTGATGGCACATGGCACAACGGGCGAGATAGGTTTTTTCACCCAAGCCCATCAGCTCATCCATCGACATTTCCATCGCCAGCAAACGCTGTTCTTCTTCACGGGCCTGCTGCTGAGTCACCTTGGTCATCTGCAGCCACTCTTGATACTCAGCCAGAGGTTTTGCAATCACCACAATCGGCATAAAGCCATGGTCTTTACCGCACAACTCTGCACATTGGCCACGATAAATACCCGGCTTATCAATCCGGGTCCAGGCTTCGTTGATAAAGCCTGGGTTGGCATCTTTCTTAACGGCAAAATCCGGGACCCACCAGGAGTGGATCACATCTTGCGAGGTGATCAGGAAGCGCACCTTCTGGCCAACCGGCAATACGAGCGGACGATCCACTTCCAGCAAATAATTTTCGCGTTTCTCTCGGGTATTATCGATTTGCGCCGGAGATGTGGCGAGAAGTGAGTAAAAATCTATATCTTCGTTAAAATAGCGGTAATGCCACTTCCATTGCGAACCGGTAATTTGAACGGTGAGATCGGATTGGGAGATATCTTCCATAGCCAGCAAGGTCTTCGTTGCCGGCACAGCCATCACGATCAGAATGACGAAAGGAATGATGGTCCAGACGATCTCGACCTTAGTACTTTCGTGGAACGAAGCAGCAACGGCGCCGCGGGATTTACGATGATGAAGAATTGCCCAGAACATCACACCAAAAACCACAATCCCAATGACGACGCAGATGTAAAAAATGGTCATATGGAGATCAAAAACCCGCTGGCTAACCTGAGTTACCCCTTGCGTCATGTTCAACCGCATACTTTCGGTTTCGGCAGCTGCGGGTAGCGCCCAAAAACCTACCATTATTGTGCTGATCAGTTGGCGAATCATCACCCTGATCCCTCCCTCTGTCATCCTGACATTCATCAAGAACTGGCCAAAGAAAAACATTCACCCATAAGACACCATGGATAACAAGTGCAGCAACACCTGGTGGCGATTAACACTTTATTAACATTCAACTTAGGACAAGATCAGTGAAATGAGCAAAGAATTGCCGGCAAATAATAAAAAGGGATAACAGAGGTATGCTTGTGCCAAGCAGTGAAAAAGCAGAGATAAATTAATGATGCGAGTAAGTTCTACAGATGAATATACCCAAACTGCCTCAAGGTGCGAGATTCAGAGCTTCCTCTGGGAACTCAATTCGAATGGAATGTGTGTTGGAATGGCGTTCCCTTTCAAACACATTTTGTGATGAAGTGATTATCCAGCGAACTGTAGCAACTCATGGACTCACCCAGGGCAAGTCCATTACCGAGCCGCTACACATGGCGTAGCGGGAAGCATTCGTTTTGCAACGAACTACATCCAGTCAGCGTTACGTATAACCCCGACGGCAATGCCTTCAATCGTTAGCTGCTGGTGCTCGAGATCGACAACAATCGGCTCGAACTCTTCATTCTCGGCGTGCAACAGCACCTGAGCCCCTTGCTTATCCAGCCGTTTTACGGTGACATCATCATCAACACGGGCAACCACCACCTGGCCATTGCGGACATCCTGGGTTTTATGCACAGCCAGTAAATCACCGTCCATAATGCCGATGTCTTTCATGCTCATTCCATTGACCCGCAACAGAAAGTCGGCGCGAGGTTTGAACAAGGCCGGATCGACATCGTAATGGGTTTCAACATGCTCCTGAGCCAGGATCGGCTCACCGGCAGCAACACGGCCAATCAAAGGCAATCCTTGCTCTTGTGGCTCATCATTGTTAACCAGCACCCGAATACCGCGGGAGGCACCCGGGATGATTTCAATCACTTCTTTACGTGCTAAGGCTTTTAAATGCTCTTCAGCAGCATTAGCAGAACGAAAGCCAAGTTCACGAGCAATTTCAGCACGTGTTGGCGGCATCCCACTATCTTCAATTTTTGCTTTGATTAAATCAAAGACTTCTTGTTGGCGCGGCGTTAACGGCTTCATGGCTCACCTGTTTGTTTATACAGTTCACTGTGAGTATATCCAGTGTTTACGGGCTTGAAAAGGCAATTGTTTACGAAAAGAACAATTTGCCGGAAATGCATGAACCATCGTCCGGTTATCACCCGGCCCATGGTTGCAGCCACCCTTGATACCTAACCCTTGCTAACCTCGTCATGCCCGCGCCCGGGAAGAGTTGATCAACGGAATTAGTAATTTATGGGAAACATCATTCAAATTGATGACTTTACGTTGATATCTCGCATTTTCGCTGCATGAGCGCCACTATTTTCTGCTATCCTAGCCACGCATTAAGAATTCGAGGCTAGTAAAAGACATGTCAAGTTGGCAGAAAATCTATCAAAAATTACTGAATTTGCCGCTTTCTCTGCTGGTTAAAACCAATTCAATTCCTTCTGATCCGGTCAAAGATCTGGAGTTGGACTTAGAGCGACCAATTATCTATATATTACCGTTTCGGTCTAACACCGATCTGATGACTCTGCGCAGCAGCACCCAGGAGCGGGGATTACCGGATCCGCTATCTCCGCTGGTGATTGGCAACCGCCAATTCCCCCGCTATGTGTATGTCGCTAACGGACCAAGTATTTTTGGCACCAATGGCGAATTACCGCAAGAATCTATCGATCTGTTTATCGAGTTGCTGGAGCAGCACAAACAGGATTCAGAGCTAGATATCCAGCTGGTGCCTGCATCGATTTTATGGGGGCGTAAACCCGGTAAAGAAAGTAACCGCAGTCCGATCCTGCATCCGCTTAACGGCCCGGAAAAATTCACGGCCATTCTAGGCCATGGCCGCGATTGCCTGGTACGCCTGAGCACGCCGGTATCATTGCGTTACATGGCAGACAACCACGGCACCGATGACGCCATTGCCCATAAACTGGCGCGGGTGGCGAAAATTCATTTCTCGCGTCAGAAAATTGCAGCTTCGGGGCCCCGCCTGCCTGATCGCCAGGCACTGTTTAAGCGTTTGCTGGCTTCAAAAGCCATCGACAAGGTCGTCAGAGAAGAAGCCCAGAGCCGGGATGTGCCGATTGAAAAGGTGCGAAAAGAAGCCATCGATATGATGGAAGAAATTGCGGCCGATTTTTCTTATTCCCTGATCAAAAAAGGCGAACGTTTCCTTGGCTGGCTATGGAACAGACTATATCAGGGGCTCAATATCAACAATGCCCAGCGGGTGCGTAAACTGGCACAAGACGGCCATGAAATCGTCTATGTTCCCTGTCACCGCAGCCATATGGATTATCTGCTGTTGTCGTACGTTCTGTATGAAGAAGGGCTGGTTCCTCCGCATATTGCGGCAGGCATTAACCTGAACTTCTTCCCGGCCGGCCCTATTTTCCGCCGTGGTGGTGCGTTCTTTATTCGCCGCAGTTTTAAAGGTAATCGCCTCTATTCCACCGTGTTTCGCGAGTACCTGGCTGAACTTTTTGCCAAAGGTTACTCGGTCGAGTACTTCAGTGAAGGCGGCCGTTCCCGTACCGGTCGTTTGCTGCCCGCTAAAACCGGCATGCTGTCGATGACGATTCAGGCCATGCTGCGTGGTCTGAACCGTCCTGTCACCTTAGTGCCTGTCTATATCGGTTACGAACACGTGATGGAAGTGGCAACCTACGCCAATGAGCTGCGCGGTAAACGCAAAGAAAAAGAAAACGTCGGTCAGGTTCTGCGTACTTTGCGTAAGCTGCGTAATCTGGGCCAGGGCTATGTTAACTTTGGTGAGCCTATCCCGCTTAACCAGTACCTCAATGACAACGTACCTGACTGGCACAATGACATTGACCCGATCGAGCCGCAAAAACCAGGCTGGATGAACCCTGTGGTCAATCAGCTGGCAACGAAGATGATGACCCATATCAACGATGCCGCAGCAACCAATGCCCTGACCCTGTGTGCACTGGCGCTGTTGTCATCGCGCCAGCGCGCACTAAGTCGTGAAGAGCTGGAGCAGCAGATCGATAGTTATCTGCAAATTCTGCGCAATACACCGTATTCCAGCCAGAGCACCGTTCCCGAAGACGATGCAAAAGCACTGGTCGAGCACGCTATCGCGATGGATAAATTCATTGTTGAACGTGACAGCCTGGGAGATGTCGTCTCGCTTAACCGTCAGCAATCAATATTGATGACCTATTATCGCAATAACATCATTCACCTGTTTGCGCTGCCATCTCTGATTGCCCATATCGTGGTTCAGTATCAAAGTCTGACGGTTGATGAAATCCATCGACAGGTTGGACGGCTGTATCCGTTCCTCAAAGCGGAATTGTTCCTGCGCTATGAAACAGAAGAACTCAATGACGTGATTGATTCGCTGATCCAGGAGCTGGTTCGCCAGCGCCTGCTATTAAGTGATGGCCAGACTATTTCACTCAATGGTTCCCGTATCGGACCACTACAACTGTTAGCCCGTACGATCACCGAGACACTGCAGCGCTATAGCATTACCCTTACCTTGCTATGTGCCGAACCGCAGATGATAAAGAGCGAATTGGAACAGCAAAGCCAGATGATGGCCCAGCGTCTGAGCCGCTTGCACGGCATCAATGCCCCCGAGTTCTTTGATAAAGGGGTATTTGCCATTCTGGTGAAGACCCTCCGCCATGAAGGTTACCTCACCGACGAGTGCCATGCAGTATCTCGCCCCGTTGAAAACCTCGCCGATCAGTTAGCCGCTCTGGTATCACCTGAAGTGAAGCTCACAATTCAGGCCGTCATTAACCGGGATGATAAGCAAGTAAATAACGAGTAAAGGGTGGCAAGGATCTAGATACTAGATACTAGATACTAGATACTAGATACTAGATACTGAAAATATCCCTACAAAGCTGGCTTAATGCCAGCTTTTTTCTTGCCGTTAACATGCCATTATTTTAAATTGTGCAGCTTTTGACTTATCGGTAACCCAAAGCTCTGTAAGGTGTACAGCTATATAAGCTTTTGACCTACAGCACCCCCTAAGCCCAATAAGCTGTACAAGTAATAATCTGCCAATACCACTGACACAAAAAAAGCGCCATATGGCGCTTCTTCATTGAGTTAATTGGCGATCAGCCGAGGTACACGCTGATCCCCATACCGCCGCAAATCAGCATACCAACGTAATTATTGTTCAAGAAAGCCTTGAAGCATAATTCTCTTTCACGACTGCGGATCAGCATCTGCTGATACACAAACAGCGCTGCGGCAGCAAGCAGACACCAATAATAGGTCTGGTTAAGAGCCAGCATCTGACCAACAGCAATCAGTACCACCAGAGTGCTTAACTGCAATAAACCAATGATGATTTTGTCAAAACGCCCGAACAATATGGCTGTCGATTTGATCCCGACATGGATATCGTCATCACGATCAACCATCGCATACTGAGTATCATAAGCAATGGTCCATAGAATATTGGCAATGAACAGCAACCACGCTGCAGCAGGTAATTCACCCGCTTGTGCAGCATAAGCCATGGGGATCGACCAGCCAAAGGCCATGCCCAGGATAAGCTGAGGCAAGTGGGTATATCGCTTCATAAACGGATAAGCCGCCGCCAGCAATAAGCCGACGACTGACAGCATAATAGTCAGGGTATTCATGGTCAGCACCAACAGAAACGACACTAGGACCAGCAGGCCAAAAAGGCCTAACGCTTCACGCTCTGACACTTTGCCCGACGGCATCGGCCGGTTAGCCGTTCGTTTCACATGGCCATCAAAATGGCGATCGGCAAAGTCATTGATCACGCAGCCTGCGGCCCGCATAAAGATCACCCCGAGCACAAATACCGCCAGCACCGGCATATCCGGTAATCCATCGGCGGCCAGAAACAAGGCCCAGAGTGTTGGCCAAAGCAGCAGTAAACTCCCGATCGGGCGGTCAAATCGTGCAAGCTGCCAATATGCTCTCGCTTTGGTCATCGCTAACATTGGCTCTCCTTTGAGTAAACCGGTGCCTGCGTCAGAAATAATTCGGCCACCAGCAAAGGTTTATCATTTATCCATAAGCGCGAACGCCTTGCCCACAAAGGCTTCTCCTCAGAGCCGACATTGGCCACCACAAGCGCGTCACGACGGGCACTGCGATCAGTAAAGACTCTGAACCCTAATGGTATCTCGCCTAACTGCTCAAGATCACGCTCCTGCCCGGTCAGTGTCGATAGCGGGATTAAGGTACAGGCAAACACCCATGGCTGGCCATCGCCCCGCAACACAACCTTGCGCATCAGGCACTCCTTATCCCCGAGCAAGGCTCGCTCATCGTCTGATAACAAAGATTTATCTATTTTCTGCTGCTCGAGCAGAGAAACAGTAAATGTGTCACAATGCCGCTCAAGACGACGCGATAATGAATCGGGTTCAAGCAACCAATGCCCAAACTCTGTCCCCTCTAGTGCCACGGAATCTGGCGACTGCCAACAGGCGCTATCCAACAAGGGTTTATACAACTGTTTGAATTCCGACATTTTCCCAATACAAATTCTACCGGCCGAACATGAAAAGAACTTGGTAGAATGCGGTTAATTTATTACCATGAAGAAACACTATTGTAGCAAGCTGTAACGGATACGAATATCGTTCCGATCGAAAGATAGCAATTCATTGCGGAAAATTATGATAACCCTATGAGTGTAATGATGAAATCAAAAGTCTTTGGCTTAATACTACTGCTTACCAGCTCCCTGGCCTCTCATCATGCTGCGGCGGAAGATGCGGCGCCACTAATGCCACAATACAGCTACTACACGTTATCACCCGACATCACGACCAACTACGTGACTCAAGGTAAGAAGCTCGGTTATCTGCGCTTACAAATTGATTTGATGGTGTCAGATCCGGATCTCATAACCAAAGTGGAGCACCATGCACCACTGATCCGCGATGCCATCATTAACATCATCGGCCAGCAGCCTGAAGTCAAAGTGAAGTCTTTGGCAGGACGCGAAGAGATCCGCCAGGAGTGCCTGAACAAGGTCAATGAACTGTTGATCCGCGAGACAAACCAGAAGCTCCTGACCGAATTACTGTTTACGAAATACCTCTATCAGTAGCGTTTTCAGTGTTCAATATATCAAGCAGACACAAAAAAGCGCTCAGTGAGCGCTTTTTATTATGATGAAGAAAATGACCATCGCTGCGAGGCTATACCAGCAATAGCTAGGCTGCCGCTTCAGGCCGGATTTGCCCCTTTGACCCGCGATTCTGAACTTTGTCGGCAATATATTGTGTCACCGCACCTACCTGCTCTTCATTGAGATACAGGCCAAGTTTGCTCCGGCGCCATAACGCGTCGATTCCAGCCTGCACAAATTCATGTTCAATCATATAATCAAGTTCTTTGGCATATAAGCCTTCCCCAAAGTGCAGCCCCATCTCCGCTTCGCAGCTCACCCCCTCCAGCAATGCTGATGCGCGAGTACCGTAGTTAGTCGCCATGCGCTCGCTGGTGAATGCCGTTAACCATGGGTATTGCTGCTGCAGCCGGCGGGCCAGCTGCTGACCATCAAAAGCTGCTTCACCACCCGGCAAGTATGAATTTGCAGTCCAGGCTTGTCCGATTTGCGGGAAGAACGGGGTCAGTTTGGTCATTGCCGCTTCAGCGAGCTTACGATATGTCGTCAGCTTGCCGCCGAAGATTGACAGTAATGGCGCATTGCCCCCTTCCTGATCTAATTCCAGCGTGTAGTCACGGGTAATGGCTTGTGGCGAGTCGGATTCATCATCACACAGCGGACGCACACCGCTGTAGGTCCACACCACATCATTTCGGTTTAATCGCTTCACGAAATGTCCGTTATAGACCTTCAGTAAATAGTCGATTTCGTTGTCATCAATTGCAACCTGACGTGGGTCACCCTTATATTCCACATCGGTGGTACCAATGATCGAGAACCGATCCAGATACGGGATCACAAAAACAATACGGCTATCTTCGTTCTGCAGAATATAAGCCTGTGGTTCATCATGGACACGCGGCACGACGATGTGCGAGCCTTTAATCAAACGGATATTGCGCGGAGAGTTTTCTTCCATGCTCTGATCAAAGAAAGCTTTAACCCAAGGACCCGCCGCATTCACCAGAGCGTGTGCTTTACGAACAAAGATCTGGTTGGTCAGCACATCGCGCACTGTCACTATCCATAACTCCCCCTCACGTACCGCTTTTTCAACTTTGCAGCGGTTGCGCACTTCCCCGCCTTTTTCCGCCACTTCCATCGCATTCAGTACCACTAACCGCGCATCATCAACCCAGCAGTCTGAATATTCAAAGCCTTTGGTGATGGCAGGTATTAAGACCGAATCTTGGCCAAACGTCAGACCGTGGCTGCCAGGTAAGGTAGTACGTTTGCCCAGGTGATCATAAAGAAACAGGCCGGCACGGATCATCCAGGCCGGGCGAAGATGAGGACGGTGTGGCAAACGGAAACGCATTGGGCGTGCAATATGCGGGACTTTACGTAATAGTACTTCGCGCTCAGCAAGGGCTTCCCCGACCAAGCGAAACTCATAGTGCTCTAAATAGCGCAAACCACCATGGATCAACTTAGAACTGGCAGACGACGTGGCAGACGCGAAATCATCAGCCTCATATAAGCCGACATCCAGTCCCCGGCCGGCCGCATCGGCAGCAATACCAGCACCATTGATACCCCCCCCCACAACAATTACATCTAAGATATGTTCGTTTTCTGCCGTCATGCCGTTACCTTCCACATTACATCGATGATTCGAAACCAAACGAGCAACAATACTCAAATTAAGTTCGCATTCGCTCATAATAGCGAACACGCTATTAAAAATCACCCTTTTTGTTTTTGATTTGTTACATGAACGTAGCGGGTAAACTATTTCGATTCTAGTGGTTCTGTATAGCTCTTAACCCGGAGTGGTATGGCCACAAAAAAACGGGCCACCATCTCTGGTAGCCCGTTTCTTCATCAATATTGTCAGTCATTCAGACAGGCATTGACTCGTTAGCCAACAATTTCAGTATGGACGTCATTTTCCTGCAGGTGCTTGGCCAGCTCTTCAGGTGGTTGAGCATCGGTGAACAGCATATCAATCTGGCTGATATCCCCCAAGTTGACCATCGCATTGCGACCAAACTTGGTATGATCCACACCCAGCATGACACAGCGGCTGTTTTCAATAATCGCTTGTTTAACACGAACTTCATGATAATCAAAGTCCAGCAATGAACCATCAAGATCGATACCGCTGATCCCCATAATGCCGAAATCGAGACGGAACTGAGAAATAAAGTCCAGTGTCGCTTCACCGACAATGCCACCATCCCGGTTGCGCACTTCGCCCCCCGCCAGAATAACCCGGAAATCCGCCTTGCCGGTCAGCACACTAGCGACATTGAGGTTATTGGTCACAATGCGTAGATCATTATGATTGAGCAAGGCACGCGCAACGGCTTCCGGGGTGGTACCAATATCAATAAACAGCGTCGCTCCATCAGGGATATGCTTAACCATCGCCATTGCGATGCGATCTTTTTCCGCCAACTGCATGACTTTACGGGTCGTGTAGGAGGTATTTTCGGAACTGGATGGGATCGTCGCTCCGCCATGGTGGCGGCGAATTTTATTTTCCGAAGCCAGATCATTGAGATCACGACGAATAGTTTGAGGGCTTACCTTAAAACGTTCAACTAGGTCGTCAGTGCTGACATAGCCTTGGGTTTTAACGATATCGATGATTTCCTGATGACGTTTGCTCTGCTTCACGGCTAACGCAGCTCCTGGTTGCAACAAGGCTCCGCGAATGCGAAGCCCTGTCATATTACCTACAGCTTTGGCAAGATGCCAATGACGGCGATCTCAATCATGCATTTTGCTGTGCACTATCAAGTGCTCGTTGTGCATGAACACTGTTTTCGCCAACCATTGCCAGCACCAAGAAGAAGATGGATAAGCCACATGCTGACGTCAGCACCATGAAGCCACCATCCCAACCAAAGTGGTCAACGGTGTAACCCAAAATAGCATTTGCTGCTACTGCGCCACCCAAGTAACCGAACAGGCCCGTCAGACCGGCTGCTGTACCTGCCGCTTTTTTCGGTGCCAGCTCCAGCGCATACAGACCGATAAGCATAACCGGGCCGTAGATCAAGAAGCCGATCGCAACCAGTGCCATCATATCAACCATTGGGTTACCAGCCGGGTTAAACCAATAAATCAATACCGCAATAGTCACCAGGGACATAAACAGAATACCGGCAGGTGCACGACGTCCCTTAAAGAACTTATCTGACATCCAGCCGCACAATAATGTGCCAGGAATACCCGCCCACTCGTATAAGAAGTAAGCCCAAGATGATTTATCTACCGTAAAATCTTTGACTTCGCTCAGATAGACCGGTGCCCAGTCCAGTACGCCATAACGGATCAGATAAACAAAAGCATTAGCAATCGCAATGAACCATAATAGCTTGTTGTTAAACACATACTTGAAGAAGATTTCCTTCGCGGTCATCTCTTTCTCATGTGATTCATCATAGTTATCAGGATAATCGTCTTTATGCTCTTCGATGGAAGGGAGACCACAAGACTGCGGTGTATCACGCATTGCGATTAATGTGAAAGCTGCAACCAGCAACGCGAAGAACGCAGGTACGTAAAACGCGGTGCGCCAGTCATCATTGAAGGCCCATAAACCCAACAGGAACATCGGGCCAATCAAACCACCACCCACGTTATGCGCCACGTTCCAGACCGACACAATTTCACCACGCTCTTTACGTGACCACCAGTGCACCATAGTACGACCACAGGCCGGCCATCCCATACCCTGGAACCAGCCGTTCAGGAACAACAGAATAAACATGGCGGTAATACTGCTTGTTGCCCAAGGCATGAAACCAAAGCACAACATCACCAGGGCCGACATGGTCAAACCGGCAGCAAGGAAATACCGCGGATTTGAACGGTCAGACACGCTACCCATTAAGAATTTAGATAAGCCATAAGCGATTGATACGGCAGCCAATGCCACCCCCAGATCACCGCGGCTATAGCCGTATTCTTCAATTAAGAAAGGCATTGCCAGACTGAAGTTTTTACGTACCAGATAGTAACCGGCGTAGCCAAAGAAAATACCGATAAAGAGTTGCCAGCGCAGACGCTTATATACAGAGCCTGTCTGCCCGTCAGGCAGACGCTCTATATGAGCAGCGGGAGTAAATATGCCAAACATAAGATGTTCCTTAAAAGGTTGTTGTTGTTTTTAGTGATGATTTGCGCAAACGCAAGATGTAGGGCGAGAGAAACAATCGATTTCGCTCAATACAGGAAAATTATTGCGCGAATGGAGATGTAATAATGTGAAAGCAATCAAAAACGAAGATTTATTTACCAAGAATAGATGTTTTACTCTAGGTTTTGGAAAAAATTCCTCACCAGATAACTAAATCAACAAATAAAGTTAATACCACTCGTCATGAATAATACCAATCGGTGCCATTACCCTGATTGGTATATACCCATTATCTGAATAGAACCACTATTCACTCAAATGGCAGCCTTGACTAAAAGCCAATGAATTCTCGCTGAACTCTGCATCTTGAGATGGTTTGGGTATAAGATCACTCAGCGGGTCTTTATCAGCTTAATGTCGACCAAAGCCATCGCACTGCCACTGATCAAACCAAATAAGTGGGCCATATTGGCCACTGACATACCTAAAGGCCCGGCAAAACCAATCACCAGCCAGACCAGCATGAAAACAACATAGGGTTTAGGAATAGATAAGCGCCTCTCCGGTGCTAACCAACCTGACCACCAGATATACCCAAGCAGGGCATATACAACCCCAGACAAACCGCCAAAATTAGCACCATGAAGCCAGAACTGCGCAAAACCTGAAATGAGTGCCGACACCAGAAAAATCTGAACCAGCTTGCCGCCACCACTGTGGCGTTCCAGCTGTCCCGCTAAAATCCACCACCACAGGCAGTTAAAGACGATATGCAAAGTCGAGAAATGGATCAGGGCGTGGGAGAAAAAGCGCCAGACTTGCCACTGATCACCGTTCATCAGCGGAAAGTGGAGCACATCAAATATCGGTTGCTGCAGCCCGAAGAACCACAGCAGATAAATGCCAATGACCACCACCATTACCGACAGGCTGAAAGGGCCTGCCTGGGATTTGATCATGGCCATTAAACTCGGACTACCATAATGAAACTTGGCCGTACGGCTTTCTGCCACTTGCCACGACGCTGCCTGATATTTTGCATTGTGAGGATTCGCCAGAAAAGCCGTTAATTCCGCTTCCGCTTCTATCAGGTGTTGTGAATCCGTTAACCAGAGTGCAAACACCCCCTCCGGCTCGGATGCCAGCGTTAATGTAATACCACGTGAGGCCATGTAATCAATAAAAGACTGTGCTTGGCGAGGGTTATTAAATCCGGCTAACCGATGCATCTATTACTCCGCTGAATATGGCAACGCCTGTCGGCGCCAGCCTTCAAAACCACCCTCAAGACTATACACTGTTTCATAACCTTGATTAATCAGATATTGGGCCGCACCCTGACTACTTACACCGTGATAACACATCACAATCACAGGTTGCTCAAAATCAACCCGATCCATAAATTCAACCATCGTATCATTGGTCAGATGAAACGCCTGTTCAGGATGAGCCAAAGCAAATGACTGCGGATCCCTGATATCAACCAGTACCGCTTCAGATCCTGCCTGCTGTAATAAAGTGTACGCCTTCTCTGCCGAGATATGTTCAAACTGCTCCATTGACTGCCTCATCTATTGTTGATCTTTATGCGTCATCATTGCCGCAAAAATGTGATGATCATCCACTACGGGATCCTATCGCTTTTAAAGCGGCGCATTTTATACTGCACTTATTGTACCTCACTCAGTTACTCACAACCTTGCACATAATGTAAGGTCTTATCCACACTTGAAACTCGCGCTGAAACTCAACAATTACAGGGCTTAGCGATCAGCCGTTCCATCTTACCCCGCCGCCACTGATCATATTTCAACCAGCTGTGGAAAAGCCTGTGAATTGCGTTGATAATGTGTCTAATTAAAATAGGATCCACTACATATAGATTGGATCCGTCACAAGCTGTGGATAACTATCGGGGTAATTCACAGTGATACTCACAAGTGTGAGTTATCTCTCAATATTCAGGCATAAAAAAACCGACTCTTGGCCGGTTTCTTATCGTCATCCATTGTGGATAGCTGAGCAGGATCCTCAGAACACGTCACCAACCGCTTGCTTCAGTTTTTTCATGGCGTTTTTCTCTAGCTGTCGGATCCTTTCCGCTGACACACCATAATGATCAGCCAGATCCTGCAATGTGGACTTATCATCGTCTAACCAGCGAGAACGAACTATGTGCTGACTACGATCATCCAGCCCCGCCAAGGCATTCGACAAACGGTTATTGGCGTGGCTTTCCCAGTTATTTTCTTCATAACTTAGGGCGACATCGGAAGATTTATCTTCAAGGAAATACACGGGAGCGGTATAGCTGACATCGCGATCATCATCTTCCGTCGGCATCTCAAATGCCGGATCCTGTGCCGCCAGACGGGATTCCATCTCACGCACTTCTGAGGCATTCACACCAAGTTGCTCTGCAACCATTTCAACTTCGGCATTGTTAAACCAACCCAGGCGTTTCTTTGCCTTGCGCAAGTTAAAAAACAGTTTACGCTGGGCTTTGGTCGTCGCAACTTTTACGATACGCCAGTTACGTAACACGTATTCATGAATTTCAGCTTTAATCCAATGCACCGCAAAAGAGACCAACCGTACCCCGACTTCAGGGTTGAAGCGTTTTACCGCTTTCATCAGGCCAATGTTACCTTCCTGCACCAGATCGGCCATTGGCAAACCATAACCAGAATAGCCACGGGCAACATGCACAACAAAACGCAGATGAGACATCACTAAGCTTTTCGCAGAGTCAATGTCCCCCTCGTAATGCAGACGCTCCGCCAACTCTTTCTCTCGCTCCGCTGACAACATAGGGTAGCGGTTGACGGTCTGGATATAACTATCCAGGCTATCTGCAGAAACCAGAGCCATTGAATACATCGCTTTTGTCATGCAAAAACCTCATGTGTTTTGTGTTTTTTTATACCAATGCAACGCTATGTGAACATCCATAACGTCATATGAACCTGCAATAATGCCAAGAAAACGGGTCACTTTGCAAGCGGGTCGCATAATCTACATCATTTGTAGACTCAAAAATGTCAGACAGGTTCAATTTCTTTCAAGTGACGTCCGGCAGAAAGCCGCGCCGCCAACAAACCAAGAAAAGAAGCGGTCATCAGTAAAATCAAGCTTTCATCCCAGCCCAGGCCGACTAACCGGAAGCTGTTATCATAAAGCGCAGCCAGTTTAGCAACGGCGCCGTCAAGAAGTATAGTCACTATCGCAGTTAGTACCCAGGCGATAATCGCCCCAATTAATCCGTACCACACCCCGACATACAGGTAAGGACGGAGAATAAAGCTGTCTGTCGCCCCGACCATTTTCATCACTTGTATTTCATCTTTCTGATTCAGAACCTGCAGGCGCAGAGTATTACCGACAATTAAGAATACGGCAAACAGCATTAACCCTGACATCAACAACGCTAAGGTTACGGCCAGCTCTTTGATTGCAGCCAGACGTTGCAGCCAGTCACTGTCCAGGCGTACTTCATCAACGCTTGGCTGGGTACGAATTTTTGCTGCCAGCTCTGTGGCTTTCTCACTGCTTTGCCAGGCGGGGACCGGACGTACAATCACCACCGCCGGCAACGGATTTTCATCTAACAGGCTTAACGCCTGTTCAAAGCCGGCATGCTCACGGAAATCCAGCAAGCCTTGCTGCGGAGAAACATAATCGACCGCCTCAATTTCAGGCCAGTCCTGGATTTGTTCCGTAAAGCGTATGGCCGCCGGCTCAGCCGCACCACGCTCTAAATACAGCGTAAGCTGCGTGGGGTTCTGCCAGGGCTGTGCCACCAGCGTGATGTTTTTCGCCAGCAAGTAAAAACTGGCCGGCAGGGTTAAGGCAAACGCCAACACAGCCAGGGTTAAGATATTGCCCAATGGCCGCTGTATCAGATCGTTGAGCGCCTCGATACCTTGCTGTTTATGAATTGCAAAAAAGCCAATCTGATTACGCGCCATGTGCCATCTCCCGCAGGTGACCTTGCTGTAAGTCTAATCGACGATAATTACGGGTCGATAACAATGAGGTGTCGTGAGTCGCCATCAGCACGCAGACGCCGACCCGATTAAATTCTTCGAACAGACGCATCACTTGCTGTGATAGCTCTGCATCAAGGTTACCGGTGGGTTCATCAGCCAGTAGCAGCATAGGTTTATTGACCACGGCACGAGCAATCCCCACCCGCTGCTGCTCTCCCCCCGATAACTGGATCGGCAGGCAGCGCGCTTTGTCGAGCAAACCGACTTTATCAAGCGCGGCAGATACCCGACGCTTGATATCATTTTCAGGGACTTGCTCTACCCGCAAAGGTAACGCCACGTTATCGTAAACCGTGCGGTTCATCAGCAATTTATGGTCCTGAAAAATAATCCCGATATTACGCCGTAAAAACGGGATCTGTTTGTTTTCGAGCCGGGTGATCTCATGGTCATTAAAATAGATACGGCCATCACTTGGCCGCTCTATCGCGCAGATCAGTTTCAGCAAGGTACTCTTACCCGCACCGGAGTGCCCGGTTAAAAATGCCATATCTGCCGGCTGCAGATGAAAATCCACTTTTTGCAGGGCTTGCCTGCCGCCACGATAGGCTTTACTTACCTGCTGAAACCGAATCACACTCTATTCCTCGTCACTAAACAGCGCTTCAATAAACTCATCCGCGGCAAATGGTCGCAGATCATCAATACCTTCACCAATACCGATATAGCGAATTGGGATATTGAACTGATCGGCGACGGCAAAGATCACCCCGCCTTTGGCTGTACCATCCAGTTTGGAAATAGTAATACCTGAAACCGGCGCCACTTCACTGAACAATTTAGCCTGACTGATGGCGTTTTGACCAGTCCCCGCATCAACTGTCAGCATAATTTCATGCGGCGCAGCAGGATCAACCTTTTTCATTACGCGGACAATTTTGCGTAATTCTTCCATCAGGTTGCCTTTATTCTGCAGACGACCCGCAGTATCTGCGATCACAACATCAACATTGCGCGCTTTCGCCGATTCTATCGCATCATAGATAACAGACGCACTGTCCGCCCCGGTATGCTGGGCGATCACTGGTACATTATTACGCTCACCCCATACCTGAAGTTGCTCTACTGCCGCCGCACGGAACGTATCACCGGCCGCCAACATGACAGACTTCCCTTCAGCCTGAAACTGCTTCGCCAGCTTGCCGATCGTCGTCGTTTTACCGACCCCGTTTACGCCCACCATCAGAATAACAAAAGGTTTCTTGTTGGTATCGACAACCAGAGGCTGTTCAACCTGCGCCAGCATGCTGGCTAATTCTTCTTTTAGTAAACCATAGAGAGCTTCACCGTCTTTGAGTTCCTTACGGTTCGCTTTTTCTGTCAGGTTTTCAATGATTTTCAATGTGGTATCCATTCCCACATCAGCTATCAGTAACTGCTCTTCCAGCTCTTCAAACAAATCATCATCAATTTTCTTGCCACGAAACAGACCCGAAAAGCCAGAACCAATATTGGTTTTGGTTTTCTTTAAACCCCGCATTAAGCGGGTAAAGAAACCTTCGGTTTTTGGTTTCTCCTGTTCGTGCACCACGGCTTCAGTTGTCGACTTGGCCGCCGCTAGCGCTTCCACATCTTCTTCAGCAACCTTCGTCGCCGCTAATGCTTCCGCCTCTTCTGCCGCCTTCGCCGCAGCTAACGCTTCCGCTTCTTCTGCCGCCTTCGCCGCAGCTAACGCTTCCGCTTCTTGCTGGGCTGCCCCCTCTGCTTGCTCCTTTTGTTCAGTTGATTGCTGAGAATCAACATCTGTTTCTACAGTCTGTTTTTCTGTTGTTTGGTCGGTTTGCTCGGTTTGTTCCTCAGAACCAAAACCCAGCCACGAAAATAATCCGCGTTTCTTTTTCTCTGCCATTGGCAAATCCTAGCCCTTGATTGGTACAATTTGCAGTCTAAAAACAGGTGTATACTATCATTTTCTAAACGGTCGAAAAAAGTTATGACGAGACACAGGCAACAAACGGGACGAAATGTGCAAAATAATCGCCGGGAAGGGTTCATCAGAATCATCAGTGGCCGTTTGCGCGGACGAAAACTCCCTGTTCATGATGTCGAAGGGCTAAGGCCCACAACAGACCGGGTAAAAGAGACCGTTTTCAATTGGTTAGCACAAGATATCTACCAGGCAAGATGCCTCGATCTGTTTGCTGGCAGTGGCAGTTTAGGGTTTGAAGCCCTGTCTCGTGGTGCAGAATACATCACCATGCTGGAATTAGATAAAAAAGCGGCCAATCAGCTACAACAGAACCTCGCCACTATCGGTGAAACCAATGCGGAGGTGATCAATACTGACAGCCTGAAGTATTTAGCGCAGCCAGGTACACCTCATGATGTGGTGTTTATCGATCCGCCCTTCCGTAAAGATTTGATACAAAATGTCATCGAACGGCTGGAAGCCAACCACTGGCTCACTCCCCATGCAATGATTTATATTGAAGCGGAGAAAGAATTGGGTGAACTCACGACGCCGGCACACTGGCGTTTGCACCGTGAAAAAACAGCCGGTCAGGTCTGTTACCGTTTATTCGAAAGAGAGGAAGCATGAAGGCGCTGATCACATTAGCGAAAGCCGCTATCGGTTTTGTCTGGCTGATACTACTGATTAATATCTTTTACCCGTTCCCTGGGGTAGCGGCCATCGCGCTGTACATCATGACAGGATTTTTATTTATGATGCATGGTTTGCAGATGTTGATTTTCATCGGGGCATTTGGCGACAAGATCAATATGTCGAAATGGGAAAAAGGGTCAATTCTGATCTTTGGTATCTTTGCCCTGTTAGATATTCGCCGTAAGCATATGATGTGAAAATGTAGATACGAGAAGCGAGGTTACTAGATTCTAGGATCTCGCCACTCGTAACTCAGTTATAAACCGATTTCCAGGTACTTACGTAACCCGTCTAAGAACATCTGGGTTGCAATCATGATCAGCAACAAGCCCATCAGCCTTTCAACCGCTTTCAACCCTTTCTCGCCCAACAGGCGGTTGAAGACCTCGTAGAACATCAGGATAACAAACGACGCTCCCCACGCGAGTATGACCGCGAACGCCCAGTCCCAGATCCGAGTTGGATCCTGGTTTGACAGCAACAATAACGATGCCAGCACTGATGGTCCGGCTATCATGGGTATTGCCATTGGCACCAGGAAGGGTTCTTCACCTGCCGCCAACCCAGTTACACCACCCGGCTGCGGGAAGATCATCCTAATCGCAATCAGGAACAAAATAATCCCGCCGGAAATACTGACCGTTTCTGTCGAGACATGCAGGAACGTCAGCATCTGTTTACCGCCAAACAAAAACAGCAACAGAATAACCAGCGCAAAGCACAGCTCGCGAACCATGATAAATCGTCGACGTTTCGGCTCAATATGCCGCAGGATCGACAACATTACCGGTAAATTACCCAGCGGATCCATGATTAAAAATAACATGACCGCCGCAGACATTATTTCCACAGGGCAGACCTCAAACAGAGATTCGTAATACGAAGTAAGATGAAAAACAATAATATCAGCCGGACAGCTGATTAAGAGCAGGGGAGTATAACAAACGAACAAAAAGGTGGCGATGAAAACTGCCACCTCAATCAGAATTAAACCGCTATTTTTTACCCATCAGCTGATTAGTGACTGCACATACGTTCACGGTTCGCCGCAATAGTCTCGCCATCCTGAACGACTTTTTGGCGATCAAGTAAAAATGCTAACAATGCTTCAAACGTTAAGTCTTGCTGGCTACAAGTGTAGAAACGGACATCTTCGCCATATTCAGCAACGACTGCTTGCTTTAGGGAAACTAAGGTATACGACGCGTTTTCAGCAAGCAGCATATTTAACACATTGTGACCATGGACTGATTGGCTCATAGTAGTACTCGCAACATAAGGGGCTTGGCCGTTATTTAACCATGCTGACGAAGGGACGTTTTGACCCAGAACAAATAAATGCATTTAAAATGCATCTTATGCAATTCAAAATAGTAATGTCGCTACGATCAGTGTCTGCGCCAGGTAATAGCTTGACATAATGATACTAGTTGATCGTTTAAATGGCCCCCTAAAACGGTCAACAGCCAGCACCGTATCGGAAGCCATAAAAATCAGCGCCCCGACAAAGGCCAGCAAGCCAGTGGTGGAATGCGTTGTTAACCAGAATTCCCCGGCCGCCCAGGTCATCTGAGCGATCATGACAATATAAACTGCCACAGGAAACATCAGGCGCCCCAAAGCAGGCAGTAATAATAAGAAAACAATGATCCCGCCACCAAACAACATAGCCGGCAACCACCACACCATGCTTCCTGAAAGCTGACTCCAGAAAGCCACGGAATAAGCTACATGAGCCAGAAAGAAACAAGCTAGCCCCTGGATAAAACGATCTTTAGGAAGCATTAAAAACACATCCCCAACCGTCGAGAAGAGCAACCCTGTAAAAATCACCTGCTGATAAAAGCCAGTCAGCCCTGTCTGCCACGTAATGGACAGAAGCAAAAACATGGTAAATGGCTTAAAGAAGAAAAACTGCCACTTAGGGCCATGATAGGCAGCATTAATATGTAATAAACCGGATAAAAAAATGGCTAACCAAACCCACATAGCATCACCGTTATTGTTATAAGCAAAGACAGTTTAGAAACCAAACCAAAATTGTCTAGCATGGAACCTCCATAACAAGACCCCGCTTGAAAAACAGTTACTAAACCTAGCAAGTCCCTATCACGGTTGCGTTGATACTATCCAGATAGAACAAATGGTACGGCCTTATTCCGGGCCTGCTGTAACAACAAAGAAAGGGGAAATTCGCAGATACAGCGGTTCACTGAGATCAAACGGCTTCTGGTTCGCTTTTTTTTACCTTCCGGGATCAGATTCCGGACGAATAACAGCTGTATTGCGACAATCTTGAAACACAACGACCCATTCAAAATCAACGACTTAAAAGAAAAAACATCTCAGTTAATCGAATTAGACCTTCATCCACCATCAAATTGCCACCGCCTCCTGCCATTACCTTTACTCAGCAACTTATAAGCCTAAAATGCCCAACAAAAGCAGGTATTTATTCTGACTTTACGTTAAACACTAAATATTATGAGTATCACCAGATAACCAACCCCACTTAAAAACCATTAAGCAGCCCCACACTGAATTTGATCCATTATTTCAAACAAACAACTTAGCCCCACAAAAGTGCTCACTTACCACCCATAACTAATCAATTAAAAACAACAACTTAAAAACCAAAAGGCAAAAGAAGAACCAATGCGTACAATTTTAAATCAACCCAAAAAACACTGTTTCCTTCACGAAAAAAGGCAAACAAATGCCATTTAAATTGTTTTTATCAAACAAAAACAGCCAGCGCTATTGCCTAACCACCAAAAAAGATGCTATTGTTTTTAACACGATCAATTGAGCAGCAAACAAAGGAGCCTAACCATGTTAACCCCTTCACAAAAACAAGGGCTTATGATGATCGCAGTTGTGGTTGGTCTGATGACACTGCCTGTGATCTACTAAGTCAAAATAAAAATTCATAAAAATGGCGCCTTTCGGCGCCATTTTTCTACCTGTCAAAGCCTCACATTTGCGCTTACACATATGAACTTTCTCAAACACTGAAAAGCGCTGCGATCAGGCAGATAGCTGCGACAATGAAGTAAATACAATGCATTGAGAGACAAAAAGGCCCTGTAAAAAGACAGAGCCCAGAGCGTATTGCGGTAGAAGATTAAGAATCTATTTCGGGGATAAGTCGATATGATGCCAGTGAACGGAATAGAACCAGATAGCCAGCGCAGTAAAGCCCAGCACCAGTAAAACGGCCACGCTCCAGACAAAGCGTCCGCTCCGTGGGGTCAATTCCTTTTCACAATCATGGCAAGCCCTAAGAAAACCTTGTTTATCGTCTAACTGGTAACCCTCTTCATGCACCGTTTTATTGCGCACTGAAGCAATAAACCGCAGCTTTGGCAGAATTTCGTGAGGTAAACGCTCTTCGCAACTATTGATTAACTGGTGCAGCCCTTTTCCTTCAGCATGATAATGCTGACGAAGCAAATGCTCGATACGTCGCGAGCGTGTCACTACCATTTCGATATTTGCCATAGCCTTTCCTTCCTTACTGCTATTTCTTTTACCTTAGCGCGAGTCGACAGCCATGCAAAGCATGCTGACACTGATTTACAACCAAATTGTCCCTGTTCTGACATGACAATTATACTTCAGTGTCCGATCTCTTTGCTCAGTTCACCCGAAAATCCTGTCAGGGTCACGGATTCGTCACCTGGTGATACCGTCATAAGATTGAGCAGATAATAATGCTGTTATACAAAACGTTACCGAACCTATTAAGGAGATGACAGGTGCCAATATGGATTATCCTGGCAATCGTCACGCTACTCATTGTTTCCGTTTTTTACTATGTGCGGTTTTATCGTCGCCATATGCTGGGTGAAAACGCCCCGGAACAAAAAATTAAAGTCGAGATTTTAGATAAGCAAAATGTCCCCGTTATCGGTGCGCGGCCAGGCGAAGACAACGAAGATTATTGGATTTATGTTCAGCCCGAACAAGGGGGCCCTAAGCGTGAATTCATGGTGGGCATTCACTACTATCACGCCTTAAATCGAGGCGATAAAGGTATTATGACCTATAAAGGCCGCACCTTTGTTCACTTCGCTTTGCAAAGAGACTAATCCCGACCTTTGCATCTCTGCTATTTCTGCCTGGTTAGGGCACCAGCCAGGCCGTCTTACTGCTTTTTGCTAACAACCAGCTGCCTATCAGAGCCAAACCTCCACAGATCAAGGTCCAGAACGGGATCATAATAATAGGATGGGCAAAATAGAGGCTAAATTCTCTTACCGGCCATAAAAATATCGGATGCAATAAGTAAATACCTAAGCTGTAGCGACTGATAAACGCCAGTTTCTGCTTCCAGAATTCACCCAGCTGTTCACCATAGCACTGGCATACGGCAAAGATCATCGCGGCGATAAGTACCGTATTCAATGTCTTATACGAGAGCCAGCGACCGACCGTGTATTCCCCTTTGATCAGGCTGTTGCTCACCACCATATAGTCCGTTAACAGCAACGCAGCAATGCCTAATGGCAGTAGCCACACCAACGGAGGCCAGCGAAACTGAAACAGGCAGTAACCTAACAGCAGGTAGCCGCTGTAAAGGATCAGTTCATTGCTCCAGAACCCATCAACCTTGAACAGAAATAAGGTTGACAGGGCTAGCCAGACGCCGGTGATGCCAATCACACTGCCACGATCATACTTTCGCACCAGCCATTGGAAGAACGGCACAACAAAATAGAGAGGAATGAAATAATAGAAAAAACCCAGATGGTAGTAGGTTTCATGTACCGGTAAGGTTTGAAGGGTTTGCACCGCTTCGGCGGGATCAAAACCGGCCAGAGTCAATCCGGATAACACGGCGTAGAACACAGACCAGGCTAAAAAGGGGAGTAGTACTTTGCCCAAACGGCGTTTCACATAGTATTTAACATCAAAATCACGGGTGTCACTCAGCATCAGGGCACCGGTGATCATAATAAAGATCGGTACTGCCCAGCGGCTGAAACTGTTAAAGCTAATGGCCGTGATCCATTCACTATCGGTGATCACCCCGAGCTGATCACGATACGGCCCCAGCACATGGATCACTACCACCGCTACCGCTGCAATACATCGCAACAGATCAAAAAACCACACCTTTTCTCTCACGCTCCACACCTCCAGCCGGACCCGTTCCGAGAGACGCTACGATCTCATCTCTCGCCTCTGAATATAGCAGTAAGCCAGAATAAGTACCTGAACTTACTCTGACTTCATGGACGCCCTGTCATTTTACCGGTAGTGAGGATTATGAGGATGAATACTGGCTATATTTTGCAGCCCAGATCACGGCCTGCTGGTAACTTGTTGCGACCAAATCTTCTTTAATGCCTAAATCATGACAGCACTCAGTAACTCGCGGCCAGTCGGCCTGATCATAGGCATCTAATAGAGCCAGCATCTGGCCCAGTTGGCCATGATGGTTCAGCAACGCGTCTTGCACTTCCTGTTCCAGCGGCAATAATGCCAGTAACTGTTCCAGAGAGCTATCGAGCAACGCATCGAGTAAAGAAAACATACCGGTGAGAAATGCCAGCTCGGCTTTCGCGCTAAGGCTGCTATTTCTCGCCAGTACCTCACACATCCGCGCCCGCTGCAATGACAGTAAATACAGCTCTTTGGGTTTATCCAGCGCGGCATGTGCCGTGGCAACCACACCGACAAACATCCGGATTTTATCTTCCCCCAGATACACCAAGGCCTGTTTAAACGAACTGATTGGCTCAATAGTGCGGGTACCTGCCGCATTAACGTAACGCAGTAACAGATAAGACAGTGAGACATCACTGCCGATGATCTGTTCCACCCGTTGAAAATCAACCGAGTCACGGCAGATCTCTTGCAAGAGCCTTACCGTGGTCAGTTTTTCCGGCTCCACCTGACGATTCTTTAACAGCTCCGGCTTACTGAAGTAATAGCCCTGAAAAAAATGGAAGCCCGCTTGGTAAGCGGCTTCAAAAGCCTGATGGGTTTCCACTTTTTCGGCCAGAAATTTCAGCTTATGCTTCTGGTGCCGAGCCACAAACTGACACGCTTGCTCCACCCCCAGCGTCATCAAATCCAGTTTGATAATGTGTACATACGGGAAGAAGCGCAGCCACTGCGGAGACAGTTCAAAATCATCAAGGGCGATCACATAACCATTGCGGTATAAGAATTGAATTGCCCCAAACAATTCATCATCGGGCACACAGGTTTCCAGTATTTCGATGATCACCCGTTTTTTCGGCAACATCAGAGGCAGTAACTGTACCAGGCTTTCATGGGGGAAATTGATAAAGGTGCGCTGACCGGAAGTGGCGAGGTTATCTCCCACTGCCATATAGTTTTCTACCAGCAGCCGACTAGTTGCTTTATTGGCTTCAATTAACGGAAACGCATTACTCTCACCATCACGAAATAGCAGCTCGTAACCGACAGTGCGTTGCTGACGGTTAAAAATAGGCTGACGAGCGACATAAGAATACATGAGTGACTGTAATTATCCTTTTAATCAATAAAATGATGATCGAACAGCGGTTCAGATCATATCAGCATAACGGTATACAGCGCTCGCTTCCTGATGCACCATCATTAAGCACGAGCAGAGGCGAGTAAAGCACCACAACCAATAAACATTGAACCAAAGACACGATTTAAGGTATTCATGACCCGAGATGAGCGAATATACCCCGTTAATCTCGATGCCAATGTGACATAACACAACATTACACAAGTATCGATAGCAACGGTGGTAATACCCAGCACCGTGATTTGCACTATTTGCGGTTCAGCTGGGTTAAGGAACTGAGGGAATAAAGCGACCAGAAACACAATTGTTTTAGGATTTGTCAGATTAACCATGACGGCCTGCCTAAAAAGCAACCAGCCAGACACCGGCTCAGTCTTTGTTTTAACCTCAAAGGTCGCTTTCTCGCGCCACTTCTGTAAACCAAGCCAGAGCAGATACCCCACCCCGACCCATTTAATCACCGTGAATGCCAGTGCTGACTGCGCGACAAGCGCCCCCAGCCCGATCCCCACCAAAATAATATGGAAAGCCAAGCCTATCTGCAGACCTGCAATAGACGCCAGGGACTTACGAAAGCCATAAACCATCCCATTACTGATAGAATTCACTGTGCCCGAGCCCGGGGCAAAACTGAAAACCACGGCCGTCGCCAGATAGGCCAGCCAAACGTCAATACTCACAGCAATACTCCATAATTTACGATACCGGCCAGCTCATTGATACCATTAGTATTACAAATGCGACCGATATTCAGATTAGTTAACAGAAGAATGATAATTAAAGCAATCTGACCATAGTGTTCCTACTGCTGGATTAATCCATTTGGCATCATATCGACTAATTGTTCAATTATATATAAGCAGTCGTATTGGGTTATACTGTAAGGCCAGAGTTATTCATTCCGGCTAAATAACGGATGAGCCTTTGGCTTCAGCCATTCGCACAGCTGCTATTCATCGTTATTGCTTTCTTTACCGAAAACCAAACAGAGAGAGACCATGACAGCCCAACCTCCCCACTACTTTGATTTTACTCAGGAGCCTCAGTTCACCGAGACCATGGCTGGCCCGGTCGCGGAAATGTGGCAACACAGGCAGGAAGGCATGTTTCAGGGTGTCGATAACCTCAATATTGGTTGGGTCAGCCTGACAGGTTATAACCATGACAAAGCGATTATCGTTGTCAACGGCCGTATCGAGAGTTACTGGAAATACCAGGAGCTCTTTTACGATTTAGTCAAGCAAGGTTATGACGTATATGCCCTGGATCACCGCGGTCAGGGGATTTCTGATCGCCTTACGCAAGATACCGAGCTGGGGCATGTTGAAGAATTTGATGACTATGTCAGCGATCTGAAATCCTTTTTCGATACGGTAGTCAAACCGAAAGATTACCTGCAGCACTTTATGCTGGGCCACTCCATGGGCGGCACGATTGCCACCTTGTTTCTCGCTCAATATCCGACGCTGATCGATAGTGCCGTCCTTAGCGCGCCAATGCACGGTATCCGAATTTCAAACTGGATGAAGCCCATTGCCTCGCCGCTCGCCAGAGTTGTCGAGCAATTGCAGCGCCAGCCAGATTACGCGCCGGGGCAGGTACCTTATTATCCCAAACCCTTTATCGATAACCCGCTTTGTCAGAGTCAGGTGCGCTATCAGTGGTTCCGCGATCTGTATGAAAGCAAACCGGAGCTGAAAATTGGCGGCCCGAGTGCCCGCTGGGTCTGGCAAGGCATGGCTGCGGCTAACCGTTGTATTGAGCAGGCAGCGCAAATCACCACGCCAATTTTACTCCTCCAGGGCAGCGCCGATCATATTGTTGATAATCTGGCCCACCAGCGCTTTTATCAGGCCATGCTACAGGCCGATCGCCAGTGCCAGTTAAAAATCATTGAAGGCGCTCGCCATGAATTGTTGTTTGAGCAAGACCAATACCGTAATCCGGTGCTGGCCGCGACCCTCTTTCACCTGAGCCAGAGTACGCTTTAACGTAATCTTGAATCCAGTAATCACCGGAATAACAGGATAATTAACAATATTGGTATAAGAAAATCCGGACCGAAAAGCGGAAGTGTAATAACATAATAATAGCCTCTTTTTTCTGACCAAAAGTAGTTTAGAATTCATCATACTAATTAGGTACAGGCTAGGCGACCTGCACCTCTCCCCTGTCCCTATCATCGAGAGTTTTCATGTACAAAATTGTTGCTTCAGATCTAGACGGTACGCTTTTAACCCCGGACCATAAAATCACCCCATTCACCAAAGACGTGCTTAATCGCTTACACCAGCAAGGCAAAGACTTTGTTTTTGCCACCGGGCGTCATCACATTGATGTGGCGGGTATGCGTGAACACCTGGGGATCCCTGCGTATATGATCACCTCAAACGGTGCCCGGGTACACAACAGTCAGGGAGAGGTGGTATTCCAACAGGATGTACCGGCAGAGGTTGTTAAAACCCTCATAGAGATGACCAAAGACGATAATGAAATGAAAATCCATATTTATCGTAACGATGACTGGCTGCTCAGCGAAGAAGACGACAGTTTAAAAGACTTTCATGACAACTTTAGCTACCAGCTTTTTGACGTCAACAACCCGCCACTGGAAGGGGTTGCCAAGGTCTTCTTTATTCGCCATGACGCAGATCACGACAAATTGGTAAAATGGGAAAATCGATTCAAAGAGCAACTGGCTGGGCGGGCCAATGTTGCGTTCTCCACCCCGTGGTGCTTGGAAGTGATGGATGCCGGCGTTTCCAAAGGCCATGCGCTGAAAGCGGTTGCCGAGGAAAAAGGCCATGCGCTGAATGATTGCATCGCTTTCGGTGACGGTATGAATGATGTCGAACTGTTAACCATGGCCGGTAAAGGGCTGGTGATGGGTACCTCCCACGAGAAAGTGAAAAAAGCCCTGCCAAATCATGAAGTCATCGGCTCTAGTAGTGATGAAGCCGTCGCCCATTACCTGGCTAACAACTTACTGTAATACGCCCCACCCCCCCCAAAAAGCTGCTCCAGGCAGCTTTTTGAGGTTAACGAACCGTCGATCGTGAAGAGGTATTTGAATGACACACCCATGGATTCGGCTAGCCTTACCCTTTGCTGCAATTGCCGTCTTAACGGGTTGCTCAACAGCATCATCACCGGAGCCTTCAGACCCGATATCTTCAAGCGCCATCGAGATCACCGCGGAATCCGCAGAAAAAACAGCTGATGGCACAACCGTTCAAGCCTTTATGATGCGCGGTATGGTCATCCTCGGCCATGAAAGCAACAGTATCCAACCTTGTGGCAGCAGCCAGCAATTCTGGCTCAACACGCCAATTTCCGATCGCGAGGCACTGGCCCTGATCACCCCGCAAGGGTATCAGGCCATGTATGCCGAAGTGATCGGTTACTTAGAGCCGGCACCGACAGAAGGGTTCGCCGCCGACTACGACGGCCGTTTTAACACCAAGCAGATCAACCTGATTTCAGCCGAAATGAGCGGCGGGTGCAAGCAACCGCCGCACACCACGCGCGCTTTTGGCAATGAGCCTGGCTGGGCCGCCGAAATTAAAGACAGTCACGTAACCCTGCTGCAAATAGGGCAGGATCGCCAGAGTCAAGCCATCACCAGGCAATCGGCCGTTGCCGGCAAACAGCAATACCATGGCAAAGACTTCGATCTCACCTTAACCAAAGCACAATGTAGCGACACCATGAGCGATGCTCTGTTCGGTTGGCAGTCGGTGCTTCAATGGCAAGGCAAGCGGTATCAGGGATGTGCGACCTTAGGCGCAACGGATGTCACCCTGCACTGGGCCGGCCAATACCGTAGCAGCGCTCAGGGGAGTTCGGGGCTGACCACCATTGTCACCCTTAATCCGGATCACTCTGCCACCACGACCTATGATTATCAGAATGAGGATCCGAGTATTGTGGAAACCGGCTTCTGGCAACAGGCGGGAGAAAATACCGTACAGGTGATGATGACCGAACATCAGGGCCGGCGCCTTAACAGTGAGCGTCTGTTTACCCTCGCCGGAAAGCGTCTCACTGTGTATGAAGAAAGGATCAACGGCCAGACCTACAGTTTAGGCCGTGAGGGGTTGCAGTTAGACAAGCAATAGTCACCGGCAGCCGCAAACCGCCCGCTTGCTCTTATCGCCAGGGATGTGCCAGACTCCCCCGGCGATATACCCCAACTACTTCCAGAGAAATCATATTATGTCTTGCCCGCGCTGTGGCTTTCACCATAACTGCATCTGTCATGTTGAGCCGCAACTGAGCTGCAATGCTCGCTTTATCCTGCTCACCCACCCCAAAGAATGCCATAAAGACACGAATACCGGTGTCCTGCTAGAGCGCACGTTGCCTCATTGCCAACGTTACCTCTGGGATCGGGTCAATCCGCCGCAAGCATTATTGCAACAGCTCAGCGACAGTCAGTTTCAGCCCTGGCTGTTATTTCCCAGCGATGAACAGCACCCGGCCAGCCCTTTTCAACCCACACCCGGCACAATCCCGCTGTTTGTGATCCTTGATGCCACCTGGCAGGAAGCTCGGAAAATGGTACGCAAAAGCCCCTGGCTGGCAGCACTGCCACGACTGGCCTTAGCCCCGCAACACACATCGGCCTACCAGCTACGACGCAACCAGCAAGCCGGTAACCTGTGTACCTGTGAAGCCGGTATTGCACTACTGGAGCTTCTGGCTGAACCACAACAAGCCACACAGCTTCATCGCTATTTCACCGCATTTAGCGACGTATTCCATGCCGATAAAAGTGGCCATACCAAGCAATAACCATCAATGCCACTGCATGCCACAACTAATGACGGCCAAATTATGACTAATGTTGCTCCTCCCTGTTTATCCACTATACTTTAACCGACCAATCAGTCGGTTTCATGGCGCGTGCCGGGCATAACAAGGCAAACAGAGAGGGAACAGTGATGACGATAGCAGAACCGATAGTCAGCAATTTAGATAATGCAGCCATGCAAAATACATTAAAGGAGCAACGCAGCCGCTTCCTGGCCCAGCCGATGCCGGATCACGCGCTGCGGATCAGCCAGCTTAAAGCACTCAAACACGCCTTGCTCCAGCATAAAACCGCATTATGTGAAGCGCTCAATCAGGACTATGGCCAGCGCAGCCAACAAGATAGTCTGATGGCCGATATTCTGCCTTGCGTGATGAATATCAGTTACACCATCAGGCACCTGAAGAAATGGATGAAGCCGTCCAAGCGTCATGCCGGTTTATTGCTGGCGCCGGGAAAAGTCGAAGTGGTTTACCAGCCGCTCGGCGTCGTTGGTATCGTGGTACCGTGGAACTTCCCGGTGATGCTGAGCATTGGCCCGTTAATTACTGCCCTGGCTGCCGGTAACCGCGCGATGATCAAACTCAGTGAATTTACCCCGCACACCAATAAAGTGTTGCGCAAATTACTGGCTGAGATCTTCCAGCCTCAGCAAGTGGCCGTCTTTGAAGGTGAGGCCGATGTGGCCGCCGCCTTTAGCGCATTGCCGTTTGATCACCTGATTTTCACCGGCTCTACCGCCGTCGGCCGCCATGTCATGCGCACCGCCGCTGATAATCTTACCCCTGTCACCCTGGAGCTGGGCGGGAAATCACCGACCCTTATAGCCCCGGATATGCCCGTTGGGCTTGCTGTCGAGCGGATGATTTATGGCAAAAGCCTCAATGCCGGCCAGATCTGCGTGGCGCCGGATTATGTCTTGGTTCCGGAAGATAAAGTCGATAACTTTGTCGCGGAATACAAAAAACAGTTCAATAAAATGTACCCGAAGGGTGTTGCCAATAAAGACTTTGCTTCAATCATCAATGAACGTCAGTACCAGCGCCTGAGCAGCTGGCTCGAAGAGGCTGAACACAAAGGGGCCACCGTGATCCCTTGTCATGAGCATAACCGAGATGATCTGCAACACCGGATGATCACCCACCTGGTACTTAATACCAGCAACGAGATGACGCTGATGCAGGAAGAAATTTTCGGCCCGTTACTGCCCGTGATTCCTTACCGTGAGGTGAATGATGCACTGGAATACATCCAGCAACGCCCTCGCCCGCTGGCACTGTATCTGATGAGTTTCGATGCTGAGCTGCAACAACGGGTTAAAGCCACCAGCCATGCCGGAGGTATGTGCATCAATGAAGCAGTGTTCCATGCCGCGGCCGATGATGCTCCGTTTGGCGGTGTCGGATCGTCAGGGATGGGGCACTACCATGGTAAAGAAGGCTTCCTGACTTTTTCTAAAGCCAAGACAGTACTCAGCCGGGGCAAGATCAATACCGCCAAGCTGGTTACTCCACCCTATGGTGGCTGGCTGCAAAAAATGATGCTGGCTTTCTTTTTACGTTAAACTTTATCTTTCCCTTAACACTGTACCGCACCAGTCTGGCTCTGTCAGACTGGTTCTTTACCAGCCAAACCGAAGAATCCCAACATGGCCACTGAAAAGAAACAGCAACTGTTAGACACCGCACTCAGCCTTTTTGTCGAGCAAGGTATTCAGGCTACCGCCACCGCCAAAATCGCCAAGCAGGCCAATGTCGCCACAGGTACCTTGTTTCACCACTTTGCCAATAAGCAAGAGCTGGTTATGACGCTATACCATGAAATCAAATCGGATCTCGGCCAGGCGATTGACCAACCCGAGGCTAATGATGATTTGCATGCTCTCGTGCACCATTACTGGCAACGAGCCTTGCAATGGGCCGTCGATAACCCGCAGAAATTGCAGTTTTTACAGCAGATTGCCAACAATCCGCAATTTGGCATCAGTCAGCAGCAAGAAGTGATGAGCTCTTCCATGGCCTTTCTGATTGATGTGATTAAGCAGGGACAACAGCAGGGGGAGCTGGCGAGCCTGCCACTCGATTTGGTGCTCAACTATTGCCACTATCATTACCTGGCAACCGCAACCTTGTTTGTTGAACAACCGGAACTAGCCCGCCAGCAAGCCTATCAGGACGGGGCGTTTCAGATGTTCTGGCAAGGGTTGGCAGCCATCCGGGAGCAGGCATAAAAAACGGGAGCCATGCTCCCGTTTTCTATTCAGCCCGGTAATTATGCCTGGTTACGTGCGTACTGGTTTAACTCATCAACGCTAACCGCAGTAACAAATTCACCGTCGAGATAGAAGTTCACATCCTCACCCGCTTTCTCGCCACGCAATACGGCACTTTCACCGTTACGGTAAGCAACGCTCATTTCCAGCGTTTTCTCATCTAGCTGGCGGAAGCTTGCTGCTTCAATATTGCTGTTCTGAATACTCGCCAGCGGAGCTGAAGTCAGTGACTTGTCGAGGCTACCATTCACTTTGAAGATCGCATCTACAGGCAGATCGGCAACGGCATGTGATTTTCCTGTAATTGGATTTTTGCCGGTCCAGAATTCAATCGAGTTGAAGATGAACAAGTCAGCCGTTGCCGCGAGGCCATAGACCGGGCTCAGCAGTACAAACAGACCCGCACGGCCGTAACGGTTATCAACAGCGGCTAAGTTCGCTTTCGTCACCAGCTGAGAGGTTCCCATCTGCCCAATACACCCTGTTAATGATGTCGCTAAGATAGTCATGGCAACCACTTTCAACGCTGTCTTTCTCATGTCCGGCTAACTCCGACTTTAATAATAATGAATAAAAAACCGAGGCTAACTTGGTAAGTTTGCCCCGATGTGTGTATTTACAAAGTAAATCATTCAGTCAGTTAAGATGCGTGCGTATATAGGGCTTCTCTTGAAACAGCTAATCTCTAGCCTATGATGGTTGCACGCCTGCTGTCCTTATCGTGTTAACAGCTTTTTAGGCATCACACTTTGGGCTGGTTTTCAGTAGCTTGGTCTTACTGATTAAGTTCATCATTTTGTAAAAAACAAATAAAAAGTTGGCTATGATAACTGAACTCAATTCGAATATAGCAGTAAGGATTATTTGAGCGCTTCAACAAAACCGTTGTGGGCTGGATGGGATAAGCCGTTGCTTATTAGACGTTTTCTCTTCGAGTAAAGCCCTGTCAAAATGGACAGGGCTTTGTCATCAGTCCAAAGTGGCTAAGAAGCCGCTTTTTTTCTGTTCGTTAAGCTGTTGCTGAAGCTGTAGCAAGCAGTTTTTGCTTTTTTATTCTTCTGGCAAGTGTTGCAGAGCAGGCAAAGCCTAACAGGCTGAATGCCATCATGGTACTGAATACATAGTTATATCCAGTAATTCCTTCGAAATTATCCAGCATCCAGCCGTAAAGCGTATAAGCGAACATAGCCGGCATGTACCCGATAATACAACCAAAGGCCATGGCAGAGCCGGCGTACTTACGCGGTGTTCCAATTTCATCCATTGGTGCAAAGAAAATTGCACGTTGAGAGAAGATGATCGCACCAAAGCCTAACGTTGCGGCCATACCTAAGTAAACATTCATAGAATCATGTGGTAACTGTATGAAAATGAAGATAGCAATAGCCGAAATAAGGAAAGTCCATTTCAAATAGACTGTCGGAGATTTAACAACCTTATCTGCCAGGAAGCCGCCAATCGGACCACCGACCATTTTTAGTGCGTACTGGTTGACGATGCCGTAGGCACCAACAAGAGCTACAGGAAGGGCGTAAATATCCTTCAGGAACGGGATAAAGTAGGTCAGACCACAATAAGCTGCATAGACAAAGAAAACACCGAATGAAGCCAGCCATACGTTAGGGCAAGTAAGTACGTGCTTAATGCCTTTAAGGACTTCGATATTTGCATTTGCATTATCCTTGCTTTCAACCTTGTCATCATTATCAACGATAAAGTAGGTGATTATACCGACAGCGATAGTGATCAACGTATAGTAAATCAGGCCAGCCTGCATGCCTGCTTTACCTTCACCAAATTGAACAAATACGAACAGTGCGCCAGAAGCGACGATGACATCAACGACGCCACGTCCAGCCTCTAGGAAACCGAACATACGCCCTTGCTCTTCCTTGGTGCCAAGCAGTCGAACGGCTTTGAGTAATACAGGCCAGTAAAGAACGTCAGCGAAGAAAGCCATTGCCGCAAAGCAAATTAAGTACCCGGTGAACGGAGGCAGCGTAGACAGATAAAGGCCACATAAACCAACCCCGATCAAGCCCACGGGTAAAAGAATTTTTTTAGAAAAACGGTCCGCGATATATAGCGACAGGAAAAGACCCGCGGTCTGGACAATGGTATAAACAGTAAAACTCATACCAATTTGAGTATTTGTCAGCCCCCAATCTTCCTGCATTGGAACGTAGAACACATCTTTCATACTGGACAGTTTAAAGATGGTACCGCCACCTAAAATAAGGAAGCACAGGCGTATCCATTTATTCATCAACATGAAAATATATCCTTACTTTTTATATATAACGGCTTCTACTTCAATCAGTACGTCTTTAGGCAGGCGAGCGACTTCGACGCAAGAGCGGGCCGGGAAAGTGCCACCGGAAAAGTAGTCAGCATAAATTGTATTGAACGTGGCGAAGTTTTCCAGATCGCTAATAAAGCAAGTTGTCTTTACCACGTCAGACATAGTGAGATCAGCGGCAGCAACAATGGCTTTCAGGTTTTCCATCACCTGCATAGCTTGCTCTTCAATGGTTGTGCCAACGACAGAACCGTCTTCAGTGCTGAACGGGCAGCAGCCTGACACATAGACATAATCACCAGCCACTACAGCTTGAGAATATGGACCAATAGCTTTTGGGGCATGGTTTGTTTCTATTATCATAATTATTCCACTTCAGTTTTTGATACTTTTGTTTTGTTAAAGGATTATTTTTATATAAATCTGTACCTAGGATATTAATTTAATAAAACCCCATTACTAAAAGATGATATTTTAGATGTAAATAATCACTCCACTTTTATTGATGGAGTAAATTAAATTTGAATGTGAACTTTATTTTGTTATTTAGACCAAGTCATTACACTGGTTGCGAATATAAGTAATTTGGTCCAACGCATGCATTTTTTCTAACTCTAATCGCTCGTCAAGGTATTCCGCATCAGGCAGCGGGGTAAAACTAGCATCACGCCAAGGAATCCATGGGTTCCCACCTTCATCATCAAAGCGAAATGCAGGTGCGTAATAATCAACTTCTTCTTCCAGACCAAAAGATGTAATTTGTTGTCGTTCTTCACCTAGCATAAGTAATTTTATGAGTAACTCCTTGATCGGTAAATCACCTTTTCCTGTGCGGCATGCTTCATGAGCCCAACCTGAACCCTCTCTGATAATTTTGGCATCTTTTACATGAACCTGAGTAATATAAGGAGCCATAGCATCAAGTGCTGACAATGGTAATTCATTCGCATTTATCATATTTGCAAAATCAAAGAGTATTGATAGATTTTTCATTCCGCTATTCTTAACCAGCGTGACCAACTCGTGACTTTTAAGATCTTCGTGTTGTTCTATGGTAAAGCTCAAGCCACAGTTGTCATATTGTCGTAAATAATCCAGATCTACCGATATTTTAGTAAGTACATCATATAGATAACCCTCATAACGAGGATAAAAACGTACCGAGCTCGCTCCTGTAGCCCTTGCAATACGAATAGCCTCATCCAATGTATCTTTATCAGAAGCACTAGTTTCAATATGAATATCCAAACCATATTCTTGAGCTTTTGATTTAAACTTAGTTAATTCTTCTAAACTAAGTTTTTGAAGAGACTGCGATTCACCATCTTCGACGTGGATTTTCACTCCACATAAATCCTGCTGATGGGCAATATCGAGTAAGTCACTAGGTATTAAACGTTCGTACCGCATATTCAGATGGAAAGCATAAGCGTGTAAATACAATGGTATATTGCGAGCACGCTCTACAAGTAATGAATGATCAATATTTTTCATGACTTCCCTTATAAATCCTCAATGACTAATTCAACTGATTCAAAACGCCAATATTCCAAGTCGACTTGAACCACTTTTTTATCGCTTGTTGCACGATGTTTTTCGATTAATATCCCAAAAGAGTTTGGCGCGACCCCCAACTCCTTACAGGCAAATAAATGCATATTCACAGGTTTGAATGACAGTTTTTTTAATGTTAGAACTTGTCCATACTCTTCTTCCCATACTTTAGCAAATGACTGGCCTTTCAATTTCTTGATGAAATCTGGTGCAAAATTAGCGTCAATATAGGACTCATGGTAAAACACCTTGTGTTTATCAAGACCACACCACCCCGTCACTTTGTATGTATTTTCCTTTAGAGGAAATACTTGTTTTATTTCTGATGGTAACGATTGAGCTAAATCTTGTTCTAAGTATCCCCAAAAAGGTTGTCGTCCTTGTTTTATTGCTTCTGCATTAAAACTGGAGAGAGCTTTTGGGTTATACACAAACCTACTAGGCGTAATAAACCAACCACTTCTATTCTTTCTGAAAATCCGTGATTCCACCTCCAGCTCTATTAGTACTTGCCGTAATGTCATTCGCTTAGTATCTAATAGTTCGCATAATTCCCTTTCAGAAGGTAATTTTGCCCCAGTTGGTAAGTTGGCCTTCAATAACCAAGCTTCAAAACGCTCACGAGTAGCATCCACATAATTAGTTACTTCCACCGAAACCCTCATCTGGTTTAAACCAATTTGCATTTTTGTGTAGAATAGTCCTGCCAGTGAAATTCTCAAGATCTTTCGAAAACAAAATCGTAATTTTGTGGAGTTTGTAACAAAGTTTGAGGGAGCCACTGAAAAGTCATTGGTAATGCAAGACCTACCGCTAAGTGACTAATCGATTGGATGCTTGGTGCCAGCTGGCATACGCTTCGGTGATGCTCAGCCTGCGTTACTTCTCTTCCATGCTTCGAGATCATGAGGAAGGCATTTATAATTACGATACTTGCGGCTTAACCAGTGCCTCTATCGAAGCTGGCAAGTATCTATTGGAATGTTGAGAGGAAGAACGAGGGGGCTAGCAGAGGTGCCTAATACTTCAAATTAGTGAATATTCTAACTCATTTATGTCCCTTTTTGAGATATATACCGACCAACTTTACCTTTGGTGTCGGGATAAAACAAAGACAAACCTGCAACTATATAACCTTTAAATTCATATGATTATGTTAATAGCGGAATTGTCTTCGTTTAATTCAAAATGTCTTCGTTATAATTTCACGATTACACTTACGCATGCTGGCCGGCAACATAGCCGGAACTCCACGCCCACTGGAAGTTATAGCCGCCCAGCCAACCGCTGACGTCCATCACCTCGCCCGCAAAGAACAGACCCGGCACTTTCTTCGCTTCCATCGTTTTTGATGACAGCTCATCCGTATCGACGCCACCCAAGGTCACTTCTGCCGTGCGGTAGCCTTCCGTGCCGTTTGGCGCGATCGCCCACTGATGGAAATATGCGGCCATCGCGGTAATCTCTTTCTCGTTATACTGCTTCAACGGCTTGTCTGACAGATCCCCTCGCTCAATCAGGGCCTCAATCAGGCGTTTTGGCAACAGCCGCGACAGCGAGTTTTTCAGGCTCTGGTTCGGGTGTTTCTCGCGCATAACGTTGAAAGTTTCCGCCAGATCGAGATCCGGCAATAAATCAATGGTCACCTTCTGTCCCGGCGTCCAGTAAGACGAGATCTGCAGGATCACCGGGCCGGACAAGCCGCGGTGAGTAAATAGCAGGTTTTCCTTAAAATGGGTGCCGTCTTCGGCGTCAACCGCCACCGGGATCGCAATACCCGATAATTCAGCAAAAGCCTCTTTTTCTTCTTTATGCAAAGTAAAAGGCACCAGTCCGGCCGTGGTCGGCACCATCTTCAGGCCAAACTGCTCAGCGACCTGATAGCCAAGCGGGGTTGCACCCAGCTTCGGCATCGACAGGCCGCCGGTGGCAATCACCAACGACTCACATTCAACGGTATTGGCGTTGAGCTTGAGACTAAAGCCTGTTTCCGTCTTGCTGATACTGTGCACATCACAGCGATAGCGCTGCTCTACCGTTGGCAGATCACACTCTGCCAGCAGCATGCTGACGATCTCTTTGGCTGAATCTTCGCAGAATAGCTGGCCGTGATCGCGCTCTTCATAGCCAATGTCATGCTTGGCGATCATGGCGATAAAATCCCACTGGGTGTATTGCGACAGTGCCGATTTCACAAAGTGCGGGTTGCGGCAGACAAAATTATTCGCCGCCACATCATAGTTGGTAAAGTTACAGCGGCCACCACCGGAGATCAGAATTTTCCGTCCCGGCTTTTTACCGTGATCGACCACCAGCACAGAGCGTCCCCGCTTACCAGTTTCCGCCGCGCACATCAGCCCTGCCGCGCCTGCACCAACAATCACTACATCAAACTTGTCTGCCATCTCTGTACCTAAACCCTGAATCACCTTGCAATGAAAAAGGGATGCCTATACCTACCGGTCAGCATCCCTTTCAATAATTGCATTTATTTTAACCGCCTCGCCCGTGAATACCAACCGTAATTCTATAAATACGGTGACGACTCCAGCTATATGCCCAGATAAGCCACCACAAAAATAGAAACAAAAAAGACCATCAGAAAAGTACTGGCCAGTACAAACAACTTACGTACTTTGACGCATTTGGCTATAAAGACAGGATCATGATGCTTTTGATATTGCTGGCTGCGTATATAGTGAAACAGACGGATCTGCTTGCTGACGTTCCCCTGAGAGGTGAAAAACCCCCGGCCGTCAACTTGCTGATAAAGTAGCGGGTCACATTCCCGCATCACCGCCAGCAGCGTCTTCAAGGTGCTGATATATCTGGAGACATTAACAACAGCAACTAAGAACAGTGCCAATAAAAAGGCATCACCACTAATCATAACAAACCCCCAAACAACTTCCGTCACAAGCTGGGGGAGCAGAGAGGACGCAAGGCTACGCCCTCAGAGCTGTTAGCCAGCCTGTGTATCCATCACAGATGTTGACTCAGCTTTGGCCATGGCAGCCAGGTCTTTATCAATAAAGAACAGTGCCTTACCATCTTCACCAACCAGCTCAATCTTATCCAGAATCCCTTTGAACAATTTTTCTTCTTCATGTTGCTCTGAGACATACCACTGTAAGAAATTAAATGTGGAGTAGTCCTGAGTCGTAAATGCAACATGAGCCAGCTTATTAATTTTTTCCGTGATCAGCTGCTCGTGCTCATAGGTTTCACGGAAAACGGCACCCAACGAAGCAAACTCATGCTTTGGTGCCTCTATCGCACCAAGCAGCGGCATTGAACCGGTTTCACTCACATACGTGAACAAACGTTGCATGTGCACCATTTCTTCAACAGCATGGGAACGAAGAAATTCTGCAGCACCTTCAAAGCCCTTATCTTCACACCACGCACTCATCTGCAAATAAAGGTTTGAAGAGAAGAACTCCAGATTGATTTGCTCGTTCAGTTTCTCAACCATTGTTTGAGCTAACATTGCACTACTCCTATCTATTTTAGTGTAATAAACACATGGCTACTGTGCATAACTAAGTTTGCAATTCGTGCAAACAAAATAATCGCTTAATATCCCCTTGTATCACATAACATACGAACTAGATTAAAAAAAAGCTTAAATTTTAGAGTGATTTATTATCAGCATCACATTGCCCCATCTGCATTAAGGATGCGACTCAGCCGATATTTTTCCCTTATACTCAGTGCTAGCATGAGAAAAAACCATGATAAGGAACGCAAGGTATGGCTTATAAACACATTTTAGTCGCTATCGATCTCTCTGAAGACAGTTTCGTTCTGGTCGATAAAGCAGCCCAGCTCGCCAAGTCGCTCGACGCAAAACTCTCCCTTATTCATATTGATGTCAATTATGCCGAACTCTATACCGGCCTGATTGACATCAATCTGGCTGATGCCCAGCACCGCATGGCTGACGATGCCCAGAAGCAACTGCACCTACTGGCCAATAAGGCTAACTACCCGGTTTCCCATACTCTGGTAGGCAGCGGTGATCTTAGTGACGAAATCTGTCTGGCCATCAATGATCTGGATGTGGAAATGGTGGTCTGTGGCCACCATCAGGACTTCTGGAGCAAAATCCTCTCTTCCACCAAGCAGCTGATGAACCACACCCCGGTCGATCTGCTGATCGTTCCTCTGAAATAAAAAAAGGTGTTTTGAGTATATACCCGGCGAGCAGGGTTCAATCTGTTCGCCTTATCTCTGCTCGACGGCTCTCCCTCTTGATTTTTCCATATTTCAACGGTGCAAATTCGGTTAAACTAGCGCCACCTATAGAAATATAAAATTATCTATCAAATGGGATATTTATCTGCTGTCACCCTGTTATGGGCTTTTTCCTTCAGCCTGATTGGCGTCTATCTGGCGGGTCAGGTTGATGCCTGGTTTTCGGTTCTGACCCGAGTCACACTGGCAGGGCTGGTTTTTCTTCCCTTTCTGCGCAAGCAACACCTGCATGCAAAGCTGGCACTGAAGCTCATGGTCGTCGGTGCTTTTCAGCTCGGGATCATGTACTGCTTCTACTATCAGTCATTCCTCTATTTAAGCGTACCGGAAGTGCTGTTGTTTACCATCTTCACCCCCATTTACGTCACCCTTATTTATGATTTGCTGCACAAGCAATTCTCTGCCTGGTATCTGTTGACCGCCGTGATTGCGGTCTTGGGTGCGGCGGTGATCAAGTTTGCCGGGATCAATGAGAACTTTGTTGTCGGCTTCCTGATAGTGCAAGGTGCCAACCTCTGCTTTGCCATCGGCCAGGTCGGTTACAAGCACATCATGGAGCAGGAACAGGCCGATTTACCGCAGCATACGGTCTTTGGCCTGTTTTACTTAGGGGCGATCTGTGTCGCGCTGCCGATGTTCCTGTTATTTGGCAATATCGACAAGCTGCCAACGACATCTACCCAGTGGGGTATTTTAATTTACCTGGGTACGTTCGCTTCCGGGCTGGGCTATTTCATCTGGAACAAAGGAGCGACGATGGTCAATGCCGGCGCTCTAGCGATTATGAATAATGCCCTGGTGCCAGCGGGCTTAATTGTGAATATTGTGATTTGGAACCGCGATGTGGACTACCCGCGCTTGATTATCGGCGGCGCGATCATCGTGGCATCGCTGTGGTTCAATGAAACCTGGGTGAAGCGAAAAGTCGAAATGGAAAGAACGGGATAAGAGCGGTTCTGTGGCCCTTGTGGACACCCCTCCCTCCTATATAACAACAAAGCGAGAAGCATTTGCCTCTCGCTTTTGATTTTCCTAGGGCCTAGAACCTGCTCTTCCTAGGGCCTTTTCATCAAATAAATGCAAACGCATCAGCAAACATACGCTCGCGATCAGCGCCTTTTTCTGCAGTGAACAGCTCGCGCGCAGCCCCTGCCATTTCAAACCGGCCGCACAGATAGATATCGTAAGCCGACAAGCTGATAAAATCATTGCTCACCGCTTCCAGTACATTACCCACTTTACCTTGCCAATTTTCTGGTGCTGTTTCTACAACCGGCACGTAAGTCAGATTACGGTGCTGCTCAGCCAATGCAGTGAGCTCATCGTTAGCATACAGTTGGCACGCATCACGGCCACCCCAATAAACAAAAATAGGCTGGCTAACGCCACGACTTAAGCAGTTATCCAGAATGCTACGCACATATGAAAAACCCGTACCACCGGCGATCAACAACAAAGGCTTGTCGCTATCTTCACGAACCCATGCATCACCGTGTGGGGCTTCAATCTCGACAGGCTCACCAGAAGCCAGAGCAGCCTTCATCGCCTCAACCACTTCCATGGCATAAGGGTTATGCTCAGCGGCACCAATATGCAGCTCCAGCTCATTTTCACGGCAAGGGCTGCTGGCAATCGAAAACGGGCGTGTGTCTTTCTCACCCATTACTGCCAACAAGTATTGACCGGCCTTAAATTCAATGGGCGCTTCAGGCTGTAATAAAATCTTAAATGTATTACAGGCTAATGACTCTACTGACTTTACTTCGCATTTGATGGACATTATCTTCCTCTAGTCTAGCTCTAATACCAAGTCGCTTTTCACTACGGCCTGACAGGCAAAGATCCAACCTTCGGCTTGCTCGTTCTCAGTAAGCATAGGCTCTAGTTGGTAACTTATCTCGCCCGTTTTTTTACGGCACATGCACATGGCACAAACACCGACCTGACAGCGGTTAGGAAAAGCAATGCCTGCGTTGAGCGCAGCTTCCAATACGGTTTCCTGCTCGCTGGCAGTGAATACAATATCGTGCGGCAACAGGTGTATTTGATGCTTCGCGGTAATTTCTGACATGGTTAATTAATCTAAAACGTTCTCTAAAATACCCAGCTCATCCCAAATGGCATCGACCTTGGCAACAATTTCAGGATCTTTGGTGATCGGGGTTCCCCATTCACGATCGGTTTCCCCCTGCCATTTGTTGGTTGCATCGAGCCCCATTTTAGAGCCCAACCCCACAACCGGCGAGGCAAAATCCAACGAATCAATCGGGGTATTGTCGATCAACATAGTATCCCGGCTCGGATCCATACGGGTGGTGATCGCCCAGATCACATCATTCCAGTCACGTGCATTAACGTCATCGTCACACACAATCACAAACTTGGTGTACATAAACTGCCGTAAGAATGACCAGACCCCCATCATCACGCGCTTGGCATGACCAGGGTATTGCTTCTTCATCGTCACCACGGCCATCCGGTAAGAACATCCTTCCGGTGGCAGATAGAAATCAACGATTTCAGGGAATTGCTTTTGCAGAATAGGCACAAACACTTCGTTGAGTGCGACACCTAAAACCGCAGGTTCATCGGGCGGACGACCGGTGTAGGTGCTGTGATAAATCGGATCTTTACGCATCGTAATATGGGTGATGGTAAAGACATGGTGACGTTCGACCTCGTTGTAGTAACCGGTATGATCGCCATACGGGCCTTCGTCAGCAAATTCATTCGGGTCAATGTAGCCTTCGAGCACAATTTCCGCACTGGCGGGTACTTCCAGCTCATTGCTAAGGCTCTTCACCACTTCCGTCTTACTGCCACGCAGCAAACCGGCAAACGCATATTCCGATAAGGTATCAGGCACCGGGGTTACCGCCCCCAAAATCGTCGCCGGATCGGCACCAAAAGCCACCGTCACCGGGAACGGTTCGCCCGGGTGGGTTTCCGTCCAGTCACGTAAATCCAGTGCGCCGCCACGGTGGGCCAGCCAGCGCATGATGATCTTGTTCTTGGCGATTTTCTGCTGGCGGTAGATACCGAGGTTCTGGCGTTTTTTATTCGGTCCCTTGGTGATGGTCAGGCCCCAGGTCAGCAATGGAGCGACATCCCCCGGCCAGCAGCTCATCACCGGGATCTTGTCCAGATCCACCTCGTCACCTTGCCAGATAATCTGCTGGCACGGGGCCTTGCGCAGCCGCTTGGTCGGCATATTCAAAACCTGCTTGAACACCGGCAGCTTATCTATGGCATCACGGAAACCGCGCGGTGGCTCAGGTTCTTTCAGGTACGCCAGCAATTCGCCCACTTCGCGCAGTTCTTTGACCTCTTTTCGGCCCATCCCCATGGCAACACGCTCCGGGGTACCAAACAGGTTAGCCAGCACCGGCATGTCATAGCCGACAGGGTTTTCAAATAACAGTGCCGGGCCACCCGCACGCAAGGTACGGTCGCAAATTTCGGTAATTTCCTGATTTGGATCGATCGGCTGCTGAATACGCTTTAATTGCCCCTCTTGTTCGAGGTAATCAATAAAGTCTCGCAGATCCTTGAATTTCATAGGTTCTACCCGTTGCCAATAATAAAGCAGCAAGACTCAAAGGGTTGCTGCTATCTGCTATCAAGTTCGCGACATTATAACGATTTGTTAACCTGAACACACTGCAAAAACCAAGCAAACACCAGCAACAGAAGGATAAGTTGTCTTCATCAATGAAGTGCGCAGTTACGGCAACTCAGTCAGCGCCAGCTGCAGGTTTTTCTGCAACACCTGATTGCGGCTCGATGCTGCAATTTGCTTTAACCAGCCGACATAGCCTTGCTGAGCGAGTTGCGTCGCGACCACATGACCGTCATCGACTTCGTTAAGTTTATCCACCAGAAACTCACGGATCTGCGGTGACATCGGTTTCTGCACCGCCAGTGCACGGTATGCCTGTTGCTTAAGGGAAGGGTTTATTGTTGCTGCCATCAACTGCTCAACAGCCTGTGGCGATGGTGCCAGATCAGCCAAACGATTCAGCTCAGCCAGACTATATTGATCGGTACGGCGGCGCCACAGCAGGTGATACAAGGGCTGATCACCGGATAATGCCGCCAGGTTGGCAATAATGGCATTATCAGGCAGCCACATCAGATGCGAGTCGGAAGAAAATTGCGCCACCAGCTTCGCGATCGCATCGGATGATAAGCTGGATAACTGTTCGAGGAAAATATTACGGCGTTGTTTCTGAGTATGGGTATCTCCCGTCAGCCATTTGGACAGGATCAAGGAACCGGCTTCGGCCTGTTGCACCATCTTTTGGGCCAGCAGAATTTGCTGCCAGTGCAACACTAGACCACGTGACTGGGCGCCATAGTGAAAGGCTGACTTAGTGACCAGGTAGCCATCTCCCTGCTCAACCACGGTAAAAGCAGGTTTACGATCGGCCTGGGTTTGCAGCCAGTCTGCTTTCATTTGATCTAACTGGCCAAACTCAACCGCATGTTGTACCAGTTGTGCCCGCACCGCTTCCTGCTGTAACGGTGCCAGCTGAGACAAGTTAAACTCTAAGGCTCGAAAATCACTGTTGTTATATAAGCGGGTTAATGCCGCAACCCGGCTCACCACTTGTGATGATACTGCAGCCTGTTGGACCTCTTGCTCTGTCACTTCAATCGCCAATGCAGAGTTAATGCATCCAGCTAATAGCAAGAGTGCCATGCACATTCCTTGTCGCATGCCGTCTCCTTACGGTAAGTAAATCCATTCTGTTTTTTTATCGTCGAGGTTTTGCCGTCGTCGAGAGTGATCGTGCAATGTCTACCCGCCGTCCTGGTCAAGTATTGCCGTTATGGCATGTTTACGATTCACCGCTAAAAAACATTAATCGAATGCTGTTTTTAGTATGCCGTAATTGTAACCCATAAAAAACGCCACACTAGGTGGCGTTTATTATTTTGTGACTTAAGCAGTCTTGATTAAGACTTCTGACGGCGCATCGCGTCAAAGAATTCATTATTCGTCTTAGTCATCGATAGCTTGTCGATCAAAAACTCCATGCTATCGGTTTCATTCATTGGGTGAACGATCTTACGCAGAATCCACATTTTCTGCAGCTCATCCGCTTTCGCCAATAGCTCTTCACGACGGGTACCAGAGCGGTTGAAGTCAATCGCAGGGAAAACACGTTTCTCAGCAATCTTACGAGACAGGATCAGTTCCATGTTACCTGTACCTTTAAATTCTTCGTAGATAACTTCATCCATCTTAGAACCAGTATCAACCAGCGCTGTTGCGATGATAGTTAAGCTACCACCTTCTTCAACGTTACGTGCTGCACCGAAGAAACGCTTAGGACGGTGTAGTGCGTTGGCATCAACACCACCGGTTAGTACCTTACCCGATGAAGGAACAACGGTATTGTATGCACGTGCCAGGCGGGTGATGGAATCAAGCAGGATAACCACGTCTTTTTTGTGTTCAACCAGACGCTTCGCTTTCTCGATAACCATTTCTGCCACTTGAACATGGCGCGATGCTGGCTCATCAAACGTTGATGCAATTACTTCACCTTTAACCAGGCGTTGCATCTCGGTCACTTCTTCCGGACGTTCATCGATAAGCAATACCATCAACTCACACTCCGGGTGGTTGTAGGCAATACTTTGCGCGATATTCTGCAGCAACATGGTCTTACCCGCTTTAGGCGGAGCAACAATCAGACCACGCTGACCTTTACCAATCGGTGATGCTAAATCAAGAACACGAGCTGTGATGTCTTCTGTCGAACCATTACCACGCTCCATGCGCATACGATCGTTCGCGTGCAGCGGCGTCAGGTTTTCAAACAATATCTTGTTTCGGGCGTTATCCGGCTTATCGTAGTTAACTTCGTTTACTTTTAATAACGCGAAATAACGTTCACCGTCTTTAGGAGGACGAATCTTTCCGGCAACAGTGTCACCAGTGCGAAGATTGAAACGGCGGATTTGGCTAGGAGAAACGTAGATGTCGTCGGGACCGGCAAGGTATGAACTGTCTGAGGAGCGGAGGAAGCCGAAGCCATCTTGGAGAATCTCTAGAACACCATCGCCAAAAATGTCCTCACCACCTTTTGCGTGCTGTTTGAGAATGGAAAATATAATGTCCTGCTTTCTCAAACGCGCCAGGTTTTCCAATCCTAAGCTTTCGCCAAGCGCAACCAATTTTGGAATAGGTTGGTTCTTCAGTTCTGTAAGATTCATAGTGGTGGGTTTCTTGTCTGTCAAAATGGGGGTTCTATATTAGTTTGGATAGAATTGACCTATGGGCTGGTCAAGAAATGAACGATACAACAGTATACGTGCAACAAGTTATCACTAAATATTCCTTCCGTCTAGCATAGTCGGAAGACAAACTGCGCACAACTGAGAAATTGCGCACAGTTCGCGTATGACGGCTTATAGGTTCGCGTCCAGGAACTCTTTAAGTTGGGTCTTAGACAGCGCACCAACCTTCGTTGCCGCTACTCCGCCATCTTTAAACAATAACAATGTCGGAATACCACGGATACCAAACTTAGGCGGGGTTGCTGAATTCTGATCGATATTCAATTTACCGATAGTCAGTTTACCCTCGTACTCGTTCGCGATCTCGTCAAGAATTGGGGCAATCATTTTGCAAGGACCACACCATTCAGCCCAAAAATCGACTAGTACCGGGCCCGCAGCATTAACTACATCACTGTCAAAACTTGCGTCTGTAAGCTGCACAATCTTGTCGCTCATCTTCCACTCCAATGGTTGATTTTTTTAGCTGATTTTATTTTAACCAGCAAATCGATGCCCTATTTGAATGGAATCCGTTTCGTATTGCAACCCTAAGCTGATATTCTATGCGAATGAAGACGACTCACATCACAGAGCAGAAATTTGCCGACCTAGGTTTACACCCTACGGTTTTATCAGGACTGGAAGCTAAAGGGTATCATTATTGTACCCCTATCCAGGCCTTGGCATTGCCGGTCGTGCTCGCCGGCCAAGACATTGCAGGTCAAGCGCAAACAGGTACAGGTAAAACCCTGGCATTCCTGACTGCGACTTTTAACCATTTGATCCTTAACCCTGCATCAGAAGATCACAAGGCTAACCACCCACGGGCAATTATCCTTGCCCCAACGCGTGAGTTGGCGATCCAGATTTTCAATGATGCTCAACCGTTACTCGAAAGCACCGGCCTGAAAGCAGGTCTTGCCTACGGTGGCGAAGCCTACGAGAAGCAGCAAAAAACACTGGAAGCTGGCGTAGATATCTTGATCGGTACTTGTGGCCGTATTATCGATTTCTATAAGCAACGTGTTATTGATCTGGCGTCAATTCAAGCGGTGGTTCTTGATGAAGCGGATCGCATGTTCGATTTGGGCTTTATTAAAGATATCCGTTTCTTGTTCCGCCGTATGCCTGCGCCTAAAGCACGCGTAAACATGTTGTTCTCTGCAACATTGTCTTACCGTGTGAAAGAGCTAGCATTCGAGCACATGAACAGCCCGGAAAGTGTGGTTGTCGAGCCTGAACAAAAAACAGGTCATCGCATCCAGGAAGAGCTGTTCTACCCATCCAATCAGGACAAAATGCGTCTGTTACAGACCCTGATTGAAGAAGAGTGGCCCGATCGCGCGATTATCTTTGCCAATACCAAGCACCGCTGTGAAGATATCTGGGCACACCTTGCCGCCGATCAACACCGTGTTGGCCTGCTAACCGGTGATGTACCACAGAAAAAACGTATCAATATTCTGGAACAATTCACTCAAGGTGAACTCGATATTCTGGTCGCGACGGATGTGGCGGCACGTGGTCTGCATATTCCCCAGGTGACACACGTCTTTAACTATGATCTGCCAGATGATGCTGAAGACTATGTACACCGTATCGGTCGTACCGGTCGTGCCGGCGAAAGCGGTCACTCGATCAGCTTTGCCTGTGAAGGGTATGCAATCAACCTGCCTGCCATTGAAACCTATATCGAGCACGCTATTCCGCAGTCAAAGTACGATGCCGAGGCATTGCTCGATGACCTGCCTGCCGCTATTCGCGTTCATCGTTCACCGCGTCAGGGTGGTAACCGTCGCAATAGTTCACAACGTCAAGGTCAGGGACAGGGCCAGTCGCGTCAACGGAATAACCGCCGACGCACACAACCACAGAAACCACAGTAAGAAATGCCGATGGAAAGAAGTTCAGTATCACCTCTGTACGCCGCAATTGATTTAGGCTCCAACAGCTTTCATATGTGGATTGTTCGTGAAGTCGCCGGCAGTGTGCAGACATTGGCTAAAATTAAGCGCAAAGTGCGTCTGGCTGCAGGGCTTAATGCCCACAACGAACTGAGTGAAGAAGCGATGCAACGTGGCTGGGAGTGCCTGAGCCTGTTTGCGGAACGCTTGCAGGATATTCCGGCCAAACGCATCCGTATTGTCGGGACGGCAGCGTTACGTACTGCGGTTAATGCTGAGACCTTTCTTTCCAAAGCAAAAGACATTCTTGGTTACGATGTCGAGATCATTCCCGGCGAAGAAGAAGCCCGAATTATCTATCAGGGTGTCGCCCATACCTCCGGGGGGAGCGACAAGCGTTTAGTGGTCGATATCGGCGGTGCCAGTACCGAGGTGATTATCGGTGAAGGCTTTGATGCCAGCGCATTAACCAGCCTGAAGATCGGCTGTGTTACCTGGTTAGAACGCTATTTTAAAGATCGCTACTTAACGGCTGAAAATTTTGAGGCGGCCATCAATGCGGCTAAACATACCATTGAGCCGATTGTCGAGCATTACACCCAGTTAGGCTGGGAAACCTGTGTCGGTGCCAGTGGTACCGTACAAGCCCTGCAGGAAATTATGCTGGCGCAAGGGATGGATGAAATTATCACCCTGCAAAAGTTAAAACGCATGCAACGTCAGGCAATGCAATATGAACGCCTGGAAGATCTTGATATTGAAGGGCTGACCCTGGAACGCGCGCTGGTATTTCCAAGCGGTTTATCCATTTTAATCGCCGTGTTTGAGTCACTGAATATCCAGTCTATGACTCTGGCCGGAGGCGCCTTACGTGAAGGTATGGTGTATGAAATGATGAGCCAGATGCGTCACCATGATGTACGCGAACGCACGCTTATCAGTGTTCAGGAGCGATTTCAGCTTGATATCCGGCATGCCAATGCGGTTACCCATTGTGCAATGGCGTTGCTGACAGCTTGTGAGCAAGAATGGCAACTGGAACCTCAGGCTAAATATCTGCTGCATGCCAGTGCCACCCTACATGAAATTGGTGCCAGTATTGAGTTCAAGAAAAGTGGTGAACATGCCGCGTACCTGATCAATCACATCGATTTACCAGGATTTACCCGGGCCCAGAAGCACCTGATCGCCGAGCTGTTACGTCGTTTCCGCGAACAGCTGACCAGCCTGCCGGAACAGCACGCGTTGTCTGCCCATAGTGCAGCCCGTCTTTTACGTCTGTTACGGTTAGCGGTCATTCTCTGCCATCGCCGCGACCATACCCAGCAGCCGCCATTTAGCTTATCGGTTGCTGATAATACCCTGGTTCTTGCTCTTCCTGCCGGCTGGCTTGCCGCCAACCCGCTCACCTGTGCTGAACTACAACAAGAAGCCACCCGCCAAACCGACATGGGCTGGCCACTGGTGATCGAAGAAAGCAAATAAACGCTTAGCTTCAATCCCAATCCGATCAAAAAAGGCTCCCCCGGGAGCCTTTTTTATTCTCTAAACGACCAATTTTAACCACAAATTAGCCAGTTATTCCGCTGTGACGAAGAAGGGCATCTATTTTCGGCTCACGGCCACGGAAGCGCTTGAACAGATCCATCGGCTCTTCACTGCCCCCACGCTCTAAGATGCAATCTAAGAAATCTGCGCCAGTCTCGGTATTGAAAATACCGTCCTCTTCAAAACGTGAGAACGCGTCTGATGACAGCACTTCCGCCCACAGGTAGCTGTAGTACCCCGCGCTGTAACCACCGGCAAAAATATGGCTGAAGCCGTGCGGGAAACGCCCCCACTCAGGGCTTGGTACCACCGACACGCGAGATTTCACCTCAGACAGGGTCTCAAGTACCTGTGCGCCCACTTCCGGATCGTAGTGAGTGTAGAGACTGAAATCAAACAAGCCGAATTCCAGTTGACGCAAAATACCCATGGCGGACTGGAAGTTCTTCGCTGCCAGCATCTTGTCTAACATCTCTTTTGGCAATGGCTCGCCGCTCTCGAAATGACCCGAGATGAATGACAGAGCTTCTTCTTCCCAGCACCAGTTTTCCAGAAACTGGCTTGGCAGCTCTACCGCATCCCAGGGTACGCCATTGATCCCGGATACAGCTGGCGCATCCACTTTTGTCAGCATATGATGAATGCCATGGCCCGTTTCATGGAACAGGGTGACCACTTCATCATGGGTAAACAGCGCCGGCTTATCACCAAGCGGCTTATTGAAGTTGCAGGTCAGGTACGCTACCGGCTTTTGCAAGCTTCCGTCAAGACGGGTACGACGAACCATACACTCATCCATCCAGGCTCCGCCATTTTTGTGCTCGCGGGCATAAAGATCGAGGTAGAAGCTGCCGCGCAGTTCGCCCGAGGCATCAAAAATATCGTAGAAGGAGACGCTATCGTCCCAGACATCAACCCCTTCACGCTGCTGTACTTCCATCCCGAAAACACGCTTGAGGACTTCGAACAGGCCTGCAACCACTTTATGTTCAGGGAAGTAAGGGCGCAGCAGTTCATCTGAAATACTGTAGCGATGCTGCTTCAGTTTTTCTGCATAAAAACCAAAATCCCACGGTTCCAGCTCATCGGCACCAAATTCACTCTTGGCGTAATCACGCAGCTCAGCCACCTCTCGCTCACCCTGAGGTTTCACATGGATCGCCAGATCATTTAAGAAACTCAGTACCTGCTCTGGGGTTTCGGCCATTTTGGTTGCCAGTGACTTTTCGCTGTAGCAATTAAAACCAAGCAGGCGTGCCAGTTCATGGCTCAGTTTCAGTTTCTCGGCAATGATGTCACTGTTATCCCATTTACCGGCATTCGGACCGCGATCGGAGGCACGGGTCACAAATGCCTCATACATTTCCTGGCGTAAAGCCCGGTTCTCACCGTATGTCATCACGGGCAAATAAGACGGAATATCGAGGGTAAACAGGTAGCCATCGAGCTCTTTAGCTTCAGCAGCGGCTTTGGCCGCTTGCAGCGCGGATTCCGGTAAGCCGGATAATTCAGCCTCATCGGTGATCTGCTTGCTCCACCCCATGGTGGCGTCCAGGACATTGTTGCTAAATGACGATGCCAGCTCTGACAGGCGCTTGCTGATCTCGCCATAGCGATGCTGCTCATTAGCGGGCAAACCAATACCTGACAATTCAAATTCTTTCAGCGCATCGGTGATCGATTTTTGTTGTGCTTGGCTTAACTGTTCAAAGTCATCATTGGCTTTAATCGTTTTATAAGCGTCATACAGGCCTTTATGCTGGCCGACCCAGGTACTGTAATCAGATAGCAGCGGCAGACAGCTCTCATAGGCTTCGCGCAATTCAGGGCTGTTTTTCACCCCGTTCAGATGACCGATCGGTGACCATATACGACTCAGACGATCATCGGTTTCAGCCAGTGGTGCACAAATCGTATCCCAACTCGGTACTGCCTCGCCGGCCAGCACATCGTCAACGTTGCGACGGCAGTCAGCAATGGCTTGTTCAACCGCGGGTTTTACGTGTTCTGGCTTAATTTGAGAAAACGGAGGCAGATCCGTCATGGTTAATAATGGGTTAGACATGTGCATATCCTTAATTCATTCTTCCTTTATTAAATGTGTCTTCGGGCATATCAATTCAATCCCTTACCCCGAATTATGAGCGAATTTTCTCTGTCAGCTCTATTATTTTAATCTCAAATCCACATATCGCTTTACTAAAGTTCCTGCCGCTGTCTGGCTATTCACGGACAATTCGCCATAATAGCCACCAACTGTCATCACTTAATACTCATAGAGACCGATTCATGCTGAGTTACCGCCACAGCTTCCACGCCGGCAACCATGCCGATGTGGTTAAACACATCGTCCAAAGCCTGATCCTGGATGCACTCAAGCAAAAAGATAAGCCTTTCGTGTATCACGACACTCACTCCGGCGTTGGCCGTTACGATTTGCAAGATGAGCGCAGTGAAAAAACCGGTGAGTTCAAACAAGGCATTGCCCGTATCTGGTCTCGTGATGATATTCCCGCTGAAATCGCGTCATACATTGATGCGATCAAAGCGCTCAATGACAGTGATGAACTGCGTTATTACCCAGGTTCACCGCGAGTCGCCCGCGCTCAGCTTCGCGAACAGGACCGGATGGTGCTGACTGAGCTGCACCCGTCAGATTTCCCGCTGCTGCTGCAGGAGTTCCGAGGCGATCGCCAGGTGCGGATGTATAAAGAAGATGCTTTCCTGCGCTTAAAAGGCAGCTTGCCACCGAAAGAACGCCGTGGTGTGGTGTTAATCGACCCGCCTTATGAGCTCAAGCATGAGTACATGGATGTGGTCAACGCGATCGCAGATAGCTACAAGCGCTGGGCAACTGGCACCTATGCGATTTGGTACCCAGTGGTATATCGTGAAAACATCGATAAAATGCTTAAAGGGCTGGAGAAAAGCGGCATTCGTAAGGTTTTGCAGATTGAATTAGGGGTTGAGCCCGACACGACCGAACGCGGCATGACGGCATCGGGCATGATTGTGATCAATCCTCCGTGGAAATTAGAAAGCCAGATGAAGGCGATTCTGCCCTGGCTGCAACAAGCCATTGCCCCGACTCACGGACACCACAAAATAGAATGGATTGTGCCGGAATAACCTTCCGACGACCCAACAACTTTGCAGGCGGGTGCATGCCCGCCTTATTCTTACCTTTAATAAGTTATTCCCTTCCCGTCCGACTTTCTCGATCCCCGCTACTCGTAACTCTCAACGTTCTTGATTACACTAGGTTCAGCTAATAAATCCTACAATAAGCGGAGAAAGTCATGGCAAAGCATTTTGATTACATTTGTATCGGCGGTGGTAGTGGCGGGATTGCATCGGCAAACCGGGCTGCCATGTATGGCGCAAAAGTGGCCCTGATTGAAGCCAAGGCGCTTGGCGGTACTTGTGTCAACGTGGGTTGTGTTCCGAAGAAAGTGATGTGGCACGGCGCGCAAATTGCTGAGGCTATGCACCTTTATGCCAAAGATTACGGCTTTGACGTAGACGTGAAAAGTTTTAACTGGAGCAAGCTGGTAGAAAACCGCGAAGCGTATATCGGCCGTATCCATAAAGCTTATGACAACGTTCTTGGTAACAACAAAATCGAAGTGATCACTGGTTTTGCTACCTTTGTTGATACTAATGGCGGTAATGTTAAGACCATCGAAGTAAACGGCGAGCACTACACCGCCGATCATATCTTGATTGCCGTCGGTGGCGAACCAACTATCCCTGACATTCCTGGCGCAGAGCACGGTATCGATTCAAACGGTTTCTTCGATTTGAACGAGCAGCCTAAGCGCACAGCCGTGATCGGTGCTGGTTACATTGCGGTCGAAATCGCCGGTGTACTGAGCGCACTGGGTACCGATACCCACCTGTTCGTTCGTAAAGAGTCACCGCTACGCAGTTTCGATCCGATGATCATCGAAACGCTGGTAGAGGTGATGGATACGGAAGGCCCGACACTTCATACCCATTCAATTCCGAAAGCAGTGGTTAAAGAGGCCGATGGCACAACAACCCTGCACTTTGAAAACGGCGAGTCGCACAATACCGACCTGCTGATCTGGGCCATCGGCCGAAACCCGACCACAGATAAAATCAATCTGGCAGCAACGGGCGTAGAAACCACGGAGCATGGCTACATCAAGGTTGATGAATATCAGCAAACCAATGTTAAAGGTATCTACTGTGTGGGTGATATCATGGCAGGCGGTATCGAGCTGACCCCTGTGGCCGTTAAAGCGGGCCGTCAGCTCTCTGAGCGCCTGTTCAACGGCAAAACCGATGCTAAGATGGACTACAAACTGGTCCCGACGGTGGTCTTCAGCCATCCGCCAATCGGCACGATTGGCCTGACCGAGCCTGAAGCCATTGCCGAATACGGCGAAGACAACGTGAAAGTGTACAAATCGGGCTTCACGGCGATGTACACGGCCGTGACCTCACACCGTCAGCCCTGCAAGATGAAACTAGTTTGTGCCGGCCCGGAAGAAACAGTGGTTGGCCTGCACGGCATCGGTTTTACCGTCGATGAGATGATCCAGGGATTTGGTGTTGCAATCAAAATGGGCGCAACCAAAGCAGACTTCGACAGCGTTGTTGCTATCCACCCAACCGGATCGGAAGAATTTGTTACCATGTAGATGGATGTCTGGAAAGTCTCTACAACAAAAAGGAGGCTTTAGCCTCCTTTTTGTTATATGCAAGAATTTGCGAGTGATCAGAACATGAACGCCAACTGTGCTGCAACGCCATAGTGCTCATCTTCACCGTACTGGCCCGCAACCTCTAGTCCGAACAGGCCAAACGGGGTAAAGCCCAAACCTGCCGTCAGCATATCTTCCGAATAATCCGTCATGCTATGGCTGTAACCGGCCCGTACCTGTACCCACTGCCAGACATTAAGCTCGATTCCAACCCGGGCAAACTGGGTTTCATAATCAGCCCCGATAAAATAGCGCTGCTTATTAAGATCTAGATCGGCTGCCAGCAACAACCAGCCATTATCGTAGGCCAAACCAGCAGTGTACTTTGGCTCAACAAGGAATGTCGCCTTCGTCTCACGTGAAATATTGGTGTCCAGCTCCTGCTTAATCAGATTCTGTGCTGCCAGGCCAAATGTAAGGTTGTCACTCGGCCTATAAGCAAAACCAACATCGACGTTAAATGCGTTATCTTCCTTGCGCTCATCGAGGTCAAACTCATTCTCGTCAAAATCACTGACACTCGCCAGATAATTCAATGCCACTATCTTCTGAAGCTTTGGTGAAACCCCCACTGAAAGCCGGTGACCTTGGAACGGCAAGGCAAACTCCCTCGCCAGAGTCATACCCATATCAATCGTACCGCCAGCCAGCCCCTGTACGTTCGAGTTGAGGTTATCCGGATCAGGATCAACCAAGTCACTCTCGGCAATATTCGCGCTTACCATACTGGCAACCTGGGCTTTTAAGAACAGGTTAGCACTGACATAGCGGTTAGGCAGTGCTAACGATGCACCGGTAATCACCTCCATCTCCACTTCACCTTTATCCAACGCCAGCAGTGCATCACGCCATTCTTCCAGTTCTTGCAGGGAAGTAGTATTGCCAAGGCGGTTATTGAGCTTCTGAAAATCTTCCACCTTGTCATACAACTCATCGCTATCATGCACACCGGCAGCAACGACAGGCAGAACCATACCGAAGTCATCACTCATGGCGTAATTAGTCGCCATTGCCGGGTTGTAGAAGCTTGCTGTCAGGTACTGGGCAGAGGCTACGCCTGTCCCCCCCATTGCACCACCGCGCGCATCCGCTCCGTTAAACATAGCCAATGACGAAATTGAAACAAAAGGCAGTGCAGCAGCAACGGCCAAAGAAAGTCCTTTTAGGTCTGTTTTCATGGTTATCTGTGCTTATTGTTAAAGTTATCCAACGACTGAGCGGCCACATTATAGGTAGCCAAACTGGTCAAACAATAAGCAACAGTGATACTTAGTGATAGTTTAATCAATAAATGGAATGGTGATCATCTTCTGCCCTTTTCGACTGGCCTTCACATACAAAAATGAAGTACACATCACTGCACATTCAATCACACCCAGCATAAAATGAATAAATACACAAAGAAACACGCGAAGTATTCCAATCACCGCATAAAAACTGTAACCTTCCAACCGCTGATTATGGAAAATCGGTGAATATTTATTCCAGAAGAATAAACGCAGTTATTTCCACCCATCAATACAGCTAGTTAAAGGTCGAGTATGCAGGATCAGGCAATCACAACATCATCGAGCAGCAAAGCCAACTGGCTGATGTTCCTTCTTCCTTCTCTGTTAGGTGTTTTCCTCTTTATGGCACCTATCGATTACCAAGGCACGATCACCATTCCGATTGCCGTGCTGGCAAAATCCGTACAAACCGTTTTTGATGGTATGTTAACTGCGATGGTAACCTTCATCATCAGCTTGACTGCTATTATGTCTGTACTCACTAAGCTGGCAAAGCCTGGTTTTATCACCAACAACAGCTTCCTGGGCGGCCTGCTCAACCCGACTCTGCCATGGTTTTTTGTCCAGCAGATGGGGGCGGTATTTGTGCTGATGACCTACTTCGGATTCGGCCCGGAAATGATCCATGATGGCGCAACCGGAGGCTTAGTCTTAAACGACTTATTACCGGTTCTCTTTTCTGTTTTCATTTTTGCGGGTATGTTGCTACCACTACTGCTGAATTTTGGTCTGCTTGAGTTTTTTGGCACCCTATTTACTAAAGTAATGCGCCCAGTCTTCGGTCTGCCGGGACGTTCATCCGTAAACTGTATCGCTTCCTGGCTGGGTGATGGCAGTGTTGGTGTATTACTGACCAGCAAACAGTATGAAACGGGTCTTTACACCCAGCGTGAAGCCGCGGTTATTGGTACGACGTTCTCTGCGGTCTCAATTACCTTCAGCCTGGTCGTGATTTCTCAGGTTAACCTTGAGCATATGTTTGCCCAATTCTATCTGACCGTCTGTCTGGCTGGTCTGGTTGCTGCAATCATCGTGCCGCGTCTGCCCCCGCTATCAAACAAGAAAAACGTTTACATTGATGGTACTGAAATCTCTGCTGACAGCGAGGCCGTGCCTGCTGGCCATAACGTTTTCTCTTATGGTTTAGAACAAGCGCTAGACAAGGCTAAAGAAGTAAAAAGCCTGCGTGCTATCGCCCTTGATGGCGTAAAAAATGCCGTCGACATGGTCTTTGGTGTCCTGCCCGTCGTTATGGCCATCGGTACAGTGGCGCTGGTCATTGCAGAAAATACCCCAGTATTTGATTACCTGGGTATGCCGTTCATTCCGTTCCTGGAACTGCTCCAGATCCCGGAAGCGACTGCAGCTTCAAAAACGATAGTGGTGGGTTTTGCCGATATGTTCCTACCATCGATTCTGGCATCTGGCATTGAAAGTGACCTGACCCGCTTTGTCATTGCGGCGATGTCGGTCACCCAGCTTATCTATATGTCTGAAATTGGTGCCCTGCTGATAGGCAGTAAAGTACCGGTCAAAGCATGGGAACTGTTCGTTATCTTTATTCTGCGTACCCTGGTGACTCTGCCAGTCATCGCATTAATGGCGCATATGTTCTTCTAAGTCATCGCCCGGTATCTAGATAAAGCATGAGCCAGCTCAACCGCTGGCTTTTTTGTATCTGAGATTTAAATCAATACTGCTTAATCGAGCCCATATTATCAACTTGGCTATATGAACTCTCTACAAAACCTGCCACATGAATAGTCAGAAGGAGTCCAACTGAATTATCCCACAATACCCTTGTAGTCGCGCTGAAACACCAGTAATAAAAAAGGCGACCATCCGGTCGCCTTTCCCTGTCTCGCCTCTCTAACCTTGCTACTCGCCCTAGCCCTTATAAATCTTCGGGTTAAACACATCACGCAGCCAGTCACCCAGCAAGTTAATCACCAGTACTAACGTAACCAGTACCAGCCCTGGGAAGGCAGTGATCCACCACGAACCGGAGAAGATATAATTGAAGCCGATGCTGATCAATGAACCCAGTGATGGCTGATCAACCGGCAGACCTAAGCCAAGGAATGACAGGGCAGCTTCCGACATAATCGCGTTCGCCACCTGTACCGTAGAGATCACCAAAATTGGCGACAGGCAGTTCGGTAAGATATGACGGAACATAATACGGACTGATTTAAAGCCCATCACCCGTGCCGCTTCCACGTACTCTTTCTTCTTCTCAGCCAGTACCGAAGCACGCACCGTACGCGCATACTGCGGCCATTCGGCAATACCGATGATCACCACCAGCATGACCACCGCATACTGGGCAAACATCTCAGCACCCAACGCGGTACGGAAGATAGCCGAGACAATAATCGCCACCATCATGGTTGAAAATGATAGCTGCACATCGGCAAAGCGCATTAAAAAGCTGTCGATACGTCCGCCAAAGTAACCGGCACTCAAACCGATCGAAACCCCGAGGATCAGCTGCAGGCCCACGGCCAACAAGCCGATTGTCAGGGATAAACGCGAACCGTATAAAATGGTCGAGAAAATATCTCTGCCCTGATCATCGGTACCCAATAAGAAACGGCTATCACCGCCTTCCATCCAAGACGGTGGCAGTTCAGAGTCCATGATATCAATTACCGATAAATCATAGGGATCCGTCGGTGCAATAAACGGTGCCAGCACCGAGGCGGTCACAAAGGCAAGGAAGAGGGCAAAACTGAACATCGCGACTTTATCTTTCAGGAAATAGTAGACGATGTCAGAGTTTTTAAAACGCTCCCAACGGCTTGGAGTGGCTACTGTCGTAGTATTCATGACTTACTCTCCCTTGCCAGTCAGATTTACAGTCGGGTTAACCAGGCCATACAGCAGGTCAACGATCGTGTTGGTTACCACAAAGATTAGACCAACGAAAATAACATAAGCGGTGATCAGCGGTGTATCAACACGGTTAATCGCATCAAGGAACAACAAACCGGTACCCGGCCACTGGAAAACGGTTTCAGTTAAAATGGTATAGGCGACCATGGTACCAATCTGTACCCCGCCCACCGTCAGTACCGGTAACATGGTATTTTTCAGTGCATGTTGGTAATAAATTTTGTTCATTGCCAAGCCCTTGGCTCTGGCAAATTTAATGTATTCAGAACTTAACGCTTCGAGCATTTCGGAACGCACCAGACGAATAAAAAGCGGCATCATAATAGAGGACAGTGCAATACAAGGCAGAACAAGGTGCCTAAGGCCATCGATTGTGAAATAGCCAGATTTCCAGCCCAATAAGTTCAGGGTTTCACCACGGCCAAAGGAAGGCAGCCAGCCAAGTTCGATGGAAAAGATATACATCAGCATGATAGCGGTCAGAAATACCGGAATTGAGATCCCGATACTACTTAAGGCCATCACGGTTTTAGTAAATATGCTATTGGGGTGAATCGCGGTATAGACCCCCAAAGGAATAGCAACCACAATAATAATAAGTGTTGCCCCGAAAACCAGCTCAAGGGTCGCTGGCAGTTTATCGAGGATCACATCTGCTGCCGGGCGTTTAAAGGTATACGACGTTCCTAAATCCCCTTGGACGGCATTGCCGAGAAAACGGCTGTATTTGGTAATAAACGGGTCGTTAAGCCCTAAATCATCGCGTAATTGTTGACGTTCAGCTTCTGATACAGACTGCCCCACCAGCTCGCGCAATGGGTCGCCAAGGTTATCCTGGATGGCAAATGCCACCAGACTGATCACAAACATCACTATCAGTGCCTGAAACAGGCGCTTGACCAGAAACGTAAACATTCCTTGCCCCTTTTATCATCCTTAAAATATACCCACCTCAATCACTGCAAGTAGCAATTGGCTAAGATGGGCATCAGTGCCGAAAAACGGTTTTCGGCACTGCGATTACTTTCTATTGCTGTTTTTCTTGGTGACTTAACGTCTGTCTCTATTATTTCTCGTCGACAACAAGATCACCGAAGTATGGCATTACCATCGGGTTAACAATGTCTGCGGCATGAACGTTTGATTTAGCACCCCATGCCTCGCTCTGCCAGTGTAGTGGCACAAACGCGGCCTCGTTATATAGCGTCGCTTCTACTTTCTGCAGCATCTGGGCACGCTTCACCGGATCGGTTTCAACGTTCGAAGCTTCTACCAGTTTGTCGACTTCTGGGTTTGAGTAATGACCACAGTTGTACTGGCCTTTGCCGGTCTCTTCATTGCGCGTCATGGTCAAAAATTCAGTGAAGTTCGCTGAATCTTCCGTATCGGAATGCCAGCCGATCATCATCATGTCAGCAGAACACAGGTCAAACTCAGGCCAGTACTGCGCTTTTGGCAGGGTTTTCAGATCCACCTTGATACCGATTTTCGACAACATTGCCGCCGCAGCCTGGGCCACTTTGGCATCATTCACATAACGGTTGTTCGGCGCCATCATGGTTAACTTGAAGCCTTTCTCGTAACCGGCTTCTTTCATTAATGCTTTAGCTTTTTTCAAATCATACCGCGGCACCAGTGCTTCATCATACCCGACATAACCTGATGGTCCCTGCTGACCTGCAGCGGTAGCAAAGCCCTTCATGATTTTCTTCACAATGCCTTCGTTGTTGATGGCGTGAACAATCGCCTGACGGACACGGACGTCTTTCAGCGCTTCATTACTGTTCTGGTTCATCTGGAAGGTAATAATACGCGTGCCAGGCAGGGTCACCAGATCGATACCTTCTGCGCTCTGAACACGCTCATGATCGTTCGGTGCAACAGGGTGGATCATATCAACACCACCGGAAAGCAGTGCCGCTACCCGGGTGGCATCTTCTTTGATTGGTACCAGCGTTAACTTATCGACGTTGCCTTTCGATGCCTTATCCCAGTAATCGCTGAAGCGTTCAAACTCAACTTTTACGCCCTGCTCACGCTCTGTCACGATGAACGGACCGGTACCGGAAAGATGAGTTGAAGCATAAGAGTTACCGTGCTTAACCAGCTCAGCTTTGTCTTTACCGTCTTCTGTTTTGCCGCTATAGAACTTGCTATCCATTGGGAAGATATAAGTAGCAGTTTGCAGTACCAGCGGATAAGGGCCGCTTGAGATCAGATCGACGGTGTAATCGTCAACTTTCTTCAGCTCGGTATACGGTTCAAAGATCGCTTTAAAGTCTGGCGAATTCTTCAGGCGATTGAACGTCCATACGACGTCATCCGCACTCATGGTGTTACCAGAGTGGAACTTCACGCCCTGGCGAAGTTTGAAGCGGAAAGTGGTGTCATCAACACGCTCCCAGCTTTGTGCCAGACGTGGTTCGAAATCCATATCCTGGGTAAAACGTACCAATGGATCAAAGACCATGTGGGACAATTGCAGCGTACCACCGGAAAGTTGCTCATGCGGATCCAGTGAAACAGGGTCAGCACTGTAGCCTACTTTGATGTCAGCTGCTGCTGCGCTAAAACTCAGACCTGCGGCGATTAAAGCGACTGCCAGCTTGCTCTTGATGGTTTTCATTGCATAGCTCCTTTATGCGGGGAGAAAGCTCCCTTGCTGTTATGTTTGCTTGTTATTAGTTTTTTTGAATCCAACCAAGATAACATCCCCAGTCAGAGACCAACGGTTAAGCTAACTTCAATCCTTCCTGACTCATGCCCTTAAATTCAGGCATTAGTGAAATCAGGTGCTTGCTGTACTCATGCTGAGGTGCCGTGAACAGTTGCTCGGTAGGCGAGACTTCCAACAGGGTTCCCATTTGCATGACACCGATACGGTCACACATCTGGCGAATAACCGGCAGATCGTGACTGATAAACAGCATGGTAAGGTTCAGTTCATCCTGCAGATCTTTTAGCAGATTGAGAATTTGTGCCTGTACCGATACATCCAGTGCCGATGTCGGTTCGTCACAAATCAGCAGGCGAGGACGGGTTGCCAGCGCACGGGCGATCGAAATACGCTGACGCTGACCACCTGAGAATTCATGGGGATATTTCACACTGGCAGCACGGCCTAATCCAACGTGATCCAGCAAATCATGCACAATCTGACGGGTTTGTGCTTCATTGTCGGTCAATTTATGGAAACGGATAGGCTCGGCGATAATGTCAAAGATCTTCATTCGCGGGTTCATTGAAGAATATGGGTTCTGGAACACCATCTGCATCTGACGACGCAAGGGACGACGCTCTTTTTCGCTCTTCAATGCGGTCAGATCGATACCTTCAAAAGTCACCTTCCCGGAATTTGGCGGATACAGACCGGCAATTACCCGCGCAATCGTCGATTTGCCCGAACCCGACTCACCGACCAAACCGAATGTTTCACCTTCGAAGATTTCAAAGCTGACATTGTTAGAGGCTTGAACATATTCACGGCGGCTTTCGAAAAATGAATCTTTGGTTACAAAACGCAGATTGACGTTTTCCACTTGCAATAATGCACCGGTGTAGCTGCGCTGATCTTCACTTTGCCCCAGCCAGTGATTTTTTACATCCAGCTGAGTCAGCTCTTGTGCTTCTTCGATATAGCTCACCAGTGGGAAACGTTCTAATTTCACATCAGAACGCGGTACCGCTGAAATCAGGCTTTGGGTATAGGGGTGATTAGGACGACCGAGTACTTGCTCTGTGGTACCGATTTCAACCAGATCGCCACGATACATCACCGCAACGCGATCGGTGACATTGGCGACCACCCCCATGTCGTGAGTCACCAGCATACAACCGACATTTTTCTTAATACACAGGTCACGGATCAGGGTCAGGATCTGATCCTGAATCGAGACATCCAGTGCTGTCGTTGGCTCATCGGCAATGATCAGATCAGGTTCACCAGACAGTGCAATTGCAATAACCACACGCTGACGCATACCACCGGAAAACTGATGCGGATATTGTTTGATACGCAGCTCTGGTTCAGGGATCCCCACCTGCTCCATCAGACCTATTGCACGGGAATACGCTTCTGCTTTACTCACCTTAAGATTAGTTAAGATGGTTTCGGTCAGTTGCTGCTCAACTGTAAAAAGCGGATTAAGTGACGTCATCGGATCCTGGAAGATAAAGCCGATTTTAGATCCGCGAATTTTCCGCATTTTTTCAGGCGAGAGTCCCGATATTTTTTCACCATCCAGGTATACCTCACCGCTGGGAATTTGTCCCGGAGGGCTCAGCAAATCAATCACCGCATTTCCCACGGTGGATTTACCCGCACCCGACTCACCAACCACGCCGACGATTTCACCGCGCTCAATCGAGAACGACAGCGATTTTACCGCCGCATGCGTACCGTGACGTGACGGGTATTCTATACGGAGATTTTTTACTTCTAATAATGCCATTACCAGACCTCAACTGCTTGGCAGCGTTCTGCCCTGTCTGAAAAACTGAATCCTTTCGCTTCCAGCATAAATGGCTGGACCTTTGCTCATTCAACAATCTGTCAAAAATTTCACAGAAAATCAACAACACAAAGTGAAAAACTGAAAAATAGAGAAAACAACGAATAAATAGTCACTATCCTTTTTAAGGGAAGCGAACATGCCAAGTATGAAATCAGCTCCGACCTCACCTGACACGCGCCATGATAGCAGCATTTAGCTCTAATGCTTGAGTTATAAGTTATTACTTTAAAAGAAATAAAGAGTGCATAAAACATCACGCGGCAAACCAGCACCCATTAACAAGCCATAAACATACGACCACGAAATAGGCTCTTTATGGTGATTTCCATTAAGTATAGCGGGGGATGTGAGATATATATCTAGTTTTGAACCGAATAGTTAGTGAATACCACTACAGAAAATGAGAGTTATTAATGGGAGTCAAGGTCGTAGGCCAAATGCTTAGCTGACATGCTCAAGAGGAGGGCTGGCTAAAAAATCAAGGTTAAGAAGCCGGAGATGCTCGACCAAACTGCGCTATTCACTGAGTTTTGATCAAAAAAAAAGCCCCGTCTTTCGACGGGGCTTTCTTAATGTGGTCGGTGAAGAGGGATTCGAACCCCCGACCCTCTGGTCCCAAACCAGATGCGCTACCAAACTGCGCTATTCACCGAACAGTTTTAGGCTTATTGCCAAGGAAATGCGTGCATTACCTGAATATGGGGTGGCTAACGAGGCTTGAACTCGCGACAACCGGAATCACAATCCGGGACTCTACCAACTGAGCTATAGCCACCATTGTAAGTGGTCGGTGAAGAGGGATTCGAACCCCCGACCCTCTGGTCCCAAACCAGATGCGCTACCAAACTGCGCTATTCACCGACGAAATCTGTTGCTTGTATCGAACGATTTGTTGTCGATACTTCCAGGCTTTTGCCTGAGAAAACTGATGATAAAATCAATCTTCTAAAATATGGGGTGGCTAACGAGGCTTGAACTCGCGACAACCGGAATCACAATCCGGGACTCTACCAACTGAGCTATAGCCACCAATGTTTTACTAATTTTGTTTCTTGCCAATAAACCGGATTGGTGCGCCCGAAAGGATTCGAACCTTCGACCTTTGGCTCCGGAGGCCAACGCTCTATCCAGCTGAGCTACGGGCGCCTTGCCCTATCGGCGGAGGTGAATATTACGGATCACGCCGCCCCTCGTCTAGTCTTTTTTTTCTTTTTTTTATCGTTCGCTTTAAATATGAACAAATAAGTATTGATTCGCATCATACAAACACGGCCACCATGTTTATCACGGCAAATTTAGCAGATATACTCACTTGGTTTTTACATTTTAAACATTCTGTAAATAATCACTGCCTTGTCTCAACAAGTACAACAAACAACAATTCACATAAGAAGACTGTGGCAATCGCACATAAATAATCTGGAAGTGTAAGGTGAGCTCAATGGAATTTTCTCTTCGACAACTAATGGTGGCCACTTTAGCTGCATTAACCTTTGCCGGATCTGCAGTGGCTGCAGATATGTCAGACGAAGCTATCGCAGAACGGATCAAACCTGTCGGTGCGGTTTATTTAGAAGGTGCTGCTACTGAACAAACCGCAGCGGCTTCAGGCCCTCGATCGGGCGATGCCGTGTATGGCACCTTCTGTGTCGCCTGCCATGGCACTGGGGTAATGAACGCACCGAAGAAAGGTGATGGGAATGACTGGAGCCCACGCCTTGCCCAAGGCCTGGATGTGCTGACTGATCATGCTATTAATGGCTTTAATGCCATGCCAGCAAAAGGCTCTTGTATGGACTGTAGCGATGATGAAATCGTCGCTGCTATCAATCTCATGATTGAAGGGCTGTAAGAACTAGAAACTAGAAACTAGAAACTAGAAACTAGAAACTAGAAACTAGAAACTAGAAACTAGAAACTAGAAACTAGAAAAAATAAAGGGTTGATGCCGGCGCACCAACCCTTTTTTGCTTTCCTGATCGACGGCGGCCAAAACTAAGCGATGCCATAAATCCTTAGGGCCACAACACCGCTCTACCCGCTTTTCCTAGGAACCAAGAACTCGTACCTACCAACCTATTTCTTAAGCATCGCCCGAATATTGGCAATATGAGACTGACCTTTCTGCATTCTTTCCTGCTGAGTCACCGGGCGTTTATCAACATCCCACGCCAGATCATCTTGAGGCAATTCATATAGGAAACGGCTCGGTTCCGGTTTGATCAATTCACCGTACTGGCGACGCTCTTTGCACAAGGTAAAGGTCAGCTCTTTCTGGGCCCGGGTGATCCCGACGTAGGCTAAGCGGCGCTCTTCCTCGACATTATCTTCATCAATGCTGGTCTGATGCGGCAAAATACCTTCTTCAGCCCCAATAAGATAAACATAAGGAAATTCCAGACCTTTTGATGCATGCAGGGTCATCAACTGCACCTGATCAGCATCGTCATCATCTTCACCCCGCTCCATCATGTCGCGAAGTGTCAGCCGCTGCACCACTTCTTTGAGCGTCTTAACTTCCTGATCATAGTTATCACCTTCCAGATCCGCGGTAATCCAGCTATAGAGATCGGAGACGTTCTTCATCCGCATCTCCGCCGCCTTCGGGCTCGGTGAGCTTTCGTACAACCAGTCCTCATAATTAATATCACGAACTAGCTGTCGTACTGCAGCAACCGTATCACCCCGCTCTGCATTATCAGACAGCTCGACCACCCAGCGGGTAAAACGCTGCAGGGATTCCAACCCTCGCCCGCTCAGGTGTTGTTCCAGGCCCAGCTCGAAACTGGCAGCAAACAAACTCTTGCCTCGCATATTGGCATAGGTGCCGAGCTTTTCTAATGTCACCGGACCAATTTCACGTCGCGGGGTATTCACAATACGCAGGAAGGCATTATCGTCATCAAGATTGGTCAGCAAACGCAGGTAAGCCATAATATCTTTAATCTCGGAGCGCGAGAAAAAAGAGGTACCGCCAGAGATTTTATAAGGGATCCGGTTTTGCATCATCGCCTTTTCAAACAGCCGCGACTGATGATTACCTCGGTACAAAATCGCATAATCTTTATAGGCGGTGTTATTCAAAAAGCGATGAGCAATCAGCTCCCCCACTACTTTTTCCGCTTCATGCTCTTCATTTTTAGCCGTAATGACTTTGAGCATTTCTCCGTCAGGGATCTCAGAAAAAAGTGCTTTCTCAAATAGGTGCGGATTATTGGCGATCAAGATATTCGCGGTACGCAGGATCCGGCTGGTTGAGCGATAGTTTTGCTCCAGCTTGATCACGCGCAGGTTCGGGAAATCTTTCTGCAATAAGCCAAGGTTTTCAGGCTGCGCCCCACGCCAGGAGTAAATAGACTGATCATCATCGCCGACCACGGTAAAACGCGAGCGTTCACCCACCAGTAATTTTACAAAGATATACTGGCTGGTGTTGGTATCCTGATACTCATCCACCAGCAGGTAACGAATTCGATTCTGCCAACGCTGACGCACTTCCTGGTTATCTCTGAGTAATAACACTGGCATTAAAATAAGATCGTCGAAATCCAGCGCGTTATACGCTTTCATTTGTCTCTGGTACATCTCATAGCAATAGGCAAACAGCTGATCACGTTCGCTTTGGGCATGCGCTTTAGCATCTGCGGGAGACAACATGTCATTTTTCCAGTTGGAAATGGATGACATTAATTGCTTCAGCAGATCTTTATCGCCATCAAGCTCTGCTTCGGTCAGCTCTTTCAGCAATGCCATCTGATCCTGGTCGTCGAACAGGGAGAAACTGGCTTTTAACCCAAGTGTTTTATATTCACGACGAATGATATTCAAACCTAAGGTATGAAAGGTAGAAACCATCAGCCCCTTAGATTCCTGGCGGCCAAGAGTCTGCCCGACCCGCTCCTTCATTTCGCGGGCGGCTTTATTAGTGAAAGTCAGTGCTGCGATGTTGCGTGCTTTATAGTCGCAATGCTGAACCAGGTAAGCAATTTTATTGGTGATCACTCGGGTCTTACCCGATCCTGCTCCGGCCAGCACCAGACATGGACCTGAGACGTTTTTCACCGCTTCTGTTTGCCTTGGGTTCAGTTTCATCAGCTTATCCTGTTTCGTATTTGATCATTTTCGCATCAGCAGGCGCATTGTAACGGGTTCTTGTGGCTTGTCTATCAAACCGGATGGCTTATCCATTCCAGACAATAGCAATCATAAGAAAACACTTGCACAATTATTTTTGCATCTTAAAATAATGAATGAACATTCATTCACCACTTTTATTTACAAAATTTTAAGCCCATGAGTGATAAAAAAGAGCGCATATTACAGGCAACAGAAAAGCTCCTTGCGGAATACGGATTTCACGGCTTATCCATGCAAATGGTCGCCAAAGAAGCCGGGGTCGCAGCGGGTACCATTTATCGGTACTTTGAAGATAAAGACGATCTGCTCTATCAACTTCATGACCATATTTTGGGCTACGTAGCAATCAAACTGAGCCAGAATGTGTCTGATGATATGCCGCTAAAACAACGGTTTCACACCATGTGCCTGAATATTTGGGAAATGGCGACCAGAGGTGACGCACCGCTGATAAACCGCGGACAATTTGACAATTTGCCCCGACGTGACAGCCATGAACAGCGTCTGCTGGAGAAACAGCTGTTTGTCAAAGTTGACCAGTTATTCGATGAAGGTAAAGCCTGCGGCCTGTTTAAAAACCTCGACAATGAAATTCTCAGTGTATTAAGCCTTGAGCCAAGCTGTTGCCTGGCTCGCAAACATGTGAACGGTGTTTTCAAGGTCAGTGATGAGGCTCTCGAAGCCGCCATCGATGCCTCTTGGGACGCCATACTTCAGCATTAACATTAGCAATACCGGAGCACACCATAAAATGAAAAAATGGATAGTGATGCTACTTCTTGCGCTACTACTGTTTGGTAGCGTGATTGGTTGGAACCTGATCAAGCAACGAGGAATAGCAGAATACATGGCCAATATGCCTGAGCCTGAGTTCCCAGTCACCGTTTTGGATGCCAAAGCGGGTAACTGGGTTCCCGCGATCGAAGCCATAGGCTTTATCGAACCTAATCAGGGTGTCACCATCAGTACAGAAGCATCAGGTGTGATCAATAGCATCGACTTTGAATCTGGTGCAACGGTGAAGAAAGATCAACAACTTGTTGCGCTTGATTCAGATGTTGAAATGGCAAACCTGAAAAGTACTCAGGCTCGTCTGCCGGCCGCAAAAGCAAAATATATCCGCTATCAGGGTTTGTATAAGAAAGGATCTATTTCAAAAGAAGCCTTTGATGATGCCGAAGCGTCTTATTTCTCGCTTCAGGCCGATATTGAAAGCCTGAAAGCGACCATTGACCGCCGTCATATCAACGCACCATTCGATGGTGTTGTGGGCCTGCGTAATGTCTTCCTAGGCCAGTATATCCAGCCGGGTGCCGATGTTGTTCGCCTGGAAGATACCACACTGATGAAACTGCGCTTTACTGTGCCACAAACAGATATCTCTGATATCCGCCTGGGACAGGACATCGAGATTCTTGTCGATGCCTATCCGGAAACCCCCTTTAGCGGCAAAATCAGCGCGATTGAACCCGCGGTAAACTATCAAAGTGGTCTGATCCAGGTACAAGCCGATATTCCAAACAACGAAGGTCAACTTCGCAGCGGTATGTTTGCCCGTGCTCACATCATTCTGCCAACGCTGGAAAATCAAATAATTCTGCCACAAACAGCGATCACCTTTACCTTATATGGCGATAACGTCTACCTGGTAGGTAAAGATGAAAACGGTGATTTACGCGCACGTCAGTCGGTAGTAAAAACCGGTGAACGTAAAGGCGATGTGGTCCACATTCTTGATGGTGTGAAGGCCGGTGAAACGGTTGTCACGTCAGGTCAAGTTCGTCTCAGTAATGATGCTAAAGTGCGTATCGTAGAAAGTAATGCGCTTCTTGCTCAAGCCGAAACACCAATGCTGTAATCCGGAGGATTAATGCGTTTTACTGATATTTTTATTAAACGTCCTGTTCTTGCGGTATCAATCAGCTTCTTGATTGCCCTGCTCGGCCTGCAAGCTATCTTTAAGATGCAGGTACGTGAATACCCTGACATGACGAATACCGTAGTAACGGTTTCAACCAGTTACTATGGTGCAAGTGCGGATCTTATCCAGGGCTTTATTACTCAGCCTTTGGAACAAGCTATCGCGCAAGCCGATAATATCGACTATATGACCTCCTCATCGGTGCTGGGTAAATCCACGATTACAGTGACGATGATGCTGAATACCGATCCGAATGCGGCATTGGCTGATATTCTGGCCAAGACCAACTCGGTACGTTCGCAGTTACCTAAGGAATCTGAAGATCCAACGGTAACCATGTCGACCGGTTCAACCACCGCCGTTATGTACATTGGTTTTACCAGCGATGAACTCGCTTCTAGCCAAATCACCGATTACCTGGAACGAGTTATTAACCCGCAGTTCTTTACCGTTAATGGTGTATCGAAGGTCGATCTGTATGGTGGTATGAAATACGCCTTGCGCGTATGGCTTGATCCGGCAAAAATGGCCGCTTACAACCTGACGGCAACCGATGTTATGGGGGTATTAAACGCCAATAACTATCAGTCTGCTACGGGTCAGGCTACCGGTGAATTTGTCCTCTATAACGGCACTGCCGATACTCAGGTCAGTAATACTGATGAGCTGGCGAAACTGGTGGTATCAACCAAAGACGGTCAGGTGATCCGTCTGGGTGATATCGCCAAAGTCACGCTAGAGAAAAGTCACGATGTCTACCGCGCTTCTGCCAATGGTGAAGAAGCTGTCGTTGCTGCGATAAACGCAGCTCCAAGTGCCAACCCAATTAACATTGCAGCTGATATATTAGAACTATTACCTGATTTGAAGCGTAATATGCCTGATAACATCAAAATGAACGTGATGTATGATTCCACTATCGCGATCAATGAGTCTATCAACGAAGTTATTAAAACGATCGCTGAAGCCGCGCTCATCGTATTGGTTGTTATTACTCTGTTCCTCGGTTCTTTCCGTGCCGTTATCATTCCAATCATTACTATCCCGCTATCACTGATCGGTGTGGCTCTGGTCATGCAGATGTTTGGTTTCTCTTGGAACTTAATGACCTTGCTGGCAATGGTCTTGGCTATCGGCCTGGTGGTCGATGATGCTATCGTTGTTCTGGAAAATGTTGACCGTCATATCAAGCTTGGTGAATCACCTTTTAGGGCAGCTATCATTGGTACCCGTGAAATTGCGGTACCGGTCATTGCGATGACCCTGACGCTGGGTGCAGTTTATGCACCGATTGCCATGATGGGTGGTATTACCGGTTCATTATTTAAAGAGTTTGCTTTAACCCTCGCCGGTGCGGTTTTCGTATCAGGTATCATCGCACTGACATTGTCACCAATGATGTGTGCGATGATGCTTAAAGCAAATGAAAAACCAAGCAAATTCGAAAGCACGGTACACAACTTCCTGGATCGTATGACTAACCGCTACGAGCGCATGCTTGGTGGCGTGATGAAAATGCGCCCGGTTGTGATTGTGTTTGCATTCATCGTACTGTCCACTCTTCCTCTGCTGTTTAAGTTCATTCCAAGTGAACTCGCGCCATCAGAAGATAAAGGCGTATTGATGATGATGGGTACCGCCCCATCCAATGCCAACTTAGACTACATTGAAAACACCATGGATAAGGTCAATGAAATATTGACCGAGCAACCAGAAGTTGCCTATGCACAGGTCTTCTCTGGTGTTCCTAACTCGAATCAGGCTTTTGGTATTGCTTCAATGGTGCCGTGGAGTGAGCGTGAGGCGAGTCAGGCCGAAGTAGTGAAGCGTGTCACTGGCTTGGTTAAGGATGTGCCTGAAATGTCAGTAACGGCATTCCAGATGCCAGAACTACCAGGTGCCGGTTCAGGCCTGCCGATTCAGTTCGTGATTACAACGCCTAATAGCTTTGAGAGCCTGTTCCAGGTCACCATGGATATTCTGGCTGATGTAAAAACAAGCCCGATGTTCGTTTATTCAGATCTTGATTTGAACTACGACTCGGCAACCATGAAGATCAACATCGATAAAGATAAAGCCGGTGCTTATGGTGTGACCATGCAAGATATTGGTATCACATTAAGTACCATGATGGCCGATGGTTATGTTAACCGTATCGACTTGAATGGCCGTTCTTATGAAGTGATCCCGCAGGTTGAGCGTAAATATCGCCTGAATCCGGAATCCATTAAAGGTTACTACGTACGTGCCGCTGATGGTAAAGCAATTCCTCTCGGTAGCTTAATCACCATTGATGTGGTGGCTGAACCGCGTTCACTACCCCACTTCAACCAGTTGAACTCAGCAACTATCGGTGCGGTTCCTGCGCCAGGTACGGCAATGGGTGATGCAATTAACTGGTTCCAGACTGATGCCGTCGGTAAATTGCCTTCAGGTTATCAGTACGACTTCATGGGTGAAGCTCGACAGTTTGTCACTGAAGGTAACGCACTGTTCATGACGTTTGCGTTAGCACTCGCTATTATCTTCTTAGTACTAGCGATTCAATTTGAATCACTGCGCGACCCATTAGTTATCCTGGTCTCTGTACCGCTGGCAATTTGTGGGGCACTGATAGCCCTTGCATGGGGTGCCGCTTCGATGAATATTTACTCTCAGGTAGGTCTGATCACCCTGATTGGTTTGATCACCAAGCACGGTATCCTTATCTGTGAGGTCGCCAAAGAAGAACAGCTTCTCCACAATAAAGATCGCATGGCAGCAGTTATGGAAGCAGCGAAGGTTCGTCTGCGCCCAATTCTGATGACCACTGCGGCGATGATTGCGGGCCTTATCCCACTACTATATGCAACAGGTGCAGGTGCTGCGCAACGCTTCAGTATCGGTATTGTTATCGTTGCTGGTCTGGCAATTGGTACCGTCTTTACCTTGTTTGTACTGCCGGTCATTTACACTTACCTGGCAAGTATTCATAAGCCTCTGCCTATTTTTATGGAAGACAAAGATCTGGAAAAGCTCAAGCGTGCAGATGAAGCACGAAATGCGCTGAAAGCTCATGACTATTAAGTCAAATAGCTAATTAAAGAGGCCGCCTTTGTGCGGCCTCTTTAATTTTTATCATTCACCAACGACAACCCTGCGATGATTGCATAGAATGACGACAACAGATGAAAAGCCGCTACGGAGTTAACAGAAGCTATGTTCGATCCAAAAAAGCTAGAACAGATTGCGAAACAGATCCAGGATGCTATGCCAGAGCCAGTCAAAGAGCTGGGTAATGATGTAGAACAGAAAGTTCGTCAGGTTATTCAGGCACAACTTGGTAAACTGGATATGGTTAATCGTGAGGAATTTGATGTGCAAACTCAGGTTCTGCTACGTACGCGCCAGAAATTAACTGAGTTAGAAAAGAAAATGGCCGAGCTGGAAGCAAAGCTCGCAGGTACACCAAAGGGCGAAGAATAAGACTTCTTATGCACCGTGCTTAGCAAAAAACCCGGCAATCGCCGGGTTTTTTATACGAGCGTGTCAGCAGTGATTAATCACCTACAGCAATACGTTTCATATCTGTCATGTAGCCGCGCAGCTCCTGACCAACCCACTCAACCGGGTGGCTACGCAATGCATCGTTAACCACAATCAATGTTTCATTGTTTACCTGATTGCTTACTACACCTAAACCTCGACCAATCACATCAGTATCCACTTCTGGCATAAACTTCTCACGAAGTAACGGTGTTGCAACGTTTGCAAATAAGTAGTTACCATATTCAGCAGTGTCTGAGATGACTACGTTCATTTCATACAGGCGCTTACGTGCAATCGTATTCGCGATCAATGGCAGCTCGTGCAGCGATTCGTAGTATGCCGACTCCTCAATAATGCCAGAAGCCGTCATTGCTTCAAACGCAAGCTCAACACCGGCACGAACCATCGCAACCATCAGAATACCGTTATCGAAGTATTCTTGCTCTGAGATTTCCACATCGCTTTCAGGATAGTTCTCAAACGCTGTTGCGCCAGTCTCTTCGCGCCAGCCAAGCAGATTAACATCATCATTTGCCCAGTCAGCCATCATAGTACTAGAGAAGTGACCTGAAATGATGTCATCCATGTGCTTGTTATACAGTGGACGCATTAGTTCTTTCAGCTCTTCAGAAAGCTCAAATGCTTTGATCTTCGCTGGATTAGACAGGCGATCCATCATGTGGGTGATGCCACCAAACTTCAGCGCTTCAGTGATCGTTTCCCAACCATACTGCAGAAGTTTACCAGCATAACCAGCATCAATACCATCAGCCAGCATTTTCTCGTAACAAACAATAGAACCTGCCTGTAGCATACCGCAAAGAATTGTCTGTTCACCCATCAGATCAGATTTAACTTCAGCGACAAAAGATGACTCAAGTACACCTGCACGGTGCCCCCCCGTCGCGGCAGCCCATGCTTTTGCAATCTCCTGCCCTTCACCTTTAGGGTCATTTTCAGGGTGCACAGCAATCAACGTCGGAACACCGAAGCCACGCTTGTACTCTTCACGAACTTCTGTGCCAGGGCACTTAGGTGCGACCATCACAACAGTCAGATCTTCACGAATTTGCATGCCTTCTTCAACAATGTTGAAGCCATGGGAATAACCCAAAGCAGCACCTTCTTTCATGAGTGGCATTACCGTCTCAACCACATTTGAATGCTGTTTATCCGGAGTCAGGTTGACAACCAGATCTGCGTTCGGGATCAGGTCTTCGTAGCTACCTACTTCAAAGCCATTCTCTTTGGCATTTTTGTAAGACTGGCGTTGTTCATCAATCGCAGCCTGACGCAGTGCATAAGCGACATCCAAGCCAGAATCGCGCATATTCAAGCCTTGGTTCAGACCTTGCGCACCACATCCTACAATCACGACTTTCTTGCCTTTCAGGTAGTCTGCTTCAGTTGCAAACTCATTACGATCCATGAAACGGCAACGACCAAGTTGGTCTAGCTGCTGGCGTAGGTTTAAGGTATTGAAATAATTAGCCATAACTACAAACTCCGTGAATTCTATCCTTGGGTCGACATGCTTTGTCGAATAACTTGATAGTAGATCAGGTGTTTAATTGCTCAAAGTGATATATTCACAACAACTCATTGCAAAAAATGCAACATGGATGATGAATATAAAAAACCTACAGTTATTCCTTCATCTTTGCGATTCAAAGAACTTTAGCCAGACAGCGAAGATGATGCATATAAGCCCGTCAGCCCTTAGCCGAATTATCCAGCGACTGGAAGAAAATGTTGGCCAAACCTTATTTATCCGGGATAACCGAAGTGTGGAATTAACGTCTGCCGCTAAAAAGCTGCTACCTGTCGCTTCTGACATTGTGAACAGTTGGCTGGAAGTCAAAGCGGACTTGAAAGAAGATAGCCTACAGCTGCAGGGGAAGCTCAAAATGTTTTGCTCTGTGACTGCGAGCTATAGTCACCTTCCTGGTATTCTGAATGAATTCCGCCAGACATACCCCCAAATAGAGATTCAATTAATTACAGGCGATCCCGCTCAGGCCATTGATAAAGTACTTTCGGGGGAGGTCGATGTTGCCATTGCAGCCAAGGCTGAGAACATACCAACTAAGCTAACCTATATAGAACTCGATCGCGTTCATTTGTCCGTAATTAGTCCACTAATACCGCCTCCAGCTATCCAGAAACATCTGACAGGCGAACCTGACTGGCAATCTGTACCATTTATCCTCCCTGAGTCAGGGCCAGCCAGAGAGCGTGCCGACAAATGGTTTAAGACAAAGAAAATACAACCAGTTATTTATGCGCAAATCTCTGGTCACGAGGCTATCGTCAGTATGGTTGCACTGGGGTGTGGTGTTGGTATTGCGCCCGATGTTGTGATAAGTAATAGCCCGATGGGAGAAAAAGTACAGCGGCTAACAACTGAATCGATTGAATCATTAAGCCTCGGGTTATGCTGTAAGCAATCCAGAGAACAAGAGCCTCTTCTGCATGCTCTATTGCAACTCTTTTAATTCGAGATCGATTTTTTATACGCGATATGACGAAAAAAGCCTCAGCATTTCTGCTGAGGCTTTTTAATTTTGGCGGAGTGGACGGGACTCGAACCCGCGACCCCCGGCGTGACAGGCCGGTATTCTAACCAACTGAACTACCACTCCGCAGTGTCTATTCAGCATAAAGCTATTTGGCGCCTGGCGATGACCTACTCTCACATGGGGAGACCCCACACTACCATCGGCGCTACTGCGTTTCACTTCTGAGTTCGGCATGGGATCAGGTGGGGCCACAGCGCTATGGTCGCCAGACAAATTCTGTTTATTCCCGGCCAAAGCCGAAAATAGCAATCTTGGAAAAACCAACTAGTCGCGCAAATCGTTCTCAAACACCATTCAAGTGCTTATGGAGTCCAGTTAAAACCCCTTGGGTGTTGTATGGTTAAGCCTCACGGGCAATTAGTACAGGTTAGCTCAATGCCTCGCAGCACTTACACACCCTGCCTATCTACGT
>NZ_PYMC01000008.1 GCF_003026475.1 Photobacterium lipolyticum
TTTGTCTGGCGACCATAGCGCTGTGGCCCCACCTGATCCCATGCCGAACTCAGAAGTGAAACGCAGTAGCGCCGATGGTAGTGTGGGGTCTCCCCATGTGAGAGTAGGTCATCGCCAGGCGCCAAATTTCTAGAATTCGTTTGTGACGAATTTTAAAACAGAACAATGTGCTGGTATGGCTCAGTTGGTAGAGCGCACCCTTGGTAAGGGTGAGGTCCCCAGTTCGAATCTGGGTACTAGCACCATTATTTAGTTCAGCGACAATAGCGCAATGGAACCACCTGATCCCATGTCGAACTCAGAAGTGAAACGTTGTAGCGCCGATGGTAGTGTGGGGTCTCCCCATGTGAGAGTAGGTCATTGCTGAGCACCAATTTAAAACCCAGCCAATGGCTGGGTTTTCTCGTTTCTGGCGTCTAGAAATTAAATTCTAACCCTCTGTTTTTGTCGTTTTTTCTCTTCTTCAATTTTCTTTTGTGCTTCTTTTTACACTCTTCTACTTGCGCATCGTCACGATTTTCTATAGTTTTGTTTAGGTCTCCGGACGTCTAAACATCTTAAAGGTTAAGGAGTAAGCCAAGATGCCAATTAAAATTCCCGATCGTTTGCCCGCTACGGATATTCTGCGTAGTGAGAATATATTTGTAATGACTGAAGCAAGGGCTGCTAGCCAGGGAATTCGTCCGCTAAAAGTATTACTGTTAAATTTGATGCCAAAGAAGATTGAGACAGAAACCCAGTTTTTACGTTTATTGTCCAATACTCCTTTGCAAGTGGATGTTGAGTTATTACGTATTGATAACCGCCCGACTAAGAACACCCCCACTGAGCATCTGGATACTTTTTACCGGCAATTTGAAATGGTGAAAGATCGTAATTTTGATGGTTTGATTGTGACTGGGGCACCTCTGGGGTTAGTGCAGTTTGAAGATGTGCTGTACTGGGAAGAGATCCGGCTCATTATGAACTGGGCCAAAGATCACGTAACCTCAACAATGTTTGTCTGTTGGGCTGCTCAAGCCGGATTAAAGCTGCTTTATGATTTGCCTAAGCGGACCAGGAAGGAAAAGTTATCAGGCATATATCAACATTCCATCCATGACTGTCATCATCCTATTTTGCGCGGTTTTGATGAGACCTTTAAAGCCCCGCATTCTCGCTATGCTGATTTTTCTCCGAACTACTTAGCCGAACATACAGATTTAGATATATTGGCAACCTCAAAAGAGGCAGGCGTCTATCTGGCGGCAACCAAAGACAAACGGAATGTTTTTGTCACCGGCCATCCTGAGTACGATGTAGCGACCCTTCATGGTGAGTATATTCGAGATCTTGCTCAAGGAATGGAGCCCAATATTCCGGTGAATTATTATCCTGATGACAATCCGGATAATCCCCCTGTGGCAACTTGGCGTAGCCATGGTCATTTGCTGTTTCTGAATTGGTTGAATTACTGTGTTTATCAGCAAACCCCCTATGATCTGGAACATTTCTCTGAAGATAATTTTACTAAAGATGACTAGTGGTTGATCGGTATTATTAGATATAAAGAAGACTGGCTGGGCCAGTCTTCTTTATATCACTGTTCTGTTATTTGTTCTGTGCTTCCCACGCTCTCGCTTTCTTGATTAGCGGTGTAATTGTAGAACCTTGTATCAGAATGGAAAAAACAACAACGGCATAAGTCATCACAAGGATGATTTCACGCACATCGATGTTTTTTTCTGGAATAACGAGAATGCCCGCCGGAATTGCCATCGCCATGGCTAATGCAAGACCACCGCGTAAACCGCCCCAAGTCAGGATTTTTACCGAGAGTGGATTGTAGTTACGGTAACGAGAAAAACCTAAATAAGACAGTTTAATACTCAGATAGCGGCTGAGTAAAACCAAAGGGACAGCAATCACCATCATCAACCAGTCTTCCTGGTGGAAGCTGAATTGCAGCATCGCCATACCAATCAGCAGAAACAACACACCATTGAGGAACTCATCAACTAATTCCCAGAAATGATCAAGGTGGTCTTCACTCTCTTTCGAAAAACCAATATAGCGTGTCCAGTTGCCGATCATGATGCCCGATACCACCATGGCAAGCGGTCCGGAGACATGGATAATATCGGCGAAGACATAACCTGCGGTTGGAATACCTAGAGTAAGCAGTAACTCCATCGAGTGATCGTTGGTTGAGCTTATTAGGTAATGGAACAGAAGGCCAAGTGAAAATCCGTACACAATGCCACCAATGGCTTCTTGCAGGAATAGCTGACCGACACCTAATACGGTCGGTGTTTCGTTACCAAAAGCAATCGTGAAGAGGGTAACGAAGATGACCAGGCCAAAACCATCATTAAATAATGATTCACCTTCAATTTGAGTCGAAATACGGCGCGGGGCATCCAGCTTTTTGACAATAGCAAGTACGGCAATGGGATCGGTTGGAGAGATCAGTGATCCAAAGATCAGGCAGTAGATTAAGTCAAATTGAATACCAGCGAGCTGGCAGATCCCCCATAAGCTGATACCGATAAAAAGGGTGGAAAATAGGGTTGCTCCCAGAGCTAAGACTGTAATTTCCCATTTTTGATCTTCCATGTGAGGAAGTTTGATACCGAGACCACCGGCAAAGAGTAAGAATCCTAAAATTCCTTTAAGCAGAAAGCCCTCAAAATTAATATGCGCTAATTGCTCGGCGGCAATGTCTTCTAGGTGGAACCAGCCATTTTGACCAGCAATGATGATGCCCAACGATAGTATCAACGCACCTGCTGTGATAGCGATTGTTGTTTGCATCTTACCGATCTTACTGTTTATAAAAGCAATGATCATTGCTGCAGCAGCAAGAAAGCATAAGGTACTGTAGACCGGCATGCGTCAACCTCTGATTGGTTAAAAAATAATGACTGAAATTGTCACAAAATATAAATCCATCACGCGGTGATAGCTATACAAAAATTTCCTAGATTGAGATTTTGTTTTGTCGATTAAAACAACTTTAGACGTCTAGATTTCCATCAAGGCTGTGGTAGGATGTTATTCAGCTGTAAAATTGGAAAAAGGAAGTAGTGTGGTGTTGAAGGGAAAAGAATTATTACAGAGTCGATTAAAGCAGCAGATCCTGATCATTGATGGTGGCATGGGCACCATGATCCAAGGCTATAAGCTGGAAGAAGATGACTATCGCGGTGCGCGGTTTGCTGATTGGCATAGTGACCTGAAAGGTAACAATGATCTGTTGGTCCTGACGCAGCCACAATTGATCAAAGATATTCATAATGCCTATTTAGAAGCCGGCGCAGATATTCTCGAAACGAACACCTTTAATGCCACGACTATCGCGATGGCTGACTATGACATGGAAAGCCTGAGTGCTGAAATGAACTTTGAGGCAGCCAGGCTAGCGCGCCAGGTGGCTGATGAATGGTCAGCAAAAACACCAGAAAAACCTCGCTTTGTAGCCGGAGTTCTTGGCCCAACTAACCGCACTTGCTCAATCTCACCAGATGTTAACGATCCTGGTTTTCGTAATGTTACTTTTGATCAATTGGTTGAAGCCTATTCTGAATCTACTCGCGCCCTGATTAAAGGCGGTGCGGATCTGATTTTGATTGAAACTATCTTTGACACCTTAAATGCCAAAGCCTGTTCTTTTGCGGTTGAAACCGTATTTGAAGAAGATGGTATTGTTTTGCCTGTCATGATCTCAGGGACGATCACTGATGCTTCTGGCCGGACTCTTTCAGGCCAGACGACAGAAGCTTTCTATAACTCGATGCGACACGTAAAACCTATCGCTTTTGGCCTGAACTGTGCGTTGGGTCCTGATGAACTGCGTCAGTATGTTGAAGAGCTTTCTCGTATTTCAGAGTGTGCTGTTTCGGCTCACCCGAATGCCGGATTACCCAATGCCTTTGGCGAGTATGATCTTAGCCCTGAAGACATGGCTGAGCATATTGCTGAATGGGCGCAGAGTGGTTTCCTGAATTTAGTGGGGGGGTGCTGTGGCACAACACCAGAACACATTCGGAAGATGGCAGAGGTCACTCGTCATGTAAAACCTCGCCAGTTACCGGATATCCCCGTTTCCTGTCGCTTATCAGGGTTAGAGCCCCTGACGATTTCGGCTGAGACGCTATTTATCAATGTGGGTGAACGTACCAATGTGACAGGTTCGGCTCGGTTTAAGCGTCTTATCAAAGAAGAGTTATATGACGAAGCACTAGAGGTCGCCCGCCAGCAAGTGGAAGCCGGAGCTCAGATCATTGATATCAATATGGATGAAGGCATGCTGGATGCGGAAGCGGCAATGGTACGCTTCCTTAATCTGTGTGCAACCGAGCCTGAAATTTCTAAAGTCCCGATCATGGTCGATTCCTCTAAATGGGAAGTGTTGGAGGCGGGTCTGAAATGTGTCCAGGGAAAATCGGTCGTCAACTCGATCTCGATGAAGGAAGGGAAAGATAAATTTGTTGCGCAAGCGAAACTGATCCGGCGATATGGTGCGGCAGTGATCGTGATGGCGTTTGATGAGGAGGGGCAGGCGGATACCCGAGAGCGTAAAATCGAAATTTGTACCAATGCCTACCATATTCTGGTTGATGAAGTCGGCTTTCCGCCGGAAGACATTATCTTTGATCCGAATATTTTTGCCATAGCTACCGGTATTGAAGAGCATAACAACTACGCTGTCGATTTTATTGAGGCTGTTGGAGATATTAAACGGACGCTGCCACATGCGATGGTTTCCGGCGGTGTCTCGAACGTCTCCTTCTCGTTCCGTGGTAATAACCCCGTAAGGGAAGCGATCCACGCTGTATTCCTGTACCACTGCTTTAAGAACGGTATGGATATGGGGATCGTCAATGCAGGTCAGCTGGCGATTTATGACGATCTGCCTGATGAACTGCGTAATGCGGTAGAAGATGTGGTGCTGAACCGCCGTGATGACAGTACCGAGCGGTTGCTTGATATTGCAGGCAAGTACCGTGATAGCGGCGCAGTAGAAGAAGATCGCAGTGCCCAAGAGTGGCGCGGCTGGCCCGTTGAAAAACGTTTGGCGCATGCTCTGGTTAAAGGTATTACGGAATTTATTGTCGAAGATACCGAAGAGGCCCGTGCTAATGCCTCGAAGCCACTGGAAGTGATCGAAGGTCCTCTAATGGCGGGCATGAATATTGTGGGTGACCTGTTTGGCGAAGGCAAGATGTTCTTGCCACAGGTGGTGAAATCAGCCCGGGTAATGAAACAGGCGGTCGCTTATCTGGAGCCGTATATTGATGCAGAAAAGCAAGCCGGGCAAACGAACGGTAAGATCCTGCTGGCCACCGTCAAAGGTGATGTACATGACATCGGTAAGAACATTGTTGGTGTCGTTTTACAGTGCAATAATTACGAGATCATTGACCTTGGTGTGATGGTCTCTTGTGACAAGATACTGAAAGTCGCCAAAGAAGAAAATGTCGATATTATCGGCTTGAGCGGATTGATCACGCCATCACTGGATGAAATGGTGCATGTTGCCAAAGAAATGGAACGTCAGGGCTTTGATCTTCCTCTCATGATTGGTGGAGCGACCACCTCAAAGGCGCATACTGCCGTAAAAATTGAGCAAAACTACCATGGACCCGTTGTTTATGTTTCCAATGCATCCCGTGCGGTTGGGGTGTGTTCGACATTACTGTCTGATGAGCGTCGGCCGGCATTTGTTGAGAGTTTGAATAAAGAACATGAAATAGTGCGGGAGCAGCATGCCCGCAAGAAACCACGTACAGCACCAGTGACACTAGAAGAAGCCCGGGCGAATAAGGTGGTGATTGATTGGGATAGCTATACCCCGCCAGCACCGGCTAAACCGGGTGTGCATGTCTTTACGGATTTTCCTGTCTCTACCTTACGGAAATACATCGACTGGACGCCATTTTTTATGACCTGGTCACTGAGTGGCAAGTATCCGACCATTCTTCAACATGAAGTGGTCGGGGAAGAGGCCCGGCGTTTGTTTGACGATGCCAACCAGCTACTCGATGAGATTGAACGTAGTGGCATGATGACAGCAAACGGGGTGTGCGGCCTGTTTCCTGCGAATGCGATTGGTGATGATATCGAGGTATACACTGATGAAGGTCGCACTGAAGTGTTGACGGTACTTCATGGTTTACGCCAGCAAACTAAAAAGCCGAAAGGGCCAAATTATTGTTTGTCTGATTATATTGCGCCAAAAGAAAGCGGGAAGCCTGACTGGATCGGTACGTTTGCGGTGACGGGGGGGATAGGCGAACACGATATTGCAGCGCAATTTAAAGCTAAAGGTGATGATTACCATGCCATTATGATTCAGGCTGTGGCTGATCGCCTGGCAGAGGCATTTGCGGAGTGTTTGCATGAGATGGTCAGGAAAGAAATTTGGGGCTATGCGCCAGATGAAGCGCTGGCCAAAGACGATCTGATCCGGGAAAAATATCAGGGTATCCGTCCGGCTCCGGGGTATCCGGCCTGTCCTGAACACACCGAAAAAGGTGAGATCTGGAAATTGCTGGATCCAGAATCGACGACTGGAATGGTCTTAACGGAAAGTTATGCCATGTGGCCGGGCGCTGCGGTTTCTGGCTGGTATTTCTCGCACCCTGATTCCCGTTATTTTGCGGTAGCCCAGATCCAGGAAGATCAGCGTGATAGTTATGCTGAGCGTAAAGGATGGGATTTAGTCGAAGCCGAGAAATGGTTAGGTCCTAACCTCTAATGCGATGATGACAGACAATAAAGGCGCTCTGGTGAGCGCCTTTATTTTTTGGGGATGTCCCGTCCTGAAATAGGATTATTCAAAGATCTTGCGATGCAGCTCTTTGACTACCGGTTTGGCATCGTGCTCTTTGACTAAGAAGCACAGGTTGTGAGGGCTGGCACCGTAGCAAATCATTCTTGGGTTAAAGTCTTCCAGTGTGTTGAAAACCTTCGAGACGGAACCTTTCGTATTGCTCATCTGATTGCCAATCAAGGCGACTAAGCAGAGATCCTGCTCGACCTCTACCCGGCATAACTTGGTGAGGTCTTCCAGTGCACCTTGAGGGAGTTTTGGGGTACCGCCACTCGTATCGGTTTGATCCAGGGTTAATGAGACGCTGACCTCAGAAGTGGTGATCAAATCAACAGAGACTTTATGCTCAGCCAAAATCCTGAACACTTCAGCCAGAAAGCCATAAGCATGGAACATATTGAGGCTGGTCAGGGTCACCATGGTCTGATTACAGCGCAGTGCTAAGGCGCGAAACAGAGGAGCAGCACTGACACTTTCCCGAATCCAGGTACCGCCCAGCTCCGGAGCCTTGGATGAGCCGACAAAGACAGGGATCTGTTGACGGATCGCTGGGCGTAAAGTTGACGGGTGCAAGATCTTCGCACCGAAATTGGCCATCTCATAGGCTTCACTGAAGCTGATCTCTTTGATCGGTTTTGCTTTCGGCGCAATACGAGGATCGGTGGTGTACATACCGGGAATATCAGTCCAGATCTCCAGGGTTGCAGCATCAATCGCCTCTGCCATCAGGGCTGCACTGTAGTCGCTGCCTCCGCGACCCAAAGTGGTGGTTTTACCTTCGGCATCAGAACCAATGAAACCTTGTGAGACTACCACGTGATTGGCAAAGAGTGGGTTGAGCGCTTGCTGCGATAACTGGCGGATCACTTCTGGTTGTGGAATTGCTCTGCCGAAATGGCTGTCTGTGCGCATGACATCGCGAATATCAAAGCGAACAGCATTGATCCCTTGCTCGATCATGATTTGGGTAAAGAGATGGGTGGAAAGCAGCTCACCATTTGCGACTAATTGATCGGTTAACTCTGCCGAAGTGTGCAGTGCGGCCTGCTCCGCCAGAGTGGCGATCTGGTCCAGTAAACTATTGACTGCTTCTAAAATCGGGCTTGGTTGCTGTAATTGACTGATAACGGATTGATGAATGTCAGTCAGACGCGTCAGTAAAGCTAAGCGATGCACTGAATCTGTCACACCGTTAGCCAGTTCAACCAAGATGTTAGTCACCCCGGAACAGGCGCTGATTAGCACTAAACGGGTTTGCGGGTTATTTTGGATGATCGCGGTGCTACGGCTCATCGCGGAAAAATCGGCAACGCTGGTACCGCCGAATTTGGCCACTGTCAAAGGTGGTGAAGTTGCTGAATTGTGATTTACATGGCTCAAGGTAAGTCTCCCAGTAACAATAAAAATATAATGAGGAAAAGGGAATTTACACGGATAAATATTCCCAATATCTAATTGTCAGGAGAGCAGGCAGGCGAGACGTACGAATAGCGCTACAACCAGAAGCTCTCCACCTTTTACTCATCAAAAATAAAAGGTGACAGCCAGAAGGATTCAACCTTCGAAGCCGATATTACTGGTCCCCTGTCCAGCAATACCTCGGCGTTATTCCCCCTCTCTAAACTGCTTTGGGGTGGGGCCCCGCAACCTAGATACCTGGATAACGCTCCTCTTCTGTCTTTACCCGATGGCATACTATCCATCTGGATGAACAAAACTTATCCTTCATTGAATAGGATTTGTTGTTAGGTTGTCAATCTTTCTGTGGTTATTTATGCAAAATAAATGCAATTGATTGATATTAGTTTTCAACGAGACTTGCGACTTAGGGGAATTCCTTTAATACTCTGTAGCTGAATTAGCGTAATTATTCCCCCGACATATAATAAAATAGGGAATTGCTGACCTCTTACCTCAAGGAGAAACAATCATGACAATTGGGAGTTTTTATCCGCCGCAGCGTACCCTTATGGGGCCTGGCCCATCAGATATTTATCCGCAAGTTTTACAAGCATTAAGCCGTCCGACAGTGGGTCACCTTGATCCACTGTTTATTGGCATGATGGATGAGTTGAAACAACTGCTGCAATACGCGTTTCAAACAGAGAACACCTTTACTATCGCCGTTTCCGCACCGGGTAGTGCCGGCATGGAAGCGTGCTTCGTTAATCTGGTTGAACCGGGTGATAAAGTCATTGTCTGCCGCAATGGTGTTTTTGGCGATCGTATGCGTGAAAATGTCGAGCGCTGTGGTGGCCTGGCTGTGCTGGTGGATAATAATTGGGGTGAGCCCGTCGATCCGGTACTGGTCGAGCGGGCACTTGTTGCGCATCCGGACGCGAAGATTTTAGCTTTTGTGCATGCAGAAACGTCAACCGGTGCGTTAAGTGATGCTGAGACACTAGCGAAACTGGCGCGTCAGCACGATTGTCTGACAATTGTTGATGCGGTCACTTCCCTGGGCGGGGTGCCTCTGCGGGTGGATGAATGGCAACTGGATGCGGTGTACTCGGGAAGCCAGAAGTGCTTATCTTGTGTACCGGGCTTATCGCCACTGACATTTTCCCAGCGGGCCATAGAGAGAATACAGCGCCGCACCATACCGGTACAGAGTTGGTTCCTGGATCAAAGCTTAGTGCTGGCTTACTGGAGCGGGGAAGGGAAGCGCAGCTATCACCATACCGCGCCGGTCAATAGTTTGTATGCCCTGCATGAAGCTTTGGTGCTGCTGAAGAAAGAAGGGTTGGAAAATGCGTGGCAGCGACATAAAGATCAGCATTTTGAATTACGTGAAGGGTTAGAAAAACTCGGGATTGAGTTTGTTGTCGATGAAGCCTCTCGTTTGCCACAACTTAACGCAGTATATATTCCTGAAGGGGTGGACGATGCGTTAGTGCGTCAGACCTTGCTTGAACGCTATAATCTGGAGATCGGCGCCGGTTTAGGCGCGTTAGCGGGCAAAGCCTGGCGGATAGGTCTGATGGGGTATGCGGCAAGAAGCGAGAATGTTGCCCTATGCCTAAAAGCACTGGAAACGACGCTGAAATAGGAAAGGTTGAATTTCTTCCTGAATTCAATAAAAACGGCTACCTGGGTAGCCGTTTTTGATCTGATTGATTAACGAGCTTTACGGCGTCTGTGGCACAGGCTTATTTGGTATCGCCGGTAATACCGACGAAAGGGTAAAGTCATTGCCGGGGAACAAAAATTCAGCCTCTTGCTGGATCTGTCTGGCCTGCTCCTGCTGGTCCAGCAGATGATAGGCTGCAATCAAATTATGATACAGCGCCGGACGTGGCCAGCTGACCGCTTTCTGAGTTGCCCAGTGGATATATTCTTCAATTAAGCTTTGATTGTTACTCGCGGCACCTAACTGCAGCTGAGTGAGGTGCAAATCCCAGTCAAAACGGTTCTGCCACGCCCATGGGTTATTCACCTGCATCAGATAATCAATATTCACCGGCCGCGTGGTTTCGAACTTGGTCAGCAACCAGCCTGAATATAAGGTCGTCAACATAAAGCTGGTGATAAGAATAGGCATTAGTACGGCACAGAATTTTACCGTCAGTACATAGCGCGCATGGTATTTATGGTATTTCGCCGTCAGGTTATCGACCCAGTAAATCAAGATGATAAAAGTTACCCAGTGCACCAGCGAATGGTAAAAGGGGTATTCCAGCTGAGTATGGAGTGTAATTGGCAAAAACAGGCCGACTAACGCCAGTTGTGTCTCTTTTCTGGCCTTGCGGATCGTTAAGGCGACGGCGGCGGCGGCGGCAAGCAATGCCAATAACGGTACAATTCCGCCTTCAGCAGCCCAGTACAATAGTTCATTATGCGGGTGATCCAGCCCAGAAAGACCATAGTTTTGCTCAGGATCGGCCTGATGCCATTTTGCCGTCTGGATAATATAGGCAGGTTCAAATTTACCGTAGCCGTAACCAGCCAGCGGCTCTTTACTAAACATTTTATAAGCCTGGGGGATGTGAATAGCACGCGCGCTTTCCAGGCTCACTCGCTCTTCCGCGGGGGTCCAGTCGATGGTGCTATTTATGCTCCATGAAACACTTAAGCCGAGTGCAACCATTAACAGCCACATTCGCCATTGTGCTTTGGCGGCAAACGTCCGCAAGTAGGGCAGCATAAGGGCTACGCCCACCATCGCACCAAGCCATCCGGTACGAGAGCTGAGCACCACGATAATCGGGATTATGGCAACGGGCGTCAGCAATAATACAAGCTGCTGCCATGACCACTTACCGCGATACATCGGGATACGAGCCAGCAAATAAGCTGACAGCACTAAACCTGTTGCCAGAAAGCTGGCCATCACATTGGGCTGTTGAAATATACCGTAAGGGCGATTTTGTTCCGTGTCATAGCCAATGGCATTACCGGGGTCGATCCAGAGGAATTGGTACCAGGCGAAGATCGCCTGAATCCATATCGCCGCTAAGATCAGCCATAACATGCGCTGGCGCTGTTTGTGGGTAAAGGCAAACTGCTGTAATCCGACAAAGAAGAGAAAGCCGGCCCATAATCCAATGAGCCGGTTAGCAACAGCGTACCCATCGGCATCGGGGTAGAAAGCCGGAAGTGTCAGTAAGAGACAACAGACAAACAGAACCACGGTCAGGCGCGAGTAACGCCAGATTTTCTGGCGACTGATTTCCAGTAACCCTAAGGCAATGGCAAAGCTGAAGGGGATCCAGCTGATGGTATTAAATGACAGCTCAAGCCCGGATCCCCCTGGGTTGTGCTGGAAGTAATGCATCGCGAGTAAAAAGAGGAGCCCCAGAGAGACGATAAAATATCTCGTGAGAGGTTTGCTGATGCGCTGCTCTGCCAGTTTAGTACCTTGTAAATGTAACACCGTCATTGTTTATCCATGTTTGCTGACATGCTAAGTGGGGGAATAAATAAGAAACAGGCTGGTGCCTATCAGCCAGCCTGTGCTTATAATCAAGCCCATTAATTGGCGCTTGGCAGTAGCGGCTTCAGAAAGCGTGCAGTATGCGAGCCAGCTACTTGTGCCACTTGCTCAGGAGTGCCGGTAGCAATAATTTCACCGCCTCCACTGCCGCCTTCAGGCCCTAAATCAATGATCCAGTCTGCAGTTTTAATCACATCCAGGTTATGCTCAATCACTACGATAGTATTGCCATGATCGCGCAGGCGATGCAGCACCGTCAGTAGCTGCTGAATATCATGGAAATGCAGCCCGGTTGTCGGTTCATCCAGAATATACAGGGTCTTACCGGTATCGCGTTTTGATAACTCTCGCGCCAGTTTTACGCGCTGCGCCTCACCACCGGACAAGGTCGTCGCCGCTTGGCCTAAGCGGATATAAGATAAGCCGACATCCATTAATGTTTGTAGTTTTCTTGCAATCGCTGGAACCGGATCAAAGAATTCGCGTGCATCTTCGACCGTTAAGTCTAAGACTTCGTGAATGGTTTTGCCTTTATAACGAATTTCCAGAGTTTCCCGATTATAGCGCTGGCTTTTGCACGAATCGCAAGGAACATACACATCAGGCAAAAAGTGCATTTCCACTTTGATCACGCCATCCCCCTGACAGGCTTCACAGCGGCCACCTTTGACGTTAAAGCTGAATCGCCCGGGTTTATAGCCCCGGGAACGGGCTTCGTGGGTTCCTGAAAACAGCTCTCTAATCGGGGTGAAAATGCCGGTATAGGTGGCGGGATTAGAGCGCGGAGTTCGGCCGATAGGGCTTTGGTCGATATCAATAACCTTGTCGAAATGCTCAAGATCCCGAATTTCTCGATAAGGTGCGGCCTCACCCGTTGTCGCGCCATTGAGCTGGTGGTGGGCGATACGGAAGAAAGTGTCGTTGATCAGGGTTGATTTACCCGAGCCAGACACCCCGGTAACACAGGTAAACAGACCAACAGGAATATTAAGATCGACATTTTTCAGGTTATTGCCGCTGGCGCCCAATAACTTCACGGTTTTATCTGGATCTATAGCCACCCGTTGTTCCGGAATTGCAATGGATTTACGGCCGCTGAGGTATTGTCCGGTCAGTGAGTCCGGAGCCTGGAGAATATCTTCGATGGTGCCTTCGGCAATGATATGGCCGCCATGGACTCCCGCGCCGGGACCGATATCGATCACATGATCTGCAGCCCGGATGGCATCTTCATCATGCTCGACCACGATCACGGTATTACCCAGATCGCGCAGATGATTCAGTGTTTTGAGCAGGCGTTCGTTGTCTCGTTGGTGCAGCCCGATAGATGGTTCGTCAAGAACATACATAACGCCAACCAGACCGGCACCGATTTGGCTGGCCAGGCGGATGCGCTGTGCTTCACCGCCCGACAAGGTATCTGCGCTGCGGGATAGATTCAGGTAATTAAGGCCGACATTGATTAAGAATGTTAGTCGCTCTTTGATTTCTTTTAAGATCTTGTCGGCAATTTGTGCCCGTTGGCCGACTAAGGCCAGATTGTTAAAAAAGTTCAGTGCCTCACTGATACTCATTTCACAGATCTGCGGCAGGTTGGTTTCAGCAATAAATACATGGCGCGCTTCCTGGCGCAGACGCGAACCGTGGCAGCTTGAGCAAGGCTTGGTGGAGACAAATTTGGCGAGATCTTCGCGCACCGAATTGGATTCGGTTTCACGGTAGCGGCGCTCCATATTGTTGAGGATTCCCTCAAACGGGTGTCGCCGGACGGTGATATCTCCGCGATCATTAATGTATTTAAATTCAATTTCGGTTTTGCCAGAACCACTGAGAATAACGGTCTTGATCTTTTTCGGCAGTTCATCGAACGGGGTTTCAACGTCAAACCCATAATGCTCAGCCATCGATTTAAGCATCTGGAAGTAATAGAAGTTGCGTTTATCCCAGCCGCGAATGGCACCGCCAGATAAACTTAACTCACCATTTTGTACCACGCGTTCAGGATCAAAGTACTGTTGTGCCCCAAGCCCGTCACAGGTACCGCAAGCCCCTGCCGGGTTATTGAATGAGAACAGACGCGGTTCAAGCTCCTGCATACTGTAACCGCAGTGCGGGCAGGCAAAGTTAGCGGAGAAAATGAGTTCACCGGGCTGGTTATCATCCATCGGGCTGATCACAACGTTACCGCCAGAGAGTTCAAGTGCGGTTTCAAACGATTCGGCCAGTCGCAACTGAAGATCCTGACGGACTTTAAAGCGATCGACGACTACTTCAATGGTATGTTTTTTATGTAACTCTAATGTCGGTGGATCGGAAAGATCGCACACTTCATCGTTGATACGGGCACGGATATAGCCCTGCGCAGCAAGGTTAGCCAGGGTTTTAACATGCTCACCCTTACGCTCTTTGACGATCGGCGCCAACAGCATCATTTTACTGCCTTCAGGCAGTTCAAGTACCTTATCCACCATCTGGCTGACGGTTTGAGCGGCCAATGTTACATCGTGGGTCGGACAGCGGGGATCGCCAACCCGGGCATAAAGCAAGCGCAGGTAATCGTAAACTTCAGTAATGGTCCCCACGGTAGAACGCGGATTATGTGACGTCGATTTCTGCTCGATAGAAATGGCCGGCGACAGCCCTTCAATATGGTCAACATCCGGTTTTTCCATCAATGACAGGAACTGGCGAGCATAAGCAGATAACGACTCAACATAGCGGCGCTGACCTTCGGCGTATAAGGTATCGAAGGCAAGGGAAGATTTCCCTGAACCAGATAATCCTGTGATAACAATCAACTTATCGCGAGGGATTGAGATATTGATATTTTTAAGGTTATGGGTGCGAGCGCCCCTGACGTCTATCTTATCCATGGTATGCGAGCTTTATGGCTGACTAATTGATTCGTTATTATTGCATAGCAAGGAAAAGCTTGAAAGGACGAGCTGTATAAAGATACAGTATAAAGAGTGAAAATTAGCCAGGTGTTTGTTGTCAGGTTTGGTGTTTATTGGTTCTGCCAACCCGGAATTTCGAGATTGTTATGCAATAACAACGGGTTTTTTGATGATGGATTTAATCCTGAGCGGTAATGAATAAAAATTGCGTCAGATAACACAGTGTGGGCCCTATGCCTTACCTGTGTCTGCATGATAAACTGCGCGATTAAGTATAAACTTTGACTAAGCGGCTATTGATAATCAGATAGTGCGCGAACAGATTTGGAGTTAAGTATGGCCAGTCGTGGCGTAAATAAGGTTATCTTAGTCGGTAACTTAGGTAATGACCCAGAAATCCGTTATATGCCAAGTGGTGGTGCAGTAGCAAATATTACCATTGCTACCTCCGAATCATGGCGTGATAAGGCAACGGGCGAGCAGCGTGAAAAAACAGAATGGCACCGTGTAGCGCTATTTGGCAAGCTTGCTGAAGTTGCGGGTGAATACCTGCGTAAAGGTTCACAGGTCTATATCGAAGGTCAATTACAGACACGTAAGTGGCAAGATCAGAGCGGCCAGGATCGCTACACAACAGAAGTAGTGGTTCAGGGTTTTAACGGTGTAATGCAAATGCTTGGTGGCCGTCAGGGCGGCGGTCAAGGTGCACCAATGGGCGGACAACAGCAGCAGCAAGGTAACTGGGGTCAACCTCAACAACCTGCAGCCGCACCTAAGCAGAATTTTGCGCCGCAACAGCAGCAACAAGCTGCACCACAGCAGCAGGCACCTCAACAGCCTCAGCAGCAGTACAATGAGCCACCAATGGACTTCGATGACGATATTCCATTCTAGGCTGATGAGAACAATGACGTCATAAAAAAAGCAGCGCTCGCGCTGCTTTTTTGATGTCTGTTATCTCGCTAATTTATAGGTTTGCTTTGGATTTAATAAAATCGATAAACAGCTTGGTTTTCACATGGTTATAGTCAAGCTTCGGATAATAGGCATAGGCTGAGCTTACCGGCTGTTTCAGCGCCGGTAATACAGGCACTAACAGGCCTTTGCTGAGTTCGCGTTTGACCATATTTTCACCGGTAAGAATAATCCCCATCCCGGCAACGGCGGCGGCAACTAAAGCTTCAGGGTTTTGAGTAGTAAAATTACCGCGCAGGCGCAGGCGTAAATTATTTTCAAAGACATGCTCCTGCTCGTGGCCGTGAGTCCCAAACAGTAGGCAGTTATGCTGAGTGAGTTGTTCCGGGCTCTCAATGGATGGCTTGTCTTCCAGATAACCGGGAGAGGCATAAAAACCAGGCTGAAAATTTAACAGCCGGGTGGCGATATAGCTCGAAGAGTTAAAATCGGTTAATTCACGGCTGATGAATACATCAAGATTTAAATCCGGCAATTGACCAGGAGTAATGGTATGTAATTCCACCTGAATGTTCGGGTAAATTTCTATAAACTCCGCCAGATAATGGACGAGTAAACGACTGCCTGTCGCCAGCGGGGCACCAATACGCAAGACGCCACTGACCTCACCATAGGTGGATGTCGTTTCAGCCAGCATCTGGTGCCAGTCATCGAGTAAGCGGGCACTACGCTGATAGAACAGCTTACCGGCATCCGTCACCATCAGGCTGCGGGTGGTGCGCTTGAGGAGCTGTACCCCTAATTGCTTTTCTAACCAGGACAGGCGTTTCGACAATGCTGAGCTTGACGTATTCAGCTTGGTGGCAGCTTGGGCTAAAGAGCCTTGATCGACAACAGTGACAAAGCTTTTGGTACAAGTAATCCAATCCATATATTTCCAACGTTATCTGTGATTGATCCCAATTTCATTAATTGCCTGGCTATCAGTCGGCAATTAAGCGAATTGATATCACTATGTTTACAGACAGTGATTCACATTGATAGATGAACAAGTGATAATTATTAACAAATTCTTTAAGTGTCGTGTTGAACACTGAAATTATTTATCAACTGTTTATATTTTATAAATATTCCGTGTGAATTTGGAGCGTTATGAGAAAAGCATCAGGGATGAAGTTAACTAATCGCTTAGTTGCTTTTGTCACGCTCATTGTTATTTGTGCCATTTTTGTCATTTTTATCGGTGGTGCTGTCAGTTTTCGAAAGTTAGGACAGGATTACCTGACTCATTATCTTGATGGCGTGGTGACGGTGATTGACCAGGAGCTGGCGGATCCGCAAGGTTCGCAGTCATTATCGCGCTGGCTTCCCCATCTGCTTAAAGCCAGTAATGTTGTCGAGCTGGAAGTCGCGAGCTCGGCAGGCATGGTTTATTCCTTCAAAGGGCTTCAACCCATTGCCGATCCGAATATTTTTCATATTAGTCGTTATGAGCTGGAACATAACCCCGGCTTTTATATCGATATTAAATCTCTGCCGCCGTATACCGAGTTTACTTATTCGCTAGGGGCTATGTCATCGATCACGCTGGCGATCATCATTATTATCATGGGCCTGGTCTGGGGGCTGAACTGGCTGCGTCAGCAGCTTTATGGCTCTGAATTACTCGAAGTCCGTGGCCGGATGATCCTTGCTGGCCGGGTTGATGAATATGCCGTTGGGGGGGAAGAAGAATGGCCGGCAACGGCAAGCCTGGCAATTGATCAGCTGATTGCTGAGTTAAAAGATGCGCGCCAGGAGCGTAGCCGCTTTGATACCTTTATTCGTACCCACACCTTTCTTGATCAGTTAACCGGCGCGGCCAATCGAGTGTTGTTTGATAGTCGCCTGCAGTCGTTAGTTCAAGAGCAGGAAACCCATGGCGCGGTCATTCTGATCCGTATTTCCGACTGGGATGAACTGCTGGCGGAGAAGGGAAAAGAGACCGCGGATGATCTGATCCAGGATGTCGGTATGATCTTATCTAATTTAATTCAGCGCTATCCCGACACTGTGCTGTCGCGCTATTTTGATGCGGAATTTGCCATTATGCTGCCTCAGCATTCGGCCAAAGAGGTTAAGCTGTTTACCCATCAATTGCTCAATGCGCTGGAAAGGCTGATACCCGCCGCTCCTTTGCAACAGGACAACTGGTGCCATATTGGCGTAACATTCTTTTCCAGCGGTGAACGCCGTGGGCGTATTATGGATGAAGCCGATATGGCCTTGCGCAGTGCGCAATTACAGGGAACAAATAGCTGGTACGCCTTTAAGAAAGATCAGCAATTGGAAGAGGTGCGCGGCAGTGTGCGTTGGCGTACGTTACTCGACGCCATATTTAATAGTGGTGGGCCGATCTTATTCCAGCAACCAGTAGTAAGTGCATCAGACGAAACGATTTTACATCGTGAACTACTCGCGCGAATTAAAGATGAAAACGGGGTGTTGATTAAAGCCTCGCGCTTCTTGCCGGCGGTTGAGCAAATTGGGTTCAGTGTCCGGATGGATAAACTGGTAATTTCTCAGGCATTACAGCTTTTAAAAACAATGCCCGGCAATGATGTCCTATCCATTAATGTCAGTGTTCAGTCCTTATTGGAAAAAACGTTTGTGCGCTGGTTGCGTGATGAATTATTGCAAACCCCGCGAACGGTGCTCAATCGCCTGTCTTTTGAATTAGCCGAAGGCAGTTTGGTTAAACACCTTGATGCGATGCGTCCGGTCGCTCGTATGCTGGTGGGGCTGGGCTGTAAGCTCGTTGTCGATCAGGCCGGAAGAACGATTGTTAGTACCCACTATATAAAAGATGTCCGGGTTGACTACATCAAACTGCATCGCAGCCTGGTACGTGAAATCAATCAGCGTCAGGAAAATCAGCTTTTTGTTCGTAGTATGCTGGGGGCTTGTGCCGATTCACAAGCGCAAGTGATTGCCGTGGGGGTGGAAAATGAACAAGAATGGCAAGTATTAAAACAACTTGGCGTAAAAGGTGGTCAGGGGCGCTATTTTGCGCCAGAGATGCCTGTGGGGAATGCATTTAAATAGCGATATAAGTCTGGTGAATTTTACGTTCGGAGACAAAATTTAATTAATTGAATTATGTTTATTGGCCCAATACTCAGGTAAAATGGTCAAATAATTGACATCGATTAATTATTTGACGTTATCATCATAATATTAATACAGATTCAGTCAGCTGCGTTGGATATTCATGAAGCCTATCACACTGTTAAATAAATATTTAAAAAATAAAAGTAACGATAAAGTTGCCAGTATTGCAGTTTTTACTGATTCCATCACGCTTGTGTATGAATCAGAGCAGAAATGGATAATAGACAGTGTCGATATTTCTAGTGTTTCTCAATGGGCTGAAAGTATTAAGACCCTGATTGAAAAGCACCAATTATCCGGTAGCCAAATAAAGTTGGTGCTGGGGCATGGTTTATATCAAAGTCTGCTAATCGAAAAACCGGAAGTCACACGGGAAGAATTACCGACGGCACTGCCTTTTTTGGTGAAAGATTTAGTGAACGAGTCACCAATGGAATTGGTGGCTGATGGTTTTCCTGCGCCATTAAAAGATCGCTTGCAGGTGTTTGTGGCTAATCGCAAGCAAGTGGAGCAATTGATTCAGTGCTGTGCTGATGTGAGTTGCGAACTGGTATCGGTATCTGCCGAAGAAGTTGTGTGGGGACAATTTACCTCCTCCTCATTGAGCCAATTGATTTTACATCGCCGCCATCATGCCGGGTTACAGCTGACAGCCTTTAAACAGCAATCCATGTGCTTTCAGCGTCAGCTACGTGGCTTTAGTGTGCCGTTAATTGAAGGGGAAGGTAATGCCCTTCAGCTCGATAGCCTGGCCCTTGAATTACAACGTTCTCTAGATTTCCTCAGCGCTCAGCTTCGTGATAACCCGATCACTCAGCTTGTTGTTTCTTGTGATGGTGAACAAGATGCCTTGCTGGCACAGGAATTAAGCCAGCGCCTGAGTGTGTCCGTCAGTGCAGTTACCCCCGCTCATCCGGTATTGGAGAGTAACGGGGCTCGTATTGCCTGGGCTGCATTAGGTGAGTTTGGTGATACCGGGATTAATTTTTATTCTGACAGCCTGAAGCCACAAAAACAGTACTTAAGCTTGCGAAATGTGGTCATGGGCTGGGGAATTGCCATCGTACTGATGGGCACCGTCGCGGGATGGTATAGCTGGCAGAACTATGTGGAACAAGAAAAACTATCGGCAGAGCAAGCGCGGCTAGCAGACAAGCGTGCAGAGTTGGATCGCGCCAAAGCGGTTTTGGCCAAGCATGTTCCAAGTCCGTTGAAAGTTGAATTAGCGGGTACCTTAGAGCAGGATTTGGCCGCCAAACAAGCAACATTGAAAGCCATCGAAATGCATGATGACAGCCTGAAGGTTGGTTATGCCGGTATGTTGCAGCAGCTTTCTGATGCAGCAAGTAGTGATATTTCGGTGAGCCGGATCCATGCCACAGGTAAAGCGCTTGACTTAGAGGGGCTGGCAAGGAACCCTGATGCAGTACCAAGCTGGCTTCGCGCTTTCAAAGATTATCCGTCCCTGGTTGAACGCCGTTTTCAGCTGATGTCACTTGGCCGGAATAAGCAGAATATTGTCACGTTTCGATTAATTGCAGATCGAACGGCACAACAGGAGACGAAAGAATGAATGGTTGGCAACAGTTGAGCGACCGTTTTGATCTTCTGACGCGCCGTGAACAAATGCTGATATTACTGTCGGGCTGGACCGCCTTGTTGTTTATTGGTTTTGTGATGTTTGTGGAACCGCAAATGAAGGATTTGCTATCGGCAAAACGGCAGATTGTGTCGGTTGCCAGCGAATTAACCGCCAGTGACAATCAGATTATTTTGATCGAGCGAAAATTAAAAAGCGATCCCAACAATGAGGTTGAGAGCAAAATTGCCGGTCTGAAGCAGCAAAATCAGACATTGGATGAGCAATTGCGGGATCGGGTTGCCAGCCTGGTAACACCGGTGCAGATGTCTGGTTTGATGGAAGAAGTCTTACGCCGCTCAGAGCGTTTAAAACTGATGGCCTTGGAGTCACAACCACCGGTACAGCTGATCAGCGGGGATGACGAAGGGTATTTCATTCACCCTGTGCGTTTAACTCTGCGAGGCCGTTATTTCGATGTGGTGAATTACCTCCGGCAACTGGAAGCTCTCCCGGTGAAGTATTATTGGCAAAGTTTTAATTATCAGGTGGATAAATACCCCTTTGCCAGTATTCAATTAGATGTTTATACATTAGGCGAAAGTAAGGATTTCATCGGTGGTTAAGTCAGGCATTTTTGCAGCAGCGTTAATGACGATGTTGGTGAGTACTGCTCAAGCCAGCCAGGATCCAACGGCACCACTTGGTTGGCAGGCTCCGGCCAAAAAGCAGTTATCACATCGTGCTCGTTTACCTGAGCTGCAAAGCATTATTTGTGCAGAAGAAACTAACTGTACTGTGATTATGAATGATGTCGCTATCGGGCTTGGCGGGCGAGTAAGTGGTTATACCCTTAGTGATATCAAAAATGATCATGTCACCGTGACACGCGGAGGCAAGCAGTGGCGCTTAGAGTTGTTTGCCGAAAATATAAAAACGAATTAAAGGTCAGTGGTTAGCATGCGTGGATTAGTTTTAGGAATTATGTTGGCCTCGTTAATAGGCTGCTCAACCAACATGGGCCACCGGGATCCGGTTGAGGTGAAAGAGGCGTTGAACGTCGCCGCCAACGAAGCCAATAGCCGCCCGTTGGCTGACTTACCATCGGCGGTCAATGCTGATTTGATGCCGAGCTTAGCAGGCAATGACTTCATGTCATCCACGGCGCTTGAAAAACGTTTCCGGGTCAGTGCGCGCAATGTTGATGCGCGGGCTTTTTTTGGCAGCCTGGTCAAAGGTACCCCCTTTAATATGGTGATACACCCTGACGTGCAGGGGCGTATTTCTTTAACACTGCGCGATGTCACTCTCGATGAGGTGCTGGATGTGGTGTCTGATATGTACGGTTACAACACCAACCGTAACGGCAACATCATTCAGATTTACCCGGCAACGTTACGGACAGAAGTGATCCCGGTTGATTACCTGCAGCTTCAGCGACGTGGTGTGTCATTAACATCAATTACGACAGGCTCGATCACCAGCAACGATTCCGGTTCATCGAATTCGAACAGCAGTACAGATAGCAATTCAAATTCAAATTCAAATTCAAACTCGAATTCAGAGAAGAGCAGTAAGGCAACTGGCGGAACCAAGATTGAGACCATCTCAAACAGTGACTTCTGGCAGCAACTTGAGAAAGCGGTCCAGGCAATGATTGGTTCTGGTCAGGGACGCAGTATTGTCGTATCGCCACAGGCCAGCCTGATCTCGGTGCGTGCTTTTCCCAATGAGCTACGGGAAGTGAAGGAGTTTATCGGAGTATCGGAAAAGCGTCTGAAGCGTCAGGTGGTGCTGGAAGCCAAAATCATGGAAGTCACCTTAAGTGACGGTTATCAGCAAGGCATCAACTGGGGCAATATCACCAAGAGCATCGGCGGCACCGATATTATTTTCGGCCGTCCAACAACCAATCCGATCCAAGCCTTACCGGGTGGCGGTGCGATTTCCAGTCTGCTAGGCGGCCAGACAAATGTCACTATCAGTGATGGCAATTTTGAAGCCGTCTTGAGCTTCCTGGAAACCCAGGGCGATTTGAATGTCTTGTCCAGCCCGCGGGTGACGGCGGCAAATAACCAGAAAGCGGTGATTAAAGTCGGCGGCGATGAATATTTTGTAACATCGATTGATTCAGGTGAAGTGAACAGTGACGGTGGCACGGCAGCCCCGGAAGTTGAACTGACTCCGTTCTTTTCCGGGATTTCTCTGGATGTCACTCCGCAGATTGATAACGAGGGGGGAGTGCTTTTACATGTCCACCCTACGGTGGTGGATGTGGTCAATGAAACCAAGGAAATCGATCTGGGTACGACATTTGGCGTCTACAAGTTACCTTTAGCGAAAAGCGCGATCCGCGAGTCTGACTCCGTGATCCATGCCCGCAGTGGCGATGTGGTGGTGATTGGCGGTTTGATGAAATCTGCAGTCAATGATCAGGTATCAAAAGTTCCTCTGCTGGGTGATATTCCGGGGTTGGGCCATCTGTTCCGTAACGTTAACAAGATCCATTCTAAAACTGAGCTGGTGATCTTGATTAAGCCGACGGTGGTGAGTGATCAGACCTGGCAGAAAGAGATCGAACGTTCACGGGCATTGGTCACGGAATGGTTCCCTGAAGAAGGCTAAACCATGTATCAGTCTCACTTTGGCTTTTGTCAGGCACCTTTTACCCTGACCCCGAACACCGCCCTTTTCCATGCATTGCCTCCGCACCTAGAGGCAATTCAGACGGTGCTGGCGGCACTGGAAATGAGAGAGGGGATTATTCAGATTTCCGGTGAAGTCGGTACCGGCAAAACACTGGTTTGCCGCATGCTGATCAATCAGCTGCCGGAACGGTTTGATCTGGCTTATTTGCCGACCCCGGCAATGGATGGTCATGAGCTGCGTACGGCACTGGCCAAAGAACTTAATTTAAGCCGGGAAGGGGAGCTGGATTTAACGGACAGCACCGCCCTGACAGAACGTATTCATCATGAATTGATCCGGCGAAAGGCACAGGGTCAATCGGTTGTGGTATTACTGGATGAAGCGCAGGCGCTGCCGGATGATGCGCTGGAGGTGATCCGCTTGCTCGGCAATCTCGAAACCGAGCAGGAGAAGTTACTGCATATTGTCCTGTTCGGTCAGCCCGAGCTGGATGAGCGATTATCTCAGCATCACTTACGGCAGTTTCGCCAGCGTATTACGTTCAGGGCTGATTTGCGTTCTCTGGATCTCGCAGAAACCATTTCATACATCGAACATAGATTGGAACGGGTTGGTTGTGAAACACGACTGTTCAGTCTGGCGCAATATCGCGCCTTGTGGAAATCCAGCCAGGGTATTCCAAGAGTGATAAATCAGCTTTGTCATAAGGCATTAATCGCAACATATAGCAGCAACAATCGAATGGTTAGTCGGACAGAATTACTGATGGCGATTAAAGATACATTAGGGGCGCGTCAGCCAACGTGCACCTATCCCGTACTATGGGGATGGCATTAAACATGAGCGAAATTAATAAGATGCTCAATGATCTGGCCCAGCACAAAACAGCTGCAGCCCATGCCAAAGAGCCGTTAGTGGCGGCAAAAATAAAGCCGGTTCCGAAAACAACCTGGCCGTTATGGGCGCTGGCCGGCGTGTGCGTTACCGCTTTGGCCGGTGGTACCGGCTGGTGGCTGGGACAGCAAAATCATTCAGAGCCGGTGCCGGATGTTCAAGCTGCCAAATCTGCAGTCATGCCTGTTTTGAAAGCGGATATTGTGAAAGCGGATAGCCCGACAGACCGAATTCCTGAGCAGAGTGCTGCAACCTCTTTTGTATCGGCAGAACAAGAAGCGGTTGCACTTAATGTTAAACCGCTCAGCGTCGTCAAAACGGAGGCCAAAGACGTCGTAAAACCGGTTTCTGCTCCGGTAATCGTTAACGCCAAGCCGAAAACAAAGCCGAAGCCCGAACCGAAGCAAGAGATAAAATCGCTGAAACCTCAGCCGCAAGAAACAACAACCGTCCAGCCTCAGCCTAAGCGAGTGAAACTTGCAAATACCTCACAAGCTGACGTTGTTGCGCCAGTGCAGACACCGGCACAATCAGAACCTGAGCCGGAACTGCTGGATGGCAATGATGGGCTGAGTATTGAAACCGTAGAGCTCAATGGCACACAGCTGGCTGATATTGAATACCGTAAAGCCATGAAAGTGCTCAAAGAAGGCGACAGTAAAAAAGCCATCGTTTATCTCGAATCGGCACTGAAATACCTGCCGGACTGGATTACTGTCCGGCAGAAGTTATCGGCTCTTTATTATGGCAGGGGTGATACCCGAGAGGCGATTGCGGTATTGCAGCAGGGCCTGTCACGGGAGGGCGAGCAGCCTGATCTTCGGCTGACTTTAGCCAAATTGCTGGTTAATGAATCTCAGCAGCAGGCGGCGTTGAATGTGTTAACACGCGAACCAAAGCAAGATCACAATGGTTATCTGGCTATGCGCGGTGCTTTAGCGCAGCAATTAAAGAACAATGCTCTGGCCCTCGACAGCTACCAAAAGCTGGTAAAAACCGAGCCCTATGACGGGCGTTGGTGGATGGGATTAGGTATCGCGTTAGAGCGCAGCCATAGTCTCGATAAAGCACAAAACGCGTACCAGCAGGCGTTGTTAATGGGGCGTGTTTCACAACAATCACAACAGTTTATCCAGCAGCGCCTGTCGGTGCTGGCGGCTCAGGGGGGCTGAGACCATGCAAATCAAATTAAGAAAGCGTCTTGGCGATCTGCTGGTTGAAGAAGGGATTGTTGCTCAGGAACAATTAGATCAGGCTCTGGCCCAGCAGCGGACTGTCGGGCGCAAGCTCGGTGATACCCTGATCAGCATGGGGTTCCTAACCGAACAGCAGATGCTGTCATTCTTATCCCGCCAGTTAGATATTCCGCTGGTTGATCTGACCCGCGCCTCGGTTGATACCGACGCGGTAGCGTTATTGTCTGAAGTGCATGCGCGACGTTTGCGTGCCCTAGTGATCAGCCGTCATGGTGATACGGTGCGCGTCGCGATGAGTGATCCTGCTGATCTGGCGGCTCAGGAAGCGCTGTTCAATCAATTGGGCGAGTACCGGGTTGAGCTGGTGGTTGCCCCGGAACGTCAGTTAATTGCGTCATTTGACCGTTATTACCGCCGTACCAAAGAGATCGCCTCTTTTGCCGAGCAGCTGCACGCGGAGCACCGAACCGATTCCGCGTTTTCTTTTGGCATGGATGACAGCGATAACGAAGAAGTCACCGTTGTAAAACTGATCAACTCACTGTTTGAAGATGCCATTCAGGTGGGAGCGTCAGATATCCACATAGAGCCGGATGAAGATGTATTGCGGATCCGCCAGCGTATCGATGGCGTATTGCATGAAACCCTGTTGAATGAATCAAGTGTCGCGTCAGCGTTGGTGTTGCGCCTTAAGTTGATGAGCGGGTTGGATATTTCTGAAAAGCGCTTGCCGCAAGACGGTCGCTTCAACGTCAAGGTCCGCGGTCATTCGGTTGATGTTCGTGTCTCGACGATGCCGGTACAGCACGGTGAATCCGTCGTTATGCGCTTGCTCGATCAGTCGGCGGGGATCCTCAGCCTTGACGAGGTCGGCATGCCGTCAGAGATCGTGCAGCGTTTCCGTCGCCAGTTAAAACGCCCGCATGGCATGATCCTGGTTACCGGCCCGACGGGTTCAGGTAAAACCACCACCTTGTACGGCGCGCTGAGTGAGCTCAATAAGCCGGGAAAAAAACTCATTACGGCGGAAGATCCGGTGGAATACCGACTGCCCCGGGTTAATCAGGTACAGGTGAACAGTAAAATCGGCCTGACGTTTTCTTCGATACTGCGTACTTTCCTGCGTCAGGATCCTGACATTATTCTGGTGGGGGAGATGCGCGATCAGGAAACCGTGGAAATCGGTTTGCGTTCGGCATTAACCGGTCACCTGGTTCTGTCAACGCTGCACACCAACAATGCTATCGACAGTGCCTTGCGGATGATGGACATGGAAGCGCCGGGTTATCTGGTCGCCAGTGCCGTACGTGCCGTGCTGGCACAGCGTCTGGTCAGGCGTGTCTGCCCTGACTGCGGTGAAAGCGATGAATTGGATGAGCCTACAGTCCAGTGGCTTAAAGCGCGTTTTCCACAACATCAGCACCGGGAGTTCCGTCGCGGCCGGGGCTGTCAAACCTGTAACTTTACCGGCTACAAAGGCCGGATCGGGGTATTTGAACTGCTGGAAATGGATCAGCCGATGATGGATGCCTTGCGTGGCAATAATGCGGTGTTATTCAGTCAGATCGCCCGCGAAGCTAAAGGTTATAAACCGCTGGTGATGTCAGCCATGGAGCTGGCATTGGCTGGCCGAACCAGCTTAGATGAAGTCGTGCTGCTGAGTGAGGGTGACCTTAATGACGGCATACTGGGCTAGGACGTGAATGATGCCAGTTTTTAATTACCGCGGCCGCGGCAATCAGGGCCAGATGCAAAAAGGGCAGGTAGAGGCCGCCAGCCAAGAGGCCGCCGCCGATCTGCTGATGCGTCAGGGGGTGATCCCGCTTGAGATCCGCCAGGGCTCAGCGAAAGGCGATGGCTTTGATTTTAAATCGTTATTTCAAAGCCATATTCCGCTGGAAGTACTGGTGATTTTTTGCCGTCAGCTCTACAGCCTGACCAAAGCCGGTGTACCGCTGTTACGGGCAATCAATGGCCTGGGGCAAAGTGCCGGCCACCCGCTGTTGCAGAGAACAATAGAAACCGTCACCGCCGAGCTGACCAATGGCCGCTCGCTATCTGCCGCGATGAAGCAGCATCCGAGGGTGTTCTCTGATCTGTTCGTGTCGATGATCCATGTCGGTGAGAATACCGGTCGGCTGGATGAGTCACTGTTACAGCTCGCCAATTATTTTGAGCAGGAGATGGAAACCCGTCGCCGGATCAAATCAGCGATGCGTTATCCGGTTTTTGTTCTGTCGGCCATCATGCTGGCAATGGTGGTCTTAAACATCAAGGTGATCCCGCAGTTTGCCTCGATGTTTGCCCGCTTCGGGGTGGACTTACCGTTGCCGACCCGGATCTTAATTGGCACATCGAATTTCTTTGTCGGTTACTGGCCGCTCATGCTGGGGGCTGGCATCGCATCCTGGTTAGGCGTGAAGATCTGGCGTGGCACACCTGCCGGGCAAGAAAAGTGGGACAGCTGGCGGCTGAAGGTGCCTGTGATTGGAAATATCGTTAACCGGGCCCAGATGTCGCGTTTTTCCCGTACATTCTCGTTGATGCTTCGTGCCGGCGTGCCGCTAAACCAGGCGATTCAGATGGCCGCAGAAGCGCTGGGAAATCGTTTTTTAGAAAACCGCCTGATTGAAATGAAAAACGGTATTGAAAGCGGTAATAGCATTGCCAGTACGGCCACTCAGTCAGGGGTCTTTACCCCGCTGGTTTTACAGATGATCGCGGTCGGTGAAGAAACCGGCCAGGTGGACGAGTTGCTGCTTGAAGTCTCGGATTTTTACGATCGGGAAGTGGATTACGATCTGAAAACCCTGACGGCGAGAATCGAACCGCTCTTGCTGCTGGTGGTGGCGGTGATGGTACTGATTTTGGCCCTGGGTATTTTTCTGCCGATGTGGGGCATGCTCGATGTTGCAAGAGGCGTTTGATCGGCTGCAAAGAGCAAGATTTAACGGATTCATCTGGTTTGCGGTCATTCTGGTACTGATCACCACCCTACTTACGCAATGGTCTCGGGTGAGTGATAAAGCGGAGCAAACGATGTTAAAGGTGACGGTCAGAAGCTTTTATGAAAGAGCTTCTAGCCTGCGCCAGTTATGGGAACTCAATGATAAACCGCAAGTGGCCGAGAATAATGGGGTGATGTTTGGTTTTACGGCTCTTGGCTGGCCGATAGTGAACCATGGCGGCCACATTAATTGTGAACAAATGTGGGTACTGTTATCAAACGATGATCAAGCTACGTCATATATTCAATTGGTTGATAAAAAAAGTTTGAAGTCAGGGGCTTATAATTCCTGTTTTTATCAAATAAGTGATGGTAAGTGGCTGGAATTATTATATGAAAATGAGACAATACGCATTAACGGGTTTTTGACGAACCAAGTGTCGTCATTTTGACTAAATGAGCAGTTTGTCAATGAAAAAGCAAAGCGGTTTTTCCCTGGTAGAGCTGGTTATCGTGATTATTGTTGTCGGCCTTTTAGCGGCGGCGGCATTACCGCGTTTTCTCCAGATCACCGATGAAGCGAAAAAAGCCTCGATTGAAGGGGTTGCCGGTGGTTATGCCACGGCGGCTTTATCAGCCCGTGCCCAGTGGGAAGCGTACGGTCGCCCGGTTGATACCAATGGTGATTATAAAGTTAATTACGATGGTACCGACTTTGCGTTAACCAGAGCGACGGATGACAACACGGTGCGTGACGGTTATCCGTTTGCATTAGAAACAAGCAGCACCAGTGATGTTAGCAGTGTGACGGCGAGTGATTGCCTGGCATTGATTGACAACTTGTTGCAAAACCCGCCGCAGGCAACCGTCTCACAGGCGGATGCTGCCAAGGGGAATTTCCTTTTTTACGTTAAAGCAGAAGGTTCGGACACCAGCAAGCTTTGTCGTTACTACCAACTGGCTTCGGCCGGTACCAACGGCGCGGGTTCAACGGATGTTGAAGCCGGCCATTCATTCACCTATACGCCGGCCCTTGGCCGAGTTGAAGTGAACTTAAAATAATTTGGAGAGAGTTATGAAACGTCAAGGCGGTTTTACGCTGATTGAGTTAGTGGTTGTGATTGTGATCCTGGGTATTCTGGCGGTAACCGCTGCACCTAAGTTTTTGAACCTGCAGGATGATGCGCGAGCTGCATCACTGCAAGGTCTGAAAGGGGCGATTGATGGTGCTGCTGGTATTGTTTACGGTAAAGCGGCAATTCAAGGTGATGAGAGTAAAAATGTAAATACAACTGTTGACGGTATTGAAACTATTTATGGTTATCCGACTGCCGTTGAAGCTGGTATTGAGGCTGCCGTTATTGGACTGACAAATGACTGGGCTGAAGTATCTTCGGCAACAGGTTCAATCACTTATGGCTTTAAAGGTGAGACTGATGCATCCAAGTGTGTTGTGACATATCAGCAAGCGACAGGAACTGCTGCGACATCTGCGGCTAAGACAACCATTACCTTTGGTTCTGGTTGTAATAAATCTGGTAGTTAATCGCGAATAGTGCCTCTTTGCAGGCACTATTTTCTTAATGCTCTGAACAAGAGTATTAAGAAAATAGTTCTAGTTTTACCAATGGAGTAGGCAATGCAAAAACGCCAGCAAGGCTTTACATTGGTTGAGCTCATTGTTGTTATTATTCTTCTCGGGATCCTTGGTGTCACCGCTACCAGCCGCCTGATCGGTAAAAGCAGCTTTACCGCCCATATCGCCCGCGATCAGGCGATTTCCATTGCCCGCCAGATGCAAATTACCGCGATGCAGTCCGAGCTCCTGAATAAAACTGACTTTGATGCGTTGGGGACAGATCACAAAGTAGTGATTTCATGTCGTCAATTGGTTGCCAGTCAGGGCGGGGTACGGTTTGGTGTCCCAGCCAATATTAGCGTTGACGGTCAAAATAAGCTCTGTGGTGATAGCAGTAGCCGAAGCGATGTGATTACGTTGACTGATTCATCAATAAAGACGGTCATTGGTAATTTCCCGTTGCATTTTGATCTGTTAGGTCGACCTATCACCTTAAATGCTCAACGAGAAGCGAGTCGAGCTTGCGAAGATCGCGGGGGATGCCGTGTTACTTTTGGCAGTGGTAATGAAGTCGCCTCATTATGTATAAGTAAAGAGGGATATATTAATGACTGCTCATAAGAACAAAGGCTTTACCTTGATCGAAGGCATTATTGCCATTGTCATAATGGGGATTGCCATGGTGACCCTGACCAGCTTTTTATTCCCTCAAATAGAGCAATCAGCCACCCCTCATTACCAGGCGCGAGCTTCAGCCCTTGCCAATGCGTTTATGACTGAAATACTGGCGCGCAAGTTTGATCACAACAGCGATGATAACGGTGAGCGTGTTCGCTGTGATGATAATGCCCACCCAGACGACTTACCGGTATTCACACCGAAAGAGTGCAGTAAAGAGCTAGGTGAAGATAAAGTGCAGGGGACGGTTAATAAGGAAGACCGCACCCAGCTCAATGATGTTGATGACTATATCGGCTGCTGGGTCGGGGAGAACCGCAGCTGTACGGATCCGCGCGGTAATATTGCGGATGTGCTGGGTGATGGCATCAATGAGCAATATAAGAATTTTGTGGTATCCGTTAATGTCTTTTATGACGCGAACTTTGATAATCAGGCCGATGATGCCAGTGTCAAAGCCAATCGCCGCCACAAGCGGATCAACCTGACGGTTGATGCGGGGCGTTACGGCACCTACCAGTTTTCAGCCTACCGGAGTAATTACTAATGCCAGTCAGTAAATACTCACAGGGCTTTACCCTGATAGAAATCATTATGTCCCTGATTGTGCTGAGTGTGATTTCAGTGGGGATCGGCAGTTATCTGCAGCTCGGCGCGCAAGGCTATATTCAAAACCGCGATCGGGAACAGCTGCAGTCACTGGCCCGGTTTGCCGCCGAACGTATTTCGCGGGAGTTACGCCATGCCGTGCCCAACAGCCTCTCGGTTTCCGACGATAACAAGTGTATTACTTTCACCCCGATCGAATATGCCGGTTTCTATACCAATCAGACGCTTGAAGAGATAGAAACACTGGAGGGAGTGATGTCTGGCTCGGTGGAGGGTAAAGATGCCAAGGTGACTAACCGCAGGCTGGTGATCAACCCGGTCAGGATGGCAGACTTAACGTCAGCTTCGCGATCTGCCGCGATCAAGGAAGTAGCGGGCATTCAGCCTTGGACGATCAGTTTTAACAACAAAACGACCTTTGCCAGTGAATCGGCTTCCGGGCGTTTTTATATCTATGGAATTGATGCCCGGTTTTGTATTTCCGGCAACCGGCTAACCCGGGCGACAAGAAAGGTTGGAAACACTGCATTTTCTACCGCAGTGCCATTAGCCGAACAGATTGTTTCATCTGAAAGCGAGTTTAACCTAGATCACGCCTCGTTAAACCGCAATGCCTTGGTGCACTTCCAACTGGCATTCAGTCAGAACGGTGAGAAAACCCAATACAGCCACGATGTGCAGGTGATCAATGTTCCGTAGCAAACAGCAAGGCAGCGCATTAATGGTTTCTATTTTTGTTATTACGGTGATGGCGGTGATGGCAATGGCGCTGATGAAAATCAACTGGTCGCAGAGTGATACCACCACCCGTGAAGTGCTGGGAACCCGGGCCTGGTTTGCCGCCCATAGCGGCATCGAGTGGGGGCTGAATCGGCTCTTTCCGATCGACGACGGCTCAACGGGTAGCCTGTGCACGGCTTCCGCAGATTTCCCTGTTGCGGTGGAAAATTTTCACAACTGCCGGGCCAGCGTGACGTGCCAGGCGTTCGCGGTCCCTACCTCTGCAGGCAACGTGACGCATTACAAGTTAGAAAGCACCGGAACATGCGGCACCGATAAGCACCAGATGGTGCGGGTGCAGGAAGCATGGGCGAAGGATATTTAATGTGATGAGATATTTAGGATTTCTGCTTTATGGCTTAAGTATTTTCTTTTCGCTACACGCTCAAGCTAATTGCAGTGCGTTAAAAACCAGTGAAAATTTTACTGTTTTATTTCGCATAAATGATGCGAACCTAGATGAGACTGTGTTTATTTCAAAGAAAAACGGAAAGTCATCATATCCATTATGGTCAGATGATTGGTTTTATCGTTATTCGTCAATTATTTATGATTCAATTTCGGTTGAGAAAGGGAAAGATTATGATATCTGGCTGCATTATGAGTCAGGTGGGCATAAAGCGGGTGTTTTGACATACTATCAGTATATCGCTCCCGCTGGCTGGACATATGTCACTCATAAGGATGTTAATTTATCATTTTTGCGTAGCATTAATATTGGTATCAGTGAAGAGAATACAGATCAATTGATATGCAGTTCTGGCGGGGAGGGACCGGAGCTTCCTGAACCAGAACCCGATTATTGTGAATTGTTTCCGGGGCCGGTTCAGACTTGGCAAGGAAATACCAATAACTATTTTAGCCAGGATGCAACATCACAGATTTTTAATACCAGTGAAAAGAAGGTTGGCTTTTCAAATCAAATCACTAAGTCGTATAACCCGCTTTATGCCCCATCGGCTTTTGTGAGTGGTTTGTGTGACGGAATGCGGTGTGAATTGGATGGTCCGCAGTCTGAAGAAAAGGCGCTACGGTGGGATACTTCGACTGTTGAGCATATCAAAATAGATCATGTGGTCAAAAAAAATGAGATAAGTAAACCCAATACACAATATGAGAGTTATTGGGGGGCGCCATACCCTGGTTTGCAGGTCGAAAGGAACGCTAGCTTAACTTTCACCAGCGGAGAGTATTGGGTCGATAGCGCCATAATTCTTGGGAAACTGAATATTGACGGTAATGTTGTCCTTCATGTATGGAATAAATTAGATATCGGCGGTTCGGTGAACACTTCAAATCCCACTGATAACCTGACAATTTTTGCTTATAACTCGGGTGGTTCGTGTCCTTTGCCAGCCAACTTTCCGAAGGGGCCTCCTCAGGTGAATACCAGCTATGCGGTCAATATTAATGTCGCGGGGCAGTTTAACGGCCGGATCTATTCACAAGGCCCGGTGGCCTTATCCAATGCAACGACCTTGATTGGCGCGGTAACAGCCTGTCAGTTGCAGCTGAGTAATACCGCGAAAATTATCGGAAAGAGTGAGTGTTTTGATCCTCAACCGAAGAACACCCTGAAGATCACGCCGAAAAGTGCATTTGGCCTGACCTGCGAGCGGATGCCGGTGACGTTCTCTGTACGCAAAGAAAACGGGGATCTCGATACCGATTATTCCGGAACACTGAACGCGTCAGTGACCTCGTCCAATCCGACGAACAGTTGCTGGGCGCTGACAGAAGATGCGACAGAGTGCAGCAAGGAAAACATAACGATCTCCTTGCCCGGTGGGCAGCGGAAGTTATGGCTGCAGAGCAAGACTGCTGGCGATATTACGATTAAAGGCAAGACAGGTGATTTGAGTGATAACGCCGGGCCATATCGGTTTGCACCTTTTGGCTTTCGGGTTAATGGCGGCGATCCCGCTAAAACAGTTGCCGGAAAAAATGAAACGCTGTTGATAGAAGCGGTGGCAGATAGGGGTGCAAAATGTGAAGTGATCGAAGATTACGGTAAGGTCGAGGGTGAAAATAAGCCATTAAGTATAACCTCTCTGGACTATGTTCAGCCGACAACCGGTAGTAAGAGTCTGGATGTTGACGGTTCAACGCTTGCCGATGGTGCTTCAATAGTAAAAAGCCTTAGGTTTACGCAGGGGAAAGCGCTTCTTCCTGTTACCTACAAAGATGCGGGGGAAATTTCTTTCGAGCTGGCTGATGATAAGTGGCAGCCGAAAGACTGCGAGACCGACAGCACAGACTGTGACGACCGTGAAAGGGATTGGAAAGGGCTGAAAGGCAAGGCGGTTATTTATTCGCGTCCGTATACCTTTGCGCTGTGCGATATTCAATCGGCTGGCGGTAGAACAGATTTTTCCGGTACCTCTTCGTCAGGAAATGGCTTTGCGGCGGCGGGCGAAACATTCAGTGTCACCTTTAAACCGATAATCTGGACATCGAGTTTAGCTAATCCTGACTCTGATAATAGCAGCGATAGTAATCACGACATTGTTACGACGGGGAGTGCGTGGTGTCAGGTGGCGACAACACCTAATTACTATTCTGTAGAGGCACTGAATTTGTCAGCGCCGCTGAATTTATCGATCCCTGATGCTCCTCACTCTCCAGTCCCTGAACAAGGAACTGCGAACAAAGGTGAGTTGGCTGGTACGGTATCTGTGCCATTTAACCAACGGCAGGCACAAGATGGCTTAATCGTGAGTAACCTGACCTGGAGCGAGGTAGGAAGCCTGTGGTTACAATCTGATGCGACTTATCTTGGAATGAAACTGGATCAGGGTGTCGGTGCTCTGGGCCGTTTTTACCCTCACCACTTTACTTTAAACAGTAGTGAGTTAGTGGACGCTGTTCCTGATAAGTTCACCTACATGGATCAGTCGTTTACGGCGAGCTTTGAGGTTGAGGCACAAAATAAGGCTGGAGGCGCGACGTTAAATTACGGTGATTTTGCTGCGGTCTATCAGGAAAAGCTGGATTTAGTGGCTATTGATGGCGGCGTAACGAGCACCGATAAGAATGAGCTGACCTCGCGACTGGATCAATCCGTATTGCCATCATTACCGCCGTGGGCCAAAAGCTGGTCGCAAGCCACATTAACGCTTGATCAAGGTGAGGTCGGCTTTTTGCGGGATGTCATTACCAGTGAGCCCAAAACAACCAGCCCCGATGGTCCTTATGACGTGCGGGTCGGGTTAGTTGTTAATAAACCTGCGGATTGTGCTACCAGAGGCTGTACAGACTTTGCCGACCAAGACTTAGAGTTACTAGATGCTGATGACGTCACCTCGGTAAAAGCCATCGCGCTGGCGGGTAATATTACCGCCCGCTATGGTCGCCTCAAGCTCGACGATGCAAACAGTCAGTTCGACAAAGCGGTCAACGTCTCTGTGCGGGCACAATACTGGGATTCATCGGTAAACGCGTTTGTGATCAATACCGATGACAGCATCAGCCGGTTTGATGGCGGCAATTACTGCAAGCAGATGATCTGGCCGACAGCACCTGATGATGTGGCAAAATCCAAGTCAATCATGCAGGGAAGCGGCACGGTTAGCAGCGGTAAGAGCTATGTGTTAGAGGCAAGCCCGGATCGCACTGATTATTTCCGCGAACAAGTCCGTTTTTGGCTGCGCTTGGCAAAATCACCTCAATCAACAGAAAGTGGTGTATTAAATTGCAAAGATGGAGATGCACCGACGGCTGGCGACTATTATCGCCCTTGGTTGCAATATAACTGGCGCGATAATGGCGATGAAGATCCCTCCGCTGTCGTTACCTTCGGTGTCTACCGTGGCAACGATCGGATCATCTATCGTGGTGAAAAAGGCATGAATAGGCTGCTTAACTAAATAAAATGCCGATCTGTGGCAGGTTTGACAAAGCTTACCTTGTCTCGCTCCCTGCCCCTTGGTACATTTAGCGCAATTTAAAGAATTTTGAGTTTGCAGGATTAGCTGAAGACTATGTTTAAAAAACTTCGTGGCATGTTTTCTAATGACCTGTCTATTGACTTGGGTACCGCCAATACCCTTATTTATGTCAAAGGTCAGGGGATCGTTCTCGATGAACCTTCCGTCGTTGCCATTCGCCAGGATCGCGCAGGTACCACAAAAAGTGTCGCTGCCGTCGGTCACGACGCTAAGCAAATGCTGGGTCGTACCCCGGGCAATATCGCAGCTATCCGCCCGATGAAAGACGGGGTGATTGCCGATTTCTATGTGACAGAAAAAATGCTTCAGCACTTTATTAAGCAAGTGCACGACAACAGCATTTTACGTCCTAGCCCGCGTGTACTGGTGGCGGTTCCATGTGGTTCTACTCAGGTAGAGCGCCGTGCGATCCGTGAATCGGCACAAGGTGCAGGTGCCCGTGAAGTGTATTTGATTGATGAGCCAATGGCTGCCGCTATCGGTGCCGGTATGCCGGTATCTGAAGCGACGGGTTCAATGGTGATCGATATCGGTGGTGGTACCACTGAAGTTGCCGTTATCTCACTCAATGGTGTGGTGTACTCCTCTTCTGTTCGTATTGGTGGTGACCGTTTTGATGAAGCCATTATCAACTATGTCCGCCGTAACTACGGTAGCTTAATTGGTGAGGCAACCGCTGAGCGCATTAAGCACGAAATCGGTTCGGCTTATCCTGGCGACGAAGTCCGTGAAATTGAAGTGCGCGGTCGTAACCTGGCTGAAGGTGTGCCACGCAGCTTTACCCTGAACTCCAACGAAATTTTAGAGGCACTGCAAGAGCCGCTAACCGGTATCGTATCGGCGGTGATGGTAGCCCTTGAACAGTGTCCGCCAGAGCTTGCCTCAGATATTTCTGAGCGAGGGATGGTACTGACCGGTGGTGGTGCGCTATTGCGTGATCTTGACCGTCTGTTAACCGAAGAAACCGGTATTCCGGTTGTGGTAGCTGAAGACCCGCTAACATGCGTTGCGCGTGGTGGCGGTAAAGCTCTGGAAATGATTGATATGCATGGTGGCGACCTCTTCAGCGAGGAATAATGCCAGCCATGGCAATTGACAAAACAGGTTATAGCGTTACATGAAACCTATATTTGGCAGAGGCCCTTCTCTGCAATTACGCCTGTTTCTTGCCATTTTACTGTCGGCCAGCCTTATGCTGGCCGACAGCCGTCTTGATGCCTTTGCCAATGTGCGCTACTTGCTGAACTCAGCGATCGCTCCTCTTCAATATGCTGCTAACTTACCTCGCGACATGTTAGATGGTGTATCTGGCCAGTTGAGCTCGCACCAGCGTTTATTGACAGAAAATAAAGCACTCAAGCGCGATGTACTGGTGATGCAAAGCGATGTGTTATTGCTTGATCAGTTAAAGCAGGAAAATCAGCGTTTAAGAGAACTGCTGGGATCGCCTTTTGTGCGTGACGAGCGAAAAATGATCGCCCAGGTAATGGCGGTCGACTCTGATCCTTACAGTCATCAGGTGATGATCGATAAAGGCCGGACTGACGGCGTTTATGAAGGCCAGCCGGTGATCAATGAAAAAGGTATTGTCGGTCAAATCTCCTATGTCGGGGCGCATAACAGCCGTGTACTGCTGTTAATTGATCCGACCCATGCCATTCCGGTGCAGGTGGTCCGCAATGATATCCGCGTCATCGCTTCCGGCAGTGGCGAAAGCGATATGGTGCAGTTGGAACACGTGCCGAGCAGTACCGATATCGAGGTGGGTGACTTGCTGGTCACCTCAGGCTTGGGCGGTCGTTATCCCGAAGGGTATCCGGTGGCCAATGTGACCGAGTTTTCGTTTGATAACAAACGTCCTTTTGCTCAGATCAAAGCCCGTCCGACGGTTCAGTTTGACCGTTTGCGCTATTTGTTGCTGGTGTGGCCGACACCCAGAGAGTACCAACTGGAAGGAGAGCTAACGCGTGGCGAGTAGTCGACCAAGAGGCCGCATACTAATCTGGCTGTCTTTCACTGTTGCCCTGATTTTACAGGCGGCCCCCTGGCCAGGCGAACTGGAACCCTTTCGCCCGTCGTGGGTGTTATTGGTGACATGTTACTGGGTGTTAGCCCTGCCGCACCGGGTTAATGTCGGTACGGCATTGATGGTGGGCCTGTTATGGGACCTGATGCTGGGTTCGACGCTAGGTATCCGCGGCTTGATGATGTCGGTATTGTGCTACATCATCGCGCTGAATTTCCAGGTACTGCGTAATTTGTCGTTATGGCAGCAGGCAATGCTCATCGCCTTGTTAACCCTGGGCGGTAAATTAGTGGAATTCTGGGCTGAATACCTGGTGTCGGTGATCACTTTTGATCCGCAACAGCTATGGGCGATATTGCTTAACTTCCTGTTGTGGCCCTGGCTATTTTTATTTTTACGACGGATGCGTCGTAAGTTCTCAATTCGTTAAATTATCACTTAGATAGGAACGTCATGCCTGCAATACAACTCTACCTTGCCTCGGGATCGCCTCGGCGCAAGGAGCTGCTGACTCAGCTTGGCTATCGCTTTGAACGTGTCGTTGTGGATGTTGAAGAATGCCACCGGCCCGGTGAGACGCCGGCGGGATACGTGCAACGGTTGTCCCGTGAGAAAGCGGCCGCAGGGGTGAAAGTAACGGATGGCCAGACTCCGGTTCTGGGCGCCGATACCATTGTGGTTGTCGATGATACTATTTTAGAGAAGCCGAAAGATTTCACTGATGCACAGCGTATGCTGAAGTTGCTGTCCGGTCGTCAGCACCAGGTGATGACGTCGGTTACCCTTGCGAACGCAGATCGTGAAGAAACGAAGTTAGTGATTACTGACGTCTGGTTTAAAACGTTGTCAGATAACGAAATTAAAAACTATTGGCAAAGTGGTGAACCGCAAGACAAAGCAGGTAGTTACGGTATTCAGGGGCTGGGTGGCAAGTTTATCGAACGTATTAATGGCAGTTATTATGCTGTGGTGGGGTTACCGCTAATGGAAACCGACATCATGATTCAAGATTTTTCAGATTTATAAGTTGAGGCAACCATGAGCACAGAGCTGCTGATTAATGTGACGCCGAGTGAAACTCGCGTTGCAATGATTGAAGGAGGCAACCTTCAGGAAGTACATATTGAGCGTGAATCGAAGCGTGGCATTGTCGGAAATATCTATAAAGGTCGGGTGAGCCGCGTATTGCCCGGTATGCAAGCCGCTTTTGTCGATATCGGACTCGACAAGGCTGCTTTCTTACATGCCTCTGATATTGTTCCGCATACCGAGTGTGTAGCAGAAAATGAGAAGCAGCAGTTCCAGGTACGGGATATTTCTGAGCTGGTGCGTCAGGGCCAGGATATAGTTGTTCAGGTGGTTAAAGATCCTCTGGGTACGAAAGGGGCTCGCCTGACGACCGACATCACCTTGCCTTCGCGTTATCTGGTCTTTATGCCGGGTGCGGGCCATGTTGGTGTGTCTCAGCGTATTGAAAGTGAGCAAGAGCGAGATCGCCTGAAGGGCATTGTGAAGAAACACTGTGACGATCTGGGTGGATTTATTATCCGCACCGCGGCTGAAGGTGCGACCGCCGATGAACTGGCACAAGATGTCGCATTCCTGAAGCATCTGTGGCGCAAGGTACTGGAGCGCCGCGCAAAACATAAACCGAAATCCATGCTGTATGGTGAGTTGGGGCTGGCACAGCGTATTTTGCGTGATTTTGTCGGCACGGAGCTCGATGGTATTCGGGTCGATTCACGTCTTGGGTTTGAAAAGCTCAAAGAGTTTACGGATGAGTTTGTTCCTGAAGTCAGTGACAAGATTGACTATTATTCAGGTGAGCAGCCGATTTTTGATCTCTATGATACTGAAAATGAAATTCAGCGCTCATTGGATCGTAAAGTCGAATTGAAATCCGGCGGATATTTGATCATTGATCAGACTGAGGCAATGACCACTGTCGATATCAATACCGGGGCGTTTGTTGGCCGTCGTAATTTAGAAGAAACGATCTTCAATACCAATATTGAAGCCACCAAGGCGATTGCCCGTCAGCTACGTTTACGTAATCTGGGCGGCATTATCATTATCGACTTTATCGATATGGCGTCGGAAGATCATCAGCGCAGGGTGCTTGCTACCCTGGAGCAGGCACTCTCTTTCGATCGGGTTAAAACCAATATTAATGGCTTTACTCAGCTGGGCTTAGTGGAAATGACCCGTAAGCGCACCCGAGAAAGTATTGAACATGTACTGTGTGGCACTTGTCCAACTTGTGAAGGGCGCGGCTCAGTGAAAACGGTTGAAAGTGTCTGTTATGAGATCTTGCGTGAAATTACGCGAGTAAACCGTGCATATGATGCTGATCGCTTTGTGGTGTATGTGGCACCTGCAGTGGCTGATGTCTTAGCCGGCGATGAGTATCACGCGCTTGCTGAACTTGAAGTCTTCATTGGCAAACAGGTTAAAATCAAAGGTGAGCCGCTATACATTCAAGAACAGTTTGACGTCGTTATGATGTAAGCGAGGCTATTGAGTGACAACAGTTCCAGTTCGTCTGGTACGTGGATTAATGTGGCTGGTACTGATTCTGTTAGTACTGGCCGCTATTGCGATTAGTGGTCTGCGCCTTTTTCTTCCTCAGTTAAATGAATTTCGTGAGCCGATCCGTCAATGGGCTTCCGAACAAGCGGGCATGAGCCTGCAAGTTGACAATGTTGAAGGTCATTGGCGCAGCTTTGGTCCGTCGATACTGCTACAGGGGATCGGGCTTTCACCGACCGACAATGCCGAACCATTAGCGACGATCAACGAGGTCGATTTACAGTTTGATTTATGGCAATCGGTATTACATCTTCGTCCGATCTTCAAAGATATTGGCATTCGCCAGCTGGAGATCGATTTAACGCAGTTACCGGGCTTTGACCCCAACATTCCTTCTCTGGCCACCAAGAAACCCTCGGATGCCGATATCTCTATTGCCCAGCGACTGGAGCAGATTTTTTTCATTCGCCTTGGCAACTTCTCGCTAACCGATTCAAAAGTGACGCTGTGGACGCCAGCGGGTGATAAAAAACGAATCGATATCAGTGAGCTGAAGTGGAAAAATATAAAAGGTAAGCATCTGGCTGAAGGCGTTATCAGCATTGCGGGTACCCACTTCAACCAGCTGAAAGTGATTGCTAACTTGTCGGAGAAGGGCGATTTGCCCAGCTTGTCTGGCAGCATTTATGCCCGGGCCCTGAATTTATCCATGACTCCCTGGCTGAATAAAAGACTGTCTGGTGTGACAGATATTACCGCCAGTGATCTCGATTTTGAGGTGTGGTTGGATCTGTTAGACGGCCAGATCACCAATAGCCGGGTCAGTCTGAAAGACAGCTATGTGCGATGGCAAGCCGGCGAGAAAACACATGAGTTCAGGGTACAACAAGGCCTGCTCGCATTGACTCCGCACTTTCTGCCGCAAGGTCAAACGGTCTGGCGCATTGACAGTGATCAGCTGAGAATACAAACCGATAAGGTGCTATGGCCTAAGTTTGATATTGCTGCCCAGTGGCAACCCGAGGAGTGGCAGCTTGCCGTTAGCACGGTTGAGCTGGAACGTCTGATGCCATTTTTCAGTTTTCTTCCGGCAGACAATAGCTTGTCTTCGATGTTGAAGGCTCTTCAGCCGACGGGAAAATTGTCAGATCTTCGCATTGCAAGCAAGCAGGATCAGTCACCGCAATTTTCAGCGCAGCTGCAACAATTCGGAATGCAGCAATGGGAGCTGTTGCCTGAAGTGCATAAGCTGGATGCCACTATTGCAGGGGATATGACCTCAGGCAAAGCCGTACTGAGTTTACACGACGATCACTTGCCTTATGGCAATGTATTCCAGGCCCCCCTGAATATTGACAGCGGTGAAGTAACGGCCTACTGGCAAGTGAATGAGCAAGGCTGGCGCTTATGGAGCGACAAATTACAGGTGGCGACACCGCATCTCAAAGCCAATGGCGAATTCCGTCTTGATTTTCCGGCCCAGCAACCCGCCTGGTTATCGTTTTATGGTGAGGCTTCTATTAGCAATGCCGGTGAAACCTGGCGCTATTTACCTACCTTAGCCTTGGGGCGAGATCTGACGGATTATCTGTCGGCGGCAATTCGAGGCGGTCAGGCGCAAGGCGCACAATTGCTTTGGTATGGCGAGTTGGCTGATTTTCCCTATAGCAATCATGCGGGGGTATTCCAGGCCAATGTGCCGCTGGAAAAAGCAAAATTCAGTTTTGATACCAACTGGCCGTTACTGACGGATTTGCAACTTGATTTGTTATTTGAAAATGACTTGATGTATCTCGATTCTCGCCATGCTCAAACCATGGGAGTAACCGCATCCCGGGTGACGGGGGCGGCAGAGCTGAGTGCTGGCGGTCACCTGAAATTAGATATTGATGTAGCAGCCCAAGGCGGAGATGTCCGCGACTATATGATGTCGACTCCGTTGGTGGATTCCGTCGGGGCGGCGCTGACTACCGTACAGGTGAGCGGACCGGTAAGTTCACGTTTTCAGTTGGATATCCCATTCGACGGCAGTGAGGTCCGCGCCTGGGGCAAGGCCAGTCTTGCTGATAATCAACTTGCGATAGACACCCCGCCGATACAACTCGACCAGGTTAATGGTCAGTTGAGTTTTGATAACGATATTATTAATGCGAAGGACATTAAGGGGATGTTGCTGGCTCAGCCGGTGACATTCGGCTTTAACGGCAACAGTGTTGATACGGGGTATCAGGTGGATATTGATTTGGCGGGGGACTGGCAGGTCGCGCCACTTCAGCAGCAACTCAATGATCCCTTGTTGAAACATGTTTCTGGTCGCAGTGAATGGCAGGCAACCGTAGGGATCAGCTTACATGATACCGGCTTTAATTATGATGTCGCGCTGAAAGCAGCGCTCGGGCAGATTAATAGCCAGCTGCCTTATCCGCTGCGACACCCGTTATCACCCTCATCGACTCAGTTTGCGACGGTTAATGCCTCTGGAAATGCCGAGTTACTGGCGGGACATATTATTGTACCGGATGCCAATTATCAGGCTCAGATTAACTTACAACCGGAACGGTTGGTTATTCAGAGCAGCTTGCTGAATATCGGTGAAGGTGCGCTACGTAAGCAGCCATTGAAAGGGCATGGAGTACGGATTAACAGCGATAAGTTTGATGGTGATGAGTGGATTGATGTTGTTAATGAAGTGGTAGACAGCACACGAGAAGCAACGAAAAAAGGCGAAGTCAGTACCTTCCCGGAGCTGCCGACGCCTACCCGTATAAATGCTCAGATCAAAAAACTTAAACTGGCAACCTTAGATTGGAACGATGTTTCGTTAGCGGTGCGAAAAAAGCAGCAGCAGTGGCATTTTATCCTTGGCAGTCGTGAGCTGACAGGTGAGGCGTTCTGGCCACAAGCTGGTCCGATCAATGTTGCGCTGGAGAAAATGCATCTAAATATTGATGCTTTGCAACCAGTAGATCAGCAGCGGCCGCAACAGAAATATGTGCCACAGCAGGATGCGCCACCTGCGACGGATTTTGACCGTAGCATGATGGCCCATATGCCTGACATTGATCTGCAAATCCAGGATGCCTGGTTGCAAGGATACCGGTTAGGTAAAGTGTCTGGAAAGTTGTACCGGGACGAGAACACCTTAGTGTTACAGAATCTGGAAGTGGATTCGGGAACAACGGCACTGAATCTTGATGGCCACTGGACATTAGACGGTGTTCAGAATGAAACCCAAATTGCCTTTGATATTGAAGGAGAAAATAGTTCTGATCTGATGGGGAGGTTTGGTATCTCCGGGGGGATTCAGGATGCCTCATTCAGCAGTTATGCCTCTATTCAGTGGCAAGGTGCACCCTGGGCGATACACCGGGAAACCTTAACCGGTGAATTGAAGACCGATATGGGTAAAGGGATCATCAGCGAGGTGGGAGGTGCCGGGCGTTTACTGGGCTTATTCAGTATTGATTCGATTCTGCGTAAGATGCAACTGGATTTCTCCGGGGTATTTGATGACGGATTAGCATTTAACTACATCAAAGGTTCCGGCAAGATCACCAAGGGCATTTTTAAAAGTGAGAACATCGAGATGGAGACCTTGGCAGGGGATATGTTTATCCAGGGAACTGCTAATCTTGTCAATGAGACCGTCGATGCTCGGGTGAAGTTCATCCCTGATTTTACATCGGGTATTCCGGTGTTAACGGCTTTTGCGGTAGCCCCGCAAACCGCGGTTCTTGTGTTTGCCATTTCAACGGCTCTGTCACCGGTGGTGGATGTCTTTACCCAGATCAATTATATCGTAAAAGGGCCCATTGAATCGCCAACGGTTACTGAGCGTTCGCGATTTAAAGGTGAGTATACGCTGTCTGAGTCCGTTGAGGAGTAGTAACGCCAGTGCGTAATAACAGAAGGCATCAATACCTTCAAAATAAGAACGACTAACGAGAATTGAAGAGTTTGGATCAGGGAGTAGGTCATGGCAAAAGTCGGTGTAGTACAGATGAATTCAGGTTCTGATCCTGAGGTTAACCTTCGTAAGCTTAAGAAAAAGCTTAAAGGGCTGCAATTGCAAGGAGCACGGTTAGTCTTAACGCCGGAAAATACCCTGGTGTTTGGCTCGCAACAGGATTATCAGCGCCATGCAGAACTGCTGGGTGACGGGCCGTTACAAACTGAGCTGGCCGGTATGGCGAAGCAGCTGGGGATCTGGTTGCTAATCGGATCGATGCCGATCCGCCAGCCGGATGGCACCATGACGGCCACCACGTTGCTGTTTGATGATCAGGGACAGTGTCAGGCGCATTACAACAAACTCCATATGTTTGATGTTGAAGTGGCAGATCAGCACCACAGCTATCGCGAATCAGATACCTTCAAGGCTGGCAATGAAGTAAAAGTTGTCTCCACCCCCTTTGGCAATATTGGCTTGTCGATCTGTTATGATGTGCGTTTCCCTCAGCTATATACAGCTCTGAGAGAGCAAGGGGCCGATATTATCGTGATACCAGCGGCATTTACGAAAGTGACCGGGAAAGCCCACTGGGACGTACTATTGCGTGCGCGGGCGGTAGAAACCCAGTGCTGGGTTGTTGCGGCAGCGCAATGGGGCGAACATAATGAAGGCCGGGAAACCTGGGGACATTCGATGATAGTCGATCCCTGGGGACAAATTGTGGCTTGTCAGCAGCAAGGTACAGGGGTGCTGACTGCTGATATCGATTTAGGTCTGAACCAGACAATCCGAACCAATATGCCGTTGGATCAGCACGCACGTTTTAGTGTGCACCAGCGATAAATTACAAGAGCAGAATAAATGACCCTGAATACTGTAGAAAAGACCATGCTAGCCCAATCAGGGTTAGGGCGTGATGAGCTTCATAATATCTTAGGAATGATAGCGGCCCGAGACGTTGACTATGCTGATATCTATTTTCAGTCCTGCTGGCATGAATCGCTAGTACTGGAAGACAGTATTATCAAGGATGGCTCATTCAATATTGATCGCGGTGTTGGGGTGCGAGCGGTTGCCGGAGAAAAAACCGGCTTCGCTTATTCAGATCAGATCAACCAGCTAGCACTAACCCAAAGTGCCAAAGCAGCCCGCGGCATTGTTCGCCAGGGCGGCAATGCCAGTGTTAAGGCTTTCAGCCCGATCACGCCATCAGGCATTTATGCACCGATCGATCCGCTTGGCAGCCTTGATAAGTTCCAGAAAATTGCGTTGCTTGAAGAGATCGACCGATATATTCGCGCCAAAGAGCCATTGATAAAGGAAGTCTCGGTCAGTATCAACGGTGTTTATGAGCAAGTGCTGGTGGCGGCTATTGACGGTACCTATGCCGCCGATATTCGCCCCTTAGTGCGGTTGTCTATCAGTGTGCTGGTAGAAAAGGGCGATAAGCGCGAGCGAGGCAGCGCAGGCGGCGGCGGCCGTTATGGTTATGAGCACTTCCTGAGTGAAGAAAATGGTCAGAAAGTCGCGCTGGGTTATGCAGATGAAGCTATTCGCCAGGCGCTGGTGAATGTGGATGCCGACGCAGCCCCTGCTGGCACGATGCCCGTCGTATTGGGTTCAGGCTGGCCGGGTGTGTTATTGCACGAAGCTGTTGGCCATGGTTTGGAGGGTGACTTTAACCGCAAGGGCTCTTCAATGTTCTCTGGTCAGATGGGACAGCAGGTAACATCACCGCTGTGTACGATTGTTGATGACGGTACGTTAGTTAACCGCCGTGGTTCGGTTAATATTGATGATGAAGGTACCCCGGGCCAATACAACGTACTGGTGGAAGGCGGCAAGCTGAAAGGCTACATGCAGGATAAGCTGAATGCGCGCCTGATGGGGGTTGCACCAACGGGTAACGGTCGTCGAGAGTCTTATGCCCACCTGCCGATGCCTCGTATGACGAACACTTATATGCTGCCGGGAGAGCACACGCCGGAAGAAATCATTGCCAGTGTTAAGCGGGGTATTTACGCGCCTAATTTTGGTGGTGGCCAGGTTGATATTACCTCTGGTAAATTTGTGTTCTCTGCCTCAGAAGCTTACCTGATTGAAAACGGTAAGGTGACTCGGCCAATTAAAGGGGCAACCTTGATTGGGAACGGCATTGAAGCGATGCAGCAGGTGTCGATGGTGGGTAACGATCTCAATATCGACCTGGGCGTTGGGGTTTGTGGCAAAGCGGGTCAGAGCGTCCCGGTTGGTGTGGGCCAGCCGACCTTAAAAATTGATGCTATGACGGTTGGCGGCACCGAGTAGTACTTCATCAAAGAAATTTTGATGAGTTCAGCCACCAAACGTCGTCATTCCGTAAAGTGAGGAACGAACTTATACGGAATCTAAGGCGCACATGGTTAAAGCTGGATCCCGGATATCTCGTTCCTCGATTCCGGGATGACATGTTTAGGTGCTTCAACTATTAATAATTATGTTGAAAGATAAACAGGCCCTACGTGTATCAAGTGAAATTGATACAAAAACGCCAGCAATTTACTGGCGTTTTTATTATTGCTTTATAGCGATTACTGTCAGCTTGCATTGCAGCCTTTAGTTTTCGAGGTACAGCTCTTTCAGGTACTGGAAGATTTCACGGTAGGCCTTCGGTGGCTTACTCTGGGCCTTTTCTTTGTTTGCCTGGCGCACGAGCTGGCGTAAGTGCTGACGGTCTGCTTCAGGGTGATCAACCATAATCGCATTGATCATGCTGTCGCCATTTTCGATTAGCCGATCGCGTTTTTGCTCAAGCTTCTTAAGCGCTACAGTTTGCTGCGAATGCTTGTTATTGAGCTTATCAAGTGCCGCCTGAATAGGTTCAATATCAATAGAACGCATTACTTTGCCGATGTATTGAAGTTGACGACGGCGAGCTTCATTTTTAAAGCGTTGCGCATCTTTGATGGAAGACAACAATTCTTCATCAAGCGGTATTTTTGCCAATCCATTCGGTGTCAAAGCAACAAGCTCTTCTCCCAGTTTTTGTAACGCATCCATGTCACGTTTCATCTCGGATTTACTTACCCAGATGATCTCTTCTTCCTCTTCCCATGGGGCTTTTTTGTTTTTACGGCTCATAACAGGCTCACTAAAAATGCTAATCAATCTATTTTATCAGTTTAATAACGATTTTGGGCGTAAATTCCTCACTTGCGATGTTATCCTATAAGTATCAAACCCAGATAAAGTGATTGTATGGACGTAAGAGAACAGGTCGCACAGCAGCGCGTAGAGCTGGAAGCTGCGGTCGCGAGGGCTTTAGAACTCGCAGGCAAACAAGCGGATGCTGCTGAAGTTGCTATTAATAAAACCACGGGGATCAGTGTTTCTACCTTAATGTGTGAGGTAGAAAACGTGGAATTTAATAGTGATGGCGCACTGGGTATTACCGTCTATCGCGGTCAGCGAAAAGGCAGCGCCTCGACGTCGGATCTCAGTGAGCAGGCCATTGCGCAAACCGTCGCAGCGGCATTGGATATTGCCCACTACACGTCTGAAGATCCTTTTGCGGGCCCTGCACCTGCAGAGCTGATGGCGAAAGATATTCCGGATCTAGATCTGTTCCACCCCGATGAACCCGAGCCGGATCACGCCGCTTCAATTGCCATTGCAGCAGAGCAAGCCGCACTGGATTTTGACCCTCGGGTTAAACAGAGCGATGGTGCAAGCTATGATAGCCATTATGGCGTGCGTGTTTATGGTAACAGCCATGGCATGTTAGCCAGTTATGCATCCAGTCGCCACAGTACCAGCTGCTGTGTGATTGCAGAGGGCAAAAACGGTGAGATGGAGCGTGACTACAGCTACACCACCTCGCGCGTTGCCTCTGATCTCTGGACGCCGGAACGTGTCGGCCGGCATGCTGCCGAGCGTACCGTTGGTCGTGTTGATGCGCAGAAACTGTCAACCCGTGAAGCTCCCATCATGTTTGCCGCAGATATTGCGACAGGCCTGTTTGGCCACCTGGTGATGGGGATCAGCGGTTCGAATTTGTACCGCAAGTCGTCTTTCCTGTTAGATTCACTGGGTGAGCAAATTTTCCCTGACTGGCTGAATATCAGTGAGCGACCACATATTTTACGGGGAATGGCAAGTACGCCATTTGATAGCGAAGGCTTGGCGACACGCGATCTGGAAATTATCAAAGACGGCGTGTTGCAAACCTACCTGATGACCAGCTATGCGGCACGTAAAATGGGCCGCCAGCCAACCGGTCATGCCGGTGGTATCCATAACTGGCTGGTCAAATCGACGGGTGAAAGTTTTGCCCAAATGCTGAAGAAAATGGATCGCGGGCTGCTGGTGACTGAACTGATGGGGCAAGGGGTCAATATCGTTAATGGCGACTATTCCCGTGGTGCCGCTGGCTTCTGGGTTGAAAATGGCGAAATCCAATACCCGGTAAGTGAAATTACGATTGCCGGCAACCTTAAAGATATGATGAAAAATATCGTCGCAATTGGTACTGATACCGAAACACGGAGTCAGATCCTGACCGGATCAATCCTGCTCGATACGATGAAAATCGCCGGCGAGTAAGAGCTGTGCCGGTCCTAGGTTGAGGTGACTGAACCCTGCTTGCAAGGCCCATAGCCTAAAACAAAAAAGCGAGAGCCAAGGCTCTCGCTTTTTTATTTCTCGCGACTCGAAACGAATAACTCACAACTCTAGATCAAAAATATCGTCGCTAATCCGAGGAAGACCGATAAGCCGACGATATCGGTAATGGTTGTCAGCGCCATGCCGCCAGCCAGTGCCGGATCTATATTAAACTTCTTGAGCATAACCGGGATCGTGACACCGGCAATACCTGCCACTAACAGGTTGGTCAGCATGGCGCCGGCAATGATCGCACCGAGAACCAGGTTGCCCTTCCAGACGACAACAACCCCCCCAATAATGAATGCCCACAACAGGCCGTTAATCAGGCCCACCCGAGCTTCCTTACTGAGCAGCCAGCGGGTGTTCGACTCACCGATATGACCGACAGCTAAACCGCGAATAACCAGAGCGACGGTTTGGTTTCCGGCCACCCCGCCCATCGATGGCACAATGGTCATTAAAATCGCAATGGCTGCCATTTGATCTAACGTTTCTTCAAAAAGGTTCGAGACAGAGGCGGCAGCCAGCGCGGCCAGAACATTCACCCCGAGCCAGATACTCCGGCGTCGGGCTGACTTCATTACTGGGGCAAAGGTATCTTCATCATCATCCAGACCCGCCATGCTCATCATTGAGTGCTCGGCATCTTCACGAATAATATCGACGACGTCGTCAATGGTGATACGACCGACCAGATGGTTATTGGTATCCACAACCGGGGCTGATAGCCAATTGCGTCGTTCAAACAGGTTGGCGATTTCACCGTCATCCATATCTACGGGGATCGCTTCATCGGCATCCTCCATCACGTCATGGATTTCGACATCAGGTTGGGCGGTGATCAGCGCCGCCAGTGAAAGGTGACCAATTAACTGTTCATTTTGGTCGACCACGTAAAGGGCATCGGTGGCTTCAGGCAATTCACCTTTCATACGCAGGTAACGCAATACCACGTCGGCGGTGACATCACCACGGATTGTGATGAAGTCGGTACTCATTATCCCACCGGCGGTTTCTTCCGGGTAGGCGAGGGCTTTTTCAATCCGATGGCGATCGGTGGCATCCATCTGTGCCAGTACTTCCTGATACCGCTCATCAGGCAGGCTACGCAGAACGTAGGCGACGTCATCACTTTCCATCCCCTCGGTAACGGCCGCCAGTTTCCCTGGGTCCATTTGCGAGACGATGCCGTCTTTTACATCTTCAGAAAGCTCATCAAGAATCTCACCTTGCTCTTCCGGATCGGTGAGCTGCCATAATACCTGGCGCTCTTTTGGCGGAGAGGCTTCCAACAGGTGTGCAATGTCCTCCGGCTCCATTTCCTGAAGCATACGGCGTACATGGACAAACATCCCATTTTCCAGGGCTTTGTTGACTTCTTGTAGCGTTTGATGGGTCTGATCTTGTTCTAAGACATCCGCCATAGGCATGGGACCTTGTGGTTTGATGGCGCAATAAATTTAACGCAGAAACTTTAACGGATGAATTTTAACGTAATAGTAAGGTGGTTGTCCCGCCAGATCTGACAGGAAAAGCATATTTAATACCAATCGGGATAATTGTCTCAATTAGTATAATAGATGGCTGAAGGGTATCGGTTATGGGGAAATAGGATTATGGCCGCAGATCGAGAGCATCTCAGCCATAATCACCTCATGTTATCGGTATATTTGTGAATTTAGCTATTATACCAATTAGTTTTCTTCATCAAAGCCCGCTTCAATCAATGCGGTCACGGCATCCAATGCCTTTTGGGCGTCATTACCTTTGGCACTGACTCTCACCTGCTGCCCCTGTGCAGACTCCAGCATTAATAACCCCATGACACTGTCAGCCGTTGCATTTTTCTCGTCGTTACTGATAGTCACGGTGGATTCAAAGCTCTGTGCTAATTCTACCAGTTTGACTGCCGCTCTGGCGTGCAGTCCTAACCGGTTTTTGATAAACAGCTCTCGGCTCAGGAATGTCATGACTTGCCTTCTAACGTACGATGGCGGATCTGTACTTGCTGGCCGCTATGCTGAAAATGATCGGCCAGTTGCTGGGCGACATAGACAGAGCGGTGCTGACCGCCGGTACACCCGATAGCGACCGTGACATAGCTGCGATTGTTCTTTTCCAGCAGCGGTAGCCAGGTTTCAATAAAATTACGGATTTGATAGATAAGCTGGGTCACTTCGGTATGGCCGGCTAAGTATTCTTTGACGCCTTGATCCAGCCCTGTCTGTGGTTTCAGTTCGGGTACCCAATGCGGATTAGGCAGGAAGCGGACATCAAACACATAATCAGCATCTGTTGGTAAACCATGCTTAAAACCGAAAGATTCAAATACCAGGATCAGCTCCCGCGAATCACGGCCAAGTACTCTTGATCGTACCGTTTCACTCAGGTCATGAATGGATTTGTTGGTGGTATCAATCACCAGATCCGCATGTTCTTTAAGCTCGGCCATAATCGTGCTTTCCGATTGAATGGCTTGTTCTAAGCTCATGTTTTGTTTTGAAAGCGGGTGCAGACGACGAGTTTCGCTATAGCGTTTTACCAGTTCTTTGTCATCGGCATCGAGGAAAATTACGTTGACGTCGATCTGGTCACTGAGCGAATCAAGGGTTTTCTGGATCTCACCCGGCGCTGTTGGCATGTTACGGACGTCAATGCTGACCGCAATATCTTGCTGGTAATTTTCGACGGTGCGAATAAATTGCGGCAACAGGTTAACCGGCAGATTATCTACACAGTAGTAGCCGAGATCTTCCAGTACGCGCAGAGCGACTGATTTGCCGGATCCGGAACGACCACTTACGACCATTAACATCATGGCAGACATACCTCAAATACTAGGGGGTAACTTACAAGACTATGATTCATCGGTCATTATTTGATAAAGCTCTTCGTCGCTTTTAGCGGTACGTAATTGCTTACAAACGTGTTTATTGCTGAGCTTTTCAGCCATGCTGGACAAGGTTTTTAAGTGCTCTTGGCATTGTGCATCAGGCACGAGCAGGGCAAAAAGCAGATCAACGGGCTGGTTATCGATGGCGTCGAACTGGATGGGATCCTGACACTGGATCAGTATAGCGACGGCCTGATCACTGTTATTGATCCGCCCATGAGGGATTGCGATGCCATTGCCAATTCCTGTACTGCCCATTTTCTCGCGATTTAGCATGCATTCAAATAGGGGGTGTGGATTTTGATCTAAGTGTTCAGCCGCAATCTCGCTGATAATTTCAAGGGCGCGTTTTTTGCTGGAGCAGTGGACTGCACTTTTCGTGCAGTCCAGGCTTAATACGGTACTCAGGTGCATGGTTAGTGACTATTGAGTTTATTTTTGTGTTTGTTTAATTGACGTACGAGTTTATCCGTCAATGCGTCGATAGCGGCATACATATTTTCAGAATCCGCTCTGGCGTGAATTTCACCATTATTGATGTGTAAGGTCGCTTCTGCCCCTTGCTGTAATTTATCTACGTTCAAAATCACATGAACATTATTAATTTTATCGAAAAAGCGCTCTAGTTTGTCGAACTTAGTGGTGACGTAATCACGAAGTGATTGGGTAATTTCAACATGGTGCCCAGTGAGATTGATTTGCATAGACATCTTCCTTCTGTTGGCATCTGATTAAATCAGACGTTTTCGCTGATTAGATGGCGGAATGGCTAGAGATTCACGGTACTTTGCAATTGTTCGCCTTGCAACCATGATCCCCTGTTCCGCCAATAACGTAGCAATCTTGCTATCACTTAGTGGCTTAGCTTGATTTTCAGTAGCAACCAGTTTCTTCACTAGTGCCCGGATTGCGGTTGATGAGCATTCACCACCGTTATCCGTACTAACGTGACTTGAGAAGAAGTATTTCAATTCAAATATACCGCGTGGAGTATGCATGTATTTCTGGGTTGTGACACGCGAAATAGTGGATTCATGCATCTCGACGGCAAGCGCAATATCATTAAGCACCATAGGTTTCATCGATTCTTCGCCGTAGTCAAAGAAGTCTTGCTGGTGTTCAACAATACAGCGGGCAACTTTTAGCAGGGTTTCGTTACGGCTTTCTAAACTTTTTATCAGCCACTTAGCATCTTGTAAATGGGTACGAATAAACTGACTGTCAGCACTGTTCTGCGTGCTCTTGCTCAAGGCCGCGTATTGCTGGTTAACACGAATTCGTGGCACGCTGTCAGGGTTGACGGTAACGATCCATTTCCCATGATCTTTAAACACCGAAACATCGGGAATAACATATTCTGTTTCTGATGGTACGGCCCGGTTGCCCGGACGCGGGTCTAAGCCATGGATCAGCTGCATGACTGACTTGAGATCAGGCTCTTTTAATTTGGTATCGCGCATTAATTGCCGATAATCCCGGTTTGCGAGCAGGCCGATATGATCTTTTAACAGCATCTTGGCTTCAGCCAGCCATGGCGTATCATCGGGGTAAGTGGCGAGCTGGAGCAACAGGCATTCTTGTAAATTGCGAGATGCCACACCGAGCGGGTCAAACTGTTGTACGCGTTTTAGTACGGCTTCGACTTCGTCAAGTTCGACCTCGTCGTCGCCCATACTCTCTTGAATCTCTTCGGCAGAACAAGTCAGGTAGCCTTTGTCATCAACCGCATCGATGATGGCGGTAGCAATGGCGACATCTGTTTCACTAAACGGCGTCAGATGAACCTGCCACATCAGATAATCCTGCAGCGATTCGGTCGTTTCCCCCTGATAGATCGGCATTTCATCGTCCATCGCGATGCCGGTACTGCCGGTGCCGGCACTGTAGACGTCGTCCCAGGTGGTATCTACCGGGAGCTCATCTGGCATTTCATGTTGTTCTATGGCTTCTGAGGTGTCGAACGGTTCAGGTTCGTTTTGCTCATTGTCTGAAGCGGTGTTTTCTGATGATGTCTGTTCTGAAGCGGTAAGCTCAACACTTGCCGACTCACTGGCTTTGTCATCGGTTGATGACTCGGTGTCATTGGGGCTTTCCTCGAGTTCCAGCAATGGATTTCCGTCTAAGGCTTCCTGGATCTCTTGCTGAAGATCCAAGCTAGATAACTGCAACAAGCGGATGGCTTGTTGCAATTGTGGCGTCATTGCCAATTGTTGGCCTAGCTTAAGCTGGAGCGAGGTTTTCATTCGTGTTTATGCACCTTGTCATTATTGTTTTGTGCGTGGAGCTGAGTGTCGGGCTTTTCGTACCAGGTACAAAGCCTCTTGCCTTTAGTTCGTCCCTATTTATAACTATAGACGGAACTGGTCACCCAGATAGACGCGTTTTACATGTTCATCATTTAATACATCAGATGGTGTGCCATGAGCAATCAATTGCCCCTGACTGACAATGTAGGCATGTTCACACACATCCAGTGTCTCTCGAACATTATGATCGGTAATTAGGACACCAAGCCCACGATCGCGTAAATGTTCAATGATCTTTTTGATGTCGATCACAGATATTGGGTCTACCCCGGCGAAAGGTTCATCAAGAAGAATGAATTTTGGGTTAGCCGCTAACGCACGTGCGATCTCTACCCGCCGGCGCTCACCACCGGATAATGCCATACCTAAGCTGTTACGAATGTGCTGAATGTTGAATTCATCCAATAAATCTTCCAGCTTATCCTGGCGCTGTTCTTTGGTTAGCTCCTTGCGGGTTTGCAGGACTGCCATCAGGTTGTCGTGAACGCTCAGGCGACGGAAGATTGAGGCTTCTTGCGGTAAATAGCCGATACCCATTCGTGAACGGTTGTGCATTGGCTGTAAGCTGATATCGACACCATCAATCGTGATTTGGCCTTCATCGCGTGCGACTAAGCCTACAATCATGTAAAAAGAGGTGGTTTTGCCCGCACCGTTTGGCCCGAGTAACCCGACAATCTTGCCTGATTCTACTTCAAGGCTTACATCCGAGACGACTTTTCGGCCGTTATAACTTTTGGCCAGGTGTTCTGCTTTTAGCTTTGCCATGCGCGTCGCTTATTTCTTGTTACTATTCAATTGGTTTGGTTGCAGAATGGTCGTGACACGTTTCTTCTTGCCACTTTCTGCAACCAGTTTTTGTTCATCAATTTTATAACTGATGATTTTGCCCTGAATTTCACTGCCATCTTGGATCAGGATCGCTTCATCGGTCATTTTTAAGAATTCTGTGGCGGTCTCATAGCGCATTTTAAGGGCTGCACCATCAATGGGCTTGCCGTTATCCATGATCTGATGAAAGGTTGCCGGCTTACCGTAAGCGTCGATGGTCTCTTTTCCTTCCTGACCATTCGGGCGGGTGACGACAACTTTGTCGGCACGAATATCAATACTGCCCTGACGGAGAACGACGTTGCCAGTGAAGGTGACAATATTTTTCTGAATATCAAGCTCTTGGCTGTTTGAGTCGATATAAATAGGCTGCTCTGTGTCATTACTTAATGCCCAGCTTGATGCGCTGATACACAGGCACAGCAGGCTAGTGATCTTATAAAGCTTCATATCTACCTTTTACATTCTTCAATAAGGTCGCCACACTGCGGTCCATATTACCTTTCATCCCCGTCCCTTCATTTTGGAAGGCGGATCCGGTAATTACAACATGATCTTGTGTATCAAAATCTTTGCTGATCAAGTCAAGTCGTAAATTGTCAGTTTGCATAACTTTGATGGCCGATTCTGGCAGTAAGTTAAAAATACGCACGTTACCCGTCATTTTCAGTACCTGGTTTTTATCCAGTCTGGCGGTATTTGAACTGATGCGCCATTCGGTATTTTCACCATTACGATATACCCAGAGCACGGGTTTAACAAAGTTGGTATCGCCACTTTTGCTAAAGTGTTCTAAATGGTCTGAATCAATTTGATAACTGCGTATACCAGACTCAGTAAATGCCGTATTGGAGACCATGCTACCAGTAAACAGCGGTTTTTCTGTATCGGGTTCTACCTGTATATCTGCTTGCCAGTTTTTTTCTAGCAAGTAGTAGCCAGTCCATGCACAAATGATCAGTAGCAGTGCATAGAGTAGCCTTTTTAAGGTCATATACTTAACCCTTTATGTTTGTCTAGTTCGCCTTTGGCTTCGAGGATTAAATCGCACACTTCACGTACGGCACCATAGCCACCTTGGATCCGGGTTACCAGATCAGCCCGTTGCGCCAGTAGTGGGTGACCATCTGCAACACAAACAGATAATCCCACTTTTTCCATCACGGGCCAGTCAATCAGATCATCGCCAATGTAAGCGGTCTGTTCTGCCGGGATCGCCAGATTCTCAACAATATCCTGGTAAGCGGCGACTTTATTGTCTTGTCCCTGGTACACATGTTTAATGCCCAGTGCAGCCATCCGGTTTTCGACAATGGCTGATTTACGACCGGTAATGATAGCGATTTCAACGCCTGCACTCATCAGCGATTTGATGCCGTAACCATCACGGGTATGAAAGGTCTTGAGTTCTTCGCCGTCATTTCCCATGTAAATACGGCCGTCAGAGAATACACCGTCAACATCACAAATCAGTAAGCGGATATTTTTAGCACACTGATAAGTAGTTTGACAGACAGGACCGTAAATAGTTTCTACTTGTTCTGTCATTACATTACCCCAGCTTTAAGCAGGTCATGCATATTCAATGCGCCGACCAGACGCCCTTGGTCAGTCACTAGTAAGCCGTTGATCTTTTTATCTTCCATCAGCTTCAAGCCTTCTGCTGCAAGCAGGTTCGCGGCAATGGTCGACGGATTGCGAGTCATGACTTCGCCGATCGGGGTATTGTGAATATCAATGCGGTTATCGAGCAAACGGCGTAAGTCACCATCGGTAAAAATACCCGTTAGCTGCTGTTGGCTGTCGACAATGGCTGTCATGCCTAATCCTTTTCGCGATACTTCCAGCAGCGCATCCTTAATTGTGGCCTGCTCTTCGATAAGAGGTAGCAAGTCACCGGTGTGCATGACATCAGAGATACGTAGCAGCAGCTTACGGCCCAATGCGCCGCCTGGGTGAGAAAGCGCAAAATCATTGGCGGTAAAACCGCGTGCTTCCATTAGCGCTATTGCCAGCGCATCGCCCATCACCAGCGTTGCAGTCGTACTGGAGGTCGGTGCCAGGTTCAGCGGGCATGCCTCTGTCGCCACGGTGATCTGGAGGTGGATTTGCGACAGTTTTGCCATGCTCGATTCTGGTTTTCCGGTCATGCTGATCAGAGGAATGCCCAGGCGTTTAATAACCGGTAACAGGGCGAGGATCTCAGATGCTTCCCCGGAGTTTGAAATCGCCAGGACGACATCATCTTTTTCTATCATTCCTAAGTCGCCATGGCTGGCTTCACCAGGGTGGACGAAGAAGGACGGGGTCCCGGTGCTGGCGAGTGTCGCCGCAATTTTATTGCCGATATGACCGGATTTACCCATCCCCATTACAATCACTTTACCGCGGCAGTTCAAAATAAGCTCACACGCCTGGGTAAAGCTACCGTTAATGTATTGCGTAATTTGCTGCAGTGCTTCTACTTCAATTTCAAGGACTTTGCGACCATGAGCGCAAAAATCAAACTTCTCTGACATGACATTGGTCTCCGTTAGGCCGCGAGATTATAAAACAGATAGAACTGATAGGCGATAAAACAAGAAACCAGCGCGCCACCTTCTATGCGGTTGATACGACGACGTTTTCCAAGAGCCATACAGAGCAATAAGATTGAAACCCCCAGCATAACGTAGAAGTCGCGACCCATTGCCAGCGGGCTGATCACTGACGGGTTCAGTAAGCCCGGGATCCCCATAACAGCCAGAATGTTGAATACATTTGAGCCGATAATATTGCCGACCGCCATGTCATCTTCACCTTTGAAGATGCTGGCAATCGAAGCGGCAAGTTCCGGTAAGCTGGTACCGATGGCAATAATCGTCAGGCCGATAATTAAATCACTCATACCGAAGAACTTGGCAATGGTCACTGCCGAGTCGACCAGCATACTGGCAGCATAAGGGAGCAGTAGCAGCCCGACGATGATCCAGACCGTAGCGGCTCTGTTACTGACGCCTTCCGGGATTTCTGATTCTTGTTCATTTGTTAACGGATCGCCAGCCTGTTGGGCTTTGCGGCTGATTTTTAACATCGCCAGCAGGAAGAAAACGAATAAGACGACCAGTAATACACCTTCCCTGAAGCCCAGGTAGTTATCCCATAGCAGGAAACCGGCGATTAAGGTAACAGCCAGCATCAGCGGTAATTCCCGACGAATGATTGCAGAGCTGATGGACAGCGGTTTGATCAGTGCGGTCAGGCCCAGGATAAGCGCAATGTTGGCGATGTTCGAGCCCAGGACATTACCGACAGCCGTATCGGTTTTTCCAGCCAGCGAAGCGGTAGCCGAAACCATCATTTCCGGTGCCGATGAGCCCATCGCGAGGATGGTCATACCGATCACCAGCGGTGTAACACCTAAATTTTTTGCTAGCGCGGCAGCACCAAAAACGAGTCGATCTGCGCTCCATACCAGTAACACTAAACCAATACACAGCAACACAATGGATTCGAGCATTCTTATCCCTTTAGTTTTAAAACAAAGTTTGATTGTTATTCCAATCACATTAACTCACCGCATTGAATGGTGTGCTGGCAAATGCAATTGGCATATATAAGAGGGGGTAATTTTGACGGTAAGCAAGACAAAAGGGAAGGGAAAGCCGTGACTAATTGATTGGGGCAATACCTATTCTTATCAATACCGGTATTTATTGTGCCATTCTTTACTCAAATCATAATCGTGTGAAGGATCGCCATGGCTAAAGACGAGCTCATTGAAACGGCGTTCAAAAAAACTGTTATCCTTGAGCGAGGAAAATTATAATAGGGCTGCAGAGCAGAAGATGACAACCAGTTATCAGAGAACGAAGTTCGTGCAATTGGCCGTTTAGTGATGAAATAACAAGAAACTAACAATTAGTATCTTGAGTCGGTTGCATAATGTACTTATGATCGGCAGCTCTGATTAATGATGAATCCCTTTGTTGTTGAAAGATTGACTGTTGTTGAAAACATTTTTGTTAACAACAATGACGGCGAGCTAAGCCGCGGCAGAGGTCAATGAGATGAATGTGTTTGTATCCCTGTTAATGCATGGATATTGACCGGGAATAGGTTGAGGTGGCCAAAGTGGCCGACAGGATGGATATGGAGCCGACTGAAACGCTAGTTTCAATAAAAAACCTGACGTTCTCGCGAGGAGAACGGAAGATCTTTGATGATGTCAGCCTGGATGTGCCTAGAGGTCAGATTACCGCCATTATGGGGCCATCAGGGATCGGGAAAACCACCTTGCTACGCCTGATTGGTGGTCAGTTAGCCCCGGATAGCGGGGAGGTCTGGTTTGAGCAATGGAATATTCCCCGCTTAAATAGCCGGGAGCTCTATGTGGCACGGAAACAAATGAGCATGCTATTTCAGTCTGGCGCACTGTTTACCGATATGACTGTGTTCGATAATGTGGCCTATCCGCTTCGCGAGCACACAGACTTACCAGATGACTTGCTGCGTACTTTAGTGCTACTGAAGTTAGAGGCGGTCGGGCTGCGTGGTGCTGCGGAGCTGATGCCTAATGAGCTCTCTGGCGGCATGGCACGACGTGCTGCGCTGGCGCGGGCGATAGCGCTTGATCCAGATTTAATCATGTTCGACGAACCTTTTGTCGGTCAGGACCCGATCACCATGGGGATCCTGGTTAAACTTATCGACAGCCTGAATAAGGCGTTAGGGATCACAGCTGTGATCGTTTCCCACGATGTGCCTGAAGTGCTGAGCATTGCCGATCGGGTGTATTTATTGTCGGGCAGTAAAATCATTGGCAGTGGTACACCTGATGAACTTCAGGCCAATCCTGATCCTCGCGTCCGCCAGTTTCTTGATGGCGATGCAGACGGCCCGGTGCCATTTGACTTCCCTGCCCAACCATTGGAACAAGATTTGTTTACTGGCGCTGGCAGTAAAAGTATTAGCTGAAAATAAAAGGCAAGTCTAATCATGATTATTGATTTTATTGCGCGACTGGGCCGGAGAGGGATCGACAAATGTCAGCTCTTCGGACGCGCAACGTTACAGCTTTATGGCGCATTGGTAAGTAAGCCTCAGCCGAGAAAAATGTTTCCGCTATTGGTGAAGCAATTGTATTCGGTCGGGGTGTTATCGGTCGCCATCATTATGGTTTCCGGATTGTTTATCGGTATGGTACTCAGCCTGCAGGGCTACATTGTCTTAATCGATTTTGGGGCTGAAACCAGCCTCGGGCAGATGGTTGCCTTGTCGCTGCTACGTGAATTGGGCCCTGTCGTGACGGCCTTGTTGTTTGCCGGACGAGCCGGCTCAGCGCTTACTGCTGAAATTGGCTTAATGAAAGCAACAGAACAGCTTTCCAGTCTGGAAATGATGGCCGTCGACCCGTTGCGCCGGGTGATCGCCCCGCGTTTCTGGGCGGGAGTGATTTCGATGCCACTGCTGTCATTGATTTTTTGCGCCGTAGGTATCTGGGGCGGCCAACTGGTCGGTGTCGACTGGAAGGGTATTGACTATGGTAGTTTCTGGTCAGTAATGCAGTCTTCCGTCGAGCTGGGGCAGGATATTGGTAACAGTATTATTAAAGCGGTGGTCTTTGCCATAACCATAACCTGGATCGCGGTGTTTAATGGCTATGACACCGTGCCGACGTCTGAGGGGATCAGTCGGGCAACCACACGAACGGTGGTTAACTCATCTCTCGCGGTATTGGGATTAGACTTTGTACTGACGGCCTTAATGTTTGGGAACTAAAGGCTGTTTGGTCATTCATCGATTTTTGGGAATTAACGGATGCAACAGAATAAAAAATTAGAGTTATGGGTCGGATCGTTTGTTCTGGCTGGCATTGCAGCCTTGCTGGTGCTTGTTTTTAAAGTCGCTGATGTGCAGAACATCGGGGGCAATGATACCTATACGTTAAAAGCACAGTTTGACAATATCGGGGGACTGAAAGTGCGCTCCCCGATCAAGGTAGGCGGGGTCTCTGTCGGCAGCGTGACCGCTATCACGCTGGATGCTGAAACCTTTACGCCGGTTGTGACATTAGCGATCGAGAAAAAATACGGGAATTTTCCTGAAACCAGTTCTGCTGCCATCCTCACATCAGGGCTGCTGGGTGAGCAATACTTAGGCATAAGCCCGGGCTTTGTGGATGAGGGTATTGCCATGCTGGAAGATGGCGATCTGATTGAAGACACCAAGTCGGCATTAGTGCTGGAAGATATGATTGGCCAAGTGCTTTACAGCATGAACGGCGATAGTGATAAATAGGTGAGATGATGAAATTAGCACGATACATATTATGGTGGATGGTAAGCCTGCCACTGTTTATTCATGCAACATTTGCTCTCGCTTCCCCCGTGGATACCTCGGAACCTTATCGGATGATCGAGAAAGTTTCACAGATAACGTTCGACCGTCTGAAGTCTGAGCAAACGGTGATTCAAGGAAACCCGGACTATTTACGCACGGTGGTAAAAGATGAATTACTGCCGTACATCAATATCCGTTATGCCGCCTATAAAGTACTGGGTCCGCAATTAAAGAAAACTACGTCAAAGCAGCGCAACGAGTTTGTAGATGCGTTTAGTCATTATCTGGTGGCTTCTTATGCTCAGGTGCTGACCCAATATACGGATCAGGATATTAAGGTTGAACCGCCAAAAGCCATTCCTGCCGATCGTACCATTGTCTCGGTTCGGGTTGAAATTGTGGACAAGCAGCGCCCGCCGATCCGTTTGGATTTCAAGTTACGTAAAAACAAGAAAACCAATGAATGGCAGTGCTTCGATATGATAGCTGAAGGCGTCAGTATGATTTCCACCAAACAGAGCGAATGGAGTGGACAACTTCGTACTGAAGGCGTGGATGTGGTTACCCAAAGTCTGAAAGATCTTGCAGCCAAGCCGATCCGTCGGGAGGATAAGACGGATGAGTGAGCCAAAGATTGCATGGCAGGTGCTGGGAAATGGCCATTATCGCTTGTCAGGCGAGTTAGAACGTGACACAGTTCCGGACTTTTGGCGGCAAAGACGTGAATGGATGCCACAAGATTCTAAGGTAACGCTCGATCTTTCAGCCTTAGCTCGGGTAGACTCTGCAGGCATGGTTATGTTGCTTCATTTATCTCAAGAATTGAGCAGCACGGGGTGTGACTTCACCCTGTTAAACGTGCCGGAGCAGCTTAAAACTTTGCTACGCCTTAGCCATGTAGAATCAATGTTAGCTGCCTGTATAAAATGAGCAGCAAAGAGGATAGCTTGTGGAAATCTCTGAAATCAAACAAATTCTGGAAACAGCCTTAGAACTCGATGAAGTTATCGTGAAAGGTGAAGGCAGCCACTATGAAGTGATAGCAGTGGGTGCTCTGTTTGACGGCATGAGCCGCGTGAAGAAACAACAAACCATCTATGGTCCTCTGATGGGACATATTGCGGCTAACGATATCCATGCGCTAAGCATTAAAACATTCACGCCACAAGAGTGGGCGCGTGATAAAAAGCTAATGTCGCTGTCTTAAGAGGTTAATGATGCAGAAGTTTCAAATCCAGGGCGGTGGCCCATTAAGTGGCGAAGTCTCCATTTCTGGTGCCAAGAATGCAGCATTACCGATATTATTTGCTTCGCTGCTGGCCGAAGAGCCCGTTGAAGTGGCGAATGTTCCGAAGTTGCGCGATATCGATACCACGATGGAGCTGCTGGGCCGTTTAGGGGTGAAAGTTTCCCGTAATGGCTCTGTGTATATTGATGCTAGTGGTGTGAATGAGTTTCGTGCGCCGTATGATCTGGTAAAAACCATGCGTGCGTCGATTTGGGCGTTAGGTCCATTGGTTGCGCGTTTTGGCCAGGGCCAGGTATCGCTACCGGGTGGCTGTGCGATTGGCGCCCGTCCGGTAGACTTACACATTCATGGCCTTGAGCAGCTCGGAGCAAAAATTACGCTGGAAGAAGGCTATGTCAAAGCTTCCGTCGATGGTCGCTTAAAAGGCACCCATATCGTAATGGATAAGGTCAGTGTCGGTGCAACCGTGACGATCATGTCGGCAGCCACGCTGGCGGAAGGTACGACGGTCATTGAAAATGCCGCACGTGAACCTGAAATTGTTGATACGGCAGATTTTTTGAATGTGCTGGGTGCTAAAGTGACTGGCGCAGGTACCGACACCATCACGATCGAAGGTGTTGAGCGTTTAGGTGGTGGCTACCACGAAGTCGTTGCAGACCGTATCGAAACCGGTACGTTCCTGGTTGCATCAGCGGTATCTGGCGGTAAGATTACCTGTCGAAATACCCGGCCTTCACTGTTGGAAGCGGTGTTAGCTAAGCTTGAAGAAGCTGGGGCGGCAATTGAAACGGGTGATGACTGGATCAGTCTGGATATGACTGATCGCGAGTTGAAAGCGGTAAATATCCGCACCGCCCCGCACCCGGGTTTTCCGACTGATATGCAGGCACAATTTTCACTGCTTAACCTCGTGGCAAAAGGTACTGGCATTATTACTGAAACCATTTTCGAAAATCGATTCATGCACATCCCTGAGCTTATCCGGATGGGGGCGCATGCTGAGATCGAAGGTAACACGGTGATTTGCGGTGATACTGATGGCCTGAGCGGCGCCCAGGTGATGGCGACAGATTTACGTGCATCAGCAAGTCTGGTTATTGCAGGAAGCATCGCTGAAGGTGAAACGATTGTTGATCGTATCTACCATATTGACCGTGGCTACGAGCATATCGAAGAGAAATTCAGTGCGTTAGGCATGAAGATCAAGCGAATCAACGAAAGCGAATAAGCGAACGGCGGATTTGTTGATAACAAGAAAAAGCCTCGTTACGACGAGGCTTTTTGCTATTCTTCTTATTCCATCGCGACGAGGCCATAAAGCCAGACGTAAACGCTACATTAATAGCCGTTAGGCTCATCAGACACCAAAACAGACAGTATTTTGGGTTCACCATTGCGCAGAATCTTCATTTCAACAGTACTGCCCGGGCGGATCTCCGTCACAATATCCAGTACATTACGCTTGTCGGTGACAGGCCTGCCATCAATTTCCACCAGTATATCTTGGATTTTGAAGCCGGATTTAGCGGCTGGCCCTTCCGGATCCATCCCCATTACAATAATTCCGCTGATTTGGTCGGCATCATACAAGCGCGCCATCACGGGATTAATGTCTCGCCCGTCAATACCAATATAGCCGCGAATGACGCGACCATCAGCGATAAGCTTTTGCATGATTTTATGGGTCAGCTCGTAGGGAATAGCAAAAGAAATCCCATAGGTCTCAATGTCGGTTGCCTGCTGAAATGAGGCCGTGTTAATACCGACCAGCTCTCCTCGGGCGTTCACCAGTGCGCCACCGGAGTTGCCGTCGTTAATTGCGGCATCCGTTTGCAGGAAATCCTGGCGACCAAAGCTCATACCTGAACGACCTGTTGCCGAAATAATGCCGTAGGTCGTGGTTTGACCAAGGTTATACGGGTTACCAATAGCTAACACCACATCACCCACTGCCGGTTGGTAATTAGGGTTTAATGGGATAACGGGCAGGTTATCAGCCTGAATTTTTAAGACGGCAATATCGGTACGACGATCTTTACCAATCAGCTGGGCGGTGAAAAAACGCCCATCCTGTAGTGCAACAATCACTTGGTCGGCTTCTGCAACCACGTGATAGTTCGTCACGATATAGCCTTTATCGCTCATAATAACGCCGGAGCCTAACCCTTGCGTGCTTAATTTCAGGCGGTCTTCTGCGTTGTAGCGGCGGTTGTAAATATTAACGACGGCAGGTGAGGCCCGGCGAACGGCATAATTAAATGACATTTGGCTCTGGCTTGTTTCTACCGTACTCAGAGAGTCTGGTGCCGTGAAAACTTTATGACGTAACTCAGGGATGGCGACGAGTAAAACAACGGCCGTGATGATGCCAAGTAAGATGGATCGACTAAAAAAAGCCAGCATCAATGCTCCCCTGAAAACGGTTGGAAATAAAATATGAAAATCGTATTAAATAACTGAGCTGAATGTCACTTACTTAATATAATTGCAATTAATACGAGGCAGGATATCACTCCAGTGCCTTTATCAACAAGTTTTGATGGTGTGAGCCCCCCAGACCGTGATGATCTGGGGGGAGGGGATCAGGAGCGGAGGGGATGATTAACGAATAACCAGGTATAAGATATTGTCAGCACGCTTAATTTCCAGTGCGAGGACGTTGGGATTCTTATCCAGCGCTTTGCGCAGCTCACCTAAGTTCTTAATTGGCTTGCGGTTTAGTCCTATAATAATGTCATCTTTTTGCAAACCGTAACGGGCAACGAGCGATTTTTCATCAACATTGATGACCTTAACCCCGTTAACACTGTCGCTGCTGGTGGTGTTGGCAAACTCGGCACCGGCCAAACCCGGATGAAGGTTGTCGGCTTTAACCTTGTTCTGGGTTGCTTCTTGCAGGGTCACGGTAAAGTCTTTTTCTTTACCGTCTCGAATTACGCCTAAGCTGATCTTTTTGCCGGCACCTAATGTCGCAATTTTTGCGCGTAATTCACTAAACGTACGAATTTGTTTGCCGTTGACGGACACAATAATATCGCCGGCTTTAAGGCCCGCTTTTTCTGCTGCAGAGCCAGGCATAACCTGATTGATAAAGGCCCCCTGGTTGGTTTCATAGCCGAATGCTTCAGCCAGTTCAGCAGTGAGCTCCCCGCCTTGAACCCCGAGTACGCCGCGTTTGACTTCACCAAACTCCAGGATCTGTTCGGAGAGGTTTTTCACCATATTGGCAGGAATTGCGAAGCCAATACCGACGTTGCCGCCGTTTGGACCTAAAATGGCAGTGTTAATACCAATGAGCTCACCGTTGAGGTTGACTAAAGCACCGCCAGAGTTGCCACTGTTGATCGCAGCATCCGTTTGAATAAAGTTTTCAAAGTTCTCGATATTGAGGCCGCTGCGGCCCAGCGCTGAGATAATTCCCGATGTAACGGTTTGGCCTAAGCCGAAGGGGTTACCGATTGCGACGGCAAAATCACCGACGCGAAGTTTATCGGAATCAGCCAGTTTGATCTCCGTAAGGTTTTTGGCTGTTTCCACTTTTAGCAGTGCAATATCGGACATCTTATCGCTACCGATAAGTTCGGCCGTTAGCTCTCTGCCGTCATACAGTTGTACTAATATCTTGTCGGCACCGTTGATAACATGATGATTAGTTACAATAAAGCCCTTCTTTGCATCAACAATAACGCCGGATCCTAAGCCTCTGAACGGCTGCTCACGGACTTGTTCGGCGGGAAAGTCAGGACCAAAGAAAAAGCGGAATGAGTCGGGGATCTGCTGCCTTGAAACGTGCTTACCTTCTACCGCAATACTGACGACTGCGGGAGTCACTTGCTCCACCATTGGGGCAAGGCTCGGAAGCTGCTGGTGATCCACTGATAATGGCAGGGCAGCGGTTGCGGGAATTGGCGCGATAACAGAACTGATGCTTAATGCCAGCGCACTTAAAACAAGCAAAGGTTTTTTCATCATAACTAAACTCCGGGTGAACAAGTGATACCAATCCCCTTAAGCGATATGGAACAGTCCAGATCTTTAGGGGGATTGGTATATTTCGACTTAAAAACCGGAGTTTAGTTCAAAAAAATACCAAGTGGATCAAATTCACGTTAACAAACTACCAATATAACGGTGGATTAACTTGCCTTTGATTCTTCGAGTTTTTCCGGCCCACCTTTCAGCAAGCCAGTGGCACCGTTGGCATAATCTCGAGGTTGATCATGAATTGGCTCGGCTATTTGCTGCACCGATTCCAGAGTGCTGATGCGGCGAGAGAACGGGTTGTCCTGTTCCGGTAGATTCGGCATTAACTCGGTTGACGTTTTTGCCATGTGTTCGTAAAGCTTGCTGTAGTCTTTGGCTATATTATCAAGCAGCTCAGCACTGCACGCAAAATGGTCGACCAGCTCTTGACGATACTGTTCGAGTTCGTATTTTGATTTATCGAGATCTTTCTTAAGCTCTTTTTGTTGTTTTAGGCTTTTGTTTCCTAAACGGGCTGCAAACGCACCAATGACGATACCAGCAGATAAAATAAGAAGCGCATAAATCCAAGCCATAAAATACTCCTTGTGACTGAATTGAGAACGAGGTCAATACCTGTCTACTTACTATACATGCTGAAACATAGGCATGGTACTCTATTCGTTTGTTAATAGTGGTCGATCAAAGAGATGAGAATCAGTGGGGTGGTAAAGGATGACGCCAAAACAAAAATATCAGCAAGATCTCCAGCTGCCGGCATTTTTTGCTGATCAAGCGCAAGCGATCGCAGTCTCGCATCTTGATGATCTTTACCATCGCATGCAGGCCCCTAAACCTGAAAGGAAAAACTCCTTCGTCGACCGTTTCTTTAGGCGCCATCACAAGCAACCAGAGATTACACCTGTTAGAGGGTTGTATTTTTGGGGGGGAGTGGGGCGAGGCAAAACCTATCTCGTTGATACGTTTTTTGAGTGTCTGCCGATCGAACGAAAAATGCGGATCCACTTCCATCGATTTATGCACCGTGTGCATCATGAACTGCAGCTGTTATCGGCACAACCGGATCCTTTAGAGCGGGTGGCCGATACGTTTAAAGCTGAAACGGATATCATCTGTTTTGATGAGTTTTTTGTATCGGATATTACTGATGCAATGATCCTCGGGACGTTATTTGAGGCCCTGTTTCAGCGTGGTATAACCTTAGTGGCCACTTCAAACATCCCCCCTCAAGACCTTTATCGCAATGGTTTGCAGCGCGCCCGCTTTCTACCTGCGATTGCGCTGATTGAGCAGCATTGTAAGGTTGTGAATGTCGACTCAGGCGTTGATTATCGGCTGAGAACCCTAGAGCAGGCAGAAATCTATCACTCGCCACTTGATGCGCAGGCAGAGCAAAATATTGAGCAGTATTTTTATCAGTTGTCGGTTGAACCGCGAACACTCGACATAGAGATTGAGATTAACAATCGGATGCTGCCGACCTGCCATGAAGCGGATGGGATTGTGCATTTTACGTTTCAGGCCTTATGCCAGACAGCCCGTAGCCAGAACGACTATATGGAAATTGCGCGTATCTATCATACCGTATTGCTTTCAGAGGTGACTGTCATGGGCGAGAGTGAAGACGATTCTGCGCGTCGTTTTATCGCGATGGTTGATGAGTTTTATGAACGTAATGTTAAATTAATTATTTCTGCCGCCACCGGACTGGATGGCTTATATCGCGATGGACGATTGGAGTTTGAGTTTAAACGATGCTGCTCTCGACTTACTGAGATGCAAAGCCACGAGTACTTAGCAAAACCGCATTTGGCGTAATAGACTGATTCAAAATTGGCAGACTGGTCGTAGATTAATTGCCCGTCGATGAACCTTGTGAAGTGGGCGATATCTTTCTGTTTTAATCTGTGATTAGGCCATAGAGAAAAAATCGCATTTTTTTTTGAAAAAAAGGTGATTTTTTCTCCACCCTTCCCTATAATCTTGCGACCCACCGTACCTGTACGGCGAAAGCCGGGAGTGCCAACCGCTCGAAGGGGTGATGACTGGGCTCTGTACAGTAGGGAACGTTTTTGACGTTCCTTGTAGTGAATCAATTTAATATCGGGTAATTATTAGCATGAAAACTTTCGTTGCTAAACCAGAAACAGTAAAACGTGACTGGTACGTTGTTGACGCTGAAGGTAAAACTCTTGGCCGTCTGGCAACTGAAATCGCATCTCGTCTACGTGGTAAGCACAAGCCGGAGTACACTCCGCACGTTGACACTGGTGACTACATTGTAGTTATCAATGCAGAAAAAGTTGCTGTAACTGGCGCTAAGAAGACTGACAAAATGTACCACCACCACACTGGTTTCATCGGTGGTCTGAAGTCAATCAGCTTTGAAAAGCTTATCGATAAGAAGCCAGAAATGGTTATCGAAACTGCTGTTAAAGGCATGCTTCCTAAGGGTCCTCTAGGCCGTGCAATGTACCGTAAGCTGAAAGTTTACGCAGGTACTGAGCACAACCACGCGGCACAACAGCCGCAAGTACTAGACATCTAATTGGGGATTATGACAATGGCAGAGAATCAATACTACGGCACTGGCCGTCGCAAAAGCTCAGCTGCTCGCGTTTTCATTAAACCGGGTACTGGCAACATCGTAATCAACAAGCGTAGCCTTGACGTATACTTCGGTCGTCCAACAGCACGCATGGTTGTTCGTCAGCCGCTTGAGCTTGTTGAAATGACTGAGAAGCTAGACCTGTACATCACTGTTAAAGGTGGTGGTATCACTGGTCAATCTGGCGCTATCCGTCACGGTATCACTCGCGCTCTTATGGAGTACGATGAAACTCTACGTCCTGTTCTACGTGCAGCTGGCTACGTTACTCGTGACGCTCGTTGCGTTGAGCGTAAGAAAGTTGGTCTACGTAAAGCACGTCGTCGTCCACAGTTCTCTAAGCGTTAATATTACGCTCCAGAATTTATTCTGGTTACTGTGTACAGAAAAGCTCAACCTTCGGGTTGAGCTTTTTTTTTGCGCTCAATCTAGGGTCTGTTTATCTTTCAGCTGCAATGTCGAAAGATAAACAGGCCTTAGGCTTTTGGGCCTTTTCCGGCGATTTTTTATTTTTAAAGCAAAAAGAACATACCTCTCACATTTGTTGCGGAAAAGTAGCTTTATCTTGTCAAAATGTAGGCTTTTCTTTATCATTTAGTGGTTAGCAACAGCTAGAAAATGTAACTAAATATCTGTTGTTTCTTTCCGTTTTAAAGTTAGCCGCAAGCTCCAGGGACGCAAAAGGACATAATAATAATCCAGCGCGGGAGCACATTGGAGAAAGTTGGATGAGCAAAGCGCCAGTAAGTAACGGCCGACGCCGCTTCCTGACTGCGACGACTTCGGTTGTTGGAGGTTTGGGTGCAGCTGCTGTAGCTGTGCCTTTTATCAAATCGTGGAACCCGAGTGCGAGAGCGAAAGCAGCCGGTGCGCCAGTTGAAGTTGATATCAGTAAATTGGAAGATGGCCAGATGGTACGCGTCGAATGGCGTGGTAAACCTGTTTGGGTCGTGCGTCGCAGTGATGCAATATTAAAAGAATTGGCTGGTCATGATGGCCAGCTTCGCGATCCGGCTTCGGCTGAACCGCAGCAACCCGATTATGCCCAGAATCAATTCCGTTCAGTTAAGCCTGAAATTTTTCTGGCTGTGGGCATTTGTACTCATCTTGGTTGTTCCCCTACCTATCTGCCAGACAGTTTCAGTGAACAAGTGAGTGGTGTCAGTGCAGGTTTCTTCTGCCCATGTCACGGCTCCAAGTTCGATATGGCCGGTCGGGTATTTGCGGGAGTTCCGGCACCGCTAAACCTGGTGGTACCGCCTCATTTGTTTGTGGACGATCACACGATTATTGTCGGTGTTGATGAGGGGACAGCATAATGGACGCTTTACTCGGTTGGATTGAAAAACGTTTACCTATGATGGATGCTTACAAAAAGCATTTGTCTGAATACCCGATGCCGAAGACCTTCAATTTCTGGTATCTCTTTGGTTCGTTAGCCATGCTGGTGCTGGTTAACCAGCTTATTACGGGTATCTGGCTAACCATGAACTATGTACCATCTGGTGATGGTGCGTTTGCCTCTGTTGAATACATCATGCGTGATGTTGATTACGGCTGGCTGCTGCGTTATATGCACTCAACAGGCGCATCGGCGTTCTTTATTGTCATCTATCTGCATATGTTCCGAGGCTTGATCTACGGCTCATACCAGAAGCCCCGTGAGCTGCTGTGGCTGTTCGGTATGCTGATCTTCCTAGTGCTGATGGCAGAGGCCTTTATGGGTTACCTGTTACCTTGGGGACAGATGTCTTACTGGGGGGCCCAGGTTATTATTTCGTTGTTTGGTGCTATTCCCGTTATCGGTGATGATCTGACGCTGTGGATCCGTGGTGACTATGTTATCTCGGGGGCAACGCTGAACCGTTTCTTTGCACTTCACGTTATCGCGCTGCCAATCGTACTGTTGTTACTGATTGTTCTGCACATACTGGCACTGCATGAAGTGGGGTCAAACAACCCGGATGGTATTGAAACCAAGCTGCCTAAAGGCAGCAAAGGTGAAGGGTACAAAACGCAGTTCAAATTCCATAAGCAGTACAGTGATAAATACGACATTATCGATTCTATCCCGTTCCATCCTTACGGCACGGTAAAAGATATGGTCGGCATCGCAGTATTTGCCTTTCTGTTCAGTTATGTCCTGTTCTTTAACCCGGAAATGGGCGGCTATTTCCTTGAGCCACCTAACTTTGAAGCGGCTAACCCGCTGAAAACACCTGAGCATATAGCACCAGTATGGTATTTCACGCCGTTCTACGCCATCTTGCGTGCGGTACCTGATAAGTTATTAGGTGTTGTAGCCATGGGGGCGTCAATCGTCGTGCTATTCCTGTTGCCATGGCTGGATCGCTGTAAGGTTCGTTCATTCCGCTACCGCAGCAAGTTTCACCTGATCAACATTGCTCAGTTCACGATCAGCTTTATTGCACTGGGTATTTTGGGGGCCTTGCCGGCAACGGCAGCGTACACCCTGATGGCGCAGATCTTCAGCTTAGGTTACTTCATGTTCTTTGTTTTGCTGTACTTCTACAGTAAGAATGAAGCGACTAAACCGCTACCAGAGAGGGTGACATTCAAATGAAAAAATGGATTGTAATGCTACTCGCTCTGTTGCCGTCGTTTGGGATGGCAGCTGGTGGTAACCTGCATTTAGATGCTGCGAATAATGATATCTCTGATCAGGCATCGTTGCAGAGTGGTGCTAAAACATTTATGAATTATTGTTTTGGTTGCCATGCTACGCAATATCAGCGTTATGAGCGTGTCGCAACGGATTTGGGGATTCCGTTAGATTTGATGAAAGAGAACATGATCTTCGATAAAGACGCGAAGATTGGTGATCTGATGACAAATTCAATCTCTACCGAATATGCTGCCGCTTCGTTTGGTGCACCGGCACCGGATCTAACCCTGGTTGCTCGTGTCCGTGGTCCCGACTGGATCTATACTTATTTACGTTCTTTCTATGCCGATCCTAGCCGACCGTTCGGTGTCAACAATGTGGTATTCCCGAGTGTGGGTATGCCTCATGTTCTGGAAGAGCTGCAAGGCGTACCAACTAAAGTGTATGAAACTCGTCTGGTTGATGGCGAAGAAGTTAAAGAGTATGTGGGTATTGAGTCTGACGGTACGGGCGAGTTAAACTCGGACGAATACGACGAAGTAGTTCGTGATTTGGTTAACTTCCTTGAATATTCAGCCGAGCCTGTAAAACTTGAACGTCAGCGTTTAGGTTGGTGGGTAATGGGCTTCATTGTTATATTCTTTGTTCTAACTCTGCTGTTGAAGAAAGAATATTGGCGTGATGTCTACTGATCGGGTAATCTAGTCGGTTAAGAATCTCGCAATGGGGGCTCCAGCCCCCATTGCTTTTTGTGTATTTGATTATACTGGAGGGGTCAATGGCTGTTGCTGCCAATAAACGCTCTGTGATGACTCTGTATTCTGATGCTTCAGATATCTATAGCCATCAGGTGCGTATTGTACTAGCAGAAAAAGGTGTTAGTGTTGAAATTGAGCTGGTTGATCCAAATAACCTGCCAGAAGATCTACTGGACCTGAATCCATACAATTCTGTTCCAACTCTTGTTGATCGTGAGCTGGCTCTGTACCAGGCTGGTATCATTATGGAGTACTTGGATGAGCGTTTTCCTCACCCGCCTCTAATGCCTGTTTACCCGGTTGCCCGTGGTAACAGTCGTTTGATGATGTACCGTGTTGAACGAAACTGGTACACCCTGGCTGAAAAAATTAATAAAGGTACGGCGGAAGAAGCAGATAAAGCACGGAAACAATTACGTGAAGAACTGCTTGCTCTTGCACCTGTATTTGCTGAATACCCATACTTCATGAGCGACGAGTTTAGCTTGGTAGACTGTTACCTTGCTCCGTTACTATGGCGTCTGCCTGAAATGGGTATCGAATTAAGTGGTGTCGGCGCGAAAGAAGTGAAAGCATACATGACTCGTGTGTTTGAGCGTGATTCGTTCCTGGCATCTCTGACTGAAGCTGAACGAGAAATGCGCCTGGCTGGTCAATAATGGATATGGAAAAACTAACGCCGCGTCGTCCTTATTTGATGCGTGCGTTTTACGACTGGTTAGTGGATAACGACCTGACGCCTCACCTGGTAGCAGATGCTACTTTACCGGGTGTTAAAGTGCCGATGGAATTCGTTAGCGATGGTCAGATTGTTCTGAACATTGCACCACGTGCGGTAGGCAATCTGGAACTAGGTAATGAGGCTGTCAGCTTTAATGCCCGTTTCAGTGGCCGCCCACATTCTGTCATCGTACCTTTGTACGCCGCTGTTGCGATTTATGCGCGAGAGAATGGTGCCGGGACGATGTTCGAGCCTGAACCGGCTTATGCCGGCGATATGGCAGCTTTTGACGAACACGACGAAGCAGAACATGACAGCAGTGTCGAGCAAAAGGAAGAGGCGTTAACACCGGTTTCAGCTTTGGTTGAAGTCAGTGATGGCGGCGAACCTGATGATGAGCCACCACGCCCTCGCGGCCGGCCAAGTCTTCGAGTCGTAAAATAAAAAACGCAGCCAATTGGCTGCGTTTTTATTTATAGGTGTTTAAGATTTCGAGTTTCGAGTTTCGAGTTTCGAGTTTCTAATTTTCTCGCTTCTCGCTACTTTCCTATCCTTCCGGATACTCGAATACCTTCACCACTTTCTTTACCCCTGAGACATTACGGGCGATATCTGATGCGGTGTCAGCTTGGGCACGAGTGACATAACCCAGCAAATAGACTTCCTGGCCTTCCGTTACCACCTTGATTGAGACATCTTTCAGCTTTTTACTGCCGACCATCTGCGATTTGACTTTAGTCGTGATCCAGCTGTCTTTGCTCACTTCCGCCAAATTAGGCAATGGGCGAATGCGTACCTGGTTATAAACAAACCGGACGTTATCCAGCTGGCGAACTTTTTGGGCCAGTAACAGGTGAGTATCCTGATCAACGGCCTGGCCAACGATCAAGACTTTGCCCTCGATGGAAATTGCATTTATCCGAACTTGCTGGCGAAATGGCGGCTTATTCGCGAGTCCGCCAACTTCCATTTCAATTTGTTGATCATGCCATTGCTGTTTGGTATCGCGAGGATCTGCCGAAGAGAGTCCTGAACAGCCTTGGAGCAAGACTAACAAGGCAATCACCAACAAATGGAAATGGTGCCGTTTCATTGCTTATCCTTCATGTTGTGGAAATAACACCTGGTCAATCAGATCACATAAACAGTGTACCGTCAGCAGATGACCTTCCTGAATGCGAGCGGTGCGCTGGGACGGGATCCGAATTTCAACATCCTGCACCCCCAGCAGACCGGCCATTTCACCGCCGTCTTTTCCCGTCAGGGCGATAATGGTCATATCGCGGGTCAGGGCCGCTTCCATCGCCTTGATAATGTTCTTGCTGTTACCGCTGGTTGATAAGACCAGCAGAATATCGCCGGCCTGACCCAGCGCACGAACCTGTTTCGAAAATACTTCATCGTGGTGGTAATCATTGGCCACCGCCGTCAGGGTTGTGGTATCAGCGGTTAGCGACAGTGCTGGCAGGCTCGGGCGCTCTGTTTCAAAACGGTTGATCAGACAAGACGCGAAGTGCTGTGAGTTAGCGGCTGAGCCGCCATTACCGCAAGATAAAATTTTATTACCGTTCAGCAGGCTCTGTACCATAATCTGCGCGGCTTTTGAGATGGCATCAGGCAAAGCTTCCGCTGCCGCGATTTGAGTTTGAATACTTTCGGTAAAACTTTCTTTAATGCTTTCTAGCATGGATCAACCTTCAACTAGGATGTTGGTAAACCACTCAATCTGGTGATCGGGGCCTTGGATAGCGACCACATCAAACCGAAACGCGGTGTGTTCGGATGATAAGCCATTTTTTTGTAGCCAAAACAGCGCAGCACGCTTCAGCTTTTGCTGCTTGCGCCAGTTTACGGCTTCGGCCGGGGAGCCGAAGTGGATCTGCTTTCTGTACTTTACTTCGACGAAAACCCAGCAATCACCATCGCGCATGATCAGATCGATCTCACCGCTGCGGCACTGAAAGTTACGCGCAACAGGGATGAGGCGATGGCGCTGTAAAAAACGTTCGGCCATCACCTCATATACCTGGCCTTGCTGGCGCTTATTGAGCAGGCTCAATGCCGTTTCCTGTAAAGACAGCCCAACTGATCTGGCGCTGCACCACACACTGGTCGTCAATGCCAAGCTGGCCGGTTTTACCTGGCGTGGTGTAATTGTCGACGACACGCATTTGCGGCAGCTCAGTGATCATCTTATAGGCATCCATCCCGAAGGCGTGCAGACGAACAGTGGTGTTGTTCTGGTTCGGCCACAATTGGCTGAAACGTTCCATAAAGCGCTGGTCAGGATCAACCAGCAATGGAATATCACTGAACTCGATGCCTCGCAGCTCACTCATGTCAGTGCTGTTGCCAGGATTACTGCGCGAGCTGGCATACAGCTGCGGCGGTTTAACATCCGGGTTAATGGCAACGTCAATGAATGGTTTCAGCAGGGTTAATTCATTATTGCTGGCCACCAGGTAGACCGCATCGGTATCACGGCGGCTGCGTTGCTGAGATTCCAGCTCAATCTCTAACAGCTGCTGCATCTGATTGATGCGGGCCTGGCTGTCGTTAAGACCAAAAATGGTCGCGATTTGCTGCTGGATTTCTTTGCGTGAGCCGAAGTTCCTGGCATCCGGCGACTTGCCCGTCAGCTGTTGCCATTGCTCGGTGAAAGCATCGCTTACGCGCTGGCCAAAATTATTGTCGGGTGCCAGTACCAGCGGGTAACGATGACCCTTGGCAAACAGGTGCTGGGCGGCCTGCTCGGCTTCCTGCTCCGGCGACAGCGAGAAATAGCAGGCATTGGTCTGACGCAGATCCAGTTGTTCCGGCCGGTTCAACGCCAGCATGGTGATCTGTTCAGTATTATCTTGCTGGAATTCAATGACTTTATCTTTACGCAAAGGGCCGATAACAAATTGCACGCCATCTTGCTGCAGCTTGGCCATGATGGCATTTATCGATTCGGCTTCCGTATCGTAAATCGTCAGCTCGGTGTCGGCATCGCGGCCAGTGTCATCAAGCATGGCATTGACAAAGCCATCACGAACGGCCTTACCCTGCGATTCAAAACGTCCGCTAAGCGGCAATAGCAGGGCAACATTATCCAGCAACGTGATTTCCAGTGCCATAATGGCTTGCAGTTCAGCTGGCAAATACTGGTTAGCCGGATGGTAAGGGTTGCTGCCCAACCACTCATCCACCGCACTTTTCAGCCGTACCGGGCGCGGTGAATAGGTGTTTTTCAGAATGCCCAACTGAACCCAGCCACGCAGTACGGTTTCATCCTCGTTAAGGCGAAGTGACTGCAGCTGGTTATTGTTATAGCGTGACAAATCATGCCACAGGTTTTGCCAGTTAGCGTTTTTTTGCTCTGATGTCAGATACTGATCCAGCGCGGTACGTTCACGAGCCGCTTTGAACGCCTGATCGAGCTGGGAGAAAAGCTCAGCTCTTAGCATATGGAGCCGCTGATACTGGTTGTCGGCCAGCTGCCACCATGGCTGGAAATTCAGGGTATCCAGCGCCTGCTGTGGCTGACCTTGCTGGTAGCGAAGCGTTGCCCGGGCCAGTTGCCATTCAGCCATTTGGGCCTGGCTGAGTGACATCCGGGCAAGGCGTTCGGCCTGCTGCTCGGCTTGTGGCCAGCGGCCTTCTTTGATGAAGGCTTTCAGTGCCAGAATATGCCAGTTAATGCTTTCTAAACCTTCACTGGATTCGGCTTTTATCAGATAATTCGCGGCGCTGTCAGTCGCGGCGGCGGTAATATCAGTGTCCACGGCCTGCTGTTGATCCGACGAACTACAACCCGCCAAAATCACAGCAAGGGCTACAGGCGCCAACAGTCGTGATACACTTTTACGCTTATGGGTAAAATTGAGCATTGAATTCATTCAACTGTGAAAATTACTCTCTATATTAATTGCAGATGAGATCTTAAACAAATGAGTGAGACCAATTCATGCACGGTAGATGTCGCAACTTTGTACATCGTACCTACACCGATCGGTAATTTAGCGGACATCACGCAGCGTGCATTGGATGTTTTAGCAAATGTAGATTTAATTGCTGCTGAAGACACACGCCATACATCGCGTTTGCTGTCACATTTCTCTATCTCTACCCGCACCTTTGCGCTTCACGATCATAACGAGCAGCAGAAAGCTGACTTTTTGATTGAGAAGCTTCAGGCTGGTACCAGCATTGCACTTGTGTCGGATGCCGGTACTCCCCTGATTAGTGATCCAGGATACCACTTAGTCAATCGTTGTCGTCAAGCGGGTGTCAAAGTTGTGCCATTACCTGGCCCATGTGCCGTTATCACCGCGCTAAGTGCTGCCGGCTTACCTTCTAACCGATTTAGTTTTGAAGGCTTTTTGCCACCCAAAAGTAAAGGGCGTCGAGATTGTTTTCAGGCACTTGCCGCTGACGAGCGTACGTTGATTTTTTATGAATCTCCGCATCGAATTACAGACTCTCTGGCTGACATGTTAGCGGTGTTAGGCCCGGATCGCCAGGTTGTACTGGCTCGCGAGCTGACGAAAACGTTTGAAACCATTCATGGTGCCCCGTTGGGTGAGCTGATTGAGTGGCTGAAAGAAGACAGTAATCGTACTCGTGGCGAAATGGTTGTGCTGGTGACGGGTCATCGGGTTCAGAAAGATGAACTGTCGCCAGACGCATTGCGTACGGTTGGTTTATTGGCGAAAGAGTTGCCATTGAAGAAAGCGGCAGCGCTGGCCGCTGAAATCCATGGTGCGAAAAAAAATGCCCTGTATAAATGGGGGCTGGAGAATTTAGACTAGATAAAGCGGGAAGAGCGGTTCTATGGCCCTGAGGTTCTAGGGATAAGAGGCTTCGAGTAACTAGGTTCGAGCGGCGAGAAAAAGCGAATAGCTTGATTTTCAACTTGGATCTGTGAACCTGTCCTGCAGGACCCCAGGACGATCCTCAAATCTCGCCTCTAGACACTCGAATCTGACTTTTTTGCTCTCTTTTTGAGCGTTTTGGCGTGTTGTTGGAATTTTCTCTGGTAACCTGCGTCTGACTCTTATAATATCCGTCGCCGGAGTTGGCCAGGTAATCGCTGCTTCGTTGATGTCCTTAGGGAGACTGACGAAGGGGAGGAAAGTCCGGGCTCCAAAGGGCAGGGTGCCAGATAACGTCTGGGAGGCGCAAGCCTACGACCAGTGCAGCAGAGAGCAAACCGCCGATGACTCGCTTGCGAGAACAGGTAAGGGTGAAAGGGTGCGGTAAGAGCGCACCGCGCGGCTAGTAATAGTTCGTGGCACGGTAAACTCCACCCGGAGCAAGACCAAATAGGTCCCTAATGGCGTGGCCCGCGTTGGGGACGGGTAGGTTGCTTGAGCCTGTGAGCGATTGCAGGCCTAGAGGAATGATTACCACCGCGCAAGCGGTACAAAACCCGGCTTATCGGCCAACTCCCCTCTTTTAAAATAAAAGGTGGTGTTGATTTCTCTTGAGAAGTTAGCATCGCCTTTTGTCGTTTATACGGTCTAATATTTTTTCCGATTGGTGTAATATCAATATTCCACCCGAAAACTTGATCTGGCAAGGGATCTCTGGCGCTAAATCCCCAGCACTCGCTTGACAACTTTTTTGTCTCATACGTACACTTTGTGACGGGTTTTGTGGAAAATTGTGGTACAACAGCCCGTAATCATCGTTATTGTGTCAACAACACGTTGAACTCGATATACAACTCCAGGCTAAGGCCGCGACAGAACTGTCTGAGTGCCTTAGTGAGCTTTCACTTTAGCTGAACCTATTTTTATGTCTGAACAATTTGAGCACGTCTCCGTTTTACTCCATGAATCTGTTGATGGCTTAGCGATTAAGCCTGATGGTATCTATATTGATGGTACCTTTGGTCGCGGTGGCCACAGCCGCTTGATCCTATCGAAATTAGGTGCAAATGGCCGGTTGTATGCTATTGACCGAGATCCACAAGCTATTGCTGAAGCTCAGAAAATCGATGATCCCCGTTTTACTATCATTCATGGCCCTTTTTCCGGAATGGCTAAATACATGGAAGAACGTGACTTAATTGGTCGTGTTGATGGTGTCTTGTTGGATTTAGGGGTTTCTTCGCCACAACTTGATGATGCCGAACGTGGCTTTAGCTTCATGCGCGATGGCCCGTTAGACATGCGTATGGATCCAACGTCTGGTATATCTGCTGCTGAATGGCTAGCAGAGGCAGAAGCTGATGATATTGCCTGGGTGCTTAAAGAGTTCGGTGAAGAACGTTTTGCTAAACGCATTGCACGTGGCATTGTTGAGCATAGAGAAAATCCAGAAAAAGAACCGCTGACACGTACCAAGCACTTGGCATCACTGATTGCAGAAGTATCACCGTTCAGAGATAAGCATAAGCATCCGGCAACCCGTAGCTTCCAGGCGATCCGTATTTATATTAATAGTGAGCTGGAAGAGATTGAAATTGCACTAAATGGTGCGATGAAAGTGCTGGCACCACAAGGGCGTTTGTCGGTGATCAGTTTCCACTCGCTAGAAGATCGCATGGTTAAACGTTTCATGCGCAAACATAGCAAGGGGCCAGATGTGCCTGCAGGTTTACCATTAACGGAAGATCAAATTAAAGCGTTAGGCTCTGCCAGTCTAAAGCTCGCCAGCAAAGCCATTAAGCCATCTAAAAATGAATTGGGTGATAACACGCGTGCACGCAGTTCCGTCTTACGTCTTGCTGAGCGTTTATGACTCAAGAACCTGAATTGTCCTCTAATCTCGCTCGCCTGATCGCCCGTGATATCGTGTCGGTAGGGCGTGTTCCTGCGATTTTATCGGTTTTTATTCTGATTTCAGCCCTGGCGGTGGTGTATATCACACACCAGTCCCGCCAGCTGATCGCGCAGCAAGAGTTGCTGCTAATCGAGCGTGACCAGCTTGATATTGAATGGCGAAACCAAATTTTAGAAGAGAATTCATTAGCGGAGCATAGCCGTGTGGAACGGTTGGCAGAAACCGAGCTGGGGATGAAGCGACCTTCTGCGAGCAGCGAAATCGTTGTGCATTAATCATGTTTATGAAATTTTTCAAGCGTCCTGAAACTAAAAATCAACGTCGCCATGAAGCGCCACCGGTATTTATACCGTGGCGCTTTGGTGTTATATGCGGGTTTGTTGCTCTCGCCTTGTTCGCACTGATTGGCCGTGCGGCCTATATCCAAGTGCTGGAACCGGGCCGGCTAATTCAGGAAGGGGATCTACGATCGTTACGTGTCAAAGCAATGCCTTCAGCCCGAGGTATGATTTCTGACCGTAATGAAGAGCAACTTGCCGTCAGTGTACCTGTTCAGGCTATTTGGGCTGATCCGGTCCAAATCTACAAAACTGGCGGCATTCAAGAAGTTCAGCGCTGGCACGCCTTAGCGGATGTGCTGGGGGTCGACCGCCAGCAATTACTTACCCGCCTCGATAAAAATAAAAATCGCCGCTTTATCTACCTGCAACGTCAGGTCAGTCCTGCAATGGCTGCTTATGTCAGTAAGTTAAAGCTGCCCGGTATTGGCTTAAAAGATGAGTCCCGCCGTTTTTATCCCGCAGGCGAAGTCAGTGCGCATATTATCGGGGTAACCGGTATCGATAGCCATGGTCTGGAAGGCGTCGAGCGTACCTACGATGGTTGGCTGACGGGTGAGCCGGGACGACGTACCGTGCGAAAAGATCGCTACGGCCGTGTGGTCGAGAATATTTCATTGCAAAAGCGTGAGCCGGGTAAACCGTTGGTTCTGAGTATTGACCAGCGTTTGCAGGCTGTCGCGTACCGTGCGGTGAAGCAAGCTGTTGTGGATTACCGGGCGACTTCAGCGTCAGTGGTGATGGTTGATGTCCGAACCGGTGAGATCCTGGCGATGGTGAACGCGCCATCTTACAATCCCAATAACCGCAGTCAGTTACAAAGTTACCGGATGCGTAACCGCGCCATTACGGATGCCATGGAGCCGGGCTCGACCATTAAACCGTTTGTGGTGTTGGCGGCGATGGAAAATGGCACGGCTGATGAAAATACCATTATCAATACCGGTAACGGCATTTTTCAAATCGGTGGCAGCCGGGTACGGGATGTCTCAAAAGCCGGTAAGGCCAACTTGGCTAAGATTTTGCAAAAATCCAGTAATATCGGTGTAAGCAAGCTGTCACTGGCGATGCCGGTTGATGCTTTACTGGGGATGTACAGCAGTGTCGGCTTAGGTGATGAGTCAGGTATTAACTTAATTGGCGAGGCGATGGGATTTTTTCCCGATCGACGTCGCTGGTCTGATTTTGAGCGTGCGACCCTGGCATTTGGCTACGGGATTTCCGTCACGCCTATCCAATTGGTTCGGGCCTACGCCACGCTAGGGGCGCTGGGAGTAAATCGTCCGCTTTCGATTTTGAAAACAGAAGATGTAGTGCCGGGCCGTCAGGTGGTATCGGCTGAAAACACCCGTAAACTACTCAACATGCTGGAAACAGTGACCCATCCCGAAGGAAGCGCCAAGCGAGCGGCGGTACCGGGATACCGTGTCGGTGCGAAAACCGGTACTGCGAAAAAGGCCGCTGCAGGCGGTTATAGCGACGAATATGTGGCGATGACAGCTGGCCTTGCCCCTATCAGTAATCCTCGTCTGGCGATGGTGGTAGTGGTGAATGAGCCGCAGGGTGATCAGTACTACGGCGGGGCCATCGCCGCGCCGATCTTCGCCGAAGTCATGGGCAGTGCCCTCCAGATCTTAAATGTCCCGCCGGATGCCGGTACGGGAGATCAGTTAAATATCGTTCATAACAAGGGCAATACGCATGGCGACACCTAGTCATAACCGTAAGATAGGAGCGTTGTTGTCTCCATTGTTTTCAAACTTATGGTTTTCCAAATTACGGCTTTCCAATTTGCCTTTACCCCAACCTCTGGCTGAGCTTGAGGTCAATAGCCTGACCCTAGATAGCCGAGAGGTGCAGGCCGGCGGTCTGTTTGTGGCGATAAACGGTCATGCGGTTGATGGCCGTCGCTTTATCCCTGCGGCAATAGACGCGGGGGCGAGTGTTATACTGGCTGAAGCCGATAGTATTGCGGACCACGGTGATATCGTCGAGCAAGCGGGTGCCATCATCATTTACGTTGCCAATCTCGGCTCACAGCTTTCCGCCCTTGCCGGTCGTTTTTATGGCCAGCCTGACAGTCAGTTAACGCTGATTGCCGTGACCGGAACCAATGGTAAAACCACCATCAGCCAGTTGCTGGCCCAGTGGGCCGATTTGCTTGATTACCGGTCTGGCGTGATGGGGACAACAGGCAATGGTTTACTGAACCAATTGAAACCCGCCTCCAATACCACAGGCAGTGCCCTTGACATTCAGCAGGTGCTGGCCGATTTGGTTGCTCAGGGCGCGAATTTAGCGGCCATGGAGATCTCTTCTCATGGTTTGGTCCAGGGACGAGTCAGGGATCTGAATTTTAGTGCCAGTATTTTTACCAATCTGAGTCGTGATCATCTCGATTATCATGGTGATATGGAAAATTATGCAGACGCCAAGAAAACCCTGTTTACGGAGCATAACGCAGGCATCCCGGTGATTAATGCTGATGATGAAACGGGCAGAGCCTGGCTGTCAGAGCTGCCGAATGCCGTTGCTGTTGCGACAGATAAAGCGTCGTTCGCTGGACATCAAGGGCCGGCGTTGTGGCTTACCGCTGTTACGTATAGTACCCAGGGCGTGAGTATTGCGTTTGACTCCAGCTGGGGACAAGGACACTTTACCGCACCGCTAGTGGGATCGTTTAATGTCTCCAATCTATTGCTGGCACTTGCCACGTTATTAGCATTAGGTCACCCGTTAGCCAAGCTAACCGCGACAGCACCAAAGTTACAAGCTGTGATTGGGCGCATGGAAGTTTTTCAAAGACCTGACAAATCAATGGTTGTAGTTGATTATGCTCATACCCCTGATGCACTGGAAAAAGCCCTGCAGGCTTTACGGGTACATTGTCGCGGTAAATTGTGGTGCATTTTCGGTTGTGGTGGCGATCGTGACAGCGGTAAGCGGCCGATGATGGCACAAGTGGCCGAACGTTTGGCCGATCATATTATTCTGACCGATGACAACCCGCGCAGTGAAGATCCGGCCATCATCGTTGCTGATATGCTGCGGGGATTATGCCAGCCGGAAATGGCGACGGTGATCCATGATCGTAAAGCGGCGTGTCTGCAGGCGCTGGAACATGCCGATGCCGCTGATATTGTCTTGCTCGCAGGGAAAGGCCATGAGGATTATCAAATTCTGGCCGATCGAACTATCTATTATTCTGACCGTGAAACGGTACAAGCCCTGCTTATGGAAAGCGATGCTTCGGGAACAACAAATGGGGAAAACGCATGATCGACGTTCAGCTAACACAACTGGCTGACATTCTGGATGCTGAACTGATTGGTTGCGATGCCAGGATCGCCGAGGTATCAACGGATACCCGGAACATTACCGCTGAGACGTTATTTATCGCCCTGAAAGGCGAACGTTTTGATGCCCATGATTTTTGTCAGAGTGCCATGGATAATGGTGCCGCGGCACTATTAGTAAGTCGTTACTTACCTGTTGGCTTACCGCAACTGGTCGTCAAAGATACCCGTATTGCGCTGGGCCAGTTAGGTGCCTGGTTGAAACATACCATGCAGCAAGAGCAGGGACTTAAGACGTTGGCGCTGACTGGCAGCTGTGGCAAGACCACAGTGAAAGAGATGGCGGCAGCGATTTTAAGTCAGAAAGGCAAAGTACTGGCCACGGCGGGTAATTTTAATAATGACATCGGTGTACCGCTGACCTTATTGCGACTGACCCCGGAGCATGAATATGCGGTGATTGAGCTGGGTGCCAACCATCAGCATGAAATTTCTTATACCGTTAATCTGGTAAAGCCTCAGGTTGCCTTGATCAATAACCTGGCGGAAGCACACCTTGAAGGCTTTGGCTCCTTGGCTGGAGTCGCCAGGGCCAAAGGTGAAATCTTTGAAGGCTTAACGCCGTTGCCTCAAGCGTCGCAAGGAACGGCCATTATCAATCTGGATTCTAACGAACTGGCAATGTGGCAGCCATTATTGGCTGAACATCAGATTTTAACCTTCTCAACCACTCAATCTGGTGCCGATCTCTCAGCAACTGACATATTTATTAACTCTGAAGGGCTCGCTTGTTTTACAATGCGCACCCCTGAAGGCGAAACCGAGATCACATTAACGTTAGCGGGTACTCACAATGTGGCAAATGCCCTGGCTGCTGCTGCGTTAACAATGGCAGCGGGTGCAACCCTAGCACAAGTTAAAGCGGGTCTGGAGAGGGTGGCTAACGTTAAAGGGCGGGTTGAAGTCAGCCAGCCACGTGACGGGTTACGCCTGATTGATGATACCTATAATGCGAGTGTCGCTTCGGTGAAAGCAGCGATTGATCTTCTGGCATCGTTTAAGGGACAACGCTGGTTCATTTTAGGCGACATGGCTGAGCTGGGTGAAGACAGTGACAAACTGCACCGGGAGATCGCTGAGTATGCAACGCAAAGAGCGTTGGATCAGGTGCTGACTTATGGCTGTGCCAGTTCTGTCGTCAGCCAGATGAACCAGGGACAACATTTTGAAGACAAGTCGGCACTGATCCAATTGCTGACAGAGCAGCTTAATCCCCAGCACCCGGAGGTAACCGTGCTGGTAAAAGGAGCACGTAGTTCCCGAATGGAAGAAGTTATTGCCGCATTGCAGGAAAACATACAATGATTTACTGGTTAGCCGACTTATTAGAGTCCTCTTTTCCGTTTTTTCGCCTGTTTGAATATTTGACGTTTCGCGCAATCGTCAGTGTCCTGACCGCACTGATCCTCTCCCTGTGGATGGGACCTCGGCTTATCGCCCGTTTGCAAATACTGCAAATTGGCCAGGTAGTACGTAATGACGGTCCTGAATCTCACTTCAGCAAGCGTGGTACGCCAACCATGGGCGGTATCATGATCCTGGCGGCGATCACGATCACAATTTTATTGTGGTCTGACTTATCCAACCCTTATGTCTGGGCGGTATTGACCGTCATGCTGGGTTATGGTGCGGTTGGCTTTGTCGATGATTACCGTAAAGTGGTGCGCAAGAACACCGATGGTCTGGTTGCTCGCTGGAAGTTCTTCTGGCAGTCCATAATTGCTTTTGTGGTCGCTTTTGCCCTGTATGTATACGGTAAAGATACCGCCGCAACGCAACTGGTGGTGCCGTTCTTTAAAGACGTGATGCCTCAGCTTGGCCTGTTTTATATTGTATTCACCTATTTGGTGATCGTGGGTACCAGCAATGCGGTGAACCTGACCGATGGCCTTGACGGCCTGGCGATCATGCCGACGGTAATGGTTGCTGCGGGTATGGCATTTATTGCCTGGGCGACCGGTAACGTGAACTTTGCTAACTACTTGCATATTCCTTACCTGAAGGATGCCAGTGAGCTGGTGGTAGTGTGTACCGCGATTGTCGGGGCCGGACTCGGTTTCCTCTGGTTTAACACCTATCCGGCTCAGGTGTTTATGGGCGATGTCGGTTCCCTGGCGCTGGGCGGCGCTCTGGGTACGATTGCGGTGCTGGTACGCCAGGAGTTGCTGCTGGTTATCATGGGCGGGGTATTCGTGATGGAAACCGTGTCGGTGATCCTGCAGGTGGGCTCTTACAAACTACGTGGTCAGCGCATCTTCCGTATGGCGCCGATCCATCACCACTATGAGCTGAAGGGCTGGCCGGAACCTCGCGTTATCGTTCGTTTCTGGATCATCACATTAATGTTGGTATTGATTGCACTGGCAACGCTAAAGGTACGATAAATGAATGGCTTAGACGGTGTGAAAAAGGTAGTCGTCATCGGGTTGGGAATGACCGGCCTGTCGGTGGTTAATCATCTGCTACGTCAATCGGACGAACGCGAGATCAAAGTGATTGATACCCGGATCACACCGCCCGGGCAAGATAAGCTGCCTGCGAATGTGGAGTTATGCTCCGGGCAGTGGAACATGGATTGGTTATTAGAGGCCGATCTGATTGTTGCCAGTCCGGGTATTGCCCTGGCGACCCCAGAACTGCGGGCAGCCGCTGAAGCGGGCGTCGAAATTGTCGGCGATATCGAGCTATTTGCACGCGCCGTAACCAAGCCTGTTGTCGCTATTACCGGATCAAATGGTAAGAGTACCGTTACCAGCCTGGTCGGCGAGATGGCAAAAGAAGCCGGAATTAACGTCGGTGTTGGGGGCAATATCGGTTTTGCTGCACTGGATATGCTGGCGCAAGAACATGATTTGTATGTATTAGAATTGTCCAGTTTTCAGCTGGAGACGACCTCATCACTGCAACTTAAAGCCGCGGTGTATCTTAATTTGTCAGAAGATCACATGGATCGCTACCAGGGGCTGGATGATTACAGCCAGGCGAAGATGCGGATCTTTAATCATACGGATTTGGCTATCTATAACCGTGATGATCTGGCGACCCGTCCACAAGATTATTCCCATGCGATGACCAGTTTTGGTTTTGATGCAGAAGAATATGGCCTCAAACTGGAACAGGGTGAAGAATATTTAGCGATCGCCGGTCAATCGCAGATAAAAGCCCGCGATATTGCGCTAGTCGGTCGTCATAATGTTGCCAACAGCCTGGCCGCCCTTGCATTGGCTGACGCGGTTAATATTGATCGTCAGGCGGCTTGCCGGGCTTTGAAACGCTATACCGGCCTGACACACCGCTGTCAGTTAGTGGTTACTCAGCATGGGGTGCAATGGGTCAATGACTCTAAGGCAACCAATCTGGCCAGTACGCTGGCGGCGCTGAAAGGGCTGAACCTATCGGGGCGACTGCACCTGTTAGTGGGGGGGGACGGAAAAGGGGCTGATTTTTCTGAACTAAAGCCTGTTCTGGCTGACTTAAATGTACAGCTGTACTGTTTTGGCCGTGATGGTCATATTTTTGCGTCTCTGGTTGCAGCGCCGGTTTGTGTCGAAACCATGGCACAAGCGATGGACATTGCTGCAGAGGCGGCACTGGCGGGTGACATGATCTTGTTGTCGCCAGCATGTGCCAGCTTTGATCAGTTCCCTAATTTTATGGCGCGCGGAGATGCATTTATCGAACGGGCGAAAGTGCTGCAGCATAACGTAGCCGGAGCAACTGCATGCTAAGACAAGCCAGAGATGGCATGTTATCGGTGAGTGACTGGTTAACCAAACCGGCTGCGCCTTGCATGTATGACCGTCAGTTGGTGTGGATAGCCCTGACCTTGATGATGACGGGTCTGGTGATCGTCACCTCAGCTTCCGTGCCAGTGGCTACCCGTCTGACCGATATCCCTTTTTATTTTGCCTTGCGTCATGGTTTCTTTCTGGTTTGTTCACTGGTGATCGCCGCTTTTATCGTCCAGGTACCGCTGGAGCGCTGGCGCCAGCTCAGTGTGCCGATGTTGCTGGCGTCAATATTCCTGCTGGTCGCGGTACTGATGGTAGGCCGTTCGGTGAATGGTGCATCGCGCTGGATCCCGCTAGGAATTTTTAACCTGCAGCCTGCGGAGGTCGCGAAGCTATCGCTATTTATTTTTTTAGCTGGTTATCTGGTTCGTCAATACAGCCAGGTACGCGAGAGTTTTTTTGGCTTTATTAAGCCGTTAGTGGTCTTGGGTATTCTGGCTGTGCTGTTGCTGCAGCAACCGGATTTAGGCTCCTTCGTCGTGATGTTTGTCACTACCGTTGGCATGTTATTTATTGCCGGGGCGAAGTTATGGCAATTTCTGGCAATGATTGCGACCGCATTATTGGGTATTGGGGTTTTGATTGTGTTCGAGCCCTACCGGATGCGTCGTGTTACATCCTTCTTGGATCCGTGGGAAGACCCGTTCGGCAGTGGTTACCAGCTGACTCAGTCATTAATGGCCTTTGGCCGTGGCGAGTGGCTGGGGCAGGGGCTGGGTAACTCGATTCAAAAACTGGAGTACCTGCCCGAGGCGCATACCGACTTTGTATTTGCGGTGCTGGCTGAAGAGCTGGGGCTGATCGGGGTCACGGTTGTACTGATACTGATTTTCGCCCTGGTATTTAAAGCGCTGTTTATTGGCCGTAAATGCTTACAGTCAGAACAGCTGTTTGGTGGCTTTCTGGCATTTGGGTTTGGTTTTTGGTTCGCATTTCAGACTCTGGTCAATGTCGGCGCAGCTGCCGGTATGGTGCCGACCAAAGGCCTGACGTTACCCTTGATCAGTTATGGTGGCTCAAGTTTATTTATTATGGCAGCCGCGGTCGCTATTTTGCTACGCATCGACCATGAGCAGCGGCTGGCAGCGAAATACGGACCTGTAGACTCAGAACAATCGGATGACAAAAAGACCAACGATGAACAAGAATAAACGTTTATTAGTGATGGCTGGTGGTACTGGCGGCCATGTGTTTCCGGGATTGGCTGTCGCAAAGAAATTACAGCAAGAAGGCTGGGAAATTCGCTGGCTGGGTACAGCCGACCGTATGGAAGCAGACTTGGTGCCAAAACATGGCATTGAGATCGACTTCATTAAAGTGAAAGGCTTACGTGGTCAGGGCGTCATGCGTTTGTTGGCCGCGCCTTTTAAGATTGTCGGTGCGATCCTGCAAGCAAGAAAATACATTAAAGCCTGGCAGCCGGATGTCGTACTTGGCATGGGCGGTTATGTCAGCGGTCCCGGCGGTGTTGCGGCCTGGCTCTCGGGTGTCCCCGTTGTGTTACACGAACAGAATGCAGTGGCAGGTTTAACCAACCAATGGTTATCTCGACTCGCAACAAAAGTTTTACAGGCATTTCCCGGCGCTTTTGCCAACAAAGAGGTTGTTGGTAATCCCGTCCGTCAAGATGTGACAGCACTGGCAAGCCCTCAAGAGCGTTTTGCTGACCGCCAAGGCCCGGTACGTATTCTTGTTATGGGCGGAAGCCAGGGGGCCCGTATTCTGAATCAGACACTGCCTGAAGTCGCCGGTCTGTTAGGTGATAAAGTGACTATCTGGCATCAGGCCGGTAAAGGAAGCCAGGTTGAAACCGAGCAAGCTTATGCCGCTCAAACCGACAGGCCTCATAAAGTCACCGAATTTATTGATGATATAGCGGCTGCATATGCCTGGGCAGATGTCGTGGTGTGCCGTTCCGGTGCATTAACGGTTTCAGAGTTGTCGGCCGCCGGCGTAGGGGCGATTTTCGTTCCTTTCATGCATAAAGATCGTCAGCAGGCATTAAATGCCGATCACTTGGTACAGGGTGGTGCCGCTAAAATGATTGAGCAGACGGATTTAACCGCGGCAGGCTTAGCTGAAGAATTGAACCATTTAGATCGTCGCACACTTGAGAAGATGGCAAGTGCAGCACGGGATGCAGCGATTGTTGATGCTGACGTTCGGGTAGCGGACGTGATCAAATCGCTAGCAACAAAATAAGATGAGAACAGCGTGATGAGTAAACTGGATAACCAGCAATTAGCAAAAATCAGAACCATGGTGCCAGAGATGCGCCGCGTTGAGCGTATTCACTTTGTTGGAATTGGCGGTGCCGGGATGAGCGGCATTGCAGAAGTATTAGTGAATGAAGGTTATCGTATTAGCGGGTCAGATCTTGCCCCGAACGCTGTGACCGACAGCCTGACGAGCAAAGGCGCTGAAATATTTTTTGGCCACGCGGCTGAAAATGTCACCGGCGCCAGTGTGGTTGTGGTCTCGACCGCGATAGCGCAAGATAACCCTGAACTGGTTGCAGCAAGGGAAAAGCGTATTCCTGTGGTGCGCCGGGCAGAGATGCTGGCAGAGCTGATGCGTTACCGTCACGGTATTGCGGTTGCCGGAACCCATGGTAAAACCACCACCACCGCTTTGCTGACCCAAATCTATTCTGAAGCCGGCCTCGATCCGACTTTTGTTAATGGCGGTTTGGTAAAAAGTGCGGGTACCAATGCCCGTTTAGGCTGTAGTCGTTACCTGATTGCGGAAGCCGATGAAAGTGATGCGTCATTCTTGCATCTGCAGCCAATGGTATCGATCGTCACCAATATTGAAGCTGACCATATGGATACCTATGGCGGCGATTTTGAAGTATTAAAGCAGACGTTTATCGATTTTCTCCATAATCTGCCATTTTATGGTTTGGCGGTGATGTGTATCGATGATCCTGTTGTTCGTGAGCTACTACCCAAAATTGGACGCCAAATCATCACATACGGTTTTTCTGATGATGCTGATATGCGCATTGTTGATTATAATCAGCAAGGCCAACAGGGTTATTTTTCAATTTTACGCAAAGGCAAACCTAGCCTTACCGTAAAATTGAATGTTCCGGGTAAGCACAATGCGCTCAATGCGACGGCAGCGGTGGCCGTGGCAACAGAAGAGGGCGTCAATGATGACGCGATTGTTCACGCATTGGCAGAGTTTCAGGGAACAGGACGTCGTTTTGACCATTTAGGCGAGTTTGAAACAGGCAATGGCTCTGTCATGCTGGTTGATGACTACGGCCACCATCCAAGTGAAGTGGATGTGACGATTCAGGCTGCCCGCGCTGGCTGGCAAGAGAAGCGTCTGGTGATGGTGTTCCAGCCGCATCGATACAGCCGCACCCGTGATCTGTATGATGATTTTGCCAATGTATTAGAACAGGTCGATGTGTTGCTGATGCTGGATGTGTATTCGGCCGGTGAAACACCGATTGTCGGGGCCGATGGACGCGCACTGTGCAGAACGATTAGGGGACGTGGCAAAATTGATCCGATTTTTGTTCCGACGAGAGATGGATTACCGGCGGCACTGGCCAATATTCTTCAAAATGATGATTTAGTTCTGACCCAAGGTGCCGGCGATGTGGGCAAAATTGCGCGTCAATTAGCGGAAATGAAGCTGGATATTACCGAAATGAGAGGCGAATAGCCTCTCGGAAGCGTGTGGCGGTGGAAATGCCTGCATTATTATTAGTGCGCTTTGGCATTGTTTTTGTGGGTTTTATCACCGCCAGCATGGAATTAGCATCAGGTTATGCAATGAAAATGTCAACAATAGTTGGAGAGCAACGAGTTGGTCGGTATAATCGCTCAACTTTGCTTAGTAATACCTGGGTAGCTCCATGACTTACGGATTGGCAATATTGGCTAGTTAGGTAAGGGTAAGCAGACAAAGTATGGCTGAAGCAGTCGTAAAAAGAATAAGCTATCTTTCACCTTCAGTTGTTAACAGACACTGGGGGGGATTGGCGTTTTTTCTTTTTGTCATTGGTTTTACAGCATGGTTGATCAGTGCCGCGATGAACTGGATGACAGACGCAAATCGTTTGCCTCTGTCTCAACTGGTCATTCAAGGCGAACTGGATTATCTGACAACCGAAGATGTACGGCAGGCGATTTTACAGCTTGATCATCTGGGCAGTTTTATGACTCAGGATGTCGATGACATACAGGCAATATTAGAGTCGTTACCTTGGGTAGCACGTGCATCAGTACGTAAGCAGTGGCCAGAGACAGTAAAAGTGTTTCTTGTTGAGCATCAGCCTGCTGCGGTCTGGAATGACGAGCATCTGGTTAATCAGCAAGGTATGGTTTTTGCCGCGCAAGCACAGCAGGTGGCTGATTTAGGGTTGGCTCATCTGACAGGGCCTGATAAAAATAGTCAGGAAGTGCTTGCTGCGTTGCGTGAAATGCAACCAAGATTACAGCTTGCGGGCTTTGAAATTGATACGCTTGCATTAAACGAGCGACGATCCTGGCGAGTATGGCTGACCAATGGAACTCGGCTTGAACTGGGTCGAGAGGCCCGGATGGAGCGCCTGGAGCGCTTTATATGGCTTTATCCTGAGCTAGAACAGCAGGCTAAGGCGATAGAGTACGTAGACTTGCGTTATGATACTGGCGCAGCTGTGGGTTGGAAAATTGTTCCTGAACAAGAATAAGAGCGTGCGCTAATGACTAAGGCGGCAGATAAAAAACTCATAGTTGGTCTTGATATCGGCACCTCCAAAGTATGTGCTTTGGTTGGAGAAGTGCTTCCTGATGGCAATGTAAATGTCATTGGGGTCGGCAGCAGCCCGTCACGTGGAATGGATAAAGGCGGAGTCAATGATCTTGAATCCGTCGTCAAATCGGTTCAGCGTGCGGTTGATCAAGCGGAACTGATGGCAGATTGCCAAATCTCTTCCGTGTATTTGTCGCTATCAGGCAAACATATTCGTTGTCAAACAGAAAAAGGCATGGTGCCGATTTCTGACAAAGAGGTAAGCCAAGATGACGTCGATAATGTTATCCATACGGCGAAATCGGTAAAAATTAGCGATGAACACCGAACTTTGCATGTAATTCCTCAGGAATTTGCTATTGATTATCAGGAAGGCATAAAAAACCCGGTAGGTTTATCGGGGGTCCGCATGGAAGCCAGTGTTCATCTGATCACTTGTCACAACGACATGGCGCGTAATATCGTGAAAGCGGTTGAGCGTTGTGGGTTGAAAGTCGATCACCTTATTTTTTCTGGTCTGGCTGCCAGCCATGCCGTGCTCACAGCAGATGAACGTGAGCTGGGTGTTTGCGTGGTCGATATCGGTGGTGGCACCATGGATCTCGCCGTCTGGTCAGGTGGCGCATTGCGCCATGCAGAAGTGATTCCGTATGCCGGCAATGTTGTCACCAGCGACATTGCTTACGCATTTGGTACACCGCCAGGCGACGCAGAAGAGATCAAAGTGAAATACGGCTGTGCGCTGAGTGAATTGGTAAGTAAAGATGCCAAGGTTGATGTCCCTAGTGTGGGAGGTCGACCTTCACGAAGTTTACAAAGTCAGACCTTAGCGGAAGTGATAGAGCCTCGATACAGTGAATTATTGGGGCTGGTTAATCACAAGCTGGTCGAAATACAAGAACAACTGCGAGATGCGGGTGTAAAACATCATTTAGCGGCCGGTATTGTCTTAACAGGCGGTGCCGCGCAGATTGAAGGTTTGATTGAGTGTGCTGAGCGGGTTTTCCGCAATCAGGTACGTATTGGTCAGCCCTTGGAGCTAAGTGGTTTAACTGATTATGTTCAGGCGCCGCATTTTGCGACAGCAGTAGGTTTACTGCATTACGGAAAGGACAGTCAGGCATTTGATGATAGTGAACTGGAACCTAAACGCTCGGTTTCAGGAATATTCACTAAAATCAGTGGCTGGCTAAGAAAAGAATTTTAACCCTGATGCGAACAGGATGAACGGAGAGAACAAATGTTTGAACCGATGATGGAAATGTCTGATGAAGCGGTAATTAAGGTCATTGGCGTTGGCGGCGGCGGCGGTAATGCTGTCGATCACATGGTACGTGAATCGATTGAAGGTGTTCAGTTCATCAGTGTAAATACTGATGCGCAGGCACTTCGTAAAACCAGTGTAAGCACGGTTATCCAGATTGGTGGTGATATCACTAAAGGTCTGGGGGCTGGTGCAAACCCACAAGTGGGTCGTGATTCTGCGCTTGAAGATCGCGAGGCGATTAAAGCGGCGCTTGACGGTTCTGATATGATATTCATCGCAGCCGGTATGGGCGGTGGCACCGGTACTGGTGCGGCTCCTATTATTGCTGAAGTGGCGAAAGAACTCGGTATTCTGACCGTTGCCGTTGTGACTAAGCCATTTAGCTTTGAAGGCAAGAAGCGCATGGCTTTCGCGGAGCAAGGCATTGAGGAGCTTTCCAAGCACGTCGATTCCCTGATTACGATTCCGAATGAAAAGTTACTGAAAGTATTAGGTCGTGGTATTACTCTGTTAGACGCATTTGCGAAAGCAAATGATGTCTTGAAGAATGCTGTACAAGGTATTGCAGAGCTGATCACTCGTCCTGGCATGATCAACGTCGACTTTGCTGACGTACGTACTGTGATGTCAGAAATGGGCCACGCGATGATGGGTAGCGGTGTCGCTACCGGTGATGATCGTGCTGAAGAAGCGGCAGAAATGGCGATTTCAAGTCCGCTATTGGAAGACATCGATCTTGCGGGGGCTCGTGGCGTCTTGGTTAACATTACAGCTGGCCTGGATATGCGTCTTGACGAGTTTGAAACTGTGGGTAACACAGTGAAAGCTTTTGCATCAGACAACGCAACGGTCGTTATCGGTACTTCACTTGATCCTGATATGAGTGATGAACTACGTGTAACGGTAGTCGCGACAGGCATCGGTAAAGAATCTAAGCCGGATATCACATTAGTAACAACGGCAAAGCCCGTTCAGGCCGTGCAGCAGGAAAAACCAGCTGTACCAGTTGAAGAACTAAAGACGGCACCGCTTTCTCAGCCATCAGCGGCAGTAGAAAGTAGCGGTGTTCAGCAGTCTTCATCGACGGCAACGGCACAAAAATCTAAGCCTCAAGCTGAGCATGATTACCTTGATATTCCAGCATTTTTACGCAAGCAAGCAGACTGATTTTCAGTGAACAGTCAGTAATATTATTTTTGGGTGATCAGGTTGCAGTGATGTTGTTCTGGCGCAAGACGAGAGTGTAGAGTTTATAATGATAAATGAGCACTTTCGATAACGTTAATGAGCGACTATCGTTAAGGTCTGAAGAGCTGAAAAGTAAATTGTTTGGGTTATATCCGGATTTATGGTATGATTTCTGTCCATTTCTCTTATGTAACAGGTTGTTATTTAAACAGAGGAATGGGCGGGTTATTAGCCTGTAAAAGACAGGCTAGAAAAACAGTTGAGACAGATAGATGATCAGACAACGTACGCTTAAAAGCATTGTGCAAACGACTGGAGTGGGTCTTCACTCTGGGCGTAAAGTCACGCTTATTTTGCGCCCAGCGGCCGCAAATACGGGTGTGATTTACCGTCGTACAGATTTAAATCCACCAGTGGATTTTCCTGCAGATGCAAATTCTGTGCGTGATACCATGCTATGTACTGCGCTTGTGAATGAACAAGGCGTGCGTATCTCAACCGTTGAGCACTTGAATGCAGCATTAGCCGGCATGGGCATCGATAATGTTATTATCGAAGTTGATGCACCTGAGATCCCAATTATGGATGGCAGTGCAAGCCCGTTTATTTATCTGCTTCAGTCTGCGGGTATTGAAACGTTGAACGCCCCTAAGCGTTTTTTACGTATCAAAAAGCCTGTTCGCATTGAAGATGGCGACAAGTGGGCGGAGCTGGTTCCTTATAATGGTTTCCGTCTCGACTTTGCTATCGACTTTAACCATCCTGCGATTGATTCAGATCAGCAGCGCTTGGTGCTGGATTTTTCAAGTAAGTCATTCGTAAAAGATATCAGCCGCGCTCGTACTTTTGGCTTCATGCGTGACATTGAATATCTTCAGTCTCAGAACTTGTGTCTGGGCGGGAGTTTTGACAATGCGATTGTTCTGGATGACTACCGCATCCTAAACGATGAAGGTCTGCGTTTTGACAATGAGCTCGTGACTCACAAAGTATTGGATGCCATTGGCGACCTGTACATGTGTGGCCACAATATCATTGGTGAAATGCGCGCATACAAATCAGGCCATGCACTGAATAACCAATTACTGCGTGCGGTATTGGCTGATCAAGAAGCGTACGAGTGGTCAACCTTCCAGGAAGAGCAAGATGTTCCTGTGACGTTTGCCCAACCGGGCATGGTGCTCGCTTAAGTACAATTTAGAATTTAAAAAAAGCCGGACTCAGTCCGGCTTTTTTGTATCTGAAATTTGTCATTTTTGCGAAGAGATAGGCAATAAACAGAAGAGTATGAATGGCCAAAAGAAAAGAGTTAAGAGCGTGAACTATTTTTTTCTGCCAACTTAGCCAGTCGTTCAAGCTTCGCTTTCACTTTCTCGGGGGCGTTTGCCGCTGTTGCTAATAAGTGCTGAGCGGCAACCGCACTGATCGGTTTTTGCACAATATCCGGCATTTTATCTTCTTTCGCCTTCTGTACCGCAGCAAGTTCCGGGTTCACCTTGATCTCAATATTAACCAGCTTCGGCAGCAGGTTAGAGCGTAACTGGCTGATTAAGGTATTGCGTTCATAGTTGAGCCGCATAGACCAGGCCGCAGAAGAGGTTTCAATAATTAAGATCCCCTGACGATAGTTACTAACACGGCAATGTTGGGCGCAATTTAAATGCTGGCGCACGGCATCATTGAGCTTGCTGAGCGCAATCGCACGCTGCTGGATATTGCTCAGACTGCTGTCATCCAACAGGCTGGCTGTGGTTTGGGGGCGATGATCTCTCATAACATTTGTGTTTCCTGATCAAAATTAGGCTAACCAGACTGGTATAAGTTCTAATTTTTCATATATGGAAGCAAGTCACTTGCTTTTACCATAGGCGGCACCGTTAATATGGCTTATTATACCAGTTCCATGGGATGTCATGCGCCGAAATGATCTGTTAACCAATGGGAATGGCTGCTTATTATTGGTCGTTCCATCCGACATTATCTTATAACAATGGTATTGTTTTCTTATTTCCCTTGAAAGTGACAAGGAGTGCCACAATATCATTTACAACCATTGTTTTAGGTGTTGGCCTCATTGTCACACAAAGTGACGGATTCAGGCGGAACAGGGATGACTATGATCCCCGTCAATGACCCTCAGATTAAGCAATTCAGCGTGTATTGTGAGCTGAAATAACAAAGAGAAACGGCATCGTCATGTTATCAAAACTACTGACTAAAGTTATCGGTAGCCGTAACGACCGCACCCTGCGTCGTTTGCGCAAAGTTGTTGATGAAATCAACAAATTAGAACCTCAATTTGAAAACCTTCAGGATGAAGAGCTGAAAGCAAAAACAGCCGAATTTCGTGAGCGTTTAGATCAGGGTGAAACACTGGATCAGCTTCTTCCTGAAGCATTTGCAACAGTTCGTGAAGCATCAAATCGTGTGTTTGGCATGCGTCACTTCGACGTTCAGCTGCTTGGCGGTATGGTACTGAATGATTGCCAGATTGCAGAGATGCGTACCGGTGAAGGTAAAACACTGACCGCAACCTTGCCTGCCTATCTGAATGCGCTGACAGGAAAAGGCGTTCACATTGTTACCGTGAATGACTATCTGGCTACGCGTGATGCTGAAACAAACCGTCCGCTATTTGAATTCCTCGGTATGACCGTTGGTGTCAACGTACCCAACATGCCGCCGCAAGCGAAAAAAGAAGCTTACGCCGCCGATGTACTTTACGGTACCAATAACGAATTTGGTTTTGATTACCTGCGCGATAACATGGCGTTCCGTCCGGAAGATCGTGTTCAGCGTGAACGCTTCTTTGCTGTTGTCGATGAAGTCGATTCCATTCTTATCGATGAAGCCCGTACTCCGCTGATCATCTCCGGTCCTGCCGAAGATAGTTCAGAGCTTTATACCAAGATTAATAAGCTTATTCCCCAGCTGGTCAGGCAAGATCAGGAAGACAGCGAAGAGTACCGAGGCGAAGGTCACTACACTGTTGACGAGAAATCCAAGCAGGCGCACCTGACTGAAAACGGTCAGGAGTTCGTGGAAGAATTACTGAAGCAGAACGGAATGATGGCAGTGGATGATACCTTGTATTCTCCTTCTAATATCAGCCTGTTGCATCATGTGAATGCAGCATTGCGTGCCCATGTTCTGTTTGAACGCGATGTTGATTATATCGTTAAAGATGACGAAGTGATCATTGTCGATGAGCACACGGGGCGTACTATGCCCGGTCGTCGCTGGTCTGAAGGTCTTCACCAGGCTGTTGAGGCCAAAGAAGGTGTGAAGATCCAGAACGAAAACCAGACGCTGGCATCAATTACCTTCCAGAACTATTTCCGTCTGTACAGCAAACTATCGGGTATGACAGGTACCGCTGATACAGAAGCGTTTGAATTCCAGTCTATCTACGGTCTGGAAACAGTCGTTCTGCCGACGAACAAACCAATGATCCGTGATGATATGGGTGATTTGGTTTACATGACCGAGGCCGAAAAATTTACGGCAATTTGCGAAGATATTAAAGAGCGTGTAGCCAAAGGCCAACCGGTCTTGGTGGGCACCGTTTCGATTGAAAAATCTGAGTTGCTGTCTAATGCATTGAAAAAACAAGGTATTAAGCATCAGGTTCTGAACGCGAAATTCCACGAAAAAGAAGCCGACATTGTTGCTCAGGCGGGGCAGACTGGTTCCGTAACCATCGCGACCAATATGGCCGGTCGTGGTACGGATATCGTGTTAGGTGGCAGCTGGCAGAATGAAATTGCCAAGTTGGAAGCACCAACGGATGCCCAAATCGAACAGATTAAAGCGAAGTGGAAAGAAGATCATGCAGCTGTTCTTGCTGCGGGCGGCTTGCATATTATCGGTACCGAGCGTCATGAATCTCGCCGTATCGATAACCAGTTGCGTGGCCGTTCTGGTCGTCAGGGTGATGCCGGTTCTTCTCGTTTCTACCTATCGATGGAAGATGGCCTGATGCGTATCTTTGCGTCAGATCGTGTTTCTAACATGATGAAAAAATTAGGGATGGAAGAAGGCGAAGCGATTGAACACCCTTGGGTAACAAAAGCGATTGAAAATGCCCAGCGTAAGGTTGAAGGCCGTAACTTCGATATCCGTAAGCAATTGCTGGAATTCGATGATGTGGCGAACGATCAGCGAAAGGTCGTTTACGAATTACGTGATGAACTGATGAATGCTGACGATATCAGCGAGATGATCGGACATAACCGCGAAGATGTTCTGCTTGCTATAATTGACAGCTATATTCCGCCGCAGTCGCTGGAAGAAATGTGGGATGTGAAAGGGCTGGAAGATCGCCTGAAAGCCGATTTCGATCTGGATCTGCCGATTCAGGAATGGCTGGATACGGAAGATAAGCTTTACGAAGAAGCTCTGCGTGAACGTATTGTTGAGCAAGCGGTTTCCATTTACCAGCAGAAAGAGGATGTGGTCGGCGCCGAAGTGCTGCGTAACTTTGAAAAGACGGTTATGCTGCAAAATCTGGATATGCTTTGGAAAGAGCACCTTGCTGCGATGGATCACCTGCGCCAGGGGATCCACCTGCGCGGTTATGCCCAGAAGAATCCAAAACAAGAGTACAAGCGCGAATCGTTTGAACTGTTTGAGGAGATGCTGGAAAGCCTAAAATCTGATGTGATCGCAATCCTGAGCAAAGTGCGTGTACAGCAGCAGGAAGAAGTTGATCGGATGGAAGCAGAACGCCGTCAGCAAGCGGAAGAGCTGGCTCGCCGTCAGCAGTATCAGCATCAGAATGCCGATAGCCAAATCGCAGGTGACAGTGATGAGCAAGCATCTGCAGGTACTTTCCAGCGTGATGAGCGTAAAGTGGGCCGCAACGAGCCTTGCCCATGTGGTTCCGGCAAGAAATACAAACAATGTCACGGTAAGATCAATTAATTGATCCGCCGAATCACGGTTTTATAGAGTAAAAAGGTCGCGCAAGCGGCCTTTTTGTTTATAGTAGATACGAGATACGAGATACGAGATACGAGATACGAGATATGAGTAACGAGAAGATGATTTTTCGATACTCGGCACTCGCTACTCGACACAGACAGTAGGTTATCAGTTTGGATAAAAAGCGCATTTGGATCTCGGCCGGGATCATTCTTAACCCTGACCATGATCAGGTGTTTATTACCCGACGTGCAGCAAAAGCACATCAGGGCGGTTTCTGGGAGTTTGCCGGCGGAAAAGTGGAAGTCGGCGAAACGGCGGAACAAGCGGTCATCCGTGAGCTGTTTGAAGAAGTGGGTATTAATGCCACGGAACTAGAACATTTTATGGCCCTGGAGCATGATTTTCCCGATAAGGCGCTCAAGTTCGACTTTTACCTGGTTAAAGCCTTTCATGGTGAGGCCTATGGTAAAGAAGGCCAGCCGGGGGAGTGGGTAAAGCTGGCAGACTTGACGCGCTATGCGTTCCCGGATGCCAATGATGCGGTGTTGGAAAAGTTGATGGGGATGTAAATTGGTCCTATGGTCCTATGGTCCTATGGTCCGGGTATTAGTACCATAGGTCCTCAGGACCGCTCTTCCCGCTTTTTCCAGGAACTAGGTTCTCGCCTCTCGGAACTGGATTTAATCCCCCATATCTTCCGACCAGATATCGGAATCAGACGTATCAGGCGCGCCTGGGATCGCTTTATCTTCTTCCGCCCATTCGCCGAGGTCAATCAGCTGGCAGCGCTTTGAGCAAAAAGGTCGAAACGGACTTGCCTCACTCCATTCCACGTCGGTTTTACAGGTGGGGCATTTAACGATCATAGGTTTCTTTGATTGTGACACAAGGCGACCTCAGCAGATGGCTAGTTGAAATTCAATATTATCCGCAATCGTCGCGCCTTCCTCAAATGGCAGGAAACGTATGGCAAAACGGCTACGATGTCCGGATATCATAGGGTATACCCCATAGCTAGGGCAAATATGCAGACGTAATAAATGTGCATTTTCTGCATCATGCTGGAAAAAACCACCACGTGCAATTTGCGGTTGGAGTTGTCCTGATTCACGGGTAAAACGGAGCCATAAATTGAGCGCGAAGGTCATTTCTGCCAGTTGTTTAAGCCAGTTAGCAATATCATTTTGCTTATGGGCTAAAGGTAAATGCAGCCAGTGGTGCAGTGCCGGAAGGTCAAAGCAGCAACTGCCGCCGGGAATCGAGAAGCGTTGTCTGATGCCACTTAAAAAGCGGTCATCACGTAAATCCTGCCCCAGGCGCGTCGCGGCTATTAATTTGTGGTGCGCCATATCCATATTATCAAGTAACTCTAAAAGCGCGGTCTGATCCACGCCCTCGGCATTTAACCAATTCTTTAACCGGGCTCTTTGCTTCTCAAGATCTTTAGCCAGCTCGGTTTTAAGCTGAACCTGATCAAGAATTTCCAGTAAGTCAAACAGTGCGCGGAAGAACACCTGATGCTGCCATTGGTCGCTCAGCTGGCTGGCATGGGTCATTTGGCGGATCAAAGACTCAAGGCGTAAGTAAATACGCACTCTTTCATTCAACGGATGTTCAAAACGGTTTGTCTGCATGAGTGCACCTTGAATTGAACCTCTTGCGAAGGCTCTGAATATATCGTTACTTAATGCCAGTGAAATTACGGATAAAGCCGGCTCATTTCGAGATATTGTTGATGTAATTTCGCCACTTTATTTTCAAGTACTGTGCTGTCACCATTATTACAAATGATGTCGTCTGCGGCAGCGTTCCTTTTTTCACGAGAGGCCTGAGCCGCCAGGATCTTTTTCACATGCTCAGGATCAACTTGGTCGCGCTGCTGGGTGCGGGCTACCTGTATCTCTTCATCCACATCCACCACTAACAGGCGGTGAGTCATGACTTGCAGGTTTTTTTCAACCATTAACGGCACCACCAGCAAGCAGTAAGGAGAGGTTGCCTTCTTTATCTCATCCTGCATTTTTTCCCGGATAAGAGGGTGTAGCAGGCTGTTCAGCCACTCTTTCAGCGGTTGTTGATTAAAAATGGCTTGTCTGAGCTTACTTCGGTCAAGGGTGCCATCGGCCAGCAAGATGTCAGCCCCCAGCTTGTTGATAATCGCCGTTAATCCGGGCGTTCCCGGCTCAACGACTTCCCTGGCAATAACATCAGCATCGATAACGTTTATCTCATATTTAGCAAATAAATCAGCGACAGTGGTTTTTCCACTGCCAATACCGCCCGTTAAGCCAACGACCATAGTCATAGCGACAGTCCTAAATATGAACCGAGGTACCAGTCAATGATCTGGCTCCCCCATAAAATGCCGACCCAGCCAGCCATCGCAAGATAAGGGCCAAATGAAAAAGGTGTCTGTGAATCTGATTTTTGCATACGCAACAAGATGATGCCACAGATTGCACCTACCAAGGAAGAGAGCAGGACCACAAAAGGCAGAGTCTGCCAGCCCAGCCAGGCTCCAAGCGCGGCTAATAGCTTAAAATCGCCATAGCCCATACCTTCCTTGCCCGTTAGCAACTTAAAGCACCAGTATAAGCTCCACAGGGATAGGTAACCGGCCATCGCCCCGATGATGGCGTCTGGTAGCGAGACCGGACTCCAGCCAAGCAAGGCAACAAAAATCCCGGCCCACATCAGCGGTAAGGTGATTTGATCGGGCAGTAACATTTTGTCGATATCAATAAAGGTCAGAGCAATCAGTGCAAAGCTGAAGAAAATAACGGCCAGAGCCCATGGTGAAGGCGGCAGCATGATGGCAATGGTGGCGGTCATGATTGCCGTTAATAGCTCAATGGCCGGATAGCGTGCACTGATTTTGGCCTGGCAGGCACTGCAGCGACCTTTAAGCAAGAGCCAGCTGATGACCGGGATGTTCTCCCATATGGTGATAGCATGCTGGCAGTGCGGGCAGCGGGAACGAGGCACACTGAGGTTAAACGGTGCCGTCGTTTCAGCATTCGCGCCAAATTCAGGGAAGCATTCAACACAATCAGCTTTCCATTGCCGCTCCATCATAACGGGTAAGCGGTAAATCACCACATTCAAGAAACTGCCAATCAACAGCCCGAAGATAGCGGCGGAGAGAGGAAATAACCAAGGGTAGTAAGTAAGCAGTTCCATGAAAACATCTCATATTAGTTGTTGCGGTTATTGTAGGGGATTAGAGGGGCAGATCCTAGAACCGAGATTCTAGTGATTAGGAAGAGCGGCCCTATGGCCCTAGGATCCTATGGAAAGAGCGGAAAAGCTTGACTCCCCGTCGAGGCTCAGGGAGTCTGCCTGACAGGACCCCAGGACCGCTTTACTCTAGGATCTCGAACCTCGAACCTCTTACCTCAAACTTACCCCATCACGCTCATTAAGGTGAAAATAGGCATATACATGGCGATCAGCAGGCCGCCGATCAGCCCGCCAAGAATAATAATAATCAGCGGTTCGAGAATTTTGCCCAGGTTGTCGACCGTGTTATCGACATCGTCCTCATAAAGCAGGGCCATTTTATTGAGCATATCATCCAGCGCCCCCGACTCTTCCCCAATCATGGTCATTTGCAGCATCAGCTCAGGAAAAACATTACACTGGCGTAACGATAAGTACAGCGGCATTCCAGCAGCCGTACTGGTATATGCTTCGTTAATCGCTTGTTGAATATGCAGGTTGCCGGTCGTTCTTCCGGCTGATTGCAGCCCGGTGAGCAGCGGAATACCGGCACTGAACGTGGTCGCTAAGGTTCGGGCAAAACGGGCAATAGTGGCTTTTAACAACACATTGCCGATAAGCGGTAATTTAAGGGTAAAACGATTGACTGAAAGTCTTAGGCGATAGAATTTTTTATAGCTGTAACGATAGAGCAATAAGAAAACCGTCATCGCAATGGCCAGATAGCCGCCGTAGTTAATCAGAAAATCCGATGCCTTAATCACCTGGCGGGTAAACCATGGCAGTTCGGCTCCGAAGCTGCTGAAGATACTGGCAAATTGCGGGATCACAAAGACCAGCATCATAATGGTGACCAATATGGCCGTAAAGGTCACCATGGCGGGGTAAATCATCGCCTTGATGACTTTCTTGCGGGTGGTTTCGTTTTTTTCCCGGTAAGTGGCAACCCGGGAAAAGACTTCGCCGAGGTGCCCCGTCTGTTCGCCTGTTTCTACCAGGTCACAAAAAAACGTATCAAACAGCGGCGAGCTGGTTTTTAATGCCTTCGACAGCGACGAGCCTGCTTCAACCTGGGTTGTCACCTGTGACAGCGCGGCCCGAACTTCCGATTTATGGTGGCTCTGTGAGATAAGCTTGAGCGATTGTACGACTGGCACGCCGGATTCAATCATGGTGGCCAGTTGACGGGTCGTGTCGGTGACATCTTTTGATGTCATCTGATTTCGCAATTTGCTGAGCGTTGACGGTTTGCGGCGTTTGATTTTTTTTACCTGGATCCGTTGTTCCGTTAGCTTGCTGCGAATTTCCTGTTCCTGAAAGCCAATAATGACGCCGGAGACTTTTCGTCCCGCCTGGTTGACGCCGCGCCAGTGATAATAGCGTAATTTATTGGCTGGTTTCATGACGGATCCTTATTAGTTTCGAGTTTTCTAGCTACTCGCTACTCAAAACTCAATACGATTAATAATGCAAAACACGTTGCAGCTCAGCCAGGCTGGTAATGCCATCGGTGAGCTTTTCAATCCCCGATTGCTGCAGGCGCTGCATGCCTTGTTGACAGGCGATTGCTTCCAGCTCCAAGGTACTTGCCCCTGCGACCAGGGCTTCGGCCAGTTCACGGCTAAAGGGCATCACTTCATAGATCCCGACCCGGCCTAGATAGCCTTTATTACAATCATCGCAGCCGTGTTCGCTGGCTTTGAAAATCACGCTGGTTAGCGGGATCGCAAGCTTATCCCGGCTGACTGGGTCAATATCGTGGATCTGCTTACAGTGCGGGCATAAGCGGCGAGCCAGGCGCTGGGCGATAATCAGGCTAAGCGAAGAGGCGAGATTAAAGTCTTCGATCCCCATGTTGGTGAGGCGGGTGACGGTCTCTGCCGCAGAATTGGTATGTAAGGTCGAAAGCACCAAGTGGCCGGTTTGGGCGGCTTTTACCGCAATGGCGGCGGTTTCCATGTCACGGATCTCGCCGACCATCACGATATCCGGATCCTGGCGTAAAAACGACCGCAGCGCTTCGGCAAAACCCAAGCCAACCTGGGTATTGATGTGAACCTGGTTAATGCCCGGCAGGTTGATTTCTACCGGATCTTCAGCCGTTGACACATTGCGCGCGTCGGTATTGAGGATCTTAAGCCCGGTGTAGAGGGAGACGGTTTTACCGCTTCCGGTCGGCCCGGTCATCAGGATCATCCCCTGCGGCTGCTCAAGTGCCGCCAGGTAATCCTGCTTTTGCTTGGCGTTATAACCGAGAAGATCAATATCCAGGCTGGCGCTGGAGCCGTCAAGAATTCGCAGGACGATCTTTTCGCCCCACAGTGTCGGCAGGCTGGAAACCCGCAGATCAACCGCGAGGGTAGGGGTTAATTTGAGTTTGATCCGGCCGTCCTGCGGCTGGCGGCGCTCGGCAATATTGAGCTTTGACATCACCTTTAAACGGGTCGATAAGCGCCGTGACAGCTGAGCAGGCGGGGTGGCATGCTGATGCAGGATACCGTCACAGCGAAAGCGGATCCGGTAGCTCTCCTCAAAAGGCTCAAAATGAATGTCTGAGGCTTTTTTCCGGACCGCTTCAAGCAGTACCTGGTTGATATACCGGGTAACCGGCGCGCTGTCCTGGCTTAGATCGGTGGTGTCGTCAATTTCACTGTCGCTGATATCAACCAGATCGTCCAGATCCTGATCGCTGACATCTCGCCGGTGCTGGGTTTCACCAATGTCGCTGCCGTAAATCCGCCGGATGGCACTTTCAAGCTGTTTATTTTCCAGCAGCAGCGGCTCGATGTTTTTGCCGGTGGCAAAGCGAAACTCATCCTGGGCATCAATATAGGTGGGGTCGCTGATCCCCAGCAACAGGGTCGATTCGGTCAGCCCTAGCGGCAATACTTTGTGGCGCAGTATCAGCTCGCGCTGGTTGAGCGTTTTACAGCACCCGGTGTAATCGTACTGGTGGACATCGACCCGCTCGAGGGCAAAAATAGACTCAAGGTGGCGCGCCAGTTCGCCGTCGTTGAAAACGGCCAGAGACACCAAGGCAGAAGGTACGCTAGTGCCTTCTGCCCGGACAAAGTCCACCACTTGCTGCGCCTGCACCGGGCTGATCAAGTCAGCCTGATGCAGGATGGACGCGAGGTTGGTTTGCATCTACTAGCTCTTAGGACAGAAGTCCGTATGATCATCACCGGTACAAGTAACGCCCCAGACAACGCCGTTCTTACTTGCTGTTGGAGTAACAAGCACTACAGCATTTTTGGGTAATGAACCTTTGGTTTTTCCCGATGGTACATTGGCATACACCTTACCTGATGAAACTGATATTTCACCTTTATCAGAAACGGCAGCCTTTACGTCTGATGCAATTTCAAATGCGTCACCATTGTTTTTTTCAAACGTTTGTTTACCTGGAACACCATTTTTGCCGCTTGAACAGTCAATGGTACTGGCACTTCCTGATATATCGATGTTGCCATTAAGTAAACAAATACCAACCGACGTTTTCATTGCCGCTGTTGCATTTAACATTTCCGAGGCATGTGTACGTTTGGTGTAGTTTTGATAAGCGGGCATCGCGAAGGCTGACAGTGTGCCGATAATTGCCACTACGATCATCAGTTCAATCAAGGTAAAACCCTGTTGTTTTTTCATTTTTGTATCCTTTGAAAATTGCCGTCAGGCATTAGTAATTGTCCAGTGAGAATAAAGTTATAGCCAATTGGTTGAGTGCTAAACATGGAAGGAACAGTTGCTCGGCGCAGTTTGAAATATAACGCAATAGGTTGCACTTGTTGCATATGGCGGGGGGACGGAAAGCTTGTTTTCAAAGGACTGAGTGGTAAGCTTAAGTCTTTAATATATAATGATAAAGTTAAAGATAGATACGTGGAATGAATGGAAGGTAGAAAGTAAAAAGGAGAGCTTATTGCTCTCCTTTTAATTTACTGGTAATCAAATCGCTTTCCTAGAACCTAGAACCTAGATCCTAGAATCTCGGATCTTTATCACTTAAACCTCATCGACAGATCCATCGCCTTGAGGTGCTTGGTCAGCGCCCCGACCGAAATGTAATCGACGCCGGTTTCGGCAAATTCACGGATCGTCTCTAAGGTCACGTTGCCGGAATTTTCTAACGCAGCGCGGCCCTGGTTGATTTCAACCGCTTTGCGCATCATCTCGGTGGTGAAGTTATCCAGCATGATGATATCGGCACCGGCATCAATCGCCTGTTGCAGCTCGTCCAGACTTTCCGTTTCGATTTCCACCGGCTTGTCAGGGTTGAGCCTTTTTGCAGCCTCAACGGCTTGGGCAATGCCGCCGCAGGCGATGATGTGGTTTTCTTTGAGCAGATACGCATCAAACACCCCGATACGGTGGTTATAGCCGCCGCCGCAGGTGACCGCATATTTCAGTGCACTGCGCAGGCCCGGAATGGTTTTACGGGTATCAAGCAGACGGGTATGGGTACCTTCGAGTTGCTTGGCATACTGGGCAACAACGGTGGCGCAGCCAGACAGGGTCTGGATGAAGTTCATTGCATTGCGTTCACCGGTCAGCAAAATACGCGACGGGCCGGTCAGGGTGCAGAGTGTCTGGTTTGGCTCTACGGTATCGCCATCTTGCACATGCCATTCGATAGAAACTTCGCCGCCCAACTGCTTGAAGACTTCATCAGCCCATAGCTGACCACAGAACACGCCGTGTTCTCGGGTAATAATGGTCGCAACATTCTGGCTTTCTGCCGGGATCAGGCTGGCGGTAATATCCAGATCAGGATTGATCGTACCGCCCAGATCTTCACGCAGGGTATCAGCGACCGCACGGCTGATCTCTCGGGGTAATTGTTGTATTAAGTAGTTTAAGCGCGCTTGGCTGTCGTGCTTTCTTTCCATCTTAGTCATGGCGAATCCGTAGCAATAGGTTGAGCTGCTAATGAACAGGAAAAGCAGGTAGAATTTTCCCGGATTTTGATAACGCTGATCATACCTTGAGATGCCGCGAGATGCGAGAACCTAGGACCGAGGAAAAGCAAGAAAGAGCGGTTTTTAAGAGCGGTCCTATGGCCCTGAGAACCTATGAAAAAGAGACGAGTTGAGCGTAACGAGTATCGAGAAAGAGCAAAAGCTTGACATGACGAAGTGATTTTTGAACTCTGTCCCCAGGTCCCAGAAGTAGAAACGAGGGCGCTGCGCTTTGATAAGCGTGATTTGTCTTCTCGGATCTTTTCACTCGATACTCGCTTCTAGGATCTTAACCCCACAGGATTAACAAATGTTAACAATAAATAATAACCACTGGCTCGAAGGCGTCAAACACGTGCCTTCCCCGTTTTATGACCAACGCCCGGATGGCCAGGATATTTCGTTGCTGGTGGTGCATAACATCAGTTTGCCGCCGGGTCAGTTTGGCGGTCCTTATATCGAGCAACTCTTTACCGGGCAGTTGAACCCGACTGAACATCCCTATTTCGAGGTAATTTCCGGATTTCGTGTGTCAGCACACTGCTTAATTAGACGAAATGGCGGTATTATTCAGTTCGTACCGTTTGATTGTCGCGCCTGGCATGCCGGCGTTTCACGCTTTGCCGAGCGAGACAAATGTAATGATTTTTCTATTGGTATAGAACTGGAAGGAACGGACACCCTCCCTTATACCCAGGCTCAGTATGACACCTTAACAGGGCTTAGCCGGGTTATCATGGCACATTATCCCCACATTAACTCTTCCCGGATCACCGGGCATGAGTTTATTGCGCCTGGCCGCAAAACCGATCCCGGTCTGGCTTTTGACTGGCGACTGTTTAAAACCGCGCTGCTCAATGTTTGTTAGTGCCAGATGAGAACATCGTTGCTAAGAAATTGGTTTGACCATTGATACTTTTCTTCTCCCTATCTACCCTTCCCCTTGTTGCTCCCCGTGAACCACATTGTTTTAATAAGTTGTCATAAATTGACGTTTTTGTTAAATCACCCGCGATTCTATGATTTCCATCAAGTTGTGGGTGGACATCCTCAATTATTTCTGTAAACTTTCTTTCCATTGTTAAATTGGTAAGACCAATTGTCCGCACTTAGTCACATAGTGGATTTGTCTGAAACGATATAAGTACAAGAAGCATAAATAAAAAATGACTTATAAACGGATTCGCCAACCTAAGCTCTCCGATGCTATCGAGCAGGAGATTGAGCGTCTGATCCTCGAGGGCACCTTGTCCCCGGGCCAGCAGTTGCCTCCAGAGCGTGAGCTGGCTAAGCAATTCGATGTTTCACGTCCCTCTGTGCGAGAAGCTATCCAGCGACTTGAAGCTAAAAAACTGTTAACTCGTCGCCAGGGCGGAGGAACGTTTGTGACAGAGAAGCTATGGCAGAGCTTTTCTGAGCCTTTGTTGGATTTGATTGCGGCTCACCCGGAAACACAACTGGACTTACTTGAAGCCCGCCATGCCCTTGAAGGGCTTGCTGCTTATTACGCAGCACTGCGAGGCAACGAAGAAGATTTTACTCGTATCCGTGACTGCCATGTACGGATACAAGAGGCTCAGCAACAAGGCGATTTAAAAGCGGAAGCATCAGCGGTTATGCAGTACCTGATTGCGGTGACAGAATCCGCTCATAACGTGGTACTGCTTCATATCATTCGCAGCCTTGCCCCATTGCTAGAGCAAAACGTATTACAAAACTTTGAGCTTTTGAACCGCCGCCAAGAGGTGGTGGGAAAAGTGAGAAAGCATCGAGCCGATATTGTGCAGGCGATTGTTTCTGGTCAGCCAGAACAGGCGCGAGAAGCGTCGCATGCACATTTGGCTTACATCGAGGAGACCTTGTTGGATTTATCGCGTGAAGAGAGCAGGCGTGAACGCTCTCTTCGTCGGATTCAACAGCGCAAGGACGGGCTGGATTAATACCTTCATAACAATAACGTAAGGTATTGGGCAGTCGCGACAAGATTCCAGTCGTCATAATTATCTGTTCTTAATAGTTCAGATACCTATGACGATTGGTATTAAGTTTTGTAGATTATCAACGAAAGGATAGATCGCATGTCTGAAGTCATGAAAAATGACGTTGACGTACTTGAGACTCAAGAGTGGTTAGAAGCTCTGGAATCAGTCGTTCGTGAAGAAGGTGTAGAGCGTGCACAGTTCCTGCTTGAGCAAGTTCTGGATAAAGCGCGTTTAGACGGTGTAGATATGCCAACAGGCATCACTACTAACTACATCAATACGATTCCATCAGCACAAGAGCCAGCGTATCCTGGTGATACCACTCTTGAGCGTCGTATTCGTTCCATTATCCGCTGGAACGCAATCATGATCGTACTACGTGCTTCTAAGAAAGATTTAGACTTGGGTGGCCACATGGCTTCTTACCAGTCAGCTTCTGCCTTCTACGAAGTATGCTTCAACCATTTCTTCCGTGCACCAAACGAAGTTGATGGCGGTGACTTGGTATATTACCAGGGCCACATCTCTCCGGGGATCTATTCTCGTGCATTTGTTGAAGGTCGCCTGACTGAAGATCAGCTAGACAACTTCCGCCAGGAAGTTGATGGCAAAGGTATTCCTTCATACCCGCACCCTAAACTAATGCCTGAGTTCTGGCAGTTCCCGACTGTTTCTATGGGGCTGGGCCCAATCTCTGCTATCTATCAAGCACGCTTCCTTAAGTATCTGGATGGTCGTGGTCTTAAAAATACATCAGCTCAGCGCGTGTACGCGTTCCTGGGTGATGGTGAGATGGATGAGCCAGAATCACGCGGAGCGATCTCTTTCGCTGCCCGTGAAAAGCTAGACAACCTATGCTTCCTGATCAACTGTAACCTACAGCGTCTTGACGGCCCTGTTATGGGTAACGGTAAGATCATTCAAGAGCTGGAAGGCCTGTTCAAAGGTGCCGGCTGGAATGTGGTTAAAGTGGTTTGGGGCAACAACTGGGATGCGCTACTAGCGAAAGACACTACCGGTAAGCTTCTTCAGCTAATGAACGAAACTATCGATGGCGACTACCAGACATTTAAAGCGAAAGATGGCGCTTACGTACGTGAGCACTTCTTTGGTAAGTACCCAGAAACAGCGGCACTGGTTGCTGATATGACTGATGACGAAATCTTCGCGCTTAAGCGTGGTGGTCACGAGTCTTCTAAGCTGTTTGCTGCGTTCAGCAATGCAAAAGAAACGGCTGGTCGTCCAACGGTAATCCTGGCTAAAACAGTTAAAGGTTACGGCATGGGTGATGCGGCAGAAGGCAAGAACATCGCTCACGGTGTGAAGAAAATGGACATGACCCATGTTCAATACCTGCGCGATCGTCTTGGCCTGCAAGACCTTGTATCTGAAGAGGAAATGAAGAGCCTTCCATACCTGAAACTGGAAGAAGGTTCTGCAGAGTACAACTACCTGCACGCACGCCGTAACGCACTGCACGGTTACACGCCAAAGCGCCTGCCTAAGTTCACTGAAGAGCTGGCTATCCCGGAAGTTGAAGAGTTCAAGCCTCTGCTTGACGCGCAAAAGCGTGACATCTCTACCACGATGGCATTTGTTCGTACGCTGAACATTCTGCTTAAAAACAAAGGCATTGGTAAGAACATCGTTCCTATCATCGCCGATGAAGCACGTACCTTCGGTATGGAAGGTCTGTTCCGTCAAATCGGTATCTACAACCCGCACGGTCAGGAATATACTCCTGAAGACCGTGGTGTTGTTTCTTACTATAAAGAAGCAACGTCTGGTCAGGTACTGCAAGAAGGTATCAATGAACTGGGTGCAATGTCTTCATGGGTTGCTGCTGCAACGTCATACAGCACCAATGATCTGCCGATGATCCCGTTCTACATCTACTACTCTATGTTCGGTTTCCAACGTGTTGGCGACATGGCATGGATGGCAGGTGACCAACAAGCACGTGGTTTCCTACTGGGAGCAACGGCTGGCCGTACGACCCTAAACGGTGAAGGTCTGCAGCACGAAGATGGTCACAGCCACATTCAGGCGAACACAGTTCCTAACTGTATCTCTTACGATCCAACATTTGCGTACGAGCTTGCAGTTATCATGCAAGACGGTATCCGTCGTATGTACGGTGAGAACCAAGAGAACGTGTTCTACTACCTGACGCTTATGAATGAAAACTACGCAATGCCAGCAATGCCGGAAGGTGCTGAAGAAGGCATTCGTAAAGGTATCTACAAGCTAGAATCTTACGCAGGTTCTGAGTCAGCAAAAGCGCCTAAGGTTCAGCTGATGAGCTCCGGTACTATCATGAATGAAGTACGTAAAGCCGCTCAGATCCTGAGCGAGGATTACGGCGTAGCATCAGACGTTTATTCGGTTACTTCTTTCAACGAGCTAACTCGTGAAGGGCAGGACGCAGAGCGTTTCAATATGCTGCACCCGGAAGCTGAGCAGAAAGTCCCTTACATCACATCAGTAATGGGCAGTGAACCTGCAATCGCTGCAACGGACTACATGAAGAACTATGCAGAGCAAGTTCGAGCATTCATGCCGTCTGAATCTTTCAAAGTACTTGGTACTGATGGTTTCGGTCGTTCTGACAGCCGTGAAAACCTACGTCGTCACTTCGAAGTTAACGCAGGCTACGTAGTTGTTGCCGCACTGACTGAACTGGCTAAACGTGGTGATATCGAGAAATCTGTCGTTGCACAGGCAATTGCGAAATTCGATATCGACGCTGACAAGACGAACCCGCTATACGCGTAAGAGGCAATAAAACATGGCAATCGAAATTAATGTACCTGACATTGGTGCAGACGAGGTTGAAGTCACTGAGATCCTGGTTAGCGTTGGCGACAAGGTTGAAGAAGAGCAATCTCTGATCACGGTAGAAGGCGACAAGGCCTCTATGGAAGTACCGGCTTCTCAGGCGGGTATCGTTAAAGAAATCAAAATCGCAGAAGGCGACACGGTTTCTACCGGTTCTTTAATCATGATCTTTGAAGCAGAAGGCGCAGCAGCTGCGCCAGTACCTGCAGTTGAAGCGGCGGCACCTGCTGCACCTGCTGCGGCTGAGCTGAAAGAAGTTCACGTACCGGATATCGGCGGTGACGAAGTCGAAGTGACTGAAATCATGGTGGCTATCGGTGACAGCATCGAAGAAGAGCAGTCTCTTCTTACTGTTGAAGGCGACAAAGCATCAATGGAAGTACCTGCACCGTTTGCTGGGGTACTGAAAGAAATCAAAATTGCAGTTGGCGATAAAGTATCAACGGGCTCTTTGGTAATGATCTTTGAAGTGGCAGGCGCCGCGCCTGCACCAGTTGCAGCGGCGCCTGTTGCTCAAGCAGCCGCACCGGCACCAGCACCTCAAGCGGCACCAGACGCTCCGGCTGCTCCGGCTGCAACGGGCGACTTCCAGGAAAACAACGAGTATGCGCACGCATCGCCAGTTGTTCGCCGTATTGCTCGCGAGTTCGGTGTTAACCTGTCTAAGGTGAAAGGAACGGGCCGTAAGAGCCGTATTCAGAAAGAAGACGTACAGAACTACGTGAAAGAAGCGCTTAAGCGCCTTGAATCTGGTGCGGCGGCATCAGCTAAAGGTGGCGACGGTTCTGCACTGGGTCTGCTACCTTGGCCGAAAGTTGACTTCAGCAAGTTTGGTGACGTTGAGACTAAGCCTCTGTCTCGCATCAAGAAGATCTCTGGCGCTAACCTGCACCGTAACTGGGTAATGATCCCGCATGTTACCCAGTGGGATAACGCAGACATCACAGCGCTGGAAGCATTCCGTAAAGAGCAGAACGCAATTGAAGCGAAGAAAGACACAGGCATGAAGATCACGCCACTCGTGTTCATCATGAAAGCTGTTGCTAAAGCGCTTGAAGCATTCCCGTCCTTCAACTCTTCGCTTTCAGAAGACGGTGAAAGCCTGATCCTGAAGCAGTATGTGAATGTGGGTATCGCGGTTGATACGCCAAACGGCCTGGTTGTTCCTGTATTCAAAGACGTGAACAAGAAAGGTATCTACGAGCTGTCTGAAGAGCTAATGGCGGTTTCTAAGAAAGCACGTGCTGGTAAGCTGACGGCTGCAGACATGCAGGGAGGCTGTTTCACTATCTCTAGCCTTGGTGGCCTGGGCGGTACTGCATTTACTCCAATCGTAAATGCACCGGAAGTCGGTATCCTTGGGGTATCTAAGTCTGAAATGAAACCAGTATGGAACGGCAAGGATTTCGAACCTCGCCTGATGCTTCCTCTGTCACTGTCTTACGATCACCGCGTGATCGACGGTGCCGAAGGTGCGCGTTTCATTACTTACCTCAACGGTTGTCTGTCGGATATTCGTCGTCTGGTTCTCTAATTATTTTTTAATTAGGATCAGGCTTCTGTCACCGACAAGACAGCAACCGTAAGGTTATTACCGCCCAATTTCGGTATCAGTGGAAAAACTGATACCGGAATTGTTGTATAGCTCACAGGCTCTGTGATTTTATTTTTCACTCTGTTAACACCTCTGTAAAATGTTATACGGCTGAAAACCAATAAAATCGAATATCTTTACAAGCCTGTCAGGGATAAAAGACTACAACGAGGTCAAGATGAGCAAAGAAATCAAAGCCCAGGTCGTGGTACTTGGTGCCGGTCCTGCCGGTTACTCCGCAGCATTCCGTTGTGCTGACTTGGGTCTGGAAACAGTACTCATCGAACGCTACAACACCCTAGGTGGTGTTTGCTTGAACGTGGGTTGTATCCCATCGAAAGCACTACTGCACGTAGCTAAAGTTATTGAAGAAGCCAAAGCGCTGGCCGACCACGGTATCGTTTTTGGCGAACCTCAAACTGATATTTCTAAGATCCGTTTGTGGAAAGAAAAAGTTGTAAATCAGTTGACTGGCGGTCTTGGCGGCATGGCTAAGATGCGTAAAGTGACGGTTGTTAATGGTTTTGGTAAATTTACCGGCCCTAACTCGATTGTTGTTACAAACAACAGCGGTGAAGGCGAAGAAACAACAACAGTGAACTTCGACAATGCGATTATTGCAGCGGGCTCCCGTCCGATTAAACTGCCATTTATCCCGCATGACGATCCACGTATCTGGGACTCGACCGATGCGCTGGAACTGAAAGAAGTGCCAGAGAAGCTGCTGGTCATGGGCGGCGGTATCATCGGCCTTGAAATGGGTACGGTTTACCACGCTCTGGGTTCTCAGATCGACGTTGTTGAAATGTTCGATCAGGTGATCCCTGCGGCAGATAAAGATATCGTCAAAGTTTACACCAAGCGAGTGAAGAACAAGTTCAACCTGATGCTGGAAACGAAAGTGACCGCGGTTGAAGCAAAAGAAGACGGTATCTACGTATCAATGGAAGGCAAGAAAGCACCTGCTGAGCCGACCCGTTATGATGCGGTACTGGTTGCAATCGGCCGTGTTCCTAACGGTGCACTGCTTGATGCGGGCATTGCAGGCATTGATGTCGATGAGCGTGGTTTCATCAACGTTGATAAGCAGATGCGCACGAACGTTTCTCACATTCACGCGATTGGTGACATTGTCGGCCAGCCGATGCTTGCTCACAAAGGTGTGCATGAAGGTCACGTTGCGGCTGAAGTGATCTCGGGTAAGAAGCACTATTTCGATCCTAAAGTGATCCCTTCAATCGCTTATACTGAGCCGGAAGTTGCCTGGGTAGGTAAGACCGAGAAAGAAGCGAAAGCTGAGGGTATCAACTACGAAGCCGCAACTTTCCCTTGGGCGGCATCGGGTCGTGCAATCGCATCTGACTGTGCTGACGGTATGACGAAGCTTATCTTCGACAAAGACACTAACCGCGTTATCGGTGGTGCTATTGTCGGTACCAATGCCGGTGAGCTGCTTGGTGAAATCGGCCTGGCGATCGAGATGGGTTGTGATGCAGAAGATATTGCTCTGACGGTTCACGCTCACCCAACGCTTCACGAGTCAATCGGTATGGCGGCGGAGATCTACGAAGGTAGCATCACTGACTTACCGAATGCGAAAGCGAAGAAAAAGAAGAAGTAATTTTCTCGTATTCTGAAAAAGGAGCCATAAGGCTCCTTTTTTTTGTCGGAAAAACAGAGACGAGGGACGAGTTTCTAGAAAACTCGCCCCTGCTTTTTAAAGCTTAAACGTCCCCACCATTTCATCCAGACGCTTAGACAGTTCGCGTAGAGACTGGCTTGAGTGAGCCAGTTCAGTCGCGGTATCTGCCGTGCGCTGGGTGGTTTCATTGATCTCTTCAATGTTGCGGTTAATATCGTTCACCACGGTCGATTGTTCTTCAGTTGCCGTTGCCACTTGGGTGTTCATATCTGAAATCAGCGTAATGCGATCGGCAATCGAGACCAGAGCCCCGGATGCCTCATCTGTCGCTGAAACCCCGTCAGAGGTCAGCTGGCGGCTCTGCTGCATCGCCGTTACCGCATTGCTCGCTTCTTCCTGAAGGCGGTTGATCATGGCTTGAATTTCATCGGTAGAATCTGCCGTGCGGCTGGCCAGGCTGCGAACTTCATCGGCAACCACGGCAAAACCACGTCCCTGCTCGCCGGCGCGTGCGGCTTCAATCGCAGCATTAAGCGCAAGCAGGTTGGTTTGATCTGAAATGCCACGGATCACATCTAAGATACTGCCGATAGCCTGGGTGTTGTTCGCCAGGGAGCCAATGACTTCGCTGACCTGCTCGACGTCGCCCGATAATTGATTAATGGTGTTTCGGGCCTGAGTCACGATGGCCTGGCCATTGTTGGTTTCTTCTTCAGCACCATGAGCGGCCTCGGCGGCTTGGGCCGCATTACCGGCTATTTCGTTAACGGTCGCCCCCATCTCATTAATGGCTGTAACAACCTGAATGGTGCGGTCGCGCTGGCTGTGGCTATTATCAAGCGTCATTTGTGATTGAGTCGCAACCGACTCGGCGGCATCCCGCAGGGCATTACCCGTTTCAGCGACTTCCTTGACCGAGTAATGGATTTTGCCAATGAAGCCGTTAAAGCCTTCTGCGAGCTGAGCAATTTCATCTTTACCATGAATCTCAATGCGGTGACGCAAATCACCTTCGCCTTCACCCAGATCTTTGAACACAGAGGCTAAGCGTTCGATTGGACGGGTAATATTACTGGCCAGCCAGATAGCGAGCAGAACAAAAATTACCGCGATAGCAGCCGTCCACATCATGATCTGGTTTCGGGCCTGGTTAAGGCCGGCAAAGGCTTCTTCTTTGGGCAGCTCAGCAACGACATACCAACCCATTGAGGGGATATAGCTGGTCGCCAGCAAGATCTCTCGTCCGCCAGCCTGAGATTCTGCAAAGTTAAAGCTGTCTTTGTTTAGCAGCTGGCGGGCAATATCCGAACCGTAGAGTTGGTTCAGGTTTGCCTTACCCATTTTTCCGCTGTCTTTATGCAGGCGGATCATGCCTTCGGCATCAGTCAGATAGACAAAACCGCTTTGTTCCAGTTGAAACTGATTAATGAACGTGACCATTTCATTTAATGATTTAGACAAGCCTGACATGCCTTGGCCATTAAGCTGCTGGAAGTTCACAAAGAGTTTTACGTCACCGTTGGCTTCACGAAAGACATTTAGCATCTTGGCATCACCACTGTTCTTGTAATCAAAGAACCAACCATCCTGTTGCTGATTCAGCTGGCGCAGAAATCCATCCTGGTTCCAGTAATGATTACTGCTCCGATCAGCAACAGAGGAGTCGACTAAGTTATATTGAATTCTGATATCATTCAGAATCTGAACTAGTTGCGCTTCTTGTTGAGGTGAACGGGCACCATTATAGAACTCGATAATAAAGCGGTTAGTGGCCAATTGCTCCGCAGCAGATTGTATAACCGCTATTTCTTTGTCGATAGTTTCTCTTATCTGGATCAAAGTGGCTGGAAGTTCCGATTCTAATAATCGTTCTTCGACCACATTACGGGCTTGGTTCTGGCTGATAAATCCTACCAGGGCCGTCGAAGCCAGCACGGCAAGAACTATCGCGAAGATCAGCTTTTGTTTTATGGTTAGTTGGTTGAACGTCATAATGATTAGTTACTTGTCTGTTGTAATATTAATAAGTAGCAATTCGCATCAGGGCGATTTGAACAGCGAAAGAAGTATTTGAAAATGTTCCAATCTTAATATTGTTATCATTAAGTAACCAATTGATATTACTTAATGTGATTGGTGTAAGTATTCAGCTCATGGATTTTAAAGAGAATGATATTTGTGAAGCCATCCCTGAAAAATCGGCGCTACGATGTATATCGGCCTAGTTGTTACATTACTTTAGTGGTTATTGTCACTTTTTGTGCATTGTTATCATTCCAGTCGTTAGCCGCAGATAGACCTAAAATAGGCGTGGCGCTTGGCGGTGGCGGCTCGAAAGGAGCTGCCCATATCGGGGTATTGAAAGCATTGGAAGAGATGCATATCCCGGTGGATTTTATTGCCGGAACCAGCATGGGCGCTTATGTCGGAGGTTTGTATGCCGCCGGGATGAGTGCTGATGAAATTGAGGCATTTATTGAAACCGTGGACTGGAGCTCTGGCTATCAGGATCGCGTGGTGCGCAGTGACCGGCGGGTAAGGGAAAAGCAGCAGGAAGATCGTTTTCAAATTAAGACGGATATCGGCTTTGAGTTTTGGGAACTGAAAGTGCCCAAAGGCTTTGTTCAAGGACAAAAAATGGGCGAGATTTTGCGCTCGACCTCTGGGGGACTACCCAAGTTTGAGAGCTTTGACCAGCTGGCGATCCCGTTCCGGGCGGTAGCCAGTGATATTGAGTCTTTGCAACCGGTGATACTGGCCAAGGGGGATTTAGCAGAGGCAATGCAAGCCAGCATGTCTATTCCCGGCGTTTTACCGCCGATGGAGTTAGACGACATGTTACTGGTCGATGGCGGTATTACCAATAACTTACCAATCTCGGTGGTAAAAGAAATGGGGGCTGACATTATTATTGCGGTTGATATTAGTAATGATTTTAAACGTCGTGATGAGTTGAATAATTACTTTGCCGTGATGGATCAGCTGACTGATTTTATGGTTCGCAATAATGCAATGCAACAAATCGCATTGCTGGGTGAGCGAGATGTCTTGATCCGACCTGATACCCAGGGTATTAAAACCATCGATTTTCAGCGTATGCCAGAAGCCTATGAGAGCGGCTATAAGACGACGATGGCAATGAAAGATCAGTTGGCTCATCTTGGTAGTTCGGTAACCTATCAAACCTACATCGAGAGCAAACAGCACCGCCGCCGCCAGTTGGAACATTTTGAGCAACTGCAGGTTGATGAAATTCGCCTTGCCAACCATAGCCAATATTCAGATGAGGCGCTGCTTAAGCGCCTGGAACTCGAATCAGGAGCAACTATCAGCTCGGAAGAGCTGGCTGGCAGCGTCCGTAATCTTTATGCGTTGGATCGTTTCGAGCGGATTGATTACAGCATTGAAAAAGAGCACGGTAAAAATGTCGTGGTACTTGATGTGCAGGAAAAAAGCTGGGGGCCTAACTTTGTTGATTTACGCTTTGCCCTCGAAGACGACTTTAAAAACACCACGGATTATTCCCTTGGTGTGGCGTTTAATGTCACTGGCTTAAGTGAGGCCGGGGCCGAGTGGCGAACCGAGCTGGAATTCGGAACGGATAAAAGGGTGGCAACGGAGATGTATCTGCCCTTTATCAGCGATCAGAAATGGTTTGGTTTGCTCGGTGCCGAGTATGAGATCAGCCATAAAAACCTGGCGTCAAATGAGGATGAGCCGTTGTTGCCTGATATTGATAATTTTATATCCGCGGAATATACCAATACAACGCTGGATGCGTCATTAGGCTGGCAGCCAGAATTGTGGCAGGAGGTACGCTTAGGCTACCGCTATATTGTAGGCGGTGTCGTTTTTCCGGGTTTTTTGGATGAGATACTGGGAACCCTGTCGCGTAACAGCCGGGTGGGGTACATCAACTATAATCTCGATACGCTGGATGACTATAGTCTGCCTAGTCATGGTAATTTACTGAAAGTAGAATTTGCCGTTTCAGATGATAAAATTGACTATTATGGCGAGTCAATCAGTGATATTGCCTTCCATGTCGATGTGGCATGGAAAGGGGCTTATACCTATCAGCGCCATACTATCATGGGAAAAGCGGAGTATGGTCGGGTCAAATCGGATGAAGATCTTCAGCTGGAACCGGCAGAGCTGGGGGGATTCTTGCACCTTTCTGGCATTCCGAAAAACAGTCTTTCTGGTAATAACAAAATATTTTCTGCCGCGATCTACCGCTATCGTCTGATGGATAATGACTTTGGCCTGTTTAAATCGCCGGTCTATATTGGCGGCTCGCTCGAATGGGGCGGGGTGTTCAATGATAATTCGTTGCCTTTTTATGAGGTGCCAAAATACTGGGCGGGTAGTATTTTTAGCGGCATTAAAACCCCTGCAGGGCCGTTAATTCTGGCCTATGGCCGAACCGAACAAAATTTCAGTTCTTTCTATCTGTTTTTTGGCGGAGCATTCTGAACATCGGAGTTGTGGCGGCTAATTAGCTGAAAATATGAATAATGTGAATGTTGTAAAAAGAGAGTGGATTTTAATTTTAAGTTAAAACTGGTAAGGTGGGCGAACGGTTTTGATTTCTTCTGCACGCATTTGGATCTGAGTTTGAGAAACAATACAGCGCGCATGATGAGAGGAGATCAATCACTTCCAAGGATGTTTGACCAATTAAGGTTAAACCGTAAATAAGAGGAATATGTCGTGCTTGAAGCCTACCGTAAACACGTCGAAGAGCGTGCAGCAGAAGGGATTGTCCCTCAGCCATTACATGCTGAGCAGGTTGCCGCTCTGGTCGAGTTGTTAAAAAATCCGCCAGCGGGTGAAGAATCTGCACTGCTTGATCTGCTGGAAAATCGTATTCCCCCGGGCGTAGATGAAGCTGCTTATGTTAAAGCGGGCTTCTTAGCCGCCATCACTCAAGGCGAAGCGGTCTCTCCTATTGTTAGCAAAGAAAAAGCCGCAGCGCTTCTTGGCACCATGCAGGGTGGTTATAACATTGAACCACTTATCTCTCTGCTTGATGATGCCGAGCTTGCTCCTATTGCTGTTAAGGCGCTTTCTCACACCCTGCTGATGTTTGATTCTTTCTATGATGTCGAAGAGAAAGCCAAAGCGGGTAATGACTTCGCTAAGCAAGTTATTCAGTCATGGGCTAATGCTGAGTGGTTCCTGTCTAAGCCGGAACTGGCAGAAAAAATCACGCTGACAGTCTTCAAAGTGACGGGCGAAACCAATACCGATGATCTCTCACCCGCACCGGATGCCTGGTCTCGTCCGGATATCCCACTTCATGCCTTAGCCATGCTAAAAAATGCCCGTGAAGGAATTGAACCGGATCAACACGGCTCAATTGGGCCAATTAAACAAATTGAAGCTTTGCAGGAAAAAGGCCACCAGTTAGTTTACGTGGGTGACGTTGTGGGTACCGGCTCATCGCGTAAATCGGCGACTAACTCCGTGCTTTGGTTTATGGGCGATGACATTCCATATGTACCGAACAAGCGCGCCGGTGGTTATGTGCTGGGCGGCAAGATTGCCCCCATCTTCTTTAATACCATGGAAGATGCGGGCGCATTGCCTATCGAAGTCGATGTCACCGCACTGAATATGGGTGACGTGATTGATGTTTATCCATTTAAAGGTGAAGTTCGCCATCACGGCAGCGATGAAGTGGTTTCGACGTTTGGGCTGAAAACCGATGTACTGATTGATGAAGTCCGTGCTGGTGGCCGTATTCCGCTGATCATCGGGCGTGGGTTGACAGATCGTGCACGCCAGTCACTTTCTCTTCCTGCTTCTGATGTGTTCCGCCGTCCTGGCGAGGTAGCAGATACCGGCAAAGGTTATAGTTTAGCGCAGAAAATGGTGGGTAAAGCCTGCGGTGTTGAAGGCGTTCGTCCGGGCACCTACTGTGAGCCTAAGATGACAACGGTTGGTTCGCAAGATACCACCGGGCCAATGACCCGCGATGAACTGAAAGACTTGGCGTGTCTCGGTTTCTCTGCCGAACTAACCATGCAGTCATTCTGCCATACCTCGGCTTATCCCAAACCCATTGATGTAAAGACCCACCATACGTTACCTGATTTCATCATGAACCGTGGCGGCGTATCACTTCGTCCGGGGGACGGTGTTATCCACTCCTGGCTAAACCGTATGCTACTGCCTGATACCGTCGGTACCGGTGGTGACTCGCATACCCGTTTCCCGTTAGGTATTTCATTCCCTGCCGGTTCTGGTCTGGTGGCATTTGCTGCAGCAACCGGTGTGATGCCGCTTGATATGCCTGAATCGATCTTGGTTCGCTTTAAAGGTGAAATGCAAGAAGGTATTACCCTGCGTGATTTAGTGCATTCCATTCCTTATTACGCGATTCAGCAAGGGCTGTTGACCGTAGAGAAAGCGGGTAAGATCAATGAATTTTCTGGTCGGGTACTGGAAATTGAAGGTGTCGAACACCTGACGGTTGAACAGGCCTTTGAGCTGTCTGATGCATCCGCTGAGCGTAGTGCGGCAGGTTGTACCGTGAAGCTCTCCGAAGAATCTATTACGGAATACCTAAACTCTAACATCGTGATGTTGAAGTGGATGATCGCTGAAGGTTACGGCGATCGTCGTACCATCGAGCGTCGCGTTACGGCGATGGAAGAGTGGTTGGCTAATCCTGAGCTAATGGAAGCTGACAAAGACGCGGAATATGCACACGTTATCGACATTGATTTGGCTGAGATCAAAGAGCCGATTCTTTGTGCGCCAAACGATCCGGATGATGCGCGTCTGCTGTCTGATGTTCAGGGAACACAGATTGATGAAGTGTTCATCGGCTCCTGCATGACCAACATCGGCCACTTCCGTGCCGCAGGTAAACTGCTTGAGAAATTCGGCGGCCAGTTAGAAACCCGCCTATGGGTGGCTCCGCCAACCAAGATGGATAGAGATCAGCTCACCGAAGAAGGTTACTACGGTATCTTTGGCCGCGCCGGGGTGCGCATTGAAACCCCGGGTTGTTCGTTATGCATGGGTAATCAGGCGCGTGTTGCCGATAACGCGACCGTGATGTCGACATCAACGCGCAACTTCCCGAACCGGTTGGGTACGGGGGCCAATGTGTATCTTTCTTCTGCTGAACTGGCAGCTGTGGGGGCGATCCTTGGCCGTATTCCAACGATGGAAGAGTACCTGGAGTATGCGAAGCAGATTGATGCAACAGCCGCTGATACCTACCGTTACTTGAATTTCCATCGTATGGAAAGCTACACCAAGAAAGCGGATGATGTGATTATCCAGACGGCAGTGTAGAGGTAACAGAGGCGAGGGACGAGTTGCTAGATCCGAGACATTACTTGTTTCGTAATCATATTGGTCCGTTCCGAGGCCATTTAATAAGAAAGAGCAAGCGATGAGCTTGCTCTTTTTCTTGATGTGGTGGCTTACCCTTTTTTCTCGAATCTCGAATCTCGAATCTCGAATCTCGAAACCGAATGGTTACTTTTTTCCTATCACAAACATGGCTGCGACATTACGCGCTGTCATCTGGACATTGAAAGCGGCCTCGTTCAGAGCATCACTCAGTGCCATGGCACGAGGAGCGACACTGAAGACGGCATCAATACCGTGGTCATACACCACATTACAGTCATGCGATAAACAGCCTGCAATAGCGATCACCGGAAGGTGAAATCTTTTCGCGGTACGAGCAACACCGATCGGCGTCTTACCGTGAATGGTCTGGCTGTCAATGCGGCCTTCACCAGTGATCACCAGATCGGCATCAGAGACAATTTCACTTAAATTCACGGCATCCATCACGATATCGATACCGGGGCGCAGACTGGCATTCAGCAGGCCAAGCAGTGCGGCACCTAAGCCTCCGGCGGCTCCTGCCCCTGCCATCTCTTTCACATCTCGCCCGAGTCGCGTTTTGATGATCTGTGCGTAGCGAGCCAGATTGGCGTCAAGTTGCTCTACCATTTCAGGTGTCGCACCTTTTTGCGGGCCAAAGACATGTGAGGCACCTTTGGGACCACAAAGCGGGTTATCGACATCGCAAGCCACTTCGAGTTTTACGTCTGCCAGACGAGGATCTAAGCCGGACATGTCAAGGGTTGCCAGGCGAGCCAGTGCGCCACCACCGTAGCCAATTTCCTTGCCGTCAGCATCGAGCATTTTGATCCCGAGAGCCTGCGCCATACCGATACCACCGTCATTCGTCGCACTGCCACCGATCCCGACAATAATATGCTCGACCCTTTTATCCAGTGCCGCTTTGATCAGTTCGCCAGTACCAAAGGTGGTGGTTTGTAAAGGGTTTCGCTGTTCCGTTGGCACAAGATGCAGGCCGGATGCGGCAGCCATCTCGATGATTGCGGTTTTGCCGTCACCCATCAGGCCGTAGAAACCTTGCACCTGCTCGCCGAGCGGCCCCGTGACGGGGTGCTCAACAATCGAACCATTGGTAGCATCAACCAGAGACTGAACCGTGCCTTCGCCGCCGTCGGCCATCGGTAATTTATGGTATTCGGCATCGGGCAGTACTTGACGGAAGCCCGCTTCAATCGCCGTCGCGACTTCCATCGCCGTCGCGACTTCCATCGCCGTAAGGCTTTCTTTATACGAATCAGGTGCAATAACAATTTTCATCGTGATAAGTCACTTGGGTATATGATCTGCATGGCATGCTCAACAAATTATCGTGCAATGGCCGCATTCAGTTGCAATCTGGGCTCAGATCCTGAAAATGTGCGAACTTCAACACACCTTACATTACCAGATTTTGAGGATAGCTATGGACTACGAATTTAAGAAAAATACCCTGGACGGTAGCTATCATGTGATTTTTTCGATGGGCCATGAAGCGCTGGGGCGCTGGTTACTGGAAGAAGTCGGTAAAGACTTTAATAAGATGGATATGATTGAGGCCCAGATTGGTGCGCTAAAAAACAGCACCAAAGAATGGCGTATGCTGGGTGAAGACCTCTCACTGGTACTGCAGGATAACGAGGCTTTAGTACAGGCTAACTGCATGTTTTCAGAAGATGATGATGAGTTTGAAGAAGACATGCATTTTTATGACGAAGAGAGTATGTCGTTGTGTGGTTTTGAAGATCTTGAGCAGGTTTTGCATGCCTGGCGTGCATTCGTGACTCGCTTTTAAGAGGTTTCGTTAATTCTCTTCTTTTTTGCATCCTTTCAGTGAAAAGGCCGCACCATATCGGTGCGGCCTTTTTCGTTTATTCTTCTGTGTTTTTTTAAGTTGTTGAATTTAATTGTTTTTAAAACTTGGCATAAAGCTTGTTAATTAACTTATGTAAATCAGAAGGAATTTGAATTTAAGGAGCAGGCGATGAAATTGATTAGCGCAATTATTAAACCCTTCAAACTGGATGATGTTCGTGAAGCACTATCGGATGTTGGTGTTGAGGGGATGACAGTCTCTGAGGTTAAAGGATTTGGCCGTCAGAAAGGGCATACCGAACTATATCGCGGCGCCGAATATCAGGTCGATTTTTTGCCGAAGGTAAAGCTGGAGATTGCGACTCAGAGCGAGAACCTTGATGCCATTGTTGAGGCAATCACTAAAGCGGCGCAAACAGGGAAGATTGGTGACGGCAAAATTTTTGTTTATGACCTGGACCATGCTGTGCGCATCCGTACCGGTGAGACAGATCTCGAAGCGCTTTAAGCATTGTTCTTAAGTAATGGAATAAATACCAATCTAGTGGTTATAGAGGAAGACGACAATGGAACTAACAACGACGGTAACAGAGCTGCGTTATGCGCTCGATACATTCTTTTTCTTGATGTCAGGGGCGCTGGTTATGTGGATGGCGGCCGGATTTGCCATGCTCGAAGCGGGTTTGGTGCGATCTAAGAATACGACTGAAATTCTGACTAAAAACTTTTGCCTGTATGCGATCGCCTGCACCATGTACTTGATTGTCGGCTATAACATCATGTACCTCGAGAACGGGGAAGGCGGCTGGTTACCCTCCATTGGAGCCTTAATTGGTAGCCAGGCGGAAGGCGCAGATCACTCGCTGGAATCTGATTTCTTCTTCCAGGTGGTCTTTGTTGCAACTGCGATGTCCGTGGTATCCGGTGCCGTTGCTGAACGAATGAAATTATGGTCGTTCCTTCTTTTCGCTGTCATTTTTACGGCTTTTATCTACCCAATGGAAGGTTACTGGACCTGGGGCGGCGGCTTTCTGTCTGAAGCGGGTTTCAGCGACTTTGCCGGCTCAGGTATCGTCCACATGGCAGGTGCCGCAGCCGCTTTAGCGGGGGTACTGCTGCTGGGTGCTCGTAAAGGTAAATATGGCAAGAACGGTGCAGTTCACCCGATCCCTGGTTCAAATATGCCACTGGCAACGCTGGGTACGTTTATCCTGTGGTTTGGCTGGTTTGGTTTTAACGGCGGTTCGCAGTTGATGCTATCTGACTTTGAAAATGCAACAGCGGTTGGTCAGATTTTCTTAAACACTAACGCCGCGGCGGCTGCTGGTGCGATAGCCGCGATAGCGGTATGTAAAACAACCTGGGGTAAAGCGGATTTAACCATGGTGCTGAACGGCGCGTTGGCGGGGCTGGTTGCGATTACCGCCGATCCATTGTCACCATCCCCGATGGCTGCCGTGAGCATTGGTGTCGTTGCTGGCGTGTTGGTTGTATTCAGTATCATCGCCTTTGATAAAGTAAAAATTGATGATCCAGTCGGTGCAATTTCAGTGCACGGTGTGTGTGGTTTCTTCGGCCTGATGGTGGTGCCATTTAGCAATGCGGACGCAACATTTGGTGCTCAGCTACTCGGTGCGGTGGTTATCTTTGGCTGGGTATTTGCGGCAAGCTTGGCGCTATGGGGTGTGCTGAAAGTGACCATGGGTATCCGGGTCACGGAAGAAGAAGAGCTGGCAGGTATGGATTTACATGACTGCGGAATTGATGCCTATCCAGAGTTCGTTACCGTGAAATAAATTCACCTTAACCTACGAAGAGTGGAGAATAAGAAACGAGTAACATATATCTCATTCACAACTTTAATAAACGCTGCCAACTGGCAGCGTTTTTTTTGTTGAAATCTGTCTTGATGGATTGTGTTGTTGAAGTGCTTTAGTATAATTGAGTGATACTGATAACTATTATCATTACATTTTGTATTAGAGGGTTTGTTCGATGAAAAAGTTGTTGGCTTCGGCAATTTTGTTTGGTTTGGCTGTGCCTCAGGTAGCGATTGCTGCCGAAGAAGTGAATGTTTACTCTTACCGTCAGCCTTTCTTGGTTGAGCCTATGTTCAAAGAGTTCACTCAAGAAACCGGTATTAAAGTAAATGTGAAGTTTGCAAAAACAGGCCTGACGGAAAAGCTCCAGCAAGAAGGCGAATACAGCCCGGCAGATGTTGTTCTGACAACCGATATCAGCCGCTTGGTTGAACTGTCTGATAAGCACCTGGTTCAGTCGGTTGATAGCAAAGCTATTGAAGCGAACGTTCCTGCACAATACCGCGACTCTGAAGACGAGTGGTTTGCCCTGACGCTGCGTACACGTAATGTTTACGCATCCCGTGATCGTGTCGGTCACCTGCCTGCCGATTTTGATTATGCCGATTTAGCGAACCCTGAGTGGAAAGGTAAGATCTGTACCCGTTCTGGTAAGCACCCGTACAATGTGTCACTGGTTTCTTCGATGGTTGCCCACTACGGTGAAGCGGAAGCAAAAGAGTGGCTGGAAGGCGTTAAAGCCAACCTGGCACGTAAGCCGCAAGGTAACGATCGCGCTCAGGTGAAAGCGGTTAAAGAAGGGCTGTGTGATCTGGCTATTGGTAACAGCTATTACCTTGGCAAGATGATCAACGACGAGAAGCAAAAGCCGTGGGCTGAGTCTGTTTACATTGAATTCCCGGGGCAGAAAGCGAACGGTACTCACGTTAACGTCAGTGGTATGGCGATGGCAAAATACGCGCCAAACAAAGAAAATGCCCAGAAGCTAATGGAGTTTCTGACGGACGATAAAGCACAGCAAATGTATGCGGAAGTTAACTATGAGTACCCGGTAAAAGCCGGCGTTAAACGTTCTGAGCTGGTAGCGTCCTGGGGTGACTTCAATGCAGACGAGCTGTCGCTGGAAAAAGTGGCTGAGTACCACAGTGCCGCCATCAAGCTTCTGGATGAAGTGAAGTTTGATCTGTAAGTTGTAAAGGGTACTAATACTTTTTCAAATAAATTATGAATAGTTGAAGCTCCTAAACATGTCATCCCGGAATCGAGGAACGAGATATCCGGGATCCAGCTCTAACCGTGTGCGCTATAGATTCCGTATAAGTTCGTACCTCACTTTACGGAATGACAACGCTTGGTGGCTGAACTCGTCAAAACTTCTTTGATGAAGTATTAAGTAGTAGACAATGAAACAAAAATATATGTTTTGGCAAACCAGTGGCTGGGTATTATCCCTGCTGCTGGTTTTTCCCATTTTAGCCATCTTCTATACCGCGATGGGAGAATCCGATGAGGTGTTCTCTCATTTAATGAGCACGGTAATGGGCACCTATACTGCCAATACCTTCTGGCTGGTAACTGGTACCGTCGTGCTGGCCTTGGCTTTTGGTTTGCCGGCGGCCTGGATCATGGCAATGTGCCGAATTCCTGGCGAAAAAATTCTTCAGTGGGCCTTAGTGCTGCCTCTGGCAATGCCAGGATATATCATCGGTTACATCTATACCGACTGGTTTGATTACGCCGGGCCGATACAAATTTTTCTGCGTGACTTTTTTGGCTGGCAAAGCACGCATGACTACTGGTTCCCAGATATTCGTTCGTTAGGCGGTGCTTGTCTGATACTGGCATTGGTTCTTTATCCTTATATTTACCTGTTAGCCCGGACGGCATTTATGGAGCAGAGCGTCACCTTGCTGCAATCGGCAAGACTGTTGCGTTGCTCGCCGTGGGAAAGTTTCCGTCGTATTTCACTGCCTTTAGCACGTCCGTCAATTGCGGTTGCGATATCGCTGGTTGCTATGGAAACGCTGGGTGATTTCGGAACCGTCAGCTATTTTGCGCTGAATACATTGACGACGGCGGTATATGACACCTGGCTGGGTTATTCCAATTTAAATGCGGCCGCTAAAATATCAGCCATTATGTTGCTGGTGATTTTTCTGCTGATCAGTGCCGAGCGTTTTAGTCGTCGCAAACAGAAACTATTCCAGCAGCAATCTGAGCACGGTGACGATGTGCGCTATCAGCTATCGGGCAGGAAAAAATGGCTGGCAATAGTGTGGTGTTGGGGCTTGGTGGGGTTTGCTTTTGCTTTTCCTCTAACGCAGCTGACTTATTATGCCTGGCACTATTTTTCACAGAGCTGGACGGCAGAATTCCAGCAGTACAGTTTAAACAGTTTATTTGTTTCGCTTGTCGCAGCTTTGTTTGCTGTTGTTCTGGCTTTGATTGTTAACTTCTACCGCCGACTGGATGGCCATAAATATTCTGTCGTGCCGACGCGGATGGCATCACTGGGTTATGCGGTGCCGGGGACGGTGTTAGCAATTGGCGTGATGATCCCGCTGACATCGGCTGATCATCTGTTAAATGATGTGGCGCGTTTTCTTGATTTAGGCCGCCCGGGATTGGTGTTTTCCGGAACGATGTTTGCCATTATTTTTGCCTTTGTTGTCCGTTTCGCCGCTGTCGCTATTGGTAGCATTGAAAGCAGTTTAGCTAAGATCCCGCCGTCATTAGACATGGCTTCGAAAACCATGGGCTATGCCTCAACGGCAATGTTGCGCCGTGTGCATTTACCGCTGATCCGTCGCGGTTGCCTGATTGCGGGTTTGCTGGTGTTTATTGAATCAATGAAAGAGCTCAATGCCGCCTTGCTGTTACGGCCGTTTAACTTTGAGACATTAGCAACCTATGTCTTTAACTTCGCCTCAGATGAGCAGTTAGAGCTTGCGGCTCTGCCTGCGATTTTATTGGTCTTTGTTGGCTTGATCCCACTGGTGATGGTTAACCGTTCTCTGGAGCAGAAACACTGATGAGTAGTGCATTATCCGTTCATAATTTAACGTGCCGCTATAACGGCCAGGCGGTATTACAGAACCTCTCGCTGCCTGTCGAAGATAATGAGATCGTCTGCCTGCTGGGGGCGAGTGGTTGCGGTAAAACAACCTTGCTCAAGGCGATAGCCGGCTTGTTGCCATTGGACAGTGGTGAGATACATATCAATGGCAGAACCATAGTTGATGCAACAACTTGCTTACCGCCAGAAAAGCGTAATATTGGAATGATTTTCCAGGATTATGCGTTATTTCCCCATCTGACTGTGGCTGAGAATATTGCATTTGGTCTGCGAGACTGGAAGCCATCACGGATTAAGGCCAAAACTGAGGAAATGCTGGAGCTGGTTCATCTAACCGGTCTCGATGACCGCTATCCGCATCAGCTGTCGGGAGGGCAGCAACAGCGGGTCGCGATTGCCCGTGCATTAGCGTGCGAGCCTGATCTGATTTTACTGGATGAGCCGTTTTCGAATATTGATACTCAGGTGCGCCATGGCTTGATCCGCGATATTCGCCGGATCTTCAAAGCACAAGGCGTAACCGCGATTTTCGTGACCCACAGCCGCGAAGAAGCGTTTGCTTTTGCCGATCGTTTAGCGGTAATGAATAATGGTGTGATTGAACAATTTGGTTGCGCGACTGACCTGTATTACCGCCCAAGCAGCCGTTTTGTTGCAGAGTTCTTAGGTACGGGCTCTTACCTGCCTGCGACGGTGAAAAATGACAGTCATTTATTCACGCCATTCGGTGATATTGAATTCAAAGCTGACCATTATTATTGCCCGGAGACGAATGTTGAATGGTTATTGCGCCCACAGAATTTAAAAGTGCAGCGCGAGAATAATGGCGAAGGGGTGATCACCGAACAACAGTTCATGGGGGATAACTGCCGTTATACGGTGGATTTCCAGGGCCATAGTTTAGTGGTCAATTCACACTTGATCCTCCAGGTTGGCGATAAAGTTTCTGTCAACATTGAACCGCATGATCCGGTGGTATTTGCGACCGCCTGCTAGCGCTGGTAAAGTTTTGATTAAAAAGTAAAAAGGCCAACATGATGTTGGCCTTTTTTATCGAGTATTAAATCTGTCACGTCGGATAGACGGTGTCGAGATAGCTTTGTGCCTGTTCACGCATTTTGTCTTGATCCGGATGGCGGTTGGCCTGAAGGTAAAGAATATAACAAATGCCGTGCAGCAGATGGGCAAGATCATCAGGCGTTTTATCAGCCGCTAGTTCACCTTTTTCAATCCCCTGAGCAAAGATGTCAGTGACACGTTTCAGGCTGCTTTTGTTGCCACTTATATACTGCGGCCAGATTTCTTCGCGTACCGAGGTACTCCACTCAAACCATACCTTCAGCCAGTCTTGCTGCTCGATAACGGCATCAATGAGATTATGGGTAATGCCGGTTAAACGGGCATGAAGGCTCGTATCTTGGTCTTCCAGGCATTGTGTCAGCAGTTGGCTGAAACGGTTTTCTACCTGAACAAGCACTTGTTCGACTAATGCTTCTCGGGTCGGAAAGTAGTTAAACACAGTGGCAACCGAAACGTTTGCCATTTCAGCGATATCGGCATGCCCAGCTCTGCCAATACCACGTCGTGCGAAGACGTCTAAGGCAAAATCGAGAAGTTGTTGTTTCCTTTTTTCCGGAGATAAACGAGTGCGAGTTTTCTTTACTATCGTATCCATAGTTGCTTGTTCCCTAGCCGTAAGTATTTATAAGTTTTATGTATTTCTTTTTTTGTATAACTTTACAGCAGCAATGGATATGCATCAAATCTTACTTGGAAGAAGTGTGTCGTATAATTGACACTATCTATAAAATAACTATTACGTTGAATGAGTGTTAGAATATGGCTTCTTTGTGATGTGTAGCCTACAGGCGGCTGGCGTGGTCGTACTGATGGAGAAAAAGATGAAACATACCGTTGAAGTAATGATTTCTGAGCAGGATGTTCAGGCACGAGTAAAAGAGTTAGGAAAGCAAATTACCGAGTGTTACAAGGATTCTGAAAACCTTGTGATGGTCGGTTTGTTACGTGGTTCTTTTGTTTTTATGGCCGATCTGGCGCGTGCCATTGAACTACCTCATGAAGTAGACTTCATGACTGCATCAAGTTACGGCAATACCATGGAAAGTAACCGTGATGTCCGTATCCTGAAAGATCTGGATGATGACATCAAGGGTAAAGATGTTCTGCTGGTTGAAGATATTATCGATACCGGTAATACCTTACATAAAGTTTGTGAAATTCTTGCCCTGCGTGAGCCAAACTCTATTCGTATCTGTACTCTGCTTGATAAGCCCGAGCGCCGTGAAGTGGACGTGAAGGTTGACTGGTTTGGTTTTGTGATCCCGGATGAGTTTGTTGTCGGTGTGGGTATCGACTACGCACAGAAATACCGCCATTTGCCTTACATTGGTAAAGTTGTACCGTTGGAAGATTAATACTAATGACCGCGTAAAGCGTTATTCTAAAAAAGCGACCAAAGGTCGCTTTTTATTGGCTTATGATTCTTTCGGTGCGAGCAGTGCTGACATGGCGGCTTGGTAGGTGTCTTCCAGTGATTCCCGACTGTTTGCGTTGACGGCGAGATCGCGGAGAACGCCATCGTTGATCCCGTAGATCCAGCCATGAATTTTGATCTCCTGGCCACGTTCCCAGGCCTGTTGCAGGATGGTGGAATTGCCCAGGTTATAGACCTGCGTGGCAACATTGATTTCGCACAGTTTGTTATCCCATTCTTCAGCGGATAATCCGCTTAAGTCGTTGCGATGCTTTAAATACAAATCACGAATATGCAACAGCCAGTTGTTGATCAGCCCTAAGGGAGGATTCTCAATGGCGGCTGTTACCCCACCGCAACCATAATGACCGCAGACAATAATATGTTTGACCTTCAGGACGTCAACGGCATATTGCACTACAGAGAGGCAATTCAAATCGGTGTGGACGACCTGGTTGGCCACATTACGGTGAACAAACAATTCTCCTGAATCCAGCCCGGTCAGTTGCTCTGCCGGAACCCGGCTATCAGAACAACCAATCCAAAGATATTCCGGGGATTGTGCTTCTGCCAGATGAGAAAAGAATTCTGGCGTTTCTTCCTTAATGCTCTCTGACCAAGAGAGATTATTTGCAAATAACTGCTTAATTTCTGCCATGATGATGCCTTAATCTGATAGATTCTTTACTATACACAAACTGGGCTAATAGCAAATCGGATTAGTTGTAATTTTTCTAACATCTATGTTGCATTTTATGAACGCATTAGAAATTTCAAGTTTAAGTAAAACCTATAAAGGTGGCGTTAATGCGCTGAAAAATATGAGTTTATCTGTCAAGCAGGGTGACTTTTTTGCACTGCTAGGCCCTAATGGTGCCGGTAAGTCGACCACCATTGGAATAATAAGTTCGTTAGTTAACAAGACATCAGGCAGTGTGAAGGTCTTTGGCTATGATCTGGATACCCAGCTGGTTGAAGCCAAAAATCAACTGGGTCTGGTGCCGCAGGAATTTAACTTCAACCAGTTTGAAACGGTGGAGCAGATTGTGGTTAACCAGGCCGGTTATTACGGTGTGGAAAAATCATTAGCCAGAGAGCGGGCTAAAAAGTATCTTTCACTACTTGATCTCTGGGGCAAGCGTCATGAACGGGCTGGTAGCCTGTCAGGGGGGATGAAGCGCCGGTTAATGATTGCCCGTGCATTAATGCATGAGCCTAAGTTATTGATCCTGGATGAGCCAACCGCCGGGGTTGATATTGAATTACGTCGTTCAATGTGGACATTCCTGCGAGAGATCAACCGTCAGGGGGTGACTATTATTCTGACCACTCACTATCTTGAAGAAGCGGAAATGTTATGCCGCAATATTGGCATCATTAATCATGGTGAGCTGATTGAACATACCACCATGAAAGATCTGCTCGGCAAACTGGAAGTTGAAACCTTCATTCTGGATATTCAGCTCAATGGCCATAAACCCCAGCTTGATGGCGTGAACTGGAAAATGCCGGATAACCACACCCTGGAGATCGATATTCATAAAGGGGCCGGTCTGAACCAGCTGTTTGGCCAGCTAACGGCGCAAGGCATTGACGTGCTTTCAATGCGTAACAAGGCCAACCGGCTGGAAGAGTTATTTGTTACCCTGGTGGCACACAGTAAAGGAGAGCGATCATGAGGCAGCAGTACTGGATTGCTTTCCAAAGCCTGATCACCAAAGAAGTACACCGTTTTACCCGCATCTGGGTGCAGACACTGGTACCGCCTGCGATCACGATGACGCTGTATTTCATTATCTTTGGCAACTTGATCGGGAGCCGTATCGGTGAGATGAACGGCTTCAGCTATATGGAATACATTGTACCGGGCCTGATCATGATGTCGGTGATCACTAACTCGTATTCGAATGTCGCCTCGTCATTCTTCAGTGCCAAGTTTCAGCATAATATTGAAGAGCTGTTAGTCGCCCCGGTGCCGAATTACGTCATTATTGCCGGTTACATTGGCGGTGGAGTTCTGCGTGGCTTGATCGTCGGCTTTATCGTGACGGTCGTTTCACTGCTGTTTGTCGATCTGAATATTGCTCACTTTGGGGTGATTGTCGCGACAGTGCTGATGACGTCGATTGTGTTTGCGTTGGGTGGGCTAATTAATGCGATATATGCTCAAACCTTTGATGATATAAGCATTATTCCTACCTTTGTGCTAACGCCACTGACGTATCTCGGTGGGGTGTTTTATTCGATCAGCCTGTTGCCGGAATTCTGGCAAGGGGTATCGAAGCTGAACCCGATTGTTTATATGGTCAATGCGTTTCGCTACGGCTTCTTAGGGGTCTCTGATGTCGGGATCGGTACATCATTCGGCGTATTAACCGTCTTCATCACATTCTTGTATGGGGTTGCTCATTACCTGATATCGCGCGGTATCGGCCTCCGCTCGTAGTAACTATTCATCTCATTGCTATTTCGCCCAATACCGGCATCGAAAGTGCTCATTTATACTAACAAACTCCGCGCTTTCTCTTTGTTCTTGAACGAAATAGCTTAAAGCTGAACAGCTACGGAATTGTGTGGGGGGGAGGAAAAGTCTATTCGGTGCGATCAAAAAAGGCCCTGCTTATCGAGCAGGGCCTTTTTGCTAATCAGAATCAGCTAGCGGGTTATTCTGCAGCTGTCGGTTGTGGCGGCGTCAGATCGACAACCAGGTTATCAATCAGACGTGCTTTACCTAATTGAGCCGACATCAGGATCACCGCCTGTTGAGTTTCCTCGGTGATAGCTTGCAGGTTTACGGCATCACGGATGTAGCTCTCATCAGGTAGCAAGCCTGCTGCACGCAGCTGATCATTGGCATCAACGATAAGCTCTGCATAATCGGTACGGCCACCGCGCATCTGACTGCTGATCCAGCGCATGGTGCGAGCGAGTACCGGCGCGCGTTGACGTTCGTCAACGGTCAGGTAGCCATTGCGAGAACTCATTGCCAGGCCATCCATTTCGCGCACTGTCGGCACACCGATAACCTCAACGTCCATCGCCATATCTGTCACCATCTGGCGGATAAGGGCCAGTTGTTGAAAGTCTTTTTCGCCAAAACAGGCGACGTCTGGCTGGACGATGTTAAACAGCTTGGTCACGACAGTGGCAACACCGCGGAAATGACCAGGACGCAATGCGCCTTCAAGTATTTGCGATAAGCCGGGTACATCAACGAAGGTCTGGCTATCTAACCCTTGCGGATACATGATTTCTGGCGTTGGGGTAAATACCAGCTCAACACCTTCACCGTTCAGTTTCGCCAGATCATCTTCCAGGGTGCGGGGGTAGTTATTGAGATCATCCGCTTTGTCAAACTGCATCGGGTTAACAAAAATACTGACAACAACGACATCCGCGTGCTCACGGGCTTTACGAACCAGAGTCAGGTGACCGTCATGAAGATTGCCCATGGTTGGAACGAAAGCGATACGACGGCCTTCACGACGCCATAAGCGGATCTGCTCTCTGAGCGGGGCGATCTCGGCGAATGTTTGCATCTTTTATTCCTTACTCAAAGGTATGTTCTTGGCCAGGGAAAACCCCTGCTTCAACGTCTTCTCGGTATTTAGTCACAGCGGTACGCATATCACCGGTTTCGGCCAGGTAGTTCTTCGAAAAACGTGGCATGTAATTAGCTGAAATACCGAACATATCGTGCATAACCAGGATTTGGCCATCAGTAGCATTACCTGCACCGATACCAATTACCGGTACTTCTACCGCCTTGGTGATGCGTTCTGCCAGGCTTGCAGGAACACATTCCAGCAAAATGATTTGCGCCCCGGCATTTTTCAAAAGGATAGCATCTTTTACCATCTGCTCAGCGTGGTCGGAGTCACGACCTTGGACTTTATAACCGCCGAAAATATTGACTGATTGCGGAGTCAGGCCCAAGTGGGCACAAACCGGTACGGCACGTTCAGTTAATTTGGTAATGGTTTCGGCCAGCCAGGATCCGCCTTCCAGCTTGACCATGTTGGCACCCGAACGCATCAGCTCAGCGGCGCTTTCACAAGCTTGCTCAGGGGTGCTATAGCTCATAAATGGCATATCAGCCATCAGTAATGAGTTCGGGCTACCAGCACGTACACAGCGGGTGTGGTAGGCGATATCTTCTACACTTACAGGCAAAGTATCAGGTTTACCTTGCAGTACCATTCCTAAAGAATCACCAACCAGTAAAACTGGAACTTCCTGCTGCTCAAATAACTGAGCAAAACTTGCGTCATAGGCTGTTACCGACGCGAATTTACGACCTTCTTGCTTCCATTTCATCAGGTCGTTGATTGTTATCTTTTTCATAGCTTCTCCCTCACCCTGATCAATGGACTACGATTGCCAAATGGCTAAGCCATTGCGGTCTACCTGAGCTAACAGCTGTTGCAATGCTGTGTTGTCAGGCAGAATCAAATCAGGGGTAATTTCGGCAAGAGGATAAAGTACGAATTCACGTACTTTCATTCCATAGTGTGGAACGGTCAGACGTTCACAGTGATGCACTAGATCGTCATATAAAATAATATCGAGATCCAGCGTTCTTGGCCCCCAGCGTTCATCTTTGCGGACACGGCCATGCTCAAGTTCGATGGCCTGCGTTTTATCCAGCAAGTTCAGCGGGGATAATGACGTGTCAATGGCGACCACGGCATTGATGTAATCCGGTTGATTCTGCGGTCCCATTGGGGTGCTGCTGTAGAGTGAAGAGACAGCAACAACCTCAATGTCCGGAATCTGTTTCAGTGCCGTGATAGCGCTGTTGGCCTGGGCAACAGGGTCACCCAGGTTACTGCCTATGGCAATATAAGCTCGAATCATGATGGTGACTTAGCTTGTGGTTTCTTGCGGTGCTGCGGACGGCGGCGGCGAGGACGACGACTGCCGCTACCATCATTTATTTGCAGCACCATCTTGTTGCGCTGTGCGCGGTCAGCATTCTGAAATTCATTCCACCAGCTGGCCAGCGCCGCAATATCATCGCCTTCAAACTGCCCGCGCATTTCCAGGAAATCATAGGACGCACGGAATTTAGGGTGCTCTAATGTTTTGAAAGCACGCTTGCCGGTACGGCGGTTGAAGCGAAGTTGCTGCTGCCAGATATCACGGATAGTGGTGGTGTGGCGGCGTGGGATCGCAATGGTCCGGACCTGTTCATCCAAAATATCGTTCGCAGCGACCATAAAGGCATCGTAGAAGGCTAGGCCACTAGCAAATGAAATCTCTTCAGCTCGGGTCGTTAGCGGATACCACAGCATGGCGGCATACATAAACGCAGGATTAACCCGCTGATCATTGGCAATACGCGCATCCGTTGCGGCCAGAATGTGTTCAATCATCTGCTCTGTCTGGCTGCTGTGATCTTCTGTGAAGTGATCAGAGAGGATCGGGAACAGCTGCTGGAACAGGTTGTGCTGGCGCAGTAACTTATATGTTTCCAGCCCCTGGCCGGCTTGCAATAGTTTAAGGCTTTCCTCAAACAAGCGAGCAGAAGGGATATCACGTAACAAGGGTGCTAGCTGCTCAATCGGCGCCGCGGTTGTGGCGTCAATGTCCATATCCAGTTTCGCGGCAAAGCGAACGGCACGCAGCATACGGACGGGATCTTCACGGTAACGGGTTTCAGGATCACCCATCAGGCGAATGATGCGATTGTTCAGATCATGGATCCCGTTGGCGTAGTCTCGTACGGTGAAATCTTTGATGCTGTAATACAGGGCATTGATGGTGAAGTCGCGACGTTCGGCATCTTCATCTATGGTGCCGTAGACATTATCACGCAGCAGCATGCCTTCCTGACTTTGTGAGGAAATCTGCTGTTTGTTTTTTGCATCTTGCTTATCTTTGACGTCTGGTTTAGCTTTGACGTCAGGTTTTCTTTGGGGATCGGAGTGGTGTCCACGGAAGGTGGCAACTTCAATCACATCACGGCCAAACAGAATATGCGCCAGACGGAAGCGACGACCAATCAAACGGCAGTTACGAAACAGATGCTTAATCTCTTCCGGCGTGGCGTTGGTCGCGATATCAAAATCTTTCGGCTGTTTGTTTAGTAAAATATCACGTACGCCTCCCCCGACAAGGTAGGCGTCAAACCCCGCTTTATTCAGGCGATAAAGTACCTTCAGCGCATTTTCGCTGATAGCGTTACGGGAAATGCCGTGCTCTTGGCGTTGAAAAATTTGCAAGGTTGGTTCCTCGTTGACGCGCGTACTACTGTCGCGATTCAATACTTTACGGCAAAAGCTGGCTACTCGATTAAAGATAATACACCTCATTTTCGTGCATCTGGTTCAACAAACAGCCGCATATGATATATCACGGCGAGCCATTTTAGAATGCTAGAGTGATCGCAGTGGTTTGAGGCAGGTTATCAATATCCCAGTTATCAACGCCCCACTGCAAAATTTCAGTCATGCTGGCATTGATTAAATCAGCCGGTGGAGCCATACCCAAAAAGGTCATGGCATTTATTAAAGCCGGTTTGGGGTGGTCTTTATCAATGGCCGGTGCATGGTTCTGTTTGGATAACTTATTCCCATTGTCTGTCACTGCAAGGGGTAAATGCAGGTAACTGACTTCAGGTTGCTTTAAGTAGCGATACAGGCTGATTTGACGTCCCGTCGGTTCAATTAAATCAGCCCCCCGAACCACCTCGGTCACACCTTGTTCAATATCGTCAAGTACGACGGCTAAGTTGTACGCATAGAGGCCGTCACGACGGCGGATAATGAAATCTTCCTGCGCCAGTGCGGCCGGGATCTCGATGCGGCCATGTAATTTATCAACAAAGTGAGTGATAGGTGTGTCAACTTTAAGTCGAACCGAGCAATGGGTTGCGAGGTAGTTGAGTTCGCGACAAGTTCCTGGATATAAGCCACCGGCAAGTTTAATTTGTTTACGGGTACATTGACAGTAGTAAGCGGTGTGATCACTTAACCAGGCATCAATTTGTGCCTGATAAGCGTCGTGACGCTGGCTTTGATACATTACTTCGCCATCCCAGGTTAAGCCATAAGCTTCTAACGTACGCAGGATGTCGTCTGCTGCGCCGGGTATTTCCCGGGGCGGGTCAAGATCTTCTATGCGTACCAGCCATTGCCCTTGTTGTGATCGGGCTTGTAAATAGCTGCCTAAAGCGGCAATCAGGGAGCCGAAATGCAGCGGTCCTGACGGAGAAGGAGCAAACCGCCCAACGTAGTGAATGTCAGTGTTCATAAATAAATAAAAATTGTCACTCTTCACGCATGATGATTTCGCTCAAGGTAAAAGGCGAAACCGAAATGGACGCAACAGCAATAACATTAACCGAGGTAATTAATCATATAACTTTCAGTGGATTAATTCGATTGATGTATGTTCTATAAAACCAACTTGCCGCGGGTATAATGAAAGAAGGAGCTTTCGCTCCTTCTTAAAGTCAGTCGCCGAATAATACCTGAGGTATTAGCCTGCCATCTGCTTTTCTTTGATTTCCGCAAGTGTTTTACAGTCGATACAAAGATCGGCGGTTGGTCGCGCTTCAAGGCGACGAATACCGATCTCAACACCGCATGAATCACAGAAACCAAAGTCATCGTCTTCAATACGCTGCAGCGTTTTTTCAATCTTCTTGATCAGCTTACGCTCACGGTCACGGTTGCGTAGCTCTAAGCTAAATTCTTCTTCCTGTGCGGCGCGGTCTACTGGATCCGGGAAGTTTGCGGCTTCATCCTTCATATGGTTAACCGTGCGATCAACTTCTTCACGAAGCTGGTTACGCCAGGCATCAAGAATTTTATGGAAGTGCTCTAGCTGAGCTTCACCCATATATTCTTCGCCGGCTTTTTCCTGATACGGCTGAACTCCGGCAATAGCCAGGATGCCTAGCGATTTTTTAACGTTGCTCTCTGGCATATAGCATCTCCTAATATACCTAATAACCGTCACTGGTTAATTTGGGGCGGTATCTATAGCAGAAAGGGTTATGCGTGGCAATTGCTGCATATATTCAATTTTACACCAATGTGAAGAATGCATCATTTTTCAGCGTTGTCGGTGAAAATCTATACAGTCAGTTAATATGAGCTCATCCTGGCTTGGTGTAGCTTTGTAACAGATGATCTCAACGCCGGCCTGTTCTGCCTGTTTGATTAAATGATAATAGTCCGGGTCTATATGGTGCGCCGCCGTGATATTTTCAATCCCTGAATGCAAAATAGCGAAAAAAAGCACTGCGCGCTGACCATTTAGGGCTACTTCGGCCAATTCTCTCAGATGCTTCTGACCCCGGGTGGTCACAGCGTCGGGGAAATACCCCCGGCCGTTGTCTAATAAAGTGACACTTTTTACTTCAATGTAGCAAAGGGGTTTATCTTCAGCTTCTAATAGAATATCTATCCTACTGTTTTCGCTACCATACTTTACTTCTGTTCTGAGTGATGAATATCCTTGTAATTCTGTGATGATATTCCTGTTTATCGCCTCTTCCACCAGACGGTTGGCTCGGGCAGTATTCACACATATCCAATGACCGGCTTTTGTCTCGGTTAATTCCCAGCTATGTGGGTACTTTCGTTTAGGGTTATCGGATGTTGAGTACCACACCGTGCTGCCTGGCTCGGCACAACCTGTCATGGCACCGGTATTAGCACAATGGATAGTACAGATTTCTCCGCTAGGCAATTCTATATCGGCCAAAAAGCGTTTATAGCGCTTGATAAGCGTAGCGGATTGTAACGGAGGAGCAAACTTCATTTGGATTCCTTGTCAGGTTGCGATAGCGGCCATTGTTGAAGGCAGCGGTAACGTACCCCCGAGCCATGGGGTGTCTGTATCGCTTCAGAGATATACAGGCCAAAGTGTCGAAAATCAAAGTGTAAATCCGGGGAGGCGGGCAATGACTGCGGTGGGCGGCGGACCTGTTTTTTCAGCGTGATATGGGGACGATATGGCCTGTCCTCCTGTTGCAGGCCTGCTTTTATAGCCGCTTGCTTCAGCTCTGAAGCCAATGTTAACAAGGGGAAGGGCGGATTATCACTGTCCAGCCAGATAATTTTATTGCGTTTTCGGTAATTAAGCTGCGAGTAGCTGACAGAAAATGCCGGGATCGTCGTGAGTTTACCGGTGTAATTGATCAAGGCTTGTTTCTGCTTTGCCGTGACGGATCCGAGAAAGGCCAGCGTGATGTGAAGATTGCGTTCCGGAACGTCTCGTCCATCACACAGAAGATCTTGCTTTAACTGGCACAGTTGGCGAAAACTGGATTGATTGGTGCCGTTATGGTGTAAATCTAAAGCGAAAAATAGCCGTTCAGTTATGTCACTCATTTGGCCTCGATATCTTGTACAATGGCTTCAGTCTCATTTGATCATGACACAAGGTTTTAACATTGTCACAGCTGCCTATTGATGCCGTACTCTCATCACTGCTCAATGAACTTGAGACCCGCTCTCAATTGATCCTTAAAGCACCGCCAGGTGCGGGTAAATCAACCCGTTTGCCACTGGCTATACTGCAAAACCGATGTTTCAACGGCCGTATTGTGATGCTTGAGCCGCGTCGTCTGGCCGCCAGAAATATTGCCGGTTATCTGGCCTCTTTGCTGGGGGAACGGGTAGGCCAGACGGTGGGCTTACGTGTTCGTGGCGAAACCAAAATCAGTAAAGAAACCCGGCTGGAGATAGTGACCGAAGGGGTGATGACCCGAATGTTGCAGCAAGATCCTGAGCTGGAAGGCATTGATCTGCTGATCTTTGATGAGTTTCATGAGCGCAGCGTCCATGCTGATACTGCCCTGGCTTTAGCTCTGGAAGTACAAGAAGCGTTGCGTGATGATTTGAAGCTGCTGGTGATGTCGGCAACCTTAGATGCCGATGCGCTGATCGGGCTACTGCCAGATGCCGGCTATATCGAATCGGAAGGGCGGTGCTTTCCGGTCGAGTATCGTTATAAGACGCTCAATGACAGCTATCAGCAGTCTGATGGCTTTGCTTTTGTAAATAGCTGCGCGCGTGAAATCCTTAAGCTGCTTGATAGCGAATCAGGCTCGATGCTGGTGTTTTTACCCGGAGCCGGTGAGATTAAGCGGTTAGCTGAGCTGCTGGCTGACAAGGTTGGCGCGAATATTATGGTCAGTCCGCTGTACGGCCAGCTTAATATCAGCCAGCAGCAGCAAGCGATAGCCCCGGCGCCTTCAGGCCTGCGAAAAGTCGTCCTGGCAACCAATATTGCTGAAACCAGCTTAACCATTGAAGGTATTCGGCTGGTGGTGGATTGCGGTTTAGAGCGTATTGCCCAATGGGACCCTAAAACCGGGATCAGCCGGCTTGAGCAGGTGCGTATAGCCCAGTCTTCCGCTGAGCAGCGTGCCGGGCGTGCGGGGCGTCTTGAGCCCGGTATTTGCCTGCGGCTGTACAGCGAAGAGATGTTATCCCGCCAGCCCGCCACTCCACAGCCTGAAATCCTACGGGCTGACTTGACATCGTTAGCCATGGAGTTGGCACAGTGGGGATGTCAGGATGCCGGTGACTTATGCTGGTTAGATCTACCGCCAGCCCAGGCTCTGGCTCAAGCTTGCCGTTTACTGCAGCAGCTTGGTGCCATGGATGAACGCTTCCAGCTGACGGAAACAGGCCAGCAGATCCAATCGTTGGGGGCCGATCCGCGCCATGCTGCGATGTTGTTGATGGCGAAGGCGCAGGGCAGTGCTGCAACGTCTACGGCAGCGATGCTGGTGGCATTGCTGGAAGATCCGCCACGTGGCATGGCCAGTCCGGATTTGCATTTTCAGTTAAATTTACTCGAAAGCGGTAAATTGCCACGATCCGGGCACTATCAACAACGGGCTCGGCAACATTTGACCAAACTTATCAAATCAGACCCATTAACCCGTCGGCTATCTTCTTCGCTGGTTGTTGATGCCAGCTGGATCGCGCCATTGATGACGGCAGGGTATCCGGATCGTATCGCGCGATCCCGCGGTCGTGACGGACGTTATCAGCTGGCGAATGGACAGGGGGCAATGTTGCCTGCCGATGAGCCAATGGCCGCAGAAATGATGTTGGTGGTGGCGGACGTGGTGAAAACCCGCCAGGGCGACAGCCGGATTTTTTCGGCGGTAGCCGCTGATAGTGACCGTTTACAAGCGATATTGCCGCATTTGTTTACCGAGCGGGAGTGGCTGGACTGGGATGATAAGAAAGGCCGTTTAACGGCGGAAAAGCATCTGTGCTGTGGCAAACTCATTCTCCAGCGGACGTTGCTGGCAGAGCCGGATCCGGCTAAAGCCAGCGAAGCCTTACTCAATGCGATTGTGCGCAAAGGGCTGGCTGCATTGCCATGGAATAGCAAGGCAGAGAGTCTTCTGGTTCGTGCCCGCTGTGCGACGCAGTGGCTTCCTGAGCTGGTTTTACCTGCGATGGATGAGGTAACGTTGTTAGCAGAAGCAGAGCAGTGGCTGCTGCCATTTATGACGGGCATGACAACCCTCAAGGCGGTCGCCAGGCTGGATCTGTGTGCGGCGTTAGAAGCACGTTTAGGCTGGCAGCAAGTTAAAGCCTTAGAAGCGGCATTGCCGACCCATTATCAGGTCCCCACCGGTTCTCGCTATCCGATCCGTTACCTCGTCGGACAACCACCGGTACTGGCGGTACGAATGCAGGAGATGTTCGGAGAAAAGACCTCGCCTCAGATTGCCAATGGACGTATCGCTTTGGTGCTTGAACTGCTGTCACCCGCGCAACGGCCGTTACAGATCACTCAGGATTTGGCCGCTTTCTGGTCAGGATCGTACCGCGATGTGCAAAAAGAAATGAAAGGGCGTTACCCTAAGCATGTCTGGCCGGATGATCCGGCACACCATGAGCCGACGCGAAAAACGAAAAAATATTTATAACGTTAAATGCTTATTTTTGGGATTCACCATAGTTGACTAATTATGATTAAGTTGCCTCTACACCTTGCCGTGTCTGGATCGAAACAAGCAGGGCCAAAAACGCCGGTGCCGAAGAAACCCGTCACAACGCGGCGTAAATCACCGGCTAAAGCGCCAGCCAAGAAAGGGGCGGCGAAAACATCGCGTTCGAAGAAAAAAACGACGGCTAAGAAGCGCCCGCAAAAGCCAGGCTGGCTGAAGTGGCTGGCCGGATTTTGTCTGAAAGTGACGGTTGCGGTTATCGCCGTGCTGGTGGTGATTGGTATCTACCTTGATATGATCGTTCGCGATAAGTTTGACGGTCAGCTATGGAATTTACCCGCAGTGGTCTATGGCCGGGTACTGACGCTGCAACCGGGGCAGGCCATTACGTTAGAAGAGGTCAGGCGCGAGCTGGATCTGCTGCAATATCATAAAGTCAGAAACCCGCAACGGATTGGGGAATACTCTTCATCTTCCACCCGGATTGAATTAATCCGGCGCCCTTTTGAATTTGATGATGGTCATGAAGGCCAGCGCCATGTGATGCTGACATTTGATCAGGGCGGATTGAATAGTATTCATCAGGCCGGCAGTCAGAAGCAGCTCGGTTATGTCCGTATTGAGCCGAAAATGCTCGGTATGCTGGCCTCTTCCAGTGATGAACAGCGGCTCTTTTTACCCCGCGAGCAATTTCCTGAAATACTGGTCGATGCATTATTAGTGACCGAAGATCGGGATTTCTATCATCATGAAGGGGTCTCTCCGCTGGCGATCGGACGGGCTTTATTCGCTAACCTGAAGGCTGGGCGTACCGTACAGGGAGGAAGTACCCTGACTCAGCAGCTCGCTAAAAACCTGTTTCTGACCCGGGAAAGAAGCTTATGGCGCAAGCTGCGCGAAGCAGGTATCGCGCTGATCATTGACTATCGCTACAGTAAAGATCGGGTGTTGGAAGCTTACCTGAATGAAATTTATCTCGGTCAGGATGGGGCGAAAGAAGTCCATGGTTTTGCGCTGGGGGCACGGCTGTACTTTGGCCGTCCCATACAGGAATTACGGATTGACCAGCAAGCCTTGCTGGTGGGGCTGATCAAAGGGCCGTCATACTATAATCCATGGCGTAACCCGGAGCGTGCTCGTCAGCGCCGTGATCTGGTACTGCGTCTGATGATGGATAACGGGACTTTAAACGGAACCCAATATGAGCAAGCCGCTTCTCGTCCGTTAGATCTGCAGGCGAAGCCGATGATTGCGACGCGTCAGCCGGCCTATTTCCAGCAGTTACAGCGTGAACTGAAACAGAAAGTGGGCGATAAATTTACCCCTGGGGTTGGTTTGCGTATTTTCAGTACCTTAGATCCGCTGTCGCAGCAAGAAGCGGAAAAAACGGTGGCCGAAATGATACCGCAGCTGAATAAAAAGGCCGGGACCAAGGTGGAAACAGCACTGGTGGCGGTGGATCGTTTGTCTGGTGAGGTACGTGCAATGATCGGTGGCAGCCAGCCGGGTTATGCGGGTTTTAACCGTGCGCTTGATGCCAGCCGCCAGATCGGTTCATTGGTGAAGCCTGCGGTCTATTTAGCGGCCTTACGCCAGCCGGAGCGTTTCTCGCTGGCAAGTACCATCGATGATAAGCCGATCATGTTACAAGGCAGCAAGGGCACGCAATGGAAACCACGAAACTATGATCGCAAGTTCCGGGGTGAGGTGCCGCTGTATTATGCATTGGCCAAATCACTCAACGTCCCGACCGTGAATATCGGCCTGCAGGTGGGGTTAGGCCCGGTGATTGAAACCATGGCTCAGCTAGGCGTCGATCGTAATGAGATCCCGAGACTGCCATCGATATTGTTAGGGGCATTTACCTTAACCCCTTTTGAAGTTACCCAGATGTTTCAGACGATAACCAGCGGCGGTCGAAAAGCGCAGCTGACAGCCTTACGTGCCGTGGTCGATCAACAGGGTAATATACTATATCAGGGCTACCCTAAAGCTGCCCAGGCGGTACCAGAGCAAGCCGCATGGCTGACAACCTATGGCATGAAAAATGTCGTCAGCCAGGGAACAGCACGCTTCCTGCAGCCTCAATTTGGCTGGGCCGCACTGGCAGGAAAAACGGGGACGACCGATAAAGCCCGGGATAGTTGGTATGCGGGGGCTGATGGGCGTGAAGTGGTGACGGTCTGGGTTGGCCGAGATGATAACAAACCGGTCAATCTAACGGGGTCGGCAGGGGCATTACGTTTGTATAGCCACTATTTGCAGCGCCGCAGCCCCGAAGTACTACGACTGGCCTGGCCGAAGAAGATGACGACGGTGAAATATAACAGGCAGCCAAATGGGACGTTAGAGATGGACTGCGCAGGTCAGCAATCGCTGCCGGTGTGGGATCAGCAAGCAAAGCTGAAAGAGCGGTGCCGAGGCGATAAGCCCGCCGCCTGGATAAAAGAGATGTTCAGCTGGTAAGTCATAAAAAAGCCCCGCAAGGGGCTTTTTTATGTCATTCGTCAGCCTTAATCGTCCGGATCGAAATAGTAGGAAATACGCACTCGTGGATTTAAGTACACATAGACGTTTTCCGGCAGCTTGTTCGGTGCAATAGCCCGCTCTATTTTCAAATTACTCTCTTCCAAATCCAGAATCGGTGCTTCATTTGAAGGGACCGAAGGATCGTAGATCAGGACATTGGGGTACAGCAGGCGATCAGAGTTAACCGAGATCACCAGCCCCAATTGCTGATTTGATAATTGCACCACACTGCCTGGCGGGTAGACCCCCATCAAGCGAACCAGGAGTGCCAGATAATCACTGTTGTACTGCGCCTTTTTATTTTTGAATAAGTATGACAGGGCATTATTTGGAATCCGTGTTGTACTCGGATCCTGCGGGTGGCAGAGATTATCATAGGCATTGACCACCCCGATTAACTGGGCGGTTAAATCTATCTCGTTGCCCTTTAGCTGCTGCGGGTAGCCGCTGCCGTCCAACAATTCGTGGTGCTGGGCTAAAATATTCTTCGCCCCTTGCGGGAAATTCTTCGCAAGATTGGCCAGATCCAAGCTGTATTTGGTATGAAGCTTCAGGTAGTTTTCTTCGGGTGCCGTCAGTGGCGTTGTCTTACGGACAATGGCGGTTGGGACTTTTAATTTGCCCATATCATGAAACAGGGCACCCAAGGCTATCGTCTTGATCTCGTCGGCGGGCATGCCGCTCGATTTCGCCAACATCATCGACATGGTTGCGACATTAAGAGAGTGAAAGTAAATATCTTCACACTCTTTGTTGTCGTTCATCAGGTGCAGGGCGACGTTGTCAGATTCCATCAGGGCGTCGACCATACCTTCAACCAGGAATTCGGCTTCCTGAATGGCGGTCAATGGACGACTCTGGATTTTGCTGACGATAGCGCGCAATTGTGACATTGAGCGATCAAAATTCTTTTCACAGCGATGGATCTTGCGTTTGTAGTTTTTAAGGCGCTCAATCCGGCTTTGTTTTTCTTGCCATAATTTTTCCGCTTGCTTGTCTAAAAACTGGCTTTCCTGCTCAGACATTGATTCGACAGGAGCATTAGGTTCAAGCGGAGTGGTATCACTTTTTTCCGGGAGTAGGTAAACATACTGAACGCCCAGATTTTTAATTAAGCGGATCTGCTGCTGATCTTTTATTTTGAAATGGTTCAGTAAAAAAGGGTGATCTGTCCATTGCAGTGGAAGCTTGACGTATAAACCTTCGGTTAGTCGTTCCACGGAGAGTTTGATGCTTGCCATTATTATTTCCAGCAACTTGTTCTTGTTATGTGTGGTGATCCAAAGGGAGCCAGTCAGTGCAACGTGATTGTGTTATAAGCTTATCTACATAGAAAACCACGGGTAAAGTATTTTCGGCTTGTCCTGCACGGTTGAGAGGCTCTGAATTGTCCAGATAGTTATGTGATCAGGCAGTATATCGCGATGACTAATCTATTTTCTTTATTTTGATGGCATTATCAATACTTAGTACAGAATAATCATGACCGGAAGGACTGAATAGTAAGCCATGGATGACGCCTGGTTTATGGTAACGTACTAAAAAACAATAATATAAGTGATCACGGGGGTAGTATTGTACCGGTAAAAAAAAACCCCATCGAATGATGAGGTTTTTTATAACTGGTGCCGACTACCGGAGTCGAACTGGTGACCTACTGATTACAAGTCAGTTGCTCTACCTACTGAGCTAAGTCGGCACACTAATTTTTTTGTCTTCAGGCTTACGCTTAAAGACGAATTGGCTCCCTTTGCTGGACTTGAACCAGCGACATACGGATTAACAGTCCGCCGTTCTACCAACTGAACTAAAAGGGAATTATTCCTGAGAGACGAGTAGAGAGTTCCTGGAACTCGATTCTCGAACCTGTAATCTCGGCTCTTTCAATATGGTGCCTCGAGGCGGAATCGAACCACCGACACGAGGATTTTCAATCCTCTGCTCTACCGACTGAGCTATCGAGGCAAAAGTAAAAAGGTGTTAAGGCTTTCTACTCTTGCAATGCTGCTATTGGCAACAATTGCTAAAAAATGGTGCCGACTACCGGAGTCGAACTGGTGACCTACTGATTACAAGTCAGTTGCTCTACCTACTGAGCTAAGTCGGCACACTAATTTTTTATCTTCAGGCTTACGCTTAAAGACGAATTGGCTCCCTTTGCTGGACTTGAACCAGCGACATACGGATTAACAGTCCGCCGTTCTACCAACTGAACTAAAAGGGAATTATTCTTAAGAGACGAGTAGAGAGTGTCGAGTTTCTGGAACTCGAACCTGTAATCTCGGCTCTTTTAATATGGTGCCTCGAGGCGGAATCGAACCACCGACACGAGGATTTTCAATCCTCTGCTCTACCGACTGAGCTATCGAGGCAAAAGTAAAAAGGTGTTAAGGCTTTTTACTCTTGCAATGCTGCTATTGGCAACAATCGCAAAAAAATGGTGCCGACTACCGGAGTCGAACTGGTGACCTACTGATTACAAGTCAGTTGCTCTACCTACTGAGCTAAGTCGGCACACTTTAATTTGTTGCCTGAGGGGGGTATTAACCTTGCCCTGCTAGCGACTGATGAATAACTGACAAGCAGTAATAAAATCAATCACTTTAAAATCATGGTGCCTCGAGGCGGAATCGAACCACCGACACGAGGATTTTCAATCCTCTGCTCTACCGACTGAGCTATCGAGGCAACGGGGCGCATTTAAAAGGTTTTCAGCTGTTTCGTCAACGGTTTTTTGTGAAATGAAGCGTGACCTTTGCTTTTTTGTGCGGATCGGTTGTATTTTGAACCCTTCCGCACTAATTGATGGATTCGGTATAAGGCACTGTAACGTTTCTCAATTCTCTGTTAAAGCAAATAGCTCCTGATTTAAAGCGCGCATTAAAGCGGGGCGTTTACTGAGGTTCTGGCGATATTTTTCTAACCCGGGCGGGAGTTTTTGTTCAAATTTTACGGCCCAGTTTAAGGTGTGAGCCAAGAGAATATCAGCGACGGATGGCGATTTTCCTAACAGGTAGTCAGAGGAGGGCAGCCAGCACTCGGCGGTTTGTGCGGCTTTTTTAAATTCCCAGTTTGCGACGGCGAGCATTTCCGGCAGGCGGATTTGTTCAGGCAGAGCAAATTTATGTTTTCCCATACTCCACAAAGGTTGTTCCAATTCGGTGGTAACAAAGCTCACCCATTGGTGGTGCAGGGCGGCTTCGGCACTGCCGGGTTCCGGCAACCAGTGACGGTTATATTTTTCGGCAAGATAGAGGCAAATGGCGGAAGACTCGCAGATGATGATCCCGTCATCTTTTAATGTCGGTACTTTGCCTTGCGGGCATATGGAGAGGTAGTCCGAAGATTTATGTTCACCTTTGGCCAGATCAACTAAGTGGTAGTGCCATTCCACCCCTAATTCTTCTAACAGCCAGGAGACACGTAATGAACGGGAGCGAGGGTAGCCAAACAACGTGATCATCTATTCTTCCTTGAGTCTGATCTTCCTAATGATAGGTACTCTCTAAATTTAGTCGAAAAAACGTAAAAAAGAACAAAATCAAGCGAAGGTGGAATTGAGGTAATGATGTGAGGGAGTATCAGATACAAAAAAAGCCTCATCCGAAGATGAGGCTTTCAATGTTTGGCTCCCTTTGCTGGACTTGAACCAGCGACATACGGATTAACAGTCCGCCGTTCTACCAACTGAACTAAAAGGGAATTATGCCTGAGAGACGAGTAAAGAGTGTCGAGTTTCTGGAACTTGATTCTCGAACCTTTAATCTCGGCTCTTTCAATATGGTGCCTCGAGGCGGAATCGAACCACCGACACGAGGATTTTCAATCCTCTGCTCTACCGACTGAGCTATCGAGGCAAGAGTAAAAAGATGTTAAGGCTTTCTACTCTTGCAATGCTGCTATAGACAACAATTGCTAAAAAATGGTGCCGACTACCGGAGTCGAACTGGTGACCTACTGATTACAAGTCAGTTGCTCTACCTACTGAGCTAAGTCGGCACACTAATTTTTTTGCCTTCAGGCTTACGCTTAAAGACGAATTGGCTCCCTTTGCTGGACTTGAACCAGCGACATACGGATTAACAGTCCGCCGTTCTACCAACTGAACTAAAAGGGAATTATATGGTGCCTCGAGGCGGAATCGAACCACCGACACGAGGATTTTCAATCCTCTGCTCTACCGACTGAGCTATCGAGGCAAAAGTAAAAAGATGTTAAGGCTTTCTACTCTTGCAATGTTGCTATTGGCAACAATCGCTAAGAAATGGTGCCGACTACCGGAGTCGAACTGGTGACCTACTGATTACAAGTCAGTTGCTCTACCTACTGAGCTAAGTCGGCACACTAAATCTTTTTTAGTTCCAAGCCATTGGCTCAAAACGAAATTTGGCTCCCCCTGCAAGACTTGAACTTGCGACATACGGATTAACAGTCCGCCGTTCTACCAACTGAACTAAGGGGGAATTGTCATTTCGTTGCTTGCACCATGTTCTAAAAGTGTTCTTACGAACGGCCTAAAAGAAGTAATGGTGCCTCGAGGCGGAATCGAACCACCGACACGAGGATTTTCAATCCTCTGCTCTACCGACTGAGCTATCGAGGCAACGGAGCGCTATTAAACGGGTTTTCACTTGCTTCGTCAACTTATTTTTCGAGAAAAAGTGCGGAAATGGTTTGCTTGCTCGCTTTTTGTTCACTCTGCGCCCGTTCATCACTTTTCTGATGAATTTTCGCTGTATAAGATCGCCACATCAGAGGGGTTTTGGCTGGTGAGTGGCGATAAAATCACCACTCGCCGGTCCTACTGGCTAGATGTTTCCCTGATTAAATTCTTTTTGGAAGTCGGTGACTTTTTGCAGATAGCGCCTCGCCTCGGCTTTTGGGTGTTTATTGGTTAATGCCCAGTAAACTTGATTGGGTTGCAAGTTATTTAAGTCCCGCATTGCCCGTTTTCTATCGCGATCGAAAGTACTCAGTACCCCACCGGTACCACCGTTGTAGGCCGAGATCATACTGTAGTGCAGCGACAACGGATTTTGTACATCCTTCAGGTAGCGGTTACGCAAAATGTAAAAATAGGCCGTGCCAGTATCAATATTATTGGCCGGATCAAACAGATACTCAGGCGATGGTGTGCCTGATTTATTTTTTACCAACTTGAAAACATCGGCCCCGGCGGTTTTCGGAACCACCTGCATCAGGCCATAGGCATTGGCCCGGCTGACGGCATAGGGGTTAAAACTGCTTTCTGTTTTTATGATGGCGTAAATAAGATCTTCTTTAATGCCATAGCGCCGCGAGGCATCTCGCACAATGCTGGCATATTTATAACTGCGTTTATTGACGTGATCGGCCACCATCGGGATCTCAACATAGTAAGCCTGCTGGTAACGGATCATCTTCTTTTTCAGCTGGCTGCCGACCAGATACTCGGCAAACTGATTCGCCCGCCATGACCACTCAACCGGTTTGCCTTCCTGATCTAAAACCTGGCCGTAAAGGAAAGGTTTCCCCTTCAGTTCAATGGCCAAATCTGAGTAGAGATCGACGCCAGCAGGGTTGTCAGGGGTGAGTAACGTGGTGGCGATGGCTTCGCTTAAATGTTTCTCCGGCTCGGTTTTGGCAACAGTTTCAACGATAACCACTCCGCGTTCAAAGTCGACATGGGTACGGCTTTGATAACCATCGGTGTATTTTACATACTGGCGCTTGCTGGCCATCAGGGCATCATTGTCTCCCCAATACCTTTTCACTTTACCGTTAAAGGAGCTGAGCAAGCGGTCAAGCGCAGCGGCATCTTTGGTAAATTGCCCCGGCAGCGGCGCAAGGTTTTTGGCAAAGCGGTTGGTCGTACCGTAGTCGACGTCATACATTTTTTCGACTAATTCACGGCTACATCCGTTTAGCAGAAATAAAGACAACAAGATAAAAAAGCGTTTTTTCATAAATTAGGCAGGTAAAAAAAAGACATCATTGATTGGCTATCAATGATGTCATTTTCTGTCACTCCCGGTAAGCTTTTTAACGGCTAAATATCGATAAACCGTGATGTTAGTTGCCTTTATTGGTATGAAAGCAACTCTGGTTTCGGTCAATTAGCCCGCTATCCGTGAGGGGATTATTCGCTTGGCGGGGTATAACCGTCGATCACGACGTCCTGGCCTTCAAACAGGTAGTTAACCATTTCAGTCTCAAGTAGCTGGCGATGTTCTGGATTCATCATGTTCAGCTTTTTCTCATTGATCAGCATGGTTTGCTTGCTTTGCCACTCAGCCCAGGCCTCTTTCGAAATGTTGTCAAAAATGCGCTTTCCCAGCTCGCCGGGATAAAGTTGGAAATCTAAACCTTCCGCATCTTTTTTCAGACGGGTACAAAAAACAGTACGGCTCATTGAGCGGCTCCTTAATCATGACCTTAATCAGTATGCAGCTAGTTATACCAGAGTGTCGCCGTCGCTTCTAGGATAAGGCCGCGTTCAGCTCATAACGCAGACTTTCTAAGATCTGTTGTACCGGAGCGGCCAAACCGACTTTGGGCGGCTCATTTAAGTTGTACCATTGCCCGTTTCCCCCTTCCTGAACAACATTAACGCGGGCTGCCAACTGCATCCGGATCGGGACGATATCCAGATGGTAGTGGCTGAATGTATGGCGGAAGGCGTGTAACTGTTCGGTTCCGGTGATATTAACCGGGGCTGAGCCAAAGCGCTGTTCCAGTAACGCGGCCAGATCCGCGGTGTCGTTTTGCGGGAAACACCACAATCCTCCCCAGATCCCCGCCGGCGGACGCTGCTCAAGCCAGACCTCGTCATCATGTTGTAAAATCGCGAACCAGGCTTGCTTCTCGGGCATGGTTTTCTTCGGTTTCTTACCCGGGAAATCGCTCTGGCGATCTTGTGCTTTCGCTTCGCATTGTTTGGCTACCGGGCACAGTTCACATTTAGGTTTACTACGGGTACAGATCATTGCCCCCATATCCATCATGGCCTGATTGTAGCGCTCGACACCGGTTGCCGGCGTGTTGGCTTCGGCAATCTTCCACAAGGTGTTTTCAACCGGTTTCTTGCCCGGCCAGCCTTCTATGGCATAGCAACGGGCCAGTGTCCGCTTCACGTTACCATCTAAAATTGCGTGATGCTGCTTGAGAGACAGTGATAATACGGCGCCTGCCGTTGAGCGGCCAATACCGGGCAAGGCCTGAACCTCAACAATGTCGGCAGGAAATTCGCCATGATGGTTTGACACAATCAGTTGAGCGGCTTTGTGTAAATTGCGGGCACGGGCGTAATAACCCAGCCCGGTCCAGAGGTGAAGCACCTCGTCCTGCTCCGCGGCTGCCAGCTCTTCAACGGTAGGGAAGCGGGCGATAAAACGTTCAAAATAGGGAATAACCGTAGCCACTTGGGTCTGCTGGAGCATGATTTCGGATAGCCATACTTTATAGGGGGTTTTATTTTGCTGCCAGGGCAGGGTCTTACGACCAAATTTGTCATACCACGCTAAAATGGCATCGGAAAAAGCAGTACTCACAGAATTAACTCACTCGGCTGATTTTAGTGGCGGTGGGCCGCACGATTATAATTATACAGATTGGTATTATTGGCGTGATTGCATCATAAATCCCCGCTGGCCGCAATCCAGCCCCAAACCATTTCAAGATGCAGAACGTTACATCTTGAAGTAGTTTGGGTATATAAGCTTGCACTTAAGCCATAACTTTGGATAATGCCAGCGCTTAGTTTTTATTCATTTTCAGTTTTAGGTATTAATCATGAGCGAAGTTTCAAAGACCTCAGGCGACGTAACAGTGTCTGAATTTACCGAAGACGGCAAACTGGTACGTAAGATCCGTAGCTTTGTACGTCGTGAAGGCCGTTTAACCAAGGGTCAGGAGATGGCCATGGAAAATAATTGGCCGACGATGGGTATCGATTTCGCTCAGCAAATGCTGGACTGGAAAGAGGTCTATCACCGTGAGGCACCAGTGGTGCTGGAAATCGGTTTTGGCATGGGCGCCTCGTTTGTAGAGATGGCCAAAAATGCCCCGGAGAAGGACTTTATCGGCATCGAAGTACATAGCCCGGGTGTGGGTGCATGTCTGATGGCTGCCGGAGACGCTGAGCTGACAAACTTACGCGTCATGTGTCACGATGCCGTGGAAGTGTTCGATTACATGATCCCGGATGGCAGCCTGGATACGGTACAGTTATTTTTCCCTGACCCATGGCATAAAGCACGTCACCACAAGCGTCGTATCGTACAGCCTGAATTTGCTGAAATGTTACGTAAAAAGCTGAAAATCGGTGGTATCTTCCACATGGCGACTGACTGGGAAAACTACGCAGAGCACATGGTTGAAGTGATGAATGCCGCACCGGGTTACCGTAATACGGCAACTGACGGTGACTATATTGCGCGCCCGGAAGACCGTCCGCTAACTAAATTTGAAGCGCGTGGCCACCGTTTAGGCCATGGTGTATGGGATATGAAATACGCTCGAACTGAATAGTTTCTATCTCTTCGTTATTATCTTAGAGATAACTAACGATTAAACAGTGAAAATTATCACCTTAAAGGTGATGATTGGATCATGCCTTTAAAGCCAACCTTAGTGTTGGCTTTTTTGCCCCCCGGAGAAGAAGAATGAAGCCAACTGAACAGCTGCTCACTGACATTCTTGATGAAGTCAGACCGTTAATCGGTCAGGGTAAAGTCGCTGATTATATTCCCGCACTGGCCGACGTGCCTGCGCATAAGCTGGGTATTGCGGTTTGTTATAACGACGGTGAAATTATTCAGGCGGGTGACAGTCAGGAAGGCTTTTCGATTCAGTCTATCTCTAAGGTATTGGCGCTGACGCTGGCGATGACCTTGTACGAACCTGATGAAATTTGGCGGCGTGTGGGAAAAGAGCCGTCAGGCCATGCGTTTAACTCGATGATCCAGCTCGAGCTGGAAAACGGTATTCCGCGTAATCCATTCATTAACGCCGGTGCTTTAGTGGTCTCTGATCTGCTGCATAGCCGTTTATCAGCGCCGCAATACCGGATGCTGGAACTGGTACGTGAACTGGCCTGTAACCCGCATATCGTCTACGACAAAGCGGTTGCCGCATCGGAGATGCAGCACAGTGATCGCAATGCCTCGATCGCTTATTTGATGCGTTCATTCGGCAACTTCGACAATGAAGTGATGCCGGTGCTGACCAATTACTTCAGTTATTGTGCCCTCAAAATGAGCTGTGTCGATTTGGCGCGTACATTTAGTTACTTAGCGAATAAAGGACTTCCTTTAGGCGCAAAAGAAACAATTATCAGCCGAACTCAGAGTAAGCAAATGAATGCATTGCTCGCGACTTGCGGCTTGTACGATGGCGCGGGTGAGTTTGCTTACCGAGTGGGCATGCCCGGCAAATCAGGAGTGGGTGGCGGCATTGTCGCGATCGTGCCGGGAGAAATGACCATTACGGTATGGTCTCCGGAGCTGGATCCTTCCGGTAATTCACTGGCAGGAACCGCTGCATTAGAGCTGCTTGCCGAGCGAATTGGACGCTCGATCTTTTAGGGGATCGCCTTTCACGTATGCGCGTGAAAAAAATAAATAGAAAATAAAGTTTCGAGATACGAGTATCGAGAGGATTCTACTCGCTACTCGAATCTCTCAACTTGCCTACTCTTCCTCGACAAAAGCCGCTAACAGATCATTGAGGAACAGCTTACCGTGCTCGGTGATCTGCCACTCTTGGCCGTTATCGGTCAGATAATTCTTATCTAAAGCCCATTGAATACCGGTTTCAATGGATTCTAATGGTAAGCCTGTCCGCTCGACATAATCTTGCTTGGGGCACGCTTCTAACAGACGGAAACGGTTCATAAAAAACTCAAATGGCCGCTCCTGGAACTCGACCTGGATTTCTTTGTCCAGGTAAGGCTTATCCGGATTGAGGTAGCCACGCGGGTGCTTCGTTTTCACGGTGCGGATAATGTTGCCGTCGGCAAAGCTGATCTTGCCATGGGCACCACAGCCGATACCGAGGTAATCACCAAAACGCCAGTAGTTGAGGTTGTGGCGGCACTGCAAGCCGGGTTTGCTGTAGCCGGAGATTTCATATTGGACATATCCGGCCTCTGTCAGGATCTGATGGCCATGCTCAAAGATATCCCATAAGTTGTCGTCATCCGGCAATGTCGGCGGCTTGGAATAGAACAGCGTATTGGGCTCTATCGTCAGCTGGTACCAGGATAAATGCGGTGGGTTGAGCGCAATCGCCTGCTTAAGATCATACAGGGCATCGTCAATCGATTGATCCGGTAAGCCGTGCATCAGATCGATATTAAAACTGTTTAAGTCCGCCTCCGTTGCCAGTTTTGCGGCTTTACGCGCTTCATCGCTGCCATGAATACGGCCAAGGCGAGTCAGTTTCTCATCCTGAAAGCTCTGCACGCCGATTGAAATGCGATTAACCCCGACTTGTTGATAAGCCTGAAAACGGCCTGCTTCAACCGTGCCCGGGTTCGCTTCCATGGTGATTTCAATGTCACCGCTAAACGGGATCCTCGCTTCAACTTCTTTTAGCAAACGTCCGATTTCGGCAGGGGAGATCAGGCTTGGCGTACCACCACCAATAAAGATTGAGTGCAGTGGGCGACTGCCACCTTCCAGCTGATATTTCGCCAGGTCGGTCTCCAGATCTTCGATCAGGGCATCGATATAGTCGAGCTCCGGAATGCCAGCTTTAAGTGCATGCGAGTTAAAGTCGCAATACGGACATTTCTGCACACACCACGGGATGTGAACATACAGGCTTAGCGGTGGTGGTACTAGCATTAGGCGTCCTTCAGGGCTGCAAAGAGCTTTTGCAGCGCTTTGCCGCGGTGTGAGAGTTGTTTCTTACGTACCGGTTCCAGCTCTGCAGAAGCGCACTGATCTTCCGGGACCCAGAATACCGGATCATAACCAAAGCCATTTTCACCGTGAGCCTCAGTCAGAATGCTACCTTCCCAGCTGCCGTGGCAAACCAGCGGGGTCGGATCGTTCTCGTGGCGCATCATGACCAGCACGCAGTGAAAACGCGCCGTACGTTGTTCGGCCGGTACACCTTCCATATCAGCCAGCAGCTTTTCCAGATTCTGCTGATCTGTCGCATTTTCGCCCGCATAGCGAGCAGAGTAAATCCCCGGTGCCCCTTTTAAGTAATCTACTTCCAGGCCGGAATCGTCAGCAATGGCGGGCAGGCCCGTTTCCTTGGCGGCATGGCGTGCTTTGATGATGGCGTTTTCAATAAACGTGGTGCCGGTTTCAGCGACGGAAGAAACCTGATAGTCACTTTGCGCGACAACATCAAAACCAAAGTCAGCAAGCAGGCTGGCCATTTCTTTGACTTTGCCCTGGTTGCCCGTTGCTAGCACTAGTTTATTCATTACTGTTCCTCGGAGAATGATATCTGGCAGAGGCGCTATGATAACGGCAGGTGCTATTGAGTAAAAGAAAAATGAAAGAGGAGCTGATGCTCCCCTGTTGTTTGTTCTTATTTCGGCTGTGGGTATAAAAGCGATTTAATCGACAAAGAAGGTTTGATCGAAATTGATTTGGCCCTTAGTCCCATTCTGGGTCACATCAATGATGAACTTGAAGCGTTCTTCGTTGGAGTGGCTTAGCTCTGCGATGTAGTAAATGGCATCCCCCTCGCGGATCTCCCGGAAAGAAAGTTTCTTTTCGGTACCGAGAAGGTTGCGGGCTGTTCCTGACACTGCCGCTCGAACCGCTGGCTTCCCTTCCTGTGACTTATCCAGTACGGCGACATTCACAACGGCAGAATAGCGACTGCGCTTAATCCGATAGGTATTGGCAACGTCCGGCGTCAGAAAGGTGGAAGGAAAGCTGGAGTAATGGATTTCCAGATCACCGACATTGATTAATTGTTCTGCCTGGGCCGGCAATGCCGTAAAGAGTATTGCCGATAACAAACATAGAATCCGAATCATGACTTTTTCCTTATTTATACTCACCGGATCATGAGGTAACTCTGTCCCGGCAGGTATTTCAGCGGCTCTTATTAGTATAGGGGCGAATCCATCGTTATGAATTCGCCCCTTAATTTTCGCTGATTAATGGTTCGTTAGAGCCGGTTGCTACAGTAGCTCTGCGATCACCGGCGGAATTTCTCGTGGCGTTTCGATACGAACCTGTTTGTGACGCCCCAGCTCGCCTTTTTCCACGATGACTTGCCCTTTGGCAACCCGAAACTGTTTTGCTAAGTACTTAACTAAATGCGCATTCGCCTTGCCATCTACCGGCGGAGCGGTGATGGCAATTTTCAGCTCATCACCATGCAGGCCGACGATCTGATCGCGGCTGGCTTTCGGTTGAATATACAGGCGGATCACCAGATCATCGCCTGCCGGGCTTACTGCGACAGTTTGGCTCATAGTTGGAACCAGATTGGACCGATAAGATCACCCATTAAGAAATTGGCGAATTGCAGGCCAATGAACAGCACTAAGACACTCAGGTCAAGCCCGCCCATTGCAGGGATAATACGGCGAATGGGTGCAGTCATAGGTTCAGTTAACTGGTGCATCACAAACTCGATAGGGCTGCGTCCCTGGCTTACCCAGCTCAGAATGGCACGGATCAGCAGTACCCAGAACAGTAGGCCGCCAGCGGCTTTCAGCAGTGACAGAGCACCAATCCAGAGGAATTCCGGGCTAAATAAGATCGTACCATTTAAGACTAATTGCAGGATTAAGAACTTACCCATACTTAACAGATAAGCGAAAATTAACGTCGCTAAATCTAAGCCACCAATCGGTGGGATCATACGGCGTAGTGGTCCAACAACCGGTTGGGTCGCTTTTACTACAAATTGAGAAAACGGATTGTAGAAATCAGCACGGGCCCACTGGAGCCAAATTCTTAGCAATACGATCATGATATAGAGATCGAATGCAGTACTTACTAAAAAACCAATAGAATTCATATATTAACCTTAAAACAGTTTTTCCATTTCTTCAGCGCGAGATACAGCAGCACGCATTGCTTTTGCTACGATATCACTAAGTTGGTGTTCGTTAAATGTGCGTAGTGCCTCAGCGGTGGTTCCGCCTTTTGATGTTACCTGCTCACGCAGGGTTGCCAGCTCGATATCCGGGTTCGCCACCACCAGTTCAGCCGCACCCAATGCCGACTGTTGTATCAACTGACGGGCGGTATCTGGGGAAAAGCCTTGCTTAATCGCTTCTGCCTGCATGGCTTCCATGAACAGAAAGAAGTACGCAGGGGCACTACCTGCCGCGGCAATGATACCGTTAATTTCAGATTCCTGCTCAACCCAGCATACTTTACCAACGGCTTGCATCAGATTTTCGGCGAAGGTTCTATCTTCAGCCTGCACTGCCGGTGGCGCAAAGAGGCCACTCATGCCTTTACCGATTAATGATGGCGTGTTGGGCATTACCCGAACCAGGTTCAGTTCGGTATTCAGCATCTCATTGATACGGGTAGCTGAGATCCCGGCGGCAATTGAAATCACCAGCTTGCCCGCAAAGTTAATGCCCTGCAGTTCATTACATACGCTTTCCATTAACTGCGGCTTAACGGCAAGTACAATGACGTCGGCTTGCCCGGCGGCGCGGCGGTTATCGGAGTCGGTATGAATACCGTAATCCCGGGCCAGCGGTTCCCGTCGCGCAGCACTGGGCGCGGTGGCGGTGATTTTGTCGGCGGCATAACCGCTGGCAACCAAACCGGCGATGATGGAGCGCGCCATGTTGCCCGCACCAATGAAAGTGATAGAACGTTGTTCCATGTAAAATCCTTATTAGTAAGTAGAGAGGAGCGAGTCTCTAGTCTCTAGTTCCTAGTTCCTAGTTACTTCTACGTGTAATCCCGGGCACCAAAAATCGCCGTACCAATGCGGACAATCGTGCTGCCTGCTGCAATAGCGGCTTCCATGTCGCCACTCATTCCCATCGACAGGGTATCGAGTTGCGGATGTTTGGCTCGCAGTTGCTGCTGAGCATCGGCCAGTGACTTAAAGGCGGCATACTGGCTGTCATAACTGTCGGCTTGTTGTGGAATTGACATCAGGCCACGCAGAACCAGATTAGGCATACTGGCAATGTCGTCAGCCAATGCCGGTAATTCGGCAAAGCTAACCCCTGATTTACTCTCCTCGTTGCTGGTATTGACCTGCAACAGTACATTCAATGGCGGCAGTTCGGTTGGGCGCTGCTCACTCAGGCGACGGGCTATTTTAGCCCGATCAATAGAGTGCACCCAGTCAAAATGCTCGGCGATTAAACGGGTTTTATTGGACTGAATAGGACCAATAAAATGCCAGACGAGCTGGTCTGCGTAGGGGCTATTAGCAAAATGCTGCACCTTTTCGACCCCTTCCTGCACGTAGTTTTCACCAAATGCGCGGTGGCCGGCAGTGATCGCTTCGTCGATTGCTGCTATCGGTTTGGTTTTACTTACCGCCAATAATTGCACGGAATCTGTCGCTCGACCGCATTTTTCGGCCGCAGAGGTTATCTGAGTGATGACCTGTTCAATATTTTGTTTGATACTACTCATAATTGATTCTGTGGGGAAAATTAATGGATATCACCGAACTGCTGGACTTTAGTGTAAAACATAATGCTTCTGATCTGCACCTTTCTGCAGGTGTACCGCCAATGATCAGAGTGGACGGTGATGTAAGAAAACTCAGTTTGCCATCTTTAGAGCATTCTGATGTACATCGTTTAGTGTTTGACATTATGAACGATGCACAGCGCCGTGAATACGAAGAAAAGCTGGAAGTCGATTTTTCGTTTGAATTACCGAATGTTGGCCGCTTCCGGGTCAATGCCTTCCATCAATCCCGAGGCAGTGCTGCAGTGTTCCGTACGATCCCTGTCGAGATTCCCACCCTAGAGTCGCTCAATGTGCCTGAGGTGTTCTATAAAATTGCCCAGTGTCAGCGTGGTTTAGTGCTGGTAACGGGAGCCACTGGCTCGGGTAAATCGACCACGATCGCATCGTTGGTTGATTATATTAATGAAAACTACAACCGTCATATTCTGACGATTGAAGATCCGGTGGAATTTGTTCACCGCAGCAAACGCAGTTTGATTAACCAGCGTGAAGTGCACCGTGATACCCATAGCTTCCACAATGCGCTGCGTTCATCACTGCGTGAAGATCCGGATGTTATCGTTGTCGGGGAATTACGCGACAAAGAAACGATTAGTCTGGCCCTGACGGCGGCGGAAACCGGCCACTTAGTGTTAGGCACTTTGCACACCAGTTCGGCAGCGAAAACCGTCGACCGGATCATTGATGTGTTCCCGGGCAATGATAAAGCGATGGTGCGCTCTATGCTGTCAGAATCGTTACGTACAGTGGTGTCACAACACCTGCTTAAGTGTGTCAGTGGCGGTCGGGTAGCGGCCCATGAAATTATGATGGCGACACCGGCGATCCGAAATCTGATCCGCGAGGATAAAGTGGCGCAGATGTATTCGATGATCCAGACCGGCTCTGCGATGGGAATGCAAACCATGGAGCAGAGTATTAAGATGCTGGTGGCACAAGGGATGGTAGAAGCAGAAGAAGGCCGCAGGATTGTCGATGGCTCAACCTCCATTCTGTAATACCCCAGCCGCTATTTTATCCTGAAAACGAAATAAATGACGAAGGAACGAGAATGAAGCTGCAAGAGATCCTCAACGAAGTCGTGAGCCGTAAAGCATCGGATCTGTATATTACGGTTGATTCGCCTTGCCTGTTGCGTATTGATGGCAACTTGCATGCACTGGGTGAGGTACTGACACGGAACAGGGTCGATGCACTATTTGATGAAGCAATGGATAGCGAGCTATCCGAAGAGTTCGTTGCTAGTCGAGAAGCCAATTATGCGTTAGTCAGAGGGGATCTGCGTTTTCGTGTCAGTGCCTTCTGGCAGCGAGAGTTACCGGGCATGGTTGTCCGCCGGATCGAAACCGAGATCCCGGATCTGTCTGAGCTAAACCTGCCCGTCGATATGCAGGAAATGGCGCTGGCGAAGCGTGGCCTGGTGCTGGTGGTCGGTGCGACCGGATCGGGTAAATCCACCTCGATGGCGGCGATGACCGGCTTTCGCAATAAGAACTCCAGCGGCCATATTCTGACCGTTGAAGATCCGATTGAATTTGTGCATAAGCATAACCGCTGTATTGTTACCCAGCGTGAAGTGGGGCTGGATACCGAAAGCTATGAAGTGGCGCTGAAAAATTCACTACGTCAGGCACCAGATATGATCCTGATTGGCGAGGTTCGTACTCCGGAAACGATGGGATACGCGATGAACTTTGCCGAAACCGGTCACCTTTGTATGGCAACCCTGCACGCTAATAATGCTAACCAGGCACTTGAGCGAATTTTGCACCTGGTCCCGAAAGAGCGGCGTGAACAATTTCTGTTTGATCTGTCATTGAACCTGAAATGTATTCTGGCTCAGCAGTTGGTCCCTGATGCGCAGGGAGAGGGGAGACATGCAGCCTTTGAGTTGTTGATCAATACCCCGCGGGTTGCCGATTTGATCCGCCGCGGTGAGTTACATGAGATTAAAGGTGTTATGACCAAGTCGGGCGAGTCCGGCATGGTGACGTTTGATCAATCGCTGTATCAGTTGTTCAGTTGCGGCAAGATCAGCGAGCAGGATGCCCTGCACCATGCGGATTCGGCCAATGATCTGCGTTTGATGATCAAGGTGGGCAACCAAGAACAGATGGGTGGCAGCGCCTTAGACGGGGTGACGGTTGATATGGGCTGAACAGCTTTATACTTCCAATAATCCTAAAGCTGTAAGTGCTGCACATAAAAGATAACGTATTGATATTTATTGCCAATAAATAATCCCAAGATCTTACTGTACAGCAAATACAGCTTTTGGGTTATAGTAGTCAAAAAGCTGTACAAGCTGATCAGACCCGATAAACAGGGGATCCTTGAGTTAAGATCTTAAGGTGTATTTAGAGAGGGTAGCTTGGCGCTGGATCTTAGGTGGAAAGCTGTACAGGAGGGAGCGATGGTTTTTTTGACCGAGTATCGAAGCATTGAGAGCTCAATACTCGATACTCGATACTCGATACTCGATTAACCGTACTGGCGCTCGAACCAGCTTTCCAGGATCACGACAGCCGATTGTGAATCGATATTCCCTTTGCTCAACGAACGGTAACCGCCACGATCAAACAGATCCGATTTAGCTTCAACAGTGCTCAGGCGTTCGTCATGCAGTTCAACCACACAACCAAAGCGGCCATGCAGCCGGTTGGCAAACTTCTTTGCGCGTGGGGTAATGGTTTCCAGCTCTCCCCCTCTTAAATCCAGCGGCAGGCCGACGACCACTAAATCTGGTTGCCATTCTTTCAGCAGTTTTTCTATTGCTTCCCAGCTGGGAATACCCTCTTTGGCTTTTAAGGCGGGTAAAGGGCTTGCTGTGCCAGTTAATTCCTGGCCAATGGCGACACCAATACTTTTGGTGCCGTAATCAAATGCTAATACACTGCGTGAGGCGCTCATGCGTGTCCTTTTTCTATCGAAAGGTTGGCTGAATTAATCCCTAACTTGGCGACGGCTTTATCCCAGCGCTTATTGATTGGGGTTTCAAAAATAATGTCACTGTCTGCTTCCATGGTCAGCCAGCTATTATCAACAAGTTCCTGCTCTAGCTGACCTGCTGACCATCCGGCATAGCCGAGAGCGACCAGAAATTTTTCAGGGGCTTCACTGGTTCCCAGCAGTGGCAGAATATCTTGTGAAGTCGTTATGGATATCTCTTCGTTGATATCGATACTGGAATCGAAGTGGCCTTTACGCTTATGCAGCACAAATCCACGATCTTCCGCGACCGGACCACCGTTAAGTACCTGTTGCTCCAAGCTCTCGGGATTATTGACGGGAAGCTGGCGTTCTACTTCAATTTGATCAAGCATGCTGCCGACAGAAATTTCGATAGGCAGGTTGATGACGAGGCCCATAGCGCCTTCTTCATTATGCTCACAAACATATATGACGCCACGTTTGAAGTGCGGGTCTTGCATGCCAGGCATGGCGACCAGAAAATGATTGGTTAAATTCATAGCTAACACCGACAACATGTTCTCATAACTACAGTATGCAGAGTATTTGGGGGAATTGGTATAACGTAGCCACTTTGGTGATCATTAAATAAAAAGCGCCGTCTTCTGGTGAAGTCAGCGCTTTCTGATAGTGATTCACTATCGGGTGCGTTAGCTTACCCGCGAGTGATTAAGCTCGCGCAGCGACGCGACGCTCAATGGCATCCATTAGCTTACCGGTAATTGAGATATCGAAAGCCGCTTCGATTTCACGGATACAGGTTGGGCTGGTGACGTTGATTTCAGTCAGCTTATCGCCAATCACATCCAGACCGACAAAAATCAGCCCTTTTTCTTTCAGTACCGGGGCAACCGTTTCTGCTATCTTACGGTCGGTTTCGCTGATCGGACGCGCTTCACCGCGGCCTCCTGCCGCCAGGTTACCCCGGGTTTCGCCTTTCGCCGGAATACGGGCCAGGCAATATGGCATCGGCTCGCCGTCAACAACCAGAATACGCTTATCGCCATTGCTGATATCCGGCACAAAGGTTTGTGCCATGCAATAGTTTTGGCCATGCTTGGTCAGCGTTTCAATGATCACCGAGACATTTGGATCGCCATGCATTATACGGAAAATTGACGAGCCGCCCATGCCGTCGAGTGGTTTTAAAATGATATCGCCATGCTCTTGATGGAAGGCTTTAATTTTGTCAGTACGGCGGGTCACGAGAGTGGTCGGGGTGAGATCCGGGAACCAGGCCGTGAACAGTTTTTCGTTGCAGTCACGCAGGCTGCGAGGTTCATTGACGATCAGCGCCCCTTCGTTTTCAGCACGCTCAAGGATGTAGGTCGCATAGATATATTCGGTATCAAACGGCGGATCTTTACGCATCAGTACTGCGTCGAGATCAGACAGGGAGATTTCCTGCTCGCTGGTAAATTCAAACCAGCCGTTCGGATCTTCTTTCAGGCTAACGACACGGGTACGAGCGACAGCTTTGCCCTGCTCTAAAGACAGGTCGTTCATTTCCATGTAGTGGATTTCCCAACCGCGACGCTGAGCTTCCATCATCATGGCAAAGCTGGAATCTTTTTTGATATTGATAGACTCGATCGGGTCCATCACGATACCCAGTTTGATCATTTCTCTCTCCTAGTATTAGAGCTGCTCGTTAACCCAAATCGCCAAAACGGACTTGCAGGGCTGTGATAGCGGTCATCGCTGTAGTTTCGGTACGCAATACGCGTGGACCAAGCAGGATTTCATCAAATTTATATTGCTCTGTCATACCGATTTCTTCGGCTGACAGGCCGCCTTCAGGGCCAATCAGCAGGCGAACCTTAGTGACCGGAGCGGGTAAGGTATTGATAGAGTAGTTGGCGCGAGGGTGCAGGTTCAGTTTCAGACCGTCGTATTCTTCCGCGCACCACTCTTCCAGCTTCATGACCGGACGGATCACCGGTACGGTATTACGCCCGCACTGTTCACAGGCACTGATTGCAATTCTTTGCCACTGCGCCAGTTTTTTCTCGAAACGTTCAGTATTCAGTTTGACGCCACAGCGCTCAGAAATTAGCGGTGTAATGGTGTTTACACCCAGCTCAACCGATTTCTGGATAGTGAATTCCATTTTTTCACCACGAGAGATCACCTGTCCGAGGTGAATATCGAGTGGTGATTCCACACTGTTTTCGCGTCGGCACTGGATCTCAACTTCAACGCTTTTCTTGCTGGCATGGGTGATAACCGCCGGAAACTCAGCATCACTGCCGTCGAACATTTCTATTTCCTGGCCGGCTTGCATACGCATGACCCGGCCAACATGGTTGGCAGCATCATCACTAAGCATAACTTTGCCCTGATCCGGTAGCGACTCAGGGTGGTAAATACGTGGGATTCTCATGGTGAGATCGATAACCTGTCTACTGTCTAAATTATTCGCTTGTTGCATCTTAACATGGATACCGTTGAGGCAAATTACAAGGTGGCGGAAAATATAAAAGAGGACTGAACAGGGAGTAATGCTGATGAAAAGTCGCGAAACGTAGGTGGCGAGTCGCGAGAATACCTTCAAGCAATCTCGTTACTCGCCCTGCGCCTCTAAAATCAGTATCCCGTTTTCTCACATGCGGCAAAAACAAACGGGTTATGGCTGTCCTGAACTTTTGCAATACGGCGATCCCGCTCGCATTCCCAGGCACTTACCGGATACTGACGGTTCCAGGCTTCCATTAATTGGCGTTGCTGTCTGGAGAGGGAAAATTGGTATTCCTGGTTCATGTACAGATAGGTTCGGGCTATCGCACCACGGGAGTGTTCCGGTGGATCAGCACGACGATTTTTGAAATCAATCTTCATCTCGCACTGGCCGTAAAAAGCGCCGTTATTACCATTCCATGGCAGAAACTGATAATTAGACCGATCGCCGTTGATCTCACCAATCGCGGGGGTCAGGTTATGAAGATCTGCTTCCATTCTGTTGAATTGTTTGTTTTTTTTACAGTTCTTACGGCCCCCGTCTTGCCAGCACTGGAGCTGGTGGCCAAACTGCCAGGCCGGAACGACATGTTCCCACTCGATACGGCTGGCACGTCTTTTCTGTTTGCGTACCTGATAACCGCAACCCGCTAAATCCGGTACGCCTTTTTTCCCTTGCCATTGTATATCGCAACCACAGTAAAAGCTGGTGGGATGATCCTGATAGATCTTAACGGCGATTTTTTTTGCTTTACTGAATGATGCTGGCGGTGCTGCTATCGAACTTGTCGATATTGCAGTAGCGGCAAGCAGTAATATGAGTGCCAGCCACTTATTAAACGAGGTTTTCATTGATTATCCTGCGCTGAAGATCCGTTTGGCAAGCTTATCAATATTTCTCTAATTTAGAAGCACTTCACACTTATATTGTTGTCAGTTACATTTCACGCAGAAAGATTCAGTCTTTATTGTTGAGGCGTCAGCGGCTGGCGGCATTTTGTGCAGTGATAGACGGCTTGCTGGCGAAGCACTTTATTATGGCGCCGGATGGTAAGCTGATGCTCACAACAGGCACAGGAGTAGGGGAAGGTCTGCCCCCGGACCGATTGAATATCGAAGCTATGTGTTGTGCGGGCTGGAATACCAAAAACTTGCGTCATCATGGTCTGCCATTCAGCGCCATGAGGGCGGACCCGGCCAAATAACCTGAAAGCCAGCAGATGAGCGACTTCATGGGGCACCACTTCGGTGAGAAAGGCCTCTGGATTTTCTGCCAGCAGTACCGGATTGAAGCGGACTTCCCACCCCTGCAGCCGGGCACTGCCGGCAATTTTACCGCGTTGGTTGAATTTGATAGTGGGTAACGGGAAGCTCTTTCCCAGTTTCACTTCGGCTAGTGCGATGCATTTTTGCGTTTTTTCAATGACTTGGGTGTGAATAGGTAGCATGGTTTTCCAAAGTTCATTGCAGGAGAGCTTGGAGTATATCGTGAACGAGGAGAGGGGGAGAAGAGTAATTATGGCTCTGTGGCCCTTAGGTTCTATGGGAAGAGCGGAAAAGTTTGACGTTTTTATTGTGAACTGAAATCTTGACCTCAGGACCCTAGATATTAAAAAAGGAAGCCGAAGCTTCCTTTTTTATAATCAGTGCGTTGTCGCTTACTTGATGTTAGCGAAGTCGCGTAGCATTTCTGCTTTGTCAGTCGCTTCCCAAGGGAATTCTTCACGACCGAAGTGACCGTAAGCGGCTGTTTTCTGGTACATAGGCTTCAGTAGGTCAAGCATTTCGATCAGGCCGTATGGGCGCAGGTCGAAATTTTGACGAATTGCTTCAACGATAACGTCATGAGGTACATTCTCGGTACCGAACGTTTCTACCATGATAGACGTTGGATCTGCGACGCCGATAGCGTATGAAAGCTGGATTTCACAACGGCCAGCCAGACCAGCGGCTACGATGTTTTTCGCAACATAACGTGCAGCGTAAGCAGCAGAACGGTCAACTTTTGATGGATCTTTACCTGAGAAGGCACCGCCACCGTGACGAGCCGCACCGCCGTAGGTATCAACAATGATTTTACGGCCAGTCAGGCCACAGTCACCCATTGGGCCACCGATTACGAAACGGCCGGTCGGGTTGATGAAGTATTTGGTGTCTTTGTTCAGCCACTCTGCAGGCAGTACCGGCTTGATGATTTCTTCCATCACCGCTTCCTGCAGTACCGGCAGCTCGATGCTGTCACAGTGCTGAGTCGAAAGAACGACGGCATCGATACCGATGATTTTGCCTTGATCGTAAGCGAACGTTACCTGGCTTTTCGCATCAGGGCGTAGCCAAGGTAGGGTGCCGTTCTTACGAATTTTTGCCTGACGCTCAACCAGGCGGTGAGCATAAGTGATCGGTGCCGGCATTAGGATTTCGGTTTCGTTTGTTGCATAACCAAACATGATGCCCTGATCACCGGCACCTAGTTCGCGCGGGTCTTCACGGTCAACACCCTGGTTGATGTCTGGAGACTGCTTACCAATTGCGCTTAGAACGGCACAAGAGTTGGCGTCAAAGCCCATATCGGAATGCACATAACCGATTTCACGTACAGTCTTACGGGTAATTTCTTCAATATCAACCCAAGCAGAGGTGGTGATTTCACCACCGACCATAACCATACCGGTTTTTACATAAGTTTCACACGCAACACGTGCTTTTGGATCCTGTTCCAGAATCGCATCCAGGACAGCATCAGAAATCTGATCGGCAATTTTATCTGGATGGCCTTCTGATACTGACTCAGAAGTAAACAGGTGCTTCGACATGCGTACTCTCGCTTTTATATGATTATGGTTTGGTAATGGGGAGCCCTGAATCAAGGGAATACATAACCTTGATGCATATGGATATACGTTTGAATGTATGGAGCTACCTCCGTCTAGACGTCTATAATACCCGCAACGGGAATAAAATCAACATTGTGAATTGTAGGGAAATGACCGAACTGTATAGCAAACGTTTACTTATGGTTGCTTTGATTACAGATAGTTAAGCCTGTTGTTTTGCCAGCTTATTGAAATTGGTCTTATTTTCTTAAGGAAATCGTTTGCAGTCGGGGGGCAGACTTTGCGACAATACCCGCCCGCCGAATCATGGTTAATTTGTTACGTCGATGCGAACAGATAGCCACCATAACAGTCTACGAATTTCTGGAGCAGACATGTCTTCACGTAACGCTAATTCTCGTAAAGAGCTGGCAAATGCAATCCGTGCCCTAAGCATGGACGGTGTTCAACAAGCTAACTCTGGCCACCCTGGTGCACCTATGGGTATGGCAGATATCGCTGAAGTACTGTGGCGCAGCCACATGAACCACAACCCACAAAATCCGCAGTGGGCTGATCGCGACCGTTTTATTTTGTCAAACGGCCACGGTTCAATGCTTATTTATTCTCTGCTTCACCTTACCGGTTATGACCTGTCTATCGATGATCTGAAGAACTTCCGTCAGCTGCACTCGAAAACACCGGGTCACCCTGAATACGGTTACGCGCCAGGTATCGAAACAACAACTGGTCCACTAGGCCAGGGTATTACCAACGGTGTTGGTATGGCGATGGCGGAAAAAGCCCTTGCTGCACAGTTCAACCGTGACGGTCATGACATCGTTGACCACAACACTTACGTGTTCATGGGCGACGGCTGTCTGATGGAAGGTATCTCTCACGAAGCCTGTTCACTGGCGGGTACTTTAGGTCTGGGCAAGCTAGTTGCTTTCTGGGATGACAACGGTATTTCTATCGACGGTGAAGTTGCAGGCTGGTTCTCTGACGATACGCCGAAGCGTTTCGAAGCTTACGGCTGGCATGTTATTCCTGCTGTTGATGGTCACGATGCTGAAGCAATCAACGCTGCAATTGAAGCGGCGAAGGCAGAAACCGGCAAGCCAACGCTGATCTGTACTAAGACTATCATCGGTTTTGGTTCACCGAACAAAGCGGGTTCTCACGACTGCCACGGTGCGCCACTAGGCGCCGAAGAAATCACAGCAGCACGTGAATTCCTGGGCTGGAACCACGGTCCTTTCGAAATCCCTGCAGATATCGCAGCTGAGTGGGATGCGAAAGAAGCGGGTGCCGCGAAGGAATCGGCATGGGACGAGAAGTTTGCCGCATACGCCGCTGCTTACCCTGAGCTTGCCGCTGAGTACAAGCGCCGCGTAAACGGTGATCTGCCTGCAGAGTGGGAAGAAAAAGCCAATGCAATCATTGCTGATCTTCAGGCTAATCCGGCAAACATCGCATCACGTAAAGCATCGCAAAATGCGCTAGAAGCGTTTGGTGCAATGCTCCCTGAGTTCATGGGCGGCTCTGCTGACCTTGCTCCGTCTAACCTGACCATGTGGTCTGGTTCTAAGTCACTAACGGCTGAAGACTTTTCGGGTAACTATATTCACTACGGTGTCCGTGAATTCGGTATGACGGCAATCATGAACGGTATCGCACTACACGGCGGTTTCGTACCTTACGGCGCGACATTCCTGATGTTCATGGAATACGCACGTAACGCAATGCGTATGGCTGCTTTGATGAAAGTGCAGAACATTCAGGTTTACACCCATGACTCAATCGGTCTGGGTGAAGATGGTCCTACCCACCAGCCGGTAGAGCAAATTGCTTCACTGCGCCTGACACCAAACATGAGCACATGGCGTCCATGTGATCAGGTTGAATCTGCAGTTGCTTGGAAACTGGCAATCGAGCGTAAAGACGGCCCGACATCGCTGATCTTCTCGCGCCAGAACCTGGCACAGCAAGAGCGTACAGCAGCACAGGTTGCCGACATCGCGAAGGGTGGTTACATCCTGAAAGATTGCGAAGGCAAGCCAGAACTTATTCTGATTGCTACGGGTTCTGAGGTTGAGCTGGTAACTGAAGCTTACGCACAGCTAACAGCAGAAGGCCGTAAGGTTCGCGTTGTTTCTATGCCGGCAACAGATGCATTCGATAAGCAAGATGCAGCTTACCGTGAGTCGGTACTGCCTTCTGATGTGACTGCACGTATTGCTGTCGAAGCCGGTATTGCCGACTTCTGGTACAAGTACGTTGGTTTCGACGGCCGTATCATCGGGATGACCACATTCGGTGAGTCAGCGCCTGCTGGCGAGCTGTTTAAGATGTTTGGCTTCACGGTTGAAAACGTCATCGACACCGCGAAAGAGTTGCTCGCGTAAGCAATTTATTTTGATGATTGAAAAAAGGCTTCCTATGGAAGCCTTTTTTATTTCCAGTCGGATAAGAATTATTGTTCCGTCTTTTTTTATCGTTTTTTATGGGGTTATTTATCTTTAATCGCTTGGGATTATTGGTTTTAAATGTCGAGCCGTGATAGCTGTCACAATTAGGGTGATTCTGGACTGAGCTTGTTATACACTATCGCCGCTTAGTATTTTGGTAGCATGGATATGACACTGAAAGTCGCAATTAATGGATTCGGTCGCATTGGTCGCAGTGTGCTTCGCGCACTGTACGAGAGCGATAAACATACTCAGATAAAAGTCGTGGCGGTTAACGAGCTGGCCGAGCCTGAAGCGATGGCTCACTTGTTGCAGTATGACAGCAGCCATGGCCGATTCTTTAAGACCGTCTCTCATGATCAGGAGCATCTCTTTATTGCTCATGATAATGGCGAGCAAGACCGCGTTCGCATTTTGCACCAAAATGATATTACCCTTTTGCCCTGGCATGATTTAGATGTCGATATCGTTCTCGACTGTACCGGGGTGTATGGATCTCGCGATGATGGCCTTGCCCACATTAAGGCGGGGGCGAAGAAAGTGTTATTTTCTCATCCCGCAGCCACTGATATCGACAATACGATTATCTATGGTGTGAACCATGAGACGCTCAAGCCTGAGCACCGCATTGTTTCTAATGGTTCCTGTACCACCAACTGTATTGTCCCGGTGATCAAAGTACTTGATGAAACCTTTGGTATCGAATCCGGCACAATCACCACCATCCACTCTGCGATGAATGACCAACAGGTTATCGACGCTTACCATTCTGATTTGCGTCGTACCCGGGCTGCCAGTCAGTCAATTATTCCTGTTGATACTAAACTGCATCTTGGGATTGGTCGTATATTCCCGAAACTTTCTGACAAATTTGAAGCAATTTCCGTGCGTGTACCTACAATTAACGTCACAGCAATGGATTTAAGTGTCACAGTTAAAACAAATGTGAAAGTTAATGACGTAAATCAATCACTGTCTGAGGCATCTCGTTGTACATTAGATGGTATTGTGGATTACACCGAAGCACCGCTGGTTTCCATCGATTTTAATCACGATCCCCATAGCGCGATAGTCGACGGCACGCAAACGCGAGTCAGCAATAAGCACTTAATAAAGTTGCTGGTGTGGTGTGATAACGAATGGGGATTTGCCAACCGTATGTTAGATACCGCGTTGGCTATGCATGCTACTGATGCTGTGCAACATAGTGTTGCCGCGATGCAGTATAGCGAAGCATAACAGCAGTAAAGAATTATTTGGGTCTGGCAGTGACGCCGGGCTGGTAAAGAACTTTAAATTTTATTTTTAACACTGTTGAGAGGACAAACCATGTCTGTAATCAAGATGACTGATCTGGAACTTGCTGGTAAGCGCGTATTTATTCGTGCAGATCTAAACGTACCAGTTAAAGACGGTAAAGTAACATCTGACGCGCGTATTCTAGCGTCTCTTCCAACTATCAAGCTCTGCCTAGAAGCTGGCGCTAAAGTAATGGTTACTTCACACCTTGGTCGTCCAACTGAAGGTGAGTACAACGAAGAGTTCTCTCTAGCTCCAGTAGTTAACTACTTAAATGACGCATTAGATTGTGACGTTAAACTAGCGAAAGATTACCTGGATGGTCTTGAACTAAACGCTGGTGAGCTAGTTGTTCTTGAAAACGTTCGCTTTAACAAAGGCGAGAAGAAGAACGAAGAAGAGCTTTCTAAGAAATATGCAGCACTTTGTGACATCTTCGTAATGGATGCATTCGGTACGGCTCACCGTGCACAAGCATCGACTCACGGTGTTGGCATGTACGCACCGGTAGCATGTGCGGGCCCTCTGCTAGCTGCTGAGCTCGAAGCGCTTGGTAAAGCAATGGACAATCCAGCTCGTCCGCTGGTTGCAATCGTTGGTGGTTCTAAAGTTTCTACTAAACTGACTGTTCTTGAGTCGCTATCTAAAATCGCTGACCAACTGGTTGTTGGTGGTGGTATCGCGAATACTTTCATTGCCGCTGAAGGCCACAATGTTGGTAAATCTCTATACGAAGCAGATTTAGTTGAAACAGCTAAAAAACTAATGAAAGAGTGTGCTATTCCTGTTGCAACTGACGTTGCATGTGCAAAAGCATTCGATGAGAACGCAGAAGCTGAAATTAAGCACGTTTCTGAAGTTCAAGACGACGACATGATTTTTGACCTGGGCCCAGATTCAACAGCTGCTCTTGCTGAAATCATCGGCAATGCAAAAACAATTCTTTGGAATGGCCCTGTTGGCGTATTTGAATTCAAGAACTTTGAAGCGGGTACTGCCGGTATTTCTAAAGCAATCGCAGAATCCGAAGGTTTCTCTGTTGCTGGTGGCGGTGACACATTAGCTGCTATCGACAAGTTCGGCATCAAAGCTGATGTTTCTTACATTTCTACTGGTGGCGGTGCGTTCCTTGAGTTCGTTGAAGGTAAAGTATTACCAGCCGTTGCGATGCTAGAAGAGCGCGCAAAAGCATAATTAAATAAGCTGGGAGCGCGTGCTCCCACCTTTTAATGTTTGTGAATCGGATCAAGTTTTTATAGAATGCTTGACCGGAAGCAAACGTTTGCAAAGTTTCGTTAAATATTTAACTCAGACTACGAAAGTAAATAGGACTATTGTTATGTCTAAGATCTTCGATTTTGTAAAACCTGGCGTAATTTCTGGCGACGACGTTCAGAAAGTTTTTGAAGTAGCAAAAGAAAACAAATTTGCTCTTCCTGCAGTTAACGTTGTTAACACTGACACTATCAACGGTGTTCTAGAAGCAGCAGCTAAAGTTAAAGCGCCTGTAGTTGTTCAGTTCTCTAACGGCGGTGCTGGTTTCTTCGCTGGTAAAGGTCTGAAACTAGAAGGTCAGGGTACACAAATCCTTGGTGCGGTAGCGGGTGCTAAGTACGTTCACGCCGTTGCTGAATCTTACGGTGTTCCAGTGATTCTTCACACTGACCACGCTGCTAAGAAACTTCTTCCTTGGATCGACGGCCTACTAGACGCGGGTGAAGCATTCTTCGCTGAAACTGGTAAGCCTCTATTCTCTTCTCACATGATCGACCTTTCTGAAGAGTCTCTAGAAGAGAACATCGAAATCTCAGGCAAATACCTAGAGCGTATGGCTAAGATGGGTATGACGCTAGAAATCGAACTGGGTTGTACTGGTGGTGAAGAAGACGGCGTTGATAACTCTGATATGGACGCTTCTGAGCTTTACACTTCTCCTGAAGATGTAGCTTACGCATACGAGAAACTAAGCGCGATCAGCCCACGTTTCACTATCGCAGCATCTTTCGGTAACGTACACGGTGTATACCAGGCGGGTAACGTTGTTCTTACTCCAACTATCCTGCGTGACTCTCAAGCATACTGTGCAGAGAAGTTCGGTATCGCACCTAACGCTCTGAACTTCGTATTCCACGGTGGTTCTGGTTCTTCTGAAGCAGAAATCCAAGAGTCAATCGGCTACGGTGTTATCAAAATGAACATCGATACTGATACTCAGTGGGCTTCATGGGATGGTATTCGTCAGTACGAAGCTGCAAACCATGATTACCTACAGGGTCAAATTGGTAACCCAACTGGCGAAGCTGCGCCAAACAAGAAGTACTACGATCCACGCGTATGGTTACGTGCTGGTCAAGAGTCTATGGTTGCTCGTCTTGAGAAAGCATTCTCAGACCTTAACGCAATCGACGTACTGTAATTTAGTACGGACCGATGTAATCCACGCTTAGGCGTTGGACATTGAGATTATTTAAAAGCCCGCATTGCGGGCTTTTTTATTATCCGGATATATAAATTGGTATATATTAACAGGTAGACAAAAAAACCATTCCTATCAATAGCCTTTCAATCTTTAATAAGAATGTCGAGGATGTCGGGGGGGAGTGCTAATTCTTTCGGGATAAATAAAGAGAGAGTAATAATGAGTGAGAGTGTTACAGACAAGGTTGTTGATACCCTTGCCGATAATGAGCTAACGAATGGCGTACTTAATGCCGGTACCTGGGTGGCCGATAATCAGGATCTGTTGATCCAGTATGGTGTTAACCTGATCTCGGCTATTCTGATCCTATTCGTAGGTAATCTTATTGTTAAAGGAATTGCGAATGGCGTGGCGAAAGTGCTGCGCAAAAAGAGCATGGACGAGGCGGTTGTTGAATTTCTGCATTCGCTCGTGCGCTATCTGCTGTTTGTGATTGTCTTAATTGCAGCGCTTGGTCGGTTAGGCGTTCAGACGGCATCTGTCGTTGCGGTTATCGGTGCCGCGGGTTTGGCGATTGGATTAGCACTGCAAGGCTCACTATCTAACTTTGCCGCGGGTGTACTGATTGTCGGGTTCCGTCCGTTCAAATCCGGTGATTACGTTGAAATTGGTGGCGTGGCGGGATCGGTTGAGTCGATTCAAATTTTCTCAACGGTACTGTGCACGCCAGATAACAAAATGGTAGTGGTACCAAATGGTGCGGTCATTAGTAGCCCCATTACGAACTATTCACGCCATGAAACACGCCGAATTGATTTTGTTATCGGGGTCTCTTATGACGCTGATTTGAAGAAAACCAAAGAAGTACTCGCACGTGTTGTTGCCGCTGATTCGCGGGTATTAAAAGATCCCGCACCAACCATTGGTGTTGTGGCTCTGGCGGATTCCTCTGTTAACTTAGTGGTTCGGCCATGGGTTAAAACCGCTGATTACTGGCGTGTATACTTCGATTTGCTACAAGCGATTAAAGAAGAGCTTGATAAAGAAGACATTACAATTCCGTACCCTCAAATGGATGTGCATTTGAATAAGCTGGAAGGCTAATTCCCGCCGGTCAGTCGTCTTTGATGACAATAAAAATGGAGCCCATTGGGCTCCATTTTTATATGGATACATTAGGCAATGTGCGCTTGCAGGTCCGGTGCTGACGGTAGCTGAATCTGCGGGTTTGGCAGTAACGCCAACAGCACATCCAGTTTGTCGCTGGCAAAGGCGAATGTCATGGTTGGCTTGCCGGGGGTGTACATTAATTCGTCAAACGAATAGAGCACAGGGTCAATCAGTAAAGTGATGTGCTCTGGGAGACCGAATGGACAGACCGCACCTGGCTCACAACCGATGGCGGCTACCATTTCATCATTGCTGCAAATCGATACGCGTTTACCTACCAACGATTTCACCAACTTGCTGTCGAGTCGACTGTCGCGATGGGTCAATAACAAGCAATGACCGCCGCCTTTGAGTTTCATGAATAAACTTTTGGTTGGTGCTGCAGTTATACCGAGTTCGGCACTGATGCGTTGATCGGTCTCGAAATCCAGTATGGGTTCATGCTGCCACTGTTGATAGCCGACACCGGCTTTGCTGAACAGGGCAAGATTATTGAGATAAATAGCTTCTAATTGTTCAGGCAACATATTGTGTCCAAGTCCTTTTGCTAAGTGGGCGGCGATGAAGAACATCATAGCGGCAACGGGAAGATCAATACTGCGCTTTACCTTTGGTTTTGACAAGATTGGACCTAATTGGGCTGTTCCGATAGACAAAGGAAGCCATATTGGTACCGATGACAAAAGCGATCCGGTCATTAGCTTCAAACTGGCCGCCAATGGATCCCAGAACGCCAGAGATGCTGGTAAGCCACGCACGGAAGGTGCTACCACAGTAATGCGTGTCATCGGCAGTCTATAATTACTGATAAATAAAACAGTATTCAAAAAATAGTAAGGACGGGATAATTCTGTGAATTCTGTTGTCGAACCCATACACGTTACGCATTATCGAATATTCGCCATCAATAATATTTTCAATAATAAGAGAGTAGGAAAGCCATATGAAGAAACATTTACTAGCGGTGGTATTAGTAGGCGCCAGTTCATTGATCTCTGCGGAAGTAATGGCAGCGGACGTCGCTTTCCCGCATCTGGAAACCACAGGGATGGGGGAAGTCATGGCCCAGCCTGACATGGCAGTGTTCTCGGTTGAAGTCGTCGAAACCCGTCAGACGGCAAAAGAAGCCAAACTTGCTGTGGATAAAGCCGTCACCGCATTTAACGAACGCCTGAAGAGGCAAGGTGTGGAGCGCACAGATATTATGAGCGCGAATATTACGTTACATCCCCAATACCATTATCCAAAAGATAAACAGCCAGAGCTAACGGGCTATCGTGCCAGTCGTCATATAACGGTAACCGTTAAGCTACTAGAGAAGTTGAACGAATATTTAGATGGCGCTTTGGGTGATGGTATCAACCGTATTAATCACATCGAGCTGAAAGTCAGCAATGAGGCGGAATTCATCGAGCAGGCGCGCCAGGCTGCGATTAAAGATGCCCAGGAAAAAGCGGAATCATTAGCGAAGGGGTTTGGTGAGAATATTGAAGGGGTGTGGAAGATCACGTATCACGCCGCTAGCCCACGCCCGGAAATGATGAGGGCAATGGCCATGGACGTCGGCGGAGAAACGGCTGCAACCTATCAAGATGCTCAAATTACGATTCGGGATCGGGTGGAAGTGGTGTTTAAGCTTGAGGAATAGAAGATATTTTGAGTTGCGAGATTCGAGTTTCTAGTTTCGAGTGACGAGGAAAATCAAAAACTTGACTTCAAAAGCTGACTCGAAGAGTCTGCCGGACCATAGGACTAAAACACAAAAAGGAGAGCGAATGCTCTCCTTTCTCTAATCTCTAATCTCTAATCTCTAATCTCGCATCTCGCATCTCAAATCTCGAAACTAGTCTCTCGATTCTGCCGTTTTGATCAATGCAGAATACGGGCACGAATGGTGCCGTCGATTGCTTTTAGCTTACGGAGGGCTTCTTCCGAGCGCTCGGTTTCCACATCGATAACCACATAACCGATCTTGGCACCTGTTTGCAGATACTGGGCGGCAATGTTGATCCCTTCTGCGGCGAAGATCGTGGTGATCTGATTCAGGATCCCTGGGCGATTTTCATGAATGTGCAATAGACGCGAACAGTTGCGGTGCTCGGGCAGTGACACTTCAGGGAAGCCAACCGCTGACAATGTTGAACCATTATCGGAATATTTAACTAACTTACCGGCTACTTCGATCCCGATGTTTTCCTGCGCTTCCTGGGTTGAGCCACCGATATGCGGTGTCAACAACACATTGTCAAATTGCGCCAGTGGTGATTTGAACGGGTCTTGATTGGTTTTAGGCTCTACCGGGAATACGTCAATCGCAGCGCCCGCGAGGTGCTTGCTTTCCAGTGCGCTACATAACGCATCAATTTCAACCACAGTACCACGCGCGGCATTGATGAAAATCGCCCCTGGTTTCATGCGAGCAAATTCATCAGCGCCCATCATATCTTGAGTGTCAGGGGTTTCCGGCACATGCAGGCTGATCACATCACACTTGTTGAGCAGCTCGGTCATTGAGCGAACCTGCGTGGCGTTACCCAGAGAGAGCTTGTTTTCGATATCGTAGAAATAGACTCGCATACCGAGATTTTCAGCCAGAATACCGAGCTGAGTACCGATGTGACCGTAGCCAATGATACCTAAGCGTTTGCCTCGCGCTTCATAAGAATGATCGGCGGACTTCTGCCATTCGCCGCGATGGGCTTTGGCGTTCTTTTCCGGAATACCACGAAGCAGCAGCAGGATTTCTCCCAGTACTAACTCAGCGACACTTCGGGTATTTGAGAAGGGGGCGTTAAAAACCGGAATACCCCGTTTGCTAGCTCCTGCAAGATCAACCTGATTGGTACCGATACAGAAACAACCCACAGCCATCAGCTTATTAGCTGAGTCAAAGACTTCTTCAGTTAGCTGAGTACGCGAGCGAATACCAACAAAATGAGCGTCTTTGATCGCTTCGAGCAGTTCGTCACCGGCAAGCGAACCTTTATGGTATTCAATATTGGTATAACCAGCCTGCTGTAAAACCTCAAGTGTAGAAGGGTGAAGCCCTTCCAATAAGAGAATTTTAATTTTTTCTTTATCCAGTGAAATTTTAGCCATTGGGTTCTCATCCTTTAAAACATGAGTGGCAGGAACTCAGGTTGGGCAACCGGCGATGCTGAACTGAAAAGGAATAATGGTGTAGCGGCTGCGGGTAATATCCTTTTCCTGCGCGCCAGTAGCCTGAGGCTTACACTCAAATGATAGCTACATGCTGTTCATTAAAGTATCAAATAATAACCAGTATGGGTAAGAATATTACAAAAAAGATAATAAAAAACGGCATAAATTATGCCGTTTCGTAATCTAATAACATAAGCAACGGCTATGATTGCTTATTTCTCGAATTTTTTCACACCGTCAGGCGAGCCAACCAGCAGAACATCCGCTCCGCGGTGAGCAAACAGACCGACAGTCACCACACCTGGCAGGGCATTGATTTTATCTTCCATCGCCTTCGCGTCAGTGATTGCCATGTTATGCACGTCAATAATGATATTGCCGTTATCTGTCACAACACCTTCACGGTATACCGGATCGCCACCAAGCTTCACCAGCTCACGGCCGATAAATGAACGTGCCATTGGGATCACTTCAACAGGCAGAGGGAACTGGCCCAGAACGTCTACTTGTTTAGTATTATCAACAATGCAGATGAATTTTTTGGACATTGCAGCAACGATTTTTTCGCGCGTCAGTGCCGCGCCGCCGCCTTTGATCATGTCATATTGACCATTGATTTCGTCGGCACCATCAACATAAATATCGAGGCCGTCAACGTCGTTGGCATCAAAAACCGGAATGCCGATTTGTTCCAGACGTTCAGTAGAAGCGACCGAGCTTGAAACAGCCCCTTTGATCTCTTCTTTACGGGTTTCCAGTGCGTCGATGAAGTGATTAACGGTTGAGCCTGTCCCTACACCGACAATGCTGCCTTTTGTAACGTATTCCAGTGCAGCCCAGCCAGCCGCTTTCTTCATTTCATCTTGTGTCATGCCTTTCTCCTAGTAATGGCTAATACCAAACTGAACAATTTTCTGGTTGGATCAGATAATTGTTCAGTTTGGTATCACGTTGCGCGGAGCGCTGATTATAACTAAGAGTGTGTGGTACGTCAGGGCAAATTTTGACTGAGATCGCTGTTCTCATATTCAGAAATCATAAATCTATTAATAACATATAGTTAGCGGAGATAGTTGTAGCACATTAAAACCAAACGTTTGCGTGGGTGCGTATATGAAGGAAAGACGTCAGTATTCGATCATCACCAGGAAAAATGACAGGAGGGGGTGATGATTTCGGGTAAAGGGACATCCCAGGCTTCGAACGGCAGGTTTTCGACCTGCTGGCAGTCATGAGCCAACCCCAGCGGGCGTGGGCCTTGCTTTTCATGGTGCCAGCGATTGAGCGTACGGTCATAATAACCGCCTCCCATTCCCAGGCGCTGACCGGTACTATCAAAGGCGACCAGCGGGGTGCAGATCAGATCCAGTTCATTCACCGGCTTGACCAAGCGAATATCTAATACCGGCTCTTGGATCTGATATTTGTTCAGCGTCATTCGTGTATCTGGAGTGTAATGCAGAAACAGCAACTGGCCTTTGCTGAAAGGATGCAGGACGGGCAGGTAGACCGATTTACCGTGCCGCCACAGCCAGTCAATGAGTGGCTGAGTATCGATTTCACCGTCATTGGATAAATACAGTGCAATATGATGGGCGTCGATAACACTCGCCACCTGTTGGAATAGTATGAGTAGATCGTGCGCGGCATGCTGTTGTTGCAGAGGGCTAAGGCCGCGGCGACGCAGACGAATGTGTTGGCGAATGTGCTGGCGAGAAGAAGATGGTTGAACAGGTGAACTCATAGGTCATCCAATGACAGAGGTTGTTCGGGTAATTATAGAGCGAGCATCTGGTGGAGGAGTTTCTAGAATCTCAAATTTCGATTCTCGTTACTATAGAGTAGAGGGTATGCCCCAGGGTGCCGTTGCGCATTGTGGCCCTTGAACCAGATGTTCAAGGTGGATCAGCAACATTAACCGCAGGCTTCTCAGTCGGGCTGAGCATGCTCAATAGCTAATAGGCAGCCAATCCTGTTTTTTTGCTTATCGGCTCGGGGACGTTAATACGCTGACGTACACCCCAGGGTCAATTCATTATCAACGCTTTGGTTGATTTTGCAATGCCTTATCCAAAGTTTCTGTTAATTCACTGATTCTATTGGATAAATTTGAAGCACTGCCGTTATGTTCTCTACGCTCTGTGTGCATTTCGTTGCACACGTTTAAGCCGGCAAACATCAGTAGTTGCTCGGTGTTTGTTACCTTTGTGCGCTCAGACAGATCTTTCAAGCGCTGGTCAAAATCTGCCGCTGCTTCTTGCAATGCTTCTTCCTGACCTAATGGACAGTTTACCTTTAAGAACCTGCCTAAAACTTGAATTTCAACTGTCTGAGTACTCATAAATCTTTAATCAGCTCCGTGCCAGAATACTGTCTGCTTAGCATTCTGCTTGCAATGGGAAGATAATATAGAAAAAGCCTTTTCAACATGCAAGCTCACTCATCACGCTTTAGATGGATGAGTCACTGACTAATCAGATATTAACCAGTCTGCTGCAATCTGCTGCAACTGCAAACATAGCCCAAGCTTTCCAGAAAGGGTATTAGCCTGACTTGAGGCTAAGTGGTAGCATAACACAATTAATATTGGCACCAATGAGACGAAGGTGAAACACCCATGAGCGAAGTAAAAATACCCGCATATGACGCTGTTGATGCAGCATTAAAGGATCACGGTTTAGCGGCTTCTCCATCAGAGCTTCACGGCCTGCTGAGCGGCATGATCTGCGGTGGCCTGGCGATAGACGATGAAAGCTGGATCGGTCCGGTAAGCGACTACGCCAACGAGGGTGAACCTTTAACTGATGGTGCGAAAGCGGCAGTACGGGCGGTATTTGATGCAGCCTCAACCGAGCTGGGTGGATTAGCGACAATACTGTTTACCTCAACGGCTGCTGAACTGGCTAATTACGAATTCAACATTTCTTTACTGCTGCCCGCCGAAGAGGCCGAGCTGATGCTGCGTGCCGAAGCATTGAGTGAGTGGGCCACTAATTTTATTTCAGGTTTGGGCTTGATGGGATTGGAAAAAGCCAAGCTGTCTCCGGAAGTGACTGAAGCCGTTTCGGTGCTGGAAGAGATCGCCCAATTAGGCATCGATGAAGATGAAGACATGGCAGAGCAGGAGCAGCTGTTCGATAATGTGGTCGCTTATGTACCTGAGTGCGTGTTGACCTGTCTGGTTGAGTTGAGCCAGCGTCCAGGTGCCGTTGAAGAGCCGAATATCCCTGGTATTGGTCAGGGTGAAAAAACGACGCAGCATTAATTATTAACGCTAAGGGACTGGATGTGAAACAGTATGATGTTGTGATTGCCGGGGGCGCGATGGCCGGCGCGGCATTGGCAATTGCACTGAATAAACTCAGTGGCAATCGTTGCGATAGTGTTAGGGGGTTGCGTATTGCGGTTGTTGAAGCCGTCAAACCTAAACTGGAGCAGCACCCGGGTTACGATGCGCGCAGTATCGCGTTATCTTTAGGCTCTGCCAATCTGCTGGATAAAATTGGGGTCTGGTCGAAACTGGCCAATGTCGCGACCCCGATTTCTCATATCCATGTCTCTGATCGCGGCCATGCGGGTATGGTTCGTATGGATGCGAAAGAGATGGCGGTTGATGCGCTGGGTTATGTGGTTGAACTGGCTGATACCGGCGCGTTGTTTCATCAGCTGCTTAATGAGCAGGATCAGACCGATCTCTATTGCCCGGCAACGATCACTGGTATTTCACGTACTCGGCAGCAAGTCAATCTAACCCTCGAGTCGGGAGAGCAACTGCAAACCCGGCTACTGGTGACGGCTGATGGTGCCTTGTCGGGTTGTTGCAAACTGTTAGGCATACCTCGCACTGAACACGACTTTGAACAAGTGGCCGTGATTGCCAATATAACCACCGCAATAGCGCATCGGGGCCGAGCTTTTGAGCGTTTCACCCCTTATGGCCCGGTTGCTTTGTTACCGATGTCAGAAGGGCGGAGTTCACTGGTGTGGTGCATTAAGCCCGAGCATCAGGCCGTGGTAATGGGCTGGGACGATGCGCGGTTCCTGGCTGAGTTACAGCAGGTTTTTGGCTGGCGTTTAGGCCAGTTAGTTAAAACGGGCCAACGTGCAGCCTATCCGTTATTGCTGCGCCAGTCACAGTCTCTGGTCTCGCACCGTGTCGCCGTGGTGGGTAATGCGGCTCAAACGCTGCATCCGATTGCCGGACAAGGATTTAATTTAGGACTGCGTGATGTCATGTCACTGGCCGAAGAGATCGTGCGTGGTCTCGAGCAGGGCGAAGATGCAGGCAGTGCTGCGATGTTAAGCCGTTACCGCCAGCGTCGCATGCCGGATCGTGAGGCGACAGTCGCAATGACATCAGGGCTGGTGAGCCTCTTTGCCAATGACAGCTTTCCTCTTGTTGCTGGCCGTAATATCGGCCTGATGGCAATGAATATTTTTGATACGTTAAAAGCACCGCTGCTAAGGCGTGCGATGGGACAGGTCGAAAGATAATTAATGGAATTGGTATAATGATGCAGAGTGTTGATGTTGCCATTATTGGTGGGGGAATGGTTGGTTTAACCCTGGCCGCTGCGTTAGCAGACACCGAGTTGCGTGTTGCCGTAATTGAAGGCCAGCTGCCTGCCCCTGAACTTGCTCCATTACCGGATTTACGTGTTTCCGCATTAAGCCGAGCCAGCGAACGTATTCTTCGCCGGACCGGTGCCTGGCCGGGTATTGAAGCCCGTCGTCTGAGCCCTTACAGCAAAATGGAGGTCTGGGAGCAAGATAGCTTTGCCAGCATTCAATTTGATGCCGAACGTTTAGCTCAGCCGAATTTAGGTTACATCGTAGAAAACCGGGTCATTCAGTTGGCGCTGCTGGATCGCGTTAACCAGTTGAGCAATGTGACCCTGCTGGCGCCTGAACGTTGTAAGAACATCGCTTTCGGTGAAAGCGAAGCCTGGCTAAGCATGGAATCGGGCAAAAACCTGACAGCCAAGCTGGTGGTCGGTGCGGACGGCGCTAACTCCTGGGTCCGTCACCAGCTGGATATTCCACTGACTCACTGGGATTACGGTCATAGTGCAATTGTTGCCAATATCCGTTGTGATGAAGCCCATGATCAAACTGCCCGCCAGATCTTCCGTCCGCAAGGGCCGCTGGCCTTCCTGCCCTTAGCTGAAAGCAACTTATGCTCTATTGTCTGGTCTGTGCAACCGGAAGAGGCAGAGCTGTTGTGTGGGTTAAGTGACGAAGAATTTAATAAGTCACTCACTGCTGCTTCTGATCACCGTTTAGGTTTATGTAAAGTCGATGGTGAACGCCAGACGTTCCCACTGAAAATGCGTTATGCCCGCGACTTTGTCCGCGACCGTGTTGCTTTAGTCGGTGATGCCGCGCACACCATTCATCCTTTAGCGGGACAGGGCGTGAACCTCGGTTTGCTCGATGCGGCAAGTCTGGCTCAGGAGCTCAAAGCGTTGTGGCACCATGAACAGGATATCGGCAAGAAAGCCAACTTGCGTCATTATGAGCGCTGGCGAAAAGCGGAAGCCGCTAAAATGATCACCGCAATGCAGGCATTCCGGGATGTATTCGACGGAAGCAACCCGGCTAAAAAGCTGGTGCGGGATCTGGGTATGTTGATTGCGGATAAAGCGCCGGGAGTCAAAGATGAGTTTATGCGCAGGGCTCTGGGTTTATCGGGTGAGTTACCTGAACTAGCTAAGTATTAATACCAATCGGTATTAAACCGTATATTGAAGCCATCTCTATTGAGATGGTTTTTTTTATCTGCCAGATAACAAAGATAAATTGATCACAAAAGGGATTTTTTCACCTACAGTAAATAACAGGAAATCGATGCCGGGTGAGTTACAGCAAAAACTGTAGGCTGTAGTTGTACCAGACTGATTAGTTAGGTGTTCTCTCAGTGCATATCATGGTGAATTGACATGGGGCTGAGGCGTTTGGGTCTTAAATCATCTGCTTGAACCGAACCAGTTATCGAGTGATAAGCAGTCTTTTCATAAGGAAGTTACACAATGAGTTATGTTCCCTCTGAATTGAAATTTACCAATACCCATGAATGGGTTCGCCCTGAAGGGGATGGCGTTTTTACTGTCGGCATTACCGATCATGCTCAGTCAATGTTGGGCGATATGGTGTTTGTTGATGTACCTGATCTGGATACCGGCATTGAGGCGGGTGATGACTGCGCGGTTGCCGAGTCGGTGAAAGCGGCAACTGATGTATATTCGCCGTTAACCGGGGTGGTCATTGCGGTGAATGAAGACTTAGACAGTTCTCCCGAACTGGTAAACAGCGATCCTTACGGTGATGGCTGGTTATTTCAGATAAAAGCTGAAGATGAAGGGGAGTTTGACGATTTACTCGATGCTGAGAGCTATCAGGATCTGGTGGATGATTCGGAGTGATCGCCATCGGGGGGCTTTATCCCGATGAGTATAACCTGTTAATTTTAAAGCCCACAATCTGTGGGCTTAGATAAACAGAGATCCTCAAAAAGAGATTCATGCCGGGCATTAATGCTCTCGGCAGATTTCCTTCAAACGTTTTATCTCTTGGTTAACCTCATTGACGGTTTGATAATGCCGCTGCTGGGCTTGTACTGGCACAAGCAACATTCCTTTGTCGAAATGATAGCCTCCTCGGCCATCAATATAAATTCTTCCACTAAATAAACGACTTACATGCTTAGCGATTAACTTCGGCAAGTAGCGTTTGAACATGCGCATAAAAAGCTCAACCTTGTCTGGTTTTCCTAACGCGAAGTATTATAAAACAATTTGCATGACACTTTTGTGACTTTATCAGCATAATAATAATGTTAAATTCAATTGAGTAGGTTATTTTTAGTGGTAAATATTAGCTTGCAGAATAATACTCTGCGATAGTGGGGCTGGATAAACAGGGCCTTGTCTTGTGGCTTTATTTTAAATACAAATATTTCGCCGGATTTATGGTTGTTTATTATTGTGTTACGCCATTTTATTCATCTATCGCTGCGGTCAGTAGTGTAAAATGACTTCGCTTTTCGGTCTGTTTTTTGTGCAATGTTCGTTTTCTTCTCGCTTATAAATAGCATGATCTTCTGAAATATCATTTCCCAGTTGTTCAATACGTGTCCGGATGAATGTCTGACTTGCTTCCTTGGGGCGGAAAATTGCGAGAATTGATGCCACAGTTTGTGTTGGATCAATAAAAGGTTACTGGCATAGGCCAATAATGCATGGGTTGTTAGCTTATGCCAAAAATGAGGGTGCGATGGCAAGACCTAAAATTCAACGCCGGATTGGTTGTCGTCCGGCATACAGCTGTTTTAAACCTAATGGTGTGCCAATGTCACAGCTGGCGTCGATTGAGCTGGCAGCGGATGAACTGGAGGCAATACGTCTGGTTGACATGAATGGCCTCAGCCAAATAGAAGCGGCCAAGCAACTTGGAGTTTCTCGTCAGACGCTGGGAAATATTGTGTCGCGTGCTCGTCAGAAAGTAGCACAGGCATTGGTCACTGGACAGGCTATCGATTTGCAAGCTGCGCACATGCATGAGACAACTCAAAAAGAAGAAACCGCCCTGTTGAAACCAGCAATAACCGCTTCATCTTCATTAACTCTCCAGCCATGCGCTGAGGCTGAAATAAAGGAACACTGATATGTCTATTGCAATTGCAATTACTCCTCGCTCTGAAGTCGCCGGTCATTTCGGTAAAGCTGCGGCATTTATGGTTTTTGATCCGCAAGGGGAGATGATTGCTCGTATTGAAAATGGAGGCAGCAAAGAACTTGGCTGCAAACATAAGAAAATTATTCAGCGTCAATTAGGTGAATTTGGCGTGAAAGAGGTTGTGCTTGGCAATATCGGCCAGCGCTCGTTGGGGCGTTTATTAAATGCTGGATTTGCCGTGAGTAAAGTACCGTCACGTAGTTCTGTGGAAGCCGTGATCGCAGGGAATGTGGCAAAGGTGGCGCTAACGGCAGCAGAGCAAGGCCGTCCCTGTAAGCGTGAAAAAGGGGACTGCGGGTGCGGTTGTGGCAGTAAGAAAAAAGCAGAACCAGCAAAAATTGGTATGATGATGAATAGAAATCTGTCGATCCAAGGTCTGACTAAGATCGGAGGGTTTAAGTAATGGTATTTGTATTAACTCTGGTTGTTTTCTTATTGGTAATTACTGCAATGGCGATAGGTTGGATTGTGAAAAAGAAAACCATTAGTGGTAGTTGCGGTGGTTTGGCCACCGTCGGTGTTGATAAAGAATGCGATTGTGACGAAGTCTGTGATACCCATAAGCTGTATCAAATACAGGAGCCTGGCGCTAACTCTGTATGATATTCCCCTAACGCGCCTTAGATCTTTTCACCGCATCATTTTTCTCCACGCAATGATGCGACTCGTTGAGTAATGGTCTTGCTGACCACTTGGCGCAGCCACTCAATTTTCGGGTGGCTGCTATTTCGACGCTGCCACAACATATTGATATCAAAGTCCGGGATCTCAACCGGAGCCGGGCACTGGACGAGTTCGTCATTAAATAGCTCCAGTCGTGCCATTAATTGTGAAACGACACAGAGTAAGTTCCGTCCTTTTAGCAGATGGCGTATGGTCAGGAAGTTACTCGCCCCCACCGCTATGTGGCGAGTGAATCCCTGATCGTGCAATTGATTATCGATCTGACTGGCTAATTTACCATCCGGCGTAACTAAGGCATGAGGCGTGATGATATAACGTGCCAGACTAACCGGTGCTCTTAGTCCGGTCGCTTCACTGTCAAACAGGCAGACATGATCCTCAGTATAAAGGTATTGGCTCACTAATTCTTTTGGCAGGTTGCTCATAGAGCCGATCACTATATCAACGTCTTGGCCATTAAATTTATCGTTGTAGTTATTTCTATCTACATTGCAGAAGCTAAGCTGGCACTGGGGGGCTAGCCGGGTGATCGCGTCAAAGAGAGCTGGCGCAAACAGTAGCTCTGCGTAGTCGGTTAAACCAATCCGGAAAGTGCCTGAATAATGCTGAGGCTCGAAACTATCTGGCTGCAAAATCTGAGTCGTCACCAGGTTTAAGATATTTTCGATGGTGGGAGCCAGTTCAGCGGCTTTCTGGGTGGCGATCATCTGATGACCCTGACGTTCAAACAGCGGGTCGTTAATTAGCAGACGTAACCGTGACAGGTTATGGCTCATTGCTGACTGACCAATCGAGAGCTTGGCGGCAGCTTTTGTTACGCTCCGGGTTTCCATCAGGGCTGAAAAAGCCACTAGCAAATTGAGGTCAACGCCACGCCAGTTGATATCTTTCATGTTACTTGGTTCCCACTTCTGCCAACAGGCATATACACTGCTGATAAGTCTGGGGAAAGTCAACAAGACGATTTCTAAAGCATAAAATACATAAAGGCGCGTCTGCGCCTTTATGGTCGGGGGCGGCTTGGCGCCAATTTAGTTCAGTTTACCTTCACCACATTTAGGGCAGTGATCTCCATCGTTAATCTGAGCGATTCTCTGGGACCAGCAGTGCGGACAGGCATGCTTATCTTTCGCGGGATCTAACGTAAAGTGGGCGGCACACTCTTGGCAGCTATGGGTATACAGCTTACCACTCAAGTTCAAAATCATTTTTTGTAGTGCTTCGGCAGCGGCATCGTTAATTTGACCGTTGAGGACGGCATTAATGGTGTGCTTACTAACACCATAGATGTTTTCGAAGGTATGACTCAGGGAGTTGGCGGTAACGCGATTGCCATGCTGATCCATGACATAAGGTTGCGGATGAACGTTGTTGATGTGGTAGTCACATTGATCACAGGAGATCGCTTGTTGGTTGATCATTTGCTGGGGCATGGAGGGTCCTTCTCAATAAATATAATTAATTCATTTATTGAGAGGTTATTCTACATTGATGAAAAACTATTCAAAAGCGACCAATGGTCATTTTATTAAATATGCCACACCATGATGTAACAAAATGAATCATTGGCCGTAAATTGTGGTCAAGCTGACAGAAAAACGGCCCCCAAAGCCGTTGTTAGTGAGGCCGCCGTTAGTGAATAAGATCTGTCAGCGACAAATGTCAGCGAACATTGGATCGCATAACATCAGTAAATCTTCTGTTTCCAATTCGACACCCGCCATGCGGTCGCCACTACTGATGTTGACCTTATGGTGCTTTTTAATCGCATGATCAAAAATGAGCGGCAAGGGGTGTTTTAAACCAACCGGAGCCACCGTGCCGATCACTAAGCCCGTGACTTTTTCGACGTCCGTGGCATCGGCACAGGTCATGCGGCGGCAACCAAACATCGCACGTACTTTGGTTGGATCAACCTGAGCGGGGCCAGGTACACAGGCTAAGACATGAAAACCACTCATGTCTCGCAGCAAAATTGATTTCACCATCTGATCCGGAGCGACGCCGCGCTCTTTCGCCGCGTCTTCAATGGTTTTGGCTGGCTTTGTATGGGGAAGGAGTCGATAGTCGACGCCTTCTTTTTCTAAGAATTTAATAACGGACGTGTTCATGACTTACTCGTCTTCCAACGTGTAAGGCAGATCCTGCTTCGTCCAGATGAATTCTGGTTGTGCTGCAAGACGGAATCGGGTGCCTGAATCCAGATCGTTTGGCAGTACCACGAGGGCGACAGCCAGGTTATCGGCATACTGATAACTCGCAATGAGCGTACCGCCTTTACGCCAGTTTTCACCGATGTTTCGCTCTAATGCATCACCCGCTTGCGGGCACTGCGCCGCTTCACCACTGACGATATACATCGCACGTTTATTGATGCCACGGTATTTAGCGCGAGCGACCGTTTCCTGACCGGTGTAGCAGCCTTTTTTAAAGCTGATGCCATCGACGGCTTGCAAGTTCATTGCCTGCGGAATGAATTCAAGTTCTGTTGCTGCATCTATACGGGGAATAGCATATTGGATGTCGTACAGATCCCACAGCGTGCTATCAGATAACCGCACGTCATTGTAGGCCTCAACAATGGCGTTTACGACTGTTTCTGCTTGCTCTGCGGTGACAGCCAATAACCAACGGTCTTCGTCAATTTTAACAGCGGTACCGGCTTTAATAACACGGACATCACCTTCGCCGGTGAAAAGTTGATCAACGACAGCTTGTGCACTTTCGCCGGTTAAGCCAAGTAATACGTCATCGCTTGCTTCGATATCAACCTTAGAGAAAACAGCGTATTTCTTAAGTTCAGGCAGTTGGCTGGCCATTACGCTTTTGCGTTGTAGGAAACCATAACCGTTATTGTGGTTGAACAAGCGGAAGATTGTGCGCATTTTTCCCTTGGCATCACAATGGGCTCCTAAGGTTGAAGCATCTGCCGGTAATGAAACCACATCACAGGTTACCTGACCTTGCAGATAGGATTTTTTATCATCACCGATCAGGGTGACCAGGCCCCAATCATCCAGATTAACCAAAGCCAGGTCAGGCAGGTTATCTTGTGCTGTCAATGGGATTTTTTTGAAATTCAGTGCGTTAGACCAGGTGCTCATAGGACATTCCATGATTAACTTTGTAACGGCAGCTCAAATCACGGTTTCTTGCTTGCGAGGCAATGAAACGGCAGGGCGTGAGACTGGCCATCACAAATATATGGTGAATAACTTTATGACCACTATGTTAAATCGCTGGCTACCATTTGTCAGCCTGCTGATGTGATTATCGAAAATAATACCTGACTGAAGTAGCGTACTATTTTTGATCATATGTCTCATCTTGGCTGTTTGCTTGTTTTTGCTCATGGTCGAGGGGGGAAGCGGCTGTTAATATTGGTGGCAAATCCTAGAGCGGTATAGGGCAAACATGCTTATCGCCAGGAACGGTCAGACAGATAATTGAGGTTGTATATGTTGAGTGCAGATGAAAAAGCACGCCTTAAATGGGCATGCCGCCGTGGTATGCTTGAGCTAGATGTGCTTATCATGCCTTTTTTTGAAGAGTGTTTTGACGATTTGTCAGAGCAGGAACAACACGATTTAGTCTCATTACTGACATGTGACGATCCTGATTTGTTCACCTGGATGATGGGTCACGGTCGTAGTGAAAACCCAGCGCATGCGGCAATGGTGGACAAAATTGTTGCCCACAACAACAGCAAACTTCGCTGATCTTTTATTACGTCCTTCCAAACTTGCCATTGCCGCACTGAGCCTGTTATATCTTTGTGCGGCAATGTTTCTTCTGCTTGCCGTATTTCGTTCCGCTATTCCTTTCATTGCCGCGGTTATTATTATTGAATGTTTATGGCTGGAATGGCTTCAGCTATGGCAGTACAGTTTTCGGCATCAAGGCCGTATAAGTATCACTGTGTCGGGGCAGGTCACCTGGCAGCGACAATCCTGGCAAATCATCCAAATCAAAGTGATCACGCGTTATTTTATCTTGCTTAAAGTGAAACAGGCAGCGCAGCAGCGTTGGTTGCTGATCTGTCATGATGCCTGTGATGACAAAGACTTCCGTACCCTGAGTTTATTGTGTCGCAATGCTGACTTTCATTAACCTTAAAAATCGTTCAAACAAAACACCCAACAGGTACAATCAGTTGTAATTCTATGATTATTAGTGTTTTATTTTATAGATGGCTCTTTTCTCATTATTATTTAACGCTACCAATTAAAGATAAGTCCTTTCTGGTCGATTAACTATAGTACCTTTACCGTTAGTCAGCGGTAGATGAAATCAGGCGGAATGTATTTGCAATGAAAATAAAACATAAGCTACTGGGATTAACCGTTATATCTGTTACGGCATTACTGTTGATTTTAGGCATGAGCTGGATCGCCAACGAACGCACGATGGCGATCAATCATTCAGCTATTTCTGCCAGCGAGCTGGAAGTGACGTTACTGAATCTGCGTCGGAACGAGAAGGACTTTCTGATGCGGATGGATAGTAAATACCAGCAGGCATTTCAGGCGAATTATGCCCGTTTTCAGGCGCAGCTGACTGATCTCTCCGGTGATTTGGCGGAATTATCCATAACCATACCGAGTTTGCAGACGCTTCCGAGTGCGATAGCGCGTTATCACGATGGCATGATGGCATTGATTGAGGGCTACCAGAAAATAGGGCTTAGCCACAGTGATGGTTTCTACCGTCCATTTTTTGACCGTTCAGAGCAACTGCTAAAGACTGCTGATGAGCATAACTTAGATTCACTGGAAATCTATAGCTTAACGCTGACCGCGAAGTTGTTTACCCTGACTAACGACGTGGATTATCTGAATGAGTACCATGCGGCTTACGATAAAAATGGCCGTCTACTTGAGCGGGATTTTGGTGATGCATTTATTGAATTTCACCGCACCTTTGAACAGATCGTTAAGCTGCAACAACAGATTGGACTGACCCACAAGGATGGGTTGCGTGGTGAAATCCGGACGCAATCCCATCAGGTCGAAAAAGTGTTCGCTGATGTCCAGCTACAGCTGGCTGAGGAAGTTGCGGCGGATCGCAAGCTGACCGGGCAGTTGATTACCGTAGCGGTGGTGATCGTTATCATTGCACTATTGATTTTGTCTTGGTTGATCAGTAGTTCAGTTCAGCGCCGGGTTCAGGGGCTGAGTGATTTGATGGCAACCATTGCCCGCAGCCATGATCTGACGTCGATTGCCGATGAGAGCGGCGACGATGAACTGGCGGAGATGGCACGTAACTTTAACCATCTGTTATCGAGCTTGCGTCAGCTGGTGGGTAATGTTCAGGGGGCGATCACCGAGCTTGGTGTGGCGTCAGAGCAGTTGCAGCGCCGCAGTAAGGAATCCGAGATGGCAATGAGCCAGCAGCAGGCAGAAACCGATTCGGTTGCCACCGCGATCACTGAAATGGGGATGACTATTCGTGAGATTGCATCGAATACTGAAACTGCTGCCGCGAACGCAGATCGCAGCCACCATGGTGCAATGGAAGGCCTCTCTGAGGTAAGTGCCACCAAAGAACGCATTCGCTCGCTGTCTGACGATTTATCACAGACCAGTGATGAGGTTGCCAGCCTGTCGAGTTTGTCTGAAAACATCGGTTCGGTGCTGGATGTTATTAAAGCCATTGCTGAACAGACCAATTTGCTGGCTCTGAATGCCGCTATTGAGGCCGCCCGGGCGGGTGAGCAAGGCCGGGGATTTGCTGTGGTTGCCGATGAGGTACGTTCTCTGGCACTGCGTACGCGCCAGTCAACCGAAGAAATCACGACGATCATTGCCTCTTTGCAGGAGCAAACTGATCAGGTGGTGGTACATATCGGGCGTTGCCGTGAGCAAGGGGAGCTGAGTGTTACTCAGGCAGACAGTGCGGAAGTAAGAATTAACCAGATTATGACTGATATGCAGTTGATCATGGACACCAGTACCCAGATCGCCGCGGCTGTTGAGCAGCAGAGCCTGGTTTCGGATGAAATCGGCCAGAATGTGACGTCGATCCGTGATATTACCAACACCAATTCAGATGTTGCCCATGAAAATGCCCAGGCTGCCAATGCGGTGGCCGATCAGGCGAAATCACTAGATGAGGCCATTGCGGAATATCAGGTTTAATCTGGCGCAGGATCAGTTGGCCTGACAATAAAAAAATCCCAGCGTTAGCTGGGATTTTTTTATTCTAGTTTCGGTATTGCTTAACACGGCTGATCAGGCGTCAGGATGGTCGGGCCTGAATCGGCTTTGGATTCTTGGTAATCCAAGGTGTAATGCAGGCCGCGGCTTTCTTTGCGTGCCATGGCGCAGCGAACGATCAGCTCAGCGACCTGTACCAGGTTTCTCAGCTCCAGCAGGTTATTGGATACTCGGAAGTGGCTGTAGTACTCATCAATTTCCTGTTTGAGCAACTGAATACGGCGCATTGCGCGTTCTAACCGTTTGGTTGAGCGGACAATGCCGACATAGTCCCACATGAACAGGCGCAGTTCATGCCAGTTGTGCTGAATGACGACTTCTTCATCGGAACAGCAAACCTGGCTTTCATCCCAGCCAGGCAGTGAACCGGGCATGCTGATGTGTTCCAGTTTCTTGGTGATGCTTTCTGCGGCAGCCCAGGCATATACCACACATTCGAGCAGAGAGTTAGACGCCATGCGGTTAGCACCGTGTAAGCCGGTATAACTCACTTCGCCTATTGCATACAGGCCATCCAGATCCGTACGCCCTTCAGTATCAACCATGACACCACCACAGGTGTAGTGGGCGGCAGGAACGATAGGGATTGGCTCTTTGGTAATATCAATACTGTAACCTAACAACTTTTCATAAATCGTCGGGAAATGTTTTTTCACAAAATCTTCTGGCTTATGGCTGATATCCAAATACATGCAGTCGGCACCCAGGCGCTTCATTTCATAGTCAATCGCCCGTGCAACGACATCACGCGGAGCCAGTTCGCCACGCTCATCGAAATCAGGCATAAAACGGCTGCCATCAGGGCGGCGTAAATAGGCGCCTTCACCACGAAGTGCTTCAGTCAGCAGGAAGTTACGGGCTTCCGGGTGGAACAAGCAGGTTGGATGAAACTGGTTAAATTCGAGGTTGGCAACGCGGCAGCCTGCACGCCAGGCCATGGCAATGCCATCACCGGATGAGACATCCGGGTTGGAGGTATATTGATAAACTTTTGAAGCGCCACCAGTGGCCAAGACCACAAATTTAGCACGAACGGTTTCAACCACTTCGCGATTTCGGTTCCAGATATATGCGCCCAGCACACGGTTAGGTTGATCGTGGTTACCCATTTTCTGTTGGGTAATTAAATCGAGTGCGTTATGGCGTTCTAATACTTCAATATTAGGGTGATTAAGAACGTTTTCTTGCAGCGAGTTCTGAACGGCCATGCCCGTTGCATCCGCGGCATGTAAAATTCGACGGTGGCTATGGCCGCCTTCACGGGTGAGATGATAACGAGGGCTGGTATCGTCATTGTCGTTTTCTTCACGATCGAAAGGCACGCCGCCATCAATCAGCCACTGTACACAGTGTTTGGCATTTTCGGCAATAAAGCGAACGATAGCTTCATCGCACAAATGGGCACCGGCAATCTGGGTGTCCTGAACGTGAGAATCAATGCTGTCTGATTCGTCAAATACTGCAGCGATACCACCTTGAGCGTAATAGGTAGCGCCTTCACTACGTGGACCTTTGCTTAAGACGATAACTTTACCCAGTGGTGCTAAGCGCAGTGCAAGTGATAAACCGGCAGCACCACTGCCAATAACTAATACATCGCAAAGATGTTCACGGTTTTCGTTCATATCGATTCATATCCCTGTGGCAATCCGCCACATCTTACCAAATTCCATCTGGATTGGTCATTGTGACCATCAAATACCAATTACCATCAATTACGAGAAAACAATCTCAATATAGAGCAAAGAGTCTCATTGTAAAAAAGTCTGAGCTTGATTGAGCACGGATGACAGGCTCTTAATTACCCTGATAATTAATGGAATTGGTATAACGTTCTGCACTTATCGCTGTATAATGCGCCATCGTGATAAAAAAATCGCGCACTATTGTTGAGATTTTATTTCATTTGGTCCGGAACTTTGCCGTTATCCCTGGGTCTTAGATAGTGCTCATGCTCATAAATGTTTCATATTATTGTGATTTGACCGAATATTGTAGATTGTTTTTACAAACTCAGTCTGCATAGAACACTGGTTCGGTGGCGGGGAAGTGGTGTCGAAAGTGACAGCCAACCGAATGCCAGGCCAAAGCAGGTATGAAACAACGAGTGCAAGACAGATATAGGAGTACACGCTCGAATGAGCGAGCAGCAAACAGATCAGGTATTAATAGAACGAGTACAGCGAGGCGATAAGCAAGCGTTTAACCTTCTGGTGATAAAGTACCAGAATAAAGTTTGTAACCTTGTTGCACGTTATGTCAGCAACTCGGGCGATGTGCCTGATGTTGCCCAAGAAGCTTTCATTAAGGCGTATCGAGCCTTGCCGACGTTTCGTGGCGAAAGTGCTTTTTATACATGGCTATACCGTATTGCTGTTAATACTGCGAAGAATTATTTAGTCGCTCAGGGGCGCCGTCCGCCAGCATCCGATGTTGATGCTGAAGATGCGGAATACTATGAAAATGGCAATGCGTTGAAAGAAATTTCGAACCCTGAGAACCAAATGTTGTCTGATGAATTAAAGCGGGTTGTCTTTAGTACCATTGATGCATTACCTGACGATCTTAAAACCGCGATCTCCTTGCGTGAACTGGATGGTTTAAGCTATGAAGATATTGCCGAGGTGATGGGTTGTCCGGTGGGTACAGTAAGATCACGAATATTCCGTGCACGAGAGGCGGTCGAAAAACGTATCCGTCCTCTTATGCAGCGATAATGTTGGGCCAAACGGTGAAAAAAATGGCTGATAAAGAAAAAATTTCGGCGCTGCTAGACGGCGAAGAACTGGATCAGAGCATTATCAATGCGCTGGCCGTTGACAAAGAGAGTGAGCAAGCCTGGCAGAACTTCAACCTGATTGGTGATGTGATGCGTGGTGATGCTCCGCAAGGCAAAGAATGGAATATTGCTGCAAATGTCGCGCTGGCGTTAGAAAATGAACCTGCTTATACAGGGGTCACCGACTTCAGTGCCAAGCCTGAAGTGGTTGCTCCTGTTGTTGATATAAGAACCGTACAGCAAGCCCCTGAGTCTCAGCCTACACCGCGTCAGGCAAAACGCTCGCTACCTGCTTGGTTTACCCAGTTTGGTCAGGTAGCCATTGCGGCATCCGTATCATTAGCGGTTATTGTCGGCGTACAACAATACAATGGCGGTGATGACGGTCTGGTTGCTGAAGCAACCAATACCCAATTACCCGTTCTGCAGACCATCCCGTTTGCAGGCAAAGCTGAGCCTGTCAGCTTAACCCGTGATTCTGTCCGCAGTGGTGCACATAATAATGCATCTAATGAAGCACAACTTATGGAGCAGCGCCGTCGTATTAATGCGATGTTGCAAGACTATGAGCTTCAGCTGCGTTTCAACGCCGAAGATGGCAGTATTGACAGAACCTTGTTAGAAACAAATTCACCTGTGGCGGATTAATGAGAAAAATTCTGGTCGGTGCCGTGACACTGGTCAGCCTGATGATGCCTTTGCAAGCCTTTGCCGAAGAGCCTATAGCTTCAGCAGAGGCTTTGTTGCATCAGATGGATGAGGCTAGTCGAGAGCTCAGTTACGAGTTGTCCTACATTTTAATTAAGAAAAACAGCATTGAACCGTTACGATATCGCCATGCGCTTGAAGATGGTCAGACGTACGCACATTTGATCTACCTCAGCGGACCGCCGCGTGAGGTGATTCAGCGTGGCAATGAGATCAGTTATTTCGAGCCAGGGCTGGATCCTTTTACGATCGATAGCAACAAGATGGTGGCTCCCCTGCCGCCGATTATGCAGTCTGATATTAACGAGTTGTCGGCCAATTATGACTTCATCTCGATGGGGCGCTCTCGCGAGGCGGGCGTTGCCTGTGATGTAGTACGTATCGCCCCTAAAGACGGCGCACGTTATTCTTATCTGTTGTGGATTGATCATCGCAGCCGTTTAGTGATGCGTGCCGATTTGCTCGATCGTGACGGTGAACCGTTAGAGCAGTATCGTGCGGTATCGTATGTCGTGAACCCTAAAGTGGGTGATGTGCTGAAAAGCCTGCGCAGTGTTGATTTACCCGCTGTTGTTCAGTTGCCGCCCCAGCCTCAGGCCGAACTGAGCTGGCAGGTAAACTGGTTACCTCAGGGGTTTGAGTCAGTCTCTCGTAACCGCCATCGCTTAGTCCTGACTCAACGGCCGGTTGAAAGCAAAATGTACAGTGACGGATTATTTAGCTTTTCTATCTATGTTTCAGAAGCAGACAGCTATACTGTACGAGAGCAATTAGTAAGACAAGGGCGACGAACGTTGCATAGCCATTTACAGGGTGAGAAAGAAGTGACCGTTGTCGGCGATATTCCTCCGGCGACGGCGCGTCGGGTCGCAGAGTCGGTTGTTTTTGTCGGTTCAAAAAATGGGGCTAATTCTACGGCTGAAAAGGCTGCACCATGATGAACACGCTGGCAACCGTCGTTGCCGTTGAGCCGGGTCGTATCACCGTCAGTTGCCAGCAACAAACCAGCTGTGGCCATTGTGGGTCCCGGGATAGTTGTGGAACGGGCATCGTGAGTGAAGCGGTGCCGGAACGTGCCCATCAGGTGAAAATCACCACGAAAAAGTCGCTGACGGTTGGACAGGTGGTTGAAATTGGCTTGTCTGAACAGAGTATACTGAATTCTGCCCTGCTGGTTTATGTCGTGCCTTTGCTGTTTTTACTGCTGGGAGCCGCGTTAGGGCAGTGGTGGTTTGTCGAATTAGCAGGTACCAGCGAAGTTGGCGTGGTGCTGACAGCGGGTGTCAGTGCTGGCATTGGCTTGCTGATAGCCCGGTATTATGCCACGCGCTTAGAGGGAAATTCAGCTTACGAACCGAGCTTGATTCGAGTGCTGGGGCAGCCTCTGTCAGTGGATAAGATGATAAATGCCGCATCGAAAGATAGCGAGTAGCCCTGAAATTCGGTAGAATCCGTCAACTTGATCAAAAGATCCCATTCATTTCAATCACGAGCTAGTCACGCCATTCATGAAGCACATTCGTAACTTTTCGATTATTGCACATATCGACCATGGTAAGTCGACCTTATCCGACCGTCTAATTCAAGTCTGTGGTGGCCTTTCCAACCGTGAAATGTCTGCGCAGGTTTTAGATTCCATGGATCTCGAACGCGAACGCGGTATCACTATCAAAGCCCAGAGTGTCACACTCGACTATACGGCGAAAGATGGTGAAACTTATCAGCTTAATTTCATCGATACACCAGGACACGTTGACTTCTCATACGAAGTATCGCGCTCCCTAGCTGCCTGTGAAGGTGCTTTGCTGGTGGTTGATGCAGGTCAGGGCGTTGAAGCTCAGACATTAGCTAACTGTTACACGGCTATGGAGATGGACTTAGAAGTGGTGCCGATTTTGAATAAAATCGACTTGCCAGCTGCTGATCCAGAGCGTGTAGCGGAAGAAATAGAAGACATTGTCGGTATCGATGCGTTAGAAGCAACGCGTTGTTCTGCGAAAACAGGTTTAGGCGTTGAAGATGTTCTGGAAAACATCGTAGCCGCTATTCCCCCCCCACAAGGCGACCCTGACGGTCCGTTACAAGCCTTGATCATTGACTCATGGTTCGATAATTATTTAGGCATTGTCTCTTTGGTTCGAGTTAAAAATGGCTCACTAAAGAAAAATGCAAAAATTAAAATGATGAGTACCGGTCAGGTTTGGAATATTGACCGTCTGGGTATCTTTACACCTAAGCAAGTCGATACGACTGAACTGAATACCGGTGAAGTTGGCTGGGTTGTTTGTGGTATTAAAGACATCCTGGGTGCACCTGTTGGTGATACGATCACCACGGCCAAAGATGGCTGTGAAGAACCATTACCTGGTTTCCAGAAAGTGAAACCTCAGGTTTATGCCGGTCTGTTCCCGGTTTCTTCTGATGACTACGAGAACTTCCGTGATGCACTGGGCAAGTTAAGCCTAAATGATGCGTCTCTGTTCTATGAACCAGAAAGTTCTTCTGCACTTGGTTTTGGTTTCCGTTGTGGTTTCCTTGGCATGTTGCACATGGAAATCATTCAAGAACGCTTAGAGCGTGAATACGATCTTGCGCTTATTACCACTGCACCGACTGTAGTTTATGAAGTTGAAACGACACGCGGCGACATTATTTATGTCGATAGCCCGTCAAAGCTACCGGCAGTAAATGATATTGCCGTCATTGGTGAGCCAATTGCACGTTGTAATATCTTAGTGCCGTCTGAGTACCTGGGTAACGTGATCACGCTGTGTATCGAAAAACGTGGTATGCAGGTGGATATGGTATATCACGGTAACCAAGTTGCTTTGACATACGATATTCCTATGTCAGAAGTGGTACTGGATTTCTTCGACCGTCTGAAATCGACATCGCGTGGTTACGCATCACTGGATTACAACTTCCAGCGTTACGAGCCATCAAACATGGTACGTGTTGATGTAATGATCAATGGCGAACGTGTTGATGCACTGGCGATCATTACGCATAAAGACAATGCAAATGGTCGCGGTCGTGAGTTAGTCGACAAGATGAAGGAATTCATTCCTCGTCAGATGTTTGATATCGCGATTCAAGCGGCGATTGGCGGCATGATTATAGCTCGTGCAACCGTTAAGCAGTTACGTAAAAACGTTATTGCTAAATGTTACGGTGGCGATATCAGCCGTAAGAAGAAACTGCTACAGAAGCAGAAAGAAGGTAAAAAGCGTATGAAGCAGATCGGCAATGTCGAACTGCCTCAGGAAGCGTTCCTTGCTATTTTGCACGTAGGTAAAAAATAAGTAGTAACTTTTATCTCATCACAAGCGAGTTTGATGTCATACGAAGTGCTGATTTAAATTCATTAAATCGGCATTTCTGTTTCACGGACCAACCCGTTTGTGATGAGTTGAGACATTCATAGGGAATAAAATGGCAAATACTTTTTCGTTAATTCTGGTTCTGGCCACGCTACTGACCGGGATCATTTGGGCGTTGGATAAATTTATCTGGGCACCGAAACGTCAATTAAAGATTGATGCGGCAGCAGCTAACGCTGGCGATCAAGTAGATGCTAAAACCCTTGAAGCCATTGCACCGCAACCGAGCTGGGTGGAATCAGCCAGCTCGATGTTTCCGGTGATTGCGCTCATTATGGTATTTCGCTCATTTATTTATGAGCCGTTCCAGATCCCATCCGGCTCTATGATGCCGACGTTACTCGTGGGAGATTTCATCCTGGTTGAAAAATTCGCTTACGGCCTTCGCGATCCGGTATTCCGTCACAAGTTGATTGAAACCGGTGAGCCAGAGCGTGGTGATAGCGTGGTCTTTAAGTACCCGCCTCAACCCAATGTTGACTACATTAAACGTGTTGTTGGTATGCCTGGCGATACGATTCGTTACAGTTCCAGCAAGCAGCTTTGTATTGCCCCGAAAGGTTCTGCAACCTGTACCCCGGTGCCACTGACGAATATGACCGACAGTGAGTTCAGTCAGGGCATGACACGTTTTGTCCAACTAGATGAAAAGCTGGGTGATGTAAATCACCAGATTTTAGTACACCCACTGAAGCGAGACCACACGCTGAAGTACTATCCGCGTCCGGGGATCAGCGAGTGGGTTGTACCTGAAGGCCAGTATTTCATGATGGGTGATAACCGCGATAACAGTTCAGACAGTCGTTTCTGGGGCTTTGTTCCAGAAGAAAATCTGGTCGGAAAGGCGGTCGTGATCTGGATCAGCTTTGAGCTTGAAAGAAGTGCCGAGAGTGTCTTACCATCCTGGATTCCTACTGGTGTGCGTTTTAACCGCATCGGTAGCATAAACTGATCGAGATAAAATGACATCTCCTGCTAATAGACTTCAGCGCATGCTGGGGTATCAATTTAATAATAGTGATTTGATGACGTTAGCACTGACACATCGCAGTGCTAACGGTACTCATAATGAACGTCTGGAGTTTCTGGGCGATTCCATTTTAAGCTTTGTAATTGCAGATGACTTATACCACCGCTTTCCTGAAGTGGATGAGGGGGACATGAGTCGTATGCGTGCCACATTAGTTCGCGGTAAGACCTTGGCTGAGCTGGGGCGTGAATTTGAGCTTGGTGAGTATTTACTGCTTGGCCCGGGTGAGTTAAAAAGCGGTGGCTTTCGTCGTGACTCTATTCTGGCTGATTGCGTTGAAGCGATCATTGGTGCGATCTATTTGGATAGTGACACTGAGCAGGTACGTAAGATTATTCTTGACTGGTATCAGTCTCGTCTTGAAACCATTCAGCCTGGTATTAACCAGAAAGATCCTAAAACACGGCTGCAAGAGTGTTTGCAAGGGCGTCGTTTGCCGCTACCTGCTTATACTGTAGTTAAGGTGCACGGTGAAGCTCATAATCAAGAGTTCACGGTACAATGTGATATTACAGGGTTGGATAAGCCTGTGATTGGTAAAGGCAGCAGCCGGCGCAAGGCAGAGCAGGCAGCAGCAGAACTTGCTCTTAAGCAGTTGGAATCATGACAGATAAGCAACATTGCGGCTTTATAGCCATCGTAGGCCGACCGAACGTTGGTAAATCGACCCTGATCAACCGTCTGGTTGGGCAGAAGTTATCGATTACTTCACGTAAACCACAGACAACCCGTCACCGGATTATGGGTGTTGATACCCGTGATGGTTACCAGGCGGTTTATATTGATACCCCTGGCCTGCACATTGAAGAAAAGCGCACCATTAACCGTTTAATGAACCGTGCGGCCAGCAGCTCGCTGACCGATGTTGAGCTAGTGCTTTTCCTGGTTGATGGCACCATGTGGACTGACGATGATGAGATGGTACTGAACAAGCTTATTAAGAGTGAGCTGCCAACAGTACTGCTGATCAACAAGGTCGACAACGTGAAAGAAAAAGGCGAACTGTTCCCGCATATTGAAGCGCTGTCGAAGAAGATGGACTTTGTTGATGTGGTGCCAATTTCAGCGAAAAGCGGTACCAACGTTGATGCGGTAGAAAAAATTGTTCGCGAGCACCTGCCGGAAGGTGAATACTACTTCCCGGAAGATCATGTGACCGACCGTTCGCAGCGTTTTATGGCATCTGAAATCATCCGTGAAAAGCTGATGCGCTTCCTGGGTGATGAATTACCCTATGCTGTGACCGTTGAGATCGAACGTTTCGATTTTAATCCGCGCACGAATGGTTTTGATATCAACGGCTTGATTCTGGTTGAACGCAAGGGCCAGAAGAAAATGGTGATCGGCAAAAATGGCGAAAAAATGAAAGTCATTGGTCGAGAAGCCCGCATTGATATGGAAGAGCTGTTCGAGCGTAAGGTGTACCTGGAGCTATGGGTTAAAGTGAAATCGGGTTGGGCAGATGACGAACGTGCACTGCGTAGCCTGGGTTACATTGACGATCTGTAAGGAACACCATGGAGGGGCTGCAGCGCTGTTTTGTCCTTCATACTCGCCCGTATAGTGAGACGAGCCTGATCCTTGATGTGTTCAGCGAGGACAATGGCCGTCTGACTATCTTGTCGAAAGGAGCGCGCCGTAAGCGCTCCAACCTCAAAGGCACATTGCAGCCTTTTACCCCCCTGTTTATGAAATGGTCCGGCCGTGGTTCAATGCGAACATTGAATCATGCCGAACCTATCAGTATCGGCCTGCCCATGCGCGGCTATATCCTCTATTCCGCCCTGTATATTAACGAACTCGTGGCTCGGGTTCTCGAGAATGACACGCCTTATCCTGTGCTGTTTCTGGATTATCTGAATGTGCTGCGCGAGCTGGCGCAAGCCGATAATCCAGAACCGGCATTGCGGCGCTTTGAACTGGCACTGCTTCATCATCTGGGGTATGGCATCGATTTTCTTCACTGTGCCGGTAGTGGTCTGCCTGTGGAAGACACCATGACCTATAACTACCGCGAGCAAAAAGGTTTTATTGCATCAATGATCACAGGCCAGCTGACCTTTACCGGTAGCCAGCTTAAAGCGATAGCAGCCCGACATTTTGAAACCCCGGATCAACTCAAGGCAGCAAAACGCTTTACACGGATGGCCCTGAAACCTTATCTTGGCGGGAAACCATTAAAAAGCAGGGAATTATTTATCCCTAGAGGAAGGAGTACCCAAAAATGAAGAACATACTACTCGGCGTGAATATCGATCATATTGCCACTCTACGCAACGCCCGAGGTACTCGATACCCTGATCCTGTTCACGCTGCAGAAGTTGCTGAACGAGCCGGTGCCGATGGTATTACTATTCACCTGCGCGAGGACCGCCGCCATATTACTGACCGTGATGTCCGTATTTTGCGTGAAACGATCCAGACCCGTATGAACCTTGAAATGGCCGTGACTGATGAAATGGTCAGCATTGCATTGGAAACTCAGCCGGAGTTCGTCTGTCTGGTACCTGAAAAACGGGAAGAGCTGACGACGGAAGGTGGTCTGGATGTGGCGGGTCAGCTGGACAAAATTAAAGCAGCAACAGAAAAACTGACGGCGGCAGGCATTAAAGTCTCTTTGTTTATTGATGCTGACCGTGAGCAGATAGATGCGGCAGTTGCTGCTGGTGCGCCTTATATCGAATTGCACACCGGCCATTATGCCGATGCAGAAAGCGAAGAAGAGCAGCAAGCGGAGCTGAAGAAGATTGCAGCGGCCGCAAGCTACGCTGATGATCAGGGGATCAAAGTGAATGCAGGTCACGGCCTGACCTATCACAACGTGAAGCCTGTGGCAGCTCTGCCTGAGATTTATGAGCTGAACATTGGCCACTCCATCATGGGCCGTGCCGTGTTTGATGGTCTGAACAAAGCGGTTGCCGATATGCAAGCTATCATGCTTGAAGCGCGTCGCTAAGCATGGCAATTGTCGGCCTGGGCACAGATATCGCAGACATCGGGCGCGTTGAGAAAGTCTATGCGCGCTCTGGTGATGCCTTTGCTGAGCGAGTCTTGTCGGCACCTGAGCTGGAAATCTTAGCGGGTTTAAAGCTTAAGGGGCGTTATCTGGCAAAACGGTTTGCCGTCAAAGAAGCGGCATCCAAAGCTTTAGGTACCGGCATTGCCTGCGGCGTCTCTTTTCAGGACTTCACGATCAGTAATGATGAGCTGGGTAAGCCCGTATTGAGTCTGTCAGGTAAAGCTGCGGAATTGGCTGAGGCGATGGGCGTTAACCACGTGCATCTGACCATTGCGGACGAGAAGCGTTATGCCGTGGCAACGGTGATATTGGAAAGCTGATCAAAGGCTCTGGGAAAGAGCGGTTCTAGGCCCTGAGGTTCTGTGGATAAGCAGTTTCGAGTTACTAGGTTCGAGTTGCGAGGAAAAGCAAAAGCTTGACTCTCAGTTAGGGCTCATAGAAGCAGCCTTGCAGGACCACAGGACCCTAGACTTTCATCTGACAAACCAATAAAAAGGAGAGCCTCATCGCTCTCCTTTTTTGTACTCAAAATATTCCTAGCCCCTAGTGCCTATACGCCTTTGACGCTTTCACCACGTTGTTCATCTCATCGACCAGCTCGTACAGCTCGGGCTCAATGTCCCCGACGGTTGAGTTGGCTTTAAGCTGCGTCTCTATGGTATGGCAGAGGTTTTTCAGCCGCGGTACGCCACTGTATGCACAGCTGCCATGTAACTTGTGAATAGTCGACCATAAATCGATATCTTTACCGTCCAAGGCTTCATTCACCAGCATTTCCACTTCGGGCATGAAATCGAGCAGCATTTGCAACATGTCTTTTGCCAGATCTTCTTTTCCCGCGGCTTGTGCTAGTGCCAGTTCCCAGTCCCAGCTGATATTTTGGTTTACTGCTACAGTCTGGCCCGGGGAGGAGGCTTCAGTGACGCCAGCGGCAATGCCGCCTTCCGCTTCTGCCGGAATCGCATCATGAGAACTCGTGGTCCACTTAGCCAGTATTTGTTGCAGGATGCGCTCTTCAATCGGCTTGGTGAGGTAATCATCCATCCCTGCATTGATCAACCGTTCACGTTCGCCTGCCATCGCATGGGCGGTAACGGCAATCACCGGCGTCGTGTGGTTCAGCTCCGTTTTGTGGATCTCCTGACAGGCCGTTACACCATCCATTTCCGGCATTTGAATATCCATAAAGATTAAATCAAAGGCTTTCTGATGAGCGTACTCTACGGCCTTTCTTCCCCCCGTTGCGGTAATAACCGTTTCTACCCGTTCACTCAGCAGTGCCGCGATGAGCTTCAGGTTCGCTGGGTTATCATCAACCGCCATCACGGTCAGAGGCTCGATGGTTTGTGCTGGTTCTGGTAGCAGCGGTACATCCTGCTCAACTTGATCATCAGGCGCATTGCTTAGCACTTCAAACAGCTTGCGGTGTGCCAGCGGCTTACCTAAACAAGCCGATACGCCGGCATTGATGAGGCGTTCAGATAATGCCAGCTCTGTGGCTGGCAGACTGACAATCACCTTGTCCGTAATTTGTTCAGCCTTGAATACCCGGTCGAGTAAAGTGGCAATGGGTGGCTGCTGGCCCGGCGTTAGGCACAATAGCGCAAAGTGGTGATGTTCGGCATCTTCCGGCATGCTCGAACGGTAAGTCACTTGCATACCGGCGTTAATTAAGCGTTGCTGAACGACGGAGGCGGCCTGCATGTTCGGTTCAATTAACAGCAGTTTCTTACCAATCAGCGAAGAGGTATTAATCGGCTGAGAAACCGGCAGATCAGTTTTTTGCATTTTTAATGAGAACCAGAAGGTCGAGCCTTGGTGCAATCGACTGGTCAGGCGAATTTCCCCGCCCATCTGGGTCACCAATTTTTGGGTGATCACCAGGCCGAGTCCGGTACCGCCGTAACGGCGCGAAATGCTGGCATCGGCCTGGCTGAATGCCTGGAATAGCTGTGCCTGCTGGCGCTCAGAAATCCCGATCCCCGTATCGCGCACCATAAATTGCAGTTCGACATTTTCATCTTTATCGGTTTTCAGTTCGACCGAGACGTCGATATTGCCGCGTTCGGTAAATTTAACGGCGTTACCTATGAGGTTGGTGATCACTTGCTGAATACGCAGCGGATCACCAATTAGGCCTGCCGGGATCCGGTTATCAATTTTCAGTGTGAGTTCAAGCCCTTTTTCGTGCGCGCTCGGTGCCAGCAGACACATCACCTCATCCAGTGACTCGGTAAAATCAAACGGGATATTTTCCAGCAGCAATTTGCCAGCTTCCAGTTTCGAGAAGTCGAGGATGTCGTTAATGATGGTCAGCAGGTTATTTGCCGATTTTTCGATGGTTAGCAGGTAATCTTGCTGGCTCGAACTGAGGCGGGTTTTCAGCATCTGACGGGTAAAGCCGATAACTCCATTGAGTGGTGTTCGCAGTTCGTGTGACATATTCGCCAGGAATTCGGACTTCACACGCGCGGCTTCCTGGGCACGCTTCTTGGCGATATCCAGCTCAACGTTTTGGATTTCTAGCTGCTCTAGGGTTTCGCGCAGATCGGACGTTGCCTGATCGATGCTCTGCTGCATTTCAATGTGGTATTCAGATAGCGAGATCGCCATGGCATTGATACCATTCTTCAAGGTATCCAGTTCACCAAGCAGTTCACCTTCGATTCGAATATCCAAGTGACCGCGCCGGATCCGATCGACCACACTGACCATGTGTGAGATCGGCCGGGTAACATCCTGCATTAAACGGTAAGCAAACAGTGAGGACAGTGTTAATCCCAGTAGTAGCACCATCAGGGCGGTGAAAACTTCCTGGTACTGCTGGAGGCGCAGGGCACTTAAGTCTAATTCGAGGGCGATATACCCTAATGCCTGGCCTTGGTAATTCGATTGCGAACTACTACCAAATTGACCTTCGGTTACAATAGGGGCGCGCAGGATCAACGCATTATCATTGAGCCGGGTATCGAGCAGCAACGGGATCGGTTGATCATCCGGATACATCAGGATTTCAAAGTTACGATGAAAATTCGAGGTGACAAATAACTGATTGCTGGCATCAAAGACGGCAATGCTGCGGATGATCTGGGAATGCTTACGGTGGGCATAACTGATCAGGCGACGAACCGCTTCCCGATTTTTATCGGTCATGCCATATTCAGTCGAAATTGCCAGCGGTTCAATGATACTGGCACCAGTCGAAATCAGCTGGTGTTCCAGATCCCGGTAGCGGCTCATCGTGAAAAAGGCGCTTAATAATAGGCCTATAATCAATGTCGGTGCTAATGTCAGGGTAAAGACCCTGGCACGAAGTCCATATTTGGTCATGGTTCTCTTAATTACAAGAATGCGATTCTGTGGGAGAATTGTCGTCCACCTGTGGCCTTTAGCTTAATGAAACTAGGGCTACTCGACAATCAACCAATGTCTTTTCAGTGAGTCAAAACACTATGGCACGCTTTTTTAAGCCTCAAAAACGTAAAATAACCGATACCAAGCATAAAGAAATTACAATCAGCCGTTTAGATCACCTTGGCTCTGGTATTGGTCATATTAATGGTAAATCTGTCTTTGTTGACGGTTTATTACCGGGTGAAAAAGCACTGGTTCAGCTTACTGAAGACAAAAAGCAGTACGCTCGTGCCAAGGTCATCAAGCGTCTTACCGATAGTCAGGCGCGTATTAAACCGCATTGCCCGATCTATGACCAGTGTGGTGGGTGCAACTTACAACATTTGTCCCACTCAGGGCAGGTCGAGGCTAAGCAGCTGGCACTAACCGAGCTAATGAGCAAGTTTGCAGCCACTGAGCAGCAGCAAATATTTTCCCAGGTCGCTCCGATTGTTGGCAGTGATCTGCATTACCGCCGCTGCTCCCGATTCAGCATTATGCCGGGGGCGGGAAAATTACAGTTTGGCTTTCGCAAGAAACAAAGCAAAGAGATTGTCGATGTTGAGCAATGTCCGGTGCTGGCGCAATCACTGAATGAACTTGTACCGCCATTACGCTGCCTGTTAAGTCAGTTGAAAGGTCAAAAACACCTCGGCCATGTCGAACTGGTGGAAGCGGATAACGGGCGGGTGGTCTTAATTCGTCATTTAAAACCGTTTTCTGACAAAGACATGACATTAATTCGCCATTTTGCTCAAGAGCATAATGTTATTCTATTCTTAGCGCCGACATCGGATGACATTGAGCTTGTTCACGGTGATGCGCCGTACTATGAACTGGAAGAACTAAAGCTGCATTTTTCACCAAAAGACTTTATTCAGGTTAACCGTGAGGTGAATAAAAAAATGGTCCGGCAAGCCGCCGATTGGCTGGATGTTCAGCCAGGTGATCGTGTACTGGATCTGTTTTGTGGGTTAGGAAACTTTAGTTTACCGCTGGCAAAACGAGCAAAAACACTGGTTGGTGTTGAAGGTATCGAAGAAATGGTTCATCGTGCTACTGAGAATGCGATGTGCAACAAGCAGACTAATGCTGCCTTTTATCAGGCAAACCTGGATGATGATGTCACTAAGCTGCCATGGGCGCGTGAACCCTTCAATAAAATACTATTGGATCCGGCGCGTGCAGGTGCTGCGGGTGTGATGCAGCATGTAGTGAACCTTAAGCCTGAAAGGGTAGTATATGTATCATGTAATCCGGCTACGCTCGCGCGCGATAGCCAGGTATTACTGCAAAAAGGTTATCAGTTGGAACGCTTGGGAATGCTGGATATGTTTCCGCATACCGGACACCTGGAGTCAATGGCCTTGTTTACCAAAAAATAGTGTTTCCTTAACAGAGAAAAACAGGATTGAAAAATGGTCGCAGTTCGCGGTGCGCATTTAAAGGAAAATGATACATTTGAGCTTTCATCTTGGGTCGAGAGTTTGCATCAAGACGCCAAGGTGTCAGGCCGCATTCAAAAAACCTATCAGCGATGTATCGATCTAACGACAGAGGAAGAGTCTGCGCCATTGCTGTTATGGCGTGGCCGCGAAATGGTAGAAATCCTTGTTACCCTGAGTATGGACAGGGATACGCTGATTGCAGCGCTACTGTTCCCGCTGGTGAAAGCGGGTGTTTATGGCCATGAGCAGGTCAAGGAAGATTACAACAGCACGATTTTGCAGATGGTGACGGGGGTCGAGCAAATGGCGGCAATCGGGCAGCTTAATGCGACCACTGACGGTGCGGCGCAATCAGCGCAGGTTGATAACATTCGCCGCATGCTGTTATCGATGGTGGATGATTTCCGCTGCGTGGTTATCAAACTTGCCGAGCGTATCTGTAACCTGCGTGAAGTAAAAGATGAGCCGGATAAAGTGCGTCGTGCGGCTGCACGTGAGTGTGCCAATATCTACGCGCCATTGGCTAACCGTCTGGGTATTGGTCAGCTTAAGTGGGAAATCGAAGATTATGCTTTTCGCTATCAGCATCCTGAAACCTACAAGCAGATTGCCAAACAGCTCTCTGAGCGCCGTATCGATCGCGAGCAATATATCGACTCTTTTGTCTCAGATCTTGCCGAATCAATGCAAGCTTACAACATTAAGGCTGAAGTGCATGGCCGCCCGAAGCACATCTACAGCATCTGGCGAAAAATGCAGAAGAAGAACCTGGCCTTCGATGAGCTGTTTGACGTACGTGCCGTGCGTATTATTGCCGATCAGCTCCAAGACTGTTATGCCGCATTAGGCGTGGTGCACACCAAGTATCGTCATCTGCCGAAAGAATTCGACGACTATGTCGCCAACCCGAAACCCAATGGCTATCAGTCGATTCATACCGTGGTACTGGGGCCTGAAGGAAAAACGATTGAAATTCAGATCCGTACCAAGCAAATGCATGAAGAATCTGAACTCGGGGTCGCTGCGCACTGGAAATATAAAGAAGGTTCGTCTGGCGGAGCAAAATCATCCTACGACGAGAAGATAAACTGGCTACGTAAGTTGCTGGTGTGGCAGGAAGAAATGTCAGATTCCGGCGAAATGCTGGAAGAGTTGCGGAGCCAGGTCTTTGATGACCGCGTTTATGCGTTTACGCCGAAAGGGGACGTGGTTGATTTGCCGCTTGATGCGACGCCGCTCGATTTCGCCTACCACATTCACTCGGAAGTCGGCCACCGCTGCATAGGTGCCAAGGTCGAAGGCCGGATTGTACCTTTCACCTATCACTTGCAAATGGGTGAACAGGTCGAAATTATCACTCAGAAAGAGCCCAACCCGTCTCGTGATTGGTTGAATCCCAACCTTGGTTTTGTTACCTCAAGCCGCGCTCGCGCCAAAGTTCATGCCTGGTTCCGCAAGCAAGATCGTGACAAGAACATGATTGCCGGGCGTGAAATGCTTGAAGTCGAACTGAACAAGGTCGGGGCAACACTCAAAGACGCTGAGGCATACGCCTTAAAACGCTTCAATGCCAAGTCACTCGATGAGTTGTTTGTGGGTGTCGGCAGTGGCGATTTGCGTATTAATCAGGTCATAAACCATATCAATACCATGGTTAATAAGCCAACCGCAGAAGAAGAAGATCAGCAGCTGTTAGACAAACTGACAGAGGCGGGGGCGAAAACCAGCACCAGTGCGAAAAAACCGCAACGTGATGCTGTTGTGGTTGAGGGCGTGGATAACCTGATGACCCACCTGGCTCGCTGTTGCCAGCCGATCCCGGGCGATAAAATCGTTGGTTTTGTTACCCAAGGCCGAGGTATTTCGGTGCACCGTAATGACTGCGAACAGCTGGAAGAACTTCGTCACCATATACCGGAGCGTATTATCCATACCGTATGGGGCGGGGGATTTGTCGGTAACTATAATATCACCGTGCGGGTAACCGCTTCTGAGCGCAATGGTTTGATCAAAGATCTGACCAATACCTTTGCCAATGAAAAAGCCAAAGTGGCCGGAGTGAAGAGCCGGATCGACTATAAGAAACAGATGTCGGTGATGGACTTTGATTTAGAGCTGACCGATCTTGAAGTCTTGAGCAAGGTTCTGAAGCGGATCGAGCAGGTGAAGGATGTCGCCGAGGCCAAACGGTTGTATTAATGAGAATCGAGAACGTAGTATCTAGAGGCGAGTATCTAGAAGCGAGAATCGAGTATCTAGAAATGAGAGTCTAGAACCTAGAACCTAGAACCTCGAGACTAGAAACTCGAATCTTGAATCTTGAACCGGGAAGCCATTGTGCTTCCCGTTTTTTTAACGTTAGAGCAAAAAAGAATAGTAGCTATGAGCAATAAACAGCAAGCACCGATTGAGCAGCTTATTGAGATTATGGCGACATTGCGGGATCCAAACCAAGGGTGCCCGTGGGATCGTAAACAGACCTTTGCCTCGATTGTGCCCCACACCATTGAAGAAGCTTATGAAGTCGCTGATGCGATTGAACAGCAAGACTGGAACGACGTGCGGGAAGAGCTGGGGGATTTACTGTTTCAGATTATTTTTTACAGCCAGATGGGCAAAGAGCAAGGGTTGTTTGATTTTAATGATGTGGTGAATGGCTTGAATGAAAAGCTGACCCGCCGTCATCCGCATGTGTTTGGTGAGACTGATTTTGCTGACGATGCGGCGATCAACGCCAACTGGGAAGCGGAAAAAGCCAAAGAGCGTGATGCAAAAGGCCTGGATAGCAGTCTGCTGGCCAATATTCCGCTGGCACTGCCGGCGCTGAGTCGTGCTGATAAAATTCAGAAGCGTTGCGCAAAGCACGGTTTTGACTGGGATTCTGTGGGACCGGTCGTTGATAAAGTGAAGGAAGAGCTTGATGAAGTGATGGATGAAGTCATTCAGGTGTCAGTTGATCACAGTAAGGTTGAAGAAGAAATGGGGGATTTACTGTTTTCGGTGGTGAACTTGAGCCGTCATTTGCAGGTCAAACCCGAACAGGCGCTGCAGCGAGCCAATAAAAAATTCGAGCGACGTTTTCGCGAAGTTGAAAAAAATGTGCTAGAACAAGGGAGGCACATTGATGAATGTTCTCTGGAAATGCTCGATGCCGAGTGGGATAAAGTCAAAGAAAGAGAGCGATAATGCCGCGAAATGGGTTCAACAGGCAGAAACTTGACGTGTTATCATGGTTTTGATGATGTAATTCAATCGGTTCGCTTTTAAGCGATAAGCTTGTGCAATCGGTATAATTGATTTGAAACAAAAAAAAACGATCAATGCTGTGATAGTTTTCACGTTGTGGCGATAAAACGTGTCTGGTATACTAATTTCCCGTCCAGATAGTTTTTTAAATCCTCTATAACCAATCTTCCAGGTTAAACATGACAACGAATTACATTTTTGTTACGGGCGGGGTCGTATCCTCACTAGGTAAAGGTATTGCTGCAGCATCTCTGGCAGCTATTCTAGAAGCGCGTGGTCTCAAAGTGACCATGATGAAGCTAGACCCTTACATCAACGTTGATCCAGGCACAATGAGCCCGATCCAACACGGCGAAGTATTCGTTACGGAAGACGGTGCAGAGACCGACCTCGATTTAGGTCACTATGAGCGTTTCATCCGCACAAAAATGACCAAGCGTAATAACTTTACGGCTGGTCGTGTGTACGAAGAAGTTCTGCGTAAAGAACGTCGCGGTGACTACCTTGGTGCAACTATTCAGGTAATCCCACACATCACGAACGAGATTAAAGATCGCGTGATTGCTGGCGCTGAAGGCCATGATATCGCTATCGTTGAAGTCGGCGGTACTGTCGGTGATATCGAATCACTGCCATTTATGGAAGCGATCCGTCAGCTAGCCGTGCAGCAAGGTCGTGAACGTACCATGTTTATGCACCTGACACTGGTTCCTTACTTGGCTGCGGCTGGTGAAGTGAAAACTAAGCCGACTCAGCATTCAGTAAAAGAACTGCTTTCTATCGGTATTCAGCCTGATATCTTAATTTGTCGTTCAGACCGTGTCATTCCGGCCAATGAGCGCGCTAAGATCGCACTGTTCTGTAATGTGCCGGAAAAAGCTGTTATCTCGATGAAAGACGTAGATTCAATCTACAAAATCCCTCAGCTAATCAAAGCACAAGGTCTTGATGATCTGGTATGCAAACGCTTCGGTATTACTGCGCCGGAAGCTGATTTGTCTGAATGGGAACAGGTGATTTACGAAGAAGCGAATCCAACTGATGAAGTAACAATCGGTATGGTAGGTAAGTACATCGAACTGCCTGACGCTTACAAATCGGTTAACGAAGCATTGAAACACGCTGGCCTTAAAAACCGTCTGTCTGTGAAAATCAAGTATGTTGATTCACAAGACGTTGAATCTAAAGGCACGGAAGTGCTTGAAGGCCTGGACGCTATTCTGGTTCCTGGCGGCTTCGGCGGTCGTGGTGTTGAAGGTAAGATCCTAACTGCACAATATGCTCGTGAAAACAAAATTCCTTATCTGGGCATTTGCCTGGGTATGCAGGTTGCTCTTATTGAATTCGCACGTAACGTTGCGGGTCTTAAAGATGCACACTCTACTGAATTTAATCCTGAAACTAAGAACCCGGTTGTTGGTCTAATCACCGAGTGGGTTGATGGTGAAGGTCAGGTAGAGAAGCGTACAGAGACATCCGATTTAGGCGGTACCATGCGCCTTGGTTCTCAGCTATGCCACCTGAAAAACGGCTCTAAAGCGCGTGAGCTTTACGGTAATGCTACAATTCATGAGCGTCACCGTCACCGTTATGAAGTCAATAACAACCTGCTTCCTCAATTAGAGAAAGCGGGGCTTAAAATTTCTGGTCTGTCAGCAGATAAGAAATTAGTAGAAATTATCGAGATCCCGAACCATCCGTGGTTCGTGGCTGCTCAGTTCCACCCTGAGTTCACCTCAACACCTCGCGATGGTCATCCTTTATTTGAAGGTTTCGTGAAGGCAGCAGGCCAAAACCTGCGTGGTGAGCTTAAATAAGTAAGGATTACGGATAGCTGTAGTGATGATAGCTACAGCTATTTTTTAGCTTTTAAATTGAAGATAAAGCAAGAGGAAACACAATGTCTAAGATCGTTAAAGTTCTAGGTCGCGAAATCATCGATTCACGTGGTAACCCAACTGTTGAAGCTGAAGTTCACCTGGAAGGCGGTTTCGTAGGTATGGCTGCTGCTCCATCTGGCGCATCAACTGGTTCTCGTGAAGCTCTTGAACTACGTGACGGTGACAAGTCTCGCTTCCTAGGTAAAGGCGTTCTTAAAGCTATCGAAGCTGTGAACGGTCCAATCGCTGAAGCTTTACTTGGTAAAGATGCAAAAGACCAAGCTGCTATTGATCAGATCATGATCGACCTAGACGGTACTGAAAACAAGTCTAAGTTTGGTGCTAACGCAATCCTAGCTGTTTCTCTGGCGAATGCTAAAGCAGCGGCTGCAGCTAAAGGCATGCCTTTATATGAGCACATTGCTGAGCTAAACGGCACAGCTGGCGTATTCTCTATGCCTCTACCAATGATGAACATCATCAACGGTGGCGAGCACGCTGATAACAACGTTGATATCCAAGAGTTCATGATCCAGCCAGTTGGCGCGAAAACTCTTAAAGAAGCACTACGTATCGGTGCTGAAGTATTCCACAACCTTGCTAAAGTACTTAAGGCTAAAGGCCTAAGCACTGCTGTTGGTGATGAAGGTGGTTTCGCTCCTAACCTAGAGTCTAACGCTGCTGCACTAGCTGCAATCAAAGAAGCTGTTGAAGCTGCAGGTTACGAGCTGGGTAAAGACGTTACTCTGGCAATGGACTGTGCAGCATCTGAGTTCTACGACAAAGAAGCTGGCAACTACAACATGAAAGGCGAAGGCAAAATCTTCACTTCTGAAGAATTTAACTTCTACCTACAAGACCTTGCTAACCAATACCCAATCGTATCTATCGAAGACGGTCTTGACGAATCAGATTGGACTGGCTTCAAGCACCAGACTGAACTTCTAGGCGACAAACTTCAAATCGTTGGTGACGATCTATTCGTTACAAACACGAAGATCCTTGCTGAAGGTATCGAGAAAGGCGTAGCTAACTCTATCCTTATCAAGTTCAACCAGATCGGTTCTCTAACTGAAACTCTAGCTGCAATCAAGATGGCTAAAGACGCGGGTTACACGGCTGTTATCTCTCACCGTTCAGGCGAGACTGAAGATGCAACTATCGCTGATCTAGCGGTAGGTACTGCTGCAGGCCAAATCAAAACTGGTTCTATGAGCCGTTCTGACCGTGTTGCTAAGTACAACCAGCTAATTCGTATCGAAGAAGCTCTAGGCGCGAAAGCACCTTTCAACGGTCTTAAAGAAGTTAAAGGTCAAGCTTAATTATTAAGCAATGACTTTGGGTGAATAACCCTTATTCTTCTGAAGCCGCCTCTTTTGAGGCGGTTTTTTTATGTCTGAAGAACTTTTTATATCTCAATAACGCAGACTAAAAGCCTAGTGCTAGTCACCAACTATGGTTTGTGGGATTATTACGAGTTAGATATTTTTAAAGAATATCCATTCCCCTGATTAGTTGCCCTTATGAGGGTGAGAGTAACGAGAGGAATGAATATTTACCCTAATACCAGTCGGTATAATACGGTGGGTATAATGTATTTAACGCGAAAGTGGGGATCTGCATGCGTTTGTTAACCGTGCTGCTGCTGGCTGTTTTATGTTGGCTACAATATGATTTCTGGCTCGGTAAAAATGGCCTGATGGATTATTTAGCAGTAGAAGGCAATGTAAAAATACAACAGAAAGCGAATGCTGAACTCGTACAGCGTAACCAGCAGATGTATGCTGAAATCCATGATCTTCACCGTGGTCAGGAAGCGGTAGAAGAGCGTGCCAGAAATGGACTTGGTATGATTAAGCCGAGTGAAACTTTTTTTCGTATTGTGGGTGAAAGCAGCCCAAATTTTTAACTTTTAACGAAACCTTGCCATGACCCAACAATTCACTGCCGTCGTACCTGCTGCCGGGGTCGGTAGCCGTATGGCAGCCGACCGGCCTAAGCAATATTTAGCCATTGCAGGTAAAACGATTCTAGAACATACCGTTGATCGCCTGTTCAGCCATCCGGCGATTGAACGAATAATTATTGCGATCAGTAAAGGTGATCCCTACTTTGCTTCGTTGCCGCTCGCCAGCGATCCTCGGATTCAGGTTGTTGAGGGAGGCACAGAGCGGGCTGACTCGGTGTGTGCCGGTCTTGCTGCCATTAGCGATGAGAACAGCTGGGTGCTGGTGCATGATGCTGCAAGGCCATGTGTACGGTTAGCGGATCTGGAGCGGCTGGTGACGGCTGCGCTGCAAAGTGAAGATGGTGCGATTCTGGCTGCGCCTGTACGCGATACCATGAAGCGCGGCTGCCGGTTGCACGCTAATAAACAGCAAAGTAATTATCGGCATAACAGCGGCCTGCAAGGTATTACTGAAACTGTCGATCGTGACAACCTCTGGCATGCACTCACCCCGCAGATGTTTAGAGTGAAGCAATTACGGGAGTCATTGCAACAAGCACTCAAAGAAGGTGCTGTTATTACCGACGAAGCGTCGGCTCTGGAATATTGTGGGTATACCCCACTGCTGGTAAAAGGGCGGGCCGATAACCTGAAAGTAACCCAGCCTGAAGATTTAGCCCTTGCCGGCTTTTATTTGGAACAACTGATTAAGGAACAGCCCTGATGCGAATTGGACACGGCTTTGATGTGCATAAGTTTGGCGGCGAAGGCCCGGTGATCATGGGTGGTGTCGCCATCCCTTATGAGCAGGGCCTAATTGCCCATTCTGATGGTGACGTTGCTCTTCATGCTGTGTGTGATGCTCTGCTGGGTGCCATTGGTGCCGGGGATATTGGTCGCCATTTTCCTGATACCGATGCCGAGTGGAAAGGGGCTGATAGCCGTTTCTTACTGCGTGACGTTTACAGTAAAGTAAAAGAAAAAGGCTATCGGCTGGGTAATCTGGATGTCACCATCATTGCCCAGGCACCGAAAATGGCACCTTACATTGTTGCGATGTGCCAGGCAATTGCCGACGATCTGGAAACAGAAATTGAGAATATTAATGTTAAGGCGACAACCTCTGAACGTCTCGGTTTTACGGGACGTAAAGAAGGAATTGCTTGTGAAGCTGTGGTCTTAATTCAAAAGGTATAACGATGTCTAATGTCATGGACAATTTTTGTTGGTTATATGAAAAACCAACTTGTCAGGGGCGGATCAAAGCTCAGCCTGAACACTTTGTAGTCAAAGAAAATTTAGGCTTTGATTTTGCCGGGCAAGGCGAACACTTTATGGTGAAGATCCGTAAGACGGGTGAAAACACTAAGTATGTGGTCAATGAACTGGCGAAAGCGTGTGGTGTCAAATCTCGTGATGTGAGCTGGGCTGGCCTCAAAGATCGTCATGCGGTGACGGAGCAGTGGCTAAGTGTTCATCTGCCCGGTAAGCCAGATCCTGATTTAACTCAGTTTGTGGCAGAGCATCCGGGGATTGAAGTATTGGAAACCACCCGCCACGATAAAAAATTGCGTCCGGGCGACTTAATCGGTAACTGGTTCCAGTTACGTTTGCTTGAGCTGGATAAGCCGGATGAACTAACCGCTAAATTAGAGCAGGTTAAGTGCCATGGCGTGCCAAACTATTATGGTGAGCAGCGATTTGGTCATAATGGTAATAATGTGGTGAAGGCGCGTAGCTGGGGTAATAACGAATTCCGAGTTCGTGACAAGAGCAAGCGCAGCTTTTACTTATCAGCGGCACGTTCTTGGTTATTCAACATGGTACTGTCCGCGCGTATTGAGCAGGGCAACGTTCACTCGCTGATGCTGGGTGACAGTTTGCAAAATACAGGTGAAGACAATGGTTTCCTGGCTGAAACGCTTAGCCCTGAACTACAAACGAGCATTGATGAAGGACGCGTAAATATTACGGCACCATTAGTGGGTGATAATGCCTTACCTACCCAGGCCGATGCAGAAGCATTTGAACTGGCGGTGATTGAACAAGAGCCATTGCTGCTTAAACTGATCCGTGATAACCGTATGCGTCATGAGCGTCGTCCGTTGTTGTTAAAACCACAAGAGATGGAATGGCAGTTTGATGGTGATGATCTCGTGCTGGATTTCTCCCTGCCTGCAGGTTGTTTTGCAACCTCTGTGGTACGAGAGCTAATAATTGAGCGAGAGGATGACGACCATGCGAATTTTAATCAGTAATGATGACGGTATTTTTGCTGAAGGCATTAATACGCTTGCCTGTGTATTGAGTGAGCTGGGTGACGTTACCGTGGTCGCACCGGATCGAAATCGTTCCGGTGCTTCAAACTCTTTAACACTCGATAACCCACTACGTATCCGCAAAGAAGGACCTGGCCGGGTCTCTGTCGAAGGTACACCGACCGATTGTGTCCACTTTGCTCTGAATGAGTGGCTGGAGCACCGCCCGGATATCGTGGTTGCCGGCATTAACCACGGTGCTAATCTGGGTGATGATGTATTGTATTCGGGTACAGTCGCAGCGGCGACCGAGGGGCATTTCCTCGGTGTACCGGCAATCGCCGTATCGCTGGTGGGTACCGTATACTTTGACACCGCAGCGCAGGTGGTCAAAGAGGTGGTCCGCAATTTGGTTGATAAACCATTGCTAAAAAATCAGATCCTTAATATTAATGTTCCGGATGTTCCTTTAGCTGAGATAACCGGTTGGCAAGTCACGCGATTGGGGGCTCGTCATCGTGCGGAGCAGATGGTCAGAGATGAGGATCCACGCGGCAAACCCCTTTACTGGCTTGGTCCTCCGGGAGCAGGGCAGGATGCAGGTCCCGGTACGGATTTTCATGCCATCGAGCAAAAATCGGTGTCTATCACCCCGCTGCAAGTTGATTTAACTGCTCATGATGCCATTGAAGGTGTTGAGCAATGGATGAAAGAAGTGGAGATAAAATAAGGATGCGCTATGTGGAAGAACGTCACCGCTTGGTGGCTTTGTTGCGACGGCAGGGGATCCAAAATGAGCAAGTGCTGAATGCAATTGCAGCGGTTCCGAGAGAGCTGTTCGTTGATGAGGCATTTTCCCATAAAGCTTACGAAAATAATGCCTTACCCATTGGTTGCGGGCAGACGATCTCACAGCCTTATATCGTGGCTATAATGACGGAGTTATTGGATCTCGGCCCAAACTCCAGTGTACTGGAAATTGGCACCGGCTCGGGATACCAGACGGCTGTCCTGGCGCACCTGGTTAATCATGTTTACTCCGTGGAGCGAATAAAAGCGCTGCAATGGCAGGCAAAGCGTCGCTTTAAACTGCTGGATCTTCACAATATTTCGACTAAGCATGGGGATGGGTGGCTGGGATGGCATAACAAAGGGCCTTTTGATGCCATTATTGTTACCGCAGCCGCAGAAACCATTCCTGCTAAATTACTTGAGCAGCTGACTGATGGTGGCCGGTTAGTTATTCCGGTTGGTGATGATTTTCAGGTACTGAAACAGATCACCCGTACCGGTGATACGTTCTCTTGTCTGGATATTGAAGCCGTTCGATTTGTCCCTCTGGTGGCTGGGGACTTAGCGTAAAGTAATGGAAGCGCGTGTGAGCAAAAACAGATGGCCCCCATTGTCAATAGCAGCCGCTTGTCTGTTGCTATTGTCTGCCTGCAGCAGTCACACGCCTGCACCGGTTTCGAGTATCGAAAAAGATTATTCACAACTCGATCGCGGTAGTTTTCGCGGCAGTTACTATGAAGTTAAAAAAGGCGATACCCTCTATTTTATTTCCTATGTAACGGGCCGGGAAGTGAAGGAGATCATTGCCCAGAATAAGATGTCATTCCCTTATACCATCTTTCCCGGGCAAAAACTTCAGCTATGGAAACCTAAGTATGTGGCACCGGAGTATGGTCATGCCGGCATGGTTGCTGTTGTTAAACCCCCAGTAAAAACAACTAATAGCGCTTCCAAGGTAAAACCAAAACCAAAGCCGAAGAGCAAGGCTCCTGTGAAGATGGCAAATTCTGAGCAAAAAACAACCAATAAAAATGTTGATCAGGATCGCACAAAGGAGTACTCTCAAAGCACAAAAGCTAACAAAGCTGTTACAAATAACGCGAACAATACCAACAAGGTGGCCCAGTGGGCGTGGCCAAGCCAAGGTCCGATTATCGCAACCTTTTCCAGCTCTGATAATGGTAATAAAGGTATCGATATTTCAGGCCGGCGTGGACAGTCTGTGAATGCGTCAGCCGGAGGCAAAGTCGTATATGCCGGCAATGCACTCCGGGGGTATGGCAACCTTGTGATCATTAAGCATAGTGATGATTACCTTAGTGCTTATGCGCACAATGATAAGGTATTAGTTAAAGAGCAACAGACAGTAAAAGCCGGGCAGAAGATTGCTTCGATGGGAAGCTCGGGAGCTAGCAGTGTCCGTCTGCACTTTGAAATTCGTTATAAAGGCAAATCCGTGGATCCTCTGAGGTATTTGCCGAAAAAGTAAAAATGACATAATGAAGTTGTATGTCTTGCTTAGTATTGCTAACTCGCCATCTGGGAGGCGCTATGAGTAAAAGCAACACAGCCACTAATATCGAAACTTTTAATTTTGATGAAGATATAGATTCAGACACCCCTGCTGTGGTTATAAAATCTGAGTCGGAAGAAGATGTTAGTAACGAAGATGTCGATGTTTCAAGATATGGGACTACACAAAAAGCACTTGATGCGACGCAGCTATATCTCGGAGAGATTGGCTTTTCTCCCCTATTGACGGCTGAAGAAGAAGTGCTGTATGCCCGCAGGGCATTACGAGGTGATGAAGTTGCACGTAAACGCATGATTGAAAGCAATTTGCGTCTGGTGGTCAAAATTTCCCGTCGTTACAGTAATCGTGGTCTGGCTTTGCTGGATTTAGTTGAAGAAGGAAATCTGGGGCTGATCCGAGCCGTAGAAAAATTCGATCCAGAACGAGGTTTCCGATTCTCAACCTATGCAACCTGGTGGATCCGCCAAACCATTGAACGCGCGATCATGAACCAGACTCGCACCATCCGTTTACCTATTCATGTTGTCAAAGAACTCAATGTGTACCTCCGAACTGCCCGTGAACTGGCGCAAAAACTGGATCATGAGCCGACAGCCGAAGATATTGCTTTTCAGCTGGAGAAACCGGTTGATGATGTGAACCGAATGCTGCGTTTGAATGAGCGTGTCAGTTCGGTGGATAACCCGATTGGCGGCGATTCAGAAAAAGCGTTATTGGATATCATTCCTGATGAGAAAGGCGGCAGTCCTGAAACATCCACTCAGGATGATGATATCAAAGCGTCGATTGTCAGCTGGTTACAAGAGCTGAACCCTAAGCAGCGAGAAGTATTAGCTCGTCGTTTTGGTTTGCTCGGTTATGAAGCTTCGACGTTGGAAGATGTTGGCCGTGAGATAGGCTTAACCCGCGAACGTGTTCGCCAGATCCAGGTCGAAGGTCTACGTCGTTTGCGTGATATGCTGACCCATCAGGGCTTGAATATTGAATCGCTCTTTAACCAGGAGTTGTAATTTAACCACGATAGCTGCGGATTAAAAAAGGACGCCGAGGCGTCCTTTTTATATGGGGGAATAGAGTAGAGTGGAGAGTGCCTAGTGCCGAGGGGCTAGGATCTCTTTACTCGCTACTCGCCACTCTCGCCTTATAACAATGCTTTCAGGCGATACAGTTCATCTAACGCCTGACGTGGTGTCATTTCATCAGGGTTCAAATTGGCTAATGCTTCTTCCGCTTCACTTGGTTCAGGGATCAGCGTTAGCTGGTTCTCCTCTTTCGGTACTGCCGATGGCGAGCTTACCGCTTGCTGATGACCGCTGGCTTCCAGTTGCTGCAACTTCACTTTTGCCCGTTTGATCACCGATTTGGGTACACCGGCTAAACTGGCGACGGCTAATCCGTAGGATTTGCTGGCAGCACCTTCCTGAACGGCATGCATAAAGGCAATTTCATCGCCATGCTCAACGGCATCTAAATGGACGTTGGCCAGCCCTGAAAGTAGCGAGGGCAACTCGGTAAGCTCGAAGTAATGGGTGGCAAACAGCGTCATGGCGGCAATTTTTTCTGCCAGCCATTCAGCACTGGCCCACGCCAGAGATAAGCCGTCATAAGTACTGGTGCCGCGGCCTATTTCATCCATTAATACCAGACTGTTTGGGGTTGCATTATGCAGGATGTTGGCGGTCTCGGTCATTTCGACCATAAAGGTCGAACGGCCAGAGGCCAGATCGTCCGACGCACCAATACGCGTAAATATGCGATCTAACGGACCAATCCTCACCGCTTCAGCAGGAACAAACGAACCCACGTGGGCCATCAATGCGATGAGTGCCGTCTGGCGCATGTAAGTTGATTTACCCCCCATGTTCGGGCCGGTAATGATCAACATCCGGCGATCCTGATGCAGTGAGATAGGATTCGCGATAAACGGTTCATTAAGCACCTGCTCAACCACCGGGTGGCGGCCTGCGGTAATTTCAATGCCCGTTTCTGCCATTAATTGCGGGCGGCAGTAATTGAGAGTATCGGCACGTTCAGCCAGGTTGGTCAGTACATCCAGTTCAGACAGGGAATTGGCTGCATTTTGCAGCTGTTCCAGGTGTGGCAGCAACAGATCAAACAGTTCCTCCCACAGTTTTTTCTCGTGTGCTAAGGCTTTCGATTTCGAGTTGAGCACCTTATCTTCGTGCTCTTTAAGCTCCGGAATAATATAACGCTCGGCATTTTTCAGCGTCTGGCGGCGAACATAATGACTTGGTACCCGGTGGCTCTGGCCTCGGCTCACCTGAATGAAAAAGCCATGAACCTGATTAAAGCCGACTTTCAGGCTGTCAATATCGTGATGCTCACGCTCGCGCGCCTCCAGATCATCGAGATACTTGGTTGCACCATCGGCCAGCTCGCGCCATTCATCCAGCTCGGCATTATAGCCCGGGGCCAACACGCCGCCGTCTCGGATGATAACGGGAGGATTTTCGATGATGGCACGTTCCAGCAGCGCGCACAGCTCATCCATTGGTGCGGCAAACTGGGCCAATTCACCGATCCGTGGCTGGTTAATTTCAGCCAATAAATCGGCAAGTTCCGGCAGATGCTGAAGCGCGGTACGCATACGTGCCAAATCGCGAGGGCGTGCAGAACGCAATGCCAGGCGAGCCAGAATACGTTCCAAATCGCCCATATGACGTAGCACGCCCGCGATATCGACAAACATCCCGGTATCCTTAAAGGCGGCAATGGCATCCAGACGGTTGTTGAGCTGCTGAGGATCGCGGATCGGCTGATGCAGCCAGCGTTTTAGCAGGCGGCTGCCCATCGGGGTGGCGGTATGATCGAGTACCGAAGCCAATGTATTGTCAAATCCCCCCGCCAGATTCTGGGTCAGCTCCAGATTGCGGCGGGTTGCCGCATCCAGGATCACCGCGTGATCTTTTCGATCTAAAGTGATCGCGCGGATGTGGGGAAGCGCGGTGCGCTGCGTGTCTTTGACATACTGCAGCAGGCAGCCTGCAGCACAGAGGCCACGTTCGGCCTGTTCGACACCAAAGCCGACTAAGTCACGGGTACCAAATTGCATGGTTAGTTGTTGGCGCGCGGTATCGAGGTCAAATTCCCACACCGGGCGACGGCGCGTGCCTTTTATTGGCTCAATTATTTGCGGTCGGGCAAAGTCTTCGGGGTAGAGTAGCTCGGCAGGGCTGGTGCGTTGTAGCTCTGCCTGCATGGCCTCTTCCGTATCCGGCTCTGAAAGCATGAAGCGGCCAGAGGTGATATCGAGGGTGGCGTAGCCAAAGCCCTGACTGCCGTGGTAAATAGCGGCAATCAGGTTATCCCGGCGTTCATTCAGTAGTGCTTCATCACTGACCGTACCTGGCGTAACAATACGGACTACCTGACGTTCAACCGGCCCTTTGCTGGTTGCCGGATCGCCGATTTGCTCACAAATCGCGACAGAAACGCCTTGCTGAACCAGTTTTGCCAGATATCCTTCAACAGCATGGTAAGGCACACCGGCCATCGGAATTGGCTGGCCGTTGGAGGAGCCGCGCTTTGTCAGAGAAATATCGAGTAATTGAGAGGCTTGCTTAGCATCATCAAAAAATAGTTCGTAGAAATCGCCCATACGATAGAACAACAGAATATCAGGGTTTTCAGCCTTAATTCGTAAAAATTGCTGCATCATTGGAGTGTGTGTCTCTAAACCTTTCACTGTCACGATATTGCCTGCTGTTGGTGCCGGATTAACCTGCTGTTGATGCTGGGTCAAAAATTGCCGGGTTAAATTCTGATAGCTAAGGATACGTGAATCGGGCAGGGTGGCAAAGTAGCAATCGAGATATGAATCGCGAGTGGCGAGGTTCAAGTTTCTCGATTCTGGCTTCTGGTCTCTCTATACTCGATTCTATTGTTAGAAAAAGGGAAGCGATATATGGAAAAAATACAGCAGCTTGCTGAGCGTTTGGGCGAAGCGTTAGAACGCAGAGGTTGGGTTGCGACAACGGCTGAATCATGTACCGGTGGTGGCGTGTCGACCGCCATCACCGATATTGCCGGCAGCTCAGGCTGGTTTGATCGCGCTTTTGTCACCTATAGCAATGAAGCCAAACAGCAAATGCTAGGAGTTCAGGGTGAAACACTGGCTGAACATGGGGCCGTCAGCGAGGCCGTGGTTAGGGAAATGGCCACTGGGGCACTGAACAATTCTAATGCCACGATCAGTGTGGCGATCAGCGGTATTGCCGGTCCTGGCGGCGGCAGCGAAACCAAACCGGTAGGGACGGTCTGTTTCGCCTGGGCGGACAGTACCGGTTGGTTGCAGCTTGAGACCTGTTTGTTTGACGGCGATCGCAATGCCGTTAGGCAGCAAGCGATTGAAAAATCCTTATCTGGCATGCTGCAGCGTTTACAGGCCCTGGGCTAAGCAAATCTCCGGGGGAACGGGGTACAGACCGCCAGAGAAAAAATTTTCACACAGTGCTAGACACTGTATGAATAGACAGTATACTAACCGACATAAGTTTACTTCAGTATTTAATTTAAGCATCCGTTGGAGAGTCGAATGAACGACAACAAACAGAAGGCTCTTGCCGCAGCGTTAGGCCAGATTGAAAAGCAGTTCGGTAAAGGCTCCATCATGAAGTTGGGCGATAACCGTACGATGGATATCGAAACGATTTCAACTGGCTCCCTGTCGCTGGATATCGCGCTGGGTGCTGGCGGTTTGCCAATGGGTCGCGTAGTTGAAATTTACGGCCCAGAATCATCGGGTAAAACGACATTAACGCTGGAAACCATTGCGTCTGCGCAACGAGCAGGCAAGACCTGTGCATTCATCGATGCTGAACACGCTCTAGACCCAATCTATGCTCAAAAGCTGGGGGTTGATATCGACCAGCTCTTGGTTTCTCAGCCTGATACTGGTGAGCAAGCTTTAGAAATCGTTGATGCCCTAGCTCGCTCAGGTGCTGTCGATGTGATTGTGGTCGATTCCGTTGCTGCTCTAACGCCAAAAGCAGAGATTGAAGGTGAGATGGGCGATTCGCACATGGGCTTGCAAGCGAGAATGCTATCCCAAGCCATGCGTAAGCTCACGGGTAGCCTAAAGACCTCAAATTGCATGTGTATTTTCATCAACCAAATCCGAATGAAGATCGGTGTGATGTTTGGTAACCCTGAAACCACCACAGGCGGTAATGCCCTGAAATTCTATGCTTCTGTACGTCTGGATATTCGCCGTACCGGCGCGATTAAAGATGGCGATGAAGTGGTCGGTAATGAAACTCGCATCAAAGTGGTTAAGAATAAAATTGCGGCGCCGTTTAAGCAGGCTGAGACACAAATTCTTTACGGCCAAGGCTTCAACCGCAATGGCGAGCTGATTGATTTAGGTGTGAAGCACAAGCTGGTAGAAAAAGCCGGTGCCTGGTACAGCTATAAAGGCAATAAGATTGGCCAGGGTAAAGCAAACTCATGCAAACACCTGGTTGAAAACCCGGCAATTGCAGAAGAAGTTGAAAAGCTATTGCGTGAGATGTTATTAACACCGGCAACATTGGAATCTGCTGACAGCAAAAAAGAAGAGGCAGCAGCAGAAGAAAAAGAAGCATTTTAATTACCTTGAGTAGCCGCTGCGCCAGCACGCGATGAATGCGATAAGAATTTTAAAACGGGCTTTGTACTAGGTACAAGGCCCGTTTTTTCAGTTGGAGAATAGTCTGCATGAGAAATAAAACGATTAAGCAATCAGCCAAAGAAGCGGCGGTTGGTTACCTGTCACGACGGGATCATGCCGAAACTGAATTACGCCGAAAGCTGAAAACCCGCGGCTTTGATGCTCAGGAAATAGATCAGGCGATCAGCCATTGTCAGGAATATGGCTGGCTCAACGATACCCGGTATGCCGCCATGATGGTGCGTAACGGTGTTGCCAAAGGCTGGGGCGCATTGCGGATCAAACAAGAAATGAAAATGAAAGGTGTCGGGGAAGATATCGTCAATCATGCAATTGAAGAGTCCGATATTGACTGGTACGAACACGGTAAAGAGGTCGCGCAGCGTAAATTTGGTGAAACGGCAATCGATTCTCCGAAAGAAAAAGCACGTCGATTCCGCTTTCTACAGTATCGCGGCTTCGATTTTGACCAAATCACCTATGCTTTGGCTGTCACAGACGAGTAATTTTCCTTAATTCTTAACATAACATTTCCCGTATCCGCCGTGGTTGTTTTACAATAGCCGCCAAAAAATTTATCTTAGTCCGATACTATCGCGTAAAGGCGATTTTTCTGGTTTCTATAAAAGCATCTATTCAGGATTTCCCAATGTACATGAGCACTGATGAGATTCGCCGTGCGTTTCTAGCGTTTTTTGAGAGCAAAGGCCACCAAATAGTGGAAAGCTCTTCTCTTGTACCTGCGAACGACCCAACACTGTTGTTCACCAATGCAGGTATGAACCAATTTAAAGATACTTTTCTGGGTCTTGAAAAGCGCAGCTACACTCGAGCGACAACAGCTCAGCGCTGTGTACGTGCCGGTGGTAAGCACAATGACCTTGAGAACGTAGGTTTTACTGCCCGTCACCATACTTTTTTTGAAATGCTGGGTAACTTCAGTTTTGGTGATTACTTCAAGCAAGATGCGATTAAGTATGCTTGGGAGTTCTTAACAGAAGAGCTAAAACTGCCTCAGGATCGTCTATTGGTAACCATTTACGAAACTGATGACGAAGCGTTTGAGATCTGGAATAAACAAATGGGTATTCCAGCCGATCGTATCGTCCGTATCGGTGACAACAAAGGGGCACCGTACGCGTCAGATAACTTCTGGCAAATGGGCGATACGGGTCCGTGTGGTCCTTGTACTGAAATTTTCTATGATCATGGTGAACATATCTGGGGCGGCCGTCCTGGCACACCTGAAGAAGATGGTGACCGTTTCATCGAGATCTGGAACAATGTATTCATGCAGTTCAACCGTCAGGCTGACGGTACGATGGAGCCGCTGCCAAAGCCATCTGTTGATACGGGTATGGGTATCGAGCGTATTGCTGCAATTATGCAGGGCGTCCACTCAAACTATGAGATCGACATCTTCCAGACCCTAATTAAAAAATCGGCAGAAGTTATTGGTTATGACGATCTGTCTAACCAATCACTCCGTGTGGTTGCTGACCACATCCGTTCCTGTGCATACCTGATTGTTGATGGTGTTATGCCGTCAAATGAAGGACGTGGTTACGTTCTGCGTCGTATCATTCGCCGTGCAGTACGCCACGGTAATAAGCTGGGCGCTAACGGCGCATTCTTCTACAAGCTGGTGGGTCCATTAGCTGAAATCATGGGCACCGCCGGTGAAGAACTGAAGAAGCAGCAAGCGATTGTTGAAAAAGTACTGAAAATCGAAGAAGAAAACTTTGGCCGCACACTTGACCGTGGTTTGACAATCTTGAATGACGCTTTAGATAGTTTAAGCGGCAAAGAGCTTGATGGTGAAACTGTGTTTAAACTGTATGACACCTACGGTTTTCCGGCAGATTTAACCAATGATGTTGCTCGTGAGCGTGGCTTTACGATTGATGAAAATGGCTTTAACAATGCCATGGAAGCTCAGCGCCAGCGTGCGCGTGAAGCGGGACAGTTTGGTGTCGACTACAACTCTGCAATCAAAGTTGATGCCGACACTGAGTTCTGTGGTTATACCGCCACCGAAGGTCAAGGTAGTGTTATCGCGATTTACCGCGACGGTGAAGCTGTTGACAGTATCAATGCTGGTGATGATGCACTGATTGTACTCGATAACACACCATTCTACGCCGAATCTGGTGGTCAGTGTGGTGATGCCGGTGTTATGACTGCTGAAGGCACACAGTTTAACGTTGCTGACACCCAGAAGTTTGGTGCTGCGATTGGACATAAAGGTGCAATGGTTGAAGGTGCCCTGAAGGTTGGTGATAAGCTAACGGCGAAAGTTGACGCGGCACGCCGTGCGGCGATTAGCTTGAACCACTCAGCAACGCACTTGATGCACGCTGCACTACGTAACCTCCTTGGTGAGCATGTTGTTCAGAAAGGTTCTTTGGTGAAGCCGGAATCATTGCGTTTCGATTTCTCAAACCTTGAAGCGGTGAAGCCTGCGCAGCTGCGTGAAGTTGAGCGTGTGGTGAACGAACAAATTCGTATGAACCACAGCATTGATACCAACATCATGGATATCGAATCGGCAAAACAGAAAGGCGCAATGGCCCTGTTTGGCGAGAAGTATGATGATGAAGTGCGTGTACTGAGCATGGGCGATTTCTCGACTGAGCTTTGTGGTGGTATTCACGCTAAGAATACCGGTGATATCGGCCTGTTCAAGATCACCTCTGAAGGTGGTATTGCGGCAGGTATCCGTCGAATTGAAGCGGTAACTGGTGCGGCTGCAATTGATGCACTGCATGCACAAGAAGCATTGCTTTCTGAAACCGCTGGCTTAGTGAAGTCAGACGTGGCATCGGTAGCAACCAAAGTGAGCGCGCTGGTTACGCATAGCAAGCAACTGGAAAAAGAAATTCAGCAACTGAAAGATAAGCTGGCTGCGCAAGAAAGTGCAGACATTATCAATCAGGTGCAAGAAATCAACGGCGTAAAAGTGCTGATCTCTAAACTGGACGGTGCCGACAACAAGGCACTGCGTGGCATGGTTGATGATCTAAAGAACCAGCTAGGTAGTGGTATTGTTGTGCTGGGCAACGTCAGTGGCGACAAAGTTGGTTTAATCGCAGGTGTCACCAAGGACCTGATCGGCAAAGTAAAAGCCGGTGAGCTTGTCAACATGGTCGCCCAGCAAGTAGGTGGTAAAGGTGGCGGTCGTCCGGACATGGCACAGGCAGGTGGTACAGATGCAAGTGCTCTTCCTGCTGCGCTAGAGTCAGTACAGGCATGGATCGCTGAGCGCCTATAAGGCGCCCTTTACCAATATGTATGGTAACGGGGTATTAGCCCCAGGACGGTGAAGTAAAGTGACGCAGATTGCGTGTAAGTCGCTGATAGTGCAAAAGTTTGGTGGTACATCAGTTGGAACGATAGAACGTATCCAAGCTGTGGCCGAACGAGTCATTGAAGCCAAAGAAGAAGGCAAGCAACTGGTTGTGGTTGTTTCTGCCATGTCTGGCGAGACGAACCGTCTCCTAGGCCTTGCACAGCAGATCGATGCTGTGCCTGCAGAGCGAGAACTTGATGTTCTCATGTCAGCGGGTGAACAAGTCTCAATGGCCTTGCTCGCAATGATGTTGAATAAAATGGGTCATGCAGCGGTATCGCTGACTGGTTGGCAAGCGGGGATAAAAACTGACAGCCAATATAATGATGCGAACATTATCCATGTTGACCCTAGTCATATTCAGCAATTGCTAGAGCGAGACCAGATTGTGATAGTCGCTGGCTTTCAAGGCATTACTGATGAAGGGGATATAACAACCCTAGGCCGCGGAGGTTCGGATACCACGGCTGTTGCACTGGCAGGCGCTTTAAACGCCGATGAGTGTCAGATCTTTACCGACGTGGATGGCGTGTATACATGCGATCCGCGTTTAGTACCGCAAGCTCGTCGCCTTGATGTCGTTCATTTCGATGATATGACTTCAATGGCGCGAAACGGTGCGAAAGTGCTACAATTACAGTCAGTTGAATATGCACGACAGCACGGTGTTCCACTGAGGGTGCTTTCTTCGTTTGAAGAAGGGGAGGGAACGCTGGTAAGTTTCGAATCCTCTGCTGCATCTGATGTCGTGGGAATAGCACTAAAAAATCAGCAGACACTGCTTGATGTTGATATGCCAGTCTCTGAATTACAGGAACAGCTTAACCTGTTCGGTATGCAGTGTTGGTGTAAGGCGGTCGCTGCGGATTTAACACAAATCGTTACAGCAAATGAAGATTTGGCACGTCTAAAACTCGTGCTGGATAAAAAGATGCACCAGGTGGCAGCCGTTTCAACCCTATCGGTAGTCGGCAATAACGTGCAGAACAAAGTTGATCATGTTTGTGCTGTACTCGCGGAAGCTGGCGTTCTGGTTCGTCAGAAAAAACGATCTGCTCATTGTCTTTCTCTGTTGATAAATGAGGATGATCATCAATTAGCTGTAGATGTCGTCCACAAAAGGTTTGTGGTTGAGCCAGAAAGTCTGGATAATCGACCACTTCTCGCTGTTTCTTGATCAGTGACCATTTACGAGCTTATTAATACGGGCTCGTAAATATTGTTGGATAATAAACGTTAAATTCTTATAAAACCGAGATAACTCAAGGAGCACACGAATGCTAATTTTGACTCGTCGCGTAGGTGAGACGCTAATGATTGGTGACGAAGTAACTGTCACCGTACTAGGCGTTAAAGGTAATCAGGTTCGCATTGGTGTTAATGCACCGAAAGAAGTATCTGTTCACCGTGAAGAAATCTATATGCGAATTCAAGCGGAAAAAGAAGCTGGTACTCAAGGTTCTGGTAACTACTAATTCGGAAAAGGTCGGCCATTCCCGCTGGCCTTTTTTGTGTCTGAAGAAATCCAGTGACTATTCATCCTCCGATCCTGATTTATTGAAAATACGCCAGATATTTCGGTAGTTACGTTGGTTTAGTTGTCGTATTGACTATTAAGTATCCATGCATGCTGCGATTGTCGTTTTTTGGCAATAAAGTATTTGACTTATTTTGGCTTGGCAGTAATATGAGCCCCCGCAAGACGGTGAGGTGGCCGAGAGGCTGAAGGCGCTCCCCTGCTAAGGGAGTATACGGTTTATCCCGTATCGAGGGTTCGAATCCCTCCTTCACCGCCATTCCTTTTTAAGGGTTGCGGAAACAGTTTTACAGTGCGCGCGTAGCTCAGCTGGATAGAGTACCTGGCTACGAACCAGGCGGTCGGAGGTTCGAATCCTCCCGCGCGCACCATCATTTAAAAGCAATGAGATGTTGATGTTTTTGGCGGCTTGTTGTTGTAAACCAAATTTATTGTGCGCGCGTAGCTCAGCTGGATAGAGTACCTGGCTACGAACCAGGCGGTCGGAGGTTCGAATCCTCCCGCGCGCACCATCAAATTTGCGGTGAGGTGGCCGAGAGGCTGAAGGCGCTCCCCTGCTAAGGGAGTATACGGTTTATCCCGTATCGAGGGTTCGAATCCCTCCTTCACCGCCATTCTTTAGCTGTTCCTAAAAGATGGCCACTCGGTGGTTTATTTTAGTTTCAGCAACATATCTTTCTAAGCAGAAAGATACGATATAGATAACATCAGTGCGCGCGTAGCTCAGCTGGATAGAGTACCTGGCTACGAACCAGGCGGTCGGAGGTTCGAATCCTCCCGCGCGCACCATTATTTATAAGCAATGAATTATTACGAAGTGATTTTCATTGTTGTAACACCGATTTAGTGCGCGCGTAGCTCAGCTGGATAGAGTACCTGGCTACGAACCAGGCGGTCGGAGGTTCGAATCCTCCCGCGCGCACCAGTAAATTTGTGTGGTGAGGTGGCCGAGAGGCTGAAGGCGCTCCCCTGCTAAGGGAGTATACGGTTTATCCCGTATCGAGGGTTCGAATCCCTCCTTCACCGCCATTCTTTAGTTGTTCCTAAAAGATGGCCACTCGGTGGTTTATTTTAGTTTCAGCAACATATCTTTCTAAGCAGAAAGATACACAATAAATAACATCAGTGCGCGCGTAGCTCAGCTGGATAGAGTACCTGGCTACGAACCAGGCGGTCGGAGGTTCGAATCCTCCCGCGCGCACCATTATTTATAAGCAATGAAGATACCGTAGTGATCTTGGTTGTTGTAACACCGATTTAGTGCGCGCGTAGCTCAGCTGGATAGAGTACCTGGCTACGAACCAGGCGGTCGGAGGTTCGAATCCTCCCGCGCGCACCATTATTTA
>NZ_PYMC01000009.1 GCF_003026475.1 Photobacterium lipolyticum
GCTTCCTTCAGACCCCACCGTTAGCCAGTGACGCCCTTGCCATTCGGATTGTCTTCCCCTTAGCCGGGGTGACTCCACTATCTTTCAAGTGAACGGGTTTGCCAGCTTTGCTGGGCAAACAAAAAAAGGCTGCCTGTTAGGCAGCCTGATCCACACTATCGCGTTATTTTCTTAAGGCATTCAATTTTGCCTGAGCGATGCCAAAGATAGAATCACTGGCATATCCGCCTTCTTCATTCCATGTCCCTGCCAATTTTGAGGTAAAGATCTCAATGGCTTCCGTCACATGACCAATAGCCCAGATATGAAATTCACCTTTCTCAACGGCTTCAATCACATCTTTACGCAACATCAGATTGTGAACGTTAGACTCAGGAATAATCACCCCTTGCGTTGACAGACGTCCTTTAATCGTACAAACATCAAAGAAGCCCTCAATTTTCTCGTTCACCCCACCGATAGGCTGGGCATCACCGAATTGGTTCATCGATCCCGTAATGGCAATATCCTGACGCAACGGTTGCTGAGAAAAGGCTGATACAATGGCGCATAATTCTGCCATTGATGCACTGTCACCATCCACGCCACCGTACGATTGCTCGAATGTAAGATGCGTGGACAGCGGTATTTTGGCGGTTTTACCAAAAATCGATGCCAGATAGGCCGATAAGATCATGACCCCTTTCGAGTGGATACTGCCACCAAGCTTTACTTTCCTCTCAATATCAAACACATCACCTTCACCAAACGCCGTCGTGGCAGTAATGCGATTTGGTGCGCCAAATTGATAGTCTGAGGTTGCAATCACCGACAGTGCATTGATCTGACCGACGGCATCACCTTGGGTATCGATCAGGGTCGTACCGTTCATAAAACTCTGCATCACCTGATCTTTTAATCGGCTGACGCGCTTTTCCTGGTTCATTAATGCCTGCTCGACATGGCTACTGCGGATCACCGTGGCATTCATCGATCGGGCGCAATAGTTTGTCTCGCGCAGTAAATTAGCAATGTCTGCAGAGTGCAGCGACAGTTTGTTCTGATCTTCAACCTGACGTGAGCTATATTCAATGATCCGAGCGATTGCCCGGCGATCGCAATGAAGCATATCGTTATCATGGATAATGCTGGAGATGAATCGTGCATAATGCTCTTCCGATTTATCGGTACGGGGCATTTCATCTTCGAAGTCGGCGGTCACCCGGAACAGCTCACTAAATTCAGGATCATAATGCTGGAGTAACTGATAAGTCTGATAATCGCCAAACAAGATGATTTTGGCATCCAATGGGATCGGCTCCGGATCTAATGAAATCGTTCCGGACAGGGTGACTTCCCGCTCCAGCGAACTTAAGTTCAACTTGCGTGAACGCAGCGCACGCTTCAGGCCATCCCACACATAGGGCCGCTCCAGTACTTTCACCGCATCCATCATCAGTACGCCACCGTTTGCACGATGCAAACTCCCCGAGCGAATCAATGAAAAGTCAGTGAACACGGTGCCTTTGTAGGTCGCATTTTCGACATAACCAAAAATGGCATGGTAGTTCGGGCTCTCTTCCACCACTATCGGAAACTTATGCTCATCCTGGCTCACTAACACATTCACCTGATAGCGACGGGGCATCTTCTTATCAAGCGCCGCATAAGCCAGAGCGACCTGCTCTTCGCTTTCCTCCAGGAAAATATCGAGGTTTTCCAAAATATCTTTCTGCATCGCCGATAAATGCGCTTTCACCTCAGGCAGGGAGTGGTACTGCTCTTGCAGCGTTTTAATAAAATGGCTCAAGACTTCCAGTGCCACTTCTTCATTCAGCTTTTCGAGCTTATCGGAAAACTCCTCTTCCCATTCAGTCAGCTGGCGTATTATACCGCGCAGCTTCACTTCCAGTTTTGCGATGACCGCTTCAAACTGGCGTTGCTCTTTTTCCGACAAGGCATCAAACGTTTCTTCAGTATGCGGCTCTTCACCATTTAAAGCGACAAGCTGGTAATCACCCTGAGTGGTTAGCGCCAGGCTGATATTTTTCTCTTTGGCTTCCTTGGTCAGGTTAACCAATGCGGTCTCCTGCTTCTCCGCTAATTGGGTTTTTAACGTTTCCGAGCGGGAATAGTACATCTCGTTGTCAAAAGCCAGCGGCAAGGCTTTCACCAAACGCATCATCAGCTTTTCAACGTCTTTTTTGAATTGGTTACCGATTCCTGCAGGTAACTTGAGCACTTTCGGGCTGCGGGTTTCCTCAAAGTTAACCACATAACACCAATCATAGATCGTACGGCTATTGCCATTGAGTTCATGGCGATGCAGGTAACGCAGCATCATCGTACGCTTACCCAGACCATTACGACCTATGGCATAAATGTTATAGCCTTTCTCTTTAATGGACATTGCAAACTCAACAGCTTGCTGCGCTCGCTCCTGTCCCACAATTTCATCCAACGGAATCAGGTGCTTAGTCGATTTACACACATCCGGACTAAGATCATTCAATTCAGACACACGATACAGCTTGTCACTGCTCAGAGGTTTAATTGGCATACATGTCCCTCTTAATATGACAGTTAGATCATAATAATCGAGACAACCATCCCGATTGGTATCATCCTAGTTTAGTCACTAAATTATTATATTTTAGTGATTTAGCTTCCGTTTGAGAGCTTGTAATTATGTCGTCGTGGGTCTACGGTTGGTTTGAAAAGCAATAAAATCTGGTTTTATCCAAATAAATCAGAAATCAACAGCGCTGATCTCGGATTCATGTAATAGCTTTGGTTCAGCATCAGCGAGGAGCGGTACGAAAAGCAATACCCGTTCTGCTTTAATAGTAGCGGTTTGCCGTTCTGGTTAGCAGATAAATATGGAGAGTAGATTAATAGCTTTTAGCCACATTATGACGGCACAGCTCGCGAAATTCTTTTGGTGTCAGTTCGGTATGGCGGCGAAAGAACTTGGTCATATTGGTTGCTTCGTTGAATCCTAAAATCACCGCAATATTTGTAATCGAATACTGGCTATAAGCTAGCAGCCGTTTTGCTTCGAGCATCACCCGGTCATCGATCAGCTCCTTTCCCGTCCTGCCGGTATTATCCTTAACTATCTGATTGATTTTTTTGGTTGTTTTCCCCATCATCCGGGCATAATCCGCCACAGTGCGGGTATCGTTATAATGGGACTCAATGAGTTCTCTTAACCGCATAAAATCAAGCGCATCAGGCGACCTGTTCTGATGCGTTAAACACGACTGATAATGCCGAACCAGCGTTTTTAGCATCACTGTCCGCATCGTGCTGCGGATAATTTCTCCGCTAAGGTTATCTTGCTGGTTCAGGTACTCTTGCGACAATTGTTCGAAATAAAAGCTATACTTTTCATCTGAATCATAAATACAGTTAACATTTTCGAGGGCCGTTTTTATTTTGCTTTCGTAAGGATCATCATTGCCGTAATACAACATCTCATCTTTAAACGAAGCCACATACCCCTCAATATCGGGATTATAATCAAAGTGATGAACTTGATACTGGGAAAGAAACATGATGGTGCCGGGTTTGTATCGGTACAATTTATGATCGATATGATGCTCGCCCTGCCCTTTGGCGATATAAATAATCGCATTAAAACTGACACGGTGTGGCTTCGCGAATACACTTGGTTCAAACTCATCAAACAATTGCGCGATGGTGGATATGGTGAATTCCAACTCCGTTCTCATTTGTTCTAGTTCCACGCCGTGAATATCTTGTTGATCCATTAGCACTCCCCTGGGTGGATCCCTTCATCATTTGCGGTAGTCTACATCACGCGATTGTTAGTTATTCTGCTTGAAAGTAACAGCAACGATAATTGCAATACGATCGAGGGGCACCGCTAACAGTCCCTAACAAAACCATGGCCTGCGGTGCCCGGGCTAGCCTGATGCTAGTTATACCAATTCCACTAATTATTTATTCTACTTGTTTATTATACTTCTGTGCCCACATGAGATAATCCACCGCTTGCTGGTTCTCCTGCTCTCCTGTCGCCGTATCCGACTCCTGAGAGATCACGTACAGCGGTTGGTCACTCAGCTGTGCATTATTCATAGTGACAAGCCGTGTTCCAATATGCGTCAGAGTCAGCACAGATGCCAGGGTATAAAACACCGCCATTATCTTTTTTCTCATGATACGTTACTCCGGTCAGCCGCCTCTTCACGCCATATCACTGCGCCAGATTTCGTTGCCATTCCCGCAGCTTTAACCGTTCGCTGATTAGCCTGGGACTTTGGACGACGTCTCAACGACTGCTTAGCCCAGTTTTTATTGAATTTCAAAAAGTCGGTCATCGCATTCATCGGACACAAGGATCGACACCACGGTCGTCGCACCATTAAAGATGTGATCAGCACCAGCACTGTCAACACAAACAGATACAGGGGACCAATCATGCCAAACATAATGCCGAAGGGTTCATAAGAGAACGACGCCGGGTTGCGGAAGTAGACTCCAAAACACAATGTCGCAAGCAAGATAACTCTCGGGAACCAAACAAAAAAGCCATGCTTGAATGTCACCGCTTTGGCATTGCCGATTTTCCCCAGGCACTCTTGGGTTGCGCCAAACGGGCACAGACTTTGGCAATAAACATTTTTATTAAACACCAGAATATAGCCAGCACTTAATATAAGTAAAATCAATGCCGTATAGTTAGCAAGCCCAGACATCCAGGAGCCTGAAACCAGAATTCCCATCGTTGAAGAAGAAAATAAGGTGGCAGAATAGAATCCAAACAAACCCATAGACGTCAGCAAGATAGCCCAGTTAAACGCAATTTTTTTCGGGTGGCGGGTTCTACTCACCCACACTGCAGCAGCAAACATCAGCACCGCAATGAGATCCAGCCAGCGAAAATGTGGTAGTTCACTGGTTTGATCGCTTAAGGTAAAGCCAAACTGCTGGTTACGGACAGGATCGGCGGCAGCATTAACAGCTTGTACCAGCGCGTTTGAAGATAAGGTCGCCCCGCTAATGCCATCAACATCGACGGTGGTTTTAATATTCTGCCCCACCATGTTATCGATGACCTTACCCTGTACCACCTTTTCCAGGTAGGAAGAAGTGTCTTTCGAAGACAGGACTGCGATGCGCTTGATCTCACCTTGCGGTGATGTCGTCAGCGCCACCTCCATCTCACCGCCATAGCCTATGCCGGTACCGATGCCGATCCACTCAACCGGATCCGACTCCGGCGAAGCAGTGCCCTGATACAGGGTGGAACTGACGGCCTGCAACGTGTCACCGTCGACCAGCAGGTTATTAAGAAAGTCGTTTTGGTTGTCAGCAATACGTAATCCGCCCAGATACCAGGCCAGGATCAGCAACAGGACTGACGCCACGCTGGCGAGTTTATCGACCAGCTTATTTGACTGCTTGCGTTGTTTTTTTTTCATATGACCTCACAAAGCCTCGAAGAACCTAGGTCCTTCAAGGCTTTAATGTCAGTTATACCAATTCCTTTAATTATCTAATCATTCAGATTATTAATGGATTTGGTATTAGCTTGTCTTGTGTGACTATGCCAACTGCTGTGACTTAGGTTTTAGCATTAGGAGTACTTTCAGTATTCCCGCGCCACCGATCACCAGCAGCGTGCCGACGAAGCCAAGGAAGTACCAGCCGGCATACCCTTCGTTTTCGCCTAATAAGGTGAATGCCCCGGCAATGGTCAAGAGCATGCTAAACCACCAGCCCCCCACTAGCGTCCACTTCCACCAGTTCATGCCCAGTTGATACTCTTTCGCCCACTGGTTTGCACCAGCAAATACCAAAACCTGGATCGCGCCTAATAACATCCAGAATAACGGATCTAATACAGTTGATTGCGGAAACATTAAATACCCTCCCAGTTGCCGTCATATTCCCAGGTTTTCTCTACTTTCAGATAGTCTTCACTGCGCATCCATTCTGGTGGCTGGTGATAACTTGCGAAGTTTCCTCCGGTCCATTCCGGATGGAATGACTCGGCTTCTGGGTAATAGAAGAAATTGTGCTGCATTCCCAACAGTGCGGTACGAGTTAACCCGGTCGGATCGCGTGGATCGGTCTCTTTAACCAATGCGTGGATCCAGTTGTTCTTACGTGTATACGGGCAAACAGCAATACATACGCGACAACCAAGGCCAGAAGGCGTCGGTCCCTGGTTCCAGAATCGCCAGCAGCCATCCTGATTAAATTCATATTTCTTGAATCCGCGTACCACAGCATCCGGTTTGTCGGCTTTGCTGATCGAACCACTCGGACAAGCCTCTGCACAGATTTTGCAACTTTCACAGAAGTGCTTCATATGCAGATCAACCGGCTTATCCAGCTCCAGATCCAGGTTGGTGATCACTGCAGCCAAACGGATATTCGGTCCGACTTCCGGCGTCATCAGCACTCCATTACGGGCTGCCTCACCAAGGCCTGCCTGAATAGCTATCGGCGGCATAATAACTTCATAGCTGGCACCCGGGAACTGAGGACGGGCAGAATAACCCAGCTCACCCAGGAAAGCTGCCATCAGGCCACTAGCCTGTTTGACGCGGTAATAGGCATCATAAGAGGTGGAGTAGCCAACGGCAGCATACATAGGATCCCAGTTCATCGGCACCCCAAACACAATGATGTTCTTCCAGTGCTTCGGAATTTCATCGCCCCACTCCGGTACACCACGCATCATATTTTTAATGACAAAAGTGGGATCGAGCTTAGTGATACCGACAAGGCTCATGCCAAATTTGAACGCCATCTGCTTGATCAGCTTTGAAGCATGCGCCGGCGATTGGAACTCCATAGGGTCGCGCTGCACCCACTTAAAATCATCCTGATCAGGATGCTCTGTAGGCTCAGGTGGAAAATCTGAATGCAGGCCTTTGTTGAATGCACCAGCATAAGCCCATGACAACGCAAACCGGTCACGGTACTTTTCATAGTTCGCATCGTGCTGCACTTTCGCACTGAACGACAATAACATCTCTTTCCAGCGTTCAGGGTATTTGGCGTAATAGGCGCGTACCCTAGGGTCCGGGATATCACCCCAGTCTGCTGTCGGTACCCAGCCATCTTTCTTGATCGAGCGGCCCATACTGCGTACCCGGTTGAACAGAAGATCGCTCCATTCCGGACGTTCAACAGTACCGACCACGTTCAGTGTCGGTGGCACATCGACCCGAAATGGTTCGCGGTTAAAGTACATGTCCTTACCGGCTTCAGTTCTGCCCCAACCGACATTGGCATCCGGATCACGACCGAGCACAAAACCCGCGCCAGCGGCAGCGCCGACAGTCGCCGTTGCCGCTGCAGCTCCCCCCATTTTGAGGAAATTACGCCGTGAAGGGTTAGCAGCCGCTTCATCTGCGTGTTTTTTACCTACCATTACTTACCTCTGAATATATTAGAATCTATTGTTAACCTGCAGCCGTCATCAGAATGGCCTGCTGTTTGCGAATGTCCTCAATTAGGCGACGATGACTGACCTTGTAATGGGCTGATATCTTGGATAGCTCTGCCATCACCCGCTCGGCCTGTTCCCATTGCTGAGTGTGATAAGAGGCGAGAAACATCTGCTCAAGATTCCAGCCATCAAACGGATCCAGCTCTAACAGCACATTGAGATCCGCGAGCAGGGGTTGCCATTGATTGTCTGCCGCCAGTGCCTGAGCACGGATCGCCAGCACATCCAATTCTTCCGGTTTAGCCTCAAGGTAGCGCGTCAACTCAGAGATAGCCTGTTGGTGTTTACCGCTCTGGTGGGCCCAGATACCGCCCAGGCGACATAGCTCAATGTTCTCGATCTGATGTTCGCGGGCACGTTGCAACCAGTCACCGGCTTTTTCCAACTGGCCTAACGCAAGGTAACTACTTACTGCGGTGATATAGCTGGAGATAACCGTCTGATCGATTCGATGCGCTTGCTCGCAACACTCCGCGGCGTGCTCAAACGCTTCATCCTGGTAGTAACAACCGGCTAGGTTCTGATAGCCACCGACAAAGTCAGGTGCCTTCTCGGTGCATTCTTTAAAATATCCGATTGCTTTTTCCATGTTGCCGCTGCAAATCTGGATATACCCCAGATGAAACAGCGCCATATGATTATCCGGGTTAATGGCGATCGCGGCAGTAAAGGCCTGTTCCGCTTGCTGGTTCTCACCAAGTTGCTGCATTGCAATTCCGCGCTTGATCTCAAAGCTATCTTTTTCTAACACCTGCTGGTGATTCATCACCGCACTCAGTGCCAACTGGAAAAGTTTGGCCGATATCAACAGATCAAACGCACAGCACAACTCTGTTTCGGTGAAAGATTGTTCACGCATGACATCGCTGAGTACCGCTGTAAACGTTTCGTGCTCAATCCAATCGATATAACGGGGATCGTTACCGTGATTAACGTTACTGAACTGATTTTTTAAGAAGGTAAATTTGCTATTGAGCAAATCAGTTAGTTGCGCATCGGGGGCGAATGTATGGGTTTGCTGCTGAAGAAAACCCAGCAAATTTAGCCACTTGTTACTAATCATAAATCTGCCACTTCTTTATCAATACATCACAACCAATTCTGCCGTCATGATAACCATCACACGAGTGGTCTAAAGGTGGTAGTAAGCCGAAAAATGGTAGAAATGCGCCATTACACTTAGGAATTGATTTTGATCAAACCCCAATTAAATCAGCGGGACTGCGGGAGCCATAAATATCGGGATGGTTTTATTGAGAGGGAAAACAAAGTCGAAATCCTGATGCGGGTTTACACTGGAATAAGACAGACCTCAGCGAATACAGCTTAATAGCGGATGATTAACGTCTAATGACTAGTGGTGTAATCAAACTGATCCCGAATATCATAACGACATTACGCCTTATTCTGGCGCTGCCTATCTGCTTGCTGATCCTGGACGAAAACTACCCGGCAGTCTTGTGGATTGCCTTCGTTGCCGGGCTCAGTGACGGTGTCGACGGCTGGTTTGCGCGTAAGATGAATGCCGAGAGTCGTTACGGGGCTATCGTTGACCCGCTCTCCGATAAAGCAATGCTGATTAGTGCTTATATCGCTTTTGTCGTGGTGGGTTTGTTGCCCTGGTGGGTAGCCGTAATTATCGTGATGCGGGATGTGGTAATTATTACTGGTGCCCTCGCCTATCACTGGCGGTTCGGGCGTTATGACGTGGCACCGAGTATTTGGGGCAAGGCCAGCACCGCAGTGCAGATTCTCTATGCCCTGATGCTGTTAACCCATCAGGTGTATCCGGTCTTTCCAGTGAGTAGTTTCCAAATCGGGTTATGGTTAGTGATTATAATGGTTGTCGTCAGTGGCGGACATTATGTCTATACCTGGGGAGTAAAGGCACGGGCTTTACAAAAGGGTAAAAACCAATCCGATACTTAACAAGGCAATGTCTGCAACACAGGTTTGATTACAGCGTTATATTGATATAGGAAATCGATTATGACCATATTGATCATACTGTTTGGTATTCTGACTCTTTTCGCAGGAATAGTCATTATCATCAAACCGGAAATTATATTCAGCTTTCTGCGCAATCACCTAGACAAGCCGATACTGCATATTCTGGCTGTTGCCGTCAGACTTGTTCTTGGTGTTTTTCTGATATATCAATCCAACGTATCGAGATTTCCGTTGGTCATTGAGGTTATTGGTTGGATCTCTATAGTTGCCGCTATTATCTTCGCTGTTATAGGGCGTCGTAATTTCAAGCGGTTAATGTCGTGGGCTTTATCTTTAGCCAAGCCGATTGGTCGTATTGGCGGTGTGATAGCCGGGGCATTTGGCGCATTTCTTATTTACGCTTTCGTTTAGTCATGCGGCGTGGCGAAAAATTAATGCGCCGGCTAAGGTGCCGACGCATTGATGTAAGTTAGAGGCTTAAGCGGCTTGATTGCAGACGGCTTTCTTAGAAACCAATTTTTGCACCTTTGGGAATGACGACAATACCTTCATCTGAAACGTGATATTTCTTTCTGTCTTCTTCGAGGTTTTCACCAATCACGGTACCCGATGCAATCTGAACGTCTTTATCAAGAATTGCACGACGAATTGAACAGTTTTCACCGATCTTCACATCTCCCAGGATAACTGATTCGCTGACTGTGCTGCAGTGTCCGATGTTACAGCTAAAACCGAGTACGGAGTTGTGGACCTTCGCCCCCCGAATATAGCTACCATTAGAAATTAGGCTGTTATTCACATCTACTTTACAGCAGTCACAATCAAGGAAGGTCGCAGGGGGCAGCGGCGGATAATAGGAATGCAGCGGCCAGTTGCGGTTATACAAAGAAAACGGCGGCGCTTCAGAAAGCAAATCCATATGCGCCTGCCAGTACGCATCTATAGTACCGACATCCCGCCAGTAAACCTGATCGGTTTCTCCTTCAATGACGTTGGTACTGAAATCATAAACAAACACCCGGCCTTTCGGATAAAGCTTAGGGATAATATCCTTCCCGAAGTCATGGCTTGAATTGTCGTCATTGCCGTCTTCTTCGAGTTCATGTAACAAGGTCTCAGTTTCAAAAATATAGTTCCCCATGGAAACCAGCGCATGGTCAGGATCGTTGGGAATAGATTTAGGGTTGGCCGGCTTTTCTTCAAAACCGATCATTCGTCCCTCTTTATCAACCTCGATCACCCCAAATGAGCTCGCTTCACTTAAAGGCATTTTGATTGCAGATACAGTTAACTCAGCCTTTTGGGCCTTGTGGTAATCCAGCATCTGTTTTACATCCATTTTATAGATGTGATCACTGCCAAAAATACAAACTTGATCAGGGGCTGCAATTTCTATAAAGGCAATATTCTGATAAATCGCATCTGCAGTACCGGAATACCAGCGCTTATTCCTACGCATCTGCGCCGGGATCGGATCAATAAACCGGTCTGTGATACCAGACAGGCTCCAACCTTTTTTCATGTGCTTATAGAGGGACTGTGACTTAAATTGAGTTAGCACATAGATTTGTAAAAAATCTGCATTAACAAAGTTATTTAATGCAAAATCGATAAGCCGGTAGCTCCCACCAAATGGTACTGCGGGCTTACTGCGGCCCTCTGTTAATGGCCGTAATCTTGAGCCCTCTCCCCCAGCCAGTATCATCGCTAATACACCAGACATCTTATACCTCCACGACTAAGCATTTGCACACATATACCAAAATAGCATATACAGTTTATGAGCTTATTTGCACAACAGATTAACGCACTTCTGAAATGCTTGAAGTATGTTGCATTTTTGCATATGCCAGTAAGATAAATGGTAAAACTCAGGGTTAAAAAGTGAACATTTTTTAGTCAACATAAATCAGGTTCGAGTTAAAAGAATGGGTACTTAAAAATGAACTAACCTTAGGTAAAAGCTCAAAAATAATACATGGGAAGTACACGATGAATAGCCACCGCTCACTTAAACTGACATCGCGGGACGCATTGATTCTGGTAGATGTGCAAAATGACTTTCTCCCTGGTGGAAGTCTGGCTGTACCAGACGGAGATCAGGTGGTTCCTGTGCTTAACGGCTACATCAAAGTCTTTCAGAAACGGCAATTACCCGTTATTGCTACCCGTGACTGGCATCCTTTGAATCACTGCTCCTTTAAAAATAATGGCGGTATCTGGCCGACTCATTGTGTGCAGCATACTCACGGGGCTGAGTTTGCCGGGGATCTCCGGCTGCCTGAAGATGTCGAGATTATTTCCAAGGACGACACGCCAACATTAAATAGCTACTCGGGCTTTAGGTGCACAGATCTCAGTAAGCAGCTGCGTACCAAAGGTTGTGAACGCTTGTTTATTGGTGGATTGGCAACCGATTACTGTGTTTTAAATACGGTACTTGACGGGATCAGGGAAGGCTTTGATGTGGTTCTGCTGGAAGATGCTACACGAGCTGTAAACCTGAACCCCGGTGATGGTGATAATGCGATTGCCCGGATGAAAAAGGCCGGAGCCACCAGTATTCGGGGGGAGGTACTGGAGAATGGCATTCTATGATAGCCCGCAGCTAACAGACCTTTACCAGCTTACTATGGTGCAGAGCTACCTTGATCATGGTATGAATGATAAGGCGGTGTTCGAATTTTTTGTGCGAAAACTGCCATCACGACGTAACTTTATGGTGGCTGCAGGATTGGAGCCGTTACTTAATTTTCTTACCCAGGCTCGGTTCAGCGATGAAGAACTGGAGTATCTGGCCAACAGCGGTTTTTTCCGCAGTAATCTGATTGATTACCTCAGTAAGTTCCGGTTTTCCGGGCAAGTCGATGCGATGCCGGAAGGGACTCTCTTTTTTGCCAATGAGCCGGTTGTGCGCATAACTGCCTCTCTGCCGGAAGCGCAGTTGATCGAGACACGATTGATTAATTTGCTGCAATTACCGACGCTGGTCGCGACCAAAGCCGCACGTTGCCGGCTTGCTGCTGCCGATAAGCTGTTGGTCGATTTTGGCCTGCGTCGCGCCCACGGCGCGGAAGCAGGGATGCAGGCATCCCGTGCCAGCTATATTGCGGGTTTTGATGGTACGTCAAATGTCCTTGCGGGTCAGCAATACGGTATTCCGATTTTTGGCACGATGGCACATGCTTATATTCAGGCCCATGACTCGGAAACTGACGCGTTCCGTCATTTTGCAGACAGCCAACCGGATAACCTCGTATTGCTGATCGATACCTACGATACTTGCCGTGGTGCTGAACGGGTTATTAAATTGGCAGAGCAGTTAAAAGCCGAAGGTAAATCTGTCAAGGCCGTGCGGATCGATAGCGGTGAGCTGGGACATGAGGCCATCAAGGTAAGAGATCGTCTCGATCGTTCAGGCCACTCTGAAATTGGTATCTTTGCCAGTAGCAGTGTCGATGAATATTTGCTCGAACACTTAGGGCAACAACAAGCACCTATTGATGGTTACGGTATTGGAACCAGCCTGACGACCTCAGAAGATGCTCCTTTTCTCAATTGTGCTTATAAGCTACAGGAATACGCGGGAATACCGCGTCGCAAACGCTCCCACGGTAAAGCGACCTGGCCTGGCTGCAAGCAAGTTTATCGCCATGTGAAGGATGATGGACAACTCGCCTTCGATCAGCTTTGCCTGGAAACAGAAAAGCCTGAAAACGGACAACCATTACTGCAGCCGGTAATGCTAGAGGGTAAACGGCTGGGCGCGCAAGAGTCATTCGATACATTACGTAAGCGGGTTAAACAACAGTTATTAATGCTGACTCCGGCATTGGCTAATCTGTCACAACAGGCTTGCTTGGAGCTGAATATTTCGCAATCCCTGCAAGAACTCACTCGCCAGACAGACGAACGTTTTAATGATTAACCTAGGATCGGTTATGTTTCAACCACGCTGAAAACAATTAAACTAAACATTTGAAAAAAATTAAAATTCCAAATTATTTTTTTGCTGCAGCATTAACCTCTGTCATTTTTTAACCGCCCAGAGCAACCGCTCTATTTATATTGTTATATTGCAAATTAATATCTGCACTTGCATCTATGCCGAACAGTCTAATATATAGAAGTTGTGCGCTACCTACGATGCTGCTACACATAAACCTGATAGATTTGTAATCTAAATATACATATTAAAATAAAATCCATATCAAAAAGAAAACAGGGATGTGTATGAAGAATTTAAACTATAGCGATCTAGTTAAATCACTCTACAGCTCTCTGGTTGATCCGCAAGGTTTCAAACCTTTTCTGAGTAAACTAATACAAAAGTGTAATTTGCTTTCCGGTGCCATTATTATGGTCAATAACAACACCGATGAGGTGAAGGTTATTTGGATGGATGGCCTTAATATTGCGGATGTTTCACTGTTTTTTGAGAACTTTGAAAAGCAAGATCCTCTTATCCAAGAACTGACAACCTCTTCACCCGGAACATTGATCACAGCAGATGACGCAAAAGCTGAAGCAGTTAAAATAACCCACCCTGACTTTTTTCAGGGCTTAAACGGTGTGTTAAACATTCGTTATGTGATCGGCGCAGTACTGGCCACCGACAAGGAGTGGGTTAGTCAGATGTATTTCCACCGCAGCAAAGAGCAAGGCGCATTTACCCCGGACGAAAAGGTTTTGCTCGAAAAATTAATCCCCCATATGCAGCATGCAACGCAGCTGTTCCATATTAAAATTGCCCAAGACAAACAACGTTTGTTAACCCAGCTCCTTTTCGATCAAATCCAACTGCCTGTAATACTGCTAGATAATGTTGGCAACGTGTGTCACTGCAATCAAAAGGCTGATAACTTTCTGACTAAATCTTCACCGCTGAAAATCGTCAACCGACGTCTTCAATGGACCGCCGCAAGTAAAAACGGCAAAGTACAGCAAGCGATTCAACGCTGCTTAGACGAGAGCAGTGTGCAAACTCTTCACCTGATTTCAGACAGCTATCCGGCATTAGCTTTAACCCTGACTCCATTAGTCCAAGATACCAACGGAGCAGATAAAGGCCTCGCCATTTTTATTTATAACAGCGATCAACAACCTACTCTGGATTTACAGATCCTCCGTGATTTATTCGATCTATCCCAAAATGAAGGAAAAGTATGTTGCGAACTGGTCTGCGGCCGCTCCCCGGCAGAAATCGCCGATTTACACTTCTTATCATATGAGACGGTACGGACGTATATTAAGCGCGTGATGAAAAAAACCGGCACGACCCGTCAAAATGAACTGGTTGCCAAACTGATGGCCAGCCCGGCCTTTTACCCTGCGTCTTCGACCGTTGACCATGAATCAACTCAATAATCAACTCAATAATCAACTTGGCAATTTAACTATACCCTCTAGTACTTCATCACAGAAGTTTTGACGAATTCAGTCACCACCTTCGTCGTTCCGTAAAGTGAGGCACGAACTTATACGGAATCTAAGGAGCACGCGGTTAGAGCTGGATCCCGGATATCTCGTTTCTCGATTCCGGGATGACATATTTATGTGGAAGAGGACTAGATAACTGGGAATCAAATATAGAACACATTGAATATAAACTCGGCATTCAGAGCTTATTAAACAGGACATTGTCCCCAAATGGGGACTATCATTTTAAAGTGTCAGCTGACCGTAGCGATTAAACGCAAAGCGGCTGACAAACGCCAGACACGTCGTAACAGAAAGTATGCCCGCAATGAAAATAGCCACCATGATCACCAATTGGTATTTCACCGCCAAGATCGGCTCGGTACCGCCGAGGATCTGCCCTGTCATCATACCCGGTAAGCTGACAATACCTAAGGTCGCCATTGTAGCCAACTGAGGGGCCAATGCCGCTTTCACCGCCGTTTTAATAAAAGGCTGACCTGGATTGGGCGCGCCTAACGCCAGATAAAACTGATATTCATTCTGTTTATCACGCAGGCTGCTGTACCAGCGTTCGAGCGCCAGCACGTTCGCCGTCAGGCAATTACCCAACAACATACCCGCGACCGGGATCATATACTGCGCCTGCCACCAGGGTTCTGCCTGAATTACCCCTGCCAGCATTGCGGGTAAAACAACAACAAGCGCAACAACATGCCCCAACAACACCGCAGGCAGCACTTTGCGAACATTCATCTCAGCCCTGCGGCAAATACTGAATCCGGCAATCAAGACCATCACAGTCAGCCATAACACATTCAAGCCCGGATTCTGCCAGTCAAACAGAGTCTGCAGGTAGATACCCACAACCGCCAACTGCAAAGTCATACGCAATACGGCTTCAATCAGCGTTCGGCTTAAGCCCAGTTGCCAGCGATGAAAAAGAAACAGGGGAATGAGTAATAACAGATAAAATCCAGCCAGTGCCAGATTGCTGATCTCAACAGCATTATTCATTGATCAGCTCCATGCGATGGTGATAGTCACTGGCAGCTAGCCAGACCGGATCATGAGACACCGACACCCTTGCCGGAGCCACCGTATCCAGCAGCGTCATGATCTTGTCTCGACTGACAGCGTCCAGTGCCGAGGTAGGTTCGTCCAATAACCACAACGGACGCTGCATCAACAGGGCCCGGGCTATCGCCAGCCGTTGCTGTTCACCACCAGATAGCTGGGCAACCGCATACTCAAGTGGCTGGGTCAAACCGACCCGATCCAGCGCTTCACGGCATAATGTCTCATCGGGTTCAGAGGAAGGAGCCGGGCTAGATGCAGGGTGCAGAGACGCCGACATCGCTTTCAGCGTCCACGGTAATCGAAGGACCTGACCTATGGTGTCTGCCCCCATAACAGGCTGTTGTGGCAGATAGCAGAACTGTTGTCGCCACCAGGCAAGATCATTCGCCGAAACGTCCCGGCCCTGCCAGCTAAAAACGCCATGAACCGCTGGGCGTAAACCGGCCAGTACCTGCAACAAACTGCTTTTTCCGCAGCCCGAACCTCCCGATATCGCCAGGTGCTCACCGGCTCGCAAAGCCCCGGTTAACAGCCCGCAACCCGATGCTTCCAGCCCGGAGCTCAGCTCAGTAATAAGCAGTAGAATGTCCGTTGATCCCGCCATCTTTGCCTCCAGAGTGCATTTACCCAAACAAACGCCTTGTACCAGTGCCTTTTCATTCTCGCAGCTCGGCCAGTTATTATGAAAAGTGGTATTAAGTGGGTAGACAGTACAGTGTATTGGAGGGCAAGATATGACTCAAATTGATAGAAATCATCAGCACCATTAAAGCAGTTAATAAATAGAGTGCTAACGTAAAAACGATAACGCCCAGCAAGGCTGGGGGTTATTTTATAACAGACGCATGATATTACATGCGCCCAGCTATTACTTAAGGAGCTCTTGGTACTCAGCTACCGATTCAGGTGCATTCCAGTGCGCTTCAAGGTGATAACAACCTTGAAAATAACCGCTACGCACATCTTACCGTCAATCAGGTGTCGCACCGCGGTGAAGAACTCGCAATTAGCAGCATACTGCCCCCTCACGGGGTTGAGCTGGTGCTCATCGAACACAGACCAGCCTCCAACAGCGTTCTGATGGAGGCTGTTGGTCTTTCAATTTAGTCTTAAACTCAAATGGCAGGCAAAAAAAAATGCCGGCAGCGCCGACATTTTTTATACTGGTTACATAGACTCTAAATTATAGAGCAACTACGTTTGCAGCTTGAGGACCTTTCTGGCCTTGTTCTACGTCAAAAGAAACCTTTTGACCTTCAGCAAGAGTTTTGAAGCCTTCAGAAGCGATTGCACGGAAGTGTACGAATACGTCTGCGCCGCCGTTGTCTTGAGTGATGAAACCGAAACCTTTCTCTTCGTTAAACCACTTAACGATACCAGTTGTCTTAGACATGATGTCTCCAAAATTTTTCAATAAAATAATTCGCAATAATGCGGTTTTAGCCAGAACAAGAATTATTTACGTGAACGAAACTTATGAGTGGAAATCTTCATAACAACATACTCGGTAAAGCGGTGCAGCGAAGGTTTTCTAAAACATAATTTTGCATATAAATAGGTCTGAATTACAGCCGACACGAATAGTATCATGTGTCTGTGATTTGTGTATGTTTATTTCCAGTTTTTTGAGCAAAAGTGGGCTTTACCATCAGACTGCTGTTTTCCTATACAATTACTCACCACCAACTATTGATTAAGCCAAATCGACGCCGTGTGTCTGTCTGGTTACTATCCCGCGGGTTAGCTATGTCTGAATTTCCGTGGCTTAAGAAAACATGACAAGCCCTTGAAAAAATGTTCTTAGCCATCACATTAATACACTCTATGTGAAGCACTACTGTTCGGTATTATTTACAGTGAAAATAATTTTAATCAGTTATCTATATGGGGGTCACAGATGAAATGTCTGATGCAAGCCTGGCAGCATAATGAAAGCGACATTAAAGCCTGGCTGATATGCAAAACCCACGATGTTGAGCAAGCAGAAGATCTGATGCAAGAAACCTTCCTTAAAGCTATGAAGCATCAGGAAAGATTCTGCTCCTTAGACAATGCTCGATCCTGGTTATTTAAAATGGTCCGCAACACACTGATAGACCATATAAGAACTCAGCACCCGGTTGATAAACTCACCGCTGATTTAGGTATTACCGCACAAGAAAAAGCCCCAATCATGGGTCTTTTATCATGTTTACCTCGGGTACTCTCAGAGCTAGATGATGAAGACAGAGATGTGATTGAATGCTGTGATTTAAACGGAATGACTCAGGCTGATTATGCTCAGTTAAAAGACATCTCTACAGCAGGTGCAAAATCTCGTATTCAGCGAGCACGACAAAAACTGAAACAACATCTGACCTGTGCCTGCCAGGTAAAATTCGCGGAGCAAAAAGTATGTAGTTATGTTCCACGCCACAAACTATGAAAAATACCTGAAGATAATTGCATCCTTTTCGACCTTGCTTCGTGTTAGTTACCATAATACATAGCGAGAAAAGATCCATGTTATCGATATTTACGCAGTTCGCCTCCTGGCTCAGTTACTCAGTTTTACAGCTTGAACCTGGCTCCCGACTGGCAGATGGCGTTCATTTCTTCATTGAAGACACTTCTAAAATTTATGCGTTATTGTTCGGGCTGATCTATTTTATTGCCCTGGCTCGCGCTTCTCTCAACGTTGAACGTGTTCGTGATTACCTGCAAGGTAAGAACCGTTTTCTGGGTTATATTCTTGGCGCAATTTTTGGTTCCGTCACCCCTTTTTGTTCGTGCAGTTCCATCCCGCTGTTTATGGGATTTGTGTCTGCTCGTATCCCATTAGGGGTAACAATGGCCTTCTTACTGACCTCTCCGCTCATCAATGAAGTCGCTATTGTCTTGTTGGGTAGCCTGCTTGGTTTCAAGTTCATGCTCGCTTACATCACTATTGGCCTGCTGCTTGGCATTGCAGGTGGGATCCTCATCGACGCCTTGAGAGCCGAACGCTGGCTGCAGCCATTTCTTGCAAATCAATATTCCGCTGGAGCCGAGGCAGTGTCTCAAGTATCCGCTGAACACAAAACACTAACGCTGAAAGATCGCCATCAATTTGCGAAACAAGAAACCATGATGATTATTACCAGAATATGGAAATGGGTAATTATTGGTGTTGGTATTGGTGCCTTTATACATGGCTTTATCCCGCAAGCTTGGATCAGCGAAAATTTGGGAGCGGGTCAATGGTGGTCTGTACCTGTGGCATCGCTGATCGCGATTCCTATGTACACCAATGCCACTGCGATTGTTCCCATCATGGAAACGTTATTAACCAAAGGCGTGCCGCTCGGAACCACCCTGGCATTCTGCATGAGTGCTGTTGCAGCCAGCCTGCCGGAATTCATGATGCTGAAACAGGTTATGACTTACCGCCTTCTATTTATCATTTTCAGTTATCTCTTCCTCGCCTTCACGGTGGTGGGATGGCTGTTCAACTACGTTGTATTTTAAGGAGTCAACGATGAAACACGTACTGGTCTATGGTTCTGGTTGTAAAAATTGTTCAATAACGGCTGATCTTTTCACTCAGGCCGCAGCATCGCTGGGGGTGGAGATCCAACTTGAAAAAGTAACAAATCTGGAATTGATCATGAAAGCAGGCGTAATGAGTACACCTGCAGTCGCGATTGATGGTCAGTTATGCCACTCAGGTTCCGTACCTGACTATAACAAGGTCATAAGCTTACTTAAGTAAGACAAGCACCCCGCACTGTTACTCAACATAAACAGACGGGGTGCAGCCCATCCATAGCGCTATATTGATCATCATTTGCCAGCAATAAATACTAAACTGTAGATGGCTACGCATTACAAAATAGCCATTGCAGAAGCAATAGAGGGTCAACATCATGTTTGAATGGACGAAAGGATTAAAAGATTTTTTTTCGTCAAAAAAAGACGAAGCAGAGACAATCATCGAACAGCAAAAAGAGGATCAAAGTACACTTGATGAGCGCAATGAGAAACACGCTAAAGGTGCTCCTTCCGATGACGATAGTGATAACAAGTAACCACGCTATATTCAGTCGGTATTAGTCCACGTCGAACTAATACCGGTTACGGAACTGAAGAAAAGAACAAGCTGCTGTTATACCAGTCGGGATAATGATCCCGATTGGTATTAACCACGATTGAACTATCAATAACCTTACAATGATGAAATAATCAATCACAGAATTACATCATTTCCTTAACACTTGTAAGGTTGCTATATGGAAGGTGGACAGCGCGACATCATACTCAGATTTTTAGCCGAACCCGGTGATGTTAACTTTGGCGGCAAGGTTCATGGTGGCGCAGTAATGAAATGGATCGATTTGGCGGCCTATGCCTGCTCGGCGGGTTGGAGTGCCAAGTATTGCATTACCGCCTATGCCGGGGGGATCCGTTTTGTCGCACCAATCCATGTGGGGAATCTGGTTGAAGTCAGTGCCAAGGTCATTTATACCGGCAGATCTTCAATGCACATTGCCATTGATGTACAGGCAAGCGATCCGAAACAGCTGGAAAGACGCTTAACCACACATTGCATTGTCATTATGGTTGCCGTTGATGAAGATGGGCAACCGACACCAATTCCTGAATGGATTCCGCAAACAGATGAAGATAAAAAATTGCGAAATTCCGCGATTAAATTAATGAATATGCGCAAAGAAATTGGTGAAGAAATGGAGGCTCATGTCCAGTACTTAAAATGATGATCGCCATACTTTGCTTCTAAATCTGAAGACTGTCGCTCAGGCAGTCTTTATCAGACCGATTTAAAGTCGACGCCCGCCATTTAGTGCATTTACTCTCATTTCATACCGCAACCTTCAAAATATTTTTCACCTTAACGTGAGCCAGGTCACTAGCATCAACGTATTTAATTTCCATTTGCATTCATAATACGAACAACTTAATAGGTCGCGCTACTTACACCAACTGTCAGGATACTAATAATGAAAGAAGTTGCATTCCGTTGGATCGATAAATATCTTGTAGATGTAAAAATGCAGGAAAACTTTTTAATCCTCTTTTTTGCCCCGCTTTTGGCCATCATAGTTGTGAGTATGACATTGATGGATGCCTCACAGAGCCAGCAAAGTCGGTTGCTACAACAAGAGATGGACACCGTTGCCACTCTGATTGCACAATCCGATCTTAACCAAGGCGATGTCAGCCGTATTCTGACAAACAGTAATATTCAGATTGGTACCAACGGGGTTGAAACCACCCAGGTTACAAACGCTGGCTACAGCCTGACAACGAAAGCGCAACCTAGCCTGCTTTCTGAACTAACGATTACCCATACCGCTATTATTGCTGCCGCCTGTCTGTTTATTATTCTGTGTTTGCACTACATCATGACGTTTATGGGCGGCGCTCTGTTTAACATTTACGAGGCCGTTAAGCGTCTCGCTGATGGTGATCTTGCAGCACGCATCAACTATGCCCCTGCCCGTAATGAATTTAATCTGATCGCACAAACTGTCGATCGCGTTTCCGAACGTGAGCATCAGTTAGTCAAAGCGACTCAGGAAGCTATCGCGTTAATTCAGCAAATCAGCTCTGAGCTTCGCCAGCGCAGCAGTGAAAACGAAGGCTTAACCAACCAGCAGCAAGAACGCATTGATTCTCTGGCCAGTGCCACAGAACAGATGGCAGGTTCTGTTCGTGAAGTTGCCAGCCATGCACAGGACACGTCAACCCAGACCAGCGAAGCAACACAAGTAACGGCGCAGGGCCTGGCACAAGTCACCCAAACCCTCACGGCCATTAACCAACTGGGTACTGAGATCAATTCAGCCGCGGAAGCCGTGGCCGAACTAGATAGCAACGCTGCTCAGATTGATGACGTAGTCACCACCATTAATGCTATTTCAGAACAAACCAACCTACTGGCACTCAACGCGGCAATCGAAGCGGCACGCGCTGGCGAACAAGGCCGTGGTTTTGCGGTTGTTGCCGATGAGGTTCGCACTCTGGCTGGCCGTACACAGAATGCCACGGTTGAAATCCAGAAAATGATTGAAGCGCTGCAAAACAACAGTCAGAGTCTGATGAAAGTGATGCACCAGACGGTGAGTAATGCTGAATCCAGTGAACAGATGATGACCTCCGTCAGCCAGGATATTGGTCTGATTTCAGAAAAGAACCAGTATATTGCTGATCGCAGTATCGAGATCGCCGCCGCGGCAGAAGAACAAGGCGCGGTTGCCGACAATATTGCTTCAGACGTTGAGCAGGTACGCATGCAATCACGTAAAGTTGCTGATATGGTGACCCAGTCTGCCAGTGAGATCCAGCGCCTCAACCAGCAAGCCGATGTACTGGAAAGCTTAATGAAGGATCTGATAGTCTAACTTCTCAGCACCGCACACCTCTTCTTGGTAAAGCACTTATTGGGGCAGCATCTTGTCCCAATAAGCCTCGCTCTCTGTTCCAATTCCAGCTTCCTGCACAAATAAATAGGAATAATAGAAAAAGTACAGAAAAGATAGGCCAAGCATGGAGTGCTTAGCCTATGTTATGTCAGCTTAGTAGACTCAAATTTACTTAAAACACAAATTTGTTGAAGGCGGACTCAAGGATACGATCTGCAATGTATTTGTGAGTTGCGGTAGTCGGATGAGTCACGCCCCAAAATACGTGTGAATCAGAGCCATAGTACGCACATTCGTTTGTTAGGCTGTGGCTATATAGATAATCCAAGGCTGAGCTACGGTTGATGTCTAAGCAAGGCTCTGACGCGTTTTGAAAACCGTGTTGCTGCGGATTGCTTGTAATTTGTTTGAACAATGAATACGCATCATACAGTTGCACGTTGATGCCTTTGCTTTGATAGTACTCGGCTTGTTCGCGGATGTATTGATTAAACTCTTCAATCTTCTGTCTGACCACCAACACTTCTTCTTGTGTAGAATACTTGAACTGAGGCGCTTTGGTTGCATCAGGTAGAGTCAGCAATAAGATGTTTTTCGCCCCCGCATCAGTTAGCCGGATCATCGCGGCGCTGTAGTCGGCTTTTACCTCCGGCACTTCACGATCATAATTCATGAAGTCGTTCAATCCGAATTCAAGCGTAAACAAGGTATTTTCTGGGCGATAGTTTTTGGCCATCTTCATATAGGTCAGATAAGAGGTTACCTGATCGTAGACACCTGTCAGTGCGACATACTGGTTTGTACCCGCAGCTCCACCCACAGCCCAGTTGTAAAGCGGGATGTTCTTACTTTTAGCTAGGTATTCCGTCCAGACAAAACCGTTAGAAAAGTGGCCTAAGAACCAAGAGTTACTGTTCGGGAAAACCCATTGAGAACCGTTAAACATGTTACCGGTATCCGACAGGCTGTCACCAAACACGACCATTTTATTGATCGCAGATGGTTGAAATACATTGTCGTTCGTCCAGATTGAGTGGTTGTATGAGAAACGATTATCAGACGCAAAGTAAGTTATATCTGCGGTTTCGTGTGTTACATCCAAGGTTTTATCACAGCGTTCTTTGATATTTTCCTGAGGCTCACTGGTATAAAACATGTTTTTGAATGATACGGAAGAATACCAATAGCCCGGAATACTGTAATAGCTGCCATCTTCATTCAATGCCCATTCCCATTCCGTCGCCGAATCATCGTGGGTGGCGGCTGGGCGGTACCAGCACCTGACATAGGTGTACGTTTCTGAAGACTGAACACTACTGACTTCGGCAGCAGTAATTGCCTCTGGCGTTAGTGGTGCGCTATCTGATGCTTGAGAAGCCAATGGAAGCAGCAGCGAGAGCAGTAAAATGGATTTTTTCATTATTACCTACTTATTGTTTGTTATTGAGTATTTAGTCTAAATTAGAACACTACAACAATTTCCATTCACCTCATCCATCCAATTTCCTGAACAATTCTCACAATAAATGTACTGAATTTTAGGCGCAGTTAGGCTGCTAGCGGGTAAAACGGCATTTACCGGAAGCATAAAAGAGGTTGATAGTATGACAATGTGCGCAATTTTACCCATCACAGCATGGCTTTCTGGGCATTTTATTGAGAGATCACTTAACATGCTCGATCAGATATCGACCTACTTGGTTGATTGGCGGCCAGCTTCTAACAAAAGGAGATAGCATGAGCAAAATAGTAAATTCTGTTATTGGCATGAGCTTAGTGATGGCATCAAGCTCAATCTGTTATGCGTCAAATGTTGCCCAAACAGATCCCATCTCTGACTTGATTCAGACAACTACACCTTACTTCCAGGAAGAATGTCATTTATACGGCTCTGAAGAAATTATTTCACCCAACTGCAATTATTACATCTTAAATTTCAGTGGTATAAATTCCGAGGAGCGGAGATCTTTTACATCCAGTCTTTTGGGCCTAGGGGTGGATAGTGAGTATGTATTAGTTACCAAACCAAACGAGATCAAAAAACGAGAAATCTACCTTCTTGATACACTTGATCTTGAATATATTGCTTCAAATCTTGTAACCGATTTAAGTAAATCAAGTAGAATCCGTCGCTCCGTCTCTCAAGACAACGGTAATGTGATGGAGTTCATCATACATAGACGCTTCAATGTCGAAAGACAGGGTAAGGGCAATGTAACGTTAAAATATAAAGTCAGGTATTACAGCAAATCACCTTTCTACGCCAGATCCGGCGATAAAGATAAATTCGTGGAAATTGTGCTCGCCGAGGGTTCAGGTGTTGATATGGGGATGTCAGACAACTGGTCCGATATTTATCGCCGTTGGTATCATAATAGTCACACAAGCTACGTATACAATGAGTACCTTGATGAAATAGACGTAGGCATTAAGGTAAATGATAAGACTAAACTGTCATCCGGACAGATCTATCTAAATGATCTGTATCCGAGAATGCAAGATCAAGTTGAATCGAAAATAGAAAAGGAAACGAGTACAAGTATAAAAGTAGGGCTGGGTTTTTCACCTAAGATTCCGATCAAGGACATTGAGTACAAGTTTACCGACAAATATAGCATTACCAATAAAAAGGAATTTGGCCTGGTCGCTAAAACAAACAAGGACGGCTACAACATCAAATACGTGAACAATAAGTATGGTTCATCGGTCGATCCAGAGCACGGTTTCTGCAATTTGGGCACCGCCGATGGCTGGTGCTGGGATTATGATGAGCGCCGGGGCAATCCTTGGGATTTTGATAAGTTGAGAGCAAATAATCCGCTGGCGGTTAGTGGTCTGCGGCCGGATTTTGTAGCCAAAATTGCGGCAAAAGAAGGAACGACTGGCTCATCAGAAATTGTGGTTAAGACAACGGTGAATAGCCTTGCCTTGTTTGGTCATAATAACTGGGTAATTGGTCGCCGCTATGCTTCAGGTAGCCAGCTATGGACTGACAACACAAGTGCTGATCCGGATTGGAAAACATACCGGGATTTTGAGAAGCTGGTTTATTCAGATCAGTTTGCAGTGACGGTTGATTGGAATAGCCCGTGGTTTTTAGGCGCCGACGCAGTAACAATCAAATCCACTTTATTGAGCCAAGAATCGCCACAATGCCTGGCAGTCGTGGATGGTTCTGCATTACAGTTTACAGACTGTGTAGAAGGAGCCAAGTCACAATCGTTCATCTATGATCAGGAAAAAAGATATAGAAGTGTGGCGAATATTAACCAGTGCTTAGACACAGCCGAAGGCAAATTAACATTAAGCACTGACTGCTCCGATGATTTTGCCAGAAATACTCAAATTTGGTACTGGCAAGAGCCGAACGGTTTTGCAAATGATGTTCTTTACACAGTGAATAATGACAGGACTATCAATGCTATTGACGCATCGGCTGAGATCCCTGGCATTGTTACACTTGATGATACTGATGAAATGCCTGAAAACGTACTGTATACGAGTCGCTTTACGGATTTTAGTACCATAAGACCATAAGCTCTGATCTCTTCACCGCCCCGGGTTGATAGCCCGGGGCGTTTTTCTGTCAACATCAAACCACTATCTCCTCTTCAAGGAGTCGTACGTCATGTTTGTAACATAATAGCCCGGAAGACTCGTTCAAGGCTGGATGCGAAACAAATTAACACAATAGCAAAATATTCGTGTCAACATGCTCTCGGTAAACAGCGACCAAAACATCCGCCTCCTCTAACTAAGATTAGTGATATCAACAATATCCTTCTTCAAATCACAGCGTTATAACATAAAAAACAGCAAGATAGCTTTTCTTGCATCTCTAATGGATCAAGAAAAACAGTGTGATACTGCAAAACGGCCAGACGTCAAATGGACTATGGCTACACACTTTATTTTGTGAGGTTTAATATGATTAACAACGTAAATAAAAATAGAACGCTGCCAGAATTCATAAAAAAAAAGTAGACCATCATCTTAGCGAGTTGATCTACCCGAGAAAAAATAAAAAGCATTTAGTGCTGGGAAAAAAGCCAACAGAAGAAGCGGTTTTACTCCAAAGCAACGACTACCTGGCAATCTCTAACCACGACACAATACGTAATGCTCAGATCGATGCACTTATAAAAACCGATAAGGAAGTCGTGATGTCCGCTATTTTCCTCCATAAAGATGGCGAAAAAGATAGCTTTGAACAACAACTTGCAAGTTTTACAGGCTATGAGCACTGCATTCTTTCTCAATCAGGCTGGGCGGCCAATATTGGCTTAATTCAAACTATCATCCCTGCCAACACACCGGTTTATATTGATTTTTTTGCCCATATGTCTCTTTGGGAAGGAGCAAGAACTGCCAATGCTGCCATCCATTCATTTCTTCATAATAATGTAAAACATCTTGAAAAAATGATTAAAAAGCATGGCCCGGGGCTTATTCTGGTCGATTCGGTCTACAGCACGCTTGGTACTATCGCTCCAATTACAGAAATTGTCGCAATCGCAAAGAAATATGGTTGTGCCACCGTGGTCGACGAATCACACTCGCTGGGTACTCATGGCCTCAACGGTTCAGGGTTGGTTGCAGAATTAGGTCTAAGCAAGGATGTTGATTTTATCACCGTTAGCTTAGCGAAAAGTTTTGCTTACCGTGCTGGCGCTATTTTATGTAGCGATAAAGTCGGTCAATGTTTCCCTTTTGTAGCCCATCCGGCTATTTTCAGTTCCGCATTGCTTCCTCATGAAGTTGAGGTATTAACAGCCACGCTAGACCTAATTAAAAAGTGTGATCAACGAAGGAAGCAGTTATTTTCTCAGACAAGTAAATTGAAAAATGGCTTAGAAGAACTCGGTTTTCGTATTCAAAGTCAGTCTCAAATCATTGCCTTGGAAACAGGCTCCGAAGCAAGAACTGAAGTAATACGTGATCTGCTTGAAGCAGATAACATTTTTGGCTCGGTATTCTGCCAGCCTGCCACTCCCAAAAATCGTAATTTGATCCGGTTTTCTGTGAACAGCAGCCTAAGCGATGATGATATCGGAAAAATACTCTTAGCCTGTGACAAAGTAAGGAGAGTGCTTAATAAGTAACTAATATTGGCCCTTGAAGACTGAGTTTTGTTTTCAAGGGACTGCATATACCAAAGCAACCATGAGTTAAGTCCAGGACGCAACTTTAGAAAGCAAGTGCTCTTTCGATGTCGGTTTTAGTAAATAATCATTCATGCCAGAATCTGTGATATCTTTTATTACCTCTTCACTCATATTCCCTGTAAAGCAGATAATCGGCACTTGATTTTGCTCTTTAAACCGTTCATCACTTCGGATCTGTTTGGCGGTTTCTATTCCCCCCATATATGGCATTTCCAGATCCATTAAAATCATGTCAAAACGATCATTTTCCAAATAATCGAGTGCCACGCAACCATTCTCTGCATGTACAACCTCGTAACCTTGCTTTTCGAGTAAAAGACCTGAATAGGTTCTCAGGGAAACATTGTCATCCACAATCATAATTTTTTGCTTATTATTAACCGCTGACAACACGTCAGTTTTGTATTCTTCAACTGGCTCAAAGAACAGCTGATCCAGCTTATTTATAAGGTAATATCTGTTCGCTTGCTTATCAAGCAACTCAAACGGGATCATACGGTTAAATCGAACTTCATTAGGCATAATACGGCTGTACAAATAAACAATACGCGCTTTTAACATCTGTAATTTGTTTTCGATTAATTCGAAGCTTTCTGCGTTTTTGGCTATGCACTCTAAATCAACCACGATGACGTCAACAGCTAACTCACTCTCGTCCATGTCAACAAACGCATCACCTTTTGCTGACGTAAAATGGTAACCACGATAAAAAGCATGCCCCTGTAATGTTGAATATATATCGCTTTTAGTCCCGACATACAGCATCTTCTTGGTCGCCAAAAGATCGGACTTCAATCGTGCTGTCTTTTCAGAATTATATTTGGGCAAAATGATACTGAACTCGGTCCATTCCGCTAATTTAGAACGACAAGCTATCTCACCACCAAATGCCGTAATCACTTTTTTACAGAACGGAAGGCCAAGGCCAGAACTTCCTTTTTTACCCGAGGTATAAAACTCATCAAAGATATGCTCTTGATCTTTCTTCGCGATTCCTACCCCCGTATCTCTGACTCGGATAATATTGCAATTCTCTTCAACAAGCAGACTAATACTAAGACTAAAACCCTTTTTGCTTTTGTAATAGAGCGCATTTTTCAACAAATTAAAGATTACATAGCGAAGCAACACATCACTTCCCAAAAAATCACTGTCTTTCTCATAATCAAATCGAACCAGCTTCTTATCTGCAGGTTTTTTATATCCGTAGCTCTTAAGAGTCAGTTCAATAACATGTCTGATGGAATATCTTTTAAACGTTTTATTAGATATTTCTTGATTGTTAATTGAGCTAAGCAACAGGTTAATGGTTTCATTACCACCGTCGATTACAGCTAAACTATCCTTAATTATTTCGCCAATTTTTATCAGGTTTGCCTCCGAGATCACATGCTCAGAATTAGCATTATGACGACCCTTTTTAGGAAGCAGTTCGTTAACCACTTCAATAGAGCTATATACGGAACCAAGCGGATTTCTCATTTCATGGGCAATAGCAGCACTGAAAGTTCTTGCAAACAGTATACGTCCTTCGTGTTCGACCTGATTACGATAGTTAAATACAATCCCCCCCATATAGGCGAAGACAAAAACAACTATATATGGCCACTCGAAATGAAAATGCGCAGCATAACCATCGAGCAAAAAAACTGAAACAAAAGCACAGACAAAACTGAAAACAGAAGCGATTAAAATGACAAGCCAATCATATACCAGCAGTATCGACAGAAAAATACTCGCCAGAAACGACATCATCCATACCACTGACCAGTCATTTTTGAGCATCATGAAACAAAAAAAATAAGGTAGGCATATACTCACGGCGATTAAGAAGTACAGATGCTGATATTTCTTAAACCGAGAAGGCATATAGTCTTTTATGATAAAGGGAATGAAGAGCACACTACAAAAAATTCGCAGTGGTAAATTTTCATAAGCTTGCGGAAAAACATATTGCCAAAGGATGTAGTAAGCAGGAAAACCTAATACGCCAAATAGCCCTACAAGGAGCAGGTTGGGCTCAGCATACTTATAAATTTCCTTTGCTTTTTGATTGAGGTACATTAAATCCCCTGATTGTATCATCACCCCTAAGATCAATCCTCAGGCTGATAGTTGTTACACGCCCCATATAGCCATTATGATATATAACTCACTGAAACTTAGATAGTATTAATTCGTAACGTAGTCGTAATGTTATTAAGATTTGATTAAAAAGAACATCTATTCTGATAAAGGCCAGTAATACACACTATCACAGCAAAAAACGTATCCCTATTGAAAGAATCAACCACCTCTGTCAAACAAAAAATGCCTCTCATCGTACTGTTATCTAGTGAATAACAGGGATCGAGAAGCATTTTTATCTGCAAGAACCTATGGTGCTAAATCAATCAGGCCGACGCCATGGCACCTTTACCTACACCTTCATACGCGACAACTTCCAGTGACTCGCCATGTAATGACTTATTCACCTCTTTTGCGATGTAATGAGCCAGAAGCTCAACCGTGGTGTCGGTATCAATGACTTCCGTTTCTGATTTGGCAATAGCCAATTCAAACTCGCCTTGCTCAGTGGTATAGCGGAAACCGAAATGCTTATCGTCTGACAAACCTGCTGCGTAGTCGCTCAGGTTCAACTCAGAGACAGTAACCTGATCTTCTGCGGTTCCCAGATAAATGTCTTGCCAGCGCTGTGCCCACTGTTGTTCCAGCGTATCACTTCGTACGCCGTTAACAAAGAGTTCAACCGGAGAACGGTGACCGTGAGCAATTCGCTGACAGTTACCATCATGCTTTTTCAGGCCATGAGTATAGTGATAAAACGCACCATTAATTTTTTCCTGGCGCAGGGTTAGCTCCAGCCCTTGCACATTGGCAGGTAGCTTACCGATTAATACCTGGTGAAGATGTCTGGTAACCGATTCAATCGTTACTTTCTCATCATCGATCAGGCAATAAGCCTGTTCCGGGCAATGTAAGTGAATACTTTTATCACCACGCAGCAAGTCTACTGTGGCATAGCCATTCTTACTCTGACTCATTTTTACATTAACATTTTTCGTCGGCACAATTAGGCGATGATCAACATACTGATCCACCAGCTGTTTGATTTGCTTTTTGACTCGGCTAAAATCGAGCACCATACTCATTTCATTCAGCTCGCCCGACATCACCACATCGAGAATCCAACTTTCACCAACCATGCCGCGCTCCTCGCACAGGTATGAGGCGTCGATAACGGTAAGATCTCTGACAAATAGCTTCAAACTGAAGTCCTTTCTGATAATGGTTGTCGTTTAACTAAGCCGGGCATTATACCCACCTGAAATGCGTAGTAAACCGGAGCCAGAAAGATCATCCACTCTTTACACCCAAACCTCCTTACTCCCTCAACCAGGCTAAACCTTTCATCGGCTCTTCAAAATACTTCACCTCACCGGAAATAAACCAACTGCCGGCATGAGCCATCACATCCAGCCATCTCTTATTACCGTAGACAGCAATTTTGCTGAACTTCTTACCATGCTTAAGGCTCAGCTTTAAATCATCCCAGGCAGCCTGTAGCTCCCAGCCTTCAAACTCAGAACCATCAAAAAAAATATTAACCGTCGGCTCGCTGATCCCTTCAAGCACCTTATCCATCTCCGGGGTGATCTTTTCTAAATCAGCATGTGTTAGCTTCCCGATAGCTTTCAGTTCCATCAGGAAATTATCATCGTCGCGCTCAACCACCATAGTTAAACCATGTGAATCCGCCATATAGCCTCCTTAAGTCATGCCTCTGGCTTCTCGGGTACTCACCCTATTCAACAAGTACCCAACTCAAAGATTAGACTACTGTGTCGTTGGTTATACCAAATCTATTAATTATTCAACCTTTCAGATAATTAATGGATTTTGTATTGCGCGGCTTTCAGCGATTTAGCCATCACATTCCACACCATTTTGCGGTGATTTATGGCTCAGAGCCGACACACAAGCCAGTGAAAAAACGATCAGCCGTATATTCAGCAAAGAGACGGGCATGCCGTACCAGGCGTGGCGACAGCAATGGCGCTTGATGAAAGCGATTGAGTTACTTGCAGAAGGATGCAGTGTTTCGCATGTGGCGTTTGCCCTGGATTTTTCCAGCGATAGCGCCTTTATCAGCTTTTTCAGAAAACAGACCGGTGGAACACCAAGCCAGTACATCAGACAAACGTAATAACAGTACCGAAAAGAATAAATAAGATTATGGGGCAAATTGTCAATAGCCCGAAAGCAAGCTTGCCCCATTTAACCTATATAACAATACAGAATTGATTACTTAGTATCGTAATTACCACATTTCCCACATGACAGATTCGATATCATTCTCAACGCTGTCTGGTAGCTCACTGAAAAAATCGAGGTTGGTTAGCTGCTCTACTTCGTCAACAGTGGTAATAAAAGTGACAAGTTCTGATGAAGAGACCTTTCTGTGTGGAACAATAAATGCGATCGCATCATTGTAATATGGGTCTAAGATGACTTTATAAAAACGACTTGGAATATAGACGCCATTACCAATGTACGTTTCATTTCCATCCCAGATCGGGCCTGAGACAACATAAAGCTCACTGTAGTCATTCGCCCATTGTCGAACTTTTTCCTCAAGTCCTTTCCAACCACCACGATTAAAGCCTGGTAATTGCGGCGCCATATTAGACATTAAAAAACTTTGCTTCATCGATTCTTGAGTAAAATCCATGGTACCTGATGGTGCAAGGTGACCCCGATCATAGCCTGTTGCTGTGTAGTCATTACTTACTGCACGGTAGGCATCAGGAAGCTCTTTATCGGTGGTAAAATTATTAGATCGCTCAAAAAAAGCATTCACACTGTCTTTCGTGATGTGATAAGCCACCCAGTCAGAAACTTTAGTTTGGTAATTATAACCGGCAGCATAGCCATCGCGGCAAAGAATTTGGTCGCTATCGCTCGGTGTGCCTTTGTCCAGATGTTGATTACAGACGGCGGCTGAAGCAGTCGCAGATAGCGCAAGAGTAAATATCGCAAATAATAGATGTTTCATGTTGTGTCCTTTTGTTATATTTAGCTGTTATATAGGACGGGGGATAATATCAACATTATCAATAATTAATATTGATTGACGAATAATTCGTGACATTCATCTTACGACGATTAAAAGGAGTGAGAGAAACCGCACTTTATCAACAACATTAAGCACTTAATTATATTAAATAACAAATGCACAACTGAAAATTCATTTTCATCAAACACGTATTTGTCACACTTACTCGATAATTTAAATAAGACTGCCGCTCTTAACCAATAATCAATCAATTGCTTATGTTGGTGTTAATCAGTAATAAGGCTCTGAGTGCCATTCAGAATAATCGATATATTTATTATTAAACCTGATCATGGGGATCTTACTCATATAAGAACGCCAATAAGTTAAAAGCACTGAAATTACTCAGTGCTTTTATATAATTAAATCTCGCGAATATTGACGTTAAGATCACATAGCATCATGAGATATTTGATCACTAACGACTTACAAGAACGTCGTATTACAACACAATCCCGGCAAAAATGAAGCCGAAGATAATACTGAACACCATGCTCAATAAACCCGGGATCATAAAGCTGTGGTTGAAGATATATTTACCAATATTGGTGGTTCCCGTGCGGTCAAAGTCGATAGATGCGATGATCGGACCGTAGTTAGGAATAAAGAAGTAACCGTTAACTGCTACAAAAGTCGCAATAATGACTGCTGGTGGTAGACCCAGCGTGATCGCCACAGGTACCAGGACTGCAGTCGTTGCACCCTGGCTGTTCACCATTACAGACAAGCCAAACAACGCAAATGCAAAAGTCCATGGTGCCACTTCAACCAAACCAGCTACTGTTTCTTTCACCATTGCACCATGACCACCGATAAGCGTATCACCCAGCCATGCGATGCCGAAGATAGCCACGATTGCACGCATACCGGCATGAAATACAGAACCTTGCGTAATCGCATAACCATCAGGCTTGCAGATCAGAATGATTAGTGCCGCAACAGAGAGCATCACAATTTCAATGGTGTGTGCCATGCCCATCGCATGGCCATCAAAACTCGGACGCAATGACGGGAAAGCCCCCATCACAACAACCGCAAGTGCGCCAAACAGGAACAGAGATACTGCTTTTTTTGCTTCGGGCTTGATCTCAATTTCCGCTACCTTCACCTCTTCTTCCATTTCCTTACGGAAAGCAGGATCTTCCAGACGGCGAAGGTATTCAGGATCTTCATTCAGCTCTTTACCTAGCTTGTTAACAATCACACACGCAGCCGTTAGGCCGAGGAAAGTGGCCGGAATGGTTACCATCAGCACATCGGCGAGGGTAATACCCTGAGGCTCAAGGAACGCAACTAACGCGACCACCGCGGCGGCAATCGGACTAGCCACAATCGCAAACTGAGATGCGATAACTGCCATGCCCATAGGGCGCTCAGGACGAATACCGCTACGACGGCTTACTTCAGCAATTACCGGCAACACAGAATAAGCAACGTGACCGGTACCCGCCATCATGGTGAATACATATGTCACAATCGGCGCAATAAAAGTGATTTGACGAGGATTTTTACGCAAAATATTTGACGCAATTTTGATCAGAAAATCCAGACCTCCGGCAGCCTGCATGGAAGCGGCAGCAGCGACGACGGCCATGATCATTAACATGACATCGATCGGCGGGCTGGTCGGTTGTAAGCCAAACACAAAACTCAATATCGCCAGACCAACACCACCCATCACGCCCAGACCGATCCCCCCGATACGGGCACCAATCAAAATACAGACAAGTACAATAAGAAATTCAATTACAAACACATCAATCTCCTTGATGACAACGTTTAAAAACAGCATGAAAACTCAAGTTGCACATGTTATTAGTTTTATATCAATAACAATCAAACATTCATCACACAAACCATTAATAACATTATTAATAAAGTGGTTATTTTTGTTTTGTCCATTGTGTTGTTAATAATTAAACTGGAAATTGTATTTTATTCTTTAAAAAGATGTTTAGTAGATAGGTGGCTGATAGATTTATAACTGACACGATAATAATTATTGAATACACGGGCATACAGCCTCCCCGGAAAGCCTCGATAATAGTCACCACAGCAATATTATGAGAATTGACCCACAGCACTTTCTTATTTTCAATTATGAATAGAATTGGTATATACACCCAGTTCTGTTAGCGTTAGCTATCCAAAATCAAGAACTGACTCACATGAAGCTCTCACAACTCAATGCCTTTAAAGCCGTCATTGAATGTCAAACCGTTACGGCTGCAGCAGAACGGTTGAATTTAAGCCAGCCGGCTGTCAGCCGCTTACTGTCCGGCCTAGAGCAGAGGCTGGGATTCGATCTTTTTCTTCGAAAAGGAAACCGCCTGGTATTAAGTGATGAAGGGCAAGCTTTTTACCTTGAAGTGGCCAAAGTGTTCGAGGCCGTCACCGGATTGGATCATGCCGCAGATTCCATTCGCTCGCATCGATTTGGCAGCCTGAATATTGCGGCGATGCCATTACTGTCAAATGCCTTTCTTCCCCGGATCCTGGCAACATTTTTAAAAGACTCGTCCCGGATGAAGGTAGGGTTTAAGACCTACCGCTCAGAGGATGTCATACGCCGGGTTCAGAGCCAGACTACCGATATCGGCTTTGCTTTTGTCGATGAATATCTTGCCGGAGTCAAAGCACAGAAAGTTGAATGTGAATGCGTCTGCTTGTTACCGGCACAGTCACCGCTGGCAAGAAGAAACGTGATTGATATTTATGATATTGCCGGCCAGCTATTGATACGCCATGAAAAGGATGTCACCCAGCGGCGCATTGATGCCTTACTGCGGCGTTATGATCTGACCACCATTGAACACATTGAAGTTTCATTTGCCAGTACTGCCGCCGCATTGGTTCGGGAAGGTGTGGGCATAGCAATCACCGATCCGTTTACCGCCCACATGGCCAGCGAACACAAAGATGTTGTAATGCGCCCGCTGGTCTTCTCATTACCGTTTGAGTTCGACATTCTATATCCTGCCCTTAAGCCTGTTCATCGCCATGCCGAACAGTTCATCGAGCAGTTTCTGTTGCTCGCCGATGAAATGGATATTCACCTTAAAATTGGTCCGATACGCGATCTCGATGAAGCCGACATGGGCCCAGGTCACAGATAGCCGGGAAGTAGGCCTCTATAAAAAAACAAATATAAACGATTAATAACAATGAATTAAAATGAAGCCTACCGCCAACTATAACTTTTTTGCATACTGCCTTAGCCGTTCTGCATTGGGCAAAAACGCCCCTTCTTCCTTAGTCTGATTTCACCAGGAAACATAACGATAGGAAGAACGATGAACGCTAGAGTATCCATCATAGGTTCCGGCAATGCGGGGTTAACCGCGGCGTACCATTTTTCGCTTCATGGCGCACAAGTATGCTTGTTTGGTGCCAAAGGCTTTGACCAACCACTTACCGATATCGAGCAACGCGGCGGCATCGCGGCTTTAGCCGAATTTAACGGCGTGCCCCTGACCTACTCAGGTTTTCAGCCCATTGATAAAGTAAGCAGGGATCTGGCAGAGACAGTTGCTTATTCTGATCTGCTGATTTTACCTGTCCCTTCCTTTGCCCAAGAGCCTTTATTTGTCGAAATGCTGCCTCACCTGCGCGACGGGCAAGTTATCATGTTGATGCCGGGTAACTACGGCTCGCTGGTACTCAATCGTATTAAAGCAGAGCAAGGTTATGCCGATCTCGATATTACGTTTGTCGATGCCATCTCGATCCCATGGGCAACCCGTATCGTCGGCCCAGCAGAAATTGCCATTTTAGGCATGAAAGAGTTTCTGCCCGTTTCAGCCTTGCCTGCCAGTAAAACCAGCTGGGCCATTACACGGCTTCAGGCCGTGATGCCTTTACCACTTCGCGGCTTGGCGAACGTGATCAGTGCCGGAATGGAGAATATTAATTTTGGTGGCCATCCGCTACTAACCACGCTCAACATGGGATTGCTTGAGAACTTTGACGGCCAGTTTAATTACTACAAAGACTGCTGTTCCGTATCAACCGCCAAAGCAGCAGCGGTGATGGAGCATGAACGCCAGTCAGTCGGTAAAGCACTGGGGCTGGAACTGATCCCTGAGCTTGAGGCCATGAATGCGCTCTATGCAATGCAATGCGAGAGCGTTTATGACGTTAACCGCACTTCAGAAACTCACGGTAAGTTAAACAGTGCCCCTAACTCCGCCAGTAACCGCTACATCACAGAAGATGCCGCGTATCTGCTGGTACCTTGCTATGAGTTAGGCAAACTCGCCGGGGTAGAAACACCATTAGTCACATCCTGCCTGCACATTGATAACGCTTATAACGATATTGATTACTTCAAGGAAGGCCGAACACTGGAAAAAATGGGACTTGCTGGTATGTCCGTTAAAGCAATCATGGACTTCGTAGCATAAAAAAGAAGGTGGAATACCACCCAAATTGTGGGGCGATTTGCCCCACTCAATGAGGACATCCTGATGACGAAAATTAAATTTCCCTCTGCCTACACAATTTTAATGATATTGACCGTTTTAATGGCAGCAATGACGTGGGTGATACCCGCGGGTCAATACCAAATGGAGAAAAACGAAACGCTGGGGCGCATGGTGCCTCAGGTAGGATCTTATCAAACCGTAGAAGCTAACCCACAAGGGATAGTGGAAGTGTTAATGGCGCCCATTCAAGGTTTCTACGATCCATCAAGCTACGCAGCTCGCGCCGTTGATGTCGCCTTGTTTGTCCTGGTCATTGGTGGCTTTCTTGCAGTCGTCACCCGCACAGGTGCCATTGATGCCGGTATTGCTGGCACGATGAAACGTTTAGGCGGGCGCGAAAAATGGATGATCCCAATTCTAATGGGATTATTTGCGATGGGCGGCACAGTCTATGGCATGGCGGAAGAGACCATTCCTTTCTATGCCCTGTTAATTCCGGTAATGATTGCAGCTGGCTATGACAGTATTGTGGGTGTCGCCATCATCATGGTGGGTGCGGGTATTGGCTGTTTAGGTTCGACCATTAATCCGTTTGCAACAGTTATTGCGTCTAATGCCGCTGAAATCAACTTCATGGAAGGCATCATCTTACGCGCTATTATTCTCGCGTTAGGTTGGATTGTCTGTGTTGTCTATGTAATGCGTTATGCCGATAAGGTGAAACACGACCCGTCAGCATCGATTGTGGCTCATCAGAAAGATGACAATGAACGTCATTTCCTACACAGTAAAGAACAGCAAGCGCCAGAGCTAACCGGCACCCGAAAAACGGTATTAGCGATTTTCGGCCTGACCTTTGCTGTGATGATGTGGGGCGTTTCGGTGGCTGGCTGGTGGATGGCAGAACTATCTGCACTGTTCATCGGATCCAGTATCATCGTTGGTTTTGTCGGCCGGTTATCTGAGGTCGAAATCACCGATAGCTTTGTTGACGGCGCGCGAGATTTATTAGGCGTGGCATTAATCATCGCCATCGCCCGCGGCCTAGTGGTTGTAATGGATAATGGCAATATTACCCACACTATTCTCAACTATGCAGAAGGTCTATTAGGCGGACTGCATGAAATCGCCTTCATCAATGCCATCTATTGGATTGAAGCCGTGCTTTGTTTAGTGGTGCCTTCATCTTCAGGTCTGGCCGTACTTTCTATGCCAGTGCTTGCGCCATTAGCTGACTTTGCCGGTGTCGGTCGTGAATTAGTTGTCACCGCATTCCAGTCAGCCTCTGGCCTGCCGAATCTTGTGACCCCTACGTCGGGAGTTGTCATGGGTGGATTAGCCATTGGTCGCGTAGCCTATTCATCATGGCTCAAGTTTATCGGCCCATTAATTGGCATTCTTAGTGTCATGGTAATGGCCCTGCTAAGTTTAGGGGTTGTATTAGGCTAAATAAACCCTGTCTCCAAGAGGGCTTCGGCCCTCTTTTTCCGCCGATCTATTTATCAGCTCACCGTCACTTCTAAACCCCGAAACTCATCCTCAACGTTTCCCCTTCCAAATAAAACCACATCAGTTGGCGATGGCTTCGGCCAGTAGTGCGCCTTCAAGTGATGAGAAACTTATCTTGATAATGTTAAGTGGTTAAAATTCAAACGATTGGAAAAAGTCAATTTTGGTTCAAAACCAACCCGAGGCTTGTAATATGTTAGGATTAGTAGCATATTGATAACTAAGATTTAATTTTATTATCAATATAATTGATCGCAGATATTAAAAATATACATGCAGGAGCGATACTTTGAAATTACAGCAACTAAGATATTTAAAGTCAGTTAGGGATAATAATCTTAATATATCTGCCGCCTCTAAAATGCTCTTCACAACTCAGCCTGGCATCAGTAAGCAAATCGCCTTATTAGAAAATGAATTAGGGGTGCGTATTTTTGAACGGCGCGGTAAGAATTTGCATGGTATAACTCCTGTCGGCGAGAAAATATTTACAGAGCTTGATAAAATGCTCGCTTTAGAAGAGAAAATAAAAGCCATCTCCCGCGAGTATTTAGACCCGAGCATAGGTTCTTTAAATATTTACACAACACATACTATCGCACGCTATTTACTGCCTAAAACTGTCTCCTATTTTATCAATAAATATCCGAAAATTTCTTTTCATTTGCACCCGACTCTGCCGCCACAAACCAAAGGAAAGATCAGTAAAGGATATTCCGATTTTTCGATTGTGGCGCACGATGTGAGTCATGATAATGACCTAATCATTCTCCCGGCCTATTTATGGACGCTCTCTCTAGTGGTTCCCAAAGGACACCCTTTGGACAATGGCGAAAAACCGACGTTAGAGCAGCTTTGCCAGTACCCTATCCTCAGCTATGAAATGGGGGCAACAGGCCGAGCGACACAGGAAGAGGCCTTCTCGGCACAAGATCTGAACCCGAATTATTTTATGACGGTAATGGATGCCGATGTGATTAAGCGTTATGTCGAATTAGGTTTTGGCATTGGCATCATTTCCTCGCTGGCTGCGCAAGATGTAGAACATACGGGCTTAACCTGTATTAGTCTGGATCATGTTTTTGAGCCGAGCAAAGCATGGATCTGTTTTAGCAAAGATATTCTGTTGCAGAATTACATGTACGATTTTATTTCTTCTTTCTCCCCTCACTTAACCAAGCAAGTTATGGAAAAAGTGCTGAGTCAAACGACCCGTTCGAAGATTGAAGAGATGTTTACTGATTTTAAATTACCCGTCTATTAATCTGGCTGGAATAAAGTGTTAAAGATAAAAAGCCACTGCTCATTAAAGATGCAGTGGCTTTTTTATTACTGGTTATGATTTCAATTACATCGTTGCGATGTTAATAAAAATCTGTACACCGACTAGGATAAAATCATCATCGACAAAATAAGGGTTTGAATATGAATGATTATTTAGCTTAAACTCATTCATCATTAGATGATTCCTTTCATTGTGAAACCGATATGACTAATCACTTAATATTAAGTATGTACTTTAGCCAGGCTGAGATATCCTGGATCTGCTCCAGGCAGACGTTGTGTTCCATCGGGTAGGTACGCCAGTTAGGCTTAAATCCTGCGTTCTCCAACGTTTTCGAAGCCTCCAGACCCATCGTTGACAGAACAACAGGATCAAAACGGCCATGCATGATTTCAATCGGCAATGCGCGGTTACATTCCGCAAATTCAATGCTGTCTGCGGTCGGAAAATAGGTCGAAAGTGCCAGTAGTCCGGCTAATTTTTTCGGAAAGCTCAAGGCAGTCTGGTAAGCGACAGCGCCCCCCTGCGAAAAACCGACGATAACAATACGCTCACTGGAAATACCGCGCTCAATCTCTCGCTCAATCAGTGCCGCGACCTGACTGGCAGAATGTAGCAGCTGATCTGTATTAAGTTTTCGGCCAGCCCCCATTTCCAGAATGTCATACCATGCCGGCATTACGATCCCCCCATTGATGGTCACCGGCATCGATGGCGAATGAGGAAAGATAAACCGTACCGGCGCGTTCTGGGGGAGCTTTAAATCAGGAAGAATGGCTTCGAAATCATGGCCATTGGCTCCTAGGCCATGCAACCAGATAACCGTCGCGGTGGCTTCAACATTGGGTTCTACTTCAACACAAGAGAGGTAAGTCATGATCTGCTTTTCTGATAATCTGAGATATCCCCCCACCATACACCGAAACAAAGCGAAATGGGTATAGCCCGACTAATAGATGGCCGCAATCTCGTAGCTTTTAATTTGACCGCCAATGTTGATTTCGATTTCTTCATCGACAAAACGCCCTAACAGGATCTGCCCAAGCGGAGCCGATGGGGTAATAATAATGATTTGTTTGTCGAAAAATGTCAGCTTAAGCCCACCGGCTGCAGGGCCTAAAAACAGATATTTCTCAGCACCTGCTTCATCGATAAGGTAGACCAGGCTTCCTAGCCCAACCGCTTCTTGATCGGAGTAATTCGCCAGTTCCAGCTTTTCAAAAGCGGCTAAATCAGCCTCGCATTCGGCAACACGCTGAGCTTGTCCTTGTGCCAGATAAGCCGCTTCCAGAGCCAAAGTATCATATTTGTTTTCAGCGACATTCTCATCATCGGTAGCAGTATTATAAGCCCGCATGGCAGCATCAACGGCTCCCTGATGGATAGCCTCAAGTGCTGCTAATATTTGCTTGAGCAACAAGGATTTATTCATATTCTTAGATCTTCAATAAAATGGTGGGACAATAATGGCTACATCCTACCCCAGAATAACGGGCTGCAGACAGTCAATTCCACCGATTTAAGGCTGATAAAACGTAAAGAAACCGCATTGCAGTGCTGGTATCTTTAACAATCATGCATCGAGAAATAAGTCCCGCATCAAATCTTGTGCATGAGGATCAAATTTAAATTGCTCAAAATCAGAGATCCCCCGATCTCTAAGCAAGGATTCGTCGATCAGTGTCTGGCCACTCAGTTGTAAATTTTCTGACTTGATAATCTCCAAAGCGGCTTCCGCCATTATGCGTGGCGTTCGCGAACGCTTCAGTAGATCTTTATCAAGGGCAAACTCAATTGCTGCTGTGGCAATGGTGGTTTGCGGCCACAATGTGGTTGCCGAAATACCGTCGCCCCTTAGCTCTTCTGCCAGCCCCAAGGTTAATAGAGTCATACCGTATTTTGTCAACGTATAAGGGATATAAGGCTTTAACCAATGGGAGGAGAGATTAATAGGCGGAGATAAGGTAATAATATGGCCATTCTGGCTCTTTTTAAGATAAGGAATAGCTGCCTTTGAACACACCAATGTACCGCGAACATTAATCGAATGGATCAGATCAAAGCGCTTTATATCCGTGTCTTGCAGTCGGCTCAACGAAATGGCACTGGCATTATTGACCAATACATCAATACCGATAAACTTTTCAGCGGCATCTTGCATTGCACGTTGGACGGCATCTTCATCACGAACATCCAACTTTATCGCCAACGCCTTACCGCCGGCATCTTCAACTTCTTGAGCAACACTGTGAATGGTACCCGGTAGCTTAGGGTGCGGCTGATCAGACTTTGCCGCAATAACGACATTGGCCCCCTGCTCTGCACAAATCAGCGCAATTTCGCGACCAATGCCGCGGCTTGAACCGGTAATAAAAACCGTTTTTCCTGTTAGCGGTGTCATCATAATTCTGCATCCATTCCATGACAAACCTTAAGTATAGACGCTTTGTTTATCCCTGATGCTTTTACTTTATTTTAACGCTAACTTGCCCATGTTCGTACATTTTAAGCACTGATTGTAGCGATATGGGTATATTTGCCGTTGCATCTGACGGACTATATTTCGTCCACGATTCATGAACTATGGCGGCTCACAGAGTGCGGCTTACAACACCATCGAAGTACAGTGTTAGATACAATTTTCAGCATGACGGATGGATCAGTCATGACCTGGCTTGCATGTCGGTTACCTAACCGCTGAGGTATTCATTCAGCTCCCTTACATCGCCGCTTTCACCGCACGAGACAGCTTCTGAACAGCCATCTCAGGATCGGCCGATTTTCGATTAAAAAAGTTACTGACAACGTCGAAGATAGCCCCCTGAACATAGCTGGTTGTTGACAGGCCTTGTGACATGCTCGGCACCAGATCACCGCTTTTCGCCGTGGCTTTAAACGATGCCATAGAGTCCAGTGCGCATTGGTCAAATTTCTTCATATTCATATCTAAGCGAACCGGAATCGACCCTTTATTGAGGTTGAAGATCTCCTGAAATTCCTTGGTCATAATAGTTTTTGCGAGATCTTTCTGAGCTTGCTTATCTTCCTTTGCACCGCTTAGCTTGAAAAAGGCAAAGCTATCAATATTGAAGGTGAACTGCTCAGCCGTTCCCGGAGCCGGGGCACAGATATAATCGATACCCGGTACTTTACCTGCGTCAGCAAATTCACCTTTGGCCCAGTCGCCCATGATCTGCATTGCTGCTTCACCGTTAATGACCATTGAGGTCGCCGTGTTCCATTGGCGTCCACGGGCTTTCGTATCAATATAATCATGCATTTTTTTGAACTGCGTGAAGGCTTCAACCATCTTCTCGCCAGATAGCACATCCATATTCAGATCAACAAATGCCCTGTTGTAATCTTCAGAGCCAAGAACCGCTAATGCGACCGCTTCAAAAAGCGTCACGTCCTGCCATGGCTGTCCGCCATGAGCCAAAGGAATAAAACCCGCGGCTTTTATTTTATCGGCGGCGATAAAGAACTCATCAAGCGTTGTCGGCACTTGTGCACCGGATTTTTTGAACACTTGCGGGTTTGCCCACAACCAGTTAACACGGTGAACATTCACGGGTACCGCAACATACTCACCGTGATACTTCATCACATTCGCAACAACTTCCGGTATGACCTCCCCCCATTGCTCGGCTGTTGCAACGTCATTCAGATTAGTCAGAAACCCTAACCGGCCCCACTCCTGAATATCATGCCCTTTGATCTGAGCTGCAGATGGCGGATTACCTGATACCGCACGCGTTTTTAACACCCTCATCGCACTTTCACCGCCACCACCAGCAACCGCAAAATCTTTCCAGCTGTTGCCTTGTTGCTCCATCATGCTTTTCAGCACCGCAACTGATCTGGCTTCGCCACCGGATGTCCACCAGTGAAGTACTTCCACTTCCCCGGCATGGGCGGTGGCCGCCGTACCGGCGAAAGTCATTGCGAATGTTATTGCACACAGCGTTCGGGTTATTTTCATCATCTCGTTCTTCTGTATTTCAGCGCCGCGTCAGACATTTTCAACCAGTCGCGGGATAAAGACTTTAACTTCTAAGCCGCCCTGTTCTGAATTATGAATCGTGAGATCGCCGCCATGGGCATGAAGAATATTACGGGCGATCCCCATACCTAAGCCATGACCTTCATCATCCGTTGCTACTCGGAAATAGGGTTCAAACACCGCTTCCATTGATTCTTCCGGGATCCCTTTCCCCTGATCTTTAATGATTAATACCAGTGCATCAGGCTCATCTGCCACGATAAGCTCGACCTTCTCGCCGTATTTCACGCCATTATCAATCAGGTTGGTCAGACAACGTTTAAGCGCTAAAGGCTTACCCATTAACGGTGCAATCGGCGTATCAGGAATAGTCACGATCTTCTGACCGTTATTATGGCTCTCGGCGATACTCTGCAGCATTTCAGAGAGATCAACCTGCACTAAATTCTCATGCAAATCTGTATCGCGAACCGTTTGCAGCGCCCCTTTTACCATCATCTCCAACTCATCCAGATCCCGATTGAATTTCTCGATTTTCGCTTCATCGTCTATCAGCTCTGCGCGTAATCTGAGACGGGTAATGGGGGTTTTCAAATCATGGGAAATAGCCGAGAACAAGTGTTCTCTGTCATCTATGTAGCGGCGTAATCGCATCTGCATTCGGTTAAAAGCCTGCGTTGCCGTCACTAACTCGCTGGCCCCCTCTTCTTTCAGCGGAGGCTGGTAGATATCCAGGCTTAACGCATTTGCGGCATTGGCTAAACGCTTGAGAGGCTTCGTCTGGCGACGAACCATGAAGTAAGTAAAGACCAGCAGCAAAGCGGTAATAAACGCGAGAAAAATCACCTGCTGCCTGGTAATAATTTCATCTTCCAGCATGACATATGGCGCGGGAAGCAATGCGGCAATATACAACCATTCGTTGGTTGCCAGCTCAAGCTGAACAACCAGAATCGGAGGGTTCAGCGGTTCCAAACTCAGAGTATGATCCGCCCAGGAAGGCGGTAAATCACTGAGCAAAATGTCATTTTTTAACACGTGCAGGGTCTCAGGGCGTGAGAATTCCACCTTGATAACATTAAGCCTCGGTAACTTTTCATTCAGTACTTTTTGAATGGCATTTACTGCCGTGTTTTTCAGTTTTGACGCCGGAATGGGATCAATCAGGATCTCTTCTTCATTGAAAGAAACAAAAAAACGAGTCCCCCCCATATTACGCAACTGATCGAGCACAATGTGCCGGTATTGCAGGGGTAACGACTGGAAAAAATTCACCGTGGAAGCGAACATGGTCGCCATACTGGCAGAAGTCGATTCGAGCCCTTCCAGATCCCGCTGTTTCGATTGGCCGTACCAAATCAAGGTCGCGATCATCTGTGCCAGAAACACCGCAAGTAAAGTCAGCCACAAGGTGCGCGCCACCAGCGATTTTGGCCATAATTTTTTCAAATTCATTCAATCATTACCCAAACCTGGCTAGTTTTCGTACGTCACATCTGCGGTAAAAATATAACCATTTCCACGCATCGTTTTGATCAGCCTCGGATGTTTGCCTTTATCACCTAAACGCTGGCGTAAACGGCTCAGCTGCACGTCAATCCCACGTTCTAAAGGCAAGGCTTCACGGCCACGGGTCGCACAGGAAATAGTATCTCGATCCAATATTTCATTGGGACGGGATAGAAATAGCATTAACAACGAAAAATCACTGCCTGACAGCTCGTAATCTTCATTTTTTTCCAAATCATACAAACGGTGAGACAGGGTCTCTAACCGCCAGTGAGAAAAGCAAATCACTTTCGGGACTGCTGCAGGCTGTTGAGTTTCTGTCGGACGCACCCTGCGCATTAGCGCTTTAATTCGCGCCATTAGTTGTCTCGGGCTAAATGGCTTGGCGATATAATCATCAGCACCCAGCTCTAATCCAATGATCTGATCCATCTCATCTGATACTGCTGTGAGCATAATGATCGGGACATCAGAGGTTTTACGAATATGCTGACACAGGGTAAAACCATCGTCACCCGGCATCATCACATCCAGCAGGATGAGATCAGGATACCCCATCAACAGCCGACGCTTCATTTCCTCGCCTTCAGCCGCTGTAGTAACGTCAAAACCCGCTTTTGTCAGATATTCATCTAAGAGTTCACGAATCTCCTGATCATCATCAACTACGAGGACCTTTTTGTTCGCAATCATCCGGTATTCCTTTAATACTGGCTACTAAAAAACCAGCCTATTTATACTATCAGCACAGTGTTAATCAATGTTTAATTGAAATCACTGTTATCTGGTTGAAAATTTGAAGCCTGCAGGGTTTTGAGGGCATTTTCATGCACCACAAAACACGTATTATTCACCGCAGCTCATAAGCTACAGGCCAATAATACTAATCACAGTACAATTATCGGGGCAATTCAGACTATTATCCCAATAGGTATTACAACGGTAAAGGGTTACCTTCTTTAAACGGGTCGAATGGCCAGAACAGCAAGAATTCTATCTCAAAAGGAAGATCTGAATCTCGTCTTGAAGTGGTTGGCGATAAAAACAAAATCAGGCATGTGGTGGCATGCCTGCTGTCTATTCAATAAGCCATTATTACCAGTGTTCAACCTCAATAATTTCGGCACTGATAAAATACGCTGAAGCTTCAGGTACAGGAAGTTTCACTGGCTTGCCTTCCTGCTGGGTTTTCGGGCGGAAATAAGTCTCTGGCACGCGCTTGATAGATGACCAGATTGGCAGATCTTCACTGGCCAGCTCCCTACCGTTTTCACTCATCAGTTTTACCTTCAGGACCACCGAAACAACGGATCCCGTCCCCTGATTAGTTAACATGGTTGGAATGACCAATTCGCCGTTTTCATACCGTGCTGATTGCAATAACACATCAATACCGCTTTTACTGAGTTGCTGGATATTTTTACTCACACCCAATTCAACCCGAACGGCTTTTTGCGCTGTTGCCACCGGAATCCCCGCAGGGCTTGCGGTGGCTACTGGAATTGCCATAACCGCAGGCTTGGCACTATCGGTACCTACCTTAACGTCAGCCTGTGTCTTCCCGACAGCTTTGGGGCTTTCAATAACAGGCGCGACGTATTGCCAAGTAAAATCATCATGCAACACAACCTGTCTGCCATCTTGCAGATTGACGATTTGATCGGCGCCCCAAGCGTTGCCCGTCGTTGCCAATGCCACCAATACCCCACATAACCGGGTCATTGTTTTCATTTTTCATCCTTATTACTTATTACTTATACCAATCAATACAATCACCTGATACTACAGCAAATAGTAACAGGTTTAATGATAGCCTAAAGAGGCCTACCCCTTTAAAACGTAAATGGTGTACAGGCATATTTCCGAATATCAGTATTAATAAACAGCCGTAACAACATCAGGATTCATGATGTATTAATATCAATCTTCAAAAAAAGCCCCAGTACGGAGCTTCGATGTTGTAGTACAAGTAACGCAAAAGAAATAACGTTTAACCTTAGCAACCCTAAGCAAAATTACTGCGGTTTATTTTTCTGCTGCAACAACAGAAATTTCAACCAGTAAAACGTCACGCGCCATACTTGCTTCAACGCAAGCACGGGCAGGAGCATGACCTTCCGGCACCCAGTTATCCCAAACTTCGTTCATTGCTGCAAAATCTTTCATATCTTTGATATAGATAGTTGCTGACAGCATATGCTCTTTATCACTGCCTGCCTGCTCAAGAAGATCTTCAACCTTTTCCAGCATGGTTGCAGTCTGCTCTTTGATCCCCTGAGTTGCGTCTTTACATACCTGGCCACATAGATAAATAGTGCCGTTATGCTTAACAATACGGCTCATGCGGGCACCAGTTTCCAGACGTTCAATCATTATCATCAGCCTTCTTTGTAATTAATAAAAAATGCCCTCACCAATATCAATCGGTATCAAAGGGCATAAGACACATAGTGTAACGGTATTATTAAAAGCTAACATAATAAAAAATAGTAACTTTACACAAATTTTATCCCCCCATCGCTTAGCCAAGAACAACAGGCAAAATGAGATATACCCAAGTTAATCATCCTTATGATCTGGGGGGCTGGTCTTAGAGGTGGTTCCGGCCATCCCGGCGGTTAAGCTAAACCGCATCGCTTCTTCAATTTTCATATCAAGGGGACGTACTGCGCTGCGGGGGATTAGCACTGCGTAGCCACCTATCATATAGCTTAAGGGAAGATAAACTAAGACACTGTCCTCATCGCGAAAAGACTCCGGCATTCGTTCTGGGAGCGGTTGGGTAACAAAACCTATCACTTGCATCCCGGTTTCCCCCAAAGTCACGGCGACAACCTGTTCAAATTCCTTGCGGGTCGTTGGTGAGAAGTAGTCAAAAAAGTCGCGGAGAGCAGGATATAAGGTTCGGGCTAACGGCATATGGTAGAAAACCTGTTCACTTTTGGCGAACAGGCGCTGCACCAGGTAGGCATTCATCATCAGTCCGGCGGTAAAAAAGACCAGCAGTCCGGCAGCAAGCCCCATGCCCGGCCAGTACCATTCACCCGGGAGGAGTGCTTGAATTAGACCTCCTAATATTGACTCTACTGATACAGCAAACCAGTAGAGGAGGTAGAGAGTGAGTACAACAGGCAATATTGTCACAAGCCCGGTAATAATATTTTTGCTGATAAAACCAAACATTGTGACGTTCTCCATGCAAGGGGGCTGATATAAAGCATAGGCCCCCTTCGACGGGTAAACACTTTCAATGCGCTGGTAGCACTCTAATTTAAGTAATTATTGCTCAACACTTAAATCGAAACCGCTGTCAGTATTTCAGACCTAACTCACCCCGCCAATAAACGTTTAGAACACGTAACATAAAGCCACAACAAAACACCGCCAACCCGGCAGAAAAACCTGTACAAACCAGCTTGATTTGAATTTTAATGCCGTATTTGTTAATATTTCGCCAGATTTATATTTAGTGGTCTAATTATCTTTATTTCTAAGGGTCATTCCACTTTTACTTTTTTCATAAAAAAGGATCAAAAACGAAACGTTTGAATATCATTTATGGATAACATATTAAAGAAATACAGTATCGAAACAACCGATTATCAGGTTGGTCAGGACAACATTCAAAAGTGGGGTTTTGATATTCATAACTCCGTATTCGGAATCAGCGCAGGCCTTATTCTTCTGTTCCTTTCAACGCTGCTAATCGTCGATCCCAATACCGCTAAAGAAGCGCTAAACAACCTTAAGAACAGCATCATTGAAGATTTTGACGTCTTCTTCATGTGGTCAACCAACTTTTTCGTGCTCTTCACTTTGGTATTGATGCTGTCACCGTTCGGTAAGATCCGTATTGGCGGCAAAGATACCGCACCAGAGCACTCTACTGCCTCATGGCTGGCGATGCTCTTTGCTGCAGGTATGGGGATCGGCCTTCTGTTTTGGGGCGTAGCTGAACCTACGGCTTACTTTACTGACTGGTGGGGCACGCCGTTTAACGTCGAGCCGTACACGGCAGAAGCAAAATCACTCGCCATGGGAGCGACTATCTTCCACTGGGGTATCCACGGCTGGTCTATCTATGCGATTGTCGCACTCGCGCTAGCTTTTTTTGCCTTTAACAAGGGGCTACCGCTGTCGATGCGTTCTGTGTTCTACCCGATCTTTGGCGATAGAGCCTGGGGCTGGCTTGGTCATGTCGTCGATATTATGGCGGTACTGGCAACCCTGTTTGGTTTGGCAACTTCTCTTGGTCTGGGCGCTCAACAAGCCACCAGCGGTATCAACCACGTATTTGGTACCGATGGCGGCATTGGTATGCAGCTTGTCGTCATTGCGTTCGTAACTTTTATTGCCATTTTATCTGTTGTTCGTGGTATCGATGGCGGCGTTAAGGTGCTGAGTAACATCAATATGTTGTTTGCATTAGCCCTGCTGATGTTCGTTACTTACGTCGGCTTTGATGTTGTGATGAATTCGATTCCAGAAACATTCATGGCTTACGTGGAAAATATCATTGGCCTGAGCAACCCACATGGTCGTGACGACACGACATGGATGCACGGCTGGACAGTGTTCTATTGGGCGTGGTGGATTTCATGGTCACCATTTGTAGGTATGTTTATTGCCCGTATCTCTAAAGGCCGTACCGTACGCGAATTCCTGTTTGCAGTGACCTTTATTCCAACGCTAATGACCATAATTTGGATGTCGGTTTTCGGCGGTATCGCTCTTGATCAGGTGGCCAATAAAGTCGGTGAGCTGGGTGCGAATGGTTTGAGTGATATCTCACTCTCTTTGTTCCACGTATACGATGCCTTACCGTTTGGCTCTGTAATTTCTGTCCTTTCGATTGTGTTGGTATTAATCTTCTTCATCACCTCGTCGGATTCAGGCTCACTGGTGATCGACAGTATCACGGCTGGTGGTAAGGTGGATGCACCAATTCCGCAGCGAATTTTCTGGGCAACGGTAGAGGGTGCCATCGCAGCAGTCATGCTTTGGATTGGCGGTAAAGAAGCACTTCAGGCATTACAGTCTGGCGTGGTGGCGACAGCCCTGCCATTCACCTTTGTTCTGTTGTTGATGTGCGTCAGCCTGATTAAGGGCTTAAACACCGAACGGGCTTTATACCGATAATGATTAACCGTTACCCCATTGTTATGTTGATCATTTAAGCTGACTTGAATGATCATGGGGTATTTCCTAATCAGTCTCAATCCAGTGGTTGAGACTGATTTTTTATTCCGCATCAGATCGATTTTGATAATATCCGCGACTGGGTTCGAAAGCCAATGGAGTCGTAGAACTCTTGTGCTTTGTCATTAAATTCCATGACTTCCAGCCGGACTTCATCAACACCTTCGCCGATTGACCACAGTTCGACAGCCTCCATTAATTTTTTACCAATGCCCTGACCTTGAAAACGCTCTGACACGACGATAGTTTTTATCCGGCACAGTTTCTTTTTTTGTATGAAGCTGACTGTCGTGTTTTCAGTAATAAACGCAAGGATAATACCGACAACCTTATCGTCGATTTCAGCCACGATGAACACGGCCCCTTCTGCATTAAAGTTATCGCGCCAGTATGATCTGTCTCTGTGAATGCTTTTTGGCGCAGCAAAAACCTGGGGCGCGCCATGGTAATGCTGTGTATTGATCTGCTGTGATAGATGGCAGATTTCGTCTAAATCCTTTTCTGTCGCTAATCGTAATTTCATGATTTTTTTTCTAATGCTTCCATAGAATATGCTCAAGCCAACAACAGCATTGACTGTATATACCCAAGTGGCTTCAAGGTGAGGGATTCACTTGAATATAAGTCTTAACGAGACATCGACCTCATCAATGTATTTTATTGATTTTATAAACACCTATTTGCATAGCAGATCAAAGAATTAAAATTTTAGGTAAACAGAATGCAATATTATCACTCGGTCATTGGCAATCGGTCGCAGAATTGGATTATCCGGCGAGCAACTTTCGGAACCGCTTTGGCGACCTTGCCGCTGATGGCCTGATTAAACGTTGTTACGTCAGCCACTTCTATCGCAAAAACGGTCATTTCAGGCGGCGTATCCATCAGCGTATTTATCAACTGCCAGATTTGCGGCAATGCCATCATGTGGCTGCTGACATGCGTTTCTCTGTCTGTGCCAGTCATTGACGCTAGATCATCCCCATCAAAGCAGTAAAGCTTGCCTGGACGTCCGAATGACTGACTTTCAAGCGCATCAACCACAATGGTATGGGTGCAATTGAAAAAAAGAGGCAATGCCCGCTGTCCGGAGTTAGCAGCGTAAAACAGTTGAATGCGTGACTCGTCTGCAGGCCTGGAGGCCAGTTCTGTTTGTAACAGTTCAAATACCGCATAACCCACACCGTCATCACTGCAAAGTTGGTTGCCAAAGCAAATGATATTGATCATCTTATTCCGTTTTACCGCGCATGTAATATCCCCAAATCCTGTTGCCGGTGAGCATAACTGAATTTGCTCTGTATCAGACTCTGTTGACTTTCAGTTTCAGGAAATGAGTCGAGCAGGAAATACAGGGATCATAGTTGCGGATCACCTGTTCACAGAACAGCTTCAGCTCTTCATCACTATGTTCAAGTCCGTATACCTGTACCGAGTGTTTTAGATCCTGCTCGATCCGGGCCTGGTTCTGACTTGTTGGCGGTATTATGGTGCAGTTTATTATCCTGCCTTTTTCATCGAGCTTATAACGATGATAAATCAGGCCCCTGGGCGCTTCGGTTGCATGGCAGCAATCCCCGGCCCTTGGCGTGACGACCACGCTCGGCTCGTCGGGCAAATAGAGGCTATCGAGGAGGCGGCAGATTTCATTGATGGCATAGTGAAGTTCAAGTGCCCGGATCACAATACTGTCAAACATATTCAGGCTCGCCCCGTCCAGACCCACCTGTACCGCCAACTGCCGGGTTTCATCGTCTAGCTGAGCAAAATTGTTATTAAACCGTGCCAGCGGCCCCACCAGATAATCCTGTCCATTCAACATCGAATAAAGTGCCGTCGAATGAGGCTCCTGATGCTCCTTGAAATAATCCTGATAATCTTCGACATCAATGATCAGATCCGAAGCGCTGGCAATCCTGCCCCCATTGATGGGGTAGCAGTTATCTGACTTTAAGCTCACATAATCAAAACCGTATGAATAATCTGGACGCTTCAGCGAAGCGCAGAAAACAACCAGCTCATGCGCCAGCTGGCGGGTATCTTCCGCCTTTGATTTAAGTGCATTGAGTTCATCATGAGCAAGCAAGCGTTCAAAGCCACCGACTTTTAACCCGATCGGATGAACACTGCGGCCACCGAGCAGTGCCATAACATCGTTGCCGAGTGCCTGGATCCTGACTCCGCGCTTAAAGGCATCGGGATGATGCTTTGCCATCTCAAGCGCATTGTCAAAACCGAAGAAATCCGGCAAGGCGAGAAAGTGAATATGCAGGGCATGGCTTTGAATCCACTCCCCCAGATTCATCACCCGCCTTAACTGTGCGATAGGTTCGGGGATCTCTACCTGAAATAATTTCTCAAAGGCCAAAATTGACGTCAGCTGATAGGCCATGGGGCAGATCCCGCAAATACGGGCACTCAATTCGGGGGCATCAATATAATTTTTTCCTATCAAGAATTGTTCAAATAAACGGGGCGGCTCAAAGATCTTCAAATGCAACCGATCTATCTGATCATCATCGGCATCAAATTCCAGTGATGCTTCCCCCTCGACGCGGGTAATAAAAGGCACCTTGATTCTGATTTTCCGCCTGGCCATATCCGCTCCTTATTATTTTTTGCTGTCCGGTGCCCAATACTCGATCTCTTTACGGTATTCAGGGGAATGGCAATGAATTTGCGCAAAACGGTTTACCACCTCCCAATCCACCAGCCCAATCCCCTTCAGTCGATTGGCAAGACTGCGGCAATTGGGCTGCTCTGAAGGTCCGTAGCAGCTGTAGCAAGCTTTGCCGTAAGCAGGACACATTGCCCCGCATCCGGTACGCGTGGTGGGGCCGAGGCAGGGTGCCTGCTTGGTGACCAGCACACAAACAATCTGTTGTCGCTTGCACTGCATGCAGAGCTTTTCTTTCTCCGCTTTGGCTTTTGTTCCGAGCAGCAACTGGACCAAAAATCGATTAACCTGCGCCGCTGAAACCGGACAGCCCCACAATTCATAATCAACGTTGATTGCGCTGGCGACAGGTTCAGAATTATCCAGTGTTTCAATAAAATCGGGCCGGGCATAGACCTGCAATTTCATTGAAGACGCCTTGCCATACAACTGCGAAAAGTTGCGCAGGGCCTGCACCCCGCCTGAAGTCGCACAAGCGCCGATAGTAACCACAAGCTTACTGCGACTTCGGATCGCTTTTACCCGCTCCAGATCATGGGGCGTCGATATACTGCCTTCGACAAAGGCGATGTCGACCGGACACTCCGGGTTATAAATCCCCCCTTCAATGAAATGAAGGATCTCGGCCCGCTCGAGCAAACTTAATAGCCCCTCCCCCTGATTGAGAAAGGCCAGCTGGCAACCGGAGCAGGAAGTCAGTTTATGAATGGCAACCGTCAACTTTGACATATCAAAATCCGCTCAGTCCAAACCAGGGCTTGATGGCTGGAAAATGAAATACCGGCCCGTCCTTACAGACAAAATACGGGCCAATCTGACAGTGTCCGCAAAATCCCTGACCGCATTGAAAGTTACGTTCCATGCTTAAATAATAAGCATCATCGGCAACACCAAGCTCGGCGAGTTGCTTGATCGCCGCCTTCATCATAATTTCAGGACCGCACATCATGACGACACAGTTGTCGATATCAAAATCCGCATTGTTAAGCAGCTCGGTAACCAAGCCCAGCTGCCAGTGCATCTTGCCTTTTTTCTCCTCGCTGGCAGCCAGCAATACCTGGCAGTTATGATGATCACGCCAGGTGTCATACTGTTGTTTCCACAACAAATCCTGACGATGTTTCACCCCTTGCAGGATCACGATCTTACGATAATTCTGACGATGCGTGATCGCATGGTTTATCGCCGCAACGGCAGGGGCACACCCCAGCCCGGCAGTAATAAACACCAAATCTTTGGCAATGGCTTCCGTCAGCGGCCAGCCATTTCCGAAGGGACCCCGAAGACCAATTTGCTGCCCGACCTTAATGGCCGTAAGTGCCTGCGTCACTCGCCCGACGGCACGGACGGTATGCAGCAGCACACCCTCCTTCCACCCCATAATTGAAATGGCCACCTCGCCGACGCCGAACAGATACAGCATGTTGAACTGGCCGTAATGGCACTCAAACGGGGCATCCGCCTCAAGCTTCAGTGACAACGTCACAATGCCGGGGATTTCTTCTGTCATGTTTATCAGGGTGGCCGGTATGGGCATCGCTTTGGTCATCCGTGTCCTCCGTTATTATTTTTGCCTTCGCTTCCATTGGCTTCGTTAACCAATAACTGCGCTTCTGCGACCAAATCAATGGCAACCGGGCACCAGGTGACACAGCGGCCGCAGCCGACACATCCTGAACGCCCGTATTGCTGTTGCCAGACCACCAGCTTGTGGATCAGCCATTGCTTATAGCGTGAGGCAATTGTCGGACGAACCGTTTTGCCAAAAATATAGCTGTGATCCTCGCTGAAACAGGAGTCCCATAGCCTGACTTGCGAAGCACTCGCCAGGCAGATGTCGCTCTCTGACTCCTGTTTACTGCAAAAACACGTAGGACAAACCAAGGTACAGTTACCACAAGCCAAACAGCGCTCGGCCACCGCCAGCCAACGATCGCTGTCCAGAACCTTAACCAAACCGGCCAGCTGGGATTTTCTCGGCATCTTTTTTTTCTGGGCCTCTGCCGCTGATTTCACTTGCTGTTCGGCTTTGCCCTGCTGAGCAGGAGTGGCAGATGTCAGCGGAAGCTGCGCCATCACTTGCTGGCCTTTTTCACTGCCGCCATCAAGCAAAAAACCTTCATCGAGCTCATCGAGCACAATGTCGTAATAAAAGCTGGCCTCGGGGCCGTCTCCGGTCGAAACACAAAAGCACTGATTGCCGCTCCGGCTGCAATTGACCGCCACGATCAACATCTGTTTTCGTTGTGCCTGGTAAAATTCGTCCTGATAGGCGCCTTGCAAAAAGTGTTTGTCCTGGAGAGCCAGCGCAGCTAAATCACAGGCCCTTACACCAATAAAAGCCTGCTTTTCGACTTCAACAGTACATGGATTAAAAACCAGGTTGTGGTCATCGACATCACAAGTCCATAGTGCCTGACGAGGCTTGAAAAGAAATGGCTTTATCGCCTGAGGGCCGGTATTCCAGTCAAAATAGCGCGGTGAATGACTTGCTGTCAGCTGGTAGCTGCCGGGAAATTGCTCATCAATCACGCCGGCGGCAAGCTGACGGGGAGAAGTGACACGATCAAAGGCAATCGCGCCATCTTTGACCACCGGCCCGACAATCTTGTAATCAAGTGCATGCAACACATCAAACAGGGCGTGGAAATCCTCCCTGTCTAATATTTTTTTATGCGGGTTTGAAATATTTTCCAACCATTAATCCACGTCGTCATTTTTTATCAGTATAGAACATGGGGAGTTGGCCAGATGGCTAAAGCAAGGTCTTTATACCAGGAGTTTGCTCTGAACCCTGCTGTAACGGCAATACCGTCGAATAGCCGGAAATCAAAGGTGAAAAGTACTCTGAGACATACAAGGAATAACTCGCCCATTGATGGAGAAGCAACATTTGGCGGGTCGTAATACTTACAAAAAATCCCGACGCGATGGCCGGGACTTAAATTTTTTTATCTTTAGCTTCTAAAGAAGGTCGTCACACACTTCTTTGTGCCAAATTATTTACTGATGCTAAATTCAATTCGATCCCACTCGTGCAGGTTGGACGGGGTCACGCCAGGTACGCCACCGACATAGGTCCCACCGAAACTTGCCGGTGAGAAGAACCGATCGGAACGGCGATAAATCACAAACGGACTCGCCAGCTGCCAGTCGCCTGCGGTCAGGGTGTTATCAATGGCAATAAGCTTCAGGTAACGATTTGTTGTGCCGAACTCACAGGCTCCCGGCGCATCCATTTCAATAGACTGCTTATTTTGAAGTAATGTTGGCAACGTCAGGATATTGACCTCCGATGCACAACCGTCATAGCGTAGCGCAAAAAACATAACGGCTTTTCTTTTCGTAATATCGGTCTCACCAACCTTCTGCATGCTAACCACAAATTTCACGCCGGGCCCGTACTTTTGCAGCTCATCATCGGTTAGCTTCAGTACATTACCGACACCGGCAAAATGTACCTCAGTCTCTTTAAGGTTTGTATACTGAGCATTGTTCAGATTGCTATCCAGTATTGACCCTATTGGCGCTAATGTCGCATCCCGGGTTGCATGCCCAGGTTGCGGCGGCGTGATCGTAACCGACGGAGCAGAAAGGAGCGAGGTTGGCGGCATAGCCAGATAATTGTCACTTTCAGCTTCTGAAACCACTATCGTTGCTGTTGTTTTACCCAAGCTTTCGTAATCAAGCAAAGTCAGCTCACCGGTATTCGGATCAACCTCGACATAGGCTTTGGTTTTTTCATCACCAAGGCTGTAGCTGCGTGTTCCTAAAGCCTTCGGTAATTGTGATTGTAATGCAACCTTTTTCAACGGCGCATATTCTACCGTTATTAATGTCTTGGCTAACCCCGGATGCGGCGCTTTTTTCACCGAGCCTTCGACGGTAAATCGATGCTCGTTATAGTTTCTCGTGTTACCTGCAACCACCGAAAAATGATAGTTACCGGCGGTTTTAATCTCTACCTTACCGGTTACCGTATCAAGCAGCTTCACGGGATCTCGCGATTCATCGTACTGACTGAACGTAACACTGGTAACGTTATTTTTTATTTCAGGTATAAGCTGCTTACCCGGCTGATAAACCGTTTCCGGGTAGGTCACGGTAGCCGGGTTTTCCGCCCGGTCGATAAGGACAGAAAAGCTTGCTGTACCAGATTTAACCCCATTACCGCCGGCATCGGTGACCACAACAGTTGTTGCTCCGGCGTTTTTAATTGCCAACGCGCCCGTTAACGGATCAACGTCGACGACATCAGTAGGTGAACCCGAACGCAGGCTATAGGTCAGTACTCCACCCGCCCCGCTCACTGTCGGCGAATCCAACTGGGTGCCTGTTGGCGAATAAACCGCACGGACATTCCCGGCAACGGCAAGGGTTGAATTCGCCTTGGTAATAGTGACATCCAGAAGCTTCGCTGCCGAAGCCAGGTAGTTTTCGCTTGCTCCGCTGATGACATCAAAGACGGTGCTGCCGTCTTTGCCCACCTTGATACAGTTATTCGCCTTATCGTAAGTTGCCACTAGCGGATCGGCACCCGCATGAGGCAAGACGCTCAGATCGCCAAAGTTGCCAGAAACAAGATCGCCGTCCAGCGCTATACACAAGTCGGATTGATAAACCTGATTAATCGATTTAACAATGAAATCAGGATGGATACCCGGGTTAACCTTCACCGTCAGCTTCGCCGATCCCTCAGAATAGTTATCACCGCCGGAATCGGTCGCCGTCAGCACCACACTGCCCACTTTGTTGACGGTTAAAACCCCGCTAGAAAAAGCGACTACATCGCTACTTCCTTCAAGAGAAAAAGAGAGCGTCCCCATCTGCCCGGCCATTGCTGGCGTTACTTTGTTCTGCAGCGGATCGGCCGAATAAGTCAGCTCAATCGTCTTCTCAGCCAGCCCCGGATGCGCGGCTTTCGTAACACTATAGGTAAACGTGGTTTCAGAGGTTTCATAATTGCCATGGCCGTCATCTGTCACGGTTAAAGATGCATCACCCACACCGACAATACGCGGAAGTCTTGTTGCCGGATCGATATCAATCACATCCTGATCGCTTTCATCGACGGCGTAAGCCAGATTACCCTTTACGTAATTCACCACTGGTTGAATAATTTTATTCGGTGAAAACACATAACTCTCGTTGCTAACCTGAATTTGTTGTGTGCGCTTGGCAACCTCAATGGTGACATCGAAGTAGGCTTCACGCTGATCCACGGTAAAACTGTCATCCAGCGCATTCATGACCTGTATTTTGGCCATGCCTGCTTTATGTACCGTCAACTGGCCAGTACGCTCATCGACACTGACGATACCCTTATCTTGATAACCTTCTGCCAGTGAATAACGGAAGGTGCCTTGATCGCCACCACTGAGCTGTTGCGGATCCACTGTCAGCCCCTCTTCATACTCACGGGTGATAGGTGCATAAGCCAACTCCGCCGGTTGTACGGCTGTTACCACAACGTCAACCTTTTTCGAGGTTGGCTTATACTGACGGTTGCCACTATCCGACACCTGAATGGTCGCTCTGCCGCTGGGGCCTAAAGGCGTCAGCCTGCCGCTATAGAGATCCACAGCAACAATTTCAGCGCCATCCGTAACCTCATACGTCACTTCACCTTTGGTACCGCGTGCGACGATATGCTGGGGTGTCTGCTCAATCGCAGGTATGCTTTTAGGAGCCACTGAAAGTGAATAGTTCACCCCTTGTTCAATATGAACATGAAACGTTGCCGTCGATGTTTCATAGACGGAGCTGGTATCCACCACCTGAATGCGTGCATCGCCTGGATTGATAAACGTCAGTATCCCCGTCTGCTTATCGACCGAGACGACATCCAAAGGTTCACCTTCCACAAGGCTGAACGCCAGTGTTCCCATCCGATTATAAACACTTGGCAACTTTGTCGCAGAAGCTGAATAATCCTCATATACATCACTCACAGTCAATGGTACACGAGATTGCTTGGCCGCTTTTATCGGCTGAGATGGACTTGGGGACGATGACGAGTCGCCACCTCCGCCACACCCAACAAGTGCAACGGTTAGTATAAACAAAAACGTCGTTATTATTTTTCTCATGGTTTCAACCTGTGATCTTAACTATCTGTCTGGCAGATAAGATGCTTTATATCTGTCAGTTTAATAAACTGGTGTTTTATTGGTTGGTATAATACTGAACATTAAATACATTTAATAGGATAAATCAAAAAAAAGAATAGTGTTTTATTCGTACGTAATAAATAGAACAGCATAAATAACGCGGAAGTAAAGAGTTAAGTTGAACTTAAACCCATGATATTAAGGGGATTAATATTGAATCCATGTTGATAGGGATAATACAAGAACACTATACAGTTTAATGGCAGGTAACATTACATCGAAACAATACAAATAGAATAAAAATAGAATGCGAACAGAATATGAAATACCCCCCATTCATTTCATATATTCTTAGGAATATTTCCTATGTGATCGGAAAGCACGCCAAAATGCATATAACTTCATATCAATGGTGAATAGTAATCTCTCAACATTCATCAGGACGTAGATAATGCGCAATTTTGTACAAAAAAATAATTTATACCTGAGCTACAATAATGCGCAACATATCCCGTGATCACCAACGCCCAGGCGACAGAACATGTCAGAGAAGCAAGCTAGCAATGACTATCCCGCCAAGAATAAAGCTGCCAAAGAGCAAGCGAAATACAGCTATGCTGATGAGCTGGGCGGTTTAGAGGTATTGGATGCCAAATACCATCATCAGAATTTCTCGCGTCACTGCCATGAAGGTTACACTGTCGGCGTTATCGAGCAGGGTGCTCAGCGTTTTTACCGCACTGGCGGTAATCATATCGCCCCGGAAGGGAGCATCATTCTGGTTAATGCTGATGAGATCCATAATGGCCATTCTGCGACAGATGGTGGCTGGTCATACAAAGCCATGTATCCGTTACCAGAACAGTTTGAAGCGATCAGTCACGAACTCAGATCGCCGATCACAGGAGCACCGTATTTCCCCGATCCTGTGGTTTACGACCCGGAACTGGTCAGCCAGCTCCGACTGGTATTTGACACTCTGGAAAAATCGCCCAATCGATTGCTACGCGAAACCTTAGTCTACAGCGTACTGACTAAGCTTATGTGCAAGCATGGCCGCAGTCACGTCACCCCTGCTGAACCTCCGAAAAGTCAGCGTCAGCTTAAACTGGTCAAAGCGTTTCTTGACGACTTTCCCAATGCCGATATCTCATTGCAAGAACTGGCACAGCTGGCAGCTCTGAGCCCATTCCATCTGGTTCGGGCATTTCAGAAAGCATATGGTCTTCCCCCTCATGCCTACCAGATCCAGGCGCGGTTACATCTGGTGAAGAGACTGATCCGCCGGGGTCATAAGGTAGCTGATGCCGCACAAGAAGCTGGGTTTCACGATCAAAGTCACCTTCATCGTCATTTCAAAAAAGCCATGGGGATCACTCCGGGGCAATTTGCCCGCCAGCTAAAGCATAAATAACCAAGTAGCATGATCAGAACCGCAAGGTTATACAAGCTTCTTACAAGCTGTGACTCTAAAATAGAGGACATCATTTAAAACAACAAACTATAGCCAAGTCATCAATGAGGGATCATGCAAACAGACACAATTAACAGCCCCGCTGACGCATCTAGCGCGCAAGAAAAACGCAGCTTGTTCTGGCAAGGTGCACTGGCCGTCACGCCTTTATGTATTGCGGTGATCCCGTGGGGGTTACTGGCAGGTTCGTTCGCCATTGATATTGGACTGAAGCCCCTTGAAGGTCAGGCACTGTCAGCCATTGTATTCGCAGGCTCTGCCCAGCTGGTTGCGATGGGCATGCTTAAGGTTGGCGCGGGGCTAGGCACCTTGTTACTGACCACGCTGTTTATTACCTCACGTCACTTACTGTACAGCGTCACGATGCGGGATAAAATCAGCCCACTGCCATTACGATGGCGTTTAGGTTTAGGCTTTTTACTGACTGATGAATTATTCGCAATTTGTGGTCATCAATCGCAGAAGCAGTTTAACCGCTGGTATGCACTGGGAACGGGTTTGTGGTTTTACCTGTGCTGGAACCTGTCGACTCTGATTGGCATTGTTGCGGGTCAGTACATACCCAATATTGATAAATTGGGGCTCGATTTTGCCATTGCAGCCACTTTCATTGCTATTGTGATCCCGACGATTAAGCGACTTTCGGTTCTGATCAGCGTTATCGTGGCGATGGTGCTCTCTGTGTTGTTCCAGTGGTATGACATAGATGGCGGGTTAATGCTGGCAAGTATCACTGCCATGGTATGCGGCTATGCCGTTGAAAAAACGAAAGGAGACCAAGGATGATCTGGCTGACAATTCTCGCTATGACCCTGTTGGTTTTTGCCAGTCGCTATCTGTTTCTGGAACCAAAACTGCCGCTTCGGCTGAACCCTCAGGCTCAGAAACTACTGAGCTATTCCAGCCCGGCGGTACTGACCTCGATCTGGGCTCCGATTGTGTTCTTGCCCGGTGGCGAACCGGGATTCTCATTCAGCAACCCTTACCTAATCGCCGCGACTGTCGCCGCCCTGGTTGCCTGGAAACTGAAAAATGTGTTGCTAACAGCCGTGATCAGCATGACGGTTTTCTTCCTGCTCTCATATATACCTCTATTTGTGTAATTACCTGGCTAACACCTTAGATAAACACCAACTAGAAAAAGGGAGCCAAATCGGCTCCCTTATCACTATGGTCAAAGTTGCTCTTACAATAGCTGTAATAGCTATTCTGAAGAATTACATTGACAGAATAACACCAGTAATTGCAGCACTCATCAGGTTGGCCAATACACCAGCCTCGAAAAGGGCGCTCAGTTTACTCAATTACACAACAAAAGCATTCCTGATGAGGTAATGAGCGATATTTGGAGTGTAACTAAGACAGTTTTTGCACTTACAAGATCATTTCCCATCAGCCAAAACTGATTGTTACCAGCATGCAAAGGTTAATTGCTATTTGACGTTATTATCATTTCTATGAAAATAAATAGAATATTACCCACACCAACGAATAATTTTTATGAGGACTCATAGTGGGCTGGTTATTTCAAGTTCCAGTAACGTCGCATTTCAAGATAGAGAAAAGAAGCCGTCCAGGTGATCAATACCAACCCCGTTAATGATTCCACTCCGGTTAAATATCTCAAGTCCCCGCTCGGCTCTATATCGCCAAAACCTAAGGTCGTAAATGTCGTGAACGAAAAATAGAGGCAGTCTAATAAACTGCCATCGAAATTTCCTTCTAAATTTCCCCACCCTTCAGAGTGATGCATAAAATAATACGCCCATGCAAAAACCCACACCTCAACCGTATGAGCGATCAAAGCACCAAAGACCCCAAACACAATTCTCAACCGGTGCAAAATCTTCATTTTTGGCATAAGAGTCGTCAGATGATACAAGAATTCATAATGGATCATCACGGCAATCGCAACGACTCCGCTATTAACTAAAGATACCGTTATCACATTGCCCCTGCTTTTATTACTTTCTGCCTCTTACATTATATGCACTGACTGTCATCTAAGTTCAAAACGTATGGTGAAACCTTAACCCGATACCTCATTCTCCAGAACCTTTCTCGCCATTATCACCCTGCAGGTTTTATTATGGGGGGCACTGGCAATTTGAATTTAACGGCTAAGAGCGATTGATTGTAATATCAGAAACATAACCGTGCTCGGCGCTGACCAGCGCCTGTTTCAGCATTGCAGCCGCTTCCTCTGCGGTCATAAAACCGGAGGTATCAAGATCTTTGCCACTGGTTTGCCAGAAATCAGTCGCCATTCCACCGGGATACACCGCGATCAGCTTCATCGGGCTACCTTTCAGCTCCAGACGAACAGATTCGATCAACCCCCGCACGGCCCATTTGGCTGCGCAGTACGTCGACTCGCCGGCTTTAGCAACCTGCGCCGCCGTTGACATCACCACAACGACATTGACCTTGTCATGACGATAGCGCTTGACCAACTCACGCAGTAAAAAAATCGCCGACGTCACATTGTTGGCGATCAGTTTACTAATCAGCTCTGGGGCCTGATCTTCGATGGGGCCAAAATAACCACTGCCAGCACAGTGGATCACGGTATCTGGCACTTGTCCCAGCGAATCGAGCAAGGTTGAAATAGCCTGCGGATCACACAGGTCGGCCGTTTTTGCCTGAACGTCGCCAGAAATCGTTTTCGCCACCTGTGATAGACGTTGCTCACTGCGTCCGGTAAGTAACAACGCTTGTCCGTCGTTACCATACAAATTTGCCAGCGCGGCACCCAAGCCACTACTGGCACCAGTAATTAAAATCATACGACCCCTTCATTAAAATAAATAAGTGCGGCAGGCCGCATTCAGTAAGGTTTCAATACCACATTTCAATCTTAGTTGGTAATTCAACCTCTAAACCAAGCTCATTTAATTGACTTTAATTTGTCAATCCATTTACAGATGCGGTCATAATGGGACCCTTGCCAATAGATTTTTTTACACCCCCGGCACTCCATAAAACCAGCAGAAAATACCAAGACATCATCAGGTACGCGACCTTGTAATCTTTTACCATCAACCGGGTGCAATCGCTCATTACAATTTGAGCAACGGGTAAATGGCCTGAAACAGTTCTCCAACTGCAAGCGGGTAACCACTTCTCTTAACTGCCTTTTGGGATCATCACTGCGAACCCAATAGCCATGAGTGACCGCTCTGTATTTAAAAACACCCTTGTCACGGGTCAAAATAATGCGTTTTTCATCCAGAGACCGTTTGACAATTTCGCTATCGCTGAAATCTTTATTATATAGGGTATCAAATCCGAGTAACCGGAGCTTCAGTGCTAATTTTCCCAAATTAACATCCACAACAAATTTGGTTTCCCTTAATGGCGGTGCTCGAAGGTGTACAAGAGGCGTGATATTAAAAGATTCAAACTCGGGATAAACAGAGACATACTCTCCGCCCTGCATCTGGTAATCGAAACCCACCGACTCGCCGCCAACCAAGATTAAATCAATTTCTGTATGGGGCACCCCAATCGCTTCAACCGTATCTTTAATCGATGGATTTCCAGTGAATTCATATTGAAACATTATCTTGCGCTGCTCTTGGAGTAAGAAGTCATTGAGCTCTTCATAAAAACGAAAGCATGCGCTGCGCAGGATGGGAGCGTGTTGTTGAGTCTTTGGGTCTATTTTTTGCATTCTTTGGGTATATCAGTATTATCTCTCATCAAAGTAGCCGACATCATCAGATTTGGCCAGTTCGCTTAAAAAGTCGCTATTTGGCATGACAGCTGTGCAAATAATGAAAGTGGCTGAAAGATTAAAAAACAATTAAGAGACTACGCTTACTTACGTAGACTCACTTTTGAAGAAGAGACTAGTCCGTGATAAGAGAAAACACATTTGCGCCATCCAATGTATGGACGAAGCCTTTCGTTTCAGAAGTCGCAGAAATTTTAAATTTGTTGCGTGAATACGGTTATGACTCAGCGACATTGGTGAAAATAACGGCAATACCAGAACGTAAGTTCCGCGATTGGAGCGCAAGATATAAGAAAGAGCCGTTTGAAATCTCGACGATCCCGTATGCTTGCTGGTGCTTCTTAGCGGCTTTAGTCGGCAGACCGAATATTCAGAATCATGGTCGGCCGTTACCGGCTGATATCCGTAAAATTCTGGGCACATTCAATGCCAGTGCTTTTCGCCCCGCGAATAAATTTGTGACGCCTTCCGCCGATCAACTGCGAGAAATTGTCGGTGACAATGCATTTACAGGGTTAACAATCAGTGACTTATCAGCATCATTTGATTGGAACAGCACCCATTTCAACGATAATTTAGAAAAAAGTAACATTCCCTTTTTAAATTGGTGTCTTATTTTGATGCTGCTTGGTTTGGATATTCAGAAAATGATCCTGACTGATCTCGACGGTGAACTAACAATAAATTAAGCGTTCACACCTTTTTGGGGTGCAAGACGCGATACAAAAAGTCAGATTGATGATTTTCAACATTAATGAAAATCATCAATCTAATTAATTCTGAGTTTATAAGTTATCGTTTCGCTCGGCGATACACTCATATTCTCCCATCTCAAACTCTCGGCAGATCAGCGGTCGTTTTTCGTAAATCGAACACATCAAGGTATCGCGGTCTAAAGCAGCACACCAGCCATCATCAAGACGTGCCATGACCCTTCCGCCCCACGAATCAATATCAATATAGCGCTCAGGGACTCCCGTCTCGGTAATGAGCATAACTTCTAACCGGCAACAGCAAGCCTTGCAGTTGGCGCAGGTTATCTCAGCTTCAGGCAGGGTGGTAACTTCGATTGTCATAAATTACTACTGTAACGTCATTTTGTCGCTAGCATATCGCAATCAGACCATTTGTGCGCGATCTGATGATGCATCCGAAATTCAACCGCAGTATTCATTCCACATCCTTGTTACTAAGCTATTTATTGAAACCGATTATCCTTTAGCCAGTAAGCTTAGCGATTCTGCACAAAATAACCTTGTTCATGCAGGCAAAGCCATTGGCGCGAAGCTGGTTTTTCATGGTACAAAGAAATACTAGTTAGTCTACTTAATCAAGGAAGAAGAGATGAAAGACGAAACGTTATCAATCCATCACGGCTATCAAACCGATCCCACCACAAAATCGGTCGCCACACCGATTTACCAGACAGTCGCGTACGAGTTCGATAGCGCGCAGCACGGTGCCGATCTGTTTAACCTGGAAGTTCCTGGCAATATCTACACCCGTATCATGAACCCGACCAACGATGTACTCGAACAGCGCATGGCAGCATTGGAAGGTGGCATTGCCGGACTGGTTGTAAGTGCAGGCAGCGCGGCAATTAACTATGCCATACTGACGCTGGCAGAAGCCGGTGACAACATTGTTTCAACCCCGCAACTGTATGGCGGTACGTACACGCTGTTTGCCCATATGCTGCCAAAGCAGGGCATTGAAGTTCGCTTTGCCAAAGACGATAAGCCTGAAAGTCTGGCCGAGCTGATCGATGAAAACACCAAGGCGGTTTACTGCGAAACGATCGGGAACCCGGCGGGCAATATTGTTGATATCGAAACGATAGCCAATCTGGCGCATGCGCAGGGCGTACCTGTAGTGGTTGATAATACGGTGGCAACACCGGTGCTATGCAAGCCTATCGAATTCGGTGCTGATATTGTGGTGCACTCGCTGACTAAATACGTCGGTGGCCACGGAACCACGCTGGGTGGAATTGTGATCGATTCCGGTAAATTCCCCTGGGCACAACATAAAGATCGTTTTCCGGTGTTTAACCAGCCAGAGCCGTCTTATCACGGTGTGGTTTATACCGAAGCCTTCGGTGATGCCGCGTTCATTGGTCGCTGCCGTACCGTGCCATTACGTAATACCGGTGCGGCGTTATCACCGATGAATGCGTTCCTATTACTGCAAGGATTAGAAACCCTGCCTTTGCGTATGGAAAGACACACGGAAAACGCGCTGAAAGTAGCAGAATTCCTGCAAAAGCACGACAAGGTAAGCTGGGTAAACTATGCCGGCCTGAAAGATTCAGCCCATTATGGGCTGGCACAGAAATACATGGGCGGCAAGCCTTCTGCGATCCTTTCTTTTGGCCTGAAAGAGGGGTATGACGCGGGGGTTCGCTTCTATGACGCACTACAACTCTTTAAACGTCTGGTTAACATTGGTGACGCAAAATCACTGGCTTGTCACCCGGCCTCGACGACTCACCGTCAGATGAATCCGCAAGAACAGCAAGAAGCCGGTGTTAGCCCTGAAATGATCCGCCTGTCTGTAGGTATCGAGCATATCGACGATATTCTGGCTGATCTTGAGCAGGCGCTAAACGCTTAATAGCGTTTGACTTAATCGGTGTTAGCTTTTCAAGTAGAAGGAGGCCTCGAGGCTTCCTTCCACACCACCGAACAAGCACGGTCGCATTCGGCGGTTTTGAGTTTCTCTATCATCCATAGTGGTGACATATTGTTTTTAACCACACCCATTCGTTCAAAAAGTCAGCATGCAGATTGCTTTGATGTGACTTTCGTTCCATTTCCCCCCATTTATTAAGCAACTGAAATGACAAATAAATTACATCCCGTCAAAAGCAGTATATTGATTTAATGTGATTTTCTAAAATTTAGCATTAATGCAATTAATTTATTAAATCTGTTATTTTGTTTTTCCATCTAATTGATAGAGCTGTTTATGAAAAACGAGACGACTGACTTATGCTTTAATGAGCTTGAAGATAAATTATTAAATACTCCAGTCTCTGACGATTTTTTATTTATGTTAAAAGGATCTTCTATAGGCCGTGCTGATATTACCGAGTTAATGTATCAATATTATCTTGGATCTAATGACTACAATAATGCGATTTATTTTTTAGAACTTGCTGATAAATTCAATGATAGCTACGCCCAGCTTCATTTAGCATCGCTGTACCAACAAGGTAAATACTGCCTTCAAGATAAAAATCGTGCTTTGGCACTGTTTCAAAAATCAGCACATAACGGTGAGCCAGAAGCACAATATGAATTAGGATTAAGCTTGCTGCTTAGTGGTAACAATGATGATTTTGAACAAAGTGTTTATTGGTTAAATGAGTCCTTCCTAAATGGAAATGATGACTCAAAAATACTGTTAGACAGTTTAAACAGCTGAGCTCAATCAGAATACCACATCGTTTTATCGGCAGTGTAAACAAATGGCTGATCATTCGATTTTCACCCAGCAAAATAACAATCGAATATTAAGTAAACCGCTCGGTTTGATTGTAAAAATTGAAACAGTTAAGTATCAAACTCTTACAATATGTGTCTTTTTTTAATCAGGCACTTTATTATTTTTTAAGAAAAATATTATTTACAATCATAATCTTAAGGTGGGAAACATGGTCATACCTGTTAAGGATTACATTGGTGGCGTGAATGTGTATACTTGCCCCATGCACAAGGAAGAAGCTGCCTTCTAAAATGATTGAACATATAACGCTCTATGGTCAATATTTAAAGTAGCTACTCTAATGTGTGGTAGTTTCGGTAATTATTTTGCCCCCGCTTAAAGCGGGGGATTTTTTCTATTTATGTACAAATAATTCGTAGCTCAATCATATAAAGAAGGCTCACCTTCCGGACGGGTTTTAAAGCGGCGATGTAACCACATATATTGTTCAGGAGCCTGCATAATTGACCGTTCAACCGCTTTGTTAATATAAGCAGCGGCTGATTCAGGATCATTGTTCGGAAAAGCATCTAACGGCGTAAAGATCTTCAATACATATTTACCCGAATCCGTATTACGTACCATCGAAAATGGCACGACAGCACAACCCGAGGCGTCCACGAGTAAACTGGTTCCAGTTGTTGTACAGGCTTTTTCTACGGCAAATAAAGGTGCAAATGTCGAATTGCGACGACGACCATAATCATGATCGGGAGCATACCAGACCAGTTCACCGGTGCGAAGTGCGCGCAGCATACCTTTAACGTCTTTACGATCAATCATTGCAGAGTTGGAGCGTACACGTCCTTTATACTGGAAGTAGTCAAAACATGGATTATTGTTAGGTCGATAAACGCCAACACCCGGAGTTTTAATCCCGAAGGCGCGCGCACCCAACTCAAGGTTCATTGAGTGAATTGCAATTAACAGTACCCCTTTACCTTCATTTTGCAGCTTTTTAATGTGTTCAAGACCTTCAATTTCTACATGACGTTCGACACGGAGATTCGGCCAGAACCACGCCATTCCCGTCTCAAACAACGCCAGCCCGGTATTATCAATATTCTTTTTAATTAGTACGTCACGATCTTGCTCTGACATCTCAGGAAAACACAATTCCAGATTTCGCCTGATCGTGTTTCGTCTTTTCTTCATTAGCCGAATCGCTAACCGGCCAACACCTTGCCCCATACGAAACTGAATAAAATATGGTAGCCAACTAATAAGATACATTACCGCAACCAGAATCAGGGTTGGCCAGTAGCGCGGGTGTAAAAACGATTTAGTAAACGCCGGGGGGGTAAATTTACTCATAGTATGAAAAATTAATTCCTTACTCGTTATTATTAAAAAGTGAGTGTTTTAATCGGTGACTTAAGCCAACATTCAAATCTTCGTCATTAAACGAACTGAGAGATTTTATATTCTACAGCTGAATCAGAGCTGAAGCCAGACATGGGAAAAAGGTATAAATACAGGGAGTAATAGGGAGATAATGACACGGCTAACTCAGTCCGTGCCTGGGGTGTGTTTAAAAAAGGGCAGCAGTACGCGGTGGACGCGCTCTGCAATATCCAGCACGTTCGCCGTACTCTGCTGGTGGCCAGCTAAGAAGTGAATGGAAAGGTGTTCTGATTGCTGGCTCAGCCAGATTTGATCTTGCTGATCCCAGGCAACCGGTTTTGCCTGGACCGGTTGTGCCAACATCTAAGGCAAGATACGGTTGCCACCAGCGTCCAAGATAATATCTTACGGGCCATTTCGCATCCATTGCTATAAATAACAAACACTCGGTATTACTTGACACCCATTTTGGTTTTATATTTGCTGACCGCCTGATTAAAAAAATCACGATCGTCATCGTCTTCAATATTATTACTTTGTTCAGTAAACGCCTCATACCCCGCTTTGGCATTTTTGACTTTCCATACGGTATAAGCTGCTTGCTTATCTAATTCAATGCGGTTTTTTTCAGCTTGGGATAACAGTGTCAGGTTATACATAACCTACCTCGACAACGAGAAGAATGGCGTAAATATTATAAGATTTTGCGCCCAAGACCAACGATAATATACCCAAGAAGAAAATGTCAGTTGTCGCGAATCCTGGCCTTTGAGTAACACAATCAGCCACTGCAAGACCTAAAATCCTAGCTGGATTTTAAAAATGACAAAAAACGCGACCACAATCCCCATCATCAGCATTACACTTACCACCGGGCTCAATGTTGATGCACTAGGATGTTTCACCGCATCCAACAGTTTAGGCTCGTTATCGTCATGCTTATCGGTCGATCTCACTAAATCTTTAACATGCTCCATCGCTGTATCAATCGCTTCTTCAGCAGAATCGATTACCTGCGCTTCAAACCAACGTTCAGAATCAACCAATTGGCTCGCGTCCACATTCTGGGTAAGGCCAAAATGGCCGGTTCGGCTATCAATAACTGACACCACCAGCTGCTGTTCTTTTTCACACAACACCCAACATGGAAGGTAATCACCATTCAATTTAACTTTGCTCGGATACGGATAAGCATTATCACTAACTGCTTGCTGAAGTTCAGCTTTGCAGCTCACGACCGAATGTACCACCTGCAGGCAATTTTCCAGCCAGTAGGCTAAATTTTTGCGGTACGCCGCCTGACGCAGAGGTGCCATCCGCGCAGCACCACGGATAATGTATTCAATCAATGCAACATTAACCGGCTGCTTGTCGGGCCACATCTCAACTTGATCGGCCGAAATTTTAACCCGATGAAATACCGTGTCATCCTCGGCGACAAAATTGACATCCAAACAACCTTTCTGATTTTGTTCCGGCAATATATCCCGGTATTCAATCCGCCAAGGAGTAGTCAGTTTGCGAAGAACCTCCGGATAGATTTGTTCAGCTACCGTAAGGTAGTGCTCATAGTTAGTCATAATGTACTCACCCTATTGTTCTACTCTTCATATGGTAGGGCTCCCTGCCGCGCTTTACTTTGACTCAATTCCGACTTTGATGAATTTTCAGATTGTTTTAGTTGCATGTTCTTCGAGTATAAAGCCGCAACGCGGCTTTTCGTTAATTACAGCCCCATACCGATACCAAAAATGACAGCGTTACTGGTTACATCGCCCATATCGCGGTATTCATACCCTAAGGTGAAATCCACCAACGGGATAAGTGTCAAAACAACACCTGCCCCACCGATAATCCCCCAACCAGTATCGTTAACGTTTATTCCGGATAACGCCCTGTCAACGTCGTAATAGTTTGTACCCGCTTTGGCGTACAAGCTACCGATAAGCAAGGGTAAGTCACCACGAAGGGTTAGCGGAAAAGCAGTATAATCAATATCGTTTTTTACCGTATTTCCACTGGCGTCGACTTCTGCACTTCCCTGCACCACGCCAGCACTAACACTGAAAATATCATTGATCTGATAAGCACCATTAATACCATATTCAAAGCCGTATTCACTGTTACCGTCATATTCAATGCTGGAAGCCCCAGCGCTGGCACCCACCGAGAGCCCCAAAACTTCGGCGCTGGCAGGCATACAAATCAATGCCAGTGTTGCGGCAAGTAACATCTTTTTCATCTTCATCGCTACGCTCCCTCGTTTACCATTAAAATAGAATCTAATGAAATCAAGTTGTTGTTTTATCTTTAGTCTAATTTTGCTTATCCGCCAATTCTGTTACTTTTTTTCGTGCTCAACCTTTGATTATTCCACCTAACCTATACAAGCTCCGGCAGTTTACTGTCTAAAATATAAATCCACTTAATTACGGCAAATTAAACGTTTTATCCCATTTCTGTGTGCTGAAACAATGAAATCCATTACAAGATCACACTTTTGTGAGATCCGTTTCATAGCGTGCATTATCAATAGCCTTCAATATAAAACCCTTTATTTTCAATCAATAACACTCGCTCTCCATTGGCAAGCTCACTTTTCAGTCAACATACAACGACTACCGAGCAAACGGTTTCCATCACACTTTCAACATATATAGTAATCAACGGGTTTTTTTTTCATGTATAGAAACTAAAATGTGATCATGATCGCTAGATGAAGGCCGCGAATTCCATAAACTTCTCCACATCGAACGGCAACAATACAAAGGCACCTTATCTATTTCTCTCTGAAGCATGAATGACTAGTGAAGAACAGTTGATTTGTAACGAACTGGACTTCAATGAAGAAGATAGAAAGAGCAAGCCAGAATCAAGCCGTCATACATTGAATATGCAAGACAATCGAGGGTAAACACATGAACGAAATTCTGCTGGCTATTTTTGCAGGCTTAATTGTTGGCTTATTTTTTAGTGCGGTTAAGCTACCACTACCTGCGCCACCAGTATTACCAGGCATTATGGGCATCGTTGGTGTTTACCTTGGCGGTATGGCATACCAAACTATTGTTGAACGTTTTTTCTCTTAAATACTTAAACTCTTTTAATAACAAATTCCTAGGAGTGAGCCATGGCTACCCCACATATCAATGCTGAACTTGGTGATTTTGCTGAAACAGTCCTAATGCCAGGTGACCCGTTACGCGCAAAGTTTATTGCTGAAAACTTCCTGGAAGATGTAAAGCAAGTATGTGACGTCCGCAGCATGCTTGGTTTCACAGGTACTTTCAAAGGTAAGCGTGTTTCTGTAATGGGCCACGGTATGGGCATCCCATCGTGCTCTATCTATGTTCATGAGTTGATCAAAGATTTCGGTGTTAAAAATGTTATCCGTGTTGGTAGCTGTGGCACCGTAAGTGATGACGTAAAACTGATGGATGTAATCATTGGTATGGGTGCATCTACCGACTCTAAAGTTAACCGTATCCGTTTTAACGACCATGATTTCGCAGCTATTGCTGATTTCCACCTGCTGGAAACTGCAGTAAGCAAAGCGCGTGAGCAAAAAGTACCTGTTCGTGTAGGCAACGTATTCTCTGCAGATCTATTCTACAGCCCTGAAGCTGACCTGTTCGAAAAAATGGAAAAGCTTGGCATTCTGGGTATTGATATGGAAGCGGCTGGTATCTACGGTGTGGCTGCTGAGCTTGGTGCAAAAGCACTGACTATCCTGACTGTATCTGACCACATCACTCGTGGTGAGAAACTAAGTTCGGAAGACCGTCAGAAGTCTTTCAACGAGATGATGAACGTCGCACTGGAAACAGCGATCAACATCTAATCCCGTTTGAGTTAAAAGTATTTAGCGGTCAGGGTTTTCCCCGATTCTCTGGCCGCTACCTCTGTCTCAGACAGAGTTAAGACCTATGCCATTATTCTAGTTGATATAATAGTTATTATGTCATCAGTTCTAATGGCATAGCTCTTAACGACAACGTTTTTAACGTTACGTAATGAGTAATGTGGAAAAAGGGAATATTAGTGTCCACAGGGAGGCTGTTCTTGAGCATGATCGCAGCTCAACATTTTGTAATATGTGGCGTCTTACACAATTTGAATTGAGAAAAACATCGTCATACATTGATGCTTTTCTCAGGCGATTTATGTGAAATATCAGCTGACTTGTGGGCGGCTAATGCTGTACTGAATAAGAGGGGTACCTTTTATTCAGTCCCCTTCTCTTCTCCTGGCTAATGCACAAGGATTAGGTTAGGCAACCATGATGAAAAAACTTCACCCAGCATCCTCTGCAACCCTGTTGCCACCAGCTTACGGGCATTTACAACTTAATCACTGTAAAACAGTCAGCTGCCGCAATTTTGGTTCAATGGATGAACACAACTACGTAGTGCAGCGCTCTAACCCGAGCAGACCAACAATGATCTGCCGTGAATGTGGTGCGTTTCCCCCGGTTATCAATAACCACGATGTTGTGGCTGAAGTTTCTCGCCTTAAACTCGCACAAAGCAGTGGCCTCCCTGCGTGTAATAATCCTGACTGCAGAAATCTCGGCCTACCGGTACTGACCCATCGCCATCTTTATCATGCTTTTGGCTACAGCGGCGATCGCCAGCGATACCGTTGCAAATGCTGCCAGGCCACTTTTGTCGACCGCTGGTCAGGTTTTAATGGCAAGCATATGGTTCAGCAAAAACTGTTAGCCATGTTATTTACTGGCTATTCGGTACGTGACATTTGCCGTCGCCAGGGAATGAACCCGAAAACCTTTTACGATCAGCTCTCGCACATTGCCAGTCGCTGCCGCCGTCAGTTGTCGATGTTTGATGCCCGCTTGTTTAAACATGCGCAAACCTTATCGCTCGCGTCAGATTTAAAGCCATTGCAACCTAACAGTGATAACGGTGTTTTATGGATTGCCACCGGTGAAGCATCATCAGGCTATATCGTTGGCCAGCATGTGAATTATCACCCGGCCGATGTCGATAATCCCAGCAAAGATCACGACCCATACCAGAACAATACCCGTTTTATGGCTGCACCCAACGCACAGCTGGTTGAAGTACCGTTGCCTGCCCCCCAAGGTATTCTGGCTCGCGTTGATGCAACTTACCGCGAAGTACTGGCCCGTCCTAATATGGAAGATCCACTCAGTCATCTGCCGCGCATTAACTATCCGACCAAAGGGTGCCTAGTCCGTCCACAGTACACTGTTTACGCACACTACCTGCATTTGTCACAAATGCTTGAATATAACGAGTCACTGTCTCTCTTTATGCCTCAGGAAACATTATTGCGTTCGGCATGTATCTCTGTTTTCCTTAACCGTATTAAAGATAACAGTATTCATCCGCTTTATGTCATCGAAGATAAAGGTTGGCGACATGGTCAGGCTGCGGGGCGCATTGATATCGTATTAATGAGTTGGTGGCGTGATCGCTGGGCCTTCACTCGCCATGATGATATCGGCAAAGGTATATGTCATATAGGCGGTGAAAAAGACAATGAAAAGAAGTGGCTGGAAATCGCGTCTCATAGAGCAATCAGTGAGTACCAAACCCGCTTCCACGACCAGTTTTCACAACTAGTTAATGAGCCACGTCGTAAATTGCGCCCGGCAGGGCTATTGCCACTACTGGATATTTACCGCGCATGGCATAACTTGTGCCGTCAGGACCGTTCAGGCCTGACACCAGCTCAGCAAGTCGGGTTAACCGCTGCACCGCTTACCCTAGAGCAGCTATTAAGTTAGTCAGGGGCGTGTTCTGTTAGATATACCCACACCGCCTCATGATGAGGGCGCAAGCGAATCATGTGCTTGCCCTCTCTTTCATGACCTTCATCAACCAATGTATTTCACTCCACCAAAACTTTGTCGTTTAGATCAACTTTCTTCACTATTGCAAAGCCTCGGATTGATATTATTGTTATATTTGTTTTTAAGTTGTTAAGAAAATAGCGGGCTTTTCGCGACGAACAAGGATGTCAGGGATAGTGATGCGATTATTCCCACATAAAATCAAACCCATTTTACTGGCCAGTATGCTGTCGGTAGGTATTATTCCTGCGTTCATCTATAGCTGGATAAGCAGCGAGAAATGGTCGACCGTTGCCGTTGAGCAAATCTCCCAGGGTATTCACAACCGTACCGAGATTGCAGCACAAAACATTGATGATATTTTTGCCAATCGCCTGATTAGCCTGAAAACACTGGCCAACTCACCCGTTTTTGAATTAGACCCATCGTTCACCCTTGGCGCATCGTCCAACGACAAAAGTTTTATCAGCCATTACCTGGCCGAGCTGAGCGCTGTTGATCAAGCCTTTAACGCCATTCACCTGGTTGAAAAACAGGGCGATCAATTCAAGATCACTGAATCATCCCATTCAGGTCAACCGGTAGAGCTGGCAAACGAGCTTAAAAAATTTGGCTTAAATGATTTCGCCGACATTTTGGGCAAGATAGACTCAACCCCGGATAAGACGTATATCACGGTGCCACAAAATGTCACTTCAGTTCCCTGCCTGCTGTTTATCACCAAAGTCAGTAACAATCATTCATCTCAGTCACGCCCCGAAAAAGAGCGCTTCTTATTAGTGGAATACAGACTGAGTGAAATTAATGAACGACTGAACTACTTAGGCGATCAGATTAGTGAGGCTGACTATGTCTTCCTTATAAATCGACAAGGTGATGCCCTATTATCAGGTAAGTACCAGGGACGTGCCCTGCAGGCTTACGATGAGTTTAAACAGAACTATGATCAAGGAGCATTCCAGGTCGGCAACGAGCGGGGAGGAGTGGCTCGCTACACCAACCGCTATGGTGATGAACTCATTACCACTATTTCCAAATTGAACACCCTTGATAATAACCACCAACGGCTGTGGTCGTTAGTGACCATAACCCCACAGCATACCGCAACGAAAGTGATCGATTACCTGCATAGCTACTTTATGCTGGTGCTATTGTTCACCGCCTGTATAGTGATTATCCTATCGATTACTTTAACCAAACGTATCACGGTGCCATTAACAAAACTGTCGCGCTTTGCCGCCCAGTTTAAACTGGGGAACTATTCTCGTGATGAAACATTTACTGGTCCCCATGAGTTTCAGGTACTTCATGCTGCCTTAAACCAGGGGGCTGATAAAATATCTTCCGATACCCAGCGTCTTAATCTGGCACTGCACAAGGCCGAGGATGCAGACAGAGCCAAGTCGGCCTTTCTGGCAAACTTATCTCATGAAATTCGTACCCCAATGAATGGCATGCTGGGGCTTTCTCAGTTGCTGCTGAAAACCGAACTGTCAACAGAGCAAGAACATCATTTGCGAACGTTGCTTGATTCGGGCAAACATATGATGTCGCTGCTCAATGATATTCTGGATTTCTCTAAAATCGAGCAAGGCCAGCTAAAGCTTGATAGAACGCACTTTTGTTTTACCGATTTGATCGGCACCATTGAAAGCACCTACTACTCTCTTGCTAAAGAAAAAGGCATCGACTTCTACATTGATTGTCAATTTGAACCATCAACCTGGTTCTATGCAGACAAAGCCCGCATTCGCCAGATATTATTCAACCTCACCAGCAATGCGATTAAATTTACCGATAAAGGGGAAGTGCGAGTCACCCTGAAGCAACAGGCTGGCCATCAACCCAATGAAATAGTGCTCACCATTATTACTCAGGATACCGGAATTGGCATCGCGCAAGACCGCATACCAATGATCTTTGATCCGTTTGTGCAGGCTGAGGTATCAACCAGCAGACGCTTTGGCGGTACAGGTTTAGGCTTAAGTATTGTTAAACAACTCACCGAGCTAATGGGGGGGGATATTCAGCTAAAGAGCCAGCCCGGTGAAGGTTCAACCTTTGTCGTGACCTTAACGGTCAATTCCGGTCACTATGAACAAGAAGAGCAATCGGAAATCGAGTTTGATCAAAGTGCCTTTATTGATCTCAAAGTGCTCATCGTTGAAGATAATCACCTCAATGTCTTAATCATCGATTCTTTCCTGAAGCAACACGGGTTTCAAACTCAAGTGGTCGAAAATGGCGAGGAGGCTTTAAGAATACTCGATGATGAATACTTCGATATCATTCTGATGGACAACCACATGCCGGTCATGGATGGAATCGAAGCCACCCAACGTATCCGGGCGCTGGCATCACCCCTTCACCAGATACCGATTTTTGCCTGTACGGCCGATGTGTTTGAAGAAACCCAGAAGACCATGATAAATGCCGGAGCTGACTGCGTGATCACCAAACCTCTGGACGAGCGAAAACTACTCGATGCGCTGCAACGATTTAAAGGAAAAATTACCAGCACGGCGACTGTGCGAAGAGCTCTGTCTGAACCACTCCCCGAAATGGATACCTGTATAACAACATCAGGCTGGGAAAGCCTGCCACCAGAAAGCTTGTCATCAATCAGTATGGATTTCGACGATAGCAAGATAGAGCAGGCTGAGACATCACCTCTGACAAGCGCTATACAGCTGCAACCGGACCAGTTTCGACAGATTAACCTGAATAACCTGCTGGAAATGATGGATCACGACCACGATATTGTATTGCAATTTCTGAGCATGTTTGCCGAAGAACATGGCAACGATGTCACGAAGTTTGAGCAAGCACTGCACAAGCAAGATTTTGATGCCGCTATCTTGATCAGCCACACTCTAAAAGGGGTATCCTCTAGCATTTGTGCTGATCAGCTAAGCGAAGCCGCTCAGGTAGTCGAAAAACGTGTCAAAGCCAACGAAAGACCAACCGATATCGAAATGATGACATTGACTTCAGCCTTAAAACGGCTAGTCCAGGAAATCCAGCAGCACATTACGGTTGCTAGCCAGCAAGGGGGTGAGCATATGATCTGATGGCTGAGCATTTGCGCAATTGTAATGTGTCAGCAAAACAAACGACCATCAACAGGTTCAGTAATAACCTCCTCTCAAATGGATTGAATACGGAAAAAATGAGATCCAAATACGATTTAGCATAGCTAATAATTGACATTTTGCAGTAAAAAGACAATCATCATCACATCAATTGCTCTCAACCAACACATCCGCTCACACTCTATGTTTGTGGTTTGCGAAATTTAAGTTAAGAGCACGTAAATATACTTTTTCTAGCTTCAATTTAGGCTAGCATTGAACAATGTCCTATCACGTTAAGGGTCGAAAGATATGAGCACAAAACTGGAACAACTGCGCGCGCTAACTACTGTTGTTGCTGACACTGGCGACATCGAAGCTATCAGCAAATATCAGCCTGAAGATGCAACGACCAACCCGTCGTTGATCCTGAAAGCAGCCCAGATCGCCGAATACGCTCCTCTTATCGATGCATCAATTGCTTATGCCAAAGCACAAAGCGAAGACAAATCTCAGCAGGTTGCAGACACATGCGACATGCTTGCCGTTAACATCGGTAAAGAAATCCTGAAAGTCGTACCGGGGCGTATCTCTACAGAAGTTGACGCACGTCTTTCTTACGACACTGAAGGCAGCATCAAAAAAGCTCGCCAGCTAATTAAAATGTATAACGATGCCGGCATCACTAATGATCGCATCCTGATCAAACTGGCTTCTACCTGGGAAGGCATTCGTGCTGCTGAAATCCTGGAGAAAGAAGGCATCAACTGTAACCTTACTCTACTGTTCTCTTTTGCTCAGGCTCGTGCATGTGCAGAAGCAGGCGTATTCCTGATTTCTCCTTTCGTTGGTCGCATCATGGACTGGTACAAAGCGAAAGAAGGCCGCGACTTCGAAGCATCTGAAGATCCAGGCGTTGTGTCAGTAACAGGTATCTACAACTACTACAAGCAGCACGGCTACAACACTGTCGTGATGGGCGCAAGCTTCCGTAACACTGGCGAAATTCTAGAGCTAGCGGGTTGTGACCGCCTGACTATCAGCCCTGATTTACTTCAAGCCCTAAGCGACGCTGAAGGCGAAGTGGTGCAGAAGCTAGTTGCTGACGTTGAGCTCAAAGAACGCCCGGCAGCTATGACTCACGCAGAGTTCCTATGGGAGCACAACCAAGACCCAATGGCTGTTGAGAAACTGGCTGACGGTATCCGCAACTTCGCGGTTGACCAAGGCAAGCTTGAAGCAATGATTGCTGAGCGCCTGTAAGACTTAATATAATTTCAGAAAGCGGCCTTTAGCCGCTTTCTTACTTTTTTGAATTGATTTAATTTTTGGTGACATAAGTATGGAACGTAAAGTCCTCGCAAATGCAATCCGTGCCCTGAGCATGGACGGTGTACAACAAGCAAATTCTGGCCACCCTGGCGCGCCTATGGGTATGGCTGATATCGCTGAAGTACTGTGGCGTAGCCACATGAACCACAACCCGCAAAACCCAGAGTGGGCTGACCGCGACCGTTTTATCCTATCAAACGGCCATGGTTCAATGCTGATCTACTCCTTGCTTCACCTGACAGGTTACGAACTGTCTATCGATGATCTGAAAAACTTCCGTCAGCTTCACTCAAAAACACCGGGTCACCCGGAATACGGTTATGCACCGGGTATCGAAACCACAACTGGTCCTCTAGGCCAGGGTATTACTAACGCGGTAGGTATGGCAATGGCTGAAAAAGCACTTGCTGCACAGTTCAACCGCGAAGGCCATGACATCGTTGATCACTTCACATACTCGTTCCTAGGTGACGGTTGTATGATGGAAGGTATCTCTCACGAAGCATGTTCACTGGCGGGTACGCTAGGTCTAGGTAAGCTGGTTGCTTTCTGGGATGACAACGGTATCTCTATCGATGGTGAAGTTGAAGGTTGGTTCTCTGACGACACACCTAAGCGTTTCGAAGCATATGGCTGGCACGTGATCCCAGCTGTTGACGGTCACGATCCGGAAGCGATCAATGCCGCCATCGAAGCCGCTAAAGCAGAAACAGGTAAACCAACACTTATCTGCTGCAAAACTATCATCGGTTTTGGTTCGCCAAACAAAGCAGGCTCTCACGACTGTCACGGTGCACCACTAGGTGTAGAAGAAATCGCAGCAGCACGTGAATTCCTTGGCTGGAACCACGGTCCTTTCGAAATCCCTGCAGACGTAGCTGCTGAGTGGAACGCGAAAGAAGCCGGTGCAGCAAAAGAAGCCGCATGGGACAAGAAGTTTGCCGCTTACGCAGCAGCATACCCTGAGTTGGCGGCAGAATTCAAACGCCGTACCGCTGGCGACCTTCCTGCACAGTGGGAAGAAAAAGCCAACGCTATCATTGCAGATCTTCAAGCGAACCCTGCTAACATCGCATCACGTAAAGCATCTCAAAACGCATTAGAAGCGTTTGGTGCAATGCTTCCTGAATTCATGGGCGGCTCGGCTGACCTTGCTCCGTCTAACCTGACCATGTGGTCTGGCTCTAAGTCACTAACGGCTGAAGACTTCTCGGGTAACTACATCCACTACGGTGTACGTGAATTCGGTATGACTGCGATCATGAACGGTATTGCCCTGCACGGTGGTTTCGTACCATACGGCGCAACATTCCTGATGTTCATGGAATACGCGCGTAACGCAATGCGTATGGCTGCACTGATGAAAGTGCAGAACATCCAGGTTTACACGCATGACTCAATCGGTCTGGGTGAAGATGGTCCGACGCACCAGCCTGTAGAGCAAGTTTCTTCTCTACGTCTGACACCAAACATGAGCACATGGCGCCCATGTGACCAGGTTGAATCTGCAGTTGCTTGGAAATACGCTATCGAGCGCAAAGACGGCCCTACATCACTGATCTTCTCGCGTCAGAACCTGGCACAGCAAGCGCGTACTGAAGCACAAGTTGCTGATATCGCGAAGGGTGGCTACATCCTTAAAGATTGCGAAGGCAAACCAGAGCTTATCTTTATCGCGACAGGTTCTGAAGTTGAGCTAGCAACAGAAGCATACGCACAGCTAACAGCAGAAGGCCGTAAGGTTCGCGTTGTTTCTATGCCAGCTACAGACCTATTCGACAAGCAAGATGCCGCTTACCGTGAAGCAGTACTGCCAGCCGACGTAACAGCACGTGTAGCCGTTGAAGCGGGCATCGCTGACTTCTGGTACAAGTACGTTGGCTTCGGTGGCAAGATCATCGGTATGACAACATTCGGTGAATCTGCACCTGCAGACGAGCTATTCAAGATGTTCGGCTTCACGGTTGAAAACGTGGTTAACACTGCGAAAGAATTGTTGAACTAAGCAACTGTTTCACAAAGTAATAAGAGAAGAGCACTCTGGCTCTTCTCTGTGCCATTATTGCCAGACTGTGTCATACACAGTTTGGCTTTTTTGATCCTGCAGCTGTCTCCCCTTCCCCTCAACGCCATAACCAGAAGAAACCAACCATCATTAATAGAATCGTCACAAAAACAATGACAAGCGTGCGTTTCGTCACTTTAATAATGTATAAGCAATCTCATAATATTTACTGTATAACTCCAGTAAGTCTGAAAAATCAGAGTGGCTCAGTTGACGTCTGGGTGAAAATTGGCTGATATACCTCTGGAAGCAAATGAATTTTGTCGTATTCCTGCTGTCATATGGAAGTAAATCAAATACTCACTTAATGAGAAAGAAGGTAATATAAATGACATGGAAATTATCAGATCTTCTCCCTGTTCTGACCGAACATGAAGGTTGGCAAGTAGAAGCAAGTGAACAGACCCTCGTTATCCGCAACGAAGATAATATTGAGGCGTTTCTGGCAGTCTCTGGTGAGCAGATCCTAGTTGAAGTACTGCTTTTCCCTCAGCAACAAGTTAAAGACATCACAGCGCTAAACAACGACATATTACGGACTCATAAGATGTTCCCGCTCTCAACAATTGGTATCAATGAGATTCAGGGAGACAGCTACTATGTCGCTTTTGGTTCGTTGTCTTCTCAATCCAAAGCTGAAAGTGTCGTCATTGAAGTGGCAACACTATTCCGTAACGTTGAAGCCTTTATCGAACTATATCAAGACCACCTCGCGGAGATTGCATAATGAGCGTCTGGAAAAAATTATTTACCGCCATTAAAGGTGGGGCCAATGAAGCTGCCGAAAACATTGCTGATAGCCAGGCGCTGCGTATTCTTGATCAGGAAATCCGTGATGCCAAACAAGAACTTCGCCGCTCTGATGAAGCATTAGTCAGCATTGTCGCTAAGCGTAAAATGTCACAGCAGAAAGTGGATGCCTTCACCAACGGCATTAATGAGTATGAAAGCCATGCACGTGGTGCCATGGACAATGGTCAGCAAGATCTTGCCCTAGAATGTGCCCAGAAAGTTGCGAACCTGCGCACCGAACAACAGGCTGAGCAAATATACTTAGACCAATTTGTAAAATCAGAACAAAGTATGCGTACCAATATTGCGCAAGCGAAAGACAAACTACGCCAGCTGGAGCAACAGGTTGATGTTGTTAAGGCCAATGAAGCGGTACAGAGGGCGCAATCAGCGGTATCTGCTACCAACGTCGGCGCCAATGCAAAAATGCACACCGCCGTTGAGTCGCTGGAGCGCATAAAACAGCGTCAGGCCGAGAAATCTGCGCAACTTGAGGCTGCAGCCGAAATGGCTGAAGAGCAATCAGGTAGCAGCCTGGATAAGAAACTTGCCGAAGCGGGTATCACCTCGGGTGGAAAATCATCTGCAGAAGACGAATTAGCCCGTATCTTAGGCAAATAGCAGAATTCGAAAAACTGGAGGTATACATGTCGTTATGGTTGCTAATTCGTCGGTGGGCTCTGCTTCAATTTCGCCAGCTGAATGGACGCAACCTGTTGCTATCGCTGCTTGGATATATAGCGATAAGCTGGGTATTACTTACCATTGCGAGTGAGCATGTACTCACTCGCACTTTTACCGATTTCATTTATTATCTGTTCGTCACAGCGTCGACTGTCGGTTACGGCGACATGTCACCGACGACAACAGCAGGTAAGTGGGTCGCCGCCTTATTCGTTATACCGGGCGGATTGGGGCTTTTCGCCATTTGCGTCGGCCGTATCGCTTCCGTATTCATTAACTACTGGAAAAGCGGTCTATTGGGAAAACGGAGTCTTAAAGTGAACAACCATATCCTGGTGTTAGGCTGGAATGAACAGCGCACCCTGCATCTGATCAAGATGTTACAACACGAAGAGAAAGATCAACGCCCTATCGTGCTGTGTGTTCGTCCTGAAATTGAAAACCCCCTGCCGGGAGAAGTCGAATTTGTCCGGGTCACCAGTTTTACCGATAACGATGGGATGGCAAGAGCCAGCGTCACCAGTGCCAGCTGCATCATTATCGACAACCCGGAAGACGATATAACGCTGTCAGCTGCTTTGTATTGCGCCAACAAAAATCCAGAGGCGCATCTGCTCGCCTATTTCAATGACGAAGCGCTAAGCCAGCTGTTAAAACAGCATTGCCCGAATGCGGAATGTATTCCATCCGTCGCCGTCGAAATGCTGGCTAAAGCCGCAATCGATCCCGGTTCCAGTGGGCTCCACCATGAACTGCTCAGTACCCATCGGGGTATGACTCAATATTCTGTTACCTACCCAGAGCACTGCTCTGCCACCAGCATCGATGCATTGTTCTCTCGTTTCAAGCAACAATATGAAGCGACGCTGATTGCAATTGATACCGGCGCAGGGATCGAACTCAATCCGATACTTGACCGTGAAGTTCCCCCCGGTGCTAAGCTTTTTTATATTGCGGACGAGCGCATTAAGACGTTTACGTGGTAGACATACGCAGTTCTAATCCTTAATTCTCATCGATATCTGATCAGGAATAACAATGTTTGATTGGCTTAAGAAGAAAACAACACCTGAAAAACCCATTCAACAGGCGCCTGAAATTCTGGGTTTGAGGCTTGGTGGGGCATTCGAATTAGATGATCTTAAACTGCGTCTGATCGAACCCGACCTTGTTATTGAAGGGGCTTCGCGTACTCAGCTCATTAAGGCCGTTGGCGAAGTTCAGCTTGATGAGCAAACTCGCCTGCTCCGCTATTACACCGATGACGATGGTTTTATTCAGGTACTTACTCATGGCCAGACTGAAGCCGATGTCAGCGAAGTAAAACTTTATTATTTCTACGACACTAAGCCAATTGATACCGAATCTGAGTGGAAGCACTTACTTCACAATCAGATTGTGCAACCCACATGGGAGCTGGAAGGCCATACTTTTGAAAAAGTCTGGGATAACAGCCGCCCAGTCGCGATGACAGAAAAAACCTGGTTGGAAAATGGTTCTATTAGCGAAACCGATCAATTCGTCATGATTTACGAGCGAGAGATCGGCAACGATATCTTCGAATGCCTATTAGTCGCAGGCGAAGAAAAAATCATTCATAACCGTGCCGAACGCAGTCTGGCTACCAGTACCGGCATCAACCTTTCACCGACAGACTTTAAGCTGATTGGCTAGTTTGTAACTCTCAAATAATTAGGAACTCACATGGATGTTTTAGCGAACTCTCTAGCGGGCCTTGGTGCCTTTTTACTGTATTTCTCACTGTCACTGATTTTCTTATTACTGTTTAAATTCGTCTATGTGCGATTTACCCCGCACGACGAATGGAAACTGGTGAAAGACGAAAAAAATATCTCCGCAGCCATTGCCCTGTCAGGCTCCATCATTGGCTACTGTCTGGCTGTTGCTGGCGCTGCCAGTAACTCAGTCAACTTAGTCGACTTTGCGGTTTGGGGTGTCGTGGCACTTATCGCTCAACTTATCGCTTTCGTCATCATTCGCTTTGGATTCATGCCAAAGATAGTAGAACGTATTGAAGCAGGGGAAGTCCCCGCGGGTATCGTGATGGCAGCCACTTCTGTTTCGGTTGGCCTGCTTAATGCCGCTTGCATGACTTACTAGGAGCCACCGCGATGAAACGAAGTAAGCAGGTTGTACTGGCAAGCATGCGTAAAAATTGGCGTACGTTCTCTGTTACACCGATCACCGTTGCGTTTGCAGGTGCTGTTCTCTCAGGATGCAGTGACAATAGTAGTGAAGCTTCTATTTATCAGGGCTTAGACGACTGTATTAATGACAACCCAAATTACAGCAGTGAATGTCAAGCCGCCTACCAGAATGCATTAGAAGAAGCAGAGCGCACGGCACCGAAATACTCAACGCAGAATGATTGTGTGGCAGAGTTCGGGGCTAATGCCTGTGTACAATCGCACAACAATAACTGGTTTATGCCGGCGATGGCTGGCTTTATGTTTGGTCGGATGCTGGACAATAACCGAGGTTATTATTCCCAGCCTATGTTCCGCTCTTATTATCCGGGCAGTATTTTCTATGATCGCTGGACGACGGCTGACGGTTACGATTACGGTCGCAGTAGCTACAAGAAAAGCAAGGTTCGGGTATCTAAAGAGCAAATGAAGCCTAAGCCAACGGTAAGCCGTACTATTTCTCGGGGTGGGTTTGGCTCAACCGTGTCGGCAAAATCGAGCTGGAGCAAATCGTCCAGCGGCAGTAAAAGCTGGGGGGGATAATACTCCAGATAATAGCGTGATCATTCATACAGTAACGCCCGTTCATAACTATTTCAGAGCGGGTGTTTTTTTATTCTCCTTACAGCCTACCTCTCTTTACCCTCCATAATTATTAGCGAAATCGACCACATAAAATGCATCGAACTCTAAAAAATAAAACCGAATAAACAGCTGATATCTCATTTAAAATCAAGAATATATCACAAGAAATAATCATCCAAACGCATAAAACCCAAAACATTACTTTGAACACTAAACATATTATTGCTAATATATTGTCCGCTTAAATGCTCCCAAGGATTTCCAGGGCGCAACTGAATATAGAGTACTGCCATAACCTGGCATATTTACTCTGTTAGATAAACACCTTGCAAGCGTTGAAAAACACTACGTTAGCACCATTTTGAACCAGCCCAGAAACGGCTTGTTCATATCAATAGCAACACAATAACCCTCAGCTGTAGAAGGATTTATGAGTTTGCAATCAAACCTAAATAAACCTGTATTTTTTAGTTCACTTACCATTATTACCGTACTTTCGCTTATTGGTATCTTATGGCCTGACTCGGCCCAGCAATATTTCAGTACCATCCAGAATTGGTTCGTGACCCAGGCCAGTTGGATATATATTCTTTCTGTTGCCATTTTTCTTATTTTTCTTATTTTCGTCATGTGCAGCCGGCTGGGCGATATTAAACTCGGCCCCGATCACGCTGAGCCGGATTACAGTTACCGCTCATGGATTGCCATGCTGTTTTCTGCCGGAATGGGCATTGGTTTAATGTTCTTCGGCGTTGCCGAACCCGTCATGCATTTTATGTCGCCGCCTGTTGGTGATCCGCAGTCAGTCGAAGCTGCCCGGGAAGCCATGAAAATCACGTTCTTCCATTGGGGATTACACGCCTGGGCTATTTATGCCGTCATTGCTCTGTCAATGGCCTACTTTGCCTACCGCCATAAGTTACCATTACTCCCGCGCTCTGCACTTTATCCGCTGATTGGTGACAAAATTTATGGCCCGATTGGCCATGTTGTCGATACCTTTGCCGTTGTTGGCACGCTGTTTGGTGTAGCAACCTCACTCGGTTTTGGCGTCATGCAGGTCAATGCTGGCTTCAACTACCTGTTCGATTTGCCTCAGAACACCACCGTACAGATGGTCCTCATCGCAGTGATCACCTTATTTGCCACGATTTCTGTGGTACTTGGCCTTGATGGCGGCATTAAACGCTTATCCAATGTCAATATGACCTTGGCGATTACCCTGCTTGCCATCGTAATTATTGCAGGCCCGACCGCTCTGATCATGAAATCGTTTGTTCAGAATACCGGTAGCTACTTAAGCGATATTGTAAACAAAACCTTTAATCTGTTTGCTTATGAGCCGAAAGAAGACTGGATTGGCGGCTGGACATTACTTTACTGGGGCTGGTGGGTTTCATGGTCTCCATTTGTCGGCATGTTCATCGCCCGAATTTCTCGAGGCAGAACAATTCGCGAATTTTTGATTGGTGTACTCCTGCTACCTTCACTGTTTGGCTTCTTATGGTTCACCGCATTTGGTAATACCGCTATCGATGCCATCATGAACCATGGTGCAACATACCTGAGCCAGGCTGTCAGTGAGAATGTTCCTGTCGCCCTGTTCAAATTCTTTGAGCATATGCCATTTTCAAGCCTGCTTTCGATTCTTGGCGTCTCTCTGGTAGTTACTTTCTTTGTCAGCTCTTCTGATTCCGGTTCTCTGGTTATCGATACCCTGACATCCGGAGGAGCTGCCGAGCCACCGGTATGGCAGCGCATCTTCTGGGCGTTAACTGAAGGTGTCGTTGCTGCAGCACTGCTTGCAGCAGGTGGTTTATCGGCGTTACAGACAATGACCATTGCCAGTGCTTTCCCGATTATGCTGTTAATGCTGCTGTTCTGTTATTGCTTATTTAAAGCACTGTGCAACGATTACATGCTGCAAAATAGTGTTCAGAACCACAATACGTCAGTGCAATACACCCAAGCGAGTATAAGCTGGAAAGAACGTATTTCATCACTGGTTAGCCACCCAAAGAAAACAGAAGCCATGCGATTCATCGAACTGATTGCGGTACCGGCATTAACTTCTCTGGCCGAAGAGATGAAAATGCAGGGATTAGCCGCGCGGATCCAAATATTGGATGAAGAACGCGTGCGTATGGTCGTTGCAAAAGGTGAAGTGGAAGATTTCGCCTACGGTATTCGATTACGTCCTTTTGTTTTGCCGACTTATGCCAACGAAGAGCACGACAAGTATTACCGTGCCGAAGTCTTCCTGCTTCAGGGCGGACAGCAATATGATGTACTGGGTTATACCCAAGAACAGATCATTGCCGATGCACTGACCCAGTACGAAAGACACATGCACTTTCTGCACTTGGCTACATCTGAAAACATCGAAATTAGCGCGGCATAATTGTATTTACGCCTGTAAATCATAAAAGATAGAGCCATTAATACTGGCTCTATCTTTTTAACTACTCCCCCTGTCCTTATGCTGACGTTAAGACCTGTTTATTCCTCTCCCTGCAGGTTGGTCGGTCCCGCTTTCAAAAACGGATCAGCAAACATCGGATTGGCCAGGAACACTTCATCGGTCAGGGTATTCAGAAACGCTACCAGCGCCTCTTTTTCCTGCAAGGTCAGGTTAAATCGAATCGGTGAACCACTCGGACTATTATTGCGTCGCAGTGCCGGACTTAAATTGGGGTGGGCCTGTACACCGCTGTTATAGAATTCCACCACTTCCATTAAATTGGTGAACCGCCCGTCATGCATATAGGGCGCCCGCACAGCAATATTTCTCAGGGACGGCACCTTAAAGAATCCGCCACCCGCGCCTTCATCAGCACTGGTATTGGCATCCAGTCCGTTATTATGGACCGCATCCGCAGTATGTGCAGAGGTTTGGTGGCAGGTAATGCAGCCAAGTGAATCTCGTATATCACCGGGAAAGCCAGAAAACAATTGATGCCCCAGCTGCTCCTGCTCGGTAAATACACCGGTAAAATCCGGATCATTGCCTGTCCCTTGGGCAAAGGCGACGTCATATTTCGACTGATAAGAGACCATAGACCGAATAAATTGCGCCAACGCCTTCGAGATACGTGCACTGATAATGGCTTCATCACCAAATGCCGCTGTAAATAACGCCGGGTAAAAACTCGTTTGGGCCAGTTTCACTTCCAGATCCAGTAAATTCATTCCCATTTCGACGGGATCCTGAATTGGCATCAACACTTGATCTTCCAGCGTATCGGCTCGTTCATCCCAGAAAAAATGTTGAGGAGAATAGAAGGTTGCATTAGACAACCCCATTGAATGCCGACCCGTTTTTCCACCGTTAAAACCGGTACTGAATGTCGCGGGATCGGAAAAACCAAACTGCTGAGTATGACAAGATGCACATGCAATCGTACTGTTTGCCGACAATCTGACATCGTAAAACAAAACTCGTCCTAACGTCGCACCGGCATTATCCACCGGGTTGTCAAACGGCGTATTGTCCTGGGAAGTAACATTACCGAATGATGAGTCTATGCTCGTGTAGTGCTCAGGTTGAGCGTTGAGATACGCTTCATAATCAAAACTGACGGATAAATTGGGTAATGGCAAGCCATCCTGATCCACTCGCGGCGGAGGCTCTGCCGGGGGATCTGCGGGTTGAGAGTCACCTGCAGAGTCTGAATCATCGACTGGTAAAACAATATCACTCGTCGTATCCGATACATCGGTATCGGCAGCTGCTGATACCACATTTACGTCATCATCACTCGAACTATCACCACACGAAACAACGGCTGTCAGCACGATGGCGAGAGTTACAAGTACAGAAGCATTCATATGAAATACTCCATCCTAGCTAATTGAGCTATTGGGATTGGGGCTATTATTTATTTCCCTTTGTTAAGTCAACCTAGCAGACAACGGGGCTTCTTAATTCTGATAAGTAAGACGTGTATACCCAACCCACTCTCAGCCAACGCAAAATAATGATGCCCTCCCCAACTCACTCCTTCTGACTTGCATCATCAGCGTCGTTCAGGGCTACATCGACGGCCTCAACCACAGAGTCAACACATAGAAATCGTCTTGCAAGCTGGTTTTCATCGCCCGGCTGGTACTTACCTGTTTTAACCAGGCAAGCTTGTAGCCCTGCATTTAGAGCGCCTTCAACGTCACCAAAGATATCATCTCCCACCATCAAAATCGTGTCAGCAGGAGCGGTTGTCGAAGCCACAATCTGGTTAAAAAATTCAGCGGACGGCTTACCGACAATAAGCGCTTCGGTGGTGGCGGCGTATTCAATGGCGTGGATAAAAGGGCCGGCATCCAGATGCAGCTGGCCACCGAGTTTGAAATATCGATTACGACCAATGCCGATCAGCGTTGCGCCGTTTTGGCAGAGCTGAAACGCATGATCTAGAGTCTCATAGCAAAAACCATCTTCAGCATCGCCAATAACCACCGCATTCGGTCGGCTTTGCTCAAGATCGGCAAATTCAGATTGGATATTTTTGTGGATCAGGCAGTAGGGACGCCACTGACGTTGCTTTAGCAGTGCCTTGACGGCGGCGGGAGCGGTGTAGATCTGCCGCAGATCGATGTCAAATCCCAGGGCAATGAGATCGTCATAGATCTGGTTGCAGGTCTTACGGGAAGTGTTGGTGACAAAACGGATCTCAAGATCACTGGCTTGGGCGCGCTTTATTGCTTCTACGGCGCCGGGTATTGCTTGGGGGCCAACATACAATACCCCGCTAAGATCAAAAAACAGTGCTTTGTACATCCTGATTCCCCCATCTGTTTTGTTGAGTATAGAGTGTGGGGAGATGGAACGGATCTCGTCAGTCACAAGTTCGTGATCTGCTCAGGCTCCTTTTGGGAATCTGATGTTTCAGTACTTTGGGTTATTTCTGTCCGTTTAGTGGATCTGTTTCCCCAGCCCCACCAAAGGCTTGCCGTCATCGTCATAAGTCAGCTCGCACTTCATGAGCTCGCCCTGAGACTCAACATGCGTGTAATCGCCGTTTGCGAATTTCAGTGCCGCGACAGGGGTCAGCCAATCGCCATAACCACACAAGTCCGCCCAGCTGATCTTCATAACTTTCATGATATTTCCTTAGCCATTTCTATAAAGCGGAATCAAATTACGACCTTGTTCGTAATTTATCATCGCTCATCTCTGAAACCATCACAACCTTTCAGACACATTTATAGAAATATCGTCCAAAAGTAAGATCGAGAGATAATTTCTAGGATAAGTGAGTTACAGAGAAGGATTAAATCAGGACTAATTGATAGATTTAGTATCATTGACTTAAGCCGTGTCGATTTTTGGGAGAAAGATCATCAATTTTTCATTTCATATACGTTACCGTCATATTCTAATTGTGCTATCCGCAGGTGGAATATGACGCTTTTATCTTGTCACCTTTTCCTGCAAACAATTTTACTCAGCAGATGCTATCCGTTGGATTTATCGATAAATCAGCTAGATGAAACGCTTTTTTTTAGCTCGTATTAGAGTAAAGACACTACACTAAAAGAGGCGATTACGAATAGGTATAAATTTACCACACCGATTTTTGCAATAAACCCAACACGAATAAGATGATGTGCTTGTGAACCTTAGCCCCGCAATCAATGAACAACTATTTATAAAATCCCACTACGGTGTCGTGATCCATCGGGATTTTAAGGCGCTCTATGCTGATGATAACTACGCACGTTACTTTGGATATCAATCTGGTCAGGATATTGTCTCTCTGACTAGCTTATTACAACTGATTGCTCCGCATGAGCATGAAAGTGCGATTCAAGCTTACCGTGCGGTCATGTCAGGGAAACAGCAACCCGGTGTAAGCTCATACAAAAATATCGATAAAAATGGAAACGAATTCATCGTATTGACGGTTGATCACGTTATTGAGTGGCAAGGCGAGAAAGCCATGCAAATCACGATTATAGATTTAAGCCCTCATGTTGAAACGCACCGCAAACTGCAAGCCAGTGAAGAGCGCTACCGCGAACTGGTTGACGGCTCAATTCAAGGCATTCTGGTCCATAAGAATTTCAAACCATTATTCTGTAACCATGCGTACGCACAGATGTTTGGGTTTGAAGATGATCAAGCTTTGATGAATATAAACTCAATTCTCCCGTTGATTTCTTCGATTTACCATCATCAAGCACAGCAAGATAATCAGGCCTTGCTTGCTGGGAAAAAAGACGCGATTAAAACCGAAAGTAAAGGAGTACGCGCTGACGGTTCAACAGTATGGCTGAGCGTATTATCAAGACCGGTGCAATGGAATGGCGAACGAGTCATTCAGGTCACCGCAATGGATATCACCGAGCAGCAATTACTCCGTCAACAGCTTGAGCACCGCGCCAACTATGATGGGTTAACAAATCTGTTAAATCGCCGTGCATTATCGGAATTACTGGAAAAGCAGTTTGCTTATCATCAAATTCATTCAGCTCCGTTGTGCTGCGTCCTGATAGATTTAGACAACTTTAAAGCTATCAACGATCAATATGGTCATCATATCGGCGACAAAATATTAAAATTATTCGCCGCTACCAGTAAAAAGAACATCAGAGAAAGTGATTATATCTGCCGTTGGGGGGGCGAGGAGTTTGTGCTAATTTTGCCTAACACCGATATTGAACGAGCGGCTTTCATCGCTGAACGTCTTTGTGATGCCATAGCCAAGCTTAGGCTCCCAACAGGTAACGGCTACGTGAACTTCTCAGCCAGCATGGGCGTGTCATCACTGTCGGACAACACGTCCAATGTCGATCTATTGCTATCTAAAGCTGATAATGCGCTATATCAGGCCAAACATCTGGGAAAGAACCGTGTCGTTATCGCATCATAATAACGAACATCACACTCGAAAGGCCGCTAACATGCAGTGCCCTTTTGTTAAAACCGAATTGATTAAAATATCCACATATTGCTTATCATTTATCTATTTGCTTAGTTACCCTTGGAGAAGATGCCAAGTTTTCACGGGATACTTCTGAGCAAACAAGTTGCTTATTCGCCTTGTTGAACTGCATTCCAATAAGTATTAATGATACCGTGGTCGAAATAATAAAAACAAACAATAATGACCTGGCGTAAGCGTGGTAAAAATATTGACATTACTCGTCATTTTCTCAACGAGAAACAGCGGTATTCAACTAATAAATGCAACAGGCTTATTTAACGTACTTCGTTATATCCGTGAATAACCCGTTAGAGATCTAATATCCGCACTTAAAGCATGGCCATACTACAGCCCAAATATTAATTCTTAAGAATTAGAGTTGTCGTCCCTGAAACAACCTATTCAATGAAATCACACCAAATTTATTCTTTTGCATTAAAATTAGTCACTTAAATTACGTCATTTATACCAGCCCCATTAGGTACAAAAATATATACTCAAGTAACCTCAAGATGCTTAACCATCCTGACTTGTTCAGCCAATGCCTCTAGGCTAATAGCTCAGACGGACACACCAGATAGATTAAATTTCGCCCAACGCGGTCAATCTGCTTGCAGTGAGTTACCCACCGTTTTTGTGGATAAACCAAATTACCCCTTTAAAAACAATACGATAACATTTTCAATATATAAAATAAGAATATTGCGCTATTTCTGAAGAAATAAATGAAATCAAGGAAAAGTCTTGTGTCATATATCATGCCACATACAAATGTCAATATTAACAAATAGCACGATATGCATACTTACTTATAAAAATGAATCGTGAAGGCTGCGATCATTGCAGGATAAATAAAAAATTTAACACAAAGAAAGCCGCACCATTGCAGTGCGGCTTGATTTTGTATCTTTACCTACCTTTGTCTACCTACTCAGCACACACAAGGTTATTACGGTCTATAGGAGCTTCGCCACTCATTACGTTGAGTTTGCCGTGTTCGATACCATTCAATAGGATTAATCGAACTCTTCTGTTCTGGCGAAGAAAAAATATTTAAACAATATTTATGGTGACACTTACCAAATTGTTAACAACTAAGCACTCACTTAGAAGCTTTTACATTTATACTTGTCACAAGTTACTCGTTGACTCGAAGTCAGCGGCAACCCGAAACCTGCACTCTAGAGCATAACGAATACGGCTTTGTTCCTCCGAGAATCTAAAGCATTAATAATTGCTCAACACAGGCTTCATATTAAATATGGTCTTAAATTTCGATTTTCGCAAATTATTTTCCTGTTGTCAGTTCACATAAATACCAGCGCAATTCCAATCCAATCAACATGCCTATCAGATTCATTAACTTACGCCAATTAATATTATTTTCAGCTTTACAACGCCCCAATCTTATTCTTTTTGAACTCTCCGAGAGCATTGCATTGCCTTTATAGTGTAAACTTTTGGTTAAATTTCGACCGGAAACGAGGGATCGCAAGGTTAATGGCTGCAATAGGTAACGTTTTTCGATATGTACCCACAGCACAAGCGGCATTAGCGCTCGCATTCACTGGAATTGGATTGGCATGGTCACTTTTTTTACCTGATAACGCTAGTGCTATTCGCGGGGTTTGTGCCTTGATTGGTGTCTGTTTGCTCATTCCTGTTGTTCTGAAATATGCCTTTAACCCTCGGCTGTTTATTCAGGATTTACGACACCCGCTGTATGGTAGTCTGATGGCACCGATGACCATGACTCTGCTGGTTCTGTCTGATTATATATCTTCCATCCATGTTGAAAGCGCGCGTCTACTTTGGTACCCCGCATTGTTGTTACACTTTACTATGCTGGTACTGTTCTTCAGCTTTCAATGTCAAAAATTTCGGCTGATCAACTTGTATCCGAGTTGGTTCCTGTATCCGGTGGGAGCGATCAGTGGCACCTTAGCCGGCCCCCAATTAGGGCACACTGATTTTGCCCTGGCGATGACTGAAATCTGCATTACTACCTATTTTATAATGTTGCCCGTTGTATTGTACCGGCTCTGCTTTGCCGGTCGCTTACCTCGCCCTGCCAGACCAACCCTGGCTATCATGGCTGCCCCGGTCAATTTGTCCTTAACCGCTTATCTGCTCAATGTTGAACAACCCGATCCTATTTTGACCGGCGCATTGGCGGGCGTGGGCATTACCATGACCATTCTGGTCTACCTGTGCTATTTCGATCTGCTCAAACAGAGATTTCAGCCATCACTCGCTGCTGTCACATTTCCTTCCGTGATCAGCGCAGTCTCAATTGACCACCTGACCACTTGGCTGGTCATCGACTATCCCCAATGGGCTTGGCTGGAAAAGCTGGGGATATTTGAGATCACCGTTGCAACAGGCTTAGTGCTCTGGGTTGGATGGCAATATTGCCGTCATTATCGGCCTCAATATCAACTGTTCAGTCGTCCGTAAATGCCACTCAAACACTTTTCGTAACCATATTCAGTGGCACTTCCAGGATATCTTTAATCAGCTCTTGCTTTTCATTATCCTCGCGCCAAACCAGGTACAGAGCCTGCTCCATGATGGGTGCGCCTTGCACCAGATACAGCTCGCCATCTTCCACACTTTGACTGACCACTGGGGCCGGCAGGTAACCCACACCGCCATTGGCAATAATATACTCCAGTGCCATGCGGGAAGAATGGGTGTGTAGAATCGGGGTGCGTTGCAACTCAGTCACTCGACCGTGCTCAATCGCGAAACGAGTCCCCCAATCCAGGTACACAAGGGGCATATCACGAAGATCATCCATGTTGCAGTTCGGACGATGGGCCACCAGTTGTAATTGGAAATCACGGACTTTTAATACTTTCAAGTTCTCAACTTTTGGCGGCTCACTGGTAATAAAAAGATCGACATTTTTTTCCAGCAGCGACTTTGATAAGTCATGCCGTGGTACCGACTCCAAACGTAAAGCCAGCCCCGGTACCGCACCATAAATGCGGTTTATCCAGTCGGAAATTCCGTCAAATTCCCAAAACAATGAAGAAGCTCCGATAGCAATTTGAATATTGTAGTTTTCCGTCAGCGCGACATCATGCTTAGCCCTGCCCCAAGTTTGTAAAATTGCTTCCGCATAAGGCAGCAGGCGTTCACCCGCTCCGGTTAACTGGACATTACCTCGTTGCCGCGTGAGCAGCGGGTTTCCGAGTTGTGATTCGAGCTGCCGGATACGAAAACTCACAGCCGATTGAGTCAGATATAAGTTCTCGGCTGCACGGCCAAAATGACGGGTTTTTGTCACTTCCAGAAAGGTCTTGAGTAGTTCTGTATCCAAAATTTTTTCTCTAAATTAGGAAGATAATAGCTAACAACATCATACAGCGCGGCTCTTCAATCGGCTGATAAATTTTTTTTATCGTTAACGCGAAAAGTTTTTGTTTTACACAAAATACAGTTTGGATTAAATATCTGCAAAATATTTATAGGAATGGCATAAATGAGAAGCGAAGGTAAATTTTACGACGATAAAAATTTCCCTCGGGGATTCAACCGAAGTGGAGATTTCACTATAAATGAAGCCGACACACTGGAAAATTTTGGCCGTACCATGAAAGCCCTCTACGAAGGGCAGATCACGCCGGTCGAAGAGTCAGAAGTGAATTTCATCAAAGAGATCACAGGTCAACAAGAAGTTACTTCCCATTATGCAAGATGCTGGGTTAAATACCTGAACAAAACACAGAATAAGTCAATAACCTATACTTTATGTAACACCCAACGCAATAGCAACGAAAGCTACGGCGAATCAGACGTAGAGTTTGACTAGGTATAAAGACCCTGACAAACCATTCTGGATGTAAAAACAACACATAAACAGATGTGGCGACACGCCATGTCTGATTTATTTAAAGGCCGAGTTAATCATCGGGCCACACCTCAACTAATGCTTGGAATACCTCTATGAAATTTTGCTTTGTAATGTACCCATGGGACAGAGTAGAGCCAGAATCTGACTCTACTCTGCGCATGATCCATGAAGCGGTCAGCCGTGGACATACTGTAGCAATTACAACGCCTAACAATCTGACGATGCGTGACAGCTCGGCTATCGCTTTTTGTAAGGTCATAAAAAAATCGTCAGATCCAATCACAAACAATATTCCAAGTTTCTACCGCCATGTTGAGTTCAGAAAAGCGCAGCTGCCACTGGCCGGATTTGATGTCATTTTTATGCGTGCAAATCCACCGTTAGATACTATGGCCCTGAACTTCCTTGATTCGGTTCGTGGTGACGTCTTTATCATGAATGATATCGATGGCTTACGTGTTGCCAACAATAAGCTCTATACAGCGTCGCTGCACGATCCGCACAACGAATTTATTCCGGCAACCTACGTATCCAAAAACCGGGATTATCTAGAGCGGGTATTAGCAGAGAATACGAATGAACGTATGATCATGAAACCGCTCAACGGCTACGGTGGTAGCGGTGTTATCCTGGTAGAAAAAAGCGCCCAATCTAGCGTGAAATCGCTGCTTGATTTTTATATCGGCGACGAAAAGAACTATGTGATCCTTCAGGACTACGTTGAAGGCGCAGAACAAGGCGATGTGCGCATTATGATGCTCAACGGTGAGCCAATTGGTGCCATGCGTCGCGTACCGGCCGAAGGTGATGTGCGATCTAACATCCATGCCGGTGGCAAGGAAGTTAAACACATCTTATCTAAGCAGGAAAAACGCCTTTGTAAGCATATCGGACCTAAACTGGTGCGTGACGGCCTGTACTTTGTCGGCCTGGATGTGATCAATGGAAAATTGATTGAAGTAAACGTCTTAAGCCCTGGAGGTATTACCCGTATCAACCGCCTTAACCGTACCAAGTTGCAGCGTCAAGTAATCGATTTTGCAGAAAGTGTCGTCAACGCCAAAGAGTTGGTGATCAGTCGTAAGAACGAATTCCGAAAAGTGATCGAAGATGCTGACGCTTACTGAGCAGGAGGTTCTGGCTAAAATCCAGAACCTGGTTCCGTTTGAAGCCCAGCTTGACGATGGCAGCCTTACTATTCGCATTACTGAATATCAGCCGTATATTGCTACCGCTATTCACCACGGTCATCGCTTGCGCGATGACCTTGCAGCAAAGTGTGCATTAACAGAAAGCGAACGCTACTTTGAGGAAGATCCCCACACGGGCGATTTTATCTCTTCTCTGCCGATCGTTTTTCAGGGCGAAGACTCTCGTTATGAGTACGACTTAAACCGTGATCCGAATAATTGCGTCTATGAACAGGCATGGGGCAAAGAGGTTTGGACTTCACCGCTGAGTACCCTAGAACGGGTTCATAGTGAGCGTAAACACGCCCGTTACTATCGCATCATCAAGTGCATGGTCGAGACGCTGGAAAAAGAGTTTGGGGTCTGTCTGTTGTACGATCTCCACTCTTACAACTATCAGCGTATTGAAAAACTGGCACCGACTTTCAATGTTGGTACCAAACAGGTCAATACCCGCCGCTGGCACAAGGCGATTAACGACTTCATTTCCCGCCTTGGCGGTATAGCACTGCCTAACCTGGAAGTGAGCGCCTGTGAAAATGACGTATTTCAGGGGATGGGCTATCAGGCAACATTTATCAAAGAGCATTTCACCAAGACTTTGATTCTGCCTTTGGAAATCAAAAAGATCTATATGGATGAAGCCAGAGGTGAAAGCTATCCTTTGGTGATCGAAAAGCTTAAGGAAGGCCTGAAAACGGTGATCAGCGAGCATGCTGCATTCACCTTACGTAGTACATCCGGTGCAAAAAAAATCACCTGTGGACATATTCTGTCTTCAAAACTGCCCTCGGAAGTGCGTAAAGTCGACAGGCAGTTGTATAGCCTAGCCAAAGGCCTCAATACACTCAATTACATCAACCCAACTAACTTACGTCAGGAAAAGCGGCGCTTTTTAACCAAACCGTACACATACCAGCCGCGTTTTACTTACCGACAGTTGGATATTGATCCTTACTTGTTCAGGGAAAAACTCTACCGCTTGCCGGTCGATGATATACGCGACGCCGACATCCAAAAGCTGTATCGAAAAGTGATCGATCAATTGGCTGTACGTATTGATTTATTAACCAGTATTGGCCATGAAGAGTTTTTGTATAATTCGCTGCGCTATTATGGCCAGCCGGATGATCAAGATATTGCCAATGCCAAGTTTATTATGCACGCCGCAGAGTACGAGGACGTTGAACCGTATGACCTTACTCCGTCAGAGGTAATGGCTGAATTCCGTCAGGCTGCTGATGAGTATGGGTTTCGCTGCAAGGTGATCGGCTCTAACAAACTCATTGCCCGGGCCATGGTGAGTGGCAAGACGCTCAAGGTTAATACTAACGTTATGTTTGGTAGAAAAGACCTTAATGCCTTGATCCACCATGAGATGGGGGTGCACATGGTAACAAGTATCAATGCCGAAAAGCAGCCGCTACAAATCCTAAAATTAGGTTTCCCGGGTAATACCCATACCCAAGAAGGATTGGCTATATTATGCGAGCACCTGTCAGGAAACTTCTCTCTGTCGCGATTAAAAACGCTGGCCTTACGGGTGGTTGCCGTCAATATGATGGTGAAAGGTGAAACGTTTGGTGAAACTTTCCATACCCTAAAGCACGACTACAAACTCAGTGATGACAATGCCTTTACTGTCGCTGCTCGTGCTTATCGTGGGGGCGGATTCACTAAAGACTATCTCTACCTGAAGGGATTGCGCGATGCATTGAATTGTCATCAAAATGAAGATTTAACCGCACTTTTCCTCGGCAAGACTAGCTTTGAATTCAAACCACTGTTGGATGAACTTATTGCCCGCGAGATTTTACACAAACCAGATTTTTTGCCTAAGGCATTAGAAATTAAGCGTAAAGATGACCCGGTTCTCGATTACATGATGCACTCAATTAAATAGCCTCAGAACTGCACAATACCAATCGGGATAAAAACCTGGCCATTAAGCAAAGAATGCTACGTGTGGCGTTCTTTGCAGATATTATAGCAAAGGCCACTTATGTGGCCTTAAACAAGCACTCAAAGCTGTCATGCTATCAAAAACAAATAAGGAAGAGGGGTCTTATAACCACTCTCCCCCTTCATTGGATTGATTTGTTGACAGTTTAAATGACGGAGGAGTGAGAAAAGCTGTCACATCATGATGTAGTCGTCCATTTCATTGTAATCAGAACGCTGTTTATGACTCTTCCTACGCTTCTTGTTTTTGCCTGAGGTAGAAACATCGAAAAAATCATCATGATTTTTGGTTTTAAATTTCTCTTTTGATTGAGAGCCGTTACCTAACCACTGTTCCCATTTAGCCATTTTTAGTACCTGAATAAATCAAGAATAAACTGTTACACATATAAGACATGTCGCTTCTACAATAAATAGATAACAACATTGTTTTTCAAGGAAACCCATTATCGTATCTGATTGATGTGGATAATGAACACCTAAGTACTATTACTTTTACCTGTAATACTATAGTTGAGATTAAGTTAGAGATCGGAATGAGTACAACAAAAAATATTTATTATAACGATAAATATTTTAATGATATCAGCCAGCCTCCCCCCGATATCCTAAGTACTTATACCCACGCAACTCAAGATACTCGATTCGGCGAGATTTCAGTTATATAGAGCAGTGCATGTTCTTGAGCAGTTATATTACAAAAATATATGCCGCCGGCAAAATATGAATTATTTATGACTGTAACAATAATATCATCCCCCAATGCTTAACTTACTCCGACTTTATAACTCAGGAATATATGATGAAGCACATCTTCAAACCTCTCGTTTTAGCAGCGGTAACTTCTACGATCTCCTTTTCTGCATTATCGGCAGAAATCAAAAACGTTATCCTAATGATTGGCGACGGCATGGGCCCGCAGCAAGTTGGATTGTTAGAGACATACGCAAATAACGCGCCGCACTCTATCTACAAAGGTGAAACCACCGCATTGTATAAACTCGCTGAGGAGGGGGTAATTGGCTCATCTTTGACTCATCCAGAAGATGCTATTGTTGTCGATTCTGCGTGTTCAGCGACTATGCTAGCAACGGGGATTTACACAGCTTCTGAGGTAATTGGCATCAACTCAAACGGTGACCATGTTGAAACGGTACTTGAAAAAGCAAAACGTATTGGTAAAGCAACCGGTTTGGTTTCTGATACTCGCCTTACTCATGCCACGCCAGCAGCATTTGCCGCTCACCAACCGCATCGTTCATTAGAGAACGAGATTGCATCTGACATGCTAGAGACTGGCGTTGATGTCATGCTATCTGGTGGTCTTCGTCACTGGATTCCAAAATCGACTAACGATAAAGAAGCAACCTACCAAGAACTTGAGAAACTCACTCAAGGGGATGTCTACCTGAAATCTAAGCGTAAAGATGACCGGAACCTACTGACTGAAGCGAAAAGCGAAGGTTATAGCCTAGCGTTTAACAAAGAGATGCTCGATAAAGCGCAAAGTGACAAATTACTTGGCCTGTTTTCCTATTCAGGTATGAATGACGGTATCGCCTATAGCAAATCTAGAACCGATCCAAACCGTACTCAGCCAACGCTAAAAGAGATGACGGAAAAGGCACTCAACTTGCTTTCAAAAGATAAAGACGGTTTCTTCCTGATGGTTGAAGGCGGTCAAATCGACTGGGCGGGTCATAGTAACGATGCAGGCACAATGCTGCATGAAATGATCAAATTCGACGAAGCGGTACAGTCTGTTTACGAGTGGGCCAAAGATCGAGATGATACGCTCGTCATCGTTACAGCAGACCACGAAACAGGCTCATTCGGCTTTAGCTACTCTTCACAAGGCTTGCCAAAACCGGAAAAACGCTCTGGTGAAGCATTTCAAAAACGCGATTACGCACCTAACTTCAACTTTGGTAAGTTTGACATCCTGGATGGTCTATACAACCAGAAGATGAGTTACGCCACGATGTTCAGCGAGTTTGATCGGCTTGATAAAGCGCAGCAATCACCTGAAATGCTGGCTGAAATCGTCAACACAAATAGCGATTTCCCCATCACAGTGGCTCAAGCGGCAAACATAATGACGACGAAGCCAAACCCATACCACCAAGATAACCATCAGTACTTAGCCGCGGAGGATGTGCCAGCAATCAACGATTTTGATGCCTTCTTCCCTTACAACGATCGCGGCAACTTGCTGGCTCGCGAACACGCCACAGGCCAAAACACCGTGTGGGGAACGGGTACCCACACCCATACCCCAGTCAATGTCTTTGCGTGGGGGCCACTGAAAGAAATCATTCCTGTATCGAAAATTATGCACCACTCAGAGCTAGGCGAATACATTAAAGGCATGGTGAAATAAGTTTCCACGGCTATTCACACAGTAGGTGTTCGATGAGCGCCCTAGCTTCATACATAGAAACGAAAAAACGGCCCTGAACATCTGCTCAGGGCCGTTTTCCGTTCCGTAATTATCCTGTGTTCCAAGCAGGATAAACTGGGTGCCCCCAGTAAGATCTATTCGGTGACATTTCACTCCCTAGACCTTTGCAATTCCCCTTCCTACAAAAAGGGAAACAGCCTAAGTGTTAGCAATTTGATTCACTCAAATCTGCGGATAATTTATCATATTATTTTATAAAGGCAAAAAAAATTTGAATAGTTGGCGATAAATTTGATTTTGCTCATCAAGGCTTAACTTTGTTGCACAACCACTTTGTTATCGCTTTACAAATCCGCTTTCAGCCCATCGAAAAGCCCACCGAAAAGGTCAGCAACGATGGGGTTTTACGTAAAAAAACATCTCAACACATCACTGGCACTTATAACAAAACAAGATAACCATATGATATAGAACATCTTAGCATTCAGGGCAATACTACTTACTGCTATTCCTTTCGTACAACAATTACGATGGCGAACTAACATTATGATCAAAAAAAAACCTGGTGCATCACCGTCATTTACGCTTTAAAAAACAAAAAAGCCTCACTTCAAGCCGTGAGGCTTTTCAAATTTTTTTGAGTGATTTGCAATTAAGCGTGCTGCAGCGCCATTGACTCTTTGGCTATACCCATTCCTATTTAGTTGGGCGGCCAATATGATCGCACGAACTCAAGCGATCAATCTTTTTGGAACTGGGCCATTAAGCGTTGAAGATCACCAAGTCTACTCACTAATTCACTAGTCCTAGCCACAGAAGCATCACTCCGATCATGATTCGATGTTGATAGCTGCTGAATCGCAACGACATTACCGTTTATCTCTTCGATTACACACGCTTGTTGATTAACCGCTGTCGCAATCTGATGGCTGGTGCTAGTTACATCACCAAGCATTGTATTAACACGATCCAACACTTCACCAGTACCAATCGCATTGTCTCTGCAAACATCAGATAATTTACTGCCTTGATCCATTGCCGTCACGGCCTGGCAAGCAGTACTTTGAAGGTGAGAGATCATGTCGTGGATTTCTTCTGTTGATGCCTGAGTTTTGGACGCAAGCGATCGTACTTCATCAGCCACCACAGCAAAACCACGACCAGTTTCACCAGCTCGGGCTGCTTCAATCGCCGCATTAAGAGCAAGTAAGTTGGTTTGATCTGCAATGCTACCAATTACTTCAAGGATCTTTTCAATTTGCTGGCTGCTTGCTGACAGGTCATTAATTATTGCTTTCGCTTCTTCCAATGCCTGGTGTAGCTCTGCAACTGAGTTGATCGTTGTTTCAACATTTGTTGAACCTTGGCCAGCTAATTGGTTCACCTGGTTAACGATCAATGATGCTTCTGTCGCATTATTGGCAACATCTCGAATTGACTGAGCCATTTCCGTCATCGCGGTAGCAACAGAATCGGTTTCCATACCCTGCTGAGCTAAGTTTGTTTTTATCTGCTCCAAGTTAGAGAGTTCATGTTCAGCACTAATATGAATATCTGCCGATGTTTCAGTCGCTCGTCCAACAATCGCTCGAATTTCGGCTTTACGTTTATGCAAAGCTAACTCAATCACGGAGTATTCATCATAACGGCCAGTATAAACTAACTCCATAAGCGGGTTATCATAAGCGCCTGATGCGACTTCTGTGACCTCTTTTAAACGACGACGATGAAACAAACCGTTAATTGCCATTCCCAGCATTGCTAACAATGATACCGAACCACACAGCACTGGTGACGCCCCTGCAATCACGGCCACCGAACTCGCCATCGTGATCCCAACGGCTAAATTCCGCGCCCAACTGAAGCTGAACCTTGGAAATTTTAGTTTCGTTGGCGTTTTACCTTGGCGTAATTGAGCGTAAAGAAGTTCAGCACGCTTAATCCATTCTCGTTTAGGTTTACTGCGTACCGACTGATATTCAATAACTTTACCAGCCGCATCAGTAATAGGTGTAATAAAGCCAGAAACCCAGTAAAAACCACCTTCTTTGCGGGCGTTTTTTACCAACCCCATCCAGCTTCGTCCCGACTGAATGGTTTGCCACATTTGTTTAAATGCCGCCTTAGGCATATCTGGGTGACGTACTATATTATGAGGTTTGCCAAGTAACTCAGATTGTTGATAGTCAGCAACATCACAAAAAACAGTATTTGCATAAGTCACAATACTAGAAGGATCAGTGGTCGATATCAGATTATCATCAGCAGCAAATTCTTTTTCGTTATTAGAGCGAGCGCTTGTTACATTCATAGTAATTAAGTTCTGAAATTCACATTCAAGTTGAACGCTATTTATACAAGTTGTACAGCTTATACCACATGATTATGAAACATAAAGCACCCAGCCAGTTATTGATGCAAAAAAGATGCACTTTTACATTCTATTTAATGACTCACAAAAAACTGGTCACATTATTCGGTACCAAGTCAAACCGATATGCAACATTCTCAACTGATCTCGGTAAAGAAAATATCTAAGTCTGGCTTTACACTGCGTTTAGAAAGCCTAATCGACAAAGGTTATGCCCCTATGGCTTATCGTTACTTAACCTTAACCAGCCAGCTCAATTTTAATGATACTAAACGACACTTCTCGTTATTTGTTAACTGCACTTTCGTGCGATAACCAAACCGTGGTTACTTGAACCTAGAAGTGATGGTTCAGAACATACTAACCAATGATACTGCAACCAAGCTTGGTACTGTTGTTCTGATAATGAATTGATTGCAGAACCGATGTAACGTCCAAAGCCATCTGTAGCCACATGCTTTTCTATACTGAACCCTTCTGATTTAGTTAAGTGTTCAATTTCAGATGGTTTTGCAAAATATCCAGTTCTAAAGAATGGATCGACATCTTTCGATGTAACCAAGCCCGTTTCGTTTAATTCACTAAGTATTTGGGGCGAAATCAAAATACTAGACATTTTAGCAAGCAATCCCGCGACAAAGAAACGACTGATGTAAGCTACTGCTACAACACCATTCGGTTTAAGGATTCGATGAGCTTCTCTTATTACATCTTGTCGCTCGCTTTCTTTTTGTATGTGATACAAGGGCCCAAGAATTAACACAATATCTTGAGAACTGTCCGGTATAAAAGAAACATTCGTTGCATTTGCCTCATATACGTTCAGCTCAACATTTTGAACAACGGCATTTTGCTTTAGTTGTGTGACCAATTCAGGAACTAGCTCGACTGCGGTTACTTCCAAGCCTTTTTGAGCATAAAAAATTGAATAACGACCTGTTGCTGCACCGAACTCGGTAAGTGTTTTTGCTGAGTCAGTAAATAATTCTAGCTGGTTGATAGTTGTATCAAATTCAATGCGAGTAATGTTTTGACAAACGAGACGTTGCTCTTCATCAAAATTCGCATAGTACTCCATATATTCTTCTTGCACAGTTACCTCTCGTGCAGTTCAAAGTGTATTACCAAGAGTTTCGTATACTAAGAACACACATTATTTGAATGCTAACTTCTTGGAGAAAATATTAAGTTAACAGGTTAACGCTGCTACGCAACCACTTTAACATGATGTTACTGTGTGAGAATTAGCTAAAATTCAAACAAATGTTCTAAGAAATGGGGCAGAAGTGAACCAAAGCAACCGCGTCAGGCCGCATCGCTATTAGGGCCTGTTTTGCTCGCTATTGGGTGCAAATGAGCGTTGCCGGCTCCTCTCAGTAATCGCCCGTCACAATATTACTTCACATATCGAGTCTGGCTCAGCAACTAACGACGTTGTGATTCGCACAGCAACTTTCGCAAACGGGAAAATACAAGCGTTATAAGATAGGTACCATCAAGTGAAAACTCACGTTTGTATCAAAGCAAACCGATTTGCGATATAACATCGCACTCCTCCTGCATTGAAATGATCAAGTTCTCGTTGATTATCAATTCGAAGTACCGCATCCCGCATTGCAGCCAAGTCAACCAATGCCGGCAGACCCGTATAGTCTTGCATCAGAACACGACTGGAATAAAAAGAGAGTTCAATGTCATCATCCGAGCCATTTTTTTCAGCACAAAGCGCCGAGATAATGGCAGAAGTAGTGGCATTATCTTCATAATGCCGCATGACATTTTCAAGAAACAACCGGGTAACCAGCGGCAAGTGAGTCAAATCAATTTGATAATCATTGGCCAGCGTTTTCAGTCACCAGTAGACATGTTCTTTACCACTCAAAGTCAGTGACTGCAGATATCGTTGATGCCATGCATGTTAGTTATCGGGGATCATCGTCATTTCCTCAGCAACCACGCAATCAAGACTGCGGTTACTTTGTTCTGGCAGAGCGAGACCTATGTCTCACCTTGATTGTGCAAAGCATCGCGCTTCAAAAGCCAACTTAACAATGCGATTCCCGTCAGTGCTGCGAATAAGGAGGCCGACAAGATACCCAGCTTAGCGTCGTTGACTAACGCAGGACTCAAAGCTAAATTGGCAATAAACAGCGACATGGTGAAACCGATTCCGGCAAGCATACCGCCCGCTAAAATATACGGCCAACGTAGTTCGGGTGGCCGTATCGCAAGCCCGGTATATATCGCCAGCCCGCAGAATAAGATAATACCGACCGGCTTTCCTACTACGAGACCGGCAAAAATCGCAATGTACAACGAGTCAGCCATTTCAGAGAAAGCGATCGGGACGCCGGCATTAGCAAAAGCGAACAGAGGCATCACCGCAAAGCCTATCCAGGGATGAAGTAACATTTCCAACCGTTCTACGGGAGAAAGTACTTCCCGCACCGCTGCTTCTGCTGTTTTTAAGACTTTGCGATTGATGCTAAATCTACGGCGGTGGTTTACTGGCGTCGATGGCACCACAGAGCCCATTATCGTCAGCAAGCGCTTTTCGCTGACCCACCGTTCTGTGGGTGTCATCAGACCCATAATCACCCCGGTCACCGTTGGATGCATCCCGGAGGCATCGACCGCAAGCCAAATGAGACCGCCGACTAACAAGTACACCATAATATTGCGTATGCCGAGCACCGCCATAAGTTTAATGGCTACGAATCCGATCACCGCAAGTCCAATATAATGAAAATGGATGACTTCACCATAACCAACGGCCACGACTACGATGGCACCTAAGTCATCAATAATCGCCAGCGAAAGCATAAATACCCGCAAACTTTTCGGGACACGAGGACCAAGCAGGGTGAGACAGGCAATGACAAATGCGGTGTCCGTTGCCATCACCGTTCCCCAACCGTTCTGGCCTGGTTGACCCAACTGGAAAGCCAGATAGAGTAATGCCGGAACCAGCATGCCGCCTATTGCTCCCGCAATAGACAGCACCGCTAAGCGCGGATTCTTCAATTCTCCCAAAACGATTTCACGCTTAAGCTCAAGTGCAACCAAGAAAAAAAACAAAGTCATCAATGCATCATTGATCCATTCCCGGATTGAGCGTTCAAACTCAACCGTTCCCGCCGTTATCCCAATGGGCACCTCCCATAACGACAAGAATGTATCGGCCCATGGTGAATTAGCCAATACCAAAGCTGCAATGGTAAAAAATAGCAGTACCGCTCCTGCTGCGGCTTCAATATGCAGAAATCGCGTTAATGGTTGGGTTAGCCAGTCAACATACTCTTTTGGCAGTTGGGTGAGGTGCCCTCGTTGATGGGGGCGGAAGGCTGTTTTTTTCATTGTTTTTCCGGCGTCAATTTGATTGCTTCCGGTGGATATATTCCCTTCAGATACTTAAACAGGTCACTCTCGGTGGACAGTACCAACGTGGTATTTTCTGCCATGATCGAGCGGTAGGCTTGCAATGTGCGCGTAAACTCATACAAACTCACCGCTTGTGGATTTTGGTTGTATGCCTGAGCATATATCTCTGCGGCTCTGGCATCAGCCAAGCCCCGGATTTCTTCCACCTGACGATAGGCCTCGGATTGGATCTTGTTTAAATCACGGACTCGATTACCTCGGATTCTGGCGGCTTCACCATTGCCTTCGGAAAGAAAGCGCTCGGCAATCTGGCGGCGCTCACTGATCATTCGGTCATAAATTTTTGGCCTGACACTTGCATTGTAGTTAATACGCTTAAAGCGGATATCCAATAACTCGATGCCAAATACACGGACTTTGTCAGCCGCGGCGGTAAATATTTCGTCTTCGACCACCTGGCGTCCTTTATGGATCGGCACCAAATTTCCCAGTGTTAAGTCGCGTACGGCGCCTGTCAGCAGTGCATCACGCAGAGGTTGCCGATTCTTAGTGGTACGGATGATTTCAATCAATTCATGTTTCGCCACCGCGTTGCGGGTTTCGCTGCCCAGAATGTCATCTAACCGGGACTGAGCACTACGTTCATCACGTAAGCGGAGAAAATACTGTAAGGGATCCGTTATCCGCCAACGCGCAAACAAGTCCACCGATATATACAGCTTATCTTTTGTCGGCATATCGGAGGGATCGCCATCCCACTCCAGTACCCGTTTATCGATAGCATTGACGTTTTGTACAAAAGGAATTTTAACATTGAGTCCCGCTTCCGTTATCGGTTCACCCACCGGTTTCCCAAACTGGGTAATAATGACCTGCTCGACCTCACTCACGGTATAAAGCGTCCCTTTCACAGCTAGCGCAATGAAAACGAGAATAACGAGAGCAATCACTGGGCTGGCTTTTTTCATGGCTGATCGCCTTGTTTTCCTTGGCCTGCCTTAAGATCTAGGAAGGGTAAGATACCGTGGGTTTGTTCATCAATAAAGATTTTTGAATGAATCGCAGGCAAAATGGCCTGCATGGTTTCAATATAGATTCGCCGGCGTGTCACTTCTGGCGCTTTGCTGTACTGGGTTAACAAGGCATTGAACCGGGCGGCATCACCTTCTGCTTCATTAATTCTTTTCAGTCGGTAGCCATCCGCTTCACGGATCCGCTGATCCTTTTCGCCTTCCGCCAGCGGGATCACTTTGTTGTAATCTCGGCGTGCCTCGTTAATGAGTTTTTCTTTTTCTTGCTGGGCCTGATTGACTTCATTAAACGATTCCTGAACCGGTTTGGGCGGATTAATATTTTTGAGCTGAACCTGATCAATGTTGATCCCCATCGCATATTTCGTCGCAAGTGTCTGCATTTTAATCAGCGCTTCCGATTCAATTTCTTGTCGACCTATCGTTATGACTTCATCAACGGTACGATCACCGACAACTTCCCTCATCACAGACTCGGAGACATCGCGAAGGGTGGCGCTAGGGTCTCGAACTTCGAACAAAAACTTCATCGGCTCGGCAATACGATACTGAACCACCCATTCAACCAGCGCCGCATTTAAATCTCCGGTGACCATCTGTGTTTCCAGCTCACCATCATGCTCGGCAGAATGTTGGTAGGGATCAGTCGCCCCCTGCGTACTAAAGCCAAACTCTTGCTTTAACTGACGCTTGATAGGAACAATCGTCGCAATATCGATACCGAGCGGCAGTTTGAAATGTAAACCGGGCTGTATTTCTAAATGAAATTTACCAAAGCGCTGCACAACAGCCACGGAATCGCTGGGAACGGTGTAGATGGCCTGCCAAAAACTCATCGCCGCTATAATGAACAGTACTACCCCAGCAACGCTTTTCAGATCGCTATGGGGGAGAAACCGTTTCATTGCTATTGCGCGTTTGTTAATACTGCGGGCAATATTGTCTGGAGATTGCACTCTACGCCCCAAAAGGTCTTCAGGCGGGGTATTACCATTAGACGGTGACATAATCGTTGCCTTAGGCTTTTGGCAAAACATTATATTACTAGTATAGGTTGGTTCGCTTTGGATGATCTTTCAAGCTGGCTGGTGAAATGAAGAGATAACACAGTAAGCCCCTAGACGAGGCCGAAAAGTGTCCAGCCCCACGCGCCATTCAGCACACTGATCTGAACCAGCAGAACTGGACACAGTATTAAGCGACATTTTATTGTTCGAAGTTAACAGGGCTTAAATACCCAAGAGCGCTGTACCTTTTTATATGGATCCCCTCAAGCGATCAACATATTTTGACGATTAAGATGATAGATGTGTGAACGATGGTTCGATTAGGTAAAAGACGGGGATAACGACCGCTAGGCCAAGCCTTACAGATGAGTAAATTCGATACAGTGTAACGTAAAAGGGCCGCCAATGGCGGCCTCTCTTATATAGACTCCTTTACTCTAGGTAAGCTCAAGAATAAAAACTGTAGCAGTATAGACTCCTTCACTTTGCGTAAGCCTGAGAATAAAAATAGTAGAAGAATTTATATAAAGAACTATTTAAAAATAGTCTGATTTAAATATAGCAAGTTTTACCAACACCGACGCCATAAAGGCCAGATATGAGATATTAATCACACAAATATAAACACTTTCTCAGCACAAGTTCAAAGCATCACCTTTAGCGAGCAGAATTCTTGTTGTGGTATCAGATGTCAGTGTTGTGGCTGCTGTCTTTCTGCTGCGGTAGCCATTATGCGTATCATATTAAATAGGTCATTTCGAAACCCACAATAGTTATCGACTCATTGACTCAGATCATACAAAACCGTTAAGACGCATAAAAAATACAACTTAACGGAGAGGTCATGCTCAATCAACAAATAATTAACACAGTAAAAGCAACGGCACCATTGCTCGCAGAAACAGGCCCTGCACTTACTGCACATTTTTATGATCGCATGTTCAGTCATAACCCTGAGCTCAAAGATATTTTTAACATGAGTAACCAGCGTAATGGTGATCAGCGTGAAGCCTTGTTTAATGCAATTTGTGCTTATGCGAACAATATCGATAACCTTGCGGCACTCTTACCTGCGGTCGGAAAAATCGCACATAAACACACCAGTTTTATGATCACTGCCGAGCAATACCAAATTGTTGGTGGCCATCTATTGGCAACAATTGATGAATTGTTCTCACCAGGGAAAGAAGTTTTAGAGGCTTGGGGGGCGGCATACGGTGTGCTCGCAGATGTATTCATTACCCGTGAAGAAGCCATTTATCAAGAAAATGAATCTAAAAATGGCGGCTGGCGTGGTACTCGTGAATTCGAGGTCGTAGAGAAAAAACAAGAAAGCAGCGTTATCACCAGCTTTACGTTTAAGCCAGTTGACGGCGGCTCGGTTGCGACCTTTAAACCCGGTCAATATATAGGCATTTACCTAAACCCTGAAGAATTCGAAAATCAAGAGATCCGTCAATACAGCCTATCATCAGCACCTAGTGACGATAGTTACCGCATCTCTGTTAAACGTGAAAATAAAGGTCGCGTGTCTAACTATCTCCACCGTTCTTTAGAGGTAGGGGATAAAGTACAGCTGACAGCCCCTGCGGGAGATTTCTTCCTGCAACTTGAACCAACAACGCCAGTGACTCTCATTTCTGCAGGTGTAGGACTAACACCTACTCTATCGATGCTGAATGTCTTAACTGAGCACAAAACCTCAGTACACTGGTTACATGCAGCAGAAAATGGCGAACAACACGCGTTTAAAGATCACGTAAATGCGCTAGCAAATCAACATGAACACATCAGCACAAATACTTGGTATCGCCAACCACTCGCAGCTGATCGCCCGGCAAAAGATTTCGATTATGAGGGTTTGATTGATTTAACTAAACTACAAGCGCAACTGACAGCGCCGACAATGCATTTTTACTTTTGTGGCCCTGTGGGTTTTATGCAACACGTTGCGAAACAGTTAATCGTGATGGGGGTTACTGAAGATCGTATTCACTACGAGTGCTTTGGCCCACATAAAGTACTTTAATGAACCTTTAGCACCTGAAATACCAAGCGTGACCAGTAGGTTGCGCTTTTTGGTTCTAATGTCACCAAGTTATACTGAAGTACAATCGTCTGATTTCCGAATGGAATTAGGCTGCAAGCGCGTAGAATTCAGCCCAGACAAATAAACCATCAGGGCTGTCGAACTGTCCAGTTTTACTTGACCATCACTACAAAATGAACATCCCGGTATTTTAAATTCAAAAATATAAGCCGCTCAATGAGCGGCTTATATATAAATTATTTATATGCGCCATTTGAATAGTGAAGCTCATAACTGTGGCTATAAATTTCAAGGATATTCCCAAACGGGTCTTCCATATAAATCATGCGGTATGGTTTCTCTCCTGGAAAATAGAAACGAGGTTCTTTCATACGTTTTTTACCGCCAGCCGCAATTATTTTCTCAGCTAACCCTTCAACATCTGGATCCTGAACACTGAAATGGAATACGCCAGTCTTCCAGTATTCAAAATTATCTTCTGGGTTTTCTTGGTTCGCAAACTGGAACAACTCAATACCAATTTTGTCACCGGTTGAAAGGTGAGCAATACGGAATGACCCCCAGCCAGCGCCAAAGACATCGGTACACATTTCACCAATTGCGCTGTCGTCTTCGGTGATTTCAGTTGGTTCCATAATGAGGTACCAGCCAAGTACCTCAGTATAGAATTTCACCGCGGCATCTAGGTCCGGCACTGAAATTCCAATATGTGAAAAGGTACGAGGGTATGGAGTACGTGTAGCCATTGGTATTGCCTCACTGCATTGTTATTTGTGTATGTGCGGCAAGTATAGGTGGGCCACACTTGAGTTAAAAATTATTAAATATGATTAAAATAATAATTTTTTGTTATATCTTTATCGAGGGTAAAGCCCCTTACATTTTTTACATATGGTTTTAAAACTATGGGCAGTTTCACTGCTCAGTGGTTCATCATTTAATTCATATTTGTTAATGTTGCCTTTATAACGTCGGATACGTCTTCACCTAAACCTCTTCACCAGCGCCGTTTCTTTTATCACAGTCTTTTGTACCCACCAGACTAGACGACTAGTCTATTTTGTTTTATCCTTGCGCCATGAATACACAAACTAAAGCAACTCGCCAACATATTCTTGATACGGGTTACGACTTGATCGTAGCGAAAGGGTTCTCAAATGTTGGCTTGTCACAACTGTTACAACACGCAGAGGTACCGAAAGGCTCTTTTTATCACTACTTCAAGTCGAAAGAGCAATTCGGTGAAGCCTTAATCAATGACTATTTCGCCAACTACCTAGAACGGTTAAATGGCCTATTCAACAGCGAGGCAGGAAGTGCTTACGACCGCCTTATCAGCTATTGGCAGCGTTGGATTGATGTTCAAAAAGGCGTCTGTGGTGCACAAAAATGTTTAGTCGTGAAACTAAGCGCTGAAGTTTCAGATCTGTCTGACCCAATGCGTTTGGCACTACTAAAAGGCGCAACCAGTATTATTTCATCTATCAGCCAGTGTATTGAAGATGGCAATCAGGATGGTTCTATAAAGGTAGAAAATAGCCAACAAACAGCTCAGCTACTTTACAACCTTTGGCTTGGCGCAAGCTTGATGAGCAAGTTAAGTCAAGATCAAATGGGCTTAGTGCAGGCAATGAAAACAACCAAGCAGATCCTGGCAGGCGATACCGAAAGCTAAGATATATCGAATCGTTCACCCCGTCATTTCGGTGACGGGGATTTTTTCAAACCAACACTAGACGACTGGTCTAATACAACCTAATTCATCACCGTCTGATAAAACATATTAACAATGACTCAAATAGGGAACCCCATATGGCAGATACACAAAGTACCAATTCACGGATTGTTTTAGCTTCTCGACCTGTGGGAGCGCCGACACAAGGTAACTTTCGCTTAGAGACAATGGCAAAACCAGTCCCCGCAAACGGTGAAGTACTGCTTCGCGGTGTATACCTATCACTGGATCCGTACATGCGCGGACGTATGAATGATGCAAAATCCTACGCTGAGCCTGTCGCCGTGGATGATGTCATGGTTGGAGCAACGGTTTGCCAGGTAGAAAAATCCAACAACCCAGAATTTGAAGTTGGAGAGTGGGTACTTGCTTATACAGGTTGGCAAGAATACGGACTTTCTGACGGCGAAGGTCTACTCAAGCTTGGTAAGGCGCCGACAGCCCCATCTTATGCATTGGGCATTATGGGGATGCCTGGTTTTACCGCGTATATGGGTTTGTTAGACATTGGCCAGCCAAAGCAAGGCGATACATTGGTAGTGGCAGCAGCAACAGGCCCAGTAGGAGCAACAGTTGGACAAATTGGTAAACTAAAAGGCTGCCGTGTTATCGGTATTGCGGGAGGCGAAGAAAAGTGTCGTTACGCCAAAGAAATATTGGGATTTGATGAGTGTATTGATCATAAGGCGGAAGACTTTGAGCAGCAACTAGCCACAGCGTGTGACAATGGTATTGATGTCTATTTTGAAAATGTCGGCGGCAAGGTATTTGATGCGGTTCAACCATTACTCAACACCGGTGCGCGTGTACCGATATGTGGTTTGATTTCCCAATACAACGCGACTTCTCTACCTGAAGGCCCAGACCGCACTTCTATGTTGATGGGCACTCTCCTCGTCAAGCGCATCAAGATGCAGGGTTTCATCATCTTTGATGACTATGCACACCGCTACAATGAGTTTGCCCAAGATATGGGGCAATGGCTGTCTGAAGGTAAAATCCAATACAAAGAGCATTTAGTGAAAGGACTCGAGAATGCGCCTGGAGCCTTTATCGGCCTATTGGAAGGTAAGAACTTCGGTAAGCTTGTTATTCAGATCAATCAGCCACTATAAGCAATCAAAAGGAACCCAATAATGATTAAATTACATCACCTGAACAAGTCCCGTTCGAAGCGAATTATCTGGCTGCTGGAAGAGTTAGGCGTGAACTATCAAGTTGTACCTTACCAACGTGATAGCGTTACTTTTCTTGCGCCGCCAGAGCTGAAGTCTATCCACCCCTTGGGTAAATCGCCAGTGATTGAAGACGATGGTTTGGTGATCGCTGAGTCAGGCGCAATCACACAATACCTTATCGAGAAGCATGCCGCAGGGCAATTATCTCCCGAGAAAGGCACGCAAGATTACGTCGAGTATTCTCAGTGGATGCACTTTGCCGAGAGTTCAGCCATTCTTCCCCTGCTGCTGAAGATGTTCATTGCCAAAGATGGCTGCGAAACCAACTTTCTAGCTGACTACGCCGAAGCAGAAACGGCAAAAGTCATGAGCTATTTCAACCAGTCGCTACAAGGGAAGCGATATTTTGTTGCCGAGAAGCTTACTGGTGCTGACATTATGATGTCTTTTATTGTTGAGATATTGCATAACAACGGTGCAATAGACAATTTCCCAAATATCGCCGTTTACGCCAAGCAGCTAGAAACCCATCCGGCTTTTCATAAAGCCGATGAGATAGAAGCGAGCTATTAAGAGTAATCTCCATCACCTTAAGCTTACTATTAATAATAGTTATTTATCATTATGGATATAAAATGACTCATCAAATTATCAGCGATTTAAATTCTCGTTACACAACAAAGAGATTTGATCCTTCGAAAAAAGTTTCTCAAGAAGATCTTGATGTAATATTAGAAGCGATTCGTTTATCGGCTTCTTCAATAAACTCTCAGCCTTGGAAGTTTATTGTTATCGAGAGTGATAAAGCAAAACAACGTATGCATGATACGTTTATTAATAAGTTTCAATTTAACCAACCTCATGTATTCAGTGCATCACATATTATTCTATTTGCCCATAACCCTGCCTATACCCGTGCGAATTATGAGGCTGTTGTTGATAAAGGCATTGAGGACAAGCGTACGAAACCTGAAGATAAAGAAAGTGCATTCGGCGGTTTTGTCTTTGCTGAGCTAAATACTGATGAAACAGGTAACACAGAAGCGTGGACTAAAGCACAAACATACATTGCCCTTGGTAATACGCTGCACACTGTTGCTCGTTTAAATATCGACTCTACGCCGATGGAGGGGATTGATAGTGAAATGATTAGCAAAGAGTTTGCAGCAGAACTCGATGGCCATGTTTGCCACGTTGCCCTTGCAATTGGATATCGTGACGAGAATACAGACTATAATGCTGCATTCCCTAAGTCTCGCTTAGCCATGGAAGATATTGTTGTAAAGCTGTAAGTAATGTTTTTGCTTACATGTGAACATAAACAATATGCAAAAAAACGGCCCTGAGCAGATGCCCAGAGCCGTTTTCCGTTCCGTAATTATCCTGTGTTCTAAGCAGGATATTAACCAAGCCCTTAGGCAACTTAGTCAAAACAACCTGATTCAGAATACAATACCCATAGGTCATCTCTATCCAGCTCCGCATCGGATTCATTCAGTTGCTGGTCAATCGTATCCCAGTCAGCGGTATCTGCGGCCTCAAAAAGTGTTCGAGTGCGCCCATGGAAGGCATCGACATGGTGGAGCTGCGAAGCTAACTCTTCAAGGATATCTTTCATTTGTGGTTCTCATTAATTAATGACGACAGTATTGCTACGACACACTGCTATGGGGTGATTCAGATATGTTGGTCAACAATAATCGCAAACGCTTCTTCGGCTGTTTTACCGTATTGGATCAGTGTCACCAGTGCATCTCGGTGTTCAGAAATCTGACGGGGAAGCGAGGTTTTATGGGCTTTGTAGTAGCCAAACATCAGCTTATGAGCTTCATCGCTGCTCATTAAGGGTGGTGCAGCCTTTTTGGGGCGAGTTACCCGCTTTTCGGTCAGGGTAATATAGTGATGAAATGAATCGGTCACGCTTTCCCAGTCGAACTCAAAGACTTCCTGACGGGCAAGCTTGGTATCCATTACTTCTTTTATTCCGCTGCCACAATCTTTTTTGGTCTGGTTCAGAACCAGGGCTTGCAGGAAAGGCAGGTTGTTTTCTTGCTGAAACTGGCCAATCACACCCAGCAGGCGTCCACAACGTACAGGAATGATAGATCTGATGTGCTCCCAGTCTGGATATGCATCATGCGCCAGCTGGCACAATTGCCCATAAGTGACGGTCTGCTTTTGCTTGGCCAGTTTTATTAATATCGGGTACAGTCGTGCAGCACATTTCAGGTCGAGGACAGTAACATTTCCGCCGTAGACGATCGCATCTTCTTCTGCCAGAACTGTATCTGATTTGTATAGCGCGTTGGTTTTAAATTCCATTGTATTTTTTATTGTCATCTGTCGTAGGGATGTCTCTATTATTCATACCTAAGCGTCATTTCATGACGTCTAAGGCTGAATACCAAGCAGGATCGTTAGTTACTAAAAGTCAGTACCAAATTTACACCGTTTCCCGGCTCACAAAGACAATAAAGGGTATTGATCTTAAATCGACTACGCACCAGATCTGTGACAAGCTGAAAATCATCAAGGCTACCATCCAGCCCGCGATGTATTGCATACCCCAGCGACCATTCCTGGCTATCAATCAGATCGCCACTTTCAGTTGGCGCAAGAAAAACCCGCGCATAGCGGTTGTTGCAGAGCGCCGATTCCAGCTCGCCTGGCGCAAGCGTGATCACCCCTTCTCTGTGGTAAATATGGCTAAGCAGCGGGATAAATTCAGCAGCACTGCAATCAGCCGCCATCACACCGCAATGGGGGTCGGGGATATCAACAGCTGGCAGCCACCACAAGGTAGTTTGTTTTCGTTGAACCGCCCAGTTGATCAGAGCCTGCTGGGGGAGGCGAATATCAATGACCACGAAAGTCGGGCCCTGTGGGCTGGTTGCCGAGAGCTGATCTGGCGAGCGAATGACCAAATTTTCGGTTTCCGTGAACAGCTCCGGGGTATCGGTGATCCATAACAGCATATCCGTTTTCTTTCTCTCTAATTGCCAAGTTATCAATATACCCCTGTTAAGCGTCAGAATATGTCGTTTTACCTAAAGTCACAGTGTGTCGCCGAGGTAAGGATAATCACTTAACAGTTAATCAAACCAGGAAAATAGAGATGAAAGAATATTTGGTTACATACAATTTAAATGGACGTTTAACTAAACGCCGCATATGGGCCTACCACGTCAGTGATGCCTATAAACGGATCCGCAATGAGGAGCCACCGAAAAGTCAAATCAGCTGGATAAAAACAGAAGAAATCAAATAAGTTTGCCAACTTTGACAAATCCAATAAAGGCGTTGTGGCGAACGCCTTTCGGGGAGGAGATTACTGATACTGCTGGGCCGCTTTTTTCAGGCTATCGGCCAACTCATTTCTCAGATCTATAGGGCCAAGCACCTGGCTGATATCTGAAATCGACATCAGCCACCATTTCAGCTCCTCGGTATAATTGACCTCCGCCCGAATAATGAAATGATGTGAGTCCGGATAAGTAACTTCCTGCTCGGGACTCAACGGTGTTTCGAGCAAGTGATAACCTTCAATATAAGCCACTTTTAGCTCAAGGGTAATCACTTCTTTTTTGGGAAAACTCATGCTGCCTTTTTCGAGATACGCAGATAAGTCAAAATCATCGGGCGAGCTAGATTGTTGCGACGTGAGTTCTGCACTGAGAACCCGATGCAAAACGAAATGGCGATATTCACCGCTGTCTCGCAAGGTGGCAACCAGATAATAAACATGCCCCCGCGCCACCAGCCCTAACGGATTGATCTGGTATTGCTTGCTATATCGTGGCGGGCGTGGCCGATAATCAATAACCAGCGTTTTCTGGTGGATCAAGGCCTGTTCGACGGTTTGCATCACCTGCTCGTTGATCGAAGCTTGACCAAGCTGAAAACCGGACGGCAGGCTGGCTATGCGCGACGGCCAGTTGTAGAGAGGATTTTCAGGTGTAGTTTCTAACTTGTGAGTCGCCTGGGCAAAGAAACCTTGCAGATTGTCATGAACCTGACTGGGGAGCAAGTGATGTGAGTGTTCCCTAAGCATGTTGATAGCCAGTGCTGTACTCGGTGTCATCTCCAGTGAGGCATAACTGACACCTCTTAGCCGAAACCAGCGGTGAGGTCTTACGCTATCATCACAGTTAATCGCATACTGGCAGCATAATGCTTCGATATCCCGTTGCAGCATTCGCATTGAGACCTCGAAACCGTCAGTGAGCAGCCTTTTTTTAAGTTCAATCGTTGTGGTATACCTGGGCTGCTGCGGGATATAGCGAAGTATTGCCATATGGCGTTGGGTGCGGGTGTCAGACATAATTCACTTCAGTATCGGCTTGATTGTCAAACTTAAATTCATTAATAGCAATTGAACCTCAATTCATCACTAACATTGACCTGTCCGGCAATTGTATCAGACAAATCAATCCATCGTCATTGATGCGCCGACTGAAACCCCAACAAAAACAGCAATGTGAAATCATTAAACCACTGCGGTACAATTTCCAGAAATTATCTCCTATCCGAACATGGCAAGACAGTTATTTATCCGTTACGTTACTCATCATAAGTGATATGAAGAGATCAGGTACTTACAAACCTTACTACTAGTGCTTGCACACTAATCGAAACTGATGCAAACGAGGAAATGTGAAAATTCCTTTCAGAACACCCTGATGGCGTCGCTGTCATTGATTTTTGCGGCCAGAGAACACAATCACTGAGACTAAACCAAGAGACTTTAAGTACCTTGTATTGATTGATTTCGCTCAACATATTGAAATGATAATTACCTCATTATTCACCCAAATAATAAGATTTGAAGGTAATCCGTGGCTATAGATAAGTTAATTAGTGATAGCAAAATTCAGCCCTTCTTTACCGAGTGGGATAATCGTACCCAAGTGCGATTTTCATCACTACTAGCAATGTTGACCGAAGTGTGTGGTGAGTTTGATGTATGGACATCACAAAGTGGTCTACGTTGCGGGTTAAAAGAACATAGCGAAAATAAAGGTCACCACCTCTTTCAAATTGATTTAAAAAAGGGGCACTTTGGCTTTGGAATAAGCCGTAGAATTGGAAATGATCAAGATAGTGCCTATACGACGGCCTGCGGTAAATATCATTTAATACCGAGAGTTGATTCGGAACAGGTCATGTCATACATCAAAGATAACCTGACCTCTAAAACACCACTTGCTCGTTCACTAGGTTTTCTTCCTAAAGAGCGAAAGGGGTTTCTACCAAGCGACTATGGGATAGCCCTATCAAGAGCTGAAAAGCTCATTGCTGCACTCAAAGATAATTTAGGGGATAGCTTTTCCACTCTAGAGCTTAAAGTCCTTATGGAAGATGCAGGTATCGCCGAAAGCTCATGTATTCCTAATGATTTCACATACAACCACTGGAACGATGGGGAAATCACGACTAAAAACTCAGAAGTAAAAAAAAGGAAGCTTCTGAAACAGGCATTGTTTGAGCGTAATGGTGAGAGTTACTGCTATCTCGGTCCTGAAAGTGACTATACCGGCCATATTTCCAATGCGGCAGAAGCGAAGGTAGGTAAATGGGAAAACGGTATGATTGTAGAATGGTATGTCAATAAGGATCCCCAAATGGCGTCATCTGTAGATAATAAAGTAATGAAGCATTCATCAGAATATCCTTTAAACTCAATCTACTATGGGCCTCCAGGTACAGGCAAAACCTATCATACCATTGAGGGAGCAGTACGCGCCGCTGAACCGGATTTTGTTGTCACAAACGATCGTGATGCATTAAAAACACAGTACGATGCATTGGTTAGCGCGAAACGTATTCGATTTGTCACTTTTCACCAAAGCTTTGGCTATGAGGAGTTTGTACAAGGGCTCCGCGCTGAAACGGATGACAACGGTCAGATCCGCTATCAGGTCAAAGACGGGATCTTCAAACAAATTTGTGATGATGCCTCAGGTGATCGGAACAACAATTACGTGCTCATTATTGATGAAATCAACCGCGGTAATATCTCGAAGATTTTTGGTGAACTGATCACCCTGATTGAACCTTCAAAACGCACCGGCGAAACAAATAAAGAGGCTCTGTCTGTTCGCCTGCCCTATTCAAAAGACACCGCTCCTGATTTTTCCGTACCGGATAATCTATACATTATCGGCACCATGAACACAGCAGATCGCTCCCTGGCCATGATGGATACCGCACTGCGCCGTCGTTTCGATTTCAAAGAGATGATGCCCAACCCTGCACGGCTACAAGATACGGTTGTGCATGGTATTAATTTGCGCGATCTGTTAACCATAATGAACCAACGGATCGAGGTTCTGTACAATCGTGAACATACCCTAGGACACGCTTTTTTTATTCCGGTAAAAGAAATGATGGAGCAACGGGGCGAGAAAGCGGCTTTTGTGGAACTACAGTCGGCATTTAAAAATAAGATCATTCCGCTACTTGAAGAATATTTCTTCGAAGACTGGCACAAGATCCGCTTGATACTAGGTGACAACCAGAAAAAGGAAGACTGTCAGTTTGTTCAGGAACACCGCTTAAATAATCTTAACGATTTGTTTGGCCCTGGCTACGAGGCTGATAGTTTCGGGCAGCAGCAGAGCAGGTATGAAATCAATTCGTCAGCCTTTACCTCAATACAAGCGTACCTGGGTATTTTGGGGGGTAACGTTTCCGCCAACCCTGCTGATTCAACGCTGCAACGTGTTAATCCGGAAACGGAAGCGGCTTAACGATGAAAACCTATCATGTGTTTGAATATGGTTATCTCAGCCCCAGTAAGCTGGACGATCCGCGTTGTATCGCGATCCCCAAAGCGGCTTTCGACTATCTCGAAGAGTGCTGCCTGAGCCAGAGTGATCAAGGCGGGGCTGATTTACCTTTCCTACAATATCGCTCGTTACGCGGCAACAAAGTTATTCAGGTTAAGAACTATGTCGGGATACTTAGCACTCCGCAAGGCGTTCAGATTGAGGTATTACCCAAAATAGGCAAAACGGGTAATGGCGAAGAGGGCATATTTCAATCACGCAGGAAGTTGCTCACCATGCTGAGTGCATTGCGGGATTTTAAACATCTTGAAACTGAGGCGGCAAATGTTGCGACGACACGGTTGCCGTTGTTTGAGGTGTTTATAGGCCAATTTTTAAACAGTGTGAATAACCTTGTGAAACAGGGGCTGCGTTCTGATTATGTCGCTAAGCAAGATAACCTTAATTTTCAAAAAGGCAAATTGTTGGTGGCTCAGCAATTAAAGCATAACCTGACCAAACCGCATAAATTCTGCGTTGAATATGATGAGTATTTACAGAATCGCCCTGAAAATCGATTGCTCCATTCGGCACTGAAAAAAGTGGCGGGGTACACGGGCTCAATAGCACACCAAAGGCTGTGTCGGGAGTTAGATTTCGCTTTTTCGGATGTGCCATTAAGTCTTAATGTGAAGCGAGATCTGGCAGCAGTTCGACTCGACCGGGGGATGAATTATTATCAGGCTCCGCTGGACTGGGCGGCGATGATCCTTGAAGGGATCACACCGATGAGCATGCAAGGTTCCGTGAATGCGGTATCGTTGCTGTTCCCGATGGAGAAAGTGTTCGAAGCCTATGTGGCCAAGATACTACGCAGACAGCTCAAACCGGAATATCAGCTGCAAACTCAAGCAAGTAGCAAAGCGTTAGTGAGCCATGGTCAGCGTGACTTTTTCCGGTTAATGCCTGATTTGCTGATCAGACAAGGGAATCTTGATCGCATTGTGCTAGATACCAAGTGGAAGCTGATTGATAGTTCGAAATCGACTACCTCCGATAAATACGGTCTGTCACAAGCCGATTTTTATCAGATGTTCGCCTACGGCCATAAATACCTTAATGGTGAGGGGGAATTATATTTAATTTATCCGGCACATGATGACTTCAACCAGCCCATCGAGCTTAGCTTCGATTTTTCTTTTCATGATAATGGTGAAACAAAGCTCACGCTATGGGTTGTGCCGTTTTGTGTGGCTCCTATTGCAGAAAACAGTCGGTTAAAACTGCCCGTAAATTGCTCGCTGGTGACCAACGGCTATTTAAAAGACTAACTTCGCGGCAGAAACAAAAAACGGCCCTGAGCTAATGCCCAGGGCCGTTTCTAATTCAGTACTAACCCGACAGGGTTGGTGATCAATTACGCGTGCAGTAACGCCATAGATTCTTTGGCAATTACCCACTCTTCGTTGGTTGGAATCACCATTGCAACTGGCGTGTTTGGCTTGGTGATGATGCCACGGTTGCCAAAACGTGCGGCGGCGTTCGCTTCTTCGTCTTCAAGGTAACCGAAGATCTTCAGGTTCTCTAGGATCTTGCTCCGGATTGGCTGCGAATTTTCACCAATACCGGCTGTGAAGATGATGCCATCAAGTTTATCCAGAGCTACCATGTAAGAACCAATGTATTTTGAAACACGGTAAGTGAATATATCAAATGCCAGGGTTGCGCCTTCGTGGCCATTTTCCATCGCCTCGATAATGCCGCGGCAATCGCTTGTCAGGCCGGAAACACCTAACAGGCCCGACTTAGAGTTAAGCTCTTTGAAAACCTCTTCCGGAGACCAGCCTTTTTTCAGCATAAACTCGATGATGCTTGGATCAAGGTCACCACAACGGGTACCCATCATAAGGCCAGATAATGGCGTAAAGCCCATGCTGGTATCAACACTTTTACCGTTCTTAATCGCACAAACTGATGCGCCATTGCCTAGGTGAACAGAGATAAAACTGCTCTCGTCGATAGGCTTATTGATCATCTTGGCAGCTTCACGGCTGACGAAATAGTGGCTCGTGCCATGGAAACCATAGCGGCGAATACCGTATTCTTTATATAGCTTCTGAGAAATAGCACCAATGTACGCCTTCGCTGGCATCGTCTGGTGGAAAGCAGTATCGAATACCGCGTATTGTGCCAGTGTCGGGAACGCTTTCATCGCCACGCGCATGCCAATCGCATGGGCAGGGTTATGCAGTGGAGCCAGATCGCTCAGGTTCTCAATTTCCTGCACAACAGCTTCGTCAATTTTAACTGTCTTCGTAAACTTCTCACCACCATGTACAACACGGTGACCGACAGCCACAATATCCTGCTTAATGCCTAGCTCTTCAAGCAGGGCTACAATACGGTTTACGGCTTGCTGGTGGTGATTACCAGAATCGTCAAGTTTGTACTCCTGTTTTTCGCCGTTGATTTTCCAGCTAACGTTAGCTTCAGGAAGGCCGAAACACTCACCAAGACCACTCAGTGTTGACTCACCGCTCACAGTATCGATTAACGCAAATTTAAGTGAAGAACTACCAGAATTGATTACAAGAACTAGAGAATTGCTCATGGTTATCTCATCAGAATATTAAGGGCAAAAGTAAGGACAAAATGTTTGTCCTGTTACACGTCATTTTACATCAGCAGAGGAAAATGTGTGGAGCAGCATTTTCTCGGCGTTATTTATCTTTAACATATTACTCAATTTTTTTTGAAAGTCTCAACTTTTGTTTCCAAAAAATACGGTTTTTTGAAGATGCTCGGGATCAGATCAATTTACAGGTAATAAAATCGCTTTAATTCGTACATAAACCGACCTCTGGCTCAAAATTAGTTGAGTATTTTCACTTGAACACGCGGTGTCATTCAACCTGATTCCGGCTACAGACCAATTATTATCATCAAGCCCATAAGCAAAAAGCTGAACGTCAAACTTCGGCCAAATGAATGGCTGCTGACCTTCCGCTGGAAAACTCGCCTTTCGGGAGTGAGTGTTTATCCCCTACTGCCAGATGGCGCTATATATGCCCCACGTCACACGTTGCTTATAAAGTCAGCAACTCTTAGTGAAATACCTCTCTCATTGAATCAAAAGCAGTGTGAACAATCAAAATCAGGCATTATAGCCACGAGTTGTAATATTTGTCCCTGTAATAGCCTGGTGACATAGTTAGCATGGAAACAATTAAGTGATGTTGGAAAAATTACCGGTTAGCAAAATTCAAATTGGAATGTTCGTTGTTGACGTTGAAGATAAAGAGCGACGGATTTCAGTTTGCAATCCGGGAGTAGTAAAGCATCAGAAGGCTCTCGAAAATCTACGCAATAAGGGGGTTGTGTGGGTTTGGATCGATCCGACTCGCTTCGTTGAGATAGGTGCTACGCCGTCGGCTTCGGGGGAAAGTCGTCCCTCGCCGAAATCAAGAAAAAGCACAGGCTTCAGCGGTAATGTGGATCAGGCGCGCCATCTAATAGACGAATCGAAAAGTCTTCTTGAGAAAGTACTGGAAGATGTCTATCAGGGCAAAAGTGTCGATATTGAGCCTATTAAAGATCTTGCTGATGACATAGTTAATTCAATTGTGCATAGCCCCGATGCCTTCCAATGTGTGGCTGCACTCAGAAATAAAGACTGCTACTTACTGGAACACTCGCTGAATGTCGCTTTTCTCTTGGTCAATTTTGGCCGTTTCCTCGGTTTTGAGCCGGCGGTACTGAAAGATCTTGCGGTCGGCGGAGTGCTTCATGATATTGGTAAAACTCAGGTTCAAGACGAAATATTACATAAACCTGGCAAGCTCACGGCGGAAGAGTTTGAACACATGAAGCTTCATCAGGTATTGTCACAACCGATTTTAGAACGCTTTCCCGGCCTGTCACGAGTCAGTATAGACGTCAGCCTGATGCACCATGAAAAGCTGGATGGTAGCGGGTATCCGAACGGGTTAAAAGACAAAAGCATTTCTCTGGTGGGACGTATGAGCAGTATCGCTGATATTTACGACGCCTTAACCGCGACCCGATGTTATAAGGAAGCCATGAGCCCGGCAGCAGCTTTCAAATTGATGACGGGATTAGTCCCGCATCACCTTGATCCCTCTTTACTTAAACAGTTTATTCGTTGTGTCGGTTTCTATCCTGTCGGATCGCTAGTTAAACTGTCTGATGGCCAAGTGGGGCTGGTCTGGAAATCAAATGATAAAGAGATGACCAAGCCTGTCGTTAAATGCTTTTATTCATTGAAATTCAATCGCTATCGCCAGGTTAAATACATCAACCTTGCTAAAAGTGAGTTATTCATTGAAGGCGGGCTAACGCCGGGAAAAATTGGTATTGATCCGACACCGTTTCGATAGTTCTGGATCCGTCTGTCACGGCGTGCCTATACCCAAGTGATTACTCAAGATACGAAACAGGCCGCCATGGGCGACCTGTTACCGTCTCTGTGTCGTAAGTAAGAGTTGGTCTTAAAAATCCAGATTTACACCTGCAAACAGACCATCCGTCTTAGCATCCAAATCAGTGGTCAAGTCATCAAATCCCACTAAATCAAGCTGATGAACTCTATATCCTGCTTGTAGTTCAAGATCAAAAGCATAAAGGCCGATTGCATACTGAATACCGACTGACGCATCAATCATGTGGTTGTCGCTGTAAGCTATACCATTACCTTTTGCAAATACAAACAGCGGCGTTCCAGGAATGCCGACTTCTGCTCCTGCATACAAATGCGGTATAAATCCACTAAACTTCTCAAGTGAAACACCGATGATTTTACCATCAGAAAATTCAGTAATGCCAACACCCGCATCCAATGACACTAAGTCATTGTCAAGAAACTCATAATACAGCGTGTAATCACGCTTAGTGTAGGCATAGTCATCGTTATCAACTTCAGACTGACCTATTTTAAAATTTGGGATAAGGGGTATAAAGTGCTCTAAAGAAGCTTCAAAAGTATAACTATAGTCATCACCATCAACCTCAGAACCTGCAAAATTATGCGTTTGTTGCCACATATTAACTTCAACATCTGCACCTAGCATCACGTCAGCAGAAGCCATAAACGGAGCGGCAGATAAAATAGCGGCTAACATTGTTTTTTTCACTGTTATTGTCCTTGATAATTTCTAAATGTAATTTGCAGTCAGGCCAGAGAAAAGTGACAAAATCACTTTGTCACATCCATGCTCTCGCTGTCGCCATATTATCATCATTATCAATAGTAAGACTGGTCTTATCTCTGAGGCAAATAATCCTTCAAAATCCCACAGCAATGATTTATCTCGCTAGCTACTTGATAAACCAAGCTTAACTGGAACCGATTCATTTTTAAGTGATATTATTTTTTTGCTGAGGAAGAGGAATAATCATGGCCGCCAAGGCAATCATCTACATATAGAGGACGTTCACTGTGTGGGTATAGCGAACGCCTGTTCAGAGACTGCTATAAATTCATCAGGCTTTCCAGCATGTTTTCTTGACTCTTAAACCTGAACTCCATCTCCTTAGATCGATTCCGGACTACAATTGAGCCCCTAAAAAAAGTCTCGTCCTCAAGAATTTTATCAAGAAACCCAATGGCGGCATCTGCTGAATAAAAATGCGCCGGAATATTATCAGACAAAATAGTACAACGTAAAAGATCCATCTTTCTCTCCATAGAATTTGATAATCAAGGCTAAAATACCCCCAATGCAATCGATTACATTGATGTGGATCAAACGGCCTCTTTCATCAGTAAGAGAACGTTGCCAGACAATTCTGCGACAGCATCTTGATGCTGATTTGGTTATATACCAAGAGGTCTTTTTTATTGTTAAAATTGCCGGTAGCGTTCAAACAATCCTTCAATATCAGAACTGCACATTAAATCCATATTATCCTGCAGCTTCTCCAGCGGCCAAGACCACCATTTCATATCAAGCAACATCGCGATTTGCTGCTCAGTAAAACGTTTCTTAACTGCCTTTCCCGGGTTTCCAACCACAACGGTATAAGGTTCGACGTCTTTGGTGACGACCGCACGGGCACCAATTACGGCACCATCACCAATGGTGACGCCCGGCATAATGACGCATTCACTGCCAACCCAGACATCATTACCGACAATAGTATCACCAGCGCGTTCAAAGCCGGATTTAACCTTTTCGCCAAACACTTCATAGTCAAAAGGAAAGGAGGATATCCAATCGTGCCGGTGACCCTGGTTACCCGCCAGCATAAATATAGCGCCGGAGGCGATTGAGCAATACTTGCCTATGATCAATTTATCGACTTCGCCAAAGACTCCTGATTCCCATATCTTCTGGCTCGAGGCATCACCCAGCAGATAATGTACACACTGATCTTCAAAATGTTTCTCGTGGTAAAAACCGGAATAGTAGGTGTAATCACCCACCTGGATATTCGGGTTGGTAATATGGTTTTTTACTTCATATCCGCCAAGCCAGGTCGGAAAAATTGATGATGACATAATTATCCCTTTTTAATTATGTAACACTTTCAAGTCAGATCTGAACGTCAATGATCTACAGAGCGAGCCTATAATACTGCGTGTTTATTGTGCTTTTTCCCAAAAGTATATACCCAAACCAGTTCAAGATGCATGAATCCGAGCATCTTGAGGTTACTTGGGGATAGGCAAGCGACTGGCTCGGTCTCTCATTTCTCCACACTGCCTCGTCCATTAAGCCGATTAAGCTAACAAATACACAATGCGCATATTGTAGAAACACGCGTGCTGTATTAACCGTATATAAGAACGTAATACAACTTGGGATCCTCCGCGATGGACAGAGAGTGTAATATCCGGTGTGTCATTTTTGATTGCGATGGCACTTTGGTTGACAGTGAAAAGCTGTGTAATCAGGCATTGGTCACTGTTTTTGCCCGTTTTGGTGTCACTCTCAGTCTTGATGACTGCTTACGTCATTTTCAGGGTGGCAAAATGGCTGATATTCTGGCTGATACCTGCGAAAGAGTCGGCTTATTGATTTCAATTGATATTCTCGAACCCCTTTACCGCCAGGAGTGTGAACGTTTATTTAAGCAAGGTTTGAATCCGGTTCAGGGAGTACCTGAGCTGCTCGAAATGCTGGCCGCTAATGATTATGAAATGTGCATCGCTTCTAATGCCCCAGTCAGCAAAATTGAGCATACCCTTCGCCTGACCGGCCTGTTACCCTATTTTGAAGGCAAACTATTCAGTGCATTCGAAGCCAACAGCTGGAAACCGGAACCCGATATTCTGCACTTTGCTGCCATGAATATGGGAGTACCACTCAAACAATGTGCCTTTGTTGATGACACAGTGAAAGGTGTGCAGGCTGGTATCAACGCCGAGATCTGCACATTTCATTTTCTTACCACACCGGAGTCAGTACGGGTTGATCATCCTAATGTCACTACGCTCACCCGAATGCCTCAGTTACTTGAGTATATTTAGGATCTGTTTATGACTTATCTGACTTAGCCTCAGTTTCAGCGATCAATGTATCCCATGATGTAACCCAGCTCTGCTGCTGGTATTGCTGCGTGGCTGTTGCATTGTTATCAGCCACACTACTTATCTCAACCTCTGACTTACAAGTGCTACCCTCTTGGTCTGATTGCTCAGTTAAAGGGATTTCTGCAGAATAACCATCCGTCGGTACGGTATTGGCGGGTTCCTCACCCACGGTACTCTCTTCGTCAAGCAGTGCGTCCAATTGCTCATCGGAGGGATAATAACCACTGCGGCCATACATATTATCCAACAAATGGATGACCAGATGTTTAGCCACTGGTTTATCCTGCAATATTTTATAGACAGACTTTGCCACGCTCTGGACACTCATAATCGACTCAATACCGATGGCTTGCGCCACACGGTCACGATCCTTTTTTGCTTCTTTATTACCGGAAGCATAGGCAATAGAAAACCAGACATAAGCAACCGCAGCATCATTTACATCAGAGCCAACATGCATTTTAGCGGCTAAATATTGCGCTTCTGTATTACCTTGCTCAGCAGCACGCTCCAACCAGTAGATGGCACACTGCTTATCTTTCTTAACGGCAACCCCAGTCTGGTAGCAATAAGCTGTTTTCATAAAACCTGCGACATCATTATTTCTTGCTGCCCTTAAACGCCAGCAAAACGCGTGATGCGGATTTTTTTCAGGGTTCGGATCTGCAACAAACCAATCCCCCAAAAAAAGCTGCGCCGGGATATACTCCATTTCCGCCGCTGCGGTCATATTTTCGATCCCGGCATCAAAGTCAACATCAACACCATGGCCTTGAAGTAAACAGTGACCAAGGTTGAACAGCGCTTCTGGCTCTTTTTGCTTAGATCTGACCACGGCATCCCAATACTGAGATTTCGCTTCACCCTGTGGATCATCAACATCCTGACGACACAGGCGAGCTAACGCATGCTGGCCGATTTCATTACCTAAATCTGCGGCTTTCTGATACCAGTTAACCGCCTCACGTATGTTCGTCAGCTCATACTCCTTTGCTAAAGATAACTGACTTGGAATATGGCCGGTTTGTCCTTTAAAAATCTTCTCTTCGCGCTCAGATATTTTCGCTTTTTCCAGCACGAGCCTATATTTTCTATCTTTCAAAGCCTGCAGTCTTGCTGCTTCCTGCTGTTTTTTTGACACAATAAAATATCGTATCACTAACCAAATCAGTGGGATCCCAAGCAGGCCTAACCCCATCACAATGTCTGACATAACGCCCCAGGCAAACAGAATTACTCCATCTCTATAACGGCCGAACACGGAACTTCTATAGCCATTAAATTTCAGATAAAGCGCTTTTGATAAAAACCCCTATTAAAATATAGTAATAGAGATACTGTGATATAAAACACGCTAATTATTACCTGCACTTAAAATGGAGGTAAAGATAACGAATTCAGTCATCAAGAGTACTGAACTTATTTTAAAATAGACCGCTGATTGTTAAGTGAACACCTCAACAACGTCGATCTTAAGCTTACTCGCTGGTAAGCATTTCATCGCCGACAACTTTCCCATCTTTAATATTAATAATGCGTTTTGTACGACGGGCCAGGGCGTTATCGTGGGTAACAATAATCAAAGTGCATCCTTCCTGATGTAATTCATTGAATAACGCTTCAATCTCGGCTCCCGATTTTGAATCCAACGCGCCAGTCGGCTCGTCGGCCAGGATGATTTGTGGGTCATTCACTAAAGCGCGAGCAATCGCAACACGCTGCTTTTGGCCACCAGAAAGCTGGTTAGGTTTATGATTCATCCGTTCGCCTAACCCCACGCGTTTTAACAATTCTGCCGCTTTGGCCCGGCGGATTTTGGCACTCACACCAGAGTACACCAAGGGTAAAGCAACATTTTCGAGTGCCGTAGCATATTCCAATAAGTTGAAACTCTGAAACACGAAGCCAATCTTGTTGTTACGAATTGCCGCGAGTTCATTACGGCTCAGGGCTGAGACGTCACTATCATCTAATTGATAATGACCTGACGACGGTTTATCTAAACAACCTAATACGTTCATAAGTGTCGACTTTCCTGAACCCGAAGGTCCAAGAATCGATAAAAACTCGCCTTTGTTAATGGTAAGGCTAATACCATCTAGCGCGTAAACATCGTCATCACCACTTTTGTAGTGCTTACTGATGCCTTCAAGTTGAACAAGGGACATGATCTTCCTCGGATAAATTTCTGAACAGCTATTCACTTTGCAGTGCTTCTAATGGCGTAATGCTTGCTGCACGGCGAACAGGAAACCATGCCGCGGCAATACCGACGATACTCAGTGCCAGTATGACGAGGCTGACAATGGTGAGCGACAGCTCTGGGGTTGGCTTGCCTAAATAGTCATAGAACCCACTCCCCTGAATAGGAATGTGTCGCAGCAGTTGAACGAGGCCATATGTTAAGCCCAGTCCTATAAGGCCACCAATAAAGACCGTGATGAACGCCTGGATCAGATAGTGTAATTTGATGTCACGGGGTTTGGCTCCAACGGCCATTCTGACGCCGATATCGCGCGTCGCACGTTTGACCGTGGCGTACATGACATTGGCGATACCAATACCGGCAACGGCCAGGGTGACAAAACCAATAATGCCCAGAAAACTCTGCAATCCAATGAGGAATTGACGCATGGTTTTTTGCCTTAACAGCATGTCTTGCATCTGGAGCAGTTGTTCATCTTGCATGCTGCCTCCATATTTTCTCGCGATCACTTGCTCCGCAGTATTGGCGATTGTCTCACGATCAAGTCCGTCGACAGGCTTGATATGAATAGCCCCAATCGATGCATTAACATTGAAACGTTGCCAGGTTGTAAAGGGGACAAATAGGGCGTAATCAATGGGGATTCCATCTTCAATGTTGGAAGTGTTCGCGTTCAACACACCGATGACGGTGAATTTTTCGTCACCCACATTTACCTGTTTGCCAATCGGGGATGATTCTAATTCAGGCATGTTGTCCCAATCAAAGTCATCGCTATCGTTGAACAAACTGACTGCGGCACTGTGACCAATCACGATGACTTTTCGTTGTTCTTTCATATCTAAAGGATTAAACCACCGCCCGCCAGCCGCAACAGCTAATCCTGTTAGATCTTTGTATTGAGGATAGACCGCCAGAGGTTGTTGCCAGGTACCATTATCTTCATTTCGTACAGAGGCATCCCATGTTGCACTGGGCTCGGCTTGCTCAACTGCCGGTAAAGCCCGTAATACATCGGCATCCTCGGATTTGAGCTTTAGCTGCTTGCCTTTCGAGAAATTTCCGTAGTCTTGGGTGGCGTATCCGCCCGTTAACATAATGAGATTACCATTACCGTTACTGGTGGTACGAATAAGCCCTTGCCGCAAGCCTTCACCAATGGCGAGCATAGAAGCAATAGATACCGTTGCCCAGACAATCGCCAATATTGTCAGACCAAGGCGCAATTTTTCAGCGGCCATTTCTTGTAGAATTTGTCGGAGTGGAAACATGCTATGCCCTCGCGCTTAACGCAATAACGGGCGTCAGATTTGATGCACGACGTGCGGGAAAAAATGAAGCCAGCAACGCAAGAATCACCGTGACAGAGAGCGCCATCAACATAGCGTCTAAAGTAAGTGCGGGGTTGCCGAGCCAGTCTGGCAATCCCATTTGATTCATGATGACAACCAAACAATAAGAGATGCTGACGCCCAGCAATGTGCCAATTGCCACCAACACGCCCCCCTCAAATAAAAAATGCACCAAGATATTGTTAGGTGTAGCACCTATCGCCAGACGTACCCCAATTTCCCGGGTGCGTTCGGTGACCGATAAAAACATAATATTGGCAACACCCAATGCGCCTACCGCCAATGTCATCGCGCCACTGGCTCCAAGAAATAATTGAATACCCCGCAGCAGCGCCGTAAAGAACTTAGCATCTTGACTAAAATCAGGGAGCCACACCGCACGACGATCGGTCGGGTCAAAGTGTTTTTGATTGGCAAAAAAAGACTGCAAGCTTTGCCGCAAGATCACCCCTGACGTTCCTTCGGCAGGAGCAACCATAACCTGTGACGGTTTATCACGCCATAGATCGGTAAAGGTTGTACTGGGAATGATGACCTGGTTTTCTTCATTTCCCATCGACATGCCACCTTCACTTTGCTTAGTAATACCCGCAACCAGAAAAGGGATCCCATTCACCTTTAGCTTATCGCCAATGGCTAAATTGCCTTGTTTTGCCAATTGCCAACCAATGATCGCTATGCGGTTATGATTATTCAGATCACTCTGGCTGATATCACGTGAACCAGGTGTGAGTTTGACTTTACGCATGCAAACATAGTAATTGTCTACACCACGAATATAACCGGGTAGCGTATGCCCTGTAATATCAGTCACACTGGCATCCCACTTACGGTATAACACTGATACCGTTTTTATCGCGGATTGGTTTTGTAGCTGACGAAATTCTGGCTCGGTAAATGTCAGTTCGCGACGGGCAGGTAGCCCTTTCCATGGTTTGCTTGTCATTTCGGGGACAGCCAATTGGGTGTCGCTCATTAGTAATGAAAAAGACCTGGCGTTTATTTGATAGAAACCTTCACCTAAAGCCATCAGCACTAACACCGACACAATGCCCCATACGATAGCAATAATGGCGAGTAGGCTCCGCAGTCGATGAGCAAAAAGCGTTTGCGCAATTTGTTGTAGCATCGGCATCATGATTCGAGTGCTCTCGAAATTTGCTTAATCGTCGCGTCATCCAATTTACCCACTGATTGCAATAATGACACACGGTGTTGCCAGTATTGATAAAGTAGTGCTTGTAGGTTGTTTTTGCTGCTAAATAAATTGTTATGAGCGGTGATAATATCTGTCGCATCGACTAAACCTGCGTCATAAACGGCTTGTTTACTTTCCAGTACTTTTACTCGTGAGGCAATTTGTTGCTGTGCCATTTCTACCCGTTTCCAGTCAAGTTGCACTTGGTTAAAACGACTCTGAATGGTTTGTTTTATCTTGATTTCAACAATACGAAGATCTTGTTTGGCCTGACTGATTGACAGACTGAAACGATCAACATTCGCACGGGTTGCACCATTTAAATCAATAGGAATAGTTAAGCTGAGTCCGGCACTCAGATCATCACTGTTACGGCGATCGTTATCACTATAACTTAGCGAGCCTTCAATGGTTGGGTAGTATCCCGCTTTGGCTTGATCGTACTGGTATTGAGTGGCCTTTAACGTTTGTTGAGCCGCCAATAATTCAGGGCTGTTATTTCGTGCCAGTGCTAACCATTGCTTTTCGCTATTAACCAACATCGTGGGTTGTTTCAATGACGTTGTACTGATTTCATTAACTGAATCAGGCACTTGGTTAATCAAGGCAATTAAAGCCGCTTGAAGCGTATCAATTTCCGAACGTGTTTGTAGAATCAGCGCTTGCTCATCAACGTGGTTCGCGCGCATATCTTCAACTTCTGTCGCCATGACACCGCCGGCGGCATAACGCTGCTCGGTGATTTTGAGCATTTTCTGCCCGTCATCCAGTTTCTGCTGGACTAAGCGCAAATCCCCCTGAGCCTTAGCTAAATCAAGGTAGGCCGTGATCAGTTTTTCGGCGAGATCATTGTGTGCTTGACGTTCTTTCAATTGCGAACTGACAAAAGAGGCTTCTGAGGCCGCTAAACTTGACCATTTCGAGCTGTCCCAAATGGTCTGGCTCAGGCTTACTGAATAGCCATTGGTGTTATCACCGCTGTCGCTCCAGTTTGAGTTAGCATTTGCGCTTAGCCCCGGAAGCAAATCGCTACGGCTTGAACGAATGCTGGTTTCGCTGACTTGGGTATCAATTTGCGCTTTTTGGTAGCTTGGATCGTAGGCTTTAGATGCCTCCCATGCCTGTTCTATGGTGATGGCATAACTCGGTGCAACCATTCCTATGACTAACACCGAACCCAAAATACTGAATGCTTTATTGGCTAAAAACGACTGATGCCGTAACTCAGGCTTTTTATACACACGAGGCTTTTTAGCGGTAACATTCTGCTGAGTCAGCTCAGGCATTAGGTATCGCTCCCATCATACTGAAATCAACAATTTGTTCGCCTTGTTCTAAGCCAGAAATAACCTCCACATTTATCCCGTCAGATAAGCCTAGCTTGACCGGATCCGCACGGAATCCTGGCTCAGACGCATCAGGGATCAATACTTCAGGATCGTTGCCACTAAACCGCAAAGCACGTTCTGGGATCGTTGTAATTTTTTCTGCTTTTTTCAGAGTGATTTGTGCCGTTGCTGAGAAGCCAGAACGAATAATGAGGCCTTCGGGGAAGTGAATATTGTTTACTTCGACTTGAAAGCCATTATCAAAACTGCGTACTGATGAGTCTTGTTCTGAATTCAGTTTTTCGGACTGCACGGCAACTTTACTCAAAGTGCCTGTTACTACTGTTTCGGGATAAGGTGCGAGCGTCATGGTTACGGGCATACCCACACTCAATTGCGCGGCATCGTGTTCGCTCACGCTGCCTTTGAATATCATGTCACTCATGTCGGCTAATGACATCATTTGAGTAGCCGATTGGCTCGACTCTGTCGATATAATCGGTTCACCCACATCAACACTTAGGTTCAATACCGTGCCAGAAATAGGCGCCACGATCGTTGACGTGAGTTTTGACTCCCCTACTGATGATTCACCACTGCGGATCAGGTCTAAATTCTGTTGTTTTTGCAGTAAATCGGCATTGTTCTGGCGTACATCGGCTTGCGCTTGAATATAGTCGCCGTAGTTTTTAGGAATGACTTGGTTTTGAACCAGGCGTTCAAGATTTGAAAGCTTTTGCTTGGAGGATTCTAACTGCGCCTGACTCGACATCAGCTCGGTGAAGGCCTGCGTTAAACGTTGCGGCGTTGGGTTAGGACGGATCTTGATCAGTGGTGTGCCTGCTTCAACGTTCTCACCAACATGATGATAGATCTCGCCAACGATCCCTTCAATTTGAGATTTAATCTGCACGGAATGCGCGGGCACAATTTGTCCAACAGCAACAGCTTGTTTTTCGATGGTTCCGATTTCAACAGTAATTAACGGTAATGGCATCTCATCTTCAGCACTCATTGTGAAGTAATAGCCAGCACCGACGACAACCGCAGTTGTAATGGCTGCCGCAATCCAGCGTTTTTTCATGATTTTTTCCGTTTAAAGGCGAATATCTGTATGATTATCTTGAGTCAGACCTTGCCGCCTGACTTAAGTTCAGGCGAAATAATACAACGTTCAATAACGGGTGTCATGTATGGTTTTGCATGCACAGAAGACGGACATGATTAAAGATCTCCAAATCTACCTTGATCATTGTTCCGTATTGTTGACAGATCCAGCGCGCGCCTTAGCCCTGCAATGTATTCAGGATACAGCGAAATATCGTTATGATCGGCTCTGGCGATAACGGTAACAGCCATCAGTTGATCGGTGAACTGTGCAATTAACCGTTCAGTGCTGGCCCGGGGGATCACCCGGTCATTTTCTGCAATAAAGATGTAGGTTTTCGCAGTAATGTTTTTTACTCGATGTAATGACTGAAATTTATCTTTGATCAGCAAAGAAACCGGCAACATCCAATAGACCGTTTTCGCGACATTTTCAATGCTATCGAAGGGCGTTACCAGTATCAGTTTTTCCACCTTTCGGTTAGCCGCCACATAGGTGGCAACGCCGGAACCGAGACTCCTTCCCATCAATGAAATTCGCCGGTGTCTGGCTTTAATCTGTTCAAAAATATGCAACGCATCACTGTAAAGATGCTCTTCGGTCGGCTCACCGGTGCTATTGCCATAGCCCCGGTAGGAAATTAAATACACGGTATAATCGGGCAGTACTGCCTCAAAAAAAGGAATGTTCTCTTCGATGCGTTCGGCATTACCGCCATAATACAGTAACGCTTTAGGCTGCCCCCCATTGACCACCCAGCCGTTCAACTGCTCGCCATCCGTGTCGAAGTGAATTGCAGCCGCACCGATCATTCCACCAGCCGGTTGCGGAAAATACAAAAACTTACGTTGCAGCGCGAAAAGAGCGAGGCAGAAGGCAACATAGAGCAGCAACGCCACCAACACACTTTTCATCCTCGTATCCTGCCTTATCTTGTCTTCAGCTTATAATAGACGAAAGAATAGATACCGAGATTAATCACCGCGGCAACCAAGCCAAACATGATTTGCAGATTGAAGTTTAGCGCGGCCGGATAAATAATAGGGATGATATAGTGCTCAATAAATCCTCCCGTATAACCCTCGGTACCCACTGCATGTCTCAACTGGTTTTCCAACGGGGTCAGCGGGCAGATCCAGCCCTTAAAGCTGATCAGCAAAACCCAGATGGCCGCGGGAAAGTGTACAAAAACCAAATAACTTCGCCAAATCACCAGAAGTCCGCCCAGTAGCGAAAAAACGATAAACAGCAGGTGCACGATCACAACACAATCGGCCAGAATTCGGTAAATCATGGTATTCACCTCCTAATTTTCAGTCTGGTGTTACCCGCTCAACTTAGCCATTAATCTGGTTAAAAAAAATGCCAGTCCATGTGGACTGGCATTGTTATAACAAAAACCTTTTAACTCAAACCATCTGGTTTAAGTAAGCTTAATCCAGCTCAACAAGGTTCTTTTCAAATTCATCGAATTGCTTTTGTACCTTGATAGAAGGCTCGCCGGTTGTAAGGCTAACTATCACGACTGATAAAGTCGCAAAAATAAAGCCCGGTACAATTTCATACAGGTCGAAAATACCGCCGGTGATCTGTTTCCAGATAACCACCGTCAGTGCGCCCACAATAATACCCGCCAACGCGCCATTGCGGTTCATACGCTTCCAGAACAGGCTTAGCAATAATACCGGACCAAATGCAGCACCAAAGCCCGCCCAGGCATAAGAAACCAAACCAAGCACTGTGCTGTCAGGGTTCATTGCAAGTATCAAAGCAACAATAGAAAGAATGATCACCGCTGCACGGCCCACCATCACGATCTCTTCAGTAGACGCCTGAGGGCGGAAGACTTGCTTGTAGAAATCCTCAGCTAGTGCAGAAGATGATACCAGCAGCTGTGAGTCAGCCGTACTCATGATTGCCGCCAGAATCGCCGCCAGTAAAATACCCGCGACAACAGGGTGGAAAATTGAGTTTACCAGCAACATGAAGATTTTCTCGCCATCAGCCAGCTCACCGGCTAATTGGTTATCGACATACAAAATACCAACTAAGCCAACCAAAATTGCACCCGCCATTGAAATGGCAGTCCATGCTACGGCAATGCGACGTGCTGTCGCAATATCACGATTAGAACGTGTTGCTTTAAAACGGGCCAGAATGTGCGGCTGACCAAAATAGCCAAGACCCCATGCCGCCAGAGAAATGATAGCGATGGCAGATAACGGCTGTCCTTTGACATCATTAAACAGGGTCATCAGCTCCGGGTTTTTCATCTCTAATGCAGCAGTCAGATCGCCAACACCACCTTGCATTCCAGCGATGGGGACGATAACCAGTGCGGCAGACATCAGCAAGCCCTGAACCAAGTCAGTCCAGGATACCGCTAAGAATCCGCCAAATAAGGTATATGATACAACGCAAACAGTACCGACAATCACAGCGATGCTGTAATCAAGGCCGAATACGGTTTCAAATAGTTTACCGCCGGCAACTAAACCTGAACTGGTATAGAAAAGGAAGAACAGCAAAATAAAGAATGCTGAAATGGTTTGGATCAGTTTAGATTTATCGTCAAAGCGGCGCGATAAAAACTCTGGCAGGGTCAGCGAGTTATCCGCCGTAATACTGTAAGTGCGCAGGCGCTTGGCACAAATAAGCCAGTTCAGCCAAGTTCCGAGTAGCAGGCCACCCGCCAGCCAGAACGATTCTATACCTGCCGCATAAGCATAACCCGGCAGACCAAGCAGCAACCAGCCACTCATATCAGATGCGCCCGCAGAAAGCGCAGCAGGCCATGGCCCCAGCGAGCGGCCACCCAAGAAATAATCTGACGAGTTTGACGTACGCTTATAGGCAACATATCCAATTACCATCATGGCAATCAAATAAACAATAAACGTTCCTGTAATAGCAAAGCTATTTTCTATCATTGTTGAGTTCCCTCAGTTTTTTGAGCCCCTGTTCATTGCAAGGGCTTTGTTTATCTGCTGAGCTTACAGTCCAGCATATTTACGTCGCAGCTCAGCTCACGGCGAGTTCATTCAATCGCGAATCGAACGAGTGAAATAGCAATGAGCCAAACAGTGACTTAGAAATTAGTGTTCGCCACTCCCCAGCTCCAGCAGAGTGGCATTACCACCAACGGCAGTAATATTGATCGTTCGCGTCCTTTCGGTCACAAACCTCAATGAGTAGGTCGGGCTGCCAATCACGGGTAACGACTCACAATCTGTTTCACAGATCAATTGGGCCAGTAATCCGTCACGCGCAGCCAATTGCCGCGCCAGCGCCTGTGATGTCGATAACTGGCCGGCATAAGCCACACCTGCAATCGCGGTAATGCTGACACAATCAGCAAGCTGAATATTATCAATGGCCGTGATCACACCGCGTGCACAACCCGCTTTCTCCAGTTGTGCGACTAATTCACCCGCCGACAGCGCAAACTCTGACGGCAAGCTCACTAAAACTGTATTACCGGTCACTAATGCGGCGGTGATCTGGCCTATAACAGCGGTAATCGACACATCAGCATCAGCTGTAACAATAAAGACTCCGCGACCAGCACTGTAAAGCTCATTGGTCTCACCTGTCGGGCCCGGCAGCAGCAAGGTTTCACCGACATGCTCTAATGCATTACGGCACTGGAAAGACACCATCGCCCGAGCAGATTGATCCAGTTGCTCTGCCCACCGGTTGAGGATCTGAATGCGCGTTTCATAACCAAGCCCGTTCCAGCCTTCCCATGCAGCCAAGCTGTTACCCACGATTGATTGAATACCTATTGTCATGACTGATTCCTTTTTCAACTTAGATTAACTGCTATTACGCGTTGAACATGTCTTGGGTAAAACGGTACAAATAATGCGGACCACCCGCTTTCGGGCCGGTACCAGACAAGCCCTGACCGCCAAACGGCTGAACCCCGACAACAGCACCAACCTGATCACGGTTGATATAACAGTTCCCCACACGTGCACGTTGCTCAATGTGACAATAGGTACGTTCGTTACGGCTATGTACGCCTAACGTTAAGCCAAAGCCGGTGTTATTGATTTGGTCAATCACCTGATCAATTTCATTCGCTTTAAAACGCACAATGTGAAGGATCGGGCCAAAGTTTTCATTTTTCAGCATATCAATACTGCTGATTTCAAATGCAGTCGGAGCAACAAAATCACCCGCCTTGCAATCATCGCCCAGCGTTGCCTGTGCGATCAGCTTGGCCGTATTTTTTAATGCCTCAATATGCGTCAGCAGCTTTCTTTTCGCGTCAATATCGATCACCGGACCGACATCGGTCCTATGCAGTTCGGGACGGCCAACCGACAGTTCGGCCATCGCCCCTTTGATCAGTGCAACAATACGGTCTGCTATGTCAGCCTGCACAAACAATACCCGCAATGCGGAACAACGCTGGCCCGCCGATGCAAATGCCGATCGGACAACATCACGCACGACCTGCTCAGGTAGCGCAGTACTGTCGACGATCATTGCATTCTGACCTCCGGTTTCGGCGATAAACGGAACAGGTTCGCAATCGCGTGCGACCAGCGAGCGGTTGATCCGTTGCGCGGTTTCTGTCGAACCGGTAAACGCAACCCCCGAAATACGTGTGTCAGATGTCAGCGGTGCACCCACTTCTGCGCCACTACCGGGCAGTAATTGGATCGCGCCGGCAGGCACACCCGCTTCCAGGATCAATTCAATGGCACGGAAAGCAATCAAGGATGTTTGTTCTGCCGGTTTCGCCACCACGGTATTACCCGCAGCAAGAGCAGCAGAAACCTGACCCAAGAAAATCGCTAACGGAAAATTCCACGGGCTGATACAGGCAAAGACACCGCGCCCCTGATAGCTCAGCTGTTTGGTTGACCCATCAAAACAAGGCACCGTTTGTGGTGCTGCAAACTCTGTAGCCGCCTGAACCGCGTAGAAACGACAGAAATCGACCGCTTCACGAATTTCATCAATACTGTCTTGGATGGTTTTACCCGCTTCGCGGTGACACAGCGCAACAAGCTCGCCGGTGTGTTGTTCAAGCAGATCGGCCAGACGCAGCAAGCACTGCGCACGTTCAGCCGACGGCGTTTGCGACCAGCTTGGATAACAGGCCGCCGCCACCTCAACCGCCTGCGCCACTTGGCTCTGGCAGGCAAACGCAACCTGACCGACAGTTTCACCACGATCGTACGGCGCCGTCACCGTATTGAACTCACCGGTCAGGGTTACGCCGTTGACAATCGGCCCCGCCTGCCATTGATGCTGACGAAAGGGCTGTATAGCTTCATTAAACGGACGCCACTGTGATTCAATATCGATGTTAATGCCCGCCGAATTCTTACGTTTGTCAGCAAAAATTTGCGGGGGCAACGGGATCAAACCGTTATGCAATGTGGGACGTGAGCGTAACGTATCGACCGGATGCTCGGTCAAAGTTTCTATCGGGCAGTTTGCATCGACCAGACGGTGAACAAACGAGCTGTTGGCACCGTTTTCTAACAGGCGGCGTACCAGATAAGGTAATAAATCTTTGTGGCTACCCACAGGCGCATAAATACGAACGTTAGCCTGATACATCTCCATCGCATGGTTATACAGCGCGTCACCCATGCCATGCAGACGCTGGAATTCAAAGTCTTGATGATCCGCCATCGCCACAATCGCCGATACGGTTTGGGCGTTATGGCTGGCAAACTGAGGATAGATCACCCCGCGCAGGTGTTCAGACAACAGGAAGCGGGAACATGCCAGATAAGAGCAGTCAGTCGCTTCTTTACGGGTAAAGACCGGATAAGCGGAAAAACCTTTTTGCTGTGACAATTTCAGCTCGCTATCCCAGTAAGCCCCTTTCACCAGACGCACAGGGATCACATCGCCCAGCTCTTTGCTTAGCGCCGCTATCCAGGCCAATACCGGCAGTGCGCATTTAGAGTAAGACTGTACCACCAGACCAAACCGGCCCCAGCCTCGCACCACGGGTGATCGGTACAGTTTTTCAAACAGTTTCAGCGACAGTTCAAGACGGTCAGCTTCTTCGGCATCAATGGTAATGCCGATATTCAGTTCACGGGCGCGCGCTAACAATGCCAGTACCGAGAGATACATTTCATCCAGTACACGCGCTTCATTCGCCACGTCATAACGCGGGTGCAAAGCAGATAGCTTGATCGATACGGTCGGATCCGGAGATTTCCGATTGCTCTGCTTTTGACTGTGGTAATCATCACGCCCAACCGCTTCGATCGCCATAATGTAGTCTTTAAAATACTTCTGGGCATCATGGGCTGTCAGCGCCGACTCTCCCAACATATCAAAAGTATATGTAAAACCTTGATCTCGTTTGTTCTTTGCATTTTTCATCGCTTCTGCAATGGTCCGGCCTAACACAAACTGATGACCCATGATCTTCATGGCCTGATGCATCGCCTGGCGGATCACCGGCTCAGACATTTTATTGACCAGGCGGTTGATCACATGCGAAGGCGTACCATCGGCTTTGACATCCATACTGACCACTTTACCGGTCAGCATCAGCCCCCAGGTTGAGGCATTGACGAACAGGGAGTCAGAATTTTTGAGGTGAGATTTCCAATCAGCAACACTGAGCTTATCGCGGATCAGTGCGTCAGCGGTTGCGGCATCAGGAATACGCATTAATGCTTCAGCCAGACACATCAGTAAAATACCTTCTTTGGTATCTAAGCTGTATTCCAGCAGCAGCGCATCAATCATTTGGATTGCATTTTGATCTGCACGTACGCGTTTGATCAGCTCTGCTGCTTTTTCTCTGGTCTGTTTACGTTCTTGCTCTGAAGGTTCAGCCAAAGGAAGCAGCTGTTCGAGCCACTGTGACTCATCTGCAGAATAAAGCGGTGAAATCAGTTGCCAAATTTCATCCAATGGTCGCTCAATAAACGATGGCTGAAGTACATCTGCCGCATTGAACATAATCATTTCCTCAATAATAGGTCCTGAATTTTCATTCAGTACAAATGTTACAACAATGTTACTATTGAGGGGATTCTATTTTCCGCAGCTCTGATAGTCTTGCTATATTCTCCGATATTTTTTAGAAAAAGTCCGTTTTTTAACAAAATAAGACACAATGCACAGCAAAATATTCAGACTGATGTTTAATTCAGCCATAATTCCGTAAACAATGAATCAAGTAAAAAAAGAGAGAGCTAGAATATTCATGTACAAAAGCAATGACGTAAGATAGGTTTGATCGACGTTGTAAGAAGACCAATCAAGCGCGGCCTAAGCCGCTTACAGCGATTAAAAAAGCCCGCCAACACAAGCGTAATATATTGAATTAAAAGTAAAAAACTTAGCAGCGAGGGAGGGGGGGATTATAAACTGTCTTTTTTAAAACGCGCCGGCGGCATACCATACAGACGGGAGAACGATTGAGTAAAGCTGCTCTGGCTGGCGAATCCGCAGCTTTGTGCCACTTGCGCGAGACTGAGTTGAGACTCGTCCATAAGCTGTTTCGCCATTTCCAAACGTTTTTTCAAAACATACTGATGCGGGGTGATCCCTGTTTGTTCTTTAAACAATAAGTGAAACTGGCTCTCGCCGAGAAACACCAAGCCGGCCAATTGTGTTACCGATATTTTACGAATTAGATGCTGAATTATGTACTGATCGATAACATCCATATCAAGCCGAGAGACAAGGCGATCTGATGCCAGCGGCTTAAAATGCCGCTGCAAGATACACATCAAAGTATCCGTACAGGCTTTGCTCAATAGCAAATCATCCGGGTGAGCCATCATTTCAGCGGTCAGTGCCTTGATCAGATTTTGTGCCTGAGTATCAAGGTGAAAATAGCCTGATTGCTCAAACAAACGTTCCACTCGTTCATTCGCATAAGTGGGTATTGTTTGATCAAGAGAGACGCTCTCAACCGGCAGATTCATTACCAGGATCTCATTTTTCCCTATTCCGGAAAACGCGTGCTCTGAGTCCGCCGTCACCAGACAGCCCTGACCCGGATAAACCAAATTACCATAGCCTTCAATGTCAAATTCGGTCTGTCCCGACAGGCCAATTACGACCTGATTGTAACCGTGGTTATGATGGGCCATCAGTTCAGGTAACACGACAATCTCTGAGGGTTTAAACTTATCGTTCATGTAAAGCAATACAATCCAAATGGAGATAGCTTATTGTCTCAATAACAGCAGCAAGACACCAGCGCGGGCTTACTCTAAAGCTAATGGGTATGCAGAAGCGCCCGGAAAAGTGATCAAGACATCATTTTTTACGGCATTTGTCATTTCAATTTCTTCGATCATGCTACAGCCCTTATTCTATAAGGCTTAAGCGAGATAAGTCCGATTTACCGGATCTTTACCGTTCAATACCAGCAAAGCTGGCCAAAATCATCTTAAACAATAATTATCAATAACTTATAAAAATCACTCACTTGATCATTCTTCCGCATTAAAAGGCTTATTGCTTTCAGAACAAGTTCACATGGTCCGGCAAGCATGATCATACCTTGATCATGTTTCCATCCTTTCAGTGATCATCAAGCAGGATCCCGCTTGATCATCGTTCCAGTTGAAATGACATGGCCCGTTATTTATCTTTACTTGATCATTGTTCCGGCAGTGTGGCCAAGCCCCACACGCCCAGCCGTACCATTTTCAATGAGATATTGTTCTATCCGTCAGTTATCTGTGCCCGTGCTGCAAGCTCGTTTTCTTTTTATCTATTGAGATCCTGCTGTTTTACTAAAGTCAGACCGCTTTTTGGCAGGTATAACGCACCCACAGATGCTACGGTGTACAGTGATCGCCAGGCTCTCAAGCCATTTTATTACTCCAGCAGCAGACACTTGATCATCGCTCTGCTCTTGATCATGTTTTCGGGAGCATTTCCATTGCCCACATAGCAAGACAGCATCATTTATAATGATGACGAGGCACGGTTTCCTCCAATTGTCTTGGCTCCTCAAGCCGCATTAGCGTCAACGACTATTCATCAGTTCCCGCTCAGTTTATTGCCCATGACTATTGTTTTTTATTCGAATAACAAATCATAGAATCAGCATAAAAAAGAGCACAATCTGATTCTATTTTTGTTTATTAAAAAACATAAGGTAAGGCTCATAATAACAACACATAAGCAGCACGTAGAGTATATGGTGGGAGAATACCTTCGCGGCCACGCCTCACAATAAAGAATAATTGTCAATAGGTGATTTCCCCCCTTCTTTGTTAGGGCATGCTTCGTTATAGTTTCTCTCGTAGACAGGGAACGCACTTCACTGTTAACTGTCTGCAGTATCCAGCATTGGATACATGCCAATGAAGTTTCTTTGATGTAAACCCTCATATCAAAGCGTCAAACTTAATTGGATACCTCTTCTACACGTCGTACAGGATTGTGCTCTTCGGAGTCAAACTCTTGTCTTTGCCGGTCTTTTAGACCGGCCTTTTTTTTACCAATATACACTATTATGTCTAATAATCCGGCACACACGTAGTGTGACATTTACCCTGCCTACTAAATTATCTACAATCAGATTCATCTGAGCGATAGCGTTAGGCGAGACCAGTGAAAGACAAAGTCGATCCATCCCTTCTACATATTTTTAATCAACTCCCTGGTTGTTGGGGATGTAAAGATAAAGACTCTGTATTTGTTTATGCAAATGAAGAATATGGAAAGATTATTGGTGTTGACCATCATTTAGATTGTATTGGCAGAACTGATTTTGACATGCCAAGCCCTACCATAGAATGTGCCGAATCTTTTCGGGAACAAGACTTCCAAGTTATCTCATCTGGACAACGCATGCGGGTACTTGATATTCATCCTTATTCGGATGGAAGCTGGCGTGCACATTTATTCACTAAAACGCCCTGGAAAAGTGAGGAAGGTAAAGTCGTTGGCACTATCTTTTCTGGCGTTGAACTAAAAGATACGGCCATCTTAGAAGTGGGGCATTGGATTTGCAGGGCTGCCGGGCTGAATAAAAGAGGCCAAGCGTCTTTTAGTTTAGATCTTCATAATCAAAATGTCGCGATAAATACCCGTGAATCTGAAGTCCTGTTTCTATTGCTGTACGGCAAAAAGCCGCAATATATTGCCAAGGTACTGAATGTTTCAGTTAAAACCGTTGAGAACTATGTACTTCGCCTGCGCGAAAAGTTTAATGCTAATTCGAAGGGAGAGCTCATCGATCTGGCGTTAGATCTCGGCTTTGGATCCCATATCCCTGAAAGCATGCTGAAAAGCCAACTGTCGGTCATTCTCAAAGAATAGGACACCATATACATAAGAGTTCAGCTAGCATCTAGACGTGATTTGGGTATAACAATGAGCGCCTGTGTTTCTTTTCTGCATAATGAGTTTTACTTTTTGAAAGGGTTTCTTCAAAAAATCATTTTTCAGATCAAATTTACGATCGTTGTTTATTTATACAATCGCTGCGAATGTAATTGGCCATGATTAAAGCATGGTTGTTAGTCGTAACCGAACGGGTTATGTATCAGAATCACTTTGGCAGAAGATATGAAACAGTTCACTATTACTTACGTTGTACATCCGCACTTTAATATTCCGTTTAAATACGAAATTACTGCAAGTAATGAAATTAACTCCATTCGAGATGCAGAAAAAGCGCTGAACGTTCGCCACCCAGAGGGAGTAAGCATTGTTACTTCCAATGAAGCCGCCTTATAAAATAAGCTCTTCAAATAGAACGCCGATACATTATGAACATAAAAAAAGTGTAGCTATTTAAAATAGCTACACTTTTTTATTTCAGACCTTTTTTTCAAACCAAAGCCGCTTAAGGTGCTAATCGTTCAATTGTCCACTCTGATGCATCTTTAGAATATAAGAAACGGTCATGAAGGCGGTGTTCACCACCCTGCCAGAACTCTATCGAATTGATTTTCACGCGATATCCCCCCCAGAACGTCGGAACAGGAACATCGCCCTTAGCAAATTTTTGTTTCAGCTCCATAAACTTCCCTTCCAGCGCCTGGCGTGCTGAAATACGGTTACTCTGTTTACTTGCCCATGCCGCAATTTGACTTTCTTTAGGACGCGATGAAAAATATTTGATCACTTCTAGTGTCGACAACTTTTCCGCTTCTCCCGTCACATGGACCTGACGTTCAATGGCATGCCATGGGAAATGTAAGCTGATCTTAGCATTATGGCTCAGCTGCAGGGCCTTACGGCTTCCCAGATTGGTATAAAACACAAAACCATCGTGATCAAAGTGTTTCAGTAAAACAATACGCTGGAAAGGCTGTCCATTTTCATCCACAGTCGCGACGGTCATCGCGGTAGGATCTGCAATTTTTGCAGCAATCGCTTGTTTCAACCATTTGGCAAATAAAGGCAGCGGCTCATCTGGTAAATCATGACGACGTAACCCACCTTGCGTGTACTCACGACGAATATCAGACAATTCCATTGTTATCTCCGCTTATTTAACATTAACCGATATGGCATTGACCGAAATTGTGCGCTTTGCTTATTGGAAAAACAAGTATCTTGCAGTTGTTTGAGTGTATCAATTACTCAGCACCGCCACTTATGTCTTTTTGAACAATTTTTTTTCCGGAGATGGAAAATATCGAATCTCTGCAAGCCAGCTCGTGTTTTCGCATTGCGAAGTTTGCTAATTTCACTTCTAAAAATGATCGGAAGGATCCCGTGCAAAAGAACAAATTTCTCACCCTTATTATTCTTCTCGGCCTGATCCTAGGTGCGCTCATCACCAACATCACCTACCAGCAGGTTAAACAACACTTATCAGAGCGAATTACGAATGATGTCAGGCAACTAGGTGAAAAACTCGATGCGCAGCTAGCTCGATACAGCAAGTTGCCAGAAGTCTTAGCCAATGATCCACGCCTGTTATCGGCACTCATGGTTAATGCCCCTGCCGTTGACCAATACCAGAAAACCAGTTTGCTGCTACAAGAATGGGCGAACAGCTTAAATGCCGATACAATTTATTTGATCAACCGCAGCGGTGATACGCTGGCGGCCAGTAACTGGCAAAATGAAGGCAGCTTTATCGGTCAGAATTATGCTTATCGTCCTTATTTTCAAGATCCGATGGCAGGCAAACTCGGTCAATACTTTGCTTTAGGTGCCCACTCAGATAAGCGCGGTTATTACTTTTCAGCCCCGATTTACCAACTCCAGCAGATCATAGGGGTGCTGGTGATCAAAGTTGATCTGTCTTTGGTTGAAGATATCTGGCAATACGATCAAATCGAATATGCCATCGCCGATCAACTCGGCGTGATTTTTTACAGCTCCGAAGACAGTTGGCTATACCGCTCGCTGGTCGTGCTTAACGACGAACAAAAGCAACAGGTCTTCTCTTCCCGCCAATACGGCCAGACTAAGCTGGAGCCATTGAGTGATTTGCCTCGCCTGACTGAGTTTAATCAGCAGGAAATCAGTAATATCACTATCCCCAGTATCAATCAGAGCGAAGCCTTTCTGATCGCCAACCACAATATGGAACAGGCGGGATGGACAATTTATGGCTTCAGCCCAATCAACACCGCTTATCAATATGTGGTCCAGGCACTGTTTGTCTTCACGGCCTTTTACATGCTGCTTTGTCTGGCTGTTATGTCCTGGTTTCAGACCTTCACAACCAAAAAAGAACTGGCACAGCTCAATGATAAGCTTGAAATACTGGTAATTGAACGTACCCGCAATTTGATGGAAACCAACCAGCAGTTACGCGATACCATTGAACAATACGAACGCAGCCAGGCTGAACTAAAACAGACCCAAAGCGAACTGGTACAAGCGGCCAAGCTAGCGATGCTCGGAGAGCTGTCAGCAAGCATCAATCATGAAATTAATCAGCCCCTTGCAGCAATGCGGACGTACGCGGAAAATACCCGTAAACTGTTGCAAAAAAATCGTTATGAGGCCGTCGCCAGTAACATTGATGAAATTGTCAACCTGAACCAGATGGTGTCAGACATTATCTCGCGATTCAAAGTCTTTGCCCGTAAAACGACCGAGAACAATAATCGCACGGTAGCGGCAGACTCTATCCGCTCGGCCGTCAGCCTGCTGCGTAATAAATTAATCAAGCACGGCGTGGTCTTACGCCTTGGTGAGCTGCCTTCCGAGCTGCTGGTTCGCGCTGATGCGGTTCAATTTGAACAGGTACTGGTTAACCTGCTACACAACGCCATTCAAGCCCTTGGCGATTCACGTTCCCCGCAAATTGGAGTTCAGTTAGAACCCTTAGGGGATATGGTTGAAATACGGATCTGGGATAATGGTACGGGCCTGGATGACGATCAGAAAAAACGGATTTTCACGCCTTTCTTCACGACTAAAAATGAGGGGCTAGGACTCGGGCTGACCATTTCAAGAAGGATCATAGATTCCTTCTCCGGTAGCCTGACCATTGAGGATCATAATACAGGTGGCGCAGAATTTGTCATTACCCTGCCCCGCTGTACCGAGGATGCATAATGAACAAGCAAGTAATTTTTATTGACGATGAGAAGCCAATCCGCGTTGCATTGGGGCAGACATTAGAACTTGAAGACTACGACGTAACGCTATTTGCCAGTGCCAAGCCGGCGTTAGAGATGCTGGAGAACCACTTTCCCGGCGTTATCATCTCCGATATCAATATGCCCGGTATCGATGGGATCACCTTTTTAAAACGCGCGCTGGCTATCGATCCCGAACTGTCGATCATTCTCCTGACCGGCCATGGTGATATCTCGACCGCTGTCGATGCAATGCGAAACGGCGCCTATGATTTTCTGGAAAAGCCTTTCTCAACAGAAAACTTACTCGATGTTGTTAAACGAGCTGGCGATAAACGCGAATTGGTGCTGGAAAATCGCGAATTAAGACGAGAACTGGAAGCACAAAGTGGACCTGGCCCTCGTATTCTCGGTAATAACCCGAAAATCAAACAATTAAGAAGGATCCTGACGCACATTAAGGACACGCCAGCAGACGTGATGATCCATGGTGAAACAGGAACCGGTAAGGAGCTCGTCGCACGTTTCTTGCACGATCACAGCATTCGCCAGGATAAACATTTTGTCGCCATTAACTGTGGTGCTATTCCTGAAACCATGATTGAAAGCGAGTTATTTGGTTATGAATCAGGGGCATTTACCGGCGCTCAGAAAAAGCGAGTCGGTAAAATTGCTTATGCCGATGGCGGTACGCTTTTTTTGGACGAAATAGAATCAATGCCAATGCTGTTGCAAATAAAACTATTGCGAGTCTTGGAAGAGCGCAAAGTTGAACCGTTAGGCACCAACCAGGCCATCGATCTTGATATCCGAATTATCGCGGCAACAAAGCAGGATCTCAGGCTGATGGGCGATCGCGGTGAATTTCGCCAAGATCTTTACTACCGTCTGAATGTTGTCAGCGTTGACATTCCGCCCTTACGGGATCGCAAAGATGACATCCCGTTGCTATTTCAGAACTTTAGCCGTTCTGCCTCTACCCGCTATGGCATCGAGCCGCCAACGATTAGTCTGGAACAACAGCAAAAATTGCTGGAACATGACTGGCCGGGAAATGTGAGGGAGTTACGCAACCTGGCTGAACGTTTAGTCTTAATGGGCGATACCTCAGGCCTGAATGATAATGGTCAAATCAGTGATGATCCGCTTAACCTCACCTTGACAGATCGGATCAATCAATTTGAGTTTACGTTACTTTGTGATGCGTTAAAACGTCATAATGGCCGTTTAAAAGAAGTTCAGGAAGAACTCGGGCTCGCGCGTAAGACCCTGTACGACAAAATGAAAAAGCACGGTATTGATAAAGACGATTTCAAGATAACTCACTAATGGCTAGTCCCTGTTAACGGCCACAATGTTAATGGGACTGGCGCAATAGAAGCCTATCGGTTTGAGGCAAACCCTGAACACTTTGGATACTGCCACACAGCGTTCAGCTTAATTGCCCGTGATAGTTCCACAACGAAAGTAATCAATTGTGGTTCAAGATAGGACACCTACGGTGTCAGCAGTCACGCTGTAAGCTCATCATTCCCATAAAGAATAGTGAGCGCTATAATCCTTCACTATGTACACTCCTCGCCCCCTAAAACTACTCTACCTAAGAAACAAAGCCTGGTACCACATCACTCAACGCTATATCGACATCCGGGATGTCGTCATGGAAAACGTCACGAAGATGTTAGCGTGTGGCACGCTGGTCATGGGGAGTCGTACTTACACCTGCAGCAATGGCCGCTATTTGCACACGAAAACACTGGGCAACACCTGTAAAAGTCGCGCCTGCAATTCTTGCGGGGTGAAATGCACCAACCAATGGATAGCAAAACAACAATCCATATTACCCGACTGCGAATGGCAACATATCACGTTCACCATGCCCGACATTCTGTGGCCAATCTTCAAATCCAACCGTCATTTACTTGAGCATCTCTTTCGTTGTGCCAGCGACGTATTACTCCATTGGGCAAAACAAAAAAAACATCGATGTTGGAATGTTCAGCGCTCTTCATACCTTTGGTCGCCAGCTGACATGGAATACCCACATCCATTTATCGGTCACCCGTGGCAGATTATGCATAAAAAGTGGCAAGTGGAAGCCCATCTATTTTAACGAAAAGGTGGTCGCACAAAGCTGGAAAACCAAGATCCTGACCTTATTACGCCAGCAATACAGTCAGTTGCTATTACCAGAGGCGATGGTCAATCAAATTCGTGATTATCAGGAATGGAGCTGGTATTTAGACCCGCTTTATAACCGCTACTGGCGAGTGTTTTTTGCGAAGAAAACCAAACACGCAAAGCAAACCGTGAACTACCTGGGGCGCTATCTAAAACGACCACCGATAGCCGCATCGCGGCTTAAACATTACGATGGAAAGATATTACGTTTGTATTTTTGAACCATCGAACCAACAGTATGAGACAGACACGCTGACGCAGGAATCGATGATCCTGCGTATCAACGATCATATCCCCGAGAAGCATTTTCGAATGCTCCGTTACTATGGATTCTTGTCGAATCGTCGACGAGGAGAGCAGTTACCGTTGGTTTACAAAGCGTTAGAAATGGACGTGGAGCCTGCACTGACATTGAGTTTTGCGGCCTTGATGAAAGAATTCACGAATATCGATCCCTACGCGTGCATCTTATGCGGTGGTCGCCTGGTATTTAACACTTACCACCGGGGTTTATCGACCTCAGAACTCATTCATCATCAGCGTTCGCTGGCCCTGATGAGGCCAATTAGAACGTAATGTAGGGTAGATCTATTCAAAAATGGGAAGTGGTTATTTTTGGCACAAAAAGTAAGCCGAAAGTAACAGTTTGTATGCGCTTCGCGACCACTCGTTCTCATTTCATTACTCATCGTCTACCTCATGCAGCCTATCTTGATGGTTAGATCATATTGAGTTTCCTAACCATCAAGATTGGCTGCCTGCGGCAGCAGTTACGTTGCAAGCTCATTATTCTGATAGATAATAGTGAGCGCTATAATTCCTCACCATGTACATACTTCGTCTTCTAAAACGACTCTCCCTAAAAAAACAAAGCTTAGTGCCACATCGCTGAACGCTATAACGATGTTTTCGATGTCATCATGGAAAACGTCATGAAGATGTTAGCATGTGGCTCGCTTGCCATAGGGCGTCGTACTTACACCTACGGCAATGATCGCTGATTGCACACAGTTCATAGCGGGTCTTTGATGCTCATACATCCGCCAAACTGAGTGTTTGAGAAAGTGGAAATTGACCATTCTCCACTGGATCTGCTATTGCAACGCTATAACGCACTTTCTTGGGAAGATGTGGTGAGAAATGGGCGTTTCCTCATTCCGTACTCTCTGGTTAACATCAATCAATCTTTGACAGGTATAACCAGATATTAGTACTACTTATTTCAATAAATAAGCGATCTCAGGCTGTAATACCTGAGATCGCCGGCTTGATATTACGACAATTACGATTTATTGCCGAGTAGGATCGAGCAGGGACAGCAAACCAAAACAGACTAACAGAGCAGCTTTTGAGGTCAAAACCCTCAATAAGGTAATACCACAAGCATTACTGTTGTGCACAGCCCATTTCCTTTTAGGGATGTTTTTTATTTACAGGAGTACGAATCGAGTTGATTTGGATCTCCTTTACCGTTGTATCGGGCAGTTTTCGGGTATGGACACAACGGCTGTTTTTTGTCTGGGAACGCTTTAGCTGATGCAGTCAAATAATCTGGTGCTTTATTTTGTTCAACCCAGTCTTCAATCGCTTGCAAAGGATCAAAATCATCCAATGCAGGGCCACCTCCACAGTGAGTCATACCTGGAACCATAAATAGACGGGTCCATTCCTGTTGGCGTGAAAAATCACCATGATCTGTGTTTTGCAGGAGGCGCTGATACCAGTTGATAATGTCATTGGCGGAGAATACCGGATCGGAAAATCCATGGAATATCAACATTTTACCGCCACGAGATCTATAAGTATTCATGTATGTTGATAATGCATCATGCAGTGCGCCTGTTTCTTTTGTTTTCACAATATCTGCATCGAAATCGAACTGGGTGACCTTCATATCCGGAGCGGGAGGCGTCATAAAATAATTAACAAGCGCGCTAGCTCCCATCGTTGCATTGATCGCGTTTGGTTTATTTGCATCTGTTGATGTACCCAGTTTCCAAACTCGCCAGCCAATGGAAGATATGCCTGCGTCATATGGCCAACTGCTGTAAAGCGCTTTGCCCTGACTATTGTGCGCACCTTTAAATATTTTATCGATGGCAGCAACTTTTTCGGATGATAAGCAATTGTCTGTTTCACCTTCTTTTTTACACTGCAATACATCCAATTTGAAATCACATTCTGGATAGTTGTTGATTATGCCGTCTTTTATACCATCTTTAGCATCACATTGTTTCAGAACAGCCTGACTAACCAAATGTAGGTCATGATTGGTCAGCGCCTGAGAAAGAATGGGATTACCTTGTTTATCTTTTGGGGCAATGCTGAGCAACACCTGAGTATCCCATGCTTCTGCCACAGCTGCTCGGGTTAGATGAAAACCGGCATTCCCAGCAACCACGCCATCAAATTCAGTGGGATAGCGCTGTGCAGCAATCATAGCTTCTCTTCCACCGTTTGAACATCCCATAAAATAAGAATGGCGACTTGGTTCATCGTAATATTTAGATATCAAGTACTTGGCCTGATCTGTCACCTTGCCTACAGCGGAATAGGCAAAGTCTAGACGTGCCTGTTGGTCAGCAGCAAAACTGAGATCCAGTCCTTGATGGCCACCATCCATTGAGACAACGGCATAACCCCGGGCTAGTGACGGTGGTGCTGATGATCCACTGCTCGGGATACTGCCAATAGCCTGTGCGAGAAAACCATCTGTTCCGCCCCCACCTTGAAACATAAAACGATTTTGCCAGTTATCAGGCATACGCAGTTCAAACTGAATACCGTAAGGTTTGCCATCACTCCCGGTTCTCGCACCGATGGTGCCTTTGACAAGGCAATGTGTAGGCAAGTCATGATTGGCACCACTTGCCCCTGTTAATTCACGCATTGGGTCTTCGCCTGATTTTCCGGCTGTAACCCGTTCTGTATGTGATATCGTAACATTTGGCAGTGTTACTTTTTTCATTGAATTACAATGTACTGCTGTAAAATCTTCAGCAAACACTGTGCTACTTAGTGTTGTTGCACATATTCCTACCGATAAAATCCAGTGATGTGCGCTGTTTATCTTCTGTCGTTTGATTATGTTCATCCAATCCCCCTTTCAGTGACAGTATTGTTCACCTGAATAACCGTATGTTTTAGATATTCGCTAAGTATAGTGGCTTGATACATCATTGTAGGCTATGAGGGCAGTTTGCTGGCTGCACGGTTAATTACCTCTTCATTGTTGACTGCGCAATTGCGAACGAAGGTGATACAAAAATAATCATTCTTATCTTCTACACAACTCTTCGTCATTAACCTACTCAATGATTCTGGATATATTAGAGCTATTTTTTTAGATAAAAAAACCTAAATTTTGGATGATATAAAACTACTTTTTAGATGTATTTCTAGTGTCAATGTATTAGGTTTTTAAATTATGGGCATTGGGGTGCGTTTGGTAATAACACAGTTTAAGCGTCTTGAACGACGTACTGGGAACCAAGATAGGACACCTACGGTGTCAGCAGTCACGCTGTAAGCTCATCATTCCCATAAAGAATAGTGAGCGCTATAATCCTTCACTATGTACACTCCTCGCCCCTAAAACTACTCTACCTAAGAAACAAAGCCTGGTACCACATCACTCAACGCTATATCGACATCCGGGATGTCGTCATGGAAAACGTCACGAAGATGTTAGCGTGTGGCACGCTGGTCATGGGGAGTCGTACTTACACCTGCAGCAATGGCCGCTATTTGCACACGAAAACACTGGGCAACACCTGTAAAAGTCGCGCCTGCAATTCTTGCGGAGTGAAAAGCACCAATCAATGGATAGCAAAACAACAATCCATATTACCCGACTGCGAATGGCAACATATCACGTTCACCATGCCCGACATTCTGTGGCCAATCTTCAAATCCAACCGTCATTTACTTGAGCATCTCTTTCGTTGTGCCAGCGACGTATTACTCCATTGGGCAAAACAAAAAAACATCGATGTTGGAATGTTCAGCGCTCTTCATACCTTTGGTCGCCAGCTGACATGGAATACCCACATCGATTTATCGGTCACCCGTGGCGGATTATGCATAAAAAGTGACAAGTGGAAGCCCATCTATTTTAACGAAAAGCTGGAGAACCAAGATCCTGACCTTATTACGCCAGCAATACAGTCAGTTGCTATTACCAGAGGCGATGGTCAATCAAATTCGTGATTATCAGGAATGGAGTCGGTATTTAGACCCGCTTTATAACCGCTACTGGCGAGTGTTTTTTGCGAAGAAAACCAAACACGGAAAGCAAACCGTGAACTACCTGGGGCGCTATCTAAAACGACCACCGATAGCCGCATCGCGGCTTAAACATTACGATGGAAAAGATATTACGTTTGTATTTTTGAACCATCGAACCAAACAGTATGAGACAGACACGCTGACGCAGGAATCGATGATCCTGCGTATCAACGATCATATCCCCGAGAAGCATTTTCGAATGCTCCGTTACTATGGATTCTTGTCGAATCGTCGACGAGGAGAGCAGTTACCGTTGGTTTACAAAGCGTTAGAAATGGACGTGGAGCCTGCACTGACATTGAGTTTTGCGGCCTTGATGAAAGAATTCACGAATATCGATCCCTACGCGTGCATCTTATGCGGTGGTCGCCTGGTATTTAACACTTACCACCGGGGTTTATCGACCTCAGAACTCATTCATCATCAGCGTTCGCTGGCCCTGATGAGGCCAATTAGAACGTAATGTAGGGTAGATCTATTCAAAAATGGGAAGTGGTTATTTTTGGCACAAAAAGTAAGCCGAAAGTGACAGTTCGTATGCGCTTCGCGACCACTCGTTCTCATTTCATTACTCATCGTCTACCTCATGCAGCCTAATCTTGATGGTTAGATCATATTGAGTTTCCTAACCATCAAGTGCTGAATTGGAGTTACCCCTCACGACGTTCATACTCAATGAAGCGAGGAGTAGAAATCAATTCTGCCGCGATTTTCGTCAATCAAACCAACGAATGCCAGCAAGAAGACTATTTACAGTGTAAATTCAACAGGGAAAATGGAGCATGCCTCACCTTATTTACAGTGTAAATCATGCTATGGAAGGGATCATAAAGGGGCTAATTCAAGGATCTGTTCTTTGTAGACAATTTTACACGGCCCATGTTCCTGGCTCACGTTCATTACTAATTTTTCAAGTCGACAACTCACACCAGTATACAGATGGTTAAACGCCGTAATGGATACAGTCTTGCGTAACACGTCATATTCACTCTTCAAACAAGTGTAATGCGCTTTTAGCGATTTAATTTTCTCTATATGTCGGGTTCGTGTATCAATAACTTTCTGCACTAATTCTGCCGGACGCTGTGATGATGGGATCTTCAATAGTTTATACTGCGCATCACGGATTTTCCCCATTTGTTCCCGTTCATGCTCAAGAGACTTATACGTATCAGCCAACTGACGACGCAACACATGATAATTATTGAAGGCGGTAATTTCGGTTTGTACTCCCGCCGTAGCGCCGATATTAACGGCTTTAACACTGTAACCGGCATTGACACTGCCGCCACTTAATGTGCCATGGCGTTTTGACGGATCGAAAACCGTCACTTCCCCTTGTGTCCGAATCTGGCAATGAAGCGCATGGAGTGAAAAGGCCACATCTTGCCCCGCATCAATCTCAACATACTGAGCAAACTTGGCGGTAACTTTTCCTCCCGCCTTAATATAACAGGCGAGGTCCTTATCTTTCTGCTGTTGCCTGCCGATAAGGCCGTCTGCAACAACAATATCACCACCTGCCTTGAGCTCAGCTAATTCAACCACGCCGCTGATCGTAATACTGCCTGTCGCTATCACCTTCATGCCAGTCATGACATCGCCATTAATCACCACACTACCATCAAAATTAACATGCCCGGTACTGACATTGACTCCCTTAAGTATCAGTGCATCATCAACTTGCATGCCATTACCTTTGATGATCGGCATGCCGGCTTTTGACGCTACCAGCAGGTTTTCATTAATATCACTGATTTCAGTACCTTCACCCACATCAAAAGTGAACTCTTTACCCGGTATGGCCGCAAGTTCGTTACCAATAACATTAAAGCCGGCCACCCCTTTTGTTGCGGGAATACGGCGCATAATGGCCTGGCTCGCTTTTACTGTTACCATCTCCCCCAAATTTCGCATATCTACGCGGCCATCATTTGTCGCCTGTGGCCGCAACACACGATGACTGGCATCGTCAACTAATGGCTCGAACTGGCTATCGAGCCCATTCTCCGGAAGTCGGCCAAAAGCAACAGGTAAAGTAAACTTCTCACCAGGATCCAACTCGTGAGCTACGGCTAACAGTTCCTGTAGTTGATTTTTCCGAATACCTTTAATGATGTGATTTTCTTTCAGTGCGTTAACAAGGGTATTGCCTGCCACAGGCTCGCCGCCATAAGCACCGACAACCGTGATTGAGGCCGTCATTGAGTCAGCTTCCGTTTTTACCAAAAGCGTCGCATCTCTTTTTTCAGCAATAAGTAGACTTGTCGGCTCAATTTTGGTGTCGTCTGCTACCGGTGAATTTAAGATCTCCAACGCAGATTCAATCGCATTCTCAAACAAATAGAAATTACTTGCCTGATGATCAGCGATAGCTGCATAAATGTCGGCACGTTTGATTTCCATCACAGAACCTTGCTGTGGTTGCACAAGGATAGAAAGGCTGTGACCATCTTGAGACAGCTGTAGAAGCTGTTGCGACATAGAGAAACTCCTTTCACTCTAGTGCGATATTTGAACCATAAGGACGGTTATGTAAGGTAATGATACTCAGTGAAATGATGCAACCATTTTAACCTATTGTTGGACACTAGATGTAGAAGTGAGTTCACAATTCAGATAGAGACGGAATGATTTAATTAACTATATGCTCAATATCGTTGTTAAGGCATGGGTGTAGAGTTGATAACATGAATAGCTATTCTAAAATTGACTGCATAAACAACCCAATATTGAACAAAATCATCCTCGCGAGACTTACAGGAAACATAACCGACATCAACACAAAAATAAATGGGTAGTAATGCCCCGTAACAATTTAAACGTTGGGTCACTAACTACTCATTAATTTTTAAGTAAAAGTGCTCTGTAGATTATCCGGAGCGTAACTAATTGAAACTAAACAGATAAACAACTCAAAAGGCTGCCAATAAATATTGGCACAATAATCGCTATGAGGTAGGGAGATAACAATCTAGGACCTCTGCATAAACTTGCTGTTCTTCCCCCGATTATGACAGCAGGTTCAGTCCTTTTTAATGCCCCGAAGCTCGGGGCTTTTTTTAAATGATGTCAGAAACCAAAAACGTCAGTTCTTTGTCTGTTAACCAATTATTTTGATGGAACTCGTAGCAAAACAAACCTCTGCTAATAGCACTCGAACACTGCTCGGTGAGATAACCATCAAGAAGCGGGATCCCTTGCAGGCTCAATTCATAGGAAGCACTCACATCCATCGGAATTGCAGAGTCTAGAATCATGCTTTTTTTACTTAAACGAACAACAGAGACCCTGGCCCCGACATCATAGAGGTTAGAGTCGGTGTAGATTGCATGCTTACGAATACGAGCCGCCAGACCACCATTATTCAGAGTGTAACTCAGGTTGGTACGAAAAGAATGGACAGGTTCAAATAACCGCTTTAGCGCTTTGCTTTGGACTTTTACTAAGCTCATAACACCCCCTCGCGACAATCATTTCCTTATCTAGGCTCAATAATAAATACGATCAATCGAGAATTATAATGTTCAGTCCAAACTGTCTCTAACATGACAATTCAACTTAAAATCCGAATAAAATGAACACTATAAAAAAGATAACGACCTAAGACTTTTAACTCTAGACTAAAATTCTAGAATAGGTGAAATCCAGTATTGATAATTTCGCTCGCTGTAAATTATTTTGTCTTGTTAAACATTTCGTTTAAAACAAGTGTTTTACAACATGAGAAGGATTTACAGTGTAAACCAAGCAATGGGGTTACTAATTTACACTGTAAATAAGTAAGGAAAGCAGGAAGACATTAGAAAACAGAAAATTCAGCAATGCCGTGTTGACCACGCTCTTGAAGGAAGTCTAGAAAACATTTGGGATGATGTGTCACTACACGTTCTGTCGGAAAATTTACTTGCTTAAGCAAATGACGAACATGGGTGAAATTACCAACATCATCGGCAAAATGCGCATCCGAGCCAGTGGTAATTCGCCCTCCCACTTCTTTGACAAAAGCGGCTATATCTTCACAACGAAGCTCGCTTCCTTGACGGGAACCACAAAGTGACGAGTTATTTATCTCAATCAATACATTATGTTTCATCGCTGCGGTGATGACAGCTTCAAAATCAAAATCAAAATTGGGATTGCCAAGATGACCAATCGCATGGATACGCCCAGACGCAATTAGATTGAGCAAAGCCTGAGTGTGAGTTTCTTTGTCAACGGGACGAAACACAGGCTCATGAAGGCTGGCAATAACCCAATCAAGCTGATCGGTAATACGCGGGTCAAGATCGATGTCACCATCAATATTGATAAGATTTGCCTCTACACCACGCAAGATACCCACACCATGAAGAAAACGAGGCAACACTCGCTGATTAGCAAAATGCCAGAAATGCGGTGCGCCAGGCATTGTTGGCGCGTGGTCGGTTACGCAAAACAACGCCAGGCCTTTTTGTGAAGCAGCCTGTGCATTCTCTAAAACCGTACTATAAGCATGACCACTTGAAATAGTATGAGTATGTGTATCTACCAAAAACTGCATAATATCTTTTTCCTACCATTAACACTGATATGATTGAGCAACGAGATCCCGTAATGCTTGCTCTGCACTTCTGCGGCTAGCATAGCCAAAACGTTGAACAATCAATTCCCAACTTTGCTTTTGCAGCACTTTTGCCACGGCCATTTCTGTGACTGAATTTAATTCGAATGAAGGCTGACGAAGAAACTCAGCCAGCCAGACTTCCAGACTCGCAACAGCCAGATCGTACCCCAAACCTCCACGGATATAACTCATTAACTGTAACCTTACCATGGGGGACAAGACAACATCCCCGAACGGATCATTATCGCAGGAAGCAACTGCGCGTCGGTATGAGGCACTATGAGAAAGAGAGTATTGATAAAGAGGAACAAAAATGTCTGCTTCTAACATCCGGAATTGTTCAACACGCTGAACTAAAAAATTGGCAGCAAACAAAGCGACGGCAGTATCGAACCAAGACAATGAATCCACAGATAAGGGCAGTACGGCTAACAGCGAATGGGCACCACTCGCGGCATCCTTGAGGATCCCTAATCGAACCGGCGAATACCCCGCTTGCTGCCAGAAAGAAAGCAGGTCACCGACAACACCAAAACTGGTACCCAAATAGTCCAAAGACTGATCGTCAGCCCACTGTCTGACATGGGCTAACAGAGCCGTGCCGATGCCACGTTGCAGGCAATCAGGATGCACGGCAATTCTGAGTATACGTGCGCATCGTTGGCTGGCACCTTGAACTAATCCAATATGTGCTGCAATAGATTGCGCCAATAAATGCCCCTTAGGACGACGTTTTCCCAGCATGATTTGTTCAGCAAACTGCTCATCAAACCCACCTTCAAGAGAGAGCAAACAGCAACCGACGATGTTGCTTGCAGCCAAATCGTCTTCTGTCTGGGAGTGTTGCCCAGAGCATAAATCTGGATACGTGCTACTGATTGGCTCCACAATCTCAGCAACCACAAGGTGCATGGCTGGATCGTCAAGCAACTGGCTAATATCAGACGGCGTCGTCTGATAATGGGCATTGACCAACAAACCAAATAACTGATTCAAACGCCGCTCGTCACCAATCAACGACTCCGTGGATAACACGCGATATCGGACCTGACAAGATCCAATCGCAGCAGTAACATCGGCGGGATCGGCTTCTAACAGCAACGCCTTAAACACCCATTTTTCCAGTGGATCGTGTCGGGACCAGCGGATCGGCAGGGACAAACTGTACTGACGCCATTGCGGTGCATGGCGCTCTAACTGCTGACGAAACTTAATCGCAAATCCGCGTCCTGTCCCTTCATAGCCGTGAATAGTCGTAGCAAAGGTAATCCGATTATATCGAGTCAGCATCTGTTTCAGCAGGGGAGCCGGTATCGCCGCGGCTTCATCGACAACCAAAAAATCTATCTCAGGCTTATCAACACCCTCGTCCATAGATAATAAGGCATCAGGAGCAATAAACATCAGCTCACTGTTTTGGTATTTGAGATTTTTCTGCTGATGAAAAGGAATATTCAGGGATCGGGCAGCTTGAGCAAACAAGGTATTGGCATTGGCAAAAGCCGGGGACGTGACGGCAATTTTGATGTTTCGCTCGCGCATCAAACTGGCTGCCGCAATACCTAGAGCCGATGATTTTCCACGGCCTCGATCAGCCGTAAGCACCAATGGTCGTTTTCGATGTCCGGTCACAACCCGCCGAATCGCCTCGACTGCATTTTTTTGCTCCAGGGTCAGACAACCAAACGTCTCATCAAAATAGTCCGCATCTGCAATACCTGGCATTGGCAGCAGTGGCAGCGAACAATTTAACTGATCATCAGCAAAAAAAAGGCACTGTCGGAGATGCAAGACATCAGGCTGTGCGAATAAATGGGCTAACCGTTGAATGAATGGGAGCTGTGCCTGTGCTTGATCAAACCAAGCGTGCGGAACCATTAACAACAACAGGCCACCGCCGGTCACCGTGCCGGATAACGCCCCAAACGCATCCGCATCAAAACCAAGATGCGCATTATACACCAGACAATCCGTTTCCTGTCCCAGCAGCTTTTTTGCTTTTTTCAATGGCAGTGAGGCAATGTGATCAGGGGCATTATCGCCAGCCCAGAACGTCCGGTGATAGTGAGATAAAAAAATCTGACTGGCCTTAGTCGCCCAATTAAGGTCGCCATCTAACACCACTAAATAACGGCAATTGGCCTCTTTTGCCTGAGCTGCTAACCGAGAAGCAAACTGATAAAGTTCCGACATGATGATACTCATTATTTAATGGATTTGGTATTTAACTACAACACCGCGATCATATACCCAAATCCCTTCAAGATGCAGCCAATAAAAAAAAACCACGCTAAAAAGCGTGGTTTTATGACTAAGTTCGATTCATTGAACTATTTCAGGTAATCACTCAGATAAGCAAGGATCTCATCAACTTGCTTTTCAGTCATCTTCTTGAGCTTCAATTGCAACTTGTCACCGTCACGGGTATATATCGCTTTCCCTTTAACCAGCTCCTGTGCTTTAAGCTTTTCAACCAGCACTTTAGGCTGAAGAGCTTCGCCCATTTGCTCAAGTTTCATCGTTACTTCACGGGTAATACGCGTAATACCCTGCACATTGATCTGTTGCCATAAAGGACTGTCAACGGATGTCAGCTGCTCAATCAATTGTTGTTGATCCGGCTTTTGCAACGCAAAATAAATACGATGCAGTTTCACAATCGTCGGACGGCCTAATTCACCAACACTCGGGTAGGCCATCAGCAACTCCATTGGCAAAGTAGCCGCTTTCAATGCCCCGCTCACCAGTGCTTCACTGCACTGGCAATATTTAGCTAATTCCTTTTGATCTGCGACCTTGCCACTGGCAAGCAATTCTTGCATCTCTTTACCACGTTCATATAAAGACAGTGGTTTATGGGCATTCGCGACATCAGACAGGAACTTGGCATGTTCACTATTAATGCCCTTCGCGACATAAACTAAGAAGTCTTTACTTGCCAGAATACAAGACATGCGACGACGGCTACCGTCTAGGACTTCAATTCGGCCATCGTCAAGCCAGCGCCCCACCGCAGGATATTGCTGGCCACGATCTTTCAACGTCGTCAGAATATCAGCGAGCGCATGCTCGTTTAAAAAAGCTTGCTCACGGGCATTTTCAGAAAAAACCTGGGTTTTGTCTTTAACCTCAGCCGCATTAATTTTGACTAATTCAAACGCAACGGTGCCTTCGCCGGCAACCGCAAGCTCAATCACAGCGGCTTTATCACGTGCTGCCGTTTGTGCTTCAGTCGCGTTGGTTGCACGACGCTTATCCGCTTTACCAAACAGACGAGCATTGAGATCTTTGGTTTTAATTGTCATCCGTCCTTTTACTCCTCGTTTAAGTTGGCCCAGTGACTATGCATCACTCGCTCTAATTCGAGACCAACTCGTTGAATTGCATCCTGCGCTGTAGACAAGGTCTTCTTGCCACCTTCAAACTCAGCAGCAGTCAGATCAAAGACAGTACTGTAGGTATCGGCACAGGTTTCAAAAGCCCGGCTACGTGGAACGGTTGCCATCATAACCTGCTCACGCAGCAAGTAATTCATTTCTGTTAATACAGAAACTTGCTTCTTGTTATCATCTTCGAACATGGTTGGCATCAGACGAATAAATTCGAGCCCGTGCCATTCTTCCGGAAACATTTCATATACGGTCGGTAAATGCTGGAAGAAGTTTACCGTTGATGCCCAATCAAGACGCTTAGCAGCACATGGAATGAGCAGCGCATTTGAGGCATACATCGCGTTCCAGACCAGTGGATCAATGTGCGGCCCCGTATCAATCATGATGACATCAAACTCATCGGCGATGGGGTCAATCATCCGCTCTTTAAGCAGACGAACAATATCCAGATCTTGGTTAACGGCTAAATCTTGCCATGCGTCAGCATTAAACATCGCATCTTCAGGGAAGGCGGCAATGGTTTTCAAATTAGGATACTGGGTTGGCATCACAACGTTATTCATCAGGAAATCTTTATTCATTTCCTCACCTTCCGGCACATTACCCAGCATCACATCGACAGCAGAATAAATGGTATCTTGCTCGCCTACACTGATCAGCGGGTTAAGGAATAAACGCAGAGAGCCTTGTGGATCGAGGTCAATTAAGCAAATACGATAACGCTTATCGAGATCAAGCGCTAAACATGCCGCCAGATGTACCGCCGTCATTGATTTACCTGTGCCGCCTTTTTGGTTCTGGACATTAACAATCCATGGCTTACGGCCAGCCCCCTCACGCTCGTAAAAGGCTGGCTTTTTCGCCGCCTTCATCAATTCATGTGCTTCATCTAGCGTAATAGAATAATGGTTGGCATTATTTTTTGTAAATTGATGGCCCGTCGCTTCCATACGAGAAATCGCATCATCCAATTTACGACGCGTTAAGCCTGAACGAGTTTCCATCAATGCTTTTGACATTGGGGGAAAATGTTCATCACGACGCTCTTCTAATACGATTTCGATACGGTCAGCTTGTACCTGTTTAGTCTGCTCTGCAATATTGAGCAAATTTTGAATCGTCTGTTCCCTATTCATTATTATTGTTCGCCATGATTATTGATGGCTCTATTGTACAGCAAAATCAAGCAGTAACAATAAAAAGCTGAACATCTCGATGTGATGTTAATCGCAAGTAAAAAACAGGACAATGAAGTAAAACATACGCATTATCGTGAAGTTCCCTTTACCTTGGCGTTTAATTTGCCACGCAAAACTACAACACATTTCAACTGTTACAGCGTCACCATTTTACAATGTAAATTGGTCTGATTTGCTGGAATATACTCTATTACTCCGGAAGCGTGAAAAAATCAGCAAAAATTACGGCGCTTGTCATTTCAATTAAAAAACACTGAACAATGACGATTATATCCGCAGCATCATCGTTCAAGTCGATCACTTAGGGCGAAATCAGGTTGAAATCGGCTTTCCATACGAAAACCAGTGAAGTAAGATCCTGATAAGAATCATCTGAACAAAATTCATCCAAAACGACTTGATCATTGTTCCGCCATTTACTCCGCTGTCTGAAACAATGATCAAGAGAACAATCGCTAGGTATACATACAAGATAACCGTTGCCATCCGCCAGGAAAGATCGGAAATATGATCAAGAAGGAGCCGTCTCTTTGTCGATCTTATGATCCTGTTCGGAAGCATGCTAACTAGCCGCCAATTTACGGAGAATGTAGATTCTACCTGGCTTTATCTGACCGATTAACACCACACATCACAACGAGAACCCACAAAGGTAGAGCTTTTCATCATATTGAAATACACAATACAGGCCATGATCATCGCTCCGACAACGGACAAATGAAAAATAACCACTCAGCTACGGCCGATGTCATTTCAACTATGCTCAAAAATACACCAGGCAGAGAAAATAGCCTCTGAAGATAATGAAATTACCCTTCTATGATCATTTTTCCGGGCCGAAAACAACAAGTACATTCCTGAAATCACAAAACCGCATTACCAGCTGTGGATAACTCAGTGGGTAAGCTGTAAAAGTTTCTTGATCATCGTTACAGGATGCTATTGATCATTGTTTCGTCTTGCTAATGATCATCTTTCCAAACACCTTATGATCATGCTTTCACTTTGATGTTGATCAGCGTTCCGAACATCCCATGATCATCGTTCCCTTTTGGGTACATTTAATCTCTTTTTAAATCATATTCTTACAAAGATATTTCCGCCCGGATCATTAGATCACTACATCATATAGATCACTAATAATCATAAAGATCAGTATTTATATCTTTAAATAAAAAGATCTTTATTTATTGATCTTTTTCGATTAATCTTTCGGAAAAATGATGCTTCTACGGCTAATGGCAAATGAAACCGGCTCGAACTAGCAATAAAAACAATATCGAGAAAATCCTAATTCCAGCACCAAGATCCCATAAAGACGGGCACTTGTTTGCGATCCCACCAGCACTCGTGGACTGGTTACCTCAGTATCAGCACTTCAAAGGCGTAACCAGAAGCGTTATTGAATTGCTGAATCTGATTTCGCTACGTGGTTTATCGACTAAGGATGGGATCGTATCGACGACAGAGCTTGTCGAAGCGACAGAAGGTCAACTCACCCGTGCTGCTATCCAACAGCGCCTGAGAGCTGCTGTGACGGTCGGATTATTTAGCCAGCAGCCAGTCCGGTTTGAAGAAGGCCTGGCGGGTAAAACCATGCTGCATCATTTTATCAATCCAGCATTACTGGTTTCACAGCTTGGTACGGGCAGCCTGCTTTCAGAGCAGAGCAAGGAAAAAGAGAAGCAGAAACGTTCGAAGGCCTTGGCACAAAATCATGTAAATCGCCGCCTGCTGAATGAATACGGCTTGGGTACCCCCCCAAGCATGCCGGACGAAGCGGATCAAATTGTTGTTTCGCCAACCAGCTGGGCCGGGATCATTGATCAGGCATTAGCGCCGCCACGAACGAAAAAAAGTTATCAGAAAGCCATGGTTGCAATCAGCGGCTCTAAAGCGATCATCGAAACACGATCGTCGAAAGCAATCATGACCGTTGATGATCTGATGACCCTTTTTGCCCTGTTTACCCTCACCGTTCAGTATCACGACCATCATCTGTCGGATTATGAGATCCAGTCGCGTACCATGGGTAATAAAACCCCGGTGTATATCACGGATATCCTGGCTTTGCGTGGTAAAAAAGATAGCGGCCCGGCTCGTGATTCGATCCGTGAGAGTATTGATCGAATCGAATTCACCGATTTTCAGCTGCATGAATTAACCGGGCGCTGGTTAAGTGAAAATATGCCTGAAGGTTTTAAAAGTGATCGCTTCCGATTCCTGGCGCGCACCATTACCGCATCCGAAGAAGCCCCACAGGAAGGGGATGACGGAGAGATCCGGATCAAGCCAAACTTGTATATTCTGGTTTGGGAGCCGTCATTCTTCGATGAACTGTTAACCCGTGATTATTTCTTCTTGTTTCCGCCTGAGATCCTGCGTCAGCATTCGTTAGTGTTCCAGCTGTACACATTCTTCCGTACCCGTATGTCGCGTCGGGTGAACGATTCGATGTTATTGAGCGAGTTGAATCAGAAACTTGGACGAAATATTGAATGGCGCCGTTTTTCATCCGATTTGATCCGCGAGCTGCGTAAGTTGGCGGAAGATAAGATCACCGATGAGATCTTTGCCGTTAATCTGTGGGGCTACCATCTGACGATCACACCGGAAGACATCAACAAGCGTTACTGCGATTATCAAATCGATATCAAATGCGATGCCGATGAAGTGATCCGATACTCCCGGGCAAAAACCACCAATGAAGGTAAGCGGAACATGGCGCCGACGATGCCTAACCCGTTGCGTAACGAGATCATGCCTAAACAGCAGCTTGATCAGCTTTCCGCGATCATTGATGGCGAGTTCGAACCGATCCAGCGTAAAGCAAGCCGTCCGAAGGGACGTTTAGGGCGTCGGGTTAAGCTGAGAAAGCATCTGGTTGAGATAAACGCAGACGAATTGACGATAGTCTTATCTAAATATACTTCGTCAGAAGCGCTACAACGCAGTATAACGGCTTTATCGGCTATGACCGGGCACTCAGTAACAACAATCACTGAAGAGTGCCACAGCTTCTTAGAGAAGCTTGATTGGCTCCATGTCGCCGGTGAAGTTGTCTCGTATGAAACGCTGAGTAAAACCGTCGAGTTATACAACAGCAGACAAGATGATCGTCATCTGTCGATTGAGCGCCTGATCTCCGGGCTTGCCGTACGCCGTAAGGTATGCAAGTTGGTCCATGAAGGTCACATCAATGAACAGGTCCTATCTGCCCTTGATGATGTTGCTCGTGGTATATAAATAGCACTATTGGTGCTGTTTACAGTGTAAATCTTTTGACCATAGCGGTTAAAAAGTAAAAAAGGAGAAACAGACCGTTTTCTCCTTTTTTATATCTCTCCTCGTTAAATATTCTCTATCTCTCTTAAATAACTTTAATTTCCGCTGAGCTGTCCCTTCTTTAGTACAATTCCATATAAGTTATTTTTCACGTTTACATTCGGTCCATCGTCATCATCAATGGTTGGGCGGGGAGTATCTGTGGGCGCATAAGGAAGCTTTATGTCATTGTTTGATCGGTATCGTATGGGAACCTGCCTATTGCTTATTGCTGTTCTGTGCCAGAGTGCGTGGGCGCAACCGGAACCTGAAATGAAAGCGCAACCGGAGCGAAAAAAAATTGGTCTGGTGCTCAGTGGGGGAGGGGCCAAAGGTGCCGCCCATATCGGGGTACTTGAAGTACTTGAGTCCAATAGGATCCCCGTCGATATCGTCACAGGTACCAGTATGGGCGCTTATGTCGGCGGTATGTACGCCATGGGCTTATCGGCAGAAGAAGTGAAGGGGCGAACGATCTCTGCTGACTGGCAAAGCGGTTATGAAGACAGGGTGGGGCGTAATGATCTGACGCTGCGCCGCAAGCAGCAGGGTGATGATTACCCGGTGCATACCGATATAGGGGTGTCACTTAAAGGTGAGTTTCGTGTCAGGCCGGGAGCCTTTCAGGGGCAGGGAATGGCGGTGTTACTCCGTTCGCTGACTGAGAACCTGCCCGCTTTAGCTTCCTTTGATCAGCTGGCCATCCCCTACCGAAGTGTCGCAACGGATATCGAACAGGTTAAACCGGTAGTGGTCGATTCTGGTCATCTGGCAACCGCCATGCAAGCTTCTATGACGGTGCCCGGCGCGCTGAAGCCCGTTCGCTGGCATGACAAACTGCTGGTTGATGGCGGGGTGGTGAACAACATGCCGGTCGATGTGGCGCATAGCCTCGGGGCGGAAGTCATTATTGCTGTCGATTTGCGAGATGGTTTGCTCAGTGAAGAGGAGTTAAACAACGCCCTGAATATTGTGGCTCAGCTGACCACCTACATGACCAACTCCAGCGCAGACAGCCAAAAGGCATTGATGCGGCCCGGGGATGTGTACTTACAGCCCGATGTCTCTTTTATGATGGCGCCGGATTTCGACCAAATGGGTCAAGCTTACCATGCCGGACGCAATGCAGCGTTAAAGGCATTGCCTGAACTGCTGCGGTATCAGTTGTCGGAGCCTGCCTATGATGCATACGTCAAAGAAAAACTGAACCGCCGCAGTCAGCTCTCAACCAGTCAGGCTTATTACATCGATGCTATTGACATCGAAAACCGGACCTTATCATCGGACCTGGCTTTAATTGCGTTGCTCGATCTAGACGTTGGCCGGGTGGTTTCAAATGAAGAATTGGAACAAGCCGTTAATCGTCTGCATGCTCAGGATATTTTTTCCCGCATCACGTACGTGATTGAGCAGCAGGAGGATGCCAATATTTTACATCTGGATGTTAGTGAAAAATCCTGGGGACCGGGTTACCTGAATTTTAAGTTTGCTCTTGAAGACGATTTTGCCAACCGCTCAGAATTTTCCTTCGGGGCTCAGTATCTCTATACCGATTTGACGGATCGAGGCGGGGAGTGGAAGTTTGAATGGCTGATTGGTAGCTGGAAAGAAGTGAAAACGGAGTTCTATTTTCCATTAGATCACCGGCAAAACTATTTCACCGCTTTTGGGGTTGGATGGAATAGTGAAATTCGTACATTTAATACGATTGATGATCCGCGTTTAGCATCTGAAATTGGTGCCAGTTCTTTGAACGTCGATGTGGAATATAAGCAGGTCAGTGCGTTTGCTGAAACCGGCTGGAATGCCAAACCCTGGAGTGCGCTGAAATTTGGGTTCCGGGGGCAGTCAGGGGATGTCTCCCTGCTACTTGACGATGCCCAAGAAGACTATGACGCTTATGGACCGTATCTGGCGTATACCCATGATAACTTAGACAGCTATTATTTCCCGAGCTCAGGCTGGCTGCTTAAGACGGAGCTGGGCTACAGCCTCACGAGCAGTACATTCATCGACGACAGCGGCGATGATGAAACCTATTATTACAGCGCCCGCGCCATGAAGCCATTTTCTTACGAGCGCCATACCGTTGTTGCAATGGCCAAAGCGGCAGGATCCGACTCTAATGAATTAATTCCGATTTATATCCAGGATCTGGGGGGCTTGTTTAACCTTTCGGGCTATCACCGCTACGAGCTTAATGGCCGCTACAGTGCATTCGGCGGGTTGGTTTACCGTTATCGGTTACTTGATAATGACTTTGGTGCCTTCTCTTCCCCGGTATTCATCGGTGGCTCGTTAGAGCGGGGGGGAGTCTGGAATAGTGATTCGGAAGTGAGCTGGGAGAGTTCTATCAGTGCCGCCACTGTCTATATCGGGATCGATTCGCTATTGGGGCCGCTGTATTTGGGATACGGCCAGGCAGAAGGCGGGAAAAGCTCGTTCTATCTGTCTCTGGGGGGCAGTGGATTTGACTAACTCACTCATTGACGAAGACAACGAGCCGTTGACGGCTCGCTTTTTTTGCCCGCTATACCGATTGGTATTACTCTCCGCTCGAGTTCACTGAATCAGGACTATAATAGTCCCATATAGGTTATAAGCTGGCCATTCAGCCAGCATCATTAGTTTTTATTCTTTGTTAGCCATGCTCTTAATAGAACCATAATTCATCCAATGGCTGCTTTGATTAAACGCCAATGAATTCTCGCTGAACTCTGCATCTTGAACTGGTTTGGATATACACCCGGGCTTGAGTCCGAACGTTTGTGATCACCGAGATATCATCGGACAGGGGGCAGGTAAGGAGGAGGGATGGCAAGGCGTACTAAACCGATAGATGAGTTTGTTAATGAAGAATATCCTCATGGTTTTGTGACTGACATTGACGAGGAAAGCTTACCGCCGGGGTTAAATGAAGATGTTATCCGTTATATTTCGGCCAAAAAAAATGAGCCGGACTTTATGCTGGAGTGGCGGTTAAAGGCCTACCGGCACTGGCTGAAGATGACGGTGCCGACATGGTCTAAGTTGGATTATCCCCCGATAGATCCCAATGCTATCAGCTATTTTTCTGCGCCTAAATCATTTTCTGAGGGGCCGCAAAGTCTGGCGGATGTCGATCCGAAATTACTGGAAACCTATGAGAAACTGGGTATTCCGCTGCATGAAAGAGCGATGCTCGCCGGGGTAAAAGGGGCGGTTGATGCGGTTTTCGATAGCGTCTCTGTGGCGACGACCTATAAGGAGCAACTTGCCGACGTCGGGGTGATCTTCGGTTCCATTTCCGACGCTATCCAAAACCATCCTGATCTGATTAAGAAATACCTGGGAACGGTGGTTCCTTATACCGATAATTTTTATGCGGCACTAAATGCGGCGGTGTTTAGTGACGGCTCTTTCTGTTATATCCCCAAAGGCGTGCGTTGTCCGATCGAGTTGTCGACCTATTTCCGGATCAATGCCGCCAAGGCCGGGCAGTTTGAGCGGACCTTGATCATCGCTGAAGATGACAGTTATGTGAGCTATCTGGAGGGGTGTACCGCGCCGATGCGGGATGAACATCAGTTACATGCCGCCGTCGTCGAACTCATCGCGCTCGACCGTGCCGAAATCAAATATTCCACCGTACAAAACTGGTATCCGGGTGATAAAGATGGCAAGGGAGGGATTTATAATTTTGTCACCAAGCGGGGATTATGTCGGGGTCAGCATTCGAAAATATCCTGGACCCAGGTGGAAACAGGATCGGCAATAACCTGGAAATACCCCAGTGTGATATTGCTGGGGGACGGCTCGCAGGGTGAATTTTCATCGGTTGCCTTAACCAATCATTACCAGCAGGCCGATACCGGCACCAAAATGATCCATTTAGGCAAAAATACCTCAAGTACCATTCTCTCCAAGGGGATCTCCGCCGGTCAGGGCTCCAATGCGTATCGCGGTTTAGTCAAGGTTGGCCCGAACGCGTGCAATGCGCGCAATTACAGTCAGTGTGATTCGTTATTGCTCGGGGATCGCTGTAGCGCGCATACCTTTCCCTATATTGAAGTGAAGCACCCGTCTGCGGTAGTGGAGCATGAGGCGACGACATCAAAAATCAATGAGGAGCAACTTTTTTACTGTATGCAGCGGGGGATTTCCTCTGAAGCCGCCGTGTCGATGATCATCAATGGTTTTTGTAAAGACGTGTTCAGAAAATTGCCGATGGAATTTGCAGTAGAGGCACAGGCCCTGATGGAAGTGAGCCTGGAAGGCGCAGTAGGTTAAATGCAGTGTGGGTAAATAAACGGGGCTAACGGGTTGCCGGTAGCGAGCGGTCAGGAGGTATGAAGGCATGTTACATATTAGCAATCTGCATGTCAGCGTCGATGATAACAGCATTCTCAAAGGCCTGAACCTGGATGTTAAGGCGGGTGAAGTGCATGCCATTATGGGACCCAACGGTTCAGGTAAAAGTACCCTGGCAAATGTGTTAGCGGGTAACGAATCTTACATTGTCACGGCTGGCGAGGTGCAATTTAAGGGGCAGGATTTACTTTCGCTTGCCGTAGACGAGCGAGCGTGTGAAGGGCTGTTCCTGGCCTTTCAGTATCCGACCGAGATCCCCGGCGTGAGCAATATTCAGTTTCTTAAAACGGCGGTTAACAGCAAGCGAAAATACCACCAGCTTGATGAACTCGATACTATCGACTTTTTACAGCAGGTCAAAGCGAAGCTCGCTCAGGTGGGTATGGATGAAAGCCTGATCTACCGGGCCGTGAATGAAGGATTTTCCGGCGGTGAGAAGAAACATAATGAGATTTTACAGCTGCTGGTGTTAGAGCCATCGCTGGCTATTTTGGATGAAACCGACTCCGGGTTAGATATCGATGCCCTGAAGGTTGTTGCCGAAGGGGTGAATTCTTTTCGTAACCAAGAGCGGGCAATCATTGTCGTGACCCATTACCAACGATTGCTGAATTTTATTCAGCCAGATTTTGTTCATATCATGATGGACGGCAAGCTGGTTCGAACCGGCGGTCCGGAGCTGGCATTAATGCTGGAAGAGAAAGGCTACGGCGATTGGGTGACAGGCTGATCTGTCTGATGAAATTAGCCGCTAGCAGAGGGCGTTTTAGTTGTTCTTCCGGAGGCGATAATGAATGCAGCGGAGCGATTTTGTAAAGCCTATCACCAGAGGTGGCTAGCATCGGGGGAAACCGACGGAGCTCACTGGATGAAGCAATTGCGCGATGATGCCTTTGCAAGCTTTACCGCTCAGGGGCTACCGGGCTCACGGGAAGAAAACTGGAAATATACCCGGTTAAATAAGATTGAAAAGCCGGAGTATGGTTTTTGGGGGCAATCGGGTTTTTCCGGTCAATTAACAACACCACTTTCGGCTATTCAGCCCGGCGGGCGGACATTGCTTTCTGGTGTTAACCGATTGGTGTTTGTTAACGGCAAATATCAGCACGCGTTGTCTGAATGGGGCCCGTTGCCAGAAGGCCTTATCCTGTGCCGCTTGTCAGAGGCGATGAACACCTATCCGGATGTGTTGCGGCCTCATTTAGGTAACATTGCGGATAGTTCTGCTCATCCTTTTGCGGCGCTCAATACCATGTTCATGGACGATGGCATCTTTTTAAAGGTGCCACAAAACAGCCGCATGTCCGCGCCGATCTATTGTCTGTTTATCACTGTCGGCACCGAGCGGCCGATGATCAGTTTTCCCCGTTTGCTGGTGGTTCTGGAGCAACAGTCAGAAGTCAGCCTGATTGAACATTATCTGAATGTGGAAAGCCTGGCTAATACGCAAAATCAAAATCACAGCCATGATTTTATTAATGCTGTGACCGAAATAGAACTGGGTCCCGGTTCACGGCTACAGCACTATACATTACAGACCGCTGCCACCGGCGAGAGCCATGTTCATGGTTTGCATGTGAATCAGCAGCGCGCCAGCCAGTTCTGTTCTCATCACGTAACACTGGGCGGGGCGCTGACAAGAAATGATATCCAGATCCGATTAACCGATGAACAAGCGGAGTGCTGTCTTAATGGGGCTTATTGTTCTGATGGCGTTCAGCATGTGGATTATCACACCCGGATAGATCATCTGGCCCCGAATTGTCGCAGCCAGGAGTTATATAAAGGTGTCGTACAAGGGAAGTCCCGGGCCGTCTTTCATGGTGATATTGTCGTTCATCGGGATGCGCAACAATCTGACGCCCAGTTGGTTAATAAAAACCTGCTGCTGTCGCAAGAGGCGGAAGTGGATACTAAGCCTGAGCTGCAGATTTATGCCGACGATGTGAAATGCAGTCACGGTGCGGCGGTCGGACAGTTGGATCCGATGGCACTGTTCTATTTACGCTCACGAGGGATCCCACCGGAGCAGGCGAAAACGCTGCTGGTGACGGCTTTTATTGATGAAATACAACAGACGATTGCAACGACGGCGGCTCAGCAGTTATTCCGGCCATGGATGCAGGCTAAATTGAATGCCCTGATGGGATCATCGTGAAAAGGAGAAGCGCTTATGTCAAATCACGATAGGCAGCCATTGCAAGATTCAGTATCCGGGCAAGAGCAAGGTGCGCTCGTCGATATTGACTGGCACGCCGTGCGTGATGACTTTCCACTGTTAGGCCGGACGTTTTACGGCAAGGAGCTGGTTTATCTGGATAACGCCGCAACGACCCAAAAGCCGAACTCCGTCATCAATGCCATTGAGCACTATTATCGTTTTGACAACGCCAATGTTCATCGGGGTATTTATGCGCTAAGTGAGCAGGCTACCCGGGCTTATGAAGCCTGCCGCGACAAAATCCAGCATTTTATTCATGCCGCTAACCGGGAAGAGATTATCTTTGTTCGCGGCACCACCGAAGCGATTAATCTTGTCGCCCAAAGTTATTTAAGACCGAGGCTGAAGGCGGGAGATGAAATTCTGATCAGCACCATGGAGCATCACTCGAATATTGTTCCCTGGCAGATCCTGGCGGAGCAAACCGGTGCAAAATTAGCTGTTATTCCGATCACCGACTCGGGTGAAATCAGGCTGGATGACTACCAGAAGATGCTCAATCAGCGTACGCGGCTGGTGGCGGTGACACATGTATCGAACGTCCTGGGTACGATCAATCCTGTGCAGCAAATGATCGCAATGGCTCACGCAAAGGATATTCCGTTTTTGGTTGATGGGGCTCAGGCCGCCGCAAAATTGTCAGTCGATGTGCAGGCACTGGATTGTGATTTCTACGCGTTTTCATCACATAAACTCTACGGTCCGACAGGAGCCGGGGTGTTGTATGGCAAACAGTTACTGCTTGAATCAATGCCTCCTTATCAAGGGGGAGGTGAAATGATCAGCCAGGTCACTTTTGAAAAAACCGAATATAAAGCACCGCCTTACAAGTTTGAGGCGGGTACCCCCAATATTGCAGGTGTGATCGGTATGGGGGCCGCAATCGATTATGTCTTAGCTCTTGGCCTGACTAATATTATTCGGCGTGATCAGCAGTTGCTGCGCTATGCCAGACAAGCCCTGCAGTCCGTTAAAGGGCTGCACATTATCGGTAACGCTCCGAACAAGACGAGCATTATCTCCTTTGTGCTGGATGATGTGCATCCCCATGATATCAGCACGGTTCTGGATGTCGAAGGGGTGGCCATCCGGGCCGGACATCATTGTGCCATGCCTCTGATGCAACGTTTTCATCTCCCGGCGACCGCCAGAGCCTCTTTAGCTTTTTATAACAATGAACAGGACATTGATCGCCTGGTATTCGCGATACAGAAAGTCAGGGACATGTGGGGGTGACAGGTTATGGATGAGATATTGCGAGAGTTATATCAGGCATTGATCCTCGATCACGGCCGGCACCCGAGAAACTATAAAAAAATCGAACACTACACCCATTGTCAGGAAGGCTATAACCTGGTGTGCGGTGATCGCGTGATGCTGTATCTCAGGGTAGAAGATGACAGGGTTGTCGATGCCAGCTTTGAAGGAGAGGGGTGTGCGATCTCGATGGCCTCTGCTTCACTGATGACCGAGCAGGTTAAGGGTAAAACGCTTGATCAGACGCTGCAGCTCTTTGACGCCTTTCATCACCAAGTGACAGATAAGGATCTTGATGAAGATATGTCAGGCCGCTTAGGTAAGTTAACCGTGTTTGGCGGTGTCAGAGAATTTCCCGGTCGGATCAAGTGCGCCACTTTAGCCTGGCATACCCTGAAAGGCTGCCTTGAGGATCCGGATCACAGGCAAGCGGTCACAACGGAATGATTAGGGTCCCCTAACTATGCATAAAGATTTTGAAGTGGTCACAGTGTTGCGTGATTGCGACGCCATTGTCATTCCTTCAGGCATGCCGGTAACCTTGCCGGAACACTGTCGGGTGGTCATCATTCAGGAGCTGGGCGGGAGTTTTACCGTTAATGAAAACGGGCGGCTGTTACGGATAGCGGAAAAAGATGCCGATGCGTTAGGAAAAGAAGTTGTGTTATCAGCCCCGCAGAAGCGTGAAACGGACACCTCTTCCGAGGTGGATCTCAGTTTGGTTACGGACCAGCTTAAAACTTGCTATGATCCTGAAATACCGGTCAATATTGTCGACCTTGGCTTGATTTATACCCTTGATCGCAGCCTGCTAATCGACGGGCGACAGAGGGTGAGTATCACCATGACCCTGACCGCTTTCGGCTGCGGGATGGGGCCGGTTCTTGTCGAAGATATCCGGGAAAAAATACTGCGCGTACCGGGTGTCGATCTGGTTGATGTCAGAATCGTTTATGATCCTCCCTGGAACGTCGACATGATGTCAGATGCGGCTAAATTAGCGTTAGGAATGCTGTAACGGCATCAGATTTTGGGGCTAATCGCGTCATGCTGATATCAAAGCGGAGAGAAAATAATGACAACGTGGATGGATGCCATTGCGGTGAACGAGCTTCCTGCCGGAGAGAGTACCGCCGTTGAACTGGGGAATACCGAGCTTCTTCTGGTGAACGCCGATGGTCATTTCTATGCGGTAGAAAATGTCTGCAGTCATGATGGTGAAGCGTTAGCCGGAGGAGAAATCGACGGTGAGGAAATTATCTGTCCCAGGCATGGGGCCCGTTTCTGTCTGAAAACCGGGCAAGTGCTGTGCGCGCCGGCGTATGAAGATATTAAAACATACCCGGTCAGGATCACGGGTAATCGTGTACAGGTTTCAGTTGAATGTGATCGGGACTGAAAACCCGCAGTGGCCAGAGGCATTTCACAAGATCCTGAGTAGGATCTTGCCCATGCTGGATTCAAGCAATAAGTGCAACAAACCCGCCAGACCCTCTTTCACCTAAGCATTACCAACATTTTTTGTGAGCCAAGTTTCAAATTTGCTAATAAATACACCGAAATTAGTGCCGTTTTTCTTGATTCCCCACGTTCTCCCAGTCAGAGAGCAAGCCAAAAAGCATGCTTAAGCTCAAGCATATTCAGCTTGAGCCCAATTGATGTTTCATTGTGAAACATTGGACGGATCGAAGTGGTTCCATTTTGAAACAAAGCGGGCTGGGTAACACCTCTTATCTTGCTGACATACCATCAGTTTCGACTTTACAGACAAATATATAAATACATATTAATCAAAACACATGAGGTGTAACTGATGAACGTTTTTGTTGCTGAACTCTTTGGAACGTTTTTGCTCGTGCTACTAGGTTGTGGTGTGGTGGCAAACGTCGTGCTAAAGGGCAGTAAGGCGGAAAATTCCGGCTGGATAGTAATTTCCCTAGGTTGGGGGTTTGGTGTCGGTATTGCCGTTTATGCTGCCGGTTGGGTAAGTGGCGCACACTTAAATCCCGCGGTGACATTAGGTTTTTGGGCGATTGGTGGCATAAGTGCCCAAATGGCCATGGTATATATAATTGCACAGTGTATCGGTGCATTTTTAGGTGCAATAGTTCTATGGCTGGCGTACAAACAACACTTCGACGAGACAGCCGATCCCGGTTTGGTTCTGGCCGCATTTTCAACCGGTGCTGCTATCCGAAACACCAAATGGAACATTATTTCAGAAGCTATTAGTACCGCAGTATTGATGATCGGGATCTTGGCGATTTTCACCGCGAATAACGGAATTGGTGCCGGATTTGGTCCATATGCTGTCGCTATTTTGGTATGTACTATAGGTCTGTGTCTGGGTGGGAATACAGGCTACGCCGTCAATCCGGCTCGCGATTTGATGCCACGTATCGCCCACGCATTATTACCCATTAAAAACAAAGGTAACTCTGACTGGGGCTACGCTCTCGTGCCTGTGGTTGGACCGATAATAGGGGCAGTACTTGGCGCACTGCTCTGGAATAATTTGCTGTTACCCGTTTTCACCCAACAAATAAGCTGACTCTACGCAGAATCATAAGGATAGAACGATGAAAAAAATGATTAATAAAGTCGATAACGTAGTTAAAGAGCAACTTCAAGGTATTGCCAAGGCTCACCCTGAACTCGACGTAAGCTTAGATCCTATGTATATCGTGCGACGAGAGCACCAAAAGACCAAGGTAGCCCTTATCTCGGGTGGCGGTAGCGGCCATGAGCCGATGCACGGCGGTTTTGTGGGTAAAGGTATGTTAGATGGTGCATGCCCCGGTGAGATGTTCACCTCTCCAACCCCCGATCAAATGTACGAATGTGGTCAAAAGGTCGATTCTGGTGAAGGCGTTCTGTTTCTTGTCAAAAATTACACCGGTGACGTATTGAACTTTGAAACCGCGGTTGAGCTTCTTCACGGTGACGGTATCAAAGTACAGGCAACCCTGATTGATGATGATGTCGCAGTGAAAGACAGCTTGTATACGGCAGGACGTCGCGGAGTTGCAACCACCGTGCTGGCTGAGAAAATTCTCGGAGCAGCGGCCGAAGAAGGCTACAACCTGGATAAAATCAGCGGGCTGGCTAAACGTATTGCCAACCGCGGACGTTCGTTTGGTGTTGCACTTTCCGCTTGTACCGTTCCGGCGGCGGGTAAACCAAGTTTTGAGCTGGATGACAGCGAAATTGAGTTTGGTGTTGGGATCCACGGCGAACCGGGTATTGAGCGCCGGGCCTTTACGGATGGCGACACGATCACCAGCGATATGATGAACGAGATCTTAGATAATACTCCATATCAACGTATCGTTCGCCGTTGGGACAATGATGCCGGTGAATGGCAAGACGAATCCTGGGTCACCGAATCGCTCCAGTCTGGCGATAAAGTTATTGTGTTAGTGAACAACCTCGGGGCAACGCCACAATCTGAGCTTTATATGGTATATCGCAAAGTTGCAGAACTACTGGAGCTGCAAGATATTAAAATCGAGCGCAACCTTATTGGCAGCTATTGCACGTCATTAGATATGCAGGGCGTTTCTATCACAGTGCTAAAAGTCGATGATGAGATGCTATCTCTGTACGATATGCCCGTTAATACACCGGCAATGCGCTGGGGCTGCTAAGCAATAAGGAATACATGATGACAATTACGAAACAACAAATCGTTCAGTGGCTTGAAACATCAGCCGACGTATTTAAAGACGAACAAGATTTTCTGACTGAGTTAGACAGAGAAATAGGCGATGCTGATCATGGTCTAAATATGAACCGCGGCTTTCAAAAAGTGAAAGAGAAACTACCGAGTGTTGCCGATAAGGATATTGGTACTATTTTAAAAACCACTGGAATGACCCTGCTTTCGAGCATCGGTGGGGCCAGTGGCCCGCTGTATGGTACTTTCTTTATTCGTAATGCAGCCAGCGTGATGGCTAAAGAAGAGCTAAGCCTTGCTGAGCTCACCAAGATGCTTCAGGATGGCATGGACGGGATTGTTCAGCGTGGAAAAGCGGAAGTTGGTGATAAAACCATGATCGACACCTGGAACGGCATTATGGAAAGCCTGAAGCAAAATCAAGATGCTAGTGTTTACGATGCCTTGAGTATCGCCGTGGCGGAAGCTGAAAGCGCAATGAAAAACACCATTCCAATGCAAGCGAGAAAAGGACGAGCAAGCTATTTAGGTGAGCGTTCTATCGGCCATCAAGACCCAGGTGCGACATCCGCGTACCTACTCTTCACTGAACTGCGCAACGCTTCAGCGCTATAAGTACACTCCATCCTCTTTGTTGTTCGGGGTGGCATCGCGCCACCTCAGTTTAAGGTTTGATTATGGTCAGTATTGTAATTGTTTCCCACAGTCCGGATTTAGCCAAAGGCGTCCATGCGTTGGCAGCCCAGATGACCCAGGGAAAAGTAAAAATAGCCGTCGCAGCCGGTGTAGATGATCCTGAGAACCCAATTGGTACCGACGCCGTTGCCGTGATGATGGCAATCGAAGAGGTGTATTCTCCGCAAGGCGTCCTGGTTTTGGTAGATATGGGTAGTGCAATTCTAAGTACGGATATGGCATTAGAGCTCATTAGTAGTGAGCAGGCCGCCAATGTACACGTCTGTGCTGCGCCGCTAATCGAAGGTACCATGTCGGCAAGTGTTGCAGCAGCGGCAGGCATGCCACTGGATGAAGTGATCAATGAAGCACACAGTGCATTATTAGCAAAATACCAGCTGTTAGACCAAAGCGCCAAGCTTCCTGGTGGTATACAGGCAAATTATCAACCCGATCCTGTAGATAGTGAAAACGAAATTGAATTTGAGTGGCAGGTGAAAAATCCTCACGGCATTCACGCCAGACCTGCCTCTGCGATTGTGGGCGCCATCAGTCCATTTGATGCCCAAGTCTGGCTGAGCTGCCATGACACGCGAGTCAGTGCCAAGAGTATCAACAGTATTGCGCTATTGGGCGTAAAACAGGGTGACAGCCTAACCTGTATTGCCAGCGGCGAAGAGGCGCAACAGGCGTTGCAGGCCTTCGCCTTACTCGCAGAGAGCCATTTTAACGAATCTATTGATGAGAGAAGTGATGAGGTAGCGGTTGAAGCTTCCCATCAGGTACACCACGTTGCCGAAGAAGACGGACGCTTGAGTGCTATTGGCGCATCCGAGGGGATTGCCATTGCACCAATTTGGCACTACCGGATCACCATGCCCGAAGCACGTGAACGTGACTATTTAGATTATGAGCAGGAATGGCAGCTGTTTGACCAGGCGTGTGATATCGCCCGGCGAGATCTGGCCGAGTTGGCAAACCAAACCGCAACAGCAGGCTCAAAATCAGAAAGTGAAATTTTTACTGCGCACAGCCAAATGTTGGCAGATCCAGAGCTTGGCAATCAAATCAAGCAAATGCTAAAAGATGCGGTCAACGTGGACAGTGCCTGGTTGCAAGTTATCGAGCAGACGGCGCAGGCATACAAAGATTCACCAAGTGAATATATGCAGGCGCGGGCCAACGATGTTTACGATGTGGGCCGCCGGGTGATGGGGTTGCTCATTGGTGAAACGGAACCTCAAATCGTGCTTACTGAGCCGGTCATTTTAGTTGCCACGGATCTTTCACCATCAGATACCGCGCAGCTTGATCCGAATATGGTCCAAGGCATTATCCTGGAGCAGGGAGGGAGTACATCACACTCAGCCATTCTTGCCCGTGCACTAGGGATCCCGGCCGTCGTTGGGCTCAACGACATCATGTCGCGAAGCCAGGAGGGCGACGTCGCGATTATTAACGGTAGCAGCGGCGGTGTCTGGCTGGCACCGATGGCGCAACAGCTTGAAACCGCGCAGCAAGAACTTGAACAGCTTCATCGCCAAAGAGAGCAAGACCAGGCGCTGGCGATGGAAAAAGCCAAAACACAAGACGGCAAGCTGGTGGATGTCTTTGCCAACCTTGCCAGCGTGGAAGATGCTGAGCAGGCGCTTGCCTGCGGAGCCGAAGGGGTCGGGCTGGTGCGCAGTGAATTCCTCTTTATGGATAGCGAAAAAGCACCGTCCGAGCAGAGCCAATATGAATTTTATTCACGTATTGCCGGAGTCTTCGGTGAAAAGCCAGTGATCATCCGGACTCTCGACATTGGTGGCGACAAGCCTTTAGCTTATTTGCAGCAAGGGGCTGAAGAGAACCCGTTCCTGGGGTGCCGGGGCCTGCGCTTATGTTTGCAAAATGTGGATATATTCAAACTGCAGCTGAACGCCTTGCTTCGGGCCCGGGCTGAACATCCTAACCTGCAAGTGATGTTCCCAATGGTTTCAACCCCTGATGAGTTGCGCCAGGCGAAATCTCTGCTCGAGTCTTGCTATCAGGTACTGCAACATGATGGCGTGCCAGCCGCGATACCAGATATCGGCATTATGATTGAAGTGCCTGCGGCGGTAGCCAATGCTAAGCAGTTAGCCAAAGAGGTAAGCTTCTTCAGTATTGGAACTAATGATCTCACTCAGTATGTGATGGCAGCCGACAGAGGTAACGATGCGGTCTCCTACTTAGTATCTGCGGCTCAGCCTGCAGTGTTGCGGATGATTGAAATGGCGGCGCAAGCGGCTCACGATGCCGGGATCACCATTGGGATCTGCGGTGAGATGGCCGGCGACCCCAAACTAACAGCGACTCTCATCGGCTTGGGTATTGATGAACTGAGCATGAGCCCTATCCGTATCGCTGGGGTTAAGCAGGCGATGCGTACCACCCAGAGCAAGCATGCAGCGTTAAAAGCGAAAGAGATCCTAAATGCCGAGACCTTAGAACAGGTACTGGCCATGCTTTAAGCAGCCATTTTCAACCTCATAACAAAGCCGCACGCAAGAGTGCGGCTTTTCACTGCCGTTCATCTCCCTTTTATACTCAAACCTCTTCATCTTTGGTTATTTATAATCAGCCATATCAATACCGTAGCCCTTTAGCTTGCGCCATAACGTGGTGCGGCCCACCTGCAAATCGTCACACATTGTGCTGATTTTTCCTCGACAATGCACCGCAGAACGTATGATGGTGTTCTTTTCAGCATCGGCCAGAGAGTTTGACTGTAACTGTTTATCTCCAACCGTTTCTCGCTCTGTTGCTGAAAGAATGGAATCGGGTAGATCTTTGACCCGGATCACATTCGCATGGGCAAAATTGGCAGCGCGCTCTATTACATTACGCAGCTCTCTATGGTTGCCAGGCCAGCGATACCGCATTAAAAGTGACATCGCCTCTTGGCTAATGGTGAGGGGGGTTTTCTTTTCGGCTTCCAAGTGAGTGAGTTTTCGTTCAACTAAGGTAGACACATCCTCAATGCGCTCGCGAAGTGGCGGTACTTGGATATCAAAAGTTTGCAACTCTAAATGCAGTTGCCTGCGAAAATGCTTTTCCAGAACATACTGATCCAAATCGACATTAGACGTTGCAACGATACGAACATCCAGTGAGACAATATTGCCATTCATGCGGTTTAACAGCCCTGTTTTCAGGAGGTGGAGTAAGGCTGCTTGTACTTCGGAAGACAGACACTCCACTTGATCTAGAAACAAGGTGCCACCGTTAGCCAGTTCAAATTTCGACGCAGAGGCTTGATCACCGTCCAGTGCTGAGCCTAAAAATTCGGTCGCCATTAGCTCTTTGGGAATGGCCTGGCAGTTAATGGCAATAAAGGGCTGGCCATGTCTTTCACTGGCGTTGTGGATCGCCTGGGCAAGGTGGCTTTTTCCTATTCCATCCTCCCCGTGGAGCAGAATAGGCCCGCGCCCTTTTGCGGCATGGCGCGCCTGGCGGATCACGCGTTGCATGGCATCCGAAACCCCTGTAATGTCATCAAACGTTAATCTTGCTCGGTTTCCGGCATGCTGATGCACTAAATCGCGAATATGCTTGAGCGGATAGAGTAGGGCGATATAGCAGTGGGTATCGTTTTGAGCGTTTCTCACAATCTTTAGTGACATCACCAAGGAAATCAGCCGACCTTTACTCTCTATTGCGGTTTCGACCATATCCAGCCCTTTTCCACGCTTGATGGCCTGGCGTACACGCTGAGGCATAGTGAGAACTGAGCTGATTTCTTGGCCCAATTCACTGGGTGTTAAGCCCAGGAGTTCACAGCCTTTTTGATTCAAATAATGAATCTTTCCATTGGGGTACCACGCCAGTACACCTTCATCAACCCCTTCCAGCAGGACATGTACCTCAGATAAGTGCTGATTAGACTCTGTTAGCATACTTTCAGCTTGCATTTGACTGGCAATATCGCGTGAAGCGGAATGAATTAAGCCCAGAGCAGAGACGCTGGCTTTTTCGGCTGGCAGCACCAATGCGACGCAGCCATGTGCTGAACCGGTACCATCAAATATTGGGGCGGCGTATACCGCAAAATCGTGTAGCGCCTGTTTAAAGTGTTCAAAGCCAGCCGTTCTGGTCGCTTTAGCTAAATGCATGGCACTTGAAATCGCGTTGTTACCTATTATTCCCTCTCGCCAATAAACGCCTTCCTGAATACCGAGTGCACCAAGTTTCTCTTGCATAACACTGTCTGCGTAGAAATACAGGGTGCAGCCGGTTTCATCGCAAACTAAAAAAGCACAGCTGTCGTTTTCCAGATATTCGTAAATATCTTCGATAGCCGGTACGGCAATATTTAAAAACTGTGCTTTGCTTTTTTGTATTGAGGCAAAAGTTACCCCTTTAGCCCTGTGTGGCATCGACCAATGATCGTGACGCTGTTGTCGACGACAGCGAGACCAAACTTGCTGTAGGTGCGGATCAATATCGGGGAGTTCAGCCTCTACAGAGGACTGAGAAACAAAGGCGTGCCAAATCTCTTTGGTTAATGTGCGACGAGATTGCATAGGAAACATTACTGCTTATTAGGTTCAGCCATCATCTTAGCGTTTTGGATCCGGAAAAAATAATGCCCAGATTGGAATATTGAGTTTTAGCAAAGCCCATTTTCATTAACAACAGAACGAAGGAAACCAGGAGGAGGCTGAATTATATTCTATATTTTAGCTATAGGTGCGTATTGGGCCAGTCCGTCGTTATCACGCATGAAGCCAAACAATGTATAGGAACAACTAACTCTACGAGGCCGCCATGCTTACATACTTTTATCTAGATATAGAAGGCATTGACAGTTTATATTCACAGATTGCCGATATCGGTATCGCTGGGTTGACTGCAGACTCAGAGCTACCAACACTGAAAGCAACGAGCCACCTTACCACGGAGCAAAAATTGGCCACAGTCCTCAAAGTTCTGAGGCTAAAAAGAAAACTGTTCGCCTCTTTGGACGACGCTCTCGAGCAGGCAAAGCAGGCGGAGGGAGTGCCTGAGCCTTTATATTTTGAGTTCGTGGAAAATTGCCTAATCCCCGGAAGGAAAGAATTTGAGTCAGCCGACGAGTTCTTCACATACATTCATTACAAGCAATTTATTGGATTCACATTTGAGCGACATCCTGATGTGGCAATGACGGGGAATCTCTACAAGTTCGAGCACGCTAACAGAGAAGAAACGAGAGGTATCATCAGCCCCCACCTCCAATTAATTATGAGTAGTGGAGAGGTTAAAATGAAAGGCTTTGGCGTTCTTCATTCAATGCCTTGCTATGTAAAACCTTTTTATTTGAATGGCATATAAAAAGGTTTGGAAACTAAAGCCAGTATGTCGGAAGACACTTCGCCGACAATAAAGGAGTCATGACCATTAGGTTTTGATGAGCAAGAGAATACGGCATTCTAGCAACAGAAATCAGAGGGGATTGTTTGGAGCGTGCAGCGGGAATCGAACCCGCATCATCAGCTTGGAAGGCTGAGGTAATAGCCATTATACGATGCACGCAAAATAATGGTGCCGACTACCGGAGTCGAACTGGTGACCTACTGATTACAAGTCAGTTGCTCTACCTACTGAGCTAAGTCGGCACACTTTATCTTGTTGTATTCATGCTTATGCCCAAATACGAATTTGGCGGAGAGATAGGGATTTGAACCCTAGATACGCTATAAACGTATGCCGGTTTTCAAGACCGGTGCTTTCAACCACTCAGCCATCTCTCCAAGGCGGTAGATAGTAGGGAATACCGAGGGTAATGTAAAGTTCAACTGAGTTAACTGGTCAATATATAACCCATTGAACGTAATAAGCATAGACTGCACCGAATTTTGAGAGTGGGATCATAAATTGTGGGGGGGGGTATGAGGTATGTTTCACATGAGGATTTTTAGTTCCAACTGATTTGCCCCTTTCCCTGTGAAAGGGGCCTTTTTTTACCTATAAGAAAATAGCTAGAAGTTATTTATTACTTGGGTATAAGCACTTACTACTTTGGTGTTTTTTTAAATTATAAAGCAGCTATGAGTTGATTGACTATCTGTTCAGATTCTGAATTGATCAACAAAGTCATGTAAACTAGTGTTTTATAAAATTATCGTCAAATCGAAGGTTGGGAAAATGGAAATGGCGTATTCTGAAGTAATGGCACTACCAGCAAAAGAACGAGGGCCTTTGCTTAAGCTTCTGGCAGAGTCCGGAGATAATGATGCCTGTTTAGAGTATGCGAAGTTGATTTTTGCAGACAAATACAGCGGCACGCCATCAGCAGGACAGTCAAAAGATGAAGCGAAAGCAGAAGCACGTTCAGAGGCAGTAACCTATCTATATGACGCCGCTCGGCGGGGGCACCTGCCAAGCATTATTTTGGGACAGGATGCCGTCTTTTTAGGTCGTCGGGGCGCATTTAACAAAGTGCTCTGCAAGGTCAGTTACACAAAGGCGATTGAATTCTTAGATCTTTGGCTGGCACAAGAGCCGGAACCCGATGATCGTGCACTGGCACTGTTCCGAAAAGGCTTGTGCCTGAAGCTTATGAATGCGGAAACGCCTTGGGATGAAGTTAAGTTACTTTGGGAGCAATCGGCAAGTCTCGGTGGAGAGCATGGCATTGCAGCCGCAGCACAACTCGGTGTCTGGCATTATGACAATGGATGCTATGACGAAGCGATCCCATGGCTTGAAAAAGCCAAGACTGCATCTATGATGGCAGCATCACACCTTATGTTGATCCACAAAAATCATACTAAGTCTGAGGATGATTATAAAGAGTGCTCAGATATTTGCTTGGCGCTGTGCAGCACCAAACCCAAGCCAGGCCAAACCTAAGCTCTGTAAGTCTGATAACGGGAATACGATCCGGTGTCCGGCTTGCAACCGGAAAATACAGCTTGGGTGATTGGCTGTAACCAGCATAAGGACCTTGATCATCGTTTCGGTAAAAGAGGCTGAAGGGCTGAATCGTTCGAAAAAATGGCTCTGTTACCAGAGCCAAAACAGATAGAAAATCACTATCGGTAAAGCATACTTCACGAGCAGAGCCTGTCAGCAAAACCTAGCCAATGACTTTGTTACAGATCCTGTCTGCTTTTTTCTATGTCCTGCTGTGAAAGTATGCTTATCACGTATTAGCAGGATAATAGTCCCAGCGCTGTCAAATGGTATTTCATTATTCCTCATGTGCTTGAAAATGAAATACTTTCAGTTGATTAACAATATTTACTTGATCACGGTCTCACTTAGTCGAGGGGTTTTTAGCATCTCGAATCGTAAGCGGGTGAAATCCAGGTTGTTCTTTTGTTGGATCATTTTCCAGAAAGGATTGCTATAGAGCTGTTGATGAGAGCCGGTGAAAAAGGGAATAGCCGATGGCGAGACAACCCGGTTGAAATAGATATCAGAAAAAAACTGTTCTCCCGTCGGATCCGGCATGGGAAAGGTGATTATTTTTTCTTGCGACAGTTGTTGGAAATGATCCAGCATTTTTATGAAACAGGCTGGATTGATCGCAAGAAAGCTAAGCACTCTTATGTGGTTGGCTGCCGGCATATCCAAAATATAATGGCCGATAATGGTTGTACGGTGCAGAAAGGTAATCACGGTTGGATTCTTGCTATCGAGGTAGCTGAGTGTCTCTTCAAGCGTTTCAAGATACTTTTTCTGGTGGGCGTGAGTGATCAGTGCGAGATCACCGGCCGCTAATTTATGCAGCTCTGTTTTCTCAATTCTGGTTACTGGGTAGTTGTAGGCCAGCGTGCTATCGTCCAGCTCGGTTTTATTCAGGAATGTTTTATTCAGTATTTTCTGTTCGTTGTCATCAAACTGATAGGGTTGCAGGAAGAAGGCTGCCAGCCCTACTCGTCTTATGAAGGGGGGCTCACTTGCCGCATTTTCCCATTGGCTGATCATCGACTGCGTCACGTTTTTAAACAGGATATGGGAATTTGCCAGGCAGCTGGCCATCTCATTTTGTGACATTTTTAATGCTTTACGGTGTTGCTGGAGTATGCTGGCGAAACGATTGCGCTTAAATAATTCTAATGGGTTTTGCATGTATTTTATACACTTGTTAGGCATGTACTTCATTTTTCATTTTAGTGTAATAACGAAGACTGCCCTATTCGGAATGGTTGAAAGTATTGCTAGAGTGAATAATTTCATGCTTTTTGCCACCCTCAATCAATAGAATGTTCATTCCAGTCTTTTACGATACTGCTCAGGTGTACAATGTGCGTGTTTCTTGAACAGCGTGATGAACGGCGAGGCCTGATGGTAACCCAGAGTCAGGGCGATCTCTTTCACGGATAAACCCTTGCGCAACAGGTGTAATGCGTAGATAAATTTACGCCGCTGGCGCCATTCGGTAAAACTCATCCCCAGCTTATCCTGACAGTGACGGGCTAACGTACGTTCTGTGGTATGAATATCTTTTGCCCACTGGGCCAGGGTTTTGTTATTGGTTGGGTTGCGTTCCAGTTCGGTCAAAATGGGCTTTAATAACTTGTCTTCACTGCCGGGCAGGAATTGTTCGTGCTCATTGGCACAGAGTACCTGATCGAGAAGTACACTCACCATTCGTTGATCTTCACCGGTGACGGGCACGGTAATACGACGTTCGCGCAAATCGTTAATAATCGCATTCATGATCGGGCTCACTTCTAACAAGCAAGCATAATCCGGTAAACCGTCGGCAAAGGGCTTGACGATATTCATCGAACAATAGTTCATGCTGCGACGCATATAACTTGCATGTTCAATACCTGCTGGTACCCATACCGCATACTGGGATGGTGACAAAAACCGTTTGCCTTCTGCATTCAGCTCCAGAATACCACCATTGATCAGTTGCAGCTGGCCCCAGGAATGATGGTGCTTCTGGGTGGTGCTATTGGGCAGAAAGACTTCATGGCCAAAAAAGATATCGCCCGGCGGGTTGTCGTTATCAAACAGTGGTTGATGGGCCTTTTTCATAAGGGCTGCTTACTATCAGTGATGGTCAGTGATGGCTATCTTACATAAAGTTGTCATCTTTGATGATCAAAAGGTACAACTTTACTGGTTAAACCGCGAAAAGCGGCGTACATGTCAGAACTACTTGATGATACTCAACTAAGATTATATCAACAGAAAAGTGCCTTGATGAATTCAGTTTCACATAACCTCAAATATAAACTGGAGGACCGTGACATGGAGAGATTTAAAAATATTATTGTGGTCGCGACAGCCGAATCCGCCAACGAGGCTGCATTGGAACGCGCCGCAGATCTGGCGAACAACAACCAGGCGTGTCTTACCGTTGTTGAGGTCATTGACAAAATACCGATTAACCTGAAGTTATTTCATAATGACCTGTCTCCCGAAATCCTTCAGGCTAACATTGTTGCCGAGCATGAAAAAAGGCTAGAAGAGTTGATTGCTCCGTGGAGCAAAAATCTCGACATTCAAATAAAAGTGCTTATTGGTACCCCATTTTTAGAAATCATCCGGGAGGTGCTCCGGAATGGGCGTGATCTGGTGGTCAAGGCTGCCGAAAGCGATGGGTTGCGGGCGCAGGTTTTTGGCAGTGATGACATGCACTTGTTACGTAAATGTCCGTGTCCGGTATGGTTAGTCCATTCGAAATCACCTAAAGCATATCACCGCATTCTCGTGGCGGCCGCGGTGGATATCTATAGTCCTTTTCTTCCCCAAGAGTCGGAGACAAAACATCAGCTTGATCTTCAGATCCTCGACCTGGCGGGTTCCTTAGCACTGTCTGAATTCGCCGAGCTGCATATCGCTCATGTATGGGAGGCTATTGGTGAAAGTTCGCTGCGTGGTGGGTTTATGCACAAGACGGAGGATGAGGTTGTTGCCTATGTTGAAAAGGTCAAGCAGCAGCATCAGCAAAATTTGAATGAATTAGTGGCAGAGTTCACTAATCATCTGGGCAGTAATGCCAGTGCCTATCTCAAACCTCAAATTCATTTGCTAAAAGGCTCACCACGCAAGGAAATCCCGCTTTTCGCCGAGAAGATTGAGGCCGATCTTGTGGTCATGGGGACTGTGGTTCGTACCGGTATTCCCGGATTTCTGATGGGTAACACGGCTGAAACGATCCTTAACCGAATCGACTGCTCGATACTTGCGGTTAAACCGCAGGGGTTTGTCACGCCCGTTACCCTTGAGGAGTAATACCAATCAGGCTTCTTATATAACGGCCTAACGTATACAGATCCGCTCCTTCAGATCGGGGTTAGACTCAAGAAGCGGAGAAAAGTCGTTGCCCTGCAAGACCAGCAATTCGCAGTAGCTGGCTGCGGTGACGTCGGCATTGCGCGGCTCCTGAGTCAGTAGTGCCAGCTCACCAAAGAAGTCACCTCGGCTCAGGCGAATGGGAGCATGGTTGTTCGTTACGTCGACTGAGCCTGCAGCAATAAAATACATCGCATTGCCAACCTCTCCTTTATGTACGACTCGTTCGCCCGGTGCGACGAGAAGCGGTTTTAGTTGACTGGCGATATCAGCAATATGATCGCTGTCCAATCCGGCAAACAAAGGAACCTTTGCCACCAGGCTTTCCGGATCCAGACGCTCGCTGGCAATCCGGGTGATACGCTCCTGCAGATAGGGATGCGCTGACGTTATTTTCTGGAAATCTTCCACCCGCAGGACGAGAAGTTGGCAATAGGCTATAGCGGTGACATCGGCGCTGCGGGGCTCCTGGGTGAGCAATGCCAGTTCACCGAAGAAATCGCCGCTGCCAAGACGTATGCTCTGGTGCTTCGTTGCGGCCTCGACTGCACCGCTGGAGATAAAGTACATCGCATTGCCTGGTTCATCCAGAGTGACGATCCGTTCGCCCGGCACGACCAGCTGCGGGGTGAGCACCGCGGCAATTTCGCTGATACGGTGCGCACCCAGTTCGGCGAAGAACGGTACTCTGGCTACCAGCTTGGCCGGCTCCAGCCCGAGATCCAGCCGCGGCTGGCGATCCATGATGCGGCTGCGTTTGTCAATCTCCCGTCCCAGCTCATTAAACACTTCCTGACTGATGATATCTTCATCAAGCATACGGCGGTAACTGGCTTCCTCAAGGCGTAAGGCCACGCGGACAAGGTGGCGCTTCTGGAGCGTTTCTGCGTATTCCGGATATTGTAGGTGGAGTGCTTCCAGTGCCTGCTGGGTGGTTTTCAGGCGATCGGTCAATAACTGTTCCAGTTCGTGGGCGAGGCTCTCGCCAAATAATGAAGGGATCTTCTTCCGGCTAAAGCTGATCAGCGCCGTGATCACGGTATCGGTGACTTGAAGCACTTCAAAGCGGTTGGCAAGCTGTATCGCCAGGGGACGAGTGATCCCCAGATGCCGTTGCAGCAACATGGCTGTATGAAACAGGATACCGAATTTCAGATGGGTATTGATGGTTTCCTGATAACCGCCAACCTTGCCAATCTTCAGCCCATCTTGCAGATCATCGGCGTGGAACAGCAGGGTGCGGGTGATTTTGGCAGAATCCAGCCCGTCAGAGAAGCGTTTTAGGTAGAGGTGACGCTCGTGGTTGGTCAGTGTGCTCAGTCCGACAGTGAGAGTGACGGTATCGGGTTGCTGACCAGTTCGTGACATCGAGTGTTCAACCCTGTTCAATCGCTGCTCGTAAATGTCAGCAACACCGGTGGCGATGATCGGATTGATTTTATCCTCGTGTGCGGCGTGCTCAAGTCCCTCACGGATATGCCTTATCGAGAGTGCCATGACCCGGTTGCGAATAAGTCGCTCTGCGGGGGGCAGCTGGTCAAGCCCAAAAAAGCGCATCATCATTCCCATGGTCGGTGCGTTAACAAAAAGCGTGAACAGCACAAAACCGGTGACCAGAGAGGCGACAAAAGCCTGGATTTCCGGGGCAATGCCCGGCGTCTCGAGGATCACCAGCGCCAGTGCCAGTGAGACGGCACCGCGTAATCCCCCCCACAGCATCACAGTGCGAAAGGCCATGCTGATTTGCTGTCCCAGTCCGAGCTTATTCAGCAACGGCAGCACCAGATACAGCACCACGGTACGGGCCAGGAACGCCGCGATGGTTAAGGCGATCAGCGAAAGTAGCTGGGCAGAGGTAAAATCGACCAATACTTTGGGAACCAGCAGGCCCACCAGGAAGAAGATCAGGGAATTGGCCCAGAACACCAGCTCTTCCCAGGTTTCGGTCAGTGTGTGCCAGGTATGGGGCGAGATTTGGGTACGCCCGAACGAATTGATCACCAGACCGGCAGTGACGACAGCCATCACGCCGGATACATGCAGGTAGTGCTCCGCTAACAGAAAGCTCAGGTAGGCCAGGCAGATGGTGAGTGTGATCTCGACCAGTGGCAGGTTACGCAGCCGGCCGATCAAAGATGCCACGAGCCAGGAGGCGATCAGGCCGACCAGAATGCCTCCGAAGAAAACTGTCATAAATTTGCCGGCCGCAGACAGCACGCTCTCTTCTGCACCGCTGATCAGTATTGTCACCAGAATCGTAAAGAGCACAATCGCGGTGGCATCATTAAACAGGCTTTCCCCTTCGACCAGGATGGTGAGCCGTTTTGGGGCCCCGAGGTTTTTGAAGATGGCGACGATGGCGACCGGATCGGTGGCCGATACGATGGCACCAACCAGTAAGCAGGCTACCAGGCTGATACCGGAAACGTACCAGACGGATAAGCCGACAAGCAGGGTGGAGATCAGCAGCCCGAGCACCGCAAGCAGGAGTATCGGAGCGAGATCGGCCATCAGGTGGCGGGCATTGATATTCAGTGCCGATTCGAAGATAAGAGCAGGCAAGAAGACAAAAAATACAGCTTCGGAGGTAATATCCAGCGCTTCGAGCGCAACCAGAAAATCTCCCAGTATTCCGGGGGAGTGAATGCCACTCATCGCCAGTACGATGCCACCCAAAAGGCTTCCCGCGGCAGCCAGTAACACCGTATAGGGAAAGTTGATACGGTTGGCGATGGGCAGCAGAAGGCTTGCAATGGTAAGCAGGCCAACGAGCCCCAGGACCAGGAGAAATGTTTCATGCATGGCAAGAGCCCCTAAGATTGATCGTTTCCTGTCTTCTCGCTGCCAACAAGGCGAAAGTCCCTGCCGTACCAACCGCTCCGGCGGCTTGAAGGAAACGTCGTCGGCTGAATTGGACAAACTGTGTCAGGAAGAGGTACTTCCTGAAATGTTGACTCATCAGCTCTCTCCTGAGCTCAGGTGGAGCAATATATTTAGGTTAGCTCAAAAAATGGGTATTGAAGTCTATACTGACTTTGTGAGGAGCATTTTTTATTTGTTTTTCAGGGGGATTCCAATGGGGCTTTTGCAAAAGAGCCTGAAGGCGCGGATGACGGCCTACTTCTTGCTGGTTTCAGTGCTGGTTGTTGTTGCTCTGGCGGCAGTGACGTATTTTCTTTCAGCTGAAACTCAAAAGCAGGTGGCGATCGCGCAATTTGAGGTTATTGCTGATCATAAAGAGTTCGAGATTAATCGGTTTGTTTCCGAGCAGATTGCTATTGCGACGAAAATTGCCGGACTTGATGAACTGCGTAAAGCTGCCGACTCACTATTGTCGAAGGAGTTTGATTCTGCTCAATACCAGGCTGCATATTTGGAGTTGGCCGAAGTCTTGTTTTTGTCCACGTTTCTTGACTATGGCTCAGCGAGCGCCTCTGATTTGACGGAAATTTTACTGCTGACAAACATCGGCGGCAGGGTTTTCTTTTCCACGGATCCGTCTCATGAGGGGGAGTACCGGCTCAGCGATCAATATTTCACCAAAGGGCGGCAGGGAACCTATTTGCAGAAGGTGTATCCGGGAGCCGAGACCGCCTCACCGACCCTGACGGTGTCGACGCCGCTTCTGAGCCCGACCGGAGAACTCCTTGGCGTGCTGGCAGCCCATATCAGGTTGTCAGTTCTGGTCGAGATTGTCAGCAGGCGAACCGGGTTGGGGGACAGCGGCGAGGCTTATTTGATAGATGCTCACAACCGTTTTATTTCAGCCGAACACTTTGGCGATGAGTCCTATCCGCGGGGCGTACACAGCTTGGGTATCGAGGCGGCCCTGAAGGGAGAAAACGGAGCGGGCCTCTATAACAACTATAACAACGTACCGGTAATTGGCAGTTACCGCTGGCTTCCCAATCTGGGCCTGGCGCTGATCACTGAAATTCAGGCTGCCACTGCCTTGGCACCTGCCAACCGTCTTGGCGGGATGATCCTAAGTGTTGGCCTGTTGGCGGTTGGGGTGCTGAGTATCGGGATTTACCTTATTGCCGTTCGGATTGCCCGGCCTATTCTGGCCGTAACGGATACCACCTTGAAAATCGCTGCCGGGGATCTCAATCAGTCGGCGCCGGTTATGACTCAGGATGAAACCGGATTATTGGCGAAAAACTTTAATATTATGATCGAGCGGCTTAAAAGCACACTTGACGATTTAGCCGCGGAGCAGGAAAAGTCGGAACATCTACTGCTTAATATCCTGCCGGCACCGATTGCAGAACGTCTCAAGCATGGCGAGGATACTATCGCAGACAGCTTTGCCGAGGTCACAATTTTATTCGCTGATATCGTCAACTTCACCCCCATGTCCGCTCAACTGTCAGCAGCTGAATTGGTAGGGCTGCTCAACGAAATATTCTCTGAGTTTGACCGCTTGAGTGAGCAACGGGGATTGGAAAAGATCAAGACCATCGGGGATGCCTATATGGTTGGGGCCGGGATCCCCATCCCGCGAGATGATCATGCCCAGGTGATAGCTGAGATGGCACTGGACATGATGGAAGTGATTGAGTGTTTCAACCGAAGGCATGATAGCGATCTGAGCATGCGCATTGGGATCAACAGCGGGCCTGTCGTGGCGGGGGTGATAGGCACGAAAAAGTTCGTCTATGACATCTGGGGAGATGCAGTAAATACGGCGTCTAGAATGGAGTCTCAGGGACTTAAAGGGGGGATCCAGATCACCGAAGCGACCCACAGACACTTGCGGGATCAGTTTGTTTTTTCCGATCGCGGGATGATAGGTATCAAAGGAAAAGGAAAAATGCACACCTATATTTTAAAAGGGCGTAAAAAAGAGGCGATCAGTTAGGTTGCTTTTGTTATGCAGGGTTTGAACGAAGGATACTTATATGAAATTAATTATTACCTTGCTGATGCTTGCCGGCCTTTTTTTGAGCGGTTGTGACGATCGTCAATCAAGGAGCAGAGAGTTCAGGATTGGCCTGATTGCACCGATAAGCGGTCATATTCCGGAAGTGGGGCTGGCCACGGTAGAAGCTGCGAAACTGGCTGTTCAGGAAGTCAACGACAGCGGCGGTCTGATCATTGACAATCAACGATACCGGGTGGAACTGTTGATCGAAGATAATCAGGATAAAGCCGAGCAGGCTATCAGTGCTGCTCTGCGATTGATCAATCAGCAAAACGTTAGCGCCATTGTTGGCCCTCAGGCCAGCCGTAACGCGATCCCTGCGGCAAGATACGCCGAGTACGCCCGGATCCCTATGATCAGTCCTTGGTCGACGAACCCGGAAACAACCCGGGATAAAAACTGGGTTTTTCGTGTCGCTTTTGTTGATACTTTTCAGGGACAGGTGATGGCAAGTTTTGCCTACGATGAGCTGGGATATAAAAAGGCAGCCGTTCTTTATGATATCTCCAGTGAGTACAACCGCAATCTGGCAGAGGTTTTCAGGACAGCCTTTAAGGCGTTGGGGGGCGGGATAGTCGCCTTTGAGTTCTATACCCGTGACACAGAGGATGTTTCAAAGCAGTTGCGCCGGATCCAGGCCGCTGAACCCGATGTGCTGTTTCTGCCCAATTACTACAATGAAGTGCCTGGTCAGGCCCGTCAGGCAAGAGAGGTAGGAATCCAGGCCAAATTGCTCGGCAGTGATAGCTGGGCTCAAATACCGCCAGCTCAGCGTAATGCGATTGAGGGGGCTTTTTTCAGCACGCACTATGCAGTTGATACCTCCAATGACGAGACGATGAATTTCAGGGCGCGTTATCGCCAGACGTTCAGCAGGGAACCGGACGATGTGGCAGCCCTGACTTATGATGCCTTCGGGATGTTGTTTGAGGCTGCGAAACGCCATGGAGGCGTAGAGCCTGAGGGGATCCGCGATGCACTCAACAATCTCGATGTTTATGACGGTGTTACTGGGAAAATTAAGTTCCGTGATTCGGGCGATCCGATCAAAAGTGCCGTGGTGCTTGAGGTAAAAAACGGCGAGTTTTCATTCAGTATGCGGGTTGAGCCCTGATGGCTCACGGTCACGCTATTTGTTCAGTGGACGAAAAGCCAGCAGATTGCTCCACTGGCTTTACCTTGCTTATTTATTGGACATTCAGTTTTTGCTAAATACCAAAAATTGGGTTGATAACGGCGGTAAAGTCACCTTGACGGAATACGGCAGACCATGACTCGGCTCTTCCACCACTTCAATACATTCATCTACAGCATAACCGCTGCCCCAATAGCTGGTGGCATCCGTATTGAGTACGAGGCGGTATTGCCCCTTCTCCGGCACACCCAGGGTATAACCATTCCGCGGTTCTGGCGTAAAGTTACTGATCACCAACACTTTGTCGCCATTGAGCGCAAAACGCTCATGGGCCAGTACGCTTTGCTCGGCATCATCTTGCACTCGCCATTGGAAACCTTCCGGCGAACAGTCGAGCTCATACAGTGCCGGAACGCTGGTGTACAACCGGTTTAGGTCTCGGACTAAAGATTGCATCCCTTGATGGCGAGGATACTGCAGCCAGTGCCATTCAAGCTGACCATCGTGGTTCCACTCGGCACTCTGGGCAATTTCGGTCCCCATAAAGTTCAGCTTTTTCCCCGGCTGACCGTACATATACCCCATATAGGCACGCAGGTTAGCGGTTTTCTGCCACTCATCCCCCGGCATTTTATCGAGCATCGATCCTTTGCCGTATACCACCTCATCATGAGAAAGCGACAAGACGTAATTCTCACTGAATGCGTAAATCATGGGGAATGTGAGGGTATTGTGGTGGTATTTGCGGTGAATAGGTTCTTCTTTGATGTATGACAGGCTGTCATGCATCCACCCCATATTCCACTTAAAGCCAAAGCCTAAACCGCCCATTGCGGTTGGTTTGGAAACACCTGGGAAAGCTGTAGACTCTTCGGCAATGGTCATCGCATTGGGATAGTGGCGATAAACTTCTTCATTCATCCACTTCAGCAGGCTGATGGCATCATAGTTTTCATTACCGCCATCCTGGTTGGGGAGCCATTCGCCGTGCTTGCGGGAATAATCGTGGTAAAGCATTGAGGCAACGGCATCGACCCGCAAGCCATCAATATGGAAATGCTCAAACCAGTACAGCGCATTCGACACCAGGAAGCGGCGTACATGATCTCGGCTATAATCGTAGATATAGCTGCTCCAGTCCTGGTGCCAGCCACGGCGCGGATCCGGATCATTGAACAATGCGGTACCGTCAAAGTTTGCCAAACCGTGATCATCGGACGGAAAGTGTGCCGGCACCCAGTCAAGTACCACCCCCAGACCTGCCTGGTGACACTCATCAACAAAATACTTGAAATCATCCGGCGAACCAAAGCGACTGGTAGGGGCAAACAGGCCTATAGGCTGATAGCCCCAAGAGCCATAAAACGGATACTCTGACACCGGCATCAGTTCAATATGGGTGTACCCCATATCGGTTAAATAAGGGATCAGCTCTTGTGCCAACTCCCGGTAAGTCAAAAATTCACCGTGTTCATTCCTGCGCCATGACCCGACATGAAGTTCGTAGAAAGACAGCGGCTGTTGGTGCTTTGGTGTTTCTTCACGGGTTTGCCATGCCTGATCTTGCCACTGGTACTTGGCCTGATCAAAAACAAGCGACGAGAAAGACGGGTACTGCTCGGCATGGTAACCCCATGGATCGGCTTTATGGGGCAGGCCATTGCCTGAGCTGTCTTTCAGCTCAAACTTGTAACACTCACCCTCGGCAAGCCCGGGAATGAATAATCCCCACAGGCCATGATCCATGCGTTGCAAGGGATGGCGGCGGCCATCCCAGCCATTAAATTCACCGACGACACTGACAGCAGAAGCATTTGGTGCAAAAACCAGAAAACGAACGCCTGAAACCCCCTGGCCAGCTTTTTCCAGTGTAATTAGCTGTGCACCCATTTCATTGTACATCTGTGACGGGGTGAAAAGCGCCTCGTCAGAAGGCAAAATACGATGATACTGATAAGGGTCATTAATCGATTGCTGGCCGTCTGGCCAACAAACATGCAGCTGATAATTTGCCGTGGTCAGGTCTGTTTTTCCTTTCAGGATAAAACCGCTGGCTGATTCGCGCTCCATAGTGAAACGCTTGCCAAATTCGAGTTCCACCTCAACCTTTTCAGCTCCTGGCATCCATACCCGAAGTGAGATCTCTTCAGAATTGTATTGTGGCCCTAGAAAGGAAAATGGATCTGAAAATGCGGCTCTCTCTAGCTGGCTGTATTCCTTTTCACCCTGTGTTTCTCTGTTCAACGAAGTACTCCTTATTGATCATTGAAGAGCTTTAGCTCCCACTTCTGCTAAGCGTCGAGTTCAATCGATTCTTTCCTGATGAGCAAATACATCATCTAAAGCTGGCAATAGAACCTCAAAAAGCCCTCTTATGAGGGCTTAAAGAAGTTCGAACCGGTTATTAAACGCCGGATGCAGACTCTGTCGATGTAACAGACGGCAACATGTCACCATCGAGATACATCTCAAGGTACTGCTGTGCCGATTCCTGCCAGCTAAACTGGCATGCCATTGCATTTTGTTGCAAGCGTTTAAATTCCTGTGGCTTCTGGCTGTACAGCAGAAGGCTACGTTGCAGTTTAATCAACAGAGCCTCTGGGGTCGGATCGCTAAATATAAATCCGGTCGCGACGTGAGGTTTGTCGTCATAATCAATAACGGTATCAATTAATCCGCCAACCGCGCGAACGACAGGTAATGTACCATACGCTAAGCTGTACATTTGATTTAGGCCGCAGGGTTCAAATTCAGAAGGCATCATAAAAAAGTCAGCCCCGGCTGTAATGCAGTGAGCCAAGGGATTGCTGTATGCTTCAACAAAGGCGAATTTATCGGCATGCGCTTCGCTAATTTGACGCAAAGCCGACGCCAATGCCGGATCGCCGGTTCCAACAATAACGACCTGAACCTCATTGACCAGGAAGTCTTTTAAAATCGGGATCAGATAATGGATGCCTTTTTGCTCGGTTAAGCGACACACCATGCCGTATACCGGAAGATCAACAACCGGCAAACCTACCTGCTGCTGCAAATCTTTTTTGCAGGCTTTTTTACCCCGAGCGAGGCTGACTTTATTTGCTTTGAATTTTTGCTTGATATAAGGATCGGTTTCCGGATTCCAGTCGCCATAATCACAGCCATTCACAATGCCATATAAATCACGGATTCGGTTTTGGAAGTCAGCCTCCATACCGTGTGAGCCGAGATGAGTCAGCATTTCTGAGGCATAATTAGGGCTTACCGCATTCACTTTATCAGCATATGCGACACCTGCTTTAAGCATACTGATATGAGAGGGATCTATTTCAGCGTTAATGTAACGGTGTTGAATCAATTCAGGGATCAGGCGGTACTGATCGTAATTGAAAATACCTTTAAATACCGCATTATGAACAGTGATCACGCTCTTGGTATTAGCAAAAAAATCACTCTGGGCATAACGGGTTTTCAGTAGGAAAGGCACCAGGCCGGTATGCCAGTCGTTACAGTGAATAATGTCTGGCTGAAAGTCGACTTTCTCACACATATCCAGCGCCGCCGCACTCAAGAAGGCAAAACGCTCACCATTGTCTGGATATGCCTGATTATTTTCGGCATACAATTCAGGGCGATCAAAGTATTGCGGTGCATCCAGCGCATAAACGGGCACATCGCCACTTGCTAATTGCATGACCTGATAACCAACGGCAGCAGGTTGCGGTTCTACGTATAGCTCTGTTGATAGTAACGAAACCGCCTGTTCACGACCTGTAACGGTCTTATAAAACGGCATTACAATTCGAACATCGTGCCCCATCAGCTTTAAGGCAGCAGGCAAAGATTTAGCAACATCGGCAAGGCCGCCGGTTTTCACCAGCCCCTCTACTTCAGATGAAACAAATAAAACCTTAAGCGGCGCTGTTGGCACTGTTTTCTTTTTAGTCGCCAACTTCTTAATAGCCAATTTTCGCTCCTTTCGGGATCACGACAATACCGTCGTCAGATACGTGATATTTCTTTTTATCTTCTTCAAGATTCTCACCAATCACCGTACCCGGGGCAATCTGTACATCTTTATCGATAATCGCGCGACGAATTATGCAGTTTGCACCTATTTTTACATCGCCCAAAATGACAGATTCAGAAATCGTGCTGTTGTGATCAACATTGGTGCGGAAGCCTAGTACCGATTGGTGAATGTGAGCGCCTCGAATATAGCTACCCGCTGAAATCATGCAGTTATTTATATCTACCTTGCAGTCTTCACTATCTAAAATAGTTGCTGGTGGTAATGGTGGGTAATGAGTATGGAGCTGCCATTGGCGGTTGTACAATGAAAAAGGGGCATCTTCGGAAAGCAGATCCATATGCGCTTGCCAGTAAGCTTCGATCGTACCTACATCACGCCAATAGCCATTACTTTTCTCACCAGGGATAATGTTTGAATTGAAGTCATAAACAAACACTTTTCCCTGCGGAAATAGCTTTGGAATAATGTCTTTACCAAAGTCATGGCTGGAATTTTCGTTAGCCGCATCTTCATTTAATTCGGCGCACAACGTGTCAGTTTCAAAAATATAATTACCCATTGAAACCAGGGCATGGTCAGGATCACCCGGAATAGATTTTGGTTTAGCGGGTTTTTCTTCAAAACCAATCATGCAGCCTTTTTCATCAACTTCAATAACACCAAAGGCACTGGCTTCGTTAAGAGGCATACGCAAGGCAGAAACTGTCAGTTCAGCCTCTTTTTCTTTGTGGAAATCCAGCATTTGTTTCACATCCATTTTATAGATGTGATCACTACCAAAGATACAGACTTGGTCCGGTTCAGCCAGTTCAATAAAACCAATATTCTGATAAATAGCATCAGCTGTTCCATCATACCAGCGCTTGCCCATACGCATTTGTGCCGGGATCGGGTCAATAAATCGGTCTGTGATACCAGTCAGGTTCCAACCCTTTTTCATGTGAACATACAACGACTGAGACTTGAATTGAGTCAGTACATATATCTTCAGAAGATCTGCATTAACAAAGTTATTTAATGCAAAATCGATAAGCCGGTAACTCCCGCCAAATGGGACTGCAGGTTTAGTACGTTTATCAGTCAAGGGGCGTAATCTCGAACCCTCGCCACCAGCCAGTATCATTCCTAAAACGCCAGACATCCTATACTCCATTATCATTATGCCGTTTCGTGCATACGCAACGCGTATACATCATATAGACTTATATCATAAGGTGTATTTAATTTGAACAGTAAAATTAATAAAGCAGAAACCTATTTTAAGAGTACAGTTCGGGAAATAGACGACAATCCAGAGAGTAAACCTTGCTGTTATAGGTTAACAAGCTAGTGCGTTCTATGGTTGCTTTTCCAACGCCCTTAAGGTTGCCATACCAGTACCTGAATGAATTAAATAAAATCCGGTCAGGCAAAGATGCTTTTGATTATCGAATAAAAGATGATCGATAAGCCTGCCCCAACTGGCAAAGTAATAATCCAGGATGTCACAATATTTCGCACTACCCCCATATTTATTGCGGCAATACCACGCGCCATTCCCACACCCAATACGCCCCCCACTAATGTTTGCGTCGTTGATATTGGCAAACCCGTGCCTGATGCAATGACAACGGTACAGGCGGCTGCCAGTTCGGCAGCAAAACCGCGGCTAGGCGTTAAATGAGTAATACCTTGGCCGATAGTTGCCATAACCCGCTGGCCGAATACCGCAAGACCGATAACAATACCAACTCCGCCTAACGGCAGTATCCACCAGGAAAGTGCTGCTTTTGTTGCAATTTCACCGCCGCTGGATACCACGCTTACCACCGCAGCCAACGGACCGATAGCGTTGGCAACATCATTAGAACCATGGGCAAATGCCATACAACAGGCAGTGATCACCATTAAAATAGCAAAAACTTTTTCGACGTTGGTATAATGCATATCTTTGTCGGCATCAGCACTAAAGCTGATGCGGGTAATGAAGAATTTACCAATAATCGCAACAATAATCGCAACACCAATGGCCCATAAATACCCTTCGGCAACACCGAGGTTTAGTCCAATGTGTTTTAATCCTTTCTTAATGGTTACCAACGATAAGATAAAACCGGCCAAGAACATGTACACCGGTACATAGCGTTTGGCCGCATCGAGCGGTTTATCGGTATCGAAAATAAGTTTCTGGGCGCTGTTAAAAATAATAAAGGCGATAATGCCAGCAATGAGTGGAGTGATAACCCAGCTGCCAACAATCGCACCAATTTTGCTCCAGGTGACGGCATCTGTACCGGCGGCAACCACGGTAAATCCAACAATAGCACCGACAATTGAATGGGTGGTTGATACTGGCCAGCCCAGATAAGAGGCTATCAACAACCACAACCCAGCAGCTAATAGCGAGGCTATCATACCAAACACCAGTTGCTCGGGCGCGTTAACAAAATAATTCGCGTCAATGATGCCTTTACGAATTGTAGAGGTGACTTCTCCGCCTGCGAGATAAGCGCCGGCAAACTCAAAGATCATGGCGATAATAATGGCCTGTTTAATGGTCAGGGCTTTAGAGCCGACCGACGTACCCATTGCATTGGCAACGTCGTTAGCCCCTATACCCCAGGCCATAAAAAAGCCGACCGCAGCGGCAAACAAAACCAGTATGGTTCCGTAACTAGTAAGTATGTCCATTCAGCCGTTACCTTATGTTAGCGAGCCAGCATAATTTCCAAACGTGCACCAACACGTTCAGCTAAATCGGCAAGTTCACCGACCCATTCGATGATCTGGTATAAAAAGATGACATCAACGGGATTTAAATCTGCTTCTATTGCCAATAAAGAACGGCGTAACTCAATTTGCATGGAATCGGTGCCATCTTCAATTTTATCGAGCTGATTGATCATTTTTTCAACCAGATCCACTTCACGCCCCTTAAAGCCCGTTTCTAACAAGTCATCAAGTTCATTGATCACATCTGCGGCTTTTTCGGTAGCATCAATGCAGAGGCTTAAGTAATCAAAAAACTGTTCTGAGAGTTCATCTGGGATTTGTAACTTACGCCCTATTACCCGGCCTGAAATATCTTTGGCTTTGTTGGCAATTTTGTCCTGCTGAGTCAGTAGTTCCAGTACATCAGTACGTTGTACCGGCATAAAAAAATTGTTGGGTAATTCGAGCCGGATCGTTCGCTTTAGCCGGTCGGCGTCTTTCTCCAGCTCCGATATCTGCTTGCGGATCACTTCTGCCTTTTCCCACTCATTCTCGACACAAGCACGGAAAAATGGTTTTAATTGATGACAACATTTAGCGACCAGTCGAATATGCTGCTCTAATGGTTTCAGTGGCGATTTAGCAAAGACATCCAGTATCAAATTTCTTGTCATAATATTATCCAACGAAGTGTTAGTCTCATGTTTAAATTTAAGACTGTTTCGTGATAAAAACACGTTAGCTTAGAATTTTATTTCAGACCAACGGTGATGGGGCTGAATAACACCTTAATATTGTAAAAACGTTGCCCTTCAGTCTTAATTATATATCTGGTTATCAAGAATGTTAGTGTTTTGTAATCTGCCCTTTATTCCCAATGGATTACCAGCTTTGCGGTGAATATTATGGCCACTCTTTATAATCTATTGTTGATTTATCATTGCGTATTTTGTTGTAGCTATAGCTAGATTATTTATGTTTATATCAACCATCATCAAGACTACCGGTATTAAGCAAAATGACCTCAATTTCTTCGATAATCTCTTCCCTGCGGAGGACATTAAATTGCTGGGTCAGTTCATCCGATAGATTGTCAAGGTGCTTGACTGCGCCTTCAAGGTGTATCATGCGGCGGTGGTTTTCCTCTATCAAAGAGGTATAGAGTAATTCATGCAAAGCAGCAAAAAGATACTGTTCCGTTAGGTCGAATAGAAACCCTTTTGGGGGTAGGTTCAGTAGCGGCGGATATGGGAAGCACGGAGGCTGGTGCCGGTTATGTTCAAAAGGCGGTAATAATTTTTTCGTGACAAGACCCTCCTCGCCACTATGGTAAACACCATACAAACTTAGCATCGGGTGTTGTGCCTGCAAGTCAGCGAGAGCTTGCACGGCATGGTCCAGCACGGCCGGTACTTCTTCCACTACGATGGGGCCATCTATTCGGGCAGATACGTGCATATCGTCTGGCATTAGGTTGTAAAGCTTGCGTCCGACGACGATCAAGGTTGGCTTAATGTTCGGATGCGTACTTAAAGACTGCTCAGTATGACGTATCACGGCTTGGTTGAAATCACCACAGAAACCCCGTTCGGTACCGATCAGGAGATATACCGGGGTTGTCTTCATTTCTTCTGGGAGTGCTTCAGGATAAAAACTAACAAAGTCGGAGGCCACTTCGGTTAGGCCTTCAACTACCTTATGCTGAGAATCAAGAAACGTGCTGAGCTTGCGGGTTTCCATATAGGCTAGCGTTTTCATGGCGTTTAAAATATTTCTGATCTCGTGCAGGCTATGGCGATGGTGTTGTAAGTCTTGGCGTCGAGTCATGGGGAATTTTCCTCGGCGTTTCCCTGAACAGTAGTGGCGGATAACAGCCAATCGGTTACCGCATGGCTCCACTTGTCCCGGGGGCTGTCAAGAGTCAGGCTGGTGTTTTGTGCCTGGTGTTCGAGGATATCGAGGAGAGAACGGATTTTTTTTCGCTCGGTATTATTGAAATGACCATCGTTAAAAGCCACGAGCCATGCCAGTTGAGAAACTTCATGGAGAGGAGAGAATTGCTCCTGTTTGAGGATCTCCCTTAATGTCAGGCCGCGTTGAATCGCGGCTTCCATGGAGGCCTCAAGACGAGCGCCAAAGCGGGTGAAACTCTCTAGCTCTAGGAACTGCAGGTAATTTAACTTCATACTCCCCGCCTCCTCCTTGATGCGAGGGTGCTGTGCTTGCCCGCCAATACGAGAAACAGATCGGGCGATATCAATTGCTGGACGAAAGCCGCCGGTGAACAGATCACGTTCAAGATAGATCTGTCCGTCTGTAATCGATATCAGGTTGGTTGGTATATAGCCGGCGATTTCCCCCTGCTGGGTTTCAACAATAGGCAGTGCGGTCATTGTACCGCCGCCATGTGCCGGACTCAGGCAGGTGGTTCGCTCCAACAGACGGGCATGTATCGAGAAAATGTCGCCGGGATAGGCTTCTCGTCCCGGCGGTCGCCGCAAAAGCAGCGACAGCTCGCGGTATATTTTAGCGTGGGTGCTGAGATCGTCATACACAACCAGCGTGTCTAGCCCTTGCTGCATCCAATATTCGGCAATTGCGCAGCCGGAAAAAGGAGCGAGGTGCTGTAATCCGGGAAGGCTGCTCGCCTCCGCAACAACCACCGTTGTATACTCCAGTGCACCATACTCGCGCAGAATGTCTATGGTATTGAGCACGGTAGAGCGTCTTTGGCCGATGAGCACATAGACGCAGCGTACATTTTTGTCTCGTTGGTTAATCAACGTATCGAGTGCGAGTGCACTTCGGCCCAGACCTTCGTCACCGATGAGCAACTGTCGTTGTCCCTTACCGATGGGGATCAATGTATCAATGATCTTGATACCCGTATATAAAGGCGAATGAACAAAATCTCGGCTGGTAATCGGGGGCGAAAAGCTATTTATACGTTGCCATGCCGAAACGGTCGGCAGGGCTTTTCCATCGAGCGGTATGCCCAGCGGATCGATGACCCGGCTGAGTAGCCCGTCACCGACAGGAACGCTTAAAGGGTGGCGGGCATGATGGACCGGGGTTCCGGCGGTCAGGCTCTTTGTCTCATGTAATAAAACGGCGCCTACCTGATCGTCGGTCAGATCAAAAACCATTGCCCGGCTACCGTCCTCCAAGGTGAGTATGTCGTCCATCGCCGCCGAGGGAAGCCCCGTAATCCTTGCGATACCATCCCCGACGGACAGGACGATTCCCCGCTCCTCGATGCGTAAGCCCGCTCTGTAATCCTTGAGCCATGCGGCTTGCTGTGTAAGGGGACTGCTGAGTTCGTACTCATTTACTGGCATAGGCAAATTCCGCAAAACCTTTTAAGTCATCTCGTACATTGGCATGCAATCTCCAGGCGCCGATAGTGACTCGCAATCCCGCGATCAGCTCAGGCTCCTGGTCATAATGTACGGGTACTGACAATTGGGTGATTGTTGCGAGTACTTTCTCCAGCTCTTGCCGCTTGTTATCTGGCAATGGGTAAACGCTGGTGATCATAATCGCTTCAGGTAATTCGCCCCATTGCAGCCGTAGCGAGGCGGTATACTCACTGGAGAGTGAAGACAAATCGTCCAGCAAGATATCCAGCAGGCGTATCTCCAGTTCTGGACCTGAGGCCTTGCTGAGCAGAGAGCTGGCGAACTGCGCGCTCTGTTGTAATGCCTGATACTCTATCTCACGGGTGGCTTCCATAAGCTGGCGAGATTCGGCTACTCTGGCTTTTTCTCTTTCCTGTTCAAGTGTCTGTTTCAGCAGGTTTAGCTTGGACTGCCTCTCAGCGTTAAGCTCCTCCATTAACTCGGTTCGTGCCAACTGGCACTCATGCTCCCAATCAGCCAAGCGATTTTTATATTCTTTTTTTAAGACAGTGGACTCATCATTAAGGCGCTGGGATTCGGCGAGCTGCTCCTCAATACCGGTACGGCGCTGGGTGATCACCGCCATAACCGGTTTAAAAAGAAAGTGCTTAAGAATCCAAACCAAAACCAGAAAATTGACGATTTCCAGCAGGAAGGTAGACCAGCTTAACTCCAAAACATCACTCCTTCATGGTTGAGCGTTACCAATGTAGTTGCGCGCTCGATCCTACCGAATAAGATATTCCAGCAGTGGATTACGGAACAATACGATCAGCACAATAACGAGTACATATATCGCGAGTGACTCAATCATGGCCAAGCCGATGAAGAGCGTGCGCATTATTGCTTTTTCCGCCTCGGGTTGACGCGCTAAAGCATCCATGGCCCGGCTAACAGCCCACCCCATAGCAACCGCCGGCAGCATAACACCCAATGAGATACCGAATATTGCTGCAGCGGTGGATGTCGTAATAAAGGTAGATAATTCAGGCATGCGATTTTCCTTCTTGTTGCTGCCGCTGGTGTTGATATTGCAGGCCTCCCGCGACATAGATGAGCGCGAGCATGCCGAAGATGTAGGCTTGTACCAGGGCTTCGATGATGTGAAGCATCAGGATTGGCACCGGTGCCAGAAATCCCGCCACCATGAGAAACATCAAGGCGGCCATTTCCAGGCTCATCATGTTACCAAACAGCCTCACCGCCAAAGCTACTGTACGGGTGATTTCCGCGATCAGGTGAAACGGCAATAGGATTGGACTGGGTTTGATGTAATGGATCAGATAACGCTTCAAGCCCTGAAGCCGGATGCCGTACCAGTGTGTCGACAGAAATACGATAATTGCCAGCGCAGAAGTCGCCGATAGGTCACGAGTCGGGGAATGGACGCCCGGGATGAGTCCGCTGAGATTGGCGATAGCCAGGAATACCCAAAGGCTGCCGATAAATGGCATCAGGCGTCGGGCGTGTTGAGGCGCGACCTCCGCAATGGCATTCTCAATACTTACGATGATGCCTTCAACTGCGGTCTGCACCAGTCCGGGATTGATACATAACCGACGCGACAACAACCAGGCGAGCAGCCATACGACGCCGATGATTACCCATGTTGTGACTACGGTGCTGTCTATCATAAAAAACACAGCATGAAGTCGGTTGGTGCCAGTAAGCTATCTTTCTTCATGGCACTATTCCTTAATAAAAAGATAGACGTTTACTGCACCCATCATCACTCCGAGCAGGATCAGGCTCGTTGTCCAGCGAATAGAGTAACCGTCCATCATGCTGTCTAGCCAATGGCCGAGATAGGCTCCCCCGACAATAGGTAATACGAGTAGTAGCCCCAAGGTTCCGATGTAGATTGTCTGACCGATAAGCGTCTGTTGCTCTCGCTCAGCTTTCTTCATGCGGTTTGCCTGACGTTCTATTTTTTCTTTCAAACCATTAAGTTTAGGCATGGTATTAAACCGACTCCTTCTTGCCAATTTCCCATAGCCGCTTGAACACCTCCTCTTCCATATGATGAAGGCTTTCTTTAAGCGTCTGTAACTTTTCTTCCTCTGCCAGCAATTGTTGTTGCAGAGCCTGGCTTATGCGCATGTAGTCATCATCCAGCAGATAGCGGTAAGTACATAATGTGAGTATATTGTTGTGGAAATAAATAACCCCACCAGGTACAGCCAGATATTTCCAGCTACCATCGCCGATACGGTACCTCGCTATCCCGACCGAAAGAATCGTCATGAAACGCGCGTGATCTGCCAGTATTCCGAAGCTGCCGGAGTCGTCTTCACCGGTAAAAGAAGAGACATCCACGATTTCCTCGGAATGAGTGGCATCCTGAAGCCTGAGCGTAAACGCCTTCACCGTACCAAATCCTCCATAACGCCCCGCATATAGCATCGCTCTTCGGGGATCTCATCGTAATGACCAAGCAGAAAGTTCTCGCAGTCAGTCAGCGTAGATTCAAGCGGTACCGACACACCAGGGATACCGGAGTGTGCGGCTGTCGTCCAAAAAGGCTGAGTGAGGTAGCGTTGAAGCTTGCGTGCTCGTATGATGATTTTGCGATCGGCGACGGATAGCTCTTCCACCCCCAACATCGTGATAATGTCCTCCAGCTCATGGTAGCGAGCCAGGTGTTCGCGAACACCTTCAGCGATGCTGTAATGGCGAGGTCCGAGCGTATGGCGATCCATCAGCTTATTGCTTGACTGCAAGACATCAACCGCGGGATAGATGCCTTTACTGGCTTGCGCACGAGACAAGATCACGGTGCTATCCAGGTGGCTGAGGATGGTGCTGACTGCCGGATCAGCCATATCATCTGCTGGCACATAAACTGCCTGTACCGAGGTGATTGTTCCGTTGTGCGTAGAAAGGATCCGGTCTTGCATCTCAGCGACATCTGTCGACAGGGTGGGTTGGTAACCTACGGTCGCGGGCATACGTCCAAGAAGGCTGGAGACCTCGCTGCCAGCCTGGACGAAGCGAAAGATGTTATCCATCACAAACAGTACATCTTTTTTCAGGGTATCACGCAGATATTCGGCATAGGTCAGCGCCGAAAGCCCGACACGGAAACGGACCCCCGGCGACTCATCCATCTGCCCAAACACCATCAGAGTCTGCGGCAATACCCCGGCATCGCGTATTGCATGCCAAAGCTCGTGACCTTCGCGTATCCGTTCGCCTACGCCAGAAAAGACGGATACCCCTTTGTGCAGCGTGGCGACGGAGTGCATGAACTCCATGATCAGGACCGTCTTGCCAACGCCTGCACCACCAAACAGCCCTGTTTTACCGCCTTTGATGAAGGGGCAGAGAAGATCAATGACTTTGATGCCGGTCTCTAGTACTTTGCCTACCCCTACAGACTCATGGATCGGAACGGGTTTGCTATGGACGTCACGGAATTCCGTCGTTTTAAGCGCGCTGCCGCCGTCCAGCGGCTCACCGAAAATATTCAGTAAGCGTCCGAGGCAGTCAGGTGTAACAGGGATATGAAGTGAAGCACCAGTATCATAAACAACCATGCCCCGATGCAAAGAAGCGTTTCGGTGCAAAATGATAGTGCGGATATGGCGCTTATCAAGGTGTTGATGGACCTCGAACAGGTAGGTTTCATTTGCGACGTTGGCACACAAGGCCTGATGCAGAGGCGGCAGCGTATCACAGTCGATAACTGCCACTGGGCCGTGGATCTCCGTGATAACGCCTATGGGTACCGGCTTCCTTTCAGCTTCAACCATGAATACCTCAGCCACAAACTGTGTATCGAACGATTAATTTACTTGTACTTTTATGCTTTATATTCTCATCGTAGCAGAATTGCCCAATATTGCTGTATGGCCCGTGTGGTTGACCTTATGTGTCACGTTATAACTATTCTATTGGATGTTGTAGGGTGTTTGGCGGCTGAGGCTTAAAGCCACTCGGCGACCTGGATAGGTATTATTTCTGTTCGACTAAAATCAGTTCTTTTGTGTCGAAACCTAATTCTTTAGATATGGTAATAAATCGTTCCAAGATCTCAGGTGCGACATGTGGGGTTCTGGATAGCAACCATAAATACGACAAGTCAGGACCCGAGACGAAAGCATACTGATAATTCTCTTTATCCAAATCGAATACGACGTAGGAGCCATAGAACGGACCAAAAAAGGATACTTTTAAATAACCTTCATCCGGTGATTTTACAAAAAACGCCTTTCCTTCTGCTTCTTGCCATTCACCATCTGATTCAGAGAAGCCTCGATTAAGAACAGAAACACCGCCATCTTCTCGCAAATTGTATTCAGCAGTAACGTTTGTCAGACCTCTTTCAAATGAATGGTCGAGTCGAGCTATTTCATACCACTTACCGAGGTAATTATTAATTTCGAATTCATTTACCGGAGTTACTCGCTCTGGCATACCAAGACAGCCACATAGAAACAACAATGTGATAATTATTAGTACTCTTTTCATGTTTTCTCCGTATTCCTGATACCGGCTCGTCACGGTCTACTCGACAAGTGTGGCTCTCAAATCCCACGCTTGGACCATTTTCATGTCATCTAAAACCATTGTTTCCGTGAGCCAATCTAATGTTGTCATCAGGTGCATCAATATGGGTTATCTATGCCCCACAGTCAGGTAAATAGTTGCCTGAATTGTCACTGCTGACTACACCTTCCCCCCCCCTATTTTCGGCTGCTCAAAACGGAGCATTCAACGGATACTTAAATATCATGGCACCATTTTTTAGAATGTTATAATGCAGCAAAAAACAGTGCATGCCATAACGCTACTCAATAGAGATATCAGTATCATTAATATTGCGCAAAAAATGGGTGACAGTGACCCAGAAAATTTTACGCGTGCATTCAAGAGACACGCAGGATTATCACCGTCTTCATTTCGTCGGGAGGGACTGTCTGATATAAAACCCGAGAGTAGAGGAAGTATATTCAGTCGCATAGGTTCCAATGTGGCTTCATAAAGAAACAAAAGTTAGATAGCCCTGAGCTCTAATATAGAAATGAGAAATCTTGAAGAAACACCGAACTGTGTCTAGTCCTATAGACAATCAACAACGTGCTTCAACTCTCTACTTTCTTCAACCATATGGGAATCTCGTTCTTCTCGATAATTTTCACCGATCACTTATAGGCCAATAACTTCGGTGTAAAAAATGCTTGGATACCTCGTAATCAGAGCAAATAATGCAACATGATGAATACCTTTAAACATGATGTTCCTTAATACTAACAACGAGAAGAAGGTGTACGATACTACCACCCTAGTTAAAGTTAAAATCTTAATTACAAGAATGGCTGTGTAGGAAGATTGTCCACATGAGCATCAATATTTAGTGGCCTGATTTTGGGGAGACACTCGTCAGTGGCTTGGTAAACGAAGGTCAAGCAGTTTTCTTATGAGGGTAAGACACTCAGTTGCCGCCGTGCTGATCGTTGTTGTTGCAGGTTAAGGTGTAGAGAAAAAATGAATATTCACAGAATAAGATTCTTGTCTGTTGTTGGATTAAGCATAATAAGCGGTGCTGCAATGGCAGCAGATGATGCAAAGCTCAGTATTATTGACAGAAAGGCGAGCTTGGTAAATGCGATGGCAGAAGGTACTCATCGACGTATTCAAGTTTTGGAAGCCGAAGACATGATCCTTCTTCAACGAAGCGATAATATCGTTCCATCTCCTGACCCTAAAGGAAATTACAGATCCCTTAGTCAGGGTGGTCGATTCGGTACCGATGCAACAGCAAGTGTTGATGGATTGAACGGCAATCAAGAACCGGGGAGATCACATGGCTCATTGGGCATCGTCGGTGCCGCAGGTACGGAGGGGCCAGCTCTGGCAATTGGCCCCCTTAATTAGCCATGCAGAGCGGTATTATCTGCATCTTTCAGACTTCGGTGTGACCACTACGATTCCTTAGTTTACATATACCGGAAAATAGCCTTATGGTTATTTTTTTTAGTGCAGTGATTTTTTCAAGCTAACAGACCTAACTGCCACACTGCAAAAATCGCCCAAGACTATATTTTGTCTACTCGGAGATCTCTTCACGATCACACCGATGGAAAATAGATGGTCTGTGGTATATGGTTTAATGGAATACTTGTTGGTAATGTGAGTTTCAATATGATTAATCACGAACTGAACAAAGTCGAGATCGGTTATTGGTTGGTTTAACGTGACGAACCTTATTACAAAATTGTTTCTTGCTCTACAAGGATTTATAAATATTTATGGATGTTATTGACGATTTTTTGGGACAGTACAACCGGCAATACGATTTTTATGCTGAGCTGGCGAGATTGGGTTCAAATGAACTTGAACAGGAGTTGGCGAAAAGAGGTATCAAGGCAATAGTTTCATATAGAGCTAAGAAGCCTGAAAGGTTAAAAATAAAGCTTGAACAACGAAATCATAATAAACCATACAAAAAAGTAAGTGATATTTTTGATGATATTGTCGACCTCGCAGGTGTTAGGGTTGCTTTATATTTCCCATCAGACAGGGAGCCTGTTGATGAGATCGTGTATGAATTGTTCAAAGTAAATAAGAGAAAGGTTTTTCCTGAAAAATCTCATAAACCTAAATTTGAAAAAAGATTTTCTGGTTATTGGGCTTCCCATTATAGAGTCAACATAGCTGATATAGACAAGAGCAAAGATAGATATAAAAATGCTATTTTTGAAATACAAGTTGCATCTGTACTTATGCATGCTTGGTCTGAGGTTGAACACGATCTAGTTTATAAACCTCTTTCAGGAAACTTATCTGAAGAAGAGCTTTTGATCCTAGATGAAATAAATGGCTTGGTTCTAACTGGAGAAATAGCCCTGGAAAGATTGCAAAAAGCAATGACAGAAAGAACAAAAAGAAATAATGATATATCAGGCAGATATGAGCTTACTAGTTTAATAACAAGCACACTAAATAAAAATTACATTAAGAAACTAAAACTAGGAGATACAAAAATATTATTTAATTACATAAAAGGAACGGATGATTTTAGTGCGAAGAAATTCACTGATTATCTAAGTAAAGTCAATCAGAGCGAGAAGGAGACAATATCAGATCAATTGTTTACTATGATGATTAGCGATTCCTTTGCTCACGATGAAAGTGATCATAAGTTAGAAAATTATTTCAAGCGATTATTAGGTAGTAAAATTGATGTCTCTGGATTTGAGTTTTTTGTTAAGTCATGGCTAGTTCTTGAAAAAGCAGTCAGTGTTATTAATAGTGAGAAGAATTGCCATCATAAAAAATTTTCCACCGCAAAATTTGAGCAGCTTGTTGATGGAAAATTAATTACTGTCGATGAAGCTAATGAACTGAGTTATTTAAGAAGAATGAAAAACAATTTACTTCATGGTATTGAAACGCCTAACGATGAAGAATTGATCATAGGTTGTAATCGTCTCGTTGATATTTCAATAAACATAATTTCTTTTATTGAAAGTGAAGAAGAGAAAGAAAAACTTACTTCACAGTTAAATCTAAATCGTACCAGGCAATAAAAAATCGAGATGATGCTTTATGCTCGCAGTTTTGGTTCGGATTCAGCTACGCTTGAAGAATGTGTTAAATACTAATGGAAGTCTATCGATGAATGAAATTACGCAAATACTTAACTTCATTGTCGAGGTTGAAAAATTAAAATCGGTTATTCGTAAAACTCGCCCCGTCGGCCTTCGGCGCTATGAGAATTCAGCGGAACATAGTTGGCATGTTTGTCTTTCTTCTCTAATTCTTAAAGATTACGCCAATGACCCCGTGGACATAAATCAAGTGATTAAGATGCTGTTGATTCACGATTTAGGTGAGATCGATGCCGATGACAAAATCATTTATTCAAGTGAAACAGTTGAGAATAAATTGAATGAAGAGTCTGGGATAAGACGGATCTTTGCTATTCTTCCTCAAGGTCAAGCAGATCAATATCTATCGTTATGGCATGAGTTTGAAGCAGGAGAAACTCCCGAATCAAAATATGCAAGGGCAATAGATCGTGTTCCACCTTTACTCCATAATCTTCATGATAACGGCCATAGTTGGAAAAAGCACAATATCCCGAAAGAGAAAGTTTTCTCATTGAATCGCCGTCGTATTTCTGAGGGGAGTCACCAGCTTTGGGATGCGATCGAAGTTAGATTAATAAAAGCGGTTAAGGATGGCCTGTTGAACTGATGGCACTGAGTCTTAAGTTTGAAGCTTGACTCAATTGAATGCTCTGAACCAGTCAATTTTCTCACGTTTCAGCTCTGCCTGCGCAATGGCTTTTGAAGCAAAACGGATATCTTCGCAGTCGTTATAGTTCCCATTTCCATCAATTAGTCGCTGCTTTAAGTAATCGGCATTCCCCATCGCCCGATACCGCTGACCTGTTCGTAGTGACGCTGTCATTGAATTTCGTTTGGGACTTCCCGTGTAGCGGAGGATCCGAAGGTAGAAAGTGTTTATTTTTTTCAGCATCGAGAAATGCAATGTGCCTTCACCATCTTTTGAACGACGTTTTGTGTGACCTTATGTGTCACGTTATAACCGTTCTGGATTGCAGCCTGAACTGATGAGCCGGCTGAATTCCTCTGTGCATACATAATGATAACTCCAATTATTCAGCGAGTTATCTCTTTTTCATCAAACCTTGCTCTATATGTCCTCACCATGAGCCTTTGGCGGTGAGGGGGCAAAAGGCCATGATGCGAGTGCATTGAATAAATGAAACGGTCTTGCAGGGGAGGGGGGGAGCTTCACTGTTTGCGACCCATATGAGGTAACGTAATTCCATACATCGCATGTGAAAAAGAGCTGCTCGAAAGCAGCTCTCAGTGGAAGATTATTTTTGTGTCTCAATCCAGTTTTCAATACTGGTTTGAACGACTTCCATTGGTTGATCACCGTATTTCAATAGCTGATCATGGAAAGCAGCCCAATCAAACTGATTGCCAAGCTCCGTTTGTGCTTTCTCAAGCATTTCTCTTATGACGAGATAACCTGACTTATATGAGACCGCTTGCCCAACATATGCAGCGTAGCGGAAGCTTTCAGATTCTATATCCCCATCCCCTAATGCCGAATTGGCTCTCATGTAATCACGTGCTTGCTGGATACTCCAGCCCTTCGCGTGAATACCGGTGTCAACAGCAAGGCGCATGTTACGGAGTTGGGCTTCGTTCAGGCTGCCAAAGTACTGTAGAGCATTACACTCTTCCATGTCGGTGTAAATACCGCCTTGGAATTCGTTATAATCCAGATCAGTCTTACACATACCAGTGGCATTTTTGAATGTTGGTTTGCCCGCCTCATCAAGTTCACCATAGATGTTCATTTCCAGTCCCAGCCATTCGGTATACAGTGCCCAACCTTCAGCGTATGCGGTATACCACACATTTTTAATATAGTTTGGCTTATCAGCAGGTGGATACTCAATCGAATAGGCATTCTGGAAGTGGTGACCAGGGGCTGCTTCATGGAGCAACAAGGTAGAGACATTCCATTTCTGGAGGCTGTAATTTGGGTTTGTATTTAAATTAAACTCATTGCCGCCATAAGATCCCACCCCCTCATACAGTTCACCGTCTGCAGGTATTGGTACGATGCTGTAATCAGTCTTAATTGGCTTGAAGTATTGTGCAACAACACCGTTCGCATCGTTTTTGAACTTGTAGTAGTCTTCGAGTGCAGCCTCACATGCGGATGGAATTGATGCATTTCCGCAGCTTTCATCGTAAGGTGTTCCGGAAATATTTCTTCCATCACGCCCATAAAAGAATTTTTCACTGTTCAGATAGGCAAAAAACTCATTCAGCACGATTTTTCCATCGGCATCAACCAGCTCGAATGTACGATCGATTACCTTTTGATCTTTATCTCGCCATTTTTCGGTGATCGTCTTCCCATGCTTATCAACAATGACCAGAGCAACCCGCTCCATCTCTGCTTTGGCATCGGCTACTAACTGCTCCCCCAATTTACTAAGTTCCGTAGCCGATTTACCTGTCGTACTGTTTCGATCTAAATGCCACTGGTACCACGCTTGTCCGTTTGGCAAATGTCCCCAGCCAATATTGGTATCAGTCAGTGCTCCTGTTCCTCTTGCTGCTGTATTGTAATCTCCTTTCAGGTAGGCAACCAAATCTGAAGTCGCTGCAATGGCGTCGTCTACCGCTGTATTATATTCTGCGATAAATGCTGCATCGTATTGATCTGAATGAGTTTGTATGTCGCTAATACCAGACTTCAACATTGCATAGTTGTCTTTCGCAACACTCTCTTCAGTACTGTTTACGTAGCGATCGATTAACACTTTGGACAGTTGAATGCGCTCTACTTCACCCATCAAATACTGTGAATGCAGGTTATTAACCCAGGATGTGTAATCCCGAACGGTTTGAAGATGGTCCTGATAGGCTTGCGACGAAGTTTGGGTATCACCCGCTTCTGATGCGTACCACTTTACATAGTTGTAAAAATGCGTAATTGGAATATCAAAGCTGCCAAATCTCGCGTTTGGTAGTGTTCCGCCACGAATAGTAATATTTCGATCGAAGAGGAAAGTATCAAAATAGATTTTGTCTTCATCAGACAGTTTATCTCTGTCCAAGGCTTCCAACTTATCGAGATACATCCTGTCCAAAGATTGAAGAGATGATGCCATCTGATCTGTCATCTGGCCAAAAGGAGAACTATCTAGATTTTTACTTGCCGCCTGATAATCAGCAAATATCTTGCGCATCTCAATTGCAGGATTTATTTCAGGGGCAGTAATTGGAGGAGGTGTTGGGGAGGAATGTGAAGTTATTGTTGTCGTTTCATCATTACAACCACCCAGAGAGACAGTTGCGAATACAGCTGCAGCGGCAGCATTTAAACGCAGAAATCCACTTTTCATTGCTTATTCCTTATTGTCTATTTATTGGACCGTATCGACTTGAAGTAAAAATATGCAATGATGTTAATACTAAGGTTGGGACTGAAGTGAGAGAAAAATCACAGATTAATCTGATAATAATTAGTCATGTTTGGGAATAATCAGGTGAGTAGTGCTTTTATTCTATTAACTGCGTAAAGAACTGCTTGTAGATAGATAAGCTGAATATATGGGGTAGGTCGGTGAATAATTCCGTAAAAAATAAATTATTATTGAATTTAAATTTTGTGCAGGATGTCATCTTTTTCCGTGGTTTGTGATTCAGGAACGGATAGATACTCAAATCTATGAATAAAGAAGATTTTTCAACTAAATTGGTTGATTTTTTTAAGTAGTCAAAGAGAAATTATCGGGACTAAATCTTTAAGTAATCTTAATAAGCCAAACTAGATTATTCAAAGGTTCACCTCATTAAGGATTTTACTCACTGAATTCAGTGTCTGAAACTTCTGGGACAGATGATGATCAGTATGACGCTCGGTTTCTCACAAAAGCAAGCGTTGTGCAAGACTTGGTGGTTTTGGAGCTAGTGCCGTTTCAGGCTCGCTTTCGGTTAAAGCGTGCGCGAGAAGCTATCTCGGTTTCGCCCCCCCCCCCAAGCGTGTTACGTATTCTTTGCGACTCAAACTCGCTCACAATTTTGCCATGTTTTATTTTATGTGAATGATTCCCGTCCTCCTATAATAATAAAAGGTTGGAGGAGTCTAATTATCTGTTAGGCGTCCTTAATCATTTAATTTATTGAGGTCGATATGAGCTCTAAAGTTAAAGATACAAACGGTTGTTGCTATGAGGCAGTGAACATGAGTGAGTCATCGTCTACTTCCGATACGGGTTGTTGTGCTCCACCTAATGGATCTAATAAAGGGGAGAATGATTCAGTATGCTGTGGTTCTCAGGGTACATCGACATTACCGAATAATATGCAAGTAAAGAAGGAACACTTAGATATAGATTTCATGTATCTGGATTTAAGTATCTGTACACGGTGCCAAGGTACAGAATCCAGTTTGGATGAAGCGATTACGGAAGTTAGTAAGATTCTTGAAGCAACAGGTACTCAAGTGAACGTCCAGAAGATTCATGTCAAAAGCGAGGTACAGGCAGCAGAACTTGGTTTTGTCGTATCTCCCACAATCCGGGTGAATGGCCAAGACATTCAGATGAACTTTAGGGAAAGCCGCTGCGAATCATGTGGCACTCTCTGTGATTGTGAAGGAGAAGTATCATGCCGCGAGTGGGAATATCAGGGGCAATGGTATGTTGTTCCACCAAAAGGACTAATCATAGAGGCCATTCTTATGGAAGTATATGGTGGTGCCAAAGAAGAGCGAGAGGTAGCACATCGAACTGAACGGGTGCCAGATAACCTGAAACGCTTTTTTGATAGTACGCACCAGAAATAAATAATGAAGATACCTAACCACAGCTTGCAGTGTATCGCTAATCCACTGCGCTCCATAGCGGCAACTAACCAAGCGCACAGAACTCCATACCAAAAATGCCGAGTGTAAGGCATCACCTTGATTGCCTTGTTATAAGTTTTTTACGCTGCGCAATGAGCCAGCCATTTACATTCGTCGAGCCTGAAGTCTGAAAACTCAGCTTTGAAGCTAGAATTGGTTGGACTACATGCATATAGACCAAAGTTAACCGCTTGAGTTGCTGGCAATGGAGGATTCAATTTACCCATTTCGACGGTCGTTTCTCCAAGTTCATGCAAATGGAAAAATCTCATCTGACGGAATTCAACGCCATCAAATGAAGACTCAATCAAAAAATCAGGCCCTCGACGACTTAGCCTATACCAAATACATTTAGGTGTTTCGATATCATTTGTAGCCCAATCAGAGTATCCATTGTTTGTAACAACGCTACCAAGCCTTGAAAAGTCAGAATTATCATACTCGATAGAAGCTTTAAACCAATTTTCACTATTAATATAGATAATAAGACCACATTGATCGAACAAGTGTTTATATTCGAAATCTACTTTAGCTGTAAATGTGAAATTCTCGGCACTTTCAAATAAAAAGGCAGGGGCATTGTCATTTCTAAATCCATAATAAGAGCGCTGCCAAAAATCGGTTTCTGGTTCTGTATCAATAATTACTGAATCTTTACCAACATAATAAGACTTAGGCTCATTAAGCCATTTTCCATTTTTTAGAACATTTTCCATAATACTATCCTGAAAACTTATAACGCCTAGGATAAGGTGCGCCACGATAAACTCACCAAATCCATTGAACTTCAAACCAAAAATGCCGAGTGTAATGCATCACCTTGATTGTTTTGTTACCTGCGAGAATGTTACGGTAATAAGTCCAGTTGTTCAGCTGTTTCCATTAACATTATTGGTTTTAGAAACTCCTCGCTCTTTGATAGTTCAAGAAGATTTGACATACCAAGTCGCATAATAGATTCATGCATGCTCTTGTTAATTCCAATCAAACCAACCCAAGCTTCAAGAGGTTTAAAATCACCAGTTTCTGCGGCATAGTCAACTAAAACAAGAGAATATTCAGCATCAGCATCCTTTGTACAACGCCGCATTGCCATGTAATCTACAATTGGTAAAACTGACTTCTTATCTTCGATTGATAAAGAATTAAACCAATTATTTGATACACTACTTATCACTTTTTTAGTGGCGTCACACTTTTCATACTCTTGATTTAATATGTTAAAAGCATCTGACATAGTATCAGCATGCACTGAAATACTCAGAAACAGGCACATTATAGTCATACTTTTATAAAGTCGATTCATATATACACTTCCAAAAACTGTATTCTTTACCCGTTGTTTTCAAAGCCATATCAAATGCAGTGTTACCTACGCGCGTACGGGTAATTTTGTTAACACCTATCATTGCTTCACCAAACTGCTCCCAATCATATTTAGTTATGTTTTGGGCTGTTCCTTTAAATGTACCATTGATGACCTGTATAACTACAAGACTTGCAGTAAGAGAAGCCAATAAATTGCCTCGCTCTACAATGTCGTTAATTTCCTTTAGTGCTAGCTCCGATCCATAAGAGATCTCTAACCCTTCAATACTACAAAATTCCCTAATAGACATAATCACCTCGCTTAATATAAGGCATGTAGCATATACGAGCTGGTAATAAATGCTTCGGCTCACTTCACAGATGAACTAGTTTGATAAGAGCAGGTAACGCCTAGGATAAGGTGCGCCACGATGAACTCACCAAATCCACTGAATTTCAAACCAAAAATGCCGAGTGTAATGCGTCACCTTGATACTTTGTATGGATAATAAAACCAACTTCAGGGTAAAGTGAGACCCAGGCTTTAGCTGCAACTAAAGCTTTCTATACCGTAGTTCGATTGATGCTTGGCTCCTCTGATGAGAGACCGATAACAAACGTGAACACTGTATAGGACTCCAAGCACAACACTCGAATAGTCTACTGGGTCTCGAACCCGCATTACGCAATGCAGAGTTAGCTTATTATGGATACTTCAACAATTCAAAACATTAATATCGGCATCGATACCGGAAAGTCTCAACTCGATATTTACATCCGGCCACTCGATATTTTCTTCTCCGTTTCTAACGATGAGAAAGGGATTAAAGATGCCATCAATACCATTAAAAAATACTCACCACAACGGGTCGTGATTGAAGCCACTGGCAGGCTGGAAATGCCCTTCATTATTGCCTGTGCCGACGCCAATATCCCTTATGTGATTGCAAACCCTGTTCATGTAAAACGCTTTGCCGGTGCCATCGGTCAACGCGCTAAAACGGATAAACTCGATGCAAGGCTTATCGGCCACTATGCCGAGGCTATAAAACCAGCATTAACTCAGCTGAAGCCTGAATCCATGCGGCTTATGGCGGATTTGGTCATCCGAAGAAATCAGCTTCTATCAATGCAAACCATGGAAAAGAATCGCCTCCAAATACTACCTAAACACCTGGCTATGACCATCAAACCAATCCTGACGGCGTTCAAAAATCAAATCGGAAAAACTGAAAAGAAAATCGTCGCATTAATTGAAAGTTGCCCTGAATACCAGGCCAAAAATGAAATACTACAAAGTATGCCCGGTATCGGAAAAATTGCCTCCGCATCTATCATTAGCAACCTTCCGGAACTCGGCTATATCACCAACAAACAAGCTGCAGCCCTCGTCGGCGTCGCCCCCATGAACAGGGAAAGTGGACGCTATAAAGGACACAGGAAAATACAGGGCGGTCGGGCCCAGGTCAGAACCGTTCTCTACATGGCAATGATGTCTGCTATGTAATGTAACCCTGTTTTTAAGACGACCTATCAACGGCTTCTAGCTGAAGGAAAACCAAAAAAAGTGGCCATCATTGCCTGCGTAAGGAAGATGGTTGTCATCCTAAATTCGATGCTGAGAGATGGCGTTTTATGGGATGCAAAAACAGCTTAAATTAACTATTGACGCCATAGTCGTTTGTTAAATCTGTTTGAAACTCCGTATTGCCCAACAGATATCGTTCTAAAAACAATCAATCATCATCATATCAGTTGCGCTAAAAAGTGATTATCTATCGCAATTACAATCTATCTTGATAGCTTTAGTTTGAGATGGTCGGCTAAATAAAACTACTTAACCTCACATTTAATGATAGGCGATCTAATGAGTGATTTTTGTCAAGTAAACCACTTTGAACCATCGTTCAAAACCAAAGAAGCTATAGAGGATATGAACAATATTGTAGAAATGAGTTCATATCTTGATACTATATTAAGAGCAATTCCATTTTTTCAAATTTTTGCAGATCGAAATTCATATTTAGGTGTTTCAACAGTGTCAGCAAGTTATCAAATTAGCACCTCTGACTGGAAAAGTTATGCTGATGCCATAAGTGCAGTCCCACAAATTAAGCGAAATAGATTAGAATTTATTGCAGGACAGGCAATGAACTCTACAATGGGTGAAGAAAGTAAGTTTTGGGGGTGCGTGTATAATGCCTTACGATAAATTAAACCCATTATTGTGGCTAGTTTGTTTGTTATTTACGTCAAATTTATGGGCTAACTCGCTATTGCAATCTGATTCAGAATTAAAAGTAACACTAATGAATCACTACAACGTATTAAACAAGAAAGTTTCAGCTTGTAACTCCTTAAAAGAACGTCCAACCCCATCAGTTTCAGAGCCTTGGCTAACAGATTTACCGGAAAAAAACCAACGCGCTGTCTTTCTGGTTGTTAATGAGATAGCAATGGCACGCTGTTACAAACAAGAAGAAGTTAGCTACACTATGGCTTTAATAAATTACACTGCTGAAACAGGTGACTCAAGTTATCTTGATGATTGGATTAACACAAAAAAAAACTATTTACAGACTGACACAGTTTTATTACTACGTAAGTTAGATAGAGCTAAAATATATGAACTTTCAGAGCGTGAAAATTTATTTTTCCCTTTTAACCCATTCACCATACCACTATCAAAATAGTCATACCTTACGCTAATATAATAAATATATTAGCGTGAATTAACATCTACGATCCTTCGCTTAAGATCGATGCATCTGCTTACAGATTTAACTGTAGTGATGAGATGGTCTCCTCCCTCTCCCAAACGGCGTCATAATGCGCCAAGATAGTGTTGTTTCTACTATCTGAAATCGAGAAGGATAAGACCATGGTTAAGCATAAGATAATTGGTATTGATC